>NZ_AAND01000028.1:0-63066 GCF_000153005.1 Vibrio sp. MED222 | reverse complement strand
TGTTGCGTTTGTTTTCAGCGCTTAGATATAGATTAGTCTTTCCCTCGTAAAGCGACGTTTAGAAAGCGTAAAGAATCGTAAAGAGTGAAAGTTGACGAATAATTAGCAGTATTATTAACCTATAAACAACTGATTAAGGCTTCCCAATGGCGAACATTCTTCTTATTGATGACGACACCGAGCTAACCGGCTTACTTAAAGACATACTGAGCTTTGAGGGATTCACTGTTTCCGAAGCCAACGACGGCTATGCGGGGTTGGAAGCTATCAATGATGAGATAGATTTGATTCTTTTGGACGTGATGATGCCGCGCCTTAACGGTATGGAAACGCTAAAGAAACTAAGAGAAAATTGGGAAACGCCAGTACTGATGCTGACAGCTAAAGGTGAAGAGATCGACCGTGTTATTGGCCTTGAGCTTGGCGCAGATGATTACTTGCCAAAGCCTTTCAGTGACCGAGAGCTGCTCGCTCGTATTCGTGCCATCTTACGTAGAACGCAGATCAACACCGCTCCTAAAGCAGCCAGTGATAAGATTCAATATCAAGACATTGAAGTGTTCCCCGGCAAGCAAGAAGCTTATTGTAATGGCCAGCTTATCGATCTTACCACCACCGAGTTCGCTTTGCTGAGTCACCTAATCCAGAACCCAGGGCAAGTGATCACCAAGGAAGCGTTGAGTTTGGATGTTCTGGGTAAAAGGCTTGCAGCATTTGACCGTGCGATAGACATGCACATATCCAACCTGCGTAAAAAAATTCCAGAACGCAGTGACGGTAAATCTCGCATCAAAACCTTACGAGGCCGTGGTTACTTATTGGTAGAGGAAGATTAATGCGTATCCCTAAAATCACCAGCTTATATGGACGTATCTTTGCTATCTTTTGGTTCACCATGTTACTGGTGCTTTTGTCGGTACTGTCACTTCCCCATTTAGACCCGCGAGTGGCGCGCGATGTGCCTGCCGATCATCTCGATAAACTCGAACGTATCGCTAAATTCACAGAAAAGCGCTACGCCAAAGAATCTAACCTGGGAAAAATAGTGTTCCAACTTGAGGCACCGCGTAGCCGCAAGGATTCTCGTGCTCGTCTTTACCTAACCGACCTTGAAGGCGCGGTCCTTACATCGAAAAGACACTCAAATTACAAACTTAAAGCGATTCGTAATTTTGTTACCTCGATAGATAACCCTGAATTACCCAAGCAAAAGTTATACGGACATTACATGGTAGCAGGGCCAGTCCCTATCACACTCGCTGGAGAAGAATTACTGATGTATGCCGGAGTAAAATGGAACCAACCTCCTCCATTTTTGCTGCGCTTATTTGATAGACCTTTACAGTTATTGCTTGCGGTAATGCTAGCAAGTACCCCACTGCTATTATGGTTAGCTTGGGCATTGAGCCAACCTGCTCGTAGGCTTGAACGCGCAGCACAACGTGTGGCGAAAGGTCAGTTTGAGGTCGATCCCACACTCGAAAAAGGCACCTCAGAATTCAGACAAGCGGGTGAGAGCTTTAACCAGATGGTCGAAGCGGTTAATCAGATGATTTCGGGGCAACAACGCCTACTTTCAGATATCTCACACGAGCTACGATCGCCATTGACCCGCCTTCGCATGGCCAATGCTCTTGCGATTCGTAAACAGGGTGAGAGCCAAGAGTTAGAACGTATTGATATGGAAGCTCAGCGATTAGAGCAAATGATCAGTGAGCTACTGACGCTATCACGCATGCAGGTCGACAGCCATATTACTCGTGAGGTTCAGCCTATTTCGAGCTTATGGGAAGAGATTTTAAAAGATGCAGAATTTGAAGCTGAACAGATGGGTAAATTACTGACGTTTTCAGAGATCCCAGATCGTTCTATTTCGGGTAACCCTAAGCTACTGATGAGTGCCTTGGACAATATTACGCGCAATGCTATCTACTACGGTAAAGACCAAGTCGATGTGCAATTCGATGTTGTCCAAGATCGGCTGACGATTTGCGTCAATGATAATGGCGATGGTGTGCCTGATGACGAACTGGATTCTATCTTTAGACCTTTCTACCGAGTTTCAACGGCGCGAGATCGTAACTCTGGCGGCACAGGGCTTGGCCTAACCATTACAGAGAGTGCGATTCGTCAACACAGCGGAACCATCACTGCAAGCCGTAGCCAGCTCGGTGGATTACAACTCAAAATCACCCTGCCTATCCTGCCAGTGTAATACCCCTACAAAGATCACAGTTGATAATGATTTCCATTATCATTATGGTAAGTCCTCTAATTAAGGAGGATTTACCATGTCACACTCTTTTCCTGCTCTACCCTACCCCTACGACGCCCTAGAACCTTACATTGACGCTAAGACGATGGAAGTGCATTACAGCAAGCACCATAGAACCTACTACGATAAGTTTGTTGCGGCGATTTCTGGCAGTGAACTTGAGCAGCAATCTCTGACCGAGATCTTCGCTAACATCTCTCAGCACAGCCCTGCCGTTCGCAACAATGGCGGCGGTTACTACAACCATATTTTATATTGGAACTGCATGGCTCAAGATGGCGGGGGTGAACCAGCAGGTAAACTTGGCGACGCGATCCAAAGTACTTTCGGAGATTTCGAGACATTCCAAGATCAGTTCGCTCAAGCGGCAATCAATACCTTCGGTTCAGGCTTTGCTTGGTTGGTAGTAGAAGAAGGACAACTGAAAATCATCTCGACCTCAAACCAAGACAACCCGTGGATGGATACCATCGCCAGCAACGGTGAGCCGATTCTTGCACTGGATGTCTGGGAACACGCCTACTACATCAGCTACCAAAACCGTCGCCCTGATTACATCAATGCATGGTGGAACGTGGTGAATTGGAATGCGGTTTCTGAAAACTACGCACAAGCACTCGCGAATAAAGCGTAAGCCAATGGTGGTGAACTGTACTCACTCAGCTTGCCACCGTATACTCTGGCTATCTTTGATTATTCTTGTGAACCAACATGTTTGATATCGCTCTATACGAACCTGAAATTGCGCCCAATACGGGTAACATCATCCGCCTATGTGCTAACTGCGGCGCAAACCTGCACCTGATTGAGCCGCTTGGCTTTGATTTTGAAGAGAAGAAAGTTCGTCGTGCTGGCTTGGATTACCACGACCTAGCGCGTGTTAAGCGTCACAAGAACCTAGAAGCCTTTCTTGAGTATCTAGAGAATGAACGCGAGGGTGACTTCCGCATCTTTGCTTGCACGACAAAGACCACAGGTCACCACGTGGATGCGAAATTCCAACAAGGTGATGTGTTGATGTTTGGCCCTGAGACACGTGGCCTGCCTGCAGAGTTCATCGAAAGCATGCCAATGGAACAACGCATTCGTATTCCAATGATGCCAGATGCGCGTAGCCTCAACCTATCTAACGCGGTTGCTATTATTGCATTCGAAGCGTGGCGACAAATGGGCTTTGAAGGCGCGGTATAACCGAACGCTCACCCCCTGCTAGCAATAAAAAAGGCTCTTACCATTATCACTTTCTTGCGAAGGATAAAGGTAAGAGCCTTTTCTGTTTTTCCCTCTATATAAAGAAGAGATAAAAACAAAGAAGAGAAAAAACGGATTAGTTTAAGCGGTTACGATCGTTGTCATCGTCTTTCTTCTCAAATTCACCCTCAAAGGTGTTGCCGTCTTTTGATTGGTCGGAGGGATCGCGATTGAATGGGTCTTGTCCAAATGGACTCTGACCAAAACCAGCCTGTCCACCCGCATGGAAACCGCCAGACATATTGGTCACCACCATTTTTTCCATCATTTTCTTAGCAATCATCGCTCTTGGTGCTGGTAGCAATACCAACATACCGAGTGCGTCCGTCATAAAGCCAGGAGTCAGCAGCAATACACCAGCAACCGCAAGCATCACGCCTTCAAGAATCTGTTGTGCTGGCATTTCGCCTTGTTGTAATCGACCTTGCACAGACATAAGTGTTTGAATGCCTTGGCTACGAACAAGCGATGCACCAACAAATGCAGTAATCAAAACCAACGCAATAGTTAGCCACAATCCTAAGAAGCCACCAACTTGAATAAATAGCCCAATCTCAATGATGGGTACGAAGATAAATAGTAATAATAAGATAGGAAACACACGCCCTCCTTTGTTACATCCAGTTTACGCTGAAAGCCCTATCAATCTCAAATTTATCCTGTAAATAAGCGTGTTTATTGACCGAGAATAACTTTGCAAAATATTGACGAAACAAAACCGAAAAAGGTGATCAACTTAATATTTTTATGCGCTAAGTACAGTATCATGTGCCACATAAGTCAGGACGGATTTATCAGCCCAATATTCTAGCGAACGGAGTATTTGCACACAGAATAGGCTAATAACTAACTATATAATCAGAATAATTCTCTAAGGATCCTGTTATGGCTAATCTATCAGAAGCTCAAGTTGAAGCTCCTCAAGCTACTCGTCTCGAAGAAGATCTACTAGGTCAACGTCATGTTCCGGCTGATGCTTACTACGGCATCCACACTCTACGCGCAGTTGAAAACTTCAACATCTCAAATGTAACGATCTCAGATGTACCTGAATTCGTTCGCGGTATGGTGATGACAAAGAAAGCAGCGGCTTTAGCAAACAAAGAGTTAGGTGTAATCCCAAGCGAAGTAGCTAAATACATCATCGAAGCTTGTGACCTCATTCTAGACACTGGTAAGTGCATGGATCAGTTCCCATCGGATGTATTCCAAGGTGGTGCTGGTACTTCTGTAAACATGAATGCTAACGAAGTTGTGGCAAACGTGGCACTTGAACTTATGGGCAAAGAAAAAGGCCAATATGAGTTCATCAACCCGAATGACCATGTAAACCGCAGCCAATCAACTAACTGTGCTTACCCAACTGGTTTCCGTATCTCAGTTTACAACAGCGTTCGTAAACTGATTGACGCTATCGAATACCTAAAAGGTGCATTCGAGCTTAAGAGCCAAGAATTCAACACAATCCTGAAGATGGGTCGTACTCAACTTCAAGATGCTGTTCCAATGACGGTTGGCCAAGAGTTCCACGCTTGGGCTGTAACCATCAACGAAGAAATCAAAAACCTAGAATACACTTCAAAGCTATTGCTTGAAGTTAACCTAGGCGCAACGGCTATCGGTACTGGTCTGAACGCAGCACCGGGTTACCAAGGCCTAGCAGTGAAACACCTAGCAGAAGTAACGGGCTTAGAGTGTGTAGCGGCTGAAGATCTTATCGAAGCAACATCTGACTGTGGCGCATACGTAATGACGCACGGTGCACTTAAGCGCCTAGCGGTTAAACTGTCTAAGATTTGTAACGACTTACGTCTTCTTTCTTCAGGCCCACGCACTGGCTTTAACGAACTAAACCTACCTGAACTGCAAGCTGGCTCTTCAATCATGCCAGCTAAAGTAAACCCAGTTGTGCCTGAAGTTGTAAACCAAGTTTGCTTTAAAGTTCTAGGTAACGACAACACGGTTTCTTTCGCAGCAGAAGGCGGTCAGCTTCAACTGAACGTAATGGAACCTGTTATCGCACAAAGCATGTTTGAGTCTCTAGACATTCTAACAAACGCATGTGTGAACCTACGCGACAAGTGTGTAGACGGCATTACTGTGAATAAAGAAGTGTGTGAATCTCACGTATTTAACTCTATCGGTATCGTCACTTACCTAAACCCATACATTGGCCACCACGAGGGTGATGTTGTTGGTAAGATCTGTGCTGAAACAGGTAAAAGCGTTCGTGATGTAGTTCTAGAACGCGGGTTATTAACCGAAGAAGAACTTGATGACATTTTCTCTGTTGAAAATTTGATGCATCCTCAGTATAAAGCAAAACGCTACGAATAACGTTAGCGAAAAAGGGCTCCAAACGGAGCCCTTTTTTAGGCTCCAATACGGTTAACCATGTTAATTTTGTGGGTTTCTATTGGTTGCACTTTTGCGAAATAGAATCTAAACCATAGAACTATTATGTGAACATTCCAGCGGCGAATGTTCACATAATAAAATCTAAAATGAGGTGTTACTTATGATTGCAGTAGAACTATTTGTCGTCCTGCTCTTTATCTTTTTGGGGGCCAGAATTGGCGGTATCGGTATTGGTTTTGCCGGTGGTGCTGGTGTTATTGCCCTTTCACTGATTCTTGGCGTTCCAACAAGCCAGTCTTTCATCCCGATCGACGTAATCTTGATCATCATGTCGGTTATCACCGCAATTGCTGCTATGCAGGTTGCGGGCGGTATGGACTGGTTGGTACAAATTGCAGAAAACTTTTTGCGTAAACACCCTGAACGCATCACCTTTTACGCGCCGATTGTGACCTTTGTAATGACACTAATGGCCGGTACTGGTCACACAGCATTCTCTACGCTTCCTGTAATAGCAGAAGTAGCGAAAGGCCAAGGTGTTCGTCCTTCTCGTCCACTGTCTATCGCAGTTGTCGCCTCTCAAATTGCTATCACAGCTTCGCCAATCTCGGCTGCCGTTGTCGCTTTCGCAGCAATGCTGGCACCCTTTGGTGTTGATTACCTAACGCTATTGATGGTTTGTATCCCAACAACCTTCATCGCTTGTATGGTTGGTGCGGTTGTTGCTAACTACATGGGTAGCGAACTGAAAGACGATCCTGTTTACCAAGAACGTCTAGAGAAAGGCCTAATCAAACTGGCGACAGAAGAGAAACGTGAAATTCTACCAACAGCGAAGAGAGCAACGTACATCTTCCTAGCAGCGATTGGTTTCGTGGTTTGCTACGCAGCGGCTATCTCTAGCTCTGTTGGCCTAATTGAAAACCCAGCGCTTGGTCGTAACGAAGCGATCATGTCTGTGATGCTAGCAGCAGCAGCGGCTATCGTGATGTTCACTAAGATTGATGCTGCGAAGATTTCTTCAGCGCCAACATTCCGCTCTGGTATGACAGCGTGTGTTTGTGTACTTGGTGTAGCTTGGTTAGGTTCAACGTTTGTAAACGCACACGTTGCTGAGATCAAAGACGTAGCAGGTGCTCTACTGGCTGACTACCCATGGATGCTGGCTCTTGTTTTGTTCTTCGCTTCTATGCTGCTTTACTCTCAAGGCGCAACAACAGTTGCACTGATGCCAGCAGCTCTAGCGATTGGCGTAGCACCACTAACAGCCGTGGCTTCTTTTGCTGCAGTAAGTGCACTGTTCGTACTTCCAACTTACCCTACGCTGCTGGCAGCGGTTGAGATGGATGACACAGGCTCAACGCGTATTGGTAAGTACGTATTTAATCACCCATTCTTCATTCCTGGTGTGGTAACAATCAGTACAGCGGTTGCACTCGGCTTCGCATTTGGCGGCCTATTCATCTAGTAATCGCTAATGTTCTAAACTAGAAAAGGAAGCTTCGGCTTCCTTTTTTGTTTTCTGCTCAATGTGTTATTTGATACACGTCAAATAACCGTTATAAAATTCAAAAACCAACTAAAAATAAAGTTTGAATAAAATTCCAGGATTATTCAGGCCATTAATTAGGAATGCCTACCCAGTCAATCTCCCTTTGATTTACCGTCATCCCCATCGAATATTAATCCAAGCTAACTAACCAAAAAACCTTGCCAATTTTCTGCCATTTTCCAGCCCTTTCATTAGCCATTATTTTTGTGAACAGCACCAAACTTAAATACTGACGTAAGGAATAAAATAACCGCAGCTAAATTAAATCTAACTTCATTTGGATTGGTAAATATAAAAACAACCTTAATTTAAAGTCAGCAACTTTATATCGTTGAGTGCTTTATAAGTGTCCGTGTATTTACAATCTATAAATCATTAGTCGCTAATTCACATCACTTCTATTTAAGATGATGTAAGGAGATAGCCATGACAACTCAAACGATACCAAACGAGAAAAAAAAGGGCGGCTTCTTTGCCAACTTTAAATTTCCTTCTGCCTACACCATTCTATTTATTCTGATTGCGTTCGTCGCGCTGCTTACCTGGATTGTTCCAGCAGGCCAATACGACCGTGCAATGAATGAAGAGCTAGGCCGAGAAGTACCCGTAACCGGAACCTATCAAGCGGTAGAAGGTAACCCTCAAGGCGTGATTGATGTACTGCTAGCGCCTATTGATGGCTTCTACGACCACAATAGCTATGAAGCAGCGGCTATCGACGTTTCGCTGTTCATCTTAATCATTGGTGGCTTCTTAGGACTAGTAACCAAAACAGGTGCCATTGATGCTGGCATCGAGCGCGTTACCGCCCGCTTAGAAGGGCGAGAAGAGTTGATGATACCAATACTGATGGCACTGTTTGCCGCTGGTGGTACTGTCTACGGCATGGCGGAAGAATCACTGCCATTCTATACATTACTAGTACCAGTAATGATGGCAGCTCGCTTTGACCCTCTAGTTGCGGCTGCGACGGTATTGCTTGGCGCGGGCATTGGGGTGCTAGGCTCTACCATTAACCCATTCGCGACCGTTATTGCTGCCAACGCCTCTGGTATTCCATTTACCGACGGTATCGCGCTGCGTATTGGAATGCTGATTATTGGTTGGGGTATCTGTGTCGCCTACGTCATGCGCTACGCAAGAATGGTACAAGCCGATCCAACAACATCGATTGTTTACGACAAATACGAAGAGAACAAAGCGCACTTCCTTGGCAACGCAAGTGGTGAAAAACTGGAGTTCACCGCGACTCGCAAACTGATCCTGGCCATTTTTGGTGGCTCTTTCGCTGTCATGATTTACGGTGTATCCGTTGCTGGATGGTGGATGGCAGAGATCTCCGCGATGTTCTTAGCTGCGACTATTATTGTCGGTATTGTGTCTCGCATGAGCGAGGAAGAGTTCACAACTAGCTTCATTGACGGTGCTCGAGACCTACTGGGCGTTGCGCTTATCATAGGTATCGCACGTGGTATCGTAGTCGTAATGGACCGCGGTATGATCACCGACACTATTCTTTTCTCAGCAGAACAAATGGTGACTGGCCTTTCTTCAGTTGTCTTCATTAACGTGATGTTCTTCTTAGAAATTCTACTGTCATTCTTAGTACCTTCGACCTCTGGTCTAGCAGTGCTGACTATGCCAATCATGGCGCCATTAGCCGATTTTGCTGGCGTAGGTCGTGACCTTGTTATCACCGCTTACCAATCTGCATCTGGCTTGGTCAACTTAATCACTCCAACCTCTGCAGTGGTAATGGGCGGCTTGGCGATTGCTCGTGTCCCTTACGTGCGCTGGGTTAAATGGGTGATGCCATTAATCGGAATCTTGATGGTGTTCTGCATCGTTGTACTAAGTATTGGTGCGCTTATCTAAAACCTACACACCACCTTCTCGTTCAAAGCCGCTTTCTTAGCGGCTTTTTTGTTGCTATCGCCCTCAGAACCAGTCCCCAAAACAACCTCACGAGCTGCACACACTCTATTTAAAGCCTCTCTATAGCCAACCTCATCAGCCAACCTTAAACAATCCAAGGACACCTTCGACAAAGCGTAAATCAACATTTTAATATTGATGTTAAGGCTAATAAAAAACAATCCATTCCTCTCCATTATGTTTATAAAAATATTTAGTCATTTATTAACGTTAATTATATTTAAAGTTATTCACCTTGTAATAACCAAAGGGAAAATAAAGGCTATTTTTATAGAAAACTGGCTTAAAAAAACCAATTATAAAGTGTGACCACAACAGCTTTATTCGCATTTATTTTGTTAATAAATAATTAATTTCACATCCAAAATTAAATATCTAAATAGAAACATTGCATACTTCCAAGCTAAGTACATTCTTATCAATAAAACTATTTTGCATATAATCCCTAACAATTTTAATTCTAGGAAGGTTCATCAAAAAAGCGTGCATAAAGTTCCCTAACAGCTAACTATTTAGAATGTAATCGTCATGACTAAAAGTGCATAAAGTTTGTTAAAATCCTTAATTTTAAAGGGCTGCGGGATAAAAAACGATTTGTGATAGATCTCTAAGAATACCTGACTAGCAGGCGTAATATTAATTCCAGACAAGAGATATGAATAAAATAATTCATTATTCTCCACTGAAAATAAATAATTACTCTTAGCGATAAAAGTAATTCAAATATATAAGAGAGAGACGATCATGAGTAAGTTCTATGTAGGTTCTGAAATAGGTCAATTGCGCCGCGTTCTAGTTCACCGCCCAAGACGCGCACTGACTCACCTAACACCCTCTAACTGTCACGATTTACTATTTGATGACGTACTGGCTGTTGAGCGCGCAGGTAAAGAGCATGACGCATTTACTAAAACGCTACGTGATCAGGGTGTTGAAGTTCTTCTTCTTACTGACCTACTAGCAGACACACTAGCAGTGCCAGAAGCGAAAGACTGGCTACTAAGCTGCCAGGTATCTGATTACCGTTTGGGTAAAACATTCGCCAATGATGTGCGCTGCTACTTGGGCGACTTACCAAACTTAGAGCTAGCAAAAATTCTAACGGGCGGTCTGTCTTACGCTGAAATGCCAATGAAATCATCTTCAATGATGCAAGGCATGCACGCACCAACTGACTTCATTATCGAACCTCTACCAAACCACCTATTTACTCGTGACACATCTTGCTGGGTATACGGTGGCGTATCTATCAACCCGATGGCGAAACCTGCTCGTCAACGTGAAACAAACCACGTTCGCGCTATTTACCGCTGGCACCCAACATTCGCAGGCGAAGACTTCATTAAATACTTCGGTGATGAAGAAAACATCAACTACGACAACTCAACAATCGAAGGTGGTGACGTTCTTGTTCTCGGCCGTGGCGCGGTTCTTATCGGTATGTCTGAGCGTACAACAGCACAAGGTGTTGAACACTTAGCGTCTAGCCTATTCAAACACGGTCAAGCGACACAAGTTATCGCAATGCAGCTACCAAAACACCGTTCTTGCATGCACTTAGACACCGTGATGACTCACATGAACGAAGATACGTTCTCTGTTTACCCTGAAGTGGTAAGTAAAGACGTACAGTGCTGGAACCTAACTGGCGATGAGTCAGGCGCAGTGAAAGTGAAAGAAGAAGGCTACTTCGTAACAGCTATCGAAAAAGCACTTGGCGTAGACAAGCTAAACCTAATCACAACTGGTGGCGACAACTTCCATGCAGAACGTGAACAGTGGAACGATGCAAACAACGTTCTAACGGTTAAACCTGGCGTCGTTATTGGCTACGAAGGCAACACATACACCAACGAAAAATACGACAAAGCAGGCATCACGGTTCTTCCGATTCCAGGAGACGAACTTGGTCGCGGTCGCGGTGGTGCACGCTGCATGAGCTGCCCAATTGAGCGTGATGGTATCTAATCACTAAGACGAAACGGCCAAGTTGAACGATCTTAAATAATCTCAACTTGGCCAAAATGAGAGAACACAATTATGACTAAGCAAACTGTTGTTGTTGCACTCGGCGGTAATGCCCTACTTCGTCGCGGTGAGCCGTTAGAAGCCGATGTTCAACGCCGTAATATTGAAACGGCTGTTAAAACCATCTCTGAAATCGCGAAAGTGTACAACGTGGTTCTAGTGCACGGTAATGGTCCACAAGTTGGCTTACTTGCTCTGCAAGGTTTGGAGTACAAAAAAGTAAACCCGTATCCATTGGATGTATTGGGCAGTGAGACTCAAGGCATGATCGGCTACATGCTAATGCAAGAGTTCAAAAACTACCTGCCTGACCGCAACATCTCATGCATGTTGACGCAAATGACCGTTGATCCAAACGATCCTGCATTCGCAGATCCAACTAAGCCAATTGGCCCGATCTACGAAGAAGCAGAAGCGCGTGAGTTAGCGGAGAAATTCCACTGGATCGTAAAACCAGACGGTCAACATTTCCGTCGAGTAGTGCCAAGCCCACGCCCTACTGGCATTGTTGAACACGAAGCGATCACTCAACTTATCGATGCAGGTCACCTCGTAATTTGTACTGGCGGTGGTGGCATCCCAGTGAAAAAAGAAAATGGCAAATTAGTCGGCGTTGAAGCGGTTATCGACAAAGACATGTCAGCGGCTTTCTTGGCGAAACAATTGGATGCGGATGCACTACTTATTCTGACCGATGCTGACGCTGTTTATCTTGATTGGGGCAAACCGACTCAACACGCACTGCGCAGTACTACACCAAGTGAATTGGCGAAGTTTACATTTGATGCAGGCTCAATGGGGCCAAAAATCGAAGCATCGTGCGAGTTCATTCAGCAAGGCGGCAAAGTAGTGGGTATCGGCGCACTCGAAGATGGTTTGCAAATCCTGCAAGGCCAAGCGGGCACCAATATCACCAAAGGTTAATGCACTAGCGAGCTTTATCATCTTGAGAGTCTTAAACCTTGAGAGCTTTTAAAGCTTGCGAAAACAGATTAAACGAAACAAACAAAACCGAACAACTTTAACTAAAAATTGAATCGCGCTTTCTTGAATTTTATTTCCCTGTAACAAGGAAGCGCCTAAATCTAAGAAGGAATACATCATGGCTTTTAACCTACGCAATCGTAACTTCCTAAAACTACTAGATTTCACTCCACGCGAAATTCAACACTTGTTAGATCTTTCTATGGAGCTAAAAAAAGCGAAGTACAACGGTTACGAACAGCCAACACTGACTGGCAAAAACATTGCGCTTATCTTTGAAAAAACCTCAACTCGTACTCGCTGTGCATTCGAAGTAGCAGCATTCGACCAAGGTGCTCGAGTTTCTTACTTAGGCCCATCTGGCTCTCAAATTGGCCACAAAGAATCAATGAAAGACACCGCTCGCGTTCTAGGCCGTATGTACGATGGCATCGAATACCGCGGCTTTGGTCAAGAAATCGTTGAAGAGCTAGGCGCTTACGCTGGCGTTCCTGTGTGGAATGGCCTGACTGACGAATTCCACCCAACACAAATCCTAGCTGACTTCCTAACTATGACGGAATACGGCCGTGGCAAGCAATTGCATGAAATCAAGTTTGCTTACCTAGGTGATGCTCGCAACAACATGGGCAACTCTCTGATGGTTGGTGCTGCGAAAATGGGCATGGACATTCGCCTTGTTGCTCCAAAACAATTCTGGCCAGAAGAAGAGCTATTAGCTCAATGTCGTGAAATCGCAGAACACACTGGCGGCAAAATCACGCTAACAGAAGATGTTCAAGAAGGCGTGCAAGGTTGTGACTTCCTATATACCGACGTTTGGGTATCAATGGGCGAAGCGAAAGAAGCATGGGCTGAGCGTATCAACCTAATGATGCCTTACCAAGTCAACATGGACATGATCAAAGCAACAGGCAACCCACATGTGAAATTCATGCACTGCCTACCTGCTTTCCACGGCGAAGATACAACTGTCGGCAAACAGCTTGCTGCTGAATATCCGCAGCTTAAAGATGGCGTAGAAGTGACGGATGAAGTGGTTGAGTCTGAATACTCTATCGTGTTCGATGAAGCAGAAAACCGCATGCACACTATCAAAGCAGTAATGGTTGCGACATTAGGCAGCTAATGACCTAAGAAACTAAACAGTTAAGACGTTAAAAATTAAGAAGCTAGGCACTCACTTGTTCGAAATACGTTGATAAGTTAAGTGCAATGACAGGGAAATGCGGGTGGCGTTCTTGGGATTTTGACCTTGAATAAAACTCGCATTTTTTTTCATGCGGTTGAAGAGATAATTTCCTGGAAAACCCTGTAAGTCTCAGCCCCAACAAAGACTTAAATGGGAGTTTAAAATGGACGTAATCTCGCATAAAAATCCATTAAATGAATACTTTACAGAAAGTATTGCATGGCCTTTTTATCTGAGTATAATCCTCCGCAATTTGTCTTAAGAGAGCAAAAAATGAACCGCAATTTTTTCGCACATGATTGTCAGCCAATACGCCTTAGAACGGCGTTGGTGTCATTTTTATTTTGCTCTATTGATCATTTCGAAGCCTCCTATTTTTAGGGGGCTTTTTTTTGTCCGCAATTTGACTGTATGCATAGAAAAAGGAAGACCCGTTATGGCGCATTCGTTATTTAACAAGCACATCATCTCCATTCCAGAGCTATCTCGTGATGAACTGGAGCTTATCGTCGATACTGCAGCAAGACTCAAAGCAGAACCAAACCCTGAGCTGCTGAAAAATAAAGTCGTTGCGAGCTGCTTCTTTGAGCCTTCAACTCGAACTCGCCTCTCATTTGAAACCGCAGTTCAACGCCTTGGCGGCACAGTCATCGGCTTTGATAATGGCGGCAACACATCGCTGGCGAAAAAAGGCGAAACACTTGCCGATTCCGTTCAAGTGATTTCATCTTACGTGGATGCCTTTGTGATGCGTCACCCACAAGAAGGCGCGGCGCGCTTAGCGTCTGAATTTTCTAACGGTGTGCCAATTGTGAATGGTGGCGATGGTGCAAACCAACACCCAACGCAAACCTTATTGGATCTGTTCTCGATTTACGAAACGCAAGGCACGCTCGATAACCTCAATGTGGCGTTCGTCGGCGACCTAAAATATGGCCGTACCGTACACTCTTTGACGCAAGCACTATCAAAATTCAATAACGTGCGTTTCTTCTTTATCGCGCCAGAAGTGTTAGCGATGCCTGATTACATCTGTGAAGAATTGGAAGAGATGGGCATCCAATACAGCACCCACAGCAGCATTGAAGAAGTGGTGCCTGAACTGGATGTCCTGTACATGACTCGCGTACAGAAAGAGCGCTTTGATGCGTCAGAATACGCGCACATGAAGTCGGCTTACATTCTAACGGCCGATACCTTGAAAGATGCACGCCAGAACATGAAGGTGCTTCACCCATTACCACGCGTCGATGAAATCACAACCGACGTAGATAAAACGCCACACGCTTACTACTTTGAACAAGCTGAAAACGGTGTATACGCTCGCGAAGCCCTATTGGCCCTAGTTCTTAACGACACTTTATAAGCAGGAGAAACAGTCATGGTTAAACAAACTCAGCTACAAGTAGAAGCGATCCGTAACGGCAGCGTGATTGACCACATCCCTGCTCATCTTGGTATCAAAATCCTTAAACTGTTTAAGCTACACAAAACAGAACAACGCATCACCATGGGATTGAATCTGCCATCATCTGCGCTTGGTCATAAAGATCTGATCAAGATTGAGAACATCTTTCTGACCAAGGAACAAGCCAACCAATTGGCTCTGTATGCGCCGCAAGCGACGGTAAATCAGATTGAAGAGTACAAGGTGGTTAATAAGCTAACATTAGTACTGCCAGACCAAATCAACAGTGTGTACTCTTGCCCGAATAGCAACTGTATTTCGCACGGTGAACCCGTTGAAAGTAGCTTTAAAGTGCAGCTAAAACACGAAAACGTCCAACTAAAATGTCACTATTGTGAAAAAGTATTCTCTCGCGAGATCATGAGTGAAATCCGCTAGCCCTTAGCGCTCTTACCTTCGTAAAAGAAACCGCTCAAACTACATGGATATTTATTCCCAACCTGGAATAAATATCCACTTACCCAAAGAATAAAATTCCACAAAAAAAGCAAATAACCAGAATTTTGTTTGGTGATCGCCTTCAAAAAGATAACTATTCTTTAGTGGTAGACTGGATGAATAGAAGATCATACATCACGCATACCCTTCCTATTTATTTCGGGATTCATCGGTAAGCCCTAACTAACAATCGTACTCTACGGCTTTGGGAGTGCGTTCTGCGCTATGGACAAGCGATACCCACACGTTGGCTTTAAGGAGTTGTTCATGAACCAAATCACTGAGCACGGTTGCTTGTATTCAGCTGAAGATAAAACACTGACTGCAGCGTGCAAACGCTTACTACAACAGCAAAGCTTCTCGACCCAGAACCAGCTGCGAGAGAAACTCGTCGACATTGGTTATACAGGCATTAGCCAGTCGACTGTGTCTCGTATTTTGTCACAACTCGGTGTTGTCAAAATCCAGAACGCCTGTGGCAAAAAGGTTTACTGCATCACCGTAGAAAGCGCACCGGTACGTGTCGATGCGTCAATCTCATCACAAATCGAATTAATTACTCACAACCAAGCAATGGTGATCGTAAAAACAAACCCTGGTTGCGCACAGTTGGTCGCAAGATTGGTTGATATCGACCCACATACCGAGATTATCGGTACGGTTGGCGGCAATGACACGGTGTTAATTATTCCGAAAGACACCACGAATATAGATGCTTGCGAACAAGTAGTAAGAGCACGCTTAGGAGTGGCTTAAATGTCTTATTGGCAAAAGCTGACAACTCATGTTGAGCGACTGACACTCTCTCGACTGCCCCAGAAAATAGCCCACCCGCCTTAGGGGATATTTGTCTACCGATGAAACTAATCACAAACTATTACGGTCTGATTGAGTTAAGATACCTTCAACTCCATTTTGATGACTAAATAGTATGCGACGACTTGCCACATTACTTTTTGTTTGTGTTTCCCTGTTCACCCAGCCTGCGTGGGCGCTTTTTGGAAACGACAACGCCGAGCCAAGCTTCGGAGGCAATAACAACGGTTTTGTCCCTGTAGACCAAGCTTTCCCTTTCAATTACTACCAGCAAGACGGCAAGGTCCTTCTCGACTGGCAAGTAAAAAAGGGCTACTACCTCTATCAACATAGCCTCTCGTTCACTGGCCAAAATCTCACTATCGGCAATGTTGAAATGGAAAATGGCCAACCACACCAAGATGAATTCTTCGGTGAGGTGAGCATCTATACTCAGCCATTATTCGTGCAAGTTCCTCTACAGAGTTACCAAGATAGCTCACAGCTGATCGTTAAGTATCAAGGCTGTGCAGATGCTGGTTTCTGTTACCCACCAGAGATCCGAGTAATCGACATTGAACCGTTTACTGCGACGAGTTCTGGGGATATGAAAAGCAGTGATGATCAAAACAGTGGTGCTTTACAAGGTTCTTCTGGTGAAGCTGACAATTCAGTACAAGCCTCTTCTCCTACCGCTGACGCAGCAAGCAATACCACTCAACAAACCAATGCTCCAGTTTCAAAAGAAGCAGGCTTAGCCGATAAGCTGGGTGACAGTTGGTGGACGCCATTATTATTCCTCGCACTCGGTGTTGGCTTAGCCTTTACGCCGTGTGTTCTGCCTATGTATCCGATTCTAACGGGTATTGTGCTAGGTGGCGGTAAGCTCAGCCAAGGCCGTGCGCTGATGCTGTCGTTCATTTATGTACAAGGCATGGCGCTGACCTACACCTTATTGGGTTTAGTGGTTGCTTCAGCAGGCATGCAGTTCCAAGCTGCGATGCAGCACCCTTATGTATTAATCGCGCTGAGTGTTCTGTTCGTGACGTTGGCGATGTCGATGTTCGGCGTTTATAACCTACAACTACCAAGCAGCATCCAAACTTGGCTTAACAACCAAAGTAATAAGCAACAAGGTGGCAATACCTTGGGCGTGTTCGCAATGGGCGCTATCTCTGGCTTGGTGTGTTCACCTTGTACCACTGCGCCACTGTCAGGCGCGTTACTGTACGTGGCTCAAAGTGGCGACCTATTAACCGGGGCGTTCGCTCTGTATGCGTTAGCGATGGGTATGGGTATACCGCTGATTTTGGTTGCGGTGTTTGGTAATAAGCTACTACCAAAAGCAGGTAGCTGGATGGACAAGGTGAAGATCGTATTCGGCTTTATCTTGCTGGCAGCGCCTATCTTCCTGCTAGAGCGAATTATTCCTGAATTGTGGGCAACGGTACTTTGGTCTGGTCTTGGGTTCATCGCCTTTGGTTGGCTTTACCACAGCAAGAATGCACTGCCATTCGGTGGTTGGAAACAGAGCGCTGTAGGTATCATCGCGATGCTTGGCCTGTTCGCATCAGCTCAACCTGCACTCAATTACTGGTTCGCAGAAAAGAGCGTTGTGGTTGAGCAACAAATCCAATTTGCCCGCGTCAACACGGTTGAAGAGTTAGAAATCCAGCTCATCGAAGCCAAGAAACTCGGCAAACCAGTGATGCTCGATTTCTACGCCGATTGGTGTGTGGCCTGTAAAGAGTTTGAGAAGTACACCTTCCACCAAGCTGATGTTGAGAACAAGCTTTCTGACTTTGTTCTTCTTCAAGCTGACGTAACGAGAAACATGCCTCAAGACATTGAACTGCTTAAACAATTACAGGTGCTGGGCTTACCAACCATAGAGTTCTGGGATGGCGAGGGTAACCATGTTCCAAATGCTCGTGTAACGGGTTTTATGGCTGCCGATGTATTCTTGAAACACATGCAAGACCACCAGCTATAACGGCAATATTCACCGGAATATCTGCCTAAACGAAAGCCGCACTGCCCCTCATTAACGAGATGGCAGTGCGGCTTTTTTGCTATTCAGAGTAACGCTTTCTTATTCCGGGGATAAAAGTCGATATGGTTCAGACTTTTCATGCATAGATATTGTCCACATACTCAATCAGGATGATAATAAATATTAACTAAATTGTTAAAAGTATGAACGTCATGGACTCGACCTATACCATCATCATTGCTGATGACCATCCTCTTTTTCGCAACGCCCTGTTTCAGTCAGTTCATATGGCGATCAGCGGTGCGAACCTGCTTGAGGCTGATTCTCTCGATGCCTTACTGACTCTGCTAAAAAAAGAAGATGAACCTGATCTGTTGCTTCTCGACCTTAAAATGCCGGGTTCAAACGGGATGTCTGGCCTAATTCAACTGCGTGCTGAATACCCAGATTTACCAATTGTGGTGATCTCTGCCAGCGAGGATGCCAGCGTTGTCACTCAAGTGAAGAGCCACGGTGCCTTTGGCTTTATTCCTAAATCGAGTGATATGCGTGAATTGGTCAGCGCACTCAATCAAGTGCTGAATGGCGACCCGTTCTTCCCTGAAGGGCTGATCACCAACAATGCAGCCTGTAGCGACCTTGCGGAAAAGCTTTCCACATTGACGCCTCAACAATACAAGGTGTTAGGAATGCTATCGGACGGCCTACTGAACAAGCAAATTGCGTACGAATTGAATGTTTCGGAAGCGACCATCAAGGCGCATATGACAGCCATCTTCCGTAAACTGGATGTGAAAAACCGAACTCAAGCAGTTATCTTGCTACAAGAAATCCACAATTAAGCTTCGTTTACATCCTCTTCTAAAGTCGTCTTAGGCAAACATAAACCCAGCTTGACGACTTTATGATCATCTATATCTGCAACCACCCAAGTGATGTCATGCCACTCGAAGCTGTCGCCTAATACCGGGTGTGCCCCAAGCTCTTGATCAACCAATTGTTTTAGCGTCATTTCTCGCTCTTCTTCCGAGCCAAGTTCAATACCATAACAATCGCTTACCGCAGCGACCGATAACCCAACATCTAAGAAGAAGTCACCAAAGAATCGAGCGGCTTCTTCTGCCAAAGGTGCCTCACTGAAGAGCTCACTTAGGCTACCTAGGTCTTTATCTTGACCAAGTACACAGAGAATATCGTTCGCCTCTAATATGGTACTGCCCGATGGGTGAAGCAAGGCATCTTGTCGAAACAGTGCGGTAATGCGTGTCCCTTCTGGCATCGATAAACGCTTGAGCGGTTCACCGACACACCACTTTTCCTCTTTCAGCTTGTAGACAAACATCTCCCATTCACTGGTCGGATAAATCTCGATACCGGTGCGAGAAATCGGTGTTGGCGTTGGCGGTAGAGTCACTTTAGCGAGTCTTGCGACTTTCATTAAGCTGCCGCCTTGAACAATCAACGAAACCATAACCACGAAGAAGGCGATATTGAAATACAGCTGAGCATTTGGCAGGCCAGCCATCATCGGGAAAACCGCCAAAATGATCGGAACTGCACCACGTAAACCGACCCAAGAGACAAACCAGCGCTCCTTGGTGGTAAAGCTTCTGAACGGCAGCAAACCCAACCAAACCGACACTGGACGAGCAAACAAAATCATACCGAAAGCCAGTGCTAACGCAGGAAGTGCAATGTCCATTAAGGTCGATGGAGTCACCAATAAACCCAACACCAAGAACATCACGATCTGACTTAGCCACGTCATACCGTCTAGGACATTAAGAATAGAGTGTCGAGAACGCGTTGGACGATTACCAATGAACAAGCCCACTAGGTAAATCGATAATATGCCACTACCGCCAAGCATGTTAGAGAACGCAAACAGCGCCACGCCCCCACTGAGTACCAGAATGGAGTAAAGGCCATCAGCCAGTTGTACTCGATTGATTAAGCTCCATAGAACCCAGCCGCCGCCAATACCAACAAGGGTGCCGATACCAAACTGCATCGCAAAACTTTGCAGTAGGAAGTTCATTCCCATCTCAGCGTCAGGGTTACCTAACAGCGCAATTAAGGTCACCGTCAGGAAGACCGCCATTGGGTCGTTAGTGCCCGATTCGATCTCTAGAGTTGAACCTACACGCTCATTGAGACTCTGCCCTTTCAGCAAAGAGAATACCGCTGCCGCATCGGTTGAACCCACAATCGCCCCGACCAAGATGCCCTGCATTAATGACAAGTCAAACAGCCAAGCCGCCATCAATCCGGTTAAGGTTGCTGTACATGCGACACCTATCGTCGCCAGCGAGAGCGAAGGCCAGAAAGCGACCTTGAAGCTCGCCACCTTGGTTCGCATACCGCCATCCAACAGAATCACGGCAAGCGCAAGGTTACTCACCAAGTAGGTCAGTGAGTAATCATCGAAATGAATATTACCGGGTCCATCTTCACCCGCTAACATACCAACGAACAAAAAGATCAAAAGAATAGGAACGCCCAATCGAGAGGACACTTGTGAGAAAAGCACGCTGATGGCGATGAGTACGGCACCAGTCAAGAATAAGTGGTTAATGGTTATTGCGTCCAATTCGTTCCCCCAAAGAATAAAATCCGAGCTTTAAGCCTGTTGATCTTTTGCCACTAGCTTGTTGATCTTCTGCCGTTTAGCAAGGCACGGTCGGTGAAAGTGCCGTAGTTACTATAACAAACTTATGTTTCGCTTCGTGTCATAAGCAGGGCTAAATACCGTTTCTCAGTCATTTAGTTGTTAAATTTTATGACTCTCACTCTAATTCATCCCTTTTTGTTAGACCTTTGGCTAATTTAACATCATTGCAACATCACGTTTTTCTATGGTTCTGTCTCCTAGCTCCCATATTTAAGGACATTAGCGCTAATAGCGTCCCGACTAAAGTTGCACAGATCCCTTGACTTATCCTTGCTACATTCTAAATCGTAACATTACGTTAACACAGCAATTTCTACAGAAACGGTTTCTACGAAAACGGAATTAAAGGAGAAGGCAATGGCGTTCGAATCTACGGAACATGCTCAAGCCTACTGGAAGGAAAACTTGGGAATAATGGGAACACTACTCGCTGTCTGGTTTGTGGTGTCTTATGGCGCTGGCATCTTATTTGTGGATGTCCTAAATACCATTCAATTTGGCGGGTTTAAGCTAGGTTTTTGGTTCGCTCAACAAGGTTCAATTTATACCTTCGTGGCGTTGATATTTATTTACGTTGTTCGCATGAATAAGCTGGACAAAAAATACAACGTACAGGAAGACTAGAGGCTAGAACATGGATATTCAAACTTGGACGTTTATTCTCGTCGGTATTACTTTCGCAGTCTATATCGGCATCGCAATCTGGGCTCGCGCTGGAACAACGAGTGAATTCTACGTTGCTGGCGGCGGCGTACACCCAGTAGCAAACGGCATGGCAACAGCCGCTGACTGGATGTCGGCAGCATCATTCATCTCAATGGCAGGTATCATCTCATTCGTTGGTTACGACGGTGCGGTTTACCTCATGGGTTGGACAGGTGGTTATGTACTACTTGCGCTATGTTTAGCACCTTACCTACGTAAGTTCGGTCAGTTTACGGTTCCTGATTTCATCGGTGAACGTTACTACTCGAAAACAGCACGTATGGTAGCGGTATTCTGTGCAATCTTCGTATCATTTACGTACGTTGCGGGCCAGATGCGTGGTGTTGGCGTTGTATTCTCTCGTTTCCTAGAAGTTGATATTAACCTAGGCATCATCATTGGTATGGGTATTGTGTTCTTCTACGCAGTGCTTGGTGGCATGAAAGGCATCACTTATACGCAGGTAGCTCAATTCTGTGTCCTCATTTTCGCCTTCCTTGTTCCAGCAATCTTTACCTCAATCATGATGACAGGTAACCCACTTCCACAAGTTGGTATGGGCTCAACGCTATCAGGTACAGATGTATACTTACTTGATAAACTGGATGGACTAACCGAAGAGCTCGGATTTACAGCCTATACCGAAGGTAACAAGAGCATGGTAGATGTATTCTTCATCTGTGCAGCTCTAATGGTAGGTACTGCCGGTCTTCCACACGTAATCATTCGTTTCTTCACGGTACCAAAAGTACGTGATGCTCGTATCTCAGCGGGTTGGGCACTACTGTTCATCTCATTGCTATACACAACAGCGCCAGGCGTTGCAGCCTTCGCTCGTGTAAATATGATCGAAACGATTAATGGCCCAGACATGCAAGGTGTCGCAGCAGCAGAAGCACCAAGCTGGTACAAAAACTGGGAAAGCACTGGCCTAGTTGGTTGGGAAGATAAGAACGGCGATGGCAAAATGTTCTACTCGGGCGACGAACGCAACGAAATGAAGATTAACCGTGACATCATCGTACTGGCTTCTCCAGAACTAGCAAAACTACCAAACTGGGTTGTCGCACTGCTTGCAGCTGGTGGCTTAGCCGCAGCACTATCAACAGCCGCGGGTCTGCTATTGGTAATCTCAACGTCGATTTCACATGACTTGTTGAAGAAAGGCTTTAGACCAAACATGACCGACAAGCAGGAGCTGTTAGCCGCTCGTTTAGCTGCCATGATCGCGATTGTAGGTGCAGGTTACTTGGGTATTAACCCACCAGGCTTTGTAGCACAGGTAGTAGCGTTTGCCTTCGGCTTAGCCGCAGCATCCTTCTTCCCAGCGATCATCCTAGGTATCTTCTACAAGAAGATGAACAAGGAAGGCGCAATTGCAGGTATGTTGTCAGGTATTGCCTTCACAGCAAGCTACATCATCTACTTCAAGTTCATTAACCCAGCAGCAAGCACACCGGAAAACTGGTGGTTTGGTATCAGCCCAGAAGGCATCGGTACGCTAGGTATGTGTCTAAACTTCGTAGTATCAATTGCAGTGAACAAAGTGACCGCTGAAGTTCCTGAAGATGTACAAGAGATGGTTGAGAACATTCGTTACCCGAAAGGTGCTGGTGAAGCTCACGACCACTAAGCACTACCACGAAACAAAGATGTTTAGCAAAAATGAATCAGTACTTACATTGTAGGGATTAGGTACTGACTCCAGAAAGCCGATACTTCATGTAGCGGCTTTTTCTTTTCCTACTCACTTTATAAAAAGAGAAACAAAGGGTTGTTTTTAAAATCTCATTTGATAATAATTATCATTAACACTCATTGATGAGATGCAGATGATGAAAGAGCAGCAGGTTCTTTATTCGAGGTTTTACAAAGCACAGGATCGCTTTGCTTCATTAGAACAAGTTCAAGGCCATGAACCGTTTGTGATTCGAGAGTATATCGAGTGCGCACTCACGCTTTCTGCTTACTATGAAAAGCATGCCGCCCAAGAAAATATCTTGTTGTGCGAGCTGTATCTGCGCCAAGTTTTCTTCCATTTGATTGAAGCGATTGAGTCTCCAGAACGCAGTTTCGCCTTTCGTCATATCTGCCTAGACTCTATTCACTCACCACTATTTTATTTGAAACGCCACTACTGCCAGCAGCCTCAAGGCCAAGCGCGTTTTTTGAATCTCAGCCAAACACTACAACAAGTCCAAGCCCCACTTGGCTAACAAGGATAGAAGATGACTCTACAATTTCGGATAGAAAAAGACAGCATGGGCGAAGTGAAAGTTCCTGCCGATGCGCTATACCAAGCTCAAACTCAACGTGCCGCTGATAACTTCGCGTTTAGTTCACACAAGATGCCAGCCAGTTTCATTCAAGCACTGGCGCTGATTAAGCAGGCCGCCGCCGATACCAACGCTCAGTTAGGTTTATTAGAAGGTGATATTGCCAACGCGATAGCCGAAGCTAGCCAAGAGATCATTGAGGGTAAACACCTCGAGCAATTCCCTATTGATGTTTACCAAACCGGTTCTGGTACGAGCTCCAACATGAATGCCAACGAAGTGATTGCGACACTCGCTTCAAGAAGCCTGCAAGGAGACGTGAACCCGAATGATCACGTAAACATGGGGCAAAGCAGTAACGATGTCGTGCCGACAGCAATCCAAGTCAGTGTCGCTTTGATGGCAGAAAATAAGCTGTTGCCTGCACTTACCCACCTTTTTGCGGCGCTTACCGTAAAACAGCATGAACTTGCTGAGGTAGTCAAAACTGGCCGTACCCATCTAATGGATGCAATGCCGATTACCTTTGCTCAAGAGCTTGGTGGTTGGAAATTTCAGATTGAACATGCCAAGCAAGCGATAGAAAGCAGCTTGCCAGCAGTCAAGGCGCTTGCTCAAGGTGGTACAGCGGTAGGTACGGGGATTAATGCCGACCCACGCTTTGCCGATAAGTTTGCAAGTAACCTGTCTCAATCGACAAAGATCAGTTTTACCTCGAGTGAAAACTTCTTTTTTAACCTCAGTAGCCAAGACGCGATCGTTGCACTGTCAGGTCAGCTTAAAACTGCAGCAGTTGCGATCATGAAGATCTCAAACGATCTTCGCTGGATGAATTCAGGGCCGTTGGCTGGCTTAGGGGAAATTGAGTTGCAGGCTCTACAGCCGGGTTCATCGATCATGCCTGGCAAAGTGAACCCTGTAATTCCAGAAGCAGCTGCAATGGCGGCAGCACAAGTGATTGGCAATGACACCACCATTACGATTGCAGGCCAATCGGGTAACTTCCAATTAAATGTGATGCTGCCCGTTATTGCTCATAACGTATTAGAAAGCATAGAGTTGTTAGCAAACAGTTCAGTCGCACTGGCTGATAAAGCGATTTCTACCTTCACGGTACGCCAAGACAACCTCGATTTGGCACTGTCAAAGAATCCAATTCTGGTGACCGCACTTAACCCTGTGATTGGCTACCTAAAAGCGGCTGATATTGCCAAGAAAGCCTACAAAGAGGGCTTACCGATTCTTGATGTGGCCGAACGAGAAACGGATCTTAGCCGAGAAGAACTCAGCAAGCTGCTTGATCCAAGCACGCTGACGCAGGGCGGTATTGCGGGCTAGTTAGTTAAAAAGCGAATAGGCATTAACGATCCTTACTGAAACAAAAAAGGCCTCATCCGAGGCCTTTTTTACATCCGTTCATTAATTAGGAATTCGAGCTGATTATTCCTAATTAACTCACCCGATTTAGAACCGCTCTGAGTTTTAGCGGCTTGACGGGTTTAGCGATAAAGCTGAAGCTATTGGCTTTTATTGCTGCCAGCATGTCATCGGTTCTATCTGCACTGATAATGACCCCTTCAAAAGAATCTCCAAGACGTAAACGGCATTGTTGCAACACTTCGAGACCCGTTCGGCCATTATCGAGGCGATAATCAGAGAAAATCACATCCGGCTGCCAATCATCATCGAGACACTTCAAACTTTCGACTAAGTCGACGGCGGTCTTAACCTCACAGCCCCAACGACCAATCAAGTTCTCCATGCCGACTAAAATCTCGCGCTCATTATCGACACACAGTATTTTCAGATGTTCGATGTCACTGGTCGCCATTGGCGTCGAAGCTTGTACAACCGGAGCCACCTGCTCTGCTCTCGCTAAGGTGATGGAAAAGACGCTACCTTCTCCCGGCCATGAACGCATCGATATTTGATGACCAAGCACATGAGCAATCCCTTTCGAAATCGCCAACCCTAATCCCAACCCCTGATCGGCTCGTACTTGGCTACCTCGCGTAAACTCTTCGAAGATCTCTTGTTGCTTGTCTTCATCGATACCGGTTCCGTTATCCCACACATCAATTCGTACCTGATCATTCACTCGTCTCGCACCGAGGACCACTTTCCCTTCAGGGTTATAGCGAAACGCATTCGTTAAAAAGTTCTGAATCACTCGTCTTAATAACTTAGGGTCAGAGTGAATAAACAGTGACGATGGAATCATCTGAAACTGTATTTTTTGCTGTGTCGCTAAAGCGCTAAATTCTGCATTCAGGTTGGTCAGTACATCATGCACGGCAATCGCGTGAATGTTGGTTTCTAATTTTCCTGACTCCAATCGCGAGATATCAAGCAGGTCGCCAATCAGATCTTCAGCCGCACCCAACGCACTTTCGATATGAGAAGAAAGCTGCTTCTCCTCTTGTTCTTTTGCGACCTCAGATAGCGAAGAAGCAAACAAGCGAGCAGCATTTAATGGCTGCATCAAATCGTGACTAACAGCCGCAAGAAAACGACTCTTAGATTGTGATTCTTGGTCAGATATTTGCGTCGCCTTTACCAAACGATGGTTAAGCTTCTCGAGCTCTTGAGTTCGTTCATGGACTCTCGATTCCAAGCTTTCATTAGCATCTTTTAGCGCTTGCTCTGCTTGTCTGAAAACCGTGATATCGGTAAAGCTCATGACGAAGCCACCACTTGGCATTGGGTTACCTTGCACCTCAATCACTCGACCATCCGGACGAATACGAGATGAGGTGTGTCGCGTGCCTTGCTCAAGGTGATAAACACGGCGTCGAACGTGATCTTCTGGGTCGCCTCGGCCACACAAACCTTGCTCAGCATTGTGACGAATTACATCTGAAATGGGTCGACCCACCTGAATCAAGCCTGCAGGGAACTCAAACAGTTCTAAGTAACGTTGATTCCACGCCACCAGCCTCATTTGTTTGTCAATTACGGCAATGCCTTGACCAATATGTTCAATCGCACCTTGCAGTAAACCACGGCTGAAATCGTACAGTTCAGAGGCTTCATCAACGATGGTCGCCACTTCCTCAAGCTGCATATTTCTGCCCTGCAAGGCCGAAGTAAGTACTAACTTAGCTGAAGATGCACCGAATACACCAGCGAGCACACGTTCTGCATGTCGAATCAGGCTTGCGGGCGCTTGTTGGTTAGGAAGTAGCGGCTGCCCGTGCTGTTGCCAATAACTCTGTAAGGCACTTTTCGCACGCTTACGCCCCACAAAACGAGACGCCAGCATTTCTAATTCAGCGACCGTCACACGGCTCTGATAGAGGCTGATGTTCTCATTTTCTGGTAATGGTGTGCCAATAAAAGCAGCCGATTGTAAACGCTCACTTAGGCTTGGTCTGGTCACCATAGAAACCACGGCATAACACAAAGTATTCAGTAAAATACTCAGCACAATCCCCCAGTTTGAACTGCTGATCTCCCAACTGTTGAGCAACTCTGGTGGCGTGATAATCCACAGTAAAAGGTTACTTTCACTATCGCCCGCCAGCATACTGGTTTGGCTCATCAGGGTGATCAGCCAAATCAACGAGCCCACCATTAAGCCGACATAAACCCCCTTCCGGTTGCCCGGACGCCAGTACAAACCACCAATAAGTGCTGGCGCGAATTGAGCAATCGCCGCAAAGGAAAGAAAGCCAATCGCCGACAGTGAGTGAATGGTATCGAGCGCTTGATAGAACAGCCAAGCACCCAGTAACAGCAGTAAAATCAACCCGCGTCGAATCACCAGCAACATGCCAGAAAAATGTCGATGGGTTCTTTGAGTTAGGCGCATACGGCGCAGCAGCAATGGCATCACTAAATCATTCGATACCATGATCGCTAATGCGATGGTCGAGACAATCACCATGCCACTCGCCGCCGAAGTACCTCCGAGGAAAGCTAACAAAGCAATGTGATTCGCACCTTCTGCCATTGGTACACTGATCACGTAAGTATCAGCCGGCATGTCGGTGAGCAGCCCTTGTCCTGCCCAAGCAATTGGCAGCACAAACAGGCCCATCAAAATCAAATAAAGAGGAAACAACCAGCGAGCGGTATGCAAATCTTGAGGACGTTCGTTCTCAACCACCATGGTGTGGAATTGACGCGGCAGACAGACAATCGCCAACATGGTCAAAACGGTATGAATAATTAAGGTCGGAATATTAGGCGATTCGTAGGTGGAAGCCGCCACATCAAACAAGTCAATTTTGTCACTGCTCATCGCCAGGTAGATAATAAACAGGCCAACAATCAAGAATGCTGCAAGCTTAACGATAGATTCAAACGCCACCGCCATCATCATGCCACGGTGATGTTCTGTGTTATCAATGTGTCTTGTACCAAACAGCATGGTAAAAATGGCCAAAGCACCGACCACAAACCAAGAGACGTGATAATCCTGATAACCGAAATCAGACGCTAGGTTTGGCGCAACAATATCTAGCCCCATCGTAATACCACGCAGCTGTAGCGCGATATAAGGAAGAATACCGACCACGGCAATCACGGTGACGGCAACAGCCAAGCCCTGAGATTTTCCATAACGAGCCGCGATAAAGTCGGCAATTGAAGTGATGTGTTCACGCTTTGCAATCAGGATCAACCGCGCCAAGATCCGCCACCCGAGTGTAAAGACCAGAATGGGGGCGAGATAGATGGGTAAAAAGGACCATGGGTTATTGCTCGCCTGTCCGACCGTTCCATAGAAAGTCCAAGAGGTACAATACACTGCAATCGAAAGACTATAGATCCATGGGCGCCAACGCGATAGCCAGCGAACCTGCCTGTCTCCATACCAAGCGATCAGAAATAACACGCCCAAATAGGCTAAAGAGACTGGAATTACTATCCATCCTTGCATTAAAAACCCTTTTTCATCCATAAAAAAACCTCTCCATAAGGGAGAGGTTTCATTTAACTAAGGATGGGTCATTAACTCAATCGAATCGCTTAAATTCTGTGCTTCAGACTCTAATTATCAGCATTTGCTGTTAGATTCTAATTGTTCCGAACCTGATTGATTAATCTCAACCACTGAACTTCTCTCGTCCAACTTAATGAACAGAGCAAGAGCCCCCATCGCGGCCATACCCCAGAAGATGTTTGCCCCCCAAAGCTCATAGCCCCAACCACTTAAGGTCGTCATTAGTGCGATAACAGCCCCCAATGGGATCGCGTTATACAGAGCTTGCAGCGCGACCATTTTATTCTGTTCTTCTGATTGAATGTATTGAATGGCTGCGATATGCGCCATAGCAAACGTCACACCATGCAGCATTTGCACCATAACCAAGGCGAAAATCGCCGTTGTTGATGCGGTAATCCCCCAACGAGCCATCACACCGATTGCAGCTACCACGAATAGAGTACGCATTGACCAGCCAGAGAATAAGCGCTTACTGAGAGCAAACACAGCCACCTCAGCAACAACGCCTAGGCTCCATAAATAACCAATAATCGCTTCTGAGTGACCGGCTTCTTTCCAGTAAATCGCACTAAAACTGTAGTAAGCCGCATGGCTACCTTGCAGCAACGCCATCAAGGCCAAAAATTTAACCACAGACGACTCACGCAGTAACTCACCTAATTTTGGTCGCACTGCTTGTTTCTCAGATTGCGTTACTGGCATCACGTTAGGGTTTCTCATCGCCAACACTAACGACAACAGCACACCA
Organism: Vibrio sp. MED222; assembly: GCF_000153005.1. NCBI lineage: Bacteria > Pseudomonadati > Pseudomonadota > Gammaproteobacteria > Vibrionales > Vibrionaceae > Vibrio > Vibrio sp. MED222. The sequence continues at coordinate 33,449 of NZ_AAND01000028.1, read as the reverse complement.
ACAAGCGCTGTATACAAAATCATATCAGTGCCGAACTGTGCGACTAAATAACCCACCACGGTTGAACCCGCAATAAAAGCAATCGAACCCCATAAACGAGTGCGTCCATAGTCAAGCATCTTAAGACGACTGTAATGGTTAGCCATTGCGTCAGAAAGAGGGATAACCGGCCCACAACACAGGTTAAACAATACTGTTGCCAACAGCATCAATAGAAAACTGCCTCCAGTAAAGAAGTGGAAACCAACAAATAACAATGAGGCGAAGCTCAACCAGCGCAGAGCGGGCAAAAGATTCTCTACGTTATGGATGCGCGGCGTAATCACAAGGTTAGCAACACAGCGAGTCGCAAAACCAATACCAATCAATACACCGATGTCCCCTGCAGAAACGCCTTGGTCTTCAAACCACAACGCCCAAAATGGCAAGTACACACCATACGCAAAAAAGAAACCAAGAAAATACTGAGATATCCATCCGTAAGGAGAGGGGCTAAACATAAATAACCTATAAAGTGTGCGGAAAAAGGCGGCTCCAATTATGCCTATCTAGAGTAGGATGAAAAAGGGAATTATTACTGGGATAGCATTCCTATATTCAATTAGCCTAGATATCACTTATCACTTATCACTTATCACTTATCACTTATCACTTATCACCAAGCTATATCACGTTCATCGATATCTAGTCTGCATTTAGACTAAAGTCGTCTGGAGCTTCGCTGGTATTTTGTCAGACTGATTAAAGACTCCCACTTCTTGTGATGCTTATGCCTGAAAAATTTAATATGCAGCACCCACCCTTCGATAGCCTGTCCGATACGGAACAATTGAAGCTTCGCTCTTCATTAGACGTGGTGTATTACCGCTCTCAAGAAGTGATACTGGAAGCAGATAGGCCGAGCAGACACCTGCATATCCTGATCAAAGGAGCCGTTGAAGAGCGCGCGAGCAGTGATGGTGAGATTTACGCACATTACGCCAATGACGATATTTTTGATGTGCGCAGCCAGTTTGAACCTCACACCAAACATCAATATATCGCACTCGAAGACACCTTAAGCTACCTACTGCCTACCGATGTTTTTCTCGATCTTTATCACGCCAATGGTCAATTTGCCGCCTACTTTGATAGTAACCTGTCGACACGGAAAGCTCTGATTGAGGCCGCTCAGCAGCAACAAAACCTTGCCGAGTTTATATTGACCAAAGTGGATGACTCTATTTATCACCCACCACTGATTCTTGAGCCAGGGCAACCCATCAACCAAGTCACTCAAATCCTAAAAGAGCAAGGCTTAGACTCGGCGCTGGTGCATTTAGACGACAAAGGCATAAAAGATTTTGGTTCAGGCTCCTTACCGTATGGGATCGTCACACGAACCAATTTATTGCACGCTGTAATGCTCGATAACTTCCCACAGGACGCGCCCGTTGGCGAGATTGCAACATTTCCAGTGATGCACGTAAACCAAGGGGATTTCTTATTTAATGCCATGATTACCATGACCAGAAACCGGGTAAAAAGGTTGATGGTTTGTGACGGTCTAGATGCTGTCGGCATGGTGGATATGACACAAATCCTCAGTGCATTCTCCACTCACTCTCACGTGCTCACTTTGCGTATTGCGCGATCCACCAGCATTGAAGAGCTCGCATTAGCCTCCAACAAACAACGTCAACTGGTCGAAAGCCTACTCAGTAACGGCATTCGCACGCGCTTCATCATGGAGCTAATTTCAGCCGTTAATGAACAGATAATAGAGAAAGCGTTTGAGTTGGTTATCCCACCCGCACTGCATAATCATTGCTGCCTCATCGTGTTGGGCTCCGAAGGCCGTGGAGAACAAATCCTCAAAACCGATCAAGACAACGCGCTAATAATTCAAGATGGCTTGGAGTGGCATCAATGCCAAAGTGCCATGAACGACCTCACCCACACCCTTCAACAATTGGGTTACCCACTGTGCCCGGGCAACGTGATGGTCAACAACCCGAAATGGGTGCATTCAGAACAAGAGTGGAAACAAACCCTCACCCATTGGGTAAAAAAAGCCACGCCAGACACCGTGATGGATATCGCGATCATGGCGGATGCACACGCCGTTGCGGGTAATAGAGAGTTATTAAAACCCGTAAAGCAGCACCTAAGTGATTTGATGCTCGGACAAGAATTGATTCTGACTGAATTCTGCCGACCGGCTCTGAACTTCTCAGTACCCCTCACCCTGTTTGGCAATGTTAAACAATCCAAGTCAGGGCTCGATATCAAACAAGGCGGTATTTTCCCTATCGTGCATGGTGTGAGGGCACTCTGTCTTGAGCATGGTGTCACGGTAAACAACACCTTCGAACGCATTGAACAGTTGGTCTGTAAGAAAGTGCTTGAGCAAAGTACCGCCGATAACCTTAGTGAAGCACTCAAACAGTTCTTTAAGTGGCGCTTAGCCCAAAGACTTTCTCAGCAGCACAGTAGCAACAAGATTAACGTCAAATTGATGGAGCGAGCAGACAGAGACCTGCTTCGCCATAGCTTGCATGTGGTCAAAAAATTCAAGCAATGGCTTGGCTACCACTATCAGATACGGGATTAGGCGATTGAACGATGAATAGATTGGTTCGTTATTACTGGCATCATAAACTCAAAGGCTCTACTTATCAGCCTCTGTTTACTGCGCCTGCTAATCACGAATACGTATCTCTCGATTGTGAAACCACCAGCCTCGACCCCAATCAGGCAGAATTAGTCACCATTGCTGCGACCAAGATCATCGGTAACCGAATCATTACCAGCCAACCTTTTGAAGTCCGATTGCGCGCCCCGCAATCACTCGATTGCAATTCAATAAAAATCCACCGCATTCGTCATCAAGATCTAAAGCATGGCATCGAAGAAAAACAGGCTTTAATCGAGCTACTTAACTTCATTGGAAATCGTCCTTTAGTCGGCTATCACATCCGCTATGACAAAAAGATTCTCGACCGCGCCTGTTTAAAACAGCTTGGATTTCCACTGCCTAACCGATTAGTCGAAGTGAGCCAACTCTACCAAGACAAACTCGAAAGACAGCTGCCCAATGCCTATTTTGATCTCAGTATGGACGCCATCTGTCGCCAGCTCGATTTACCTATCCCCGTCAATAAACATGATGCATTACAAGACGCTATCTCCGCCGCCCTGATCTTTGTTCGCCTGAAACATGGTGATCTGCCCCGTTTCAACTCTTCTTATTCTTAATTCAACCACTGGCGCTTCACATAGAGAGCAACATCTCAAAAATGAACTTAACTCGCTATTTTGTAAGTGAAAAGCAACGTCTCATCCTAAAGTCTAATTGTGGAAATCGCCGTCCTAGTCGAGAGTGATAACACAACGACGGTTCTGTAATAGACCTAGAAACTGAACACAAAGGAAGTTGCCAGTTCATTAGGAATGTAGGCACAAGGAGAGATGCAATGAGTGAAGCCCACGTTTATCCGGTAAAAGAAAATATTAAATCAACCACACACGCGGATAATGACACTTACCTAGCCATGTACCAGCAATCTGTTTCTGACCCTGAAGGCTTTTGGGGTGAACACGGAAAAATCGTTGATTGGATTAAACCTTTCACACAGGTAAAAAATACCTCTTTCGACCCTGGCCACATTGATATTCGCTGGTTTGAAGATGGCACGCTTAACGTTTCGGCTAACTGTATCGACCGCCACCTTGCTGAGCGCGGTGATGAAGTCGCTATCATCTGGGAAGGCGATGATCCGGCGGATGACAAAACTCTAACTTTTAATGAACTACACAAAGAAGTGTGCCTGTTTTCAAATGCTCTAAAAGAGCAAGGCGTGCGCAAAGGTGATGTAGTTTGTTTATACATGCCAATGGTTCCTGAAGCTGCGGTTGCCATGCTGGCATGTACCCGTATCGGGGCGGTTCACACAGTGGTATTTGGCGGTTTCTCCCCAGAAGCACTGTCTGGTCGTATTATCGATTCAAATTCTAAAGTCGTTATCACTGCCGATGAAGGCGTGCGTGGTGGCCGTGCGGTTCCACTGAAGAAAAATGTCGATGAAGCACTGACGAATCCTGAAGTGAAGAACATCGAAAAGGTTGTAGTATTCAAACGTACTGGCGGCGATGTTGCATGGCACGAACACCGCGATGTATGGTGGCACGATGCTATTGCTAATGTATCTGCAGATTGCCCACCAGAAGAGATGAACGCAGAAGATCCACTATTCATCCTTTATACGTCAGGCTCAACAGGCAAACCTAAGGGTGTTATGCACACTACAGGTGGTTACCTCGTTTATGCAGCAATGACCTTCAAATACGTGTTCGATTACCAAGAAGGCGAAACTTTCTGGTGTACAGCCGATGTGGGTTGGATTACCGGTCACACATACCTTGTTTACGGACCGCTTGCCAATGGTGCAAAAACCATTCTGTTTGAAGGCGTGCCGAACTACCCGAACACCAGCCGCATGAGTGAAGTGGTCGATAAGCACCAAGTTAATATTCTTTATACTGCACCAACAGCGATTCGCGCTTTGATGGCGAAAGGCAATGAAGCCGTTGAAGGCACGTCTCGTGACAGCCTAAGAATCATGGGCTCAGTGGGTGAACCTATCAACCCAGAGGCGTGGGAGTGGTACTACAAAACAATCGGTAATGAGCAGTCTCCAATTGTTGATACATGGTGGCAAACAGAAACGGGCGGAATCTTGATTGCACCGCTACCAGGCGCAACAGACCTAAAACCGGGCTCAGCGACGCGTCCATTCTTCGGTGTGCAACCGGCGCTGGTTGATAACATGGGTAACATCATTGAGGGTGCAACAGACGGCAACCTAGTGATTCTTGACTCTTGGCCAGGCCAGATGCGTACCGTTCACGGCGATCATGACCGTTTCGAACAAACTTACTTCTCGACCTTTAAAGGCATGTACTTCACCAGTGATGGTGCTCGTCGTGATGAAGACGGTTACTACTGGATTACTGGCCGTGTTGATGACGTTCTGAACGTATCAGGTCACCGTATGGGTACCGCTGAGATTGAATCGGCTCTAGTCGCATTTGATAAGATCGCAGAGGCTGCGATTGTAGGTATCCCTCATGATATTAAAGGCCAAGCGATTTACGCTTACATCACGTTGAATGATGGTGAATTCCCGACCGCAGAGCTTCATAAAGAAGTGAAAGACTGGGTACGCAAAGAGATAGGCCCAATCGCAACGCCAGATGTACTGCACTGGACCGACTCATTACCAAAAACTCGTTCAGGTAAAATCATGCGTCGTATCCTGCGTAAGATTGCCACTGGCGATACTGGCAACCTAGGCGATACGTCGACACTGGCAGACCCAAGCGTGGTCGATAAGCTGATTGCAGAGAAAGCGGAACTGGCATAAGCAACCCGTCACATTACGTAATTACTGTTTAAAACAGCTCCTTTCTAAACCGTCACCTATGTGGCGGTTTTTTTATGGCTGATCTTGATCTCAAATATCCTCGACAAAATTAAGGCTAAGGCGCTTTTTTGTTAAGTTGGTAACAATCTCACACTCTCTCAATAGGAGATTAGACCAGTAAATTGCTGCGATTTGCGCTGAATTAGCTATAATCTGGTTCTAATTTTTAAATTTGGGTTTTTCTTACTGGAAATTATCCCCAAATTTTCAATAAAATGGCAACATTCACGTTCGTAAACACGATAAAGGAAGATAGCCCCACAATGTCTACAAAGTTTCGCATTCTAGTTTTAAATGGACCAAACCTTAATCTGTTAGGCCTTAGAGAGCCTGCACACTACGGTTCTCAAACACTTGACCAGATTATTAGCTCATTGACCGAGCAAGCGAAAACACACGATGTTGAGCTATCTCACTTACAGTCAAATCGTGAGTATGAGCTGATTGAAGCTATCCATAGTGCTTATCAAAATGTTGATTTCATTATTATCAACCCAGCGGCCTTTACACATACCAGTGTGGCGTTGCGTGATGCACTACTTGGTGTTGCTATCCCATTTATTGAGGTTCACCTATCGAATGTTCACGCACGTGAACCATTCCGTCACCACTCTTACCTGTCTGATAAAGCAGAAGGTGTGATTTGTGGCTTAGGTGCCCAAGGTTATCAATTTGCTTTGACCGCTGCGCTCAACAAGCTCAACGCAAAGTAAATAAAAACAACGAACTATTACTAACCTACTCAGTCAAAGAGTAAGTTCAATCAACAGATAAAGAGAAAGAAACAATGGATATTCGCAAAATCAAGAAGCTAATCGAATTGGTTGAAGAGTCTGGTATTTCTGAGCTAGAGATCTCTGAAGGTGAAGAGTCAGTACGAATCAGTCGTAACAGCCCTGTATCTGCAGCGCCTATTCAATATGCAGCAGCTCCAGCTCCTGTAGCGGCAGCAGCACCTGCGGCGGCACCTGTAGCTGCAGAAGCGGCAGCTCCTGCAGTTCCTGCTGGTCACCAAGTTCTTTCTCCAATGGTTGGTACTTTCTACGGCGCTCCAAGCCCAGATGCAAAACCATTCGTTAAGGTTGGTCAATCTGTAACTGCTGGCGAAACGCTATGTATCGTTGAAGCAATGAAAATGATGAACCAAATCGAAGCTGATAAATCTGGTGTTGTAACGGCTATCCTAGTTGAAGACGGTCAACCAGTAGAATTCGACCAAGCTCTAGTAATTATCGAATAATAGAGAGCACTCATTATGTTAGATAAATTAGTAATCGCGAACCGTGGTGAAATTGCACTGCGTATTCTGCGAGCATGTAAAGAGCTTGGCATCAAAACGGTAGCGGTTCACTCAACAGCTGACCGCGATCTTAAGCACGTACTGCTTGCTGACGAAACCATTTGTATCGGTCCAGCTCGTGGTATCGATAGCTACCTGAACATTCCTCGTATCATCAGCGCTGCTGAAGTAACGGGTGCAGTCGCTATCCACCCTGGCTACGGCTTCCTATCTGAAAATGCAGATTTTGCAGAACAGGTAGAGCGCAGTGGTTTTATCTTCGTTGGCCCTAAAGCTGAAACCATTCGCATGATGGGTGACAAAGTGTCAGCTATCACGTCAATGAAAAAAGCGGGTGTACCTTGTGTACCAGGTTCTGACGGTCCTCTTGACGACGACGAAGCGAAAAACAAAGCGCACGCTAAGCGCATTGGTTTCCCTGTAATCATCAAGGCTTCTGGCGGCGGCGGCGGTCGTGGTATGCGTGTTGTTCGTACTGAAAAAGAACTAACAGAAGCTATCGCAATGACTCGTGCTGAAGCAAAAGCATGTTTCAATAACGACATGGTTTACATGGAAAAATTCCTAGAAAACCCACGTCACATTGAAGTACAAGTGCTTGCAGATGGTCAAGGTAATGCTATCCACCTAGGTGAGCGTGACTGTTCAATGCAGCGTCGTCACCAGAAAGTTGTGGAAGAAGCACCAGCACCAGGTATCACTGAAGAAATGCGTAAATACATCGGCGACCGTTGTACTCGTGCATGTCTTGAGATTGGTTACCGCGGCGCAGGTACATTTGAATTCCTATACGAGAACGGTGAGTTCTACTTCATTGAAATGAACACTCGCATCCAGGTTGAGCACACGATTACTGAAATGGTAACGGGTATCGATCTAGTGAAAGAGCAACTTCGCATTGCTGCTGGTCAGCCTCTATCATTCACACAGGATGATATTAAGCTGCGCGGCCACTCAATCGAATGTCGTATCAATGCAGAAGATCCGGTGCGTTTCCTACCCTCTCCGGGTAAGATCACGCGTTTCCATGCTCCAGGTGGTATGGGCGTACGTTGGGAGTCTCACATCTACACGGGTTACACAGTGCCACCACACTACGATTCAATGATTGGTAAGCTGATCACTTACGGTGAGAACCGTGATGTTGCTATCGCTCGCATGAAGAACGCATTGGGTGAAATGATTGTTGAAGGTATTAACGTTAATACTGAGCTTCAACTGTCTATTATGAACGACGAAAACTTCCAACACGGTGGGGCAAACATCCACTACCTTGAGAAGAAGCTTGGTCTACAATAGACGCTAGCCTTCCGTAATTCGTTCTCTGTAGAACAGTAATAAATGCTCACTTCGGTGGGCATTTTTGTTTGTAAATACTCGCAATAATCAATTCATCATCCCCATTATATTCCGTGGGGTTTTGGTGAATTTGCTCATATTTTCTGCTAGACTCGCCATCCAATTTTTCTCATATAGAAGATGCAGCCATGCCTTGGATTCAAATCAAGCTTAATGCTACCAATGAAAATGCCGAACAAATCGGCGACATGTTAATGGAAGAGACTGGTGCTCTTTCTGTAACTTTCCTGGATGCACAAGATACCCCTGTATTTGAGCCTCTGCCGGGCGAAACTCGCCTTTGGGGTGATACTGACATTCTCGCGCTTTACGACGCTGAGACTGACACTGGTGTCGTTCTAGCGCAGATTAAAGCAAGCAACATGTTCCCTGCAGACTTTGCTCACAAAGTAGAGCAAATTGAAGACAAGGATTGGGAACGTGAATGGATGGACAACTTCCACCCAATGAAGTTTGGTGAGCGTTTATGGATTTGCCCTAGCTGGCGCGATATCCCTGAACCTGACGCTGTAAACGTCATGCTAGACCCTGGTCTTGCATTTGGTACCGGTACTCACCCAACAACAGCATTGTGTCTTGAATGGCTTGAAGGCCTAGACCTGACAGGCAAAACCGTGATCGATTTCGGTTGTGGTTCAGGCATCCTAGCGATCGCTGCGATCAAACTTGGCGCGGCAAAAGTTATCGGGATCGACATTGATCCTCAAGCCCTGCTTGCATCAAAAGACAACGCACAACGCAATGGCGTGGCAGAGCAACTAGAAGTGTTCTTACCACAAGATCAACCGGAAGGTTTACTTGCTGACGTTGTTGTTGCCAACATTCTTGCAGGTCCACTACGCGACCTTTCTGGCATCATTAAAGGTCTAGTAAAGCCAAATGGTGTACTAGCAATGTCGGGTGTTTTAGATACACAAGCGGAAGATGTTGCAACTTATTATCGTGATGAGCTTCACATTGATCCGATCATTGAACAACAAGAATGGTGTCGAATCTCTGGTCGCAAGCAAGGCTAGGTAAGACTTTGGGCGCTAATTGATTGAAATTTAAACGAATTACAAAAACAAATTGTAAATGCTCAAATATTAGTCTTTTCACGCAGCGAAAAAATGCGTAAAATGCGCGCCCTTGCTGGTACAGAACTGTGATGACATTTTTGAAAATCGGAAATTATCAACTTAAGAACAATCTAATCGTCGCTCCTATGGCTGGCGTAACGGATAGACCATTCCGTGAGTTGTGTCTTCGTTACGGTGCGGGGATGGCAGTCAGTGAAATGATGTCCTCCAATCCGAAAGTTTGGAAAACGTCAAAATCTCAGCAGCGTATGGTACATGAAGGCGAATCGGGCATTCGTTCAGTACAAATCGCTGGTGCAGATCCACAGCTTATGGCCGAGGCTGCTCAATTCAATGTTGCTAACGGTGCGCAAATCATCGATATCAATATGGGTTGCCCAGCAAAAAAAGTGAATAAGAAGCTTGCGGGCTCAGCCCTGCTTCAGCATCCAGAACTCATTGAAGATATTCTGAAGGCTGTGGTAAATGCTGTCGACGTTCCAGTAACGTTGAAAACGCGCACAGGCTGGGATACAGACAATAGAAACTGTGTCCAAATCGCGAAAATAGCCGAAGACTGCGGCATACAAGCTCTTGCCCTTCACGGGAGAACTCGCGCTTGTATGTACAAAGGTGAGGCAGAATACAAACACATTAAAGCAGCGAAACAAGCAGTATCTATTCCGGTTATCGCTAACGGTGATATCGATAGTCCGGAAAAAGCGAAGTTTGTGCTGGAGTACACCGGCGCTGATGCTTTAATGATAGGTCGACCTGCCCAAGGGCGTCCTTGGATTTTTAACGAAATCCTACACTATTTGGAAAACGGCACCACGATGGACCCACTCCCGATTTCGGAAGTGAAAGACATCATGCTTGGTCATGTGCTCGCTCTACATGAATTTTATGGAGAGTTTTTAGGCCCTCGCATCGCTCGTAAGCATGTGGGTTGGTATCTAAAAGAGCATGAACAAGCGAGTGAGTTTCGCCGTACCTTCAACGCATTCGAAGCAGGTGATCTGCAGCTTGAAGCGCTAGAAGGTTTTTTTGATAACGTTGCACCATAATTACGAGAAGAGCTAGACCGAATATGTTCGAACAAAATCTGACTTCAGAAGCATTGACAGTAACTACAGTTACATCACAAGACCAAATCACGCAGAAGCCACTACGTGACTCAGTTAAAGCATCATTGAAAAATTACCTTGCTCAATTAAACGGTCAAGAAGTCAGCGAGTTATACGAATTAGTATTAGCTGAAGTTGAACAGCCACTACTAGACACTATCATGCAGTACACTCGCGGTAACCAAACTCGCGCAGCAACCATGATGGGTATTAACCGCGGTACTCTTCGCAAGAAACTTAAAAAATACGGCATGAACTAATCGTTCTTTCGTAATTTATTGAATTAGAAGCCGAGCTCTTTATTGAACTCGGCTTTTTTTTGTTTATATGGCAACAAGCGAACAATTATCAATCAATTAATGAGATGTAACGATTGATAACGTAATCACTACCGATATAATGACCCATTAATCTAATCGTCTGGAAGCTACATGCTTGATATGAAAAGGGAAGAATGGCTTAGCACACTGATCCGTGAACTGCCTGATCGTCATCTTCTGTTGGATACATCCGGACGTATTGTTGAAAACTTTGACAATCCAAATCACCACACAGTTTCAGAACTGTTGCCTCCCTCGGTTGAAAAGCAGCTATTAGAGGCGGCAAAGCAAGCTTATTCCAGTCGCGAAATTCAATACATTCAATACTCTCTTGCGCCCTGTCAGCAACTTCAGCTTTCTATTGAACAACTTTTCGCTCAAGGTGAAGAATCAGACGATCGATATTTTGAATCGACATTAAAGCCATTGTATCTCTCGCCAGAAAAGCAATACGTGCTGTGGCAAGAGCGAGATATTACTAAAGCACAGCAACGTGAAGCTGAGCTGATAGAACTCGCTGAAATCGATGAGCTAACTGGGATTTTAAATAGACGAGCCTTTTTACTTGGGTTGGAAAAAGAGTTCAGTCAACCGCCTAAGCAAAGCTTAACTTGTTTGATGATAGACATAGACCACTTCAAAGAAATCAATGATCAAGTTGGCCACCTCTCTGGTGATGAGGTAATCGTTCAAGTCGCGAGTTTATGCCAACAGTCAATAGACTGCGATGATTATCTAGGTCGCTTGGGTGGCGAAGAATTCGGTGTCATTCTCACACACACCAGTGCCATTGAAGCTTATTACGTTGCAGAGACGATTCGTAAAACGATTGAATCAACACCATGCACCGTAGACGGCCACATCATCTACCCAACAGTCAGCATCGGTGTTGCTGAATACACACCACATCTTAAAACCATAAAAGAACTATTGGCTCAAGCTGATAGAGCCATGTACTCTTCAAAGCAGACTGGCCGCAACCAAGTCACGCTTTACCATAATAACCTACCCACTTTAAAAATTGACGCTCAACTAAGAGCCAAAATACTGCAAGCTTCCTAGGGTTATCAACCATAGTAAACCTCTCTCCCTAACGGGGGACCTTCTCAGCTATTTACCATCAGCAGCACAGCATGAGCTTTGTTTATCTTCGCTCGCCAAAGCACCTAAGATAGAACAATGGCTCGCATCGTCATCTACATGTCCGCAGCAAGCATCATTAATCTTCTTTAATGCCGTGCGTATTCTGCCAAGTTCACTGATTTTTTCATCAATAAGTGTCAGCTTTGCCGTTGTGATGGCTTTCACTTCCGAGCAACTGTGCTGCGTTGCTTCCAAGCGAATCTCGAGCAATTCCTTAATTTCATCTAAACTCAGCCCTAACGCTTTAGATTTAAGAATAAAGGTCACCTGTTTTTGATTGTTTTCATCATATAAGCGATATCCTGAGTCACTGCGACTGGCAGGAGCAATCAGGTTACTTTTTTCATAAAACCGTAAGGTATCGGCTGTCACACCGCATCGTTTCGCTAATTCACCGATCTGAAACATGTTTTTTCCTACTGTTCCGTCCATTCCACAATTAACCTTATCGTTACTTTTCAGGCTGAAATGGCACTTTTCATAATTAATTTTGAGATGCCAAACGATTGCGCGAGCTTTTTTGTAATAAATTAGTTAGAATCTGCGCCATCAAATTTGGAGTTGGTTATCTTATAGCTTGATTATAAGAACACCCCAAAGGTCTTTACCAAAACTGGCCAATATTTTATCTCTTACTGGTATCTAAGATACTCCACGCTAAGAAGATAGAAACAAGTTCTTTTTTGGCAAATATCTTTATTTTAACCCCATGAATTTGAGGAAGATGGAAGCATGAATAACGCTCGTCCAATTCGCCGCGCTCTCATCAGCGTATCAGACAAAACTGGTATCGTTGAATTTGCACAAGCTCTTGCTAACCGTGGTGTAGATATCCTATCTACCGGTGGCACTGCTCGCCTGCTTGCTGAAAAAGGCATCTCTGTTACAGAAGTATCTGATTACACTGGTTTCCCAGAAATGATGGATGGCCGTGTTAAGACTCTGCACCCAAAAGTTCATGGTGGTGTTCTAGGCCGTCGTGGTCAAGATGATGACGTGATGGAAACTCACGGTATCAACCCTATCGATATGGTTGTTGTAAACCTATACCCATTCGCAGAAACCGTTGCTAAAGAAGGTTGTACCCTTGCTGACGCTGTTGAGAACATCGACATCGGCGGTCCTACAATGGTTCGCTCTGCAGCGAAAAACCACAAAGACGTAACTATCGTTGTTAACGCACACGACTACGAGCGCGTTGTTGCTGAAATGGACGCGAACGAGAAATCTCTAACGCTAGAGACTCGTTTCGACCTCGCTATCGCAGCATTCGAGCACACAGCTTCTTACGACGGCATGATCGCAAACTACTTCGGCACTATGGTTCCATCTTACGGTGCCTCTCTACTTGATGAAGAAGGAAAGAAGGCTGATGAAGAGTCTAAATTCCCTCGCACGTTCAACCAACAGTTCGAGAAGAAACAAGACATGCGCTACGGTGAGAACAGCCACCAAGCGGCAGCATTCTACGTTGAAGCGAACCCTGAAGAAGCGTCGGTTTCTACTGCTCGCCAAATCCAAGGTAAAGCGCTTTCTTACAACAACATCGCTGACACTGACGCAGCACTTGAGTGTGTGAAAGAGTTCGACCAGCCAGCATGTGTAATTGTTAAGCATGCTAACCCATGTGGTGTTGCACTAGGTGAAGACATCCTAGAAGCTTACGACCGTGCATTCAAAACAGACCCAACGTCTGCATTTGGCGGCATCATCGCTTTCAACCGTGAGCTAGACGCTGCAACAGCAACGGCTATCACTGAGCGTCAATTCGTTGAAGTTATCATTGCACCATCTGTTTCTGCGGAAGCAGTAGCAATCGTAGCGGCTAAGAAAAACCTTCGCCTGCTTGAGTGCGGTGAGTGGACAACTAAGACAACTGGTTTTGACGTGAAACGCGTTAACGGCGGTTTGCTAGTTCAAGACCGCGACCAAGGCATGGTGTCTGAAGATGACCTTAAAGTGGTTTCTAAGCGCCAACCTACAGCTGAAGAGCTAAAAGATGCCCTATTCTGCTGGAAAGTAGCGAAATACGTTAAATCTAACGCTATCGTTTACTCGAAAGGCGACATGACAATTGGTGTTGGCGCTGGCCAAATGAGCCGCGTTTACTCTGCGAAAATCGCAGGCATCAAAGCTGCAGACGAAGGTCTACAGGTTGAAGGTTGTGTGATGGCATCAGATGCATTCTTCCCATTCCGTGACGGTATCGACGCGGCAGCAGAAGCGGGCATCAAGTGTGTTATCCAACCGGGCGGCTCTATGCGTGATGACGAAGTTATCGCAGCAGCAGACGAACACGGCATGGCGATGATCTTTACGGGCATGCGTCACTTCCGCCACTAATTTCCTCTTCGTATTTGGCACTGTGGCGTCGTTAGCTGCTTTCGCCCACCCCGGTCACATAGTGGACTATGCTTCCGGGGATGGGCTCAATTGCTGCCTAGCCACATCACCAACTACTTTGAGCAAAACTTATAATTTTGTTTTTTAAATATTCCGATATTTGAAATACGTAGAGCAAGTCAGCGACTTTAGTTCAAGGAAAACACGCGGAGCTTATGACCATAAGTGAGCATGTTTGACACAGAAATAAAGGCTCTGAAGCAGCTATAAGGATTTTAAAACATGAATGTACTTATTATTGGTGCTGGCGGTAGAGAACATGCTTTGGGTTGGAAAGCGGCACAAAACCCAAACGTTGAAACAGTATTCATTGCTCCAGGTAACGCAGGTACTGCGCTTGAACCTAAACTTGAGAACGTAAACATCGGCGTTGAAGACATCGCAGGTTTAGTCGCGTTTGCTCAAGATAAAAAAATCGAACTGACTATCGTTGGCCCTGAAGCACCATTGGTTATTGGTGTTGTTGATGCATTCCGCGAAGTTGGCCTACCAATCTTCGGTCCAACTCAAGCGGCAGCACAGCTTGAAGGCTCTAAAGCATTCACCAAAGACTTCCTAGCTCGCCATGAGATCCCAACAGGTTACTACTCAAACTTCACTGAGATTGAGCCAGCTATCGCTTACGTTCGCGAGCAAGGCGCTCCAATCGTAGTAAAAGCTGACGGTCTTGCGGCGGGTAAAGGCGTTATCGTTGCGATGACACTTGAAGAAGCTGAAGACGCAATCAAAGACATGCTAGCAGGCAACGCATTTGGCGAAGCAGGCAGCCGCGTGGTAATTGAAGAGTTCCTTGAAGGCGAAGAAGCAAGCTTCATCGTAATGGTTGACGGTTCTAGCGTTCTGCCTATGGCCACTAGCCAAGATCACAAACGTGTTGGCGACAAAGACACTGGCCCTAATACTGGCGGCATGGGTGCTTACTCTCCAGCTCCAGTGGTAACTCCTGAAATCCATAACCGCATCCTTGAGGAAGTTATCTATCCAACGGTACGTGGTATGGACGCAGAAGGCGCTCCTTACACTGGTTTCCTTTACGCAGGACTAATGATCGATGCTGACGGCACGCCTAAGGTTATCGAATACAACTGCCGCTTTGGCGACCCTGAAACGCAACCTATCATGATGCGTATGGAGTCAGACCTTGTTGAACTTTGCCTAATGGCTATCGATGAGAAGCTAGACGAAGCAGAATCAAAGTGGGACCCACGCGCTTCTATCGGTGTTGTTCTTGCTGCTGGCGGTTACCCTGCTGACTACGCAAAAGGTGACGTTATTTCACTGCCAACCAGCGAAGTTGAAGGCCAAAAGGTTTTCCACGCGGGTACGACAAATAACGAAGCTGGCGACGTTGTGACAAACGGTGGCCGTGTACTTTGTGCAACGGCACTGGGTAATACGGTTTCTGAAGCTCAGGAGCGCGCTTACGCGTTGACGAAGCAAGTTAGCTGGAATGGTATGTTCCACCGCAATGACATCGGTTACCGTGCGATTGCGCGCGAGCAAGAACAGTAATCAATCTTGTTACTCGCTTACTTTCCAATAACAGTAAGCAAATGACAGAAAAGGCGCCTCGATAGGCGCCTTTTTTATCACTCAATCTCTCTAGGAATCTGTACCTGTACAGACAAATCAGCACTTGGCCTACAGCAAGCCAAATACCCTCAATCCTTTAGTTGATCGCTATTCTTTCAACAATGACGGCCTAACGACACAATCATGGCTGTCTTCAGCCAGCATCAGTAACTCTTCTACGCTCATCTTACCTAGTGAATCACTGCCAAGAAACGCCGCATAGCTTTCCACAGACGCCAATCGATCGATCACGAAGCTTGGCAAGGTCTGATTAAATTCAAAGCGATCAAACTCACCACCAGCACACGTTTCAAAAGAACGACCATTCCAGTAACCCTGAACCAGTCTTAGCCCTTCGTCATGCTGCTTCATCGTAGTTTCTAAAACCGACTTGGCTTCTTTCTGGTAGCTTTCGAGTTGCTTAACTTGGATAGGTAAAATTTTGCTATCAATACGATACTGCTGATATACAGCTTCGCCTGACTTATTAAAACGCACATGGACACTATACGGAACCAGCTCATTAGAAGAATTACGTTGCTCACCTTCACGAATAAATTCACGAAGTATACCTTCCGACCAAGCATAGTCCGTTTGGTACCAGCCGTAATCGCCTACAGTGACGTAGTCAGCTGAAGTATGAGGTTGTGTTAGCTTGTTTGTAACCCAGTAGAAACTTGTCGCGTCGCCCATGACTTGGCCGCCGGTGTGAGTTTCAAATTGCTCTAGGTTTTTGCGAGGGCTGGTTGATGAACAGCCAATGAGAAATGTAGATAATAGTGAAACGAGAAGAAATGCTTTTTTCATAAAACCTGTACCGAGGTGGAATACGACTACCTCGGTACAGTTTAGATTATTTCACTGAATCTTTCAGCGCTTTACCTGCAACAAATGCTGGAACATTTGCAGCAGCGATTTGGATCTCGTCACCAGTTTTTGGGTTACGGCCAGTGCGAGCTGCACGGTGGTTTACTTTAAAAGTACCAAAACCAATTAGCTGAACTTGATCGCCATCTTTAAGAGCATCTGTAACACCGCCAAGAGTCGCTTCTAGAGCAGCTTTAGCTTGTGCTTTAGAAAGGTCCGCTTTTTCAGCAATAAAGTCGATTAATTGAGTCTTGTTCATTTTAGGTTTCCCTTCTTTGTATTTTTGAATTCGATTCACTCTAAAACATAAATGCCCCATCTGGCAAAGGTTTGTCGTCGATCTTTAGCTCTAATGCCGTAGTTTTAGCCATAATATGAGTAATAACTCACAATTTGTTACTGATTTTACTGAGCAAGCCCTTGTTTAAAAGGGGCTGAGAGCAAAATTAATGATGACCTAGCCACTACTTATTCTCTATAATCCACGCTGAATCGCTGCTAAAGCGTACAATTTAATTTAAGGGCAAACATGCTGCTGCTAACTATTTACGTCTCCATTGCTATTGGAGTTTCTTTCATTTGTTCTGTTTTGGAAGCTGTACTTTTGAGTATTAGTCCGAGCTACATTGCTCAACTAAAACAAAATGGGCACCCTGCAGCAGAGTCATTAGACAAACTGAAAACCGATATTGACCGCCCACTTGCGTCAATTTTAACGCTCAACACCATCGCGCACACCATAGGTGCAGCGACAGCGGGTGCACAAGCAGCAGTCGTTTTTGGTAGCCAATGGTTAGGCGTATTCTCTGCCGTATTAACTCTGGGTATTTTAGTTCTGTCTGAGATTGTTCCAAAAACCATTGGCGCAACCTACTGGCGTCAACTTGCTCCAGCATCATCAAATGTGCTTCGCTGGATGGTCTTTTTCCTAACACCATTTGTGTGGTTCTCAGAGCAAATTACCAAACGTTTAGCTCGCGGCCACCAGGCACCAAAAATGCGTGATGAGCTATCTGCAATGGCTATTTTGGCAAAAGAGAGCGGTGAATTTGCTGAAGGTGAATCAAAAATTCTGAGCAATCTGTTAGGTATTCAAGATGTACCCGTGACTCAAGTCATGACACCACGCCCTGTTGTATTCCGCGTCGATGCAGAAATGAGTGTCAATACGTTCCTAGAACAACACAAAGACACGCCATTCTCACGCCCACTGGTTTACAGCGAGCAAACTGACAATATCATCGGTTTTGTCCACCGCTTAGAGCTGTTTAGATTGCAGCAAGCGGGTTGTGGTGAGAAGGCTCTGGGTGAAGTGATGCGCCCTATCCACGTCTTGCTAAACAACATGGGCTTAGCTAAGGCCTTTGACCAAATGATGGCAAACCGCCTGCAACTGTCTTTAGTTGTGGACGAGTACGGCACAATTCAGGGCATCATCACCCTAGAAGATATCTTTGAACACCTAGTGGGTGAAGAGATTGTCGACGAAGCAGATAAAACCACAGACATGCAAGAACTGGCGTTCCAACGCTGGGAAACTTGGAAAGAGACACACGGTGTTATCGAAAACCGCGATGAAGAGGACGAGCTAGAAGAAAAAACTCTAGCAGACAACGACACCTCAGACTCAAAGTCAGCGGATGAAAGCAAGGTTCAAAAAGAAGACAAGAAAGACGCTTAATCTAAATTTGATAGCGTCAGATACAACAAAGGCTCCCTAGGGAGCCTTTGTTTCTACTCGTACCTTGATGCAATTGCAGATTATAGTGCAACACCAATGTTACTGACCGGGTCTTCACGCAGTTCGTGACGTAGGTCTTTGATCAGCTCTAAGTCACGCTCAGTCGTTTCACGTAGAGGTCGGAAAATGGCCCACTGAACGTCCCACTCTTCACATACCGCTTCGTTTTCTTTCTGGTTTTCGTTCGTCACTTCTTCAGCGCCTTGAGCAAACTCAAGCTCAGCAACCGTCTTCACCGATTGTTGACTCACTTTAATTACCGCTTCCAACATATGCTCACGATCAAGTAGACCATGGATTAATGTTGCTAAGCCTTGGCATGCGTCCATTGCAGGGTAAACACCATAGAAATCAAAATCATCTGCGCTAGGGAATAGCTCTTCTACTTTCTCAAGTTGACGCTCAAAGTTCACCTTTGCCGTTTTAACGGTTAGGACTTCCCAAATGCTATCCAAAACATCACGGTAGATTCGAGCTTCCGCAAATTCTGTATTCTCACAAAACATGGCATAGTTAGGATACATACGCTCACATAGACACGCCATAAAAGTAATTTGTTGCCAAGGTTCTAACTTTTCAAGACGAACCTGCAGTGGATTCTGAAGCATAGTCACTCAATAATTGCAGAAAAAGACAGCGAAAGTGTACTTGATAAACCCTGGGGGGAAAAGGTAAGCCGATGAACAATTTTACGAATAAGCTCTATATTCTTACCGAGCATGACGATACCTATACGCAACTGATTCTAAACCAAGGGTTACCTGACCTCGAAATCACTCAAAACCCCGAATTAGCTGAGATCGTACTGGCAGCTCCTCCTTTAATAGCGGAGCGACTTAATGAGTTTAAAAATCTAGACTGGATGCAAAGTACCTATGCAGGAATCAATAAACTCACTCAGCCGGATCTGCGCCAAGATTATACGCTGACCAACGTCAAAGGCATCTTCGGCCCTGCGATTGCTGAATACGTGTTGGGTTACACGATCAGCCACTGTAGACACTTTCCTCACTACCACCAGCAACAAGTACAACGAAACTGGCAGCCACAGCTTTATACTAGCCTAACTGACAAAACCATGGTGATTTTAGGAACGGGGTCAATTGGCAGTCATTTAGCTAAAACCGCTGCTGCTTTTGGTATTCACACCATAGGTGTCAACCGGACAGGTATCCCATCAAAGCAAGAAACCTTCAAAGAAACTTTCCACATTAATGAATTAGAAGCCGCCCTCAAGCAAGCGGATATTGTAGTGAACACATTGCCATCAACGGATGATACCTACCAACTACTGAATCAAACCACCTTAAGCTACTGCTCTAACGTATTGCTGTTTAATGTGGGACGTGGGGAAAGCGTAGATAATAAAGCGTTACTGCTTGCGATTAAGAATAAATGGGTTGAACACGCTTTCTTAGATGTCTTTGAATGCGAACCTCTCACACAAGAACACCCGTT
This sequence comes from Vibrio sp. MED222, assembly GCF_000153005.1. NCBI lineage: Bacteria > Pseudomonadati > Pseudomonadota > Gammaproteobacteria > Vibrionales > Vibrionaceae > Vibrio > Vibrio sp. MED222. The sequence goes on along the minus strand of NZ_AAND01000028.1, from coordinate 13,636 downwards.
TTGGAAATTGCCTCAAGTAACCATCACACCACACATTGCGGCTCTAAGTGAGCCAAGACAGGTCGTGGAGATCTTCGCCAATAATTACCAACAATGGCGAGATGGTTTTACACTTAATCACACCATTGATTTTGATAAAGGCTACTGATGTTCTCGTCACTGCTCACCGAGATACGACAATGCACCGCTTGTGAACCTCATTTATCACACGGTGCAAACCCAGTGATTCAGGCACACCCAAACGCGCGCTTGTTAATCATAGGCCAAGCACCCGGTATTAAGGTTCATGAATCATCTATCCCTTGGAACGACGCCAGTGGCGAGCGATTGAGAGAATGGCTAGAGATGGACAGCGATACGTTTTATGACGAACAAAAAGTCGCGATTGTCCCGATGGGCTTTTGCTATCCAGGAAAGGGAAAAAGTGGCGATCTACCGCCTCGAAAGGAGTGCGCTGCGCTATGGCACAAAAAAGTACTGCAATCACTGCCCAACATCCAAATGACCTTGCTGATTGGTCAGTATGCGCAAAACTATTATCTAAAAGAGAAAGCCACCAGCACACTCACTGAAACGGTACGTAACTGGCAGGCTTGGGCTCCAGAATTTTTGCCACTTCCCCACCCTTCACCACGTAATAATATCTGGCTCAAGAAAAACCCATGGTTCGAAAGTGAAGTCATTCCCTATATCAGGAAGCACGTATCAGAGCATTTGGCCTGCCATGATCCAAATGCCTAATTAGCTGCACATCAACGATGATTTAGTCGATATTGAGTGCGGATAGAAAGATAATAAAAAAGCGCTGCCGATTTCTCGACAGCGCTTTTTCTAAAAACACATACTGAATTACTTATGGTATGGCTTAGATAGGTCGTGAACTGCGTCCACAAATACACCAGCATTTTCTGGTGGCACATCTAGGTGAATACCATGGCCAAGGTTAAATACGTGACCAGTACCGCCGTCACCAAAACCTTCAAGGATAGTGCCGACTTCTTCACGAATACGCTCAGGTTGTGCGTAAAGTACTGATGGGTCCATGTTGCCTTGTAGAGCCACTTTATCGCCAATACGTGCTTTTGCATCAGCAATATTGATTGTCCAGTCTAGGCCAACTGCATCACAGCCGGTCGCTGCGATAGATTCTAGCCACATGCCACCGTTCTTAGTGAACAGAGTAACCGGTACACGGCGACCTTCGTTTTCACGAATTAGGCCATCGACAATTTTGTGCATGTACTGCAGTGAGAACAGGTTGTAGTCACGCGGAGTAAGTACACCACCCCATGTGTCGAATACCATTACCGATTGTGCACCTGCTTTAATTTGCGCGTTCAGGTATTCAATAACAGTGTCAGCCAGCTTATCTAGAAGTAAGTGCAGCGTTTGTGGCTCTGCATACATCATCTTCTTGATTTTAGTAAATGCCTTCGAACTGCTGCCTTCAACCATGTAAGTTGCCAATGTCCAAGGACTACCAGAGAAACCAATCAGTGGCACTTCGCCTTTCAGGTCTTTACGGATCTGACGAACGGCATTCATTACGTATTGAAGTTCACCTTCAGGATCCGGTAGGCCAATCTTTTCTACGTCAGCTTTACATGTGATAGGGCGTTCAAACTTAGGGCCTTCACCTGTTTCGAAGTACAAACCTAACCCCATCGCATCTGGGATAGTTAGGATGTCAGAAAACAAGATTGCCGCATCAAGCGGGAAACGACGTAAAGGTTGAAGTGTTACTTCTGATGCTAGTTCAGCGTTTTTGCACAAAGACATGAAATCGCCCGCTTCAGCGCGCGTTGCTTTATACTCTGGAAGATAGCGGCCAGCTTGGCGCATCATCCATACCGGTGTGTAATCAACAGGCTGTTTTAAAAGTGCGCGTAAATAGCGATCGTTTTTTAATTCGGTCATTCCGTTAAATTCCAATTCAATCTTGTCTAGTTTTGATGGCAAGTATTCTAACACTGATTGAAGGGTAAAAGCTGTGTGCTTTGCAACCTAGATCAAGTTATTAACTTTTAAATCCATGCTTAATTTGCACCCAATTACAGGAGCATGTTAAAAATTTGTTCGCTAGCGAAAATTACAATTATAACAACTGAGTAGTCACTACTCAGCATCTCATAACGACATCTTACTTACCCCCTCCACTTGTGGAGGGTTTTTTTTAGTGTTTGACCACCCATAGGCCAAATACTATCACAGGTAATTTAATGTTCTAGTTCTTGCTCCGCGACGCCGGCTTTCCTTATGTCATCGACTGTATTCTCAATCAATTGTCTCGCAATCGTTCCGACTGGAGCAACATCAGGTAGGCTTGTTACATCAAACCATTGGGCATCCGACAGTTCACTGTAATCGGGTTTAAGCGTACCACCAGCATAATCTGCCAGAAAGCCCATCATCATACTCGATGGAAACGCCCATGGCTGGCTACCAAAGTAACGGATATTACTCACATCGATCCCCGTTTCTTCTTTGACTTCGCGCGCCACACACTGCTCTAGGGTTTCTCCAACCTCTAGGAAGCCCGCTATTACCGTGTACATACCCGTTTTATGCCTTGGGTGCTGCGCAAGTAATATCTTGTTGTCGTTTCGTACAGCGACAATGATGCACGGGAAGATACGAGGGTAATGAAGCGTTCGGCAGTCTCCACACTGCATCGCCACCTGATTATGATTGAGATGATTACGACCGCCGCACTGAGGGCAAAAACGCATACTTTGTGTCATGTTCCCATACTGGATAGCTTTGCTTGCGATCAGAAAACTTGATTCAGGCCAGTGAAGCAAATCTCTTAGGCTGACCATGCTCAGATCAATCTCCACATCGCAATCGTTGAGCCAATACACCTTACGACCTTGATGCTGACCAATGCAGATTGCATGCTCGACATCCAGCCCTAGCTCTTCAGCTGAGCCATAAGGAAACTGATCATTATTAACCCAAATATCACTACCTGAAACGACGCACCAATAAGCTTGCTCTGTCATTTTGTTATCACTTTTTTTTAACATCCCTATGCCTCATTGCTTGCAGTTCGTTCATTTTACTGGCAATCTGATTTCATACTAGAGTTGTAGCAGAGAATAATTCAAACTATTACTTTTAGTAGCTACCAATAAAACGGACCCTGCTTAGGCAATTACTTGATCACAAGGTTGTGATCAGATCATGAGGACATGGTCATGCTAAATAAATTCAAACAAATACAAGAACAATGGGGTGGCTCTAATGAGGTCATCGATCATTGGCTCGAAACTCGACAGTCTCTAATCGTTGAGTATTGTAAGCTAGGTGCCTTGCAGCCAGCTAGCAATGGGCAATCAAACGTTGTTGAACTCCCTTCTCCTAAAGAAATAAGCTCATTCTGCGATCATGTTGTCGATTATATCTCAGAGGGTCATTTTAAGATCTACGATATGGTCATGAAAAAATGGCAAGCAACAGGCTTTAAAACCAATGACGAGATTGATACAACTTACGCGAAGATCGTACTTACAACCGAGCCGCTTCTAGAGTTCAATGATAAGTACGTTAAAGTAAGTGCAGACGATGAGTTGCCTAACTTCGAAGGAGATATGTCAAAAGTAGGTGAACTACTCGAAGTACGTTTTGAAGTAGAAGATAATCTTATCCAGCTTATTGCAGACAGTTTAGCGATTCCACCAGGCGCTTAGTTAGCTGAATCCTTAATAAGCTTGCCTCTGTGCAAGCTTTTTGTTTTGTCTGTAAGGTTATCCAAACTACCCAGAACCTTTCAGACAGAGCTTACTCGCTCGCCCTGACCTTTAGCCATAAGCATATGGTTACAGCCCTAATCAGCCTAATCATCTCTACCCTTTATCTTACTGGCCTCAAAGAGCACTCTTCAGGACATAAATCCAACCCCACCAGCTAGATAATCACACCTATCACTTTATAAGTCATAGCTAAATACCAATACGCCAGATACAAAAAAGGCACCCGAAGGTGCCTTTTTTCTTATCTCTTAGAGACTACTCGTAGAGCTTACTCTTCTGAAGAGAAACCAGCGTTTAGAAGTGCTGCTAGATTGTCAGTAGCTTGCTCAGCTGAAGGACCTTCTTGCTCTTCTTCACGTTGCTTTTGACGCTCTTGGTGGTATGCGAAACCAGTACCAGCTGGGATCAGACGACCAACAATTACGTTCTCTTTCAGGCCGCGAAGGTCATCACGCTTACCAGAAACCGCAGCTTCTGTTAGTACGCGAGTCGTTTCTTGGAACGATGCAGCTGAGATGAATGACTCAGTTGCAAGAGATGCTTTAGTAATACCTAGTAGATCACGTTCGAAACGCACTAGTTCTTTACCTTCAGCTTCTAGCTTACGGTTAGCAATCTTAACATTGTGGTACTCAACTTGTTCGCCAGGTAGGAACGGAGAGTCACCAGAATGTGTGATTGTACACTTACGTAGCATTTGACGAACGATAGTCTCGATGTGCTTATCGTTAATCTTTACGCCTTGTAAGCGGTAAACTTCTTGAACTTCGTTCGCGATGTACTGAGTCACAGCGTGGATACCACGTAGACGCAGGATATCGTGTGGAGTTTCAGGACCGTCGGCGATTACATCACCACGTTCAATCTTCTCACCTTCGAACACGTTCAATTGACGGTGCTTAGGAATCATCTCTTCGTAAGCGTCACCGCCTTCACGAGTGATTACTAGACGACGCTTACCTTTCGTTTCTTTACCGAAAGACACAGTACCTGTGTGCTCAGCAAGGATCGCAGGCTCTTTAGGCTTACGAGCTTCGAATAGGTCAGCTACGCGTGGTAGACCACCGGTGATATCTTTGTTTCCGCTCGATTTTTGAGGGATACGAGATAGTGTGTCACCAATGCCAACTTCAGCGCCATCTTCGATGTTTACAATCGCTTTGCCAGGTAGGAAGTAGTGAGCTGGCATATCAGTACCAGGAATCATTACGTCGTTACCTTGCTCATCAACAAGTTTGATAGCTGGACGCATATCTTTACCTGCTGCTGGGCGAGCTGCTGCGTCTGTTACTTCACTTGAAGAAAGACCCGTTAGATCGTCAGTTTGACGAGAAACTGTAATACCATCGATCATATCTACGAATTGGATACGACCTGCCACTTCAGTGATGATTGGCATGGTATGCGCTTCCCAGTTAGCTACAACTTCACCAGCAGTAACTGCTGCGTTGTCGCCTTTGGTTAGCATCGAACCGTAAGGAAGTTTGTGCTTCTCTTTCGTACGGCCGAATTCATCAATAATCGTCATCTCAGATGCACGAGAAGTGATAACCAGTTTCTTATCTTTGTTAACTACAAACTTAGCATTGTGAAGTTTCACAGTACCAGTTGTCTTAGCTTGGATGCTGTTCTCTGCTGCTGCAGTAGATGCCGCACCACCGATGTGGAACGTACGCATCGTTAGCTGTGTACCCGGTTCACCGATAGATTGTGCAGCGATAACACCAACTGCTTCACCTTGGTTCACTAGGTGACCACGTGCTAGGTCACGACCGTAACACTGTGCACAACAACCGAAGTCTGCATCACAGGTAACAACAGAGCGCACTTTCATGCTATCTACTGAGTTGTCTTCCATGATTTGACACCACTTCTCATCAATCAGAGTATTACGTGGAATCAGTACATCTTCAGTACCAGGCTTAAGAACGTCTTCAGCTACTACACGACCTAGAGCAAGCTCAGAAAGTGCAACTTTAACGTCACCACCTTCGATGTGAGGCATCATGTCGATACCTTCATGCGTGCCACAGTCATGTTCGTGTACTACAACGTCTTGAGCAACGTCTACTAGACGACGAGTTAGGTAACCCGAGTTTGCTGTTTTCAGTGCTGTATCCGCAAGACCCTTACGAGCACCGTGCGTTGAGATAAAGTACTGAAGGACGTTTAGACCTTCTTTAAAGTTCGCTGTGATCGGCGTTTCGATGATTGAACCATCTGGACGCGCCATCAGACCACGCATACCTGCTAGCTGACGAATCTGAGCTGCAGAACCACGTGCGCCCGAGTCAGCCATCATGTAGATGCTGTTGAACGATTCTTGCTGTTCTTCTTCGCCGTCACGGTTGATAACTGTTTCAGAAGATAGGTTATCCATCATTGCTTTCGCAACGCGGTCATTCGTAGATGCCCAGATATCGATAACTTTGTTGTAACGCTCACCCGCAGTAACAAGACCTGATTGGAATTGCTCTTGGATTTCACGAACTTCTTCTTCAGCAGATTCAATTTCATCGTATTTCGCTTGAGGAACAACCATATCGTTGATACCTACAGAAACACCAGAAAGTGCCGCGTATGCGAAACCTGCGTACATGATTTGGTCAGCAAATACTACTGTATCTTTTAGACCAAGCTTACGGTAACACTCGTTAAGAAGAGTAGAGATCTGCTTCTTACCTAACTTTTGGTTAACGATGCTGTACGGTAGGCCAGCTGGAACGATCTGCCATAGCATTGCACGACCTACAGTCGTATCAACTAGGCCAGTATTCGTTGTGCTATTGCCGTCTTCATCTACTACAGTTTCAGTGATACGTACTTTAACGCGAGCGTGTAGCTCAGCAGTCTTAGTACGGTATGCCTTTTCAGCCTCTGCAGGGCCAGCAAGGTACATACCTTCACCTTTCACGTTGATCTTGTCACGTGTCATGTAGTAAAGACCCAATACAACGTCCTGAGAAGGTACGATGATTGGATCACCTGATGCTGGCGACAGAATGTTATTCGTCGACATCATTAGGGTACGAGCTTCAAGCTGTGCTTCTAGAGTTAGAGGCACGTGTACAGCCATTTGGTCACCATCGAAGTCGGCGTTGTATGCCGCACACACTAGTGGGTGAAGCTGAATCGCTTTACCTTCGATTAGTACTGGTTCAAACGCTTGGATACCTAGACGGTGAAGTGTAGGTGCACGGTTAAGCAGTACTGGGTGTTCACGGATAACTTCGTCTAGGATATCCCAAACGATCGCTTCTTCGCGCTCTACCATTTTCTTAGCAGCTTTGATTGTCGTAGCCATGCCACGAGTTTCTAGCTTGCTGTAGATGAACGGCTTAAATAGCTCAAGTGCCATCTTCTTAGGAAGACCACACTGATGTAGACGAAGGTATGGACCAACTGTGATTACAGAACGGCCAGAATAGTCTACACGTTTACCTAGAAGGTTCTGACGGAAACGACCTTGTTTACCCTTGATCATATCAGCAAGAGATTTCAGAGGACGCTTGTTAGAACCCGTGATCGCACGACCGCGACGACCGTTATCTAGAAGGGCATCAACAGACTCTTGCAGCATACGCTTTTCGTTACGTACGATGATGTCTGGAGCCGCTAGCTCTAGAAGACGCTTCAAACGGTTGTTACGGTTGATCACACGACGGTAAAGGTCGTTCAGATCAGAAGTCGCAAAACGACCGCCATCTAGTGGTACTAGAGGGCGTAGATCTGGCGGTAGCACTGGAAGTACAGTCAGGATCATCCACTCAGGCTTGTTGCCTGACGAAATGAACGCTTCAACTAGCTTCAAACGCTTAGTAACTTTCTTACGTTTAGTTTCAGAGTTAGTTGTTTCCAACTCTTCGCGCATTTCTTCCACTTCTTGATGAAGGTCCATTGTTGAAAGCAGATCTTTGATCGCTTCAGCACCCATCTTAGCAGTGAATTCGTCACCCCATTCTTCTAGACGATCCAGATACTCTTCTTCAGTAAGCATCTGAGATTTTTCTAGATCAGTCATACCCGGTTCAGTTACTACGTACATTTCGAAGTAAAGAACACGTTCGATATCACGCAGAGGGATATCCATTAGTAGACCGATACGAGACGGTAGTGATTTTAGGAACCAGATGTGAGCAACTGGTGAAGCAAGCTCGATGTGGCCCATACGGTCACGACGAACTTTAGTTTGTGTAACTTCAACGCCACACTTCTCACAGATAACACCACGGTGCTTCAGGCGCTTGTATTTGCCACAAAGACATTCGTAGTCTTTAACTGGACCAAAAATACGTGCACAGAACAGACCATCACGTTCAGGTTTGAACGTACGATAGTTAATTGTTTCTGGCTTTTTAACTTCACCAAAAGACCACGAACGGATCGTGTCTGGTGAAGATAGACCGATTTTGATTGCATCAAATTCTTCGGTCTTATGCTGTGCTTTTAGAAAGTTTAATAAGTCTTTCACGTTCAGCTCCTGTAAGGAGTTAAAGGAGCTCACCGACTAAAGTGAGCCCCCTTTACCAAGTAATCCAATCTTCTTTATAAAAAAGAGGGATTACTCTTCGTCTTCTAGCTCGATGTTGATACCTAGCGAGCGAATCTCTTTCAACAGTACGTTGAACGACTCTGGCATGCCAGGTTCCATGCTATGGTTACCATCTACGATGTTCTTGTACATCTTAGTACGGCCGTTAACGTCATCCGACTTAACTGTTAGCATTTCTTGTAGAGTATATGCAGCACCGTATGCTTCTAGTGCCCATACTTCCATCTCACCGAAACGCTGACCACCGAACTGAGCTTTACCACCAAGTGGTTGCTGAGTTACTAGGCTGTAAGAACCAGTTGAACGAGCATGCATCTTGTCATCAACCAAGTGGTTCAGTTTCAGCATGTACATGTAACCAACAGTTACAGGACGCTCAAACGAATCACCAGTACGACCATCAAACAGTTTAAGCTGACCAGATTCTGGCAGATCACCCAGTTTAAGTAGTTCTTTGATTAGAGACTCAGAAGCACCGTCGAACACAGGTGTAGCAATCGGTAGACCGCCACGTAGGTTCTTGATCAGTGTACGAACTTGATCATCAGACAGTTCAGCAATATCAACTTTCTGACGAGTATCGCCAAGATCGTAAACCTTCTGTAGGAACTCACGGAACTTATGCAGTTCTTGTTGTTCCTTAACCATTTGGTTGATCTTGTCACCGATACCTTTCGCAGCCAAACCTAAGTGAACTTCTAGGATCTGACCGATGTTCATACGCGATGGTACACCCAGCGGGTTAAGTACGATGTCTACAGGCTGACCTTTCTCATCGTATGGCATGTCTTCAACAGGGTTAATCTTAGAGATTACACCTTTGTTACCGTGACGACCGGCCATCTTATCACCAGGCTGGATACGACGTTTAACCGCTAGGTAAACTTTAACAATCTTAAGAACGCCAGGCGCTAGATCATCACCTTGAGTGATTTTACGACGCTTAGTTTCAAACTTCTTATCGAAGTCTGCTTTTAGCTCATCCCACTGCTCAGCAAGTTGCTCAAGCTGTGTTTGTAGCGCATCGTCTTCTAGAACTTGCTCTAGCCATTGCTTACGACCGATAGTATCAAGCTTAGCTTCAGAGTAACCACCAGACAGAAGTACAGCTTTAACACGGTTAAGAAGGCCACCCTCAAGAATTTGGAACTCTTCAGTTAGATCTTTCTTAGCTTCTTTAAGCTGCATCTGTTCGATTTCAAGTGCACGTTTGTCTTTCTCTACGCCATCGCGAGTGAAGACTTGTACATCGATGATAGTACCCGAAACAGAGTTTGGTACACGTAGAGAAGTATCTTTAACATCAGATGCTTTCTCACCGAAGATAGCACGTAGTAGCTTCTCTTCAGGAGTCAGTTGAGTTTCACCTTTAGGGGTTACTTTACCAACTAGGATGTCGCCACCCTTAACTTCAGCACCAATGTAAACGATACCTGACTCGTCTAGTTTAGACAGAGCAGACTCACCTACGTTTGGAATATCAGCTGTGATCTCTTCAGAACCCAGCTTAGTATCACGAGCCACACAAGATAGTTCTTGAATGTGGATTGTCGTGAAACGGTCTTCTTGAACTACGCGCTCAGATACTAAGATCGAGTCTTCGAAGTTGTAACCGTTCCAAGGCATGAATGCGATACGCATGTTTTGGCCAAGAGCTAGTTCACCAAGGTCTGTTGAAGGACCGTCAGCAAGAACATCGCCGCGTGCAACTGGTTCACCAGGAAGTACAGTTGGACGTTGGTTAATACATGTGTTTTGGTTCGAACGCGTGTACTTAGTCAGGTTGTAGATATCGATACCAGCTTCGCCAGGTACCAATTCATCTTCGTTAACCTTAACTACGATACGAGAAGCGTCAACAGACTGAACTTGACCACCACGTTTAGCAACCGCTGTAACACCAGAGTCAACTGCGATGTTACGTTCGATACCCGTACCTACTAGAGGCTTATCAGCTCTCAGTGTTGGTACAGCTTGACGTTGCATGTTGGCACCCATCAATGCACGGTTCGCATCATCGTGTTCTAGGAACGGGATAAGCGAAGCAGCGATAGATACTACTTGGTTTGTCGCAACGTCCATGTAGTCAACGTGATCGCGTGGGTGAAGACCAGATTCACCTTTTTGACGAGCTGTGATTAGCTCATCTGCAAACGTACCTTCTTCAGTAAGAATGGTGTTTGCTTGCGCGATTACGAATTGACCTTCCTGGATTGCAGACAGGTAATCAACTTCTTCTGTTACTACACCATCTACTACACGACGGTACGGAGTTTCTAGGAAACCGTAATCGTTACAACGTGCAAATGCAGATAGCGAGTTAATTAGACCGATGTTTGGACCTTCAGGCGTTTCGATCGGACATAGACGACCGTAGTGAGTTACGTGAACGTCACGTACTTCGAAGCCTGCGCGCTCACGAGTAAGGCCACCAGGACCTAAAGCAGAGATACGACGCTTGTGCGTAACTTCTGACAATGGGTTGTTTTGGTCCATAAACTGTGAAAGCTGTGAAGAGCCAAAGAATTCTTTAACTGCAGCAGAGATCGGCTTAGCGTTGATAAGGTCTTGAGGCATGATTGCATCAAGGTCACCAAGGCTTAGACGTTCTTTAACGGCACGTTCTACACGAACTAGACCAACACGGAATTGGTTTTCTGCCATTTCACCTACAGAACGGATACGACGGTTGCCAAGGTGGTCGATATCGTCCACTTCACCAATGCCGTTACGGATACCAATCAGTTTCTTCATCACTTCGATGATGTCTGATTCATCCAGAGTACCGCGCTCTTCTTCTTCTTCACGCTCGATAGAGCTGTTGAATTTCATACGGCCTACAGTTGATAGGTCGTAACGATCTTCAGAGAAGAATAGGCTTTCGAACAGTGATTCTGCAGCTTCTTTCGTTGGTGGCTCGCCAGGACGCATCATGCGGTAGATTTCTACCAATGCAGAGATGCGATCTACTGTGCTATCCGCACGTAGAGTGTCTGACATGAATGGACCATGGTCTAGGTCATTCGTGAACAGCACTTCTAGAGTCTTGTGACCTGCTTGAGACAGGTTAGCAAGTGCTTCTAGGCTAATCTCTTGGTTTGCGCCAACGATGATCTCGCCAGTTGCTTCGTTGATGTAATCTTTCGCAGCAATCTTTTCAACGATGTACTCTACTGGTACTTCGATGTGCTCAACGCCATCTTTTTCAAGTTGACGGATATGGCGAGCAGTTACACGACGACCAGTCTCAACGTAAGTTTTGCCGTTTGCTTCGATGTCGAATGACGCAGTTTCACCACGTAGACGATCAGGAACCAACTCCATAAGTAGAGTTTGGTCTTTCACTTCGAAGTTCACTTTGTCGAAGAACAGATCTAGGATCTCTTCAGTCGATTTACCAAGTGCACGAAGGATAATCGATGCTGGTAGCTTACGACGACGGTCGATACGTACGAATAAGTTATCCTTAGGATCGAACTCAAAGTCTAACCATGAGCCACGGTAAGGAATTACACGTGCGTTATAAAGAACTTTACCTGATGAGTGGGTCTTACCCTTATCACTGTCGAAGAACACGCCTGGGCTTCGGTGCAGCTGGGATACGATAACCCTCTCGGTACCATTAATTACGAAAGTACCATTGTCAGTCATAAGCGGAATTTCGCCCATGTAGACTTCTTGTTCTTTAATGTCTTTTACAGTACCTGCTGGTGCATCTCGATCAAAGATAACTAGACGTAGTTTTACGCGTAGTGGCTTTGAGTAAGTAACACCGCGGATTTGACATTCTTTAACGTCAAAAACTGGCTCACCAAGACGGTAGCTAACGTATTGCAGCTCAGAATTGCCGTTGTAGCTCTGAATTGGAAATACAGAACGGAAAGCAGCTTCAAGACCGTATTGACCTTCAGGATCCTGTTCGATGAATTTGTCGAAAGAATCAAGCTGGATCGATAACAGGTATGGAATGTCCAAAACTTGTGGACGAGTACCAAAATCCTTACGGATGCGCTTTTTCTCGGTATAAGAGTAAACCATGGGGTTCCTCAGCTCGCTGATAAGTGACCCAAACCACCCAAAACACTCTTCAGAGGGGGCGGTGACAAACAGCTGTTTACTGTAGTGAACAATCATTTCGAAAAAATGACTGTTTTTTTGCTTGGATTATGACGGTTAAACAGCGGAAATTTCGTCATAGCCCTACAGCGCAAAAAGGCCGGTGGTTAATAAACCACCAGCCATTAGCCTTGCGGCTAAGAAATTAAGTAATAATTACTTAACTTCAACAGAAGCGCCAGCTTCTTCTAGCTGTGCTTTAAGAGCTTCAGCTTCAGCTTTGTCAACGCCTTCTTTAAGCGCTGCAGGAGCTGAGTCTACAAGACCTTTAGCTTCTTTAAGACCTAGGCCAGTTGCGCCACGTACAGCTTTGATAACTTGTACTTTGTTAGCGCCAGCAGCAGTTAGGATTACGTCGAATTCAGTTTGCTCAGCAGCAGCTTCAGCAGAAGCACCACCAGCTACAACTGCAGCAGCAGCAGTAACACCGAATTTCTCTTCCATAGCTTCGATAAGCTCAACAACTTGCATTACAGACATTTCTGCAACTGCGTCTAGGATTTGCTCGTTAGTAATAGACATAACAATTCTCTTTTAAGTCAACAATAAGTTTAAATAGCAACCAGTGAAAAGCAAGGCTTAAGCCGCAGCTTCTTCTTTTTGGTCGCGAACAGCAGCGATAGTACGAACCAGCTTGCCAGCAGAAGCTTCTTTCATGCACATCATTAGGCGTGCGATAGCTTCGTCGTAAGTTGGTAGTGTCGCTAGTACTTCAGCATCAGTAACTGCGCCTTCAAATGCAGCAGCTTTGATCTCGAAATCTTTATTCTCTTTAGCGAAGTCTTTGAAAAGACGCGCTGCAGCACCTGGGTGCTCATTAGAGAATGCGATCAGAGTTGGACCAGTGAAAGTGTCAGTTAGACACTCGTAGTCTGTACCCTGAATCGCACGGCGTGCTAGTGTGTTACGAACAACTCTCATGTAAACACCCGCTTCGCGAGCTTGTTTACGTAGAGAAGTCATTGCGCCAACAGTAACGCCACGAGAATCAGCTACAACTGCAGAAAGTGCACCACTGGCAGCTTCGTTGACTTCAGCAACAATTGCTTTTTTGTCTTGAAGATTTAAAGCCATTTGGATTAACCTCTGGTTGTGATTACAGCACTCATACAAAATGTAATGAGCGTTTACGATGTTATTTAAAAATGAATAAATTCACTTCAAACCACAACATCGCCTACGTAGGTTTTATTAAGCCATATCTCCGAAGAGTACA
>NZ_AAND01000064.1:0-9561 GCF_000153005.1 Vibrio sp. MED222 | reverse complement strand
AGAATATGGTGGAGGGAGACGGATTCGAACCATCGAAGGCAGTGCCGGCAGATTTACAGTCTGCTCCCTTTGGCCACTCGGGAACCCCTCCAAATTTTGAGCTTTCTCTCGCTTACCTTAAAGAAAGGGAGAAAGTGGTGCCGACTACCGGAATCGAACTGGTGACCTACTGATTACAAGTCAGTTGCTCTACCTACTGAGCTAAGTCGGCACAAGTGGGGCGCATTTTATTGAATGATTTTCCACCTTGCAATAGTAAATTGAAAAAAAGTGAAAAATTCTCCTATCAAATTCCTATATACGGCTATTTAGCTCAAGGTTTCTGCCTTTAACCCACATCTAGTACAGGAAGATATTTTATTTATCTATCGCTTGATGTATTTTCCATGCACTTGTTTTGTTATCCACTATAGAGTTTATATGAGCCCATTTATGTCATTTGACCGCGAACGTTGGTCTGAGCTAAGGAATTTAGTTCCGATGACACTTTCTGAGAGCGACTTAAAAGAGCTTCAAGGCATCAATGAAAAGCTCACAATGGAGGAAGCCGTTGAGATCTACCTGCCGCTCTCTCGCCTATTAAATCTCTATGTGGCAGCCAGACAGAATAGAAACTCAGTACTCCATCAATTCCTGGATAAAAACGAGAAAGCACCACCTTTTATCATCGGTATTGCTGGAAGTGTCGCTGTGGGCAAAAGTACAACTGCACGACTGCTTAAAGCCCTACTTTCTCGCTGGGAGAACCACCCAAAAGTTGAGCTAGTCACAACCGATGGCTTCTTATACCCAAATGAGGTGTTAGAAGAAAAAGGATTGATGAGTAAAAAGGGCTTTCCGGAGTCTTACGATATTAAGCGTTTAGTGAACTTTGTTTCGGATGTAAAAGCATGCAAGAGAAATGTCACGGCTCCCGTGTACTCACATCTTACGTACAACATTACTGATGACGTTAAGTGTGTCGACCTACCAGATGTGCTTATTATTGAAGGACTTAATGTCTTGCAAACAGGCATGAACGATCCACACGAGCCACATCGCGTGTTTATTTCAGACTTCCTTGATTTCTCTCTCTATGTTGACGCTGATAGCCAACAAATCAAAGAGTGGTACGTCAATCGCTTTATGAAATTCCGCGATGGTGCGTTTACCAAACCTGGCTCTTACTTTAGTCATTACACAAAATTATCGAACCAAGCGGCACTGGATAAAGCGGAAGGTATCTGGAGTTCAATTAATGGCTTGAACCTAGAACAAAATATCCTTCCTACACGAGAAAGGGCTCACTTGATTCTACGTAAAGGCGCAGATCATATGGTTGAAGAAGTATTACTAAGAAAATAGTAACACCTTAATCGCCTTTTCTTAGCGATATCTCTCCGCCGATATAGCTCTCGATACCATTCTCAGTTTTGAGTAATACAGCACCTTGTTCATCGATGCCTTGAACAACACCTTCAATTTCTCTAGGTCCAATGATCAACCTAACATTGCGACCTAAGAAATTATCAAAGCGATTCCAACGCTCTACAAAATTCGACATCCCTTTCAACTCATAATCAACAAGAGACTTGTCCCAAGCATTGATCAGAGCCTGCGCTAACTGATTGCGATCGGGCACCTTCCCGTCACACACTTCTTTAAGAGAAGTCCACGGTTGACCAATACCTGATGTTGTTGGATCCATGGATAAGTTTAGCCCTAAACCAATCACAATATGAGCAGCGCCACCAGACTGTCCTGACAGCTCTACCAAGATACCAGCAAGCTTCTTGTCATTGTGGTAAAGGTCGTTCGGCCATTTGAGCTTTATACCTTCTACGCCCATCTCTTCCAAAGCTTCAACAACAGCTACACCAACCACAAGGCTCAAGCCCATCGCAGCAGCCATCCCTGCGTCGAGTCTCCAATACATTGAAAGATAGAGGTTTGCACCGAATGGCGATACCCACTCTCGTCCACGACGTCCACGTCCCGCAGCTTGATATTCAGCAATACAGACAGAACCCGATTCTAGGGTGTTAGTACGCTCTAATAGGTGTTGGTTTGTAGAACCTATGATTGGAATCAGTTCAAGAGAAGCATCTCGACTAACAACAGACAATTTGTCTTCGTTAAGCATATCTAAACGGCTAGCTAACTTATAGCCCTTGCCTTGTACTCGGTAGATATCTAAACCCCACCCTTGAATACCTTTAATGTGCTTACTGATAGCCGCTCGTGATACACCAATCATTTCACCTAGATCTTCACCTGAATGAAACTCACCGTCAGCAATACACTTCAATAGTGCAAGCTTGGTACTGTGTTCTCTCATGCCAATGACTCCAAAGCCTTGTCTAGATTTGTCTCGCAGTCTCGTCCCATAAAACGCACTTCATGTTCTAATCGAATATCGAATTTATTCAAGACAGACTGACGCACTCGCTCTGCAAGCTTAAGGATATCCACAGCAGAAGCCTTATCATAATTGATGATAACTAATGCTTGGTTTGGGTGAACTTGAGCACCTCCTTCTGTCACACCTTTGAACTGGCATTGATCAATCAGCCAGCCTGCAGCGACTTTGATCATGTCATTGCTCTCATAGCCGACAATGTTTGGGTATAGAGCGAACAAGCGATCAAAATGATCTTTGGTGATCACAGGGTTTTTGAAGAAGCTGCCCGCATTGCCTTGGACTCTAGGGTCTGGCAACTTACTTGAACGGATAGCGCATACTTCATCAAATATAGTACGAGGAGAGAGCGTATCGGCTGCTAGGCTTTTTAACGGGCCATAGTGATTGCATGGCTCCCACTCTTTCGGCAACGTTAAACCAATCGCAACAACAATCGCTTTATCGTAGAGAGCGTGCTTGAAAATAGAATCTCGGTAACCAAAGAGACACTCTTCTTTGCTCAATCGCTTAACTGTATAAGTATCCAGACACAGGATATCGACATACTCGCATACGTCTTGTAGCTCAACACCATACGCACCAATATTTTGAATCGGAGCCGAACCTGAACAGCCAGGTATCATTGCTAGGTTTTCTAGACCACCGAGCCCTTTATCCACACTCCATTCAACTAAGTGTGGCCAATCTTCCCCCCCACTAACATGCAGTAGGTGATGACTGTCCGTCTCGGTCAACTCAATCCCGGATAATTTATTCACTATGACCAGACCAGCGAAGTGCTCAGTAAAAAGCATATTACTGCCTTTACCCAGTATTAACTTAGGTAAAGCTGACCATTTAGGGTCTCTGTAAACGGAAATTAATTCTTCGATAGTGGTGACTTCAACCAACGTATCACACGTCTGATCTATGGAAAAAGTATGAACATTTTTTAAACTAGCATTGAGATGGAATTGCATGGCGATATTCAATTAACTTACACTGCAGTCATTCTACAGCAGATAAACCAATGGCGCAGTGACTGAATGAACAATGTCATCATTACCCAATTAGACCCAGTAAAGGTTCCCTTAGTTAAACGTTTCTATAAAGAACATTACCCAACGGGAAAAGCCAATAAAAGTGAACTGATCTATTCGTTATTACTGGATAACGAGCTGTGCGGTGTCGTGCGCTTTCGTACAATAGAAAATAATCGCTTACTTACTGGAATGGCGATATCAAAACAACATCGCGGTAAGCAATTAGGTTCCAAACTTATGGATTATTGTGCGCAACATGCACTTACGGAAGACGATTACTGCTTTGCGTACGCTCATCTCACCAATTTTTACGCGCGGCACCTATTCATACAAATAGACCCTAAAGATCTGCCAAATGGTTTAAGAGTTTTATACGAGCGCTACTCGAATAGCGGAAAAGATCTCATTCCTATGCATTATCAGCAAAATTGTTAGAGAATGCCTCGATTATCTAGTATTTGATGCTATCCCTTTGGTAAAATTAAAGGTTCGCAATTTTGCATATTTTTAAGGTAAAACAGTCAATATGATTGCCAGTAGGAATCCATTCATACAGTTGCCAACCATAGCGCAGAATCCTGACAAGTTTGAAGTACTACTATCAGCGCAAGAGTTTCGAACTCGTCTACTTGATGAGATATCTCGCGCAACGACTCGTATTAGTTTAGTCGCTTTGTATCTTGAAGATGATGAGGCTGGCCGTGAAATCCTAACTGCCTTATATGAAGCAAAACAAAAGAATCCAGAATTAGACGTGAGCGTTTGTGTCGATTGGCACCGAGCGCAGCGCGGATTGATTGGCGCAGAGTCTTCTGAAGGCAATGCTGCAATGTATAAAGAGTTTGCAGAAAAATATCAGCACTCTGTACCCGTCTATGGCATTCCAGTTCGCGGCAAAGAAGTCTTTGGCGTATTGCATTTAAAAGGCTTTATCGTCGATGACAGCGTGATATACAGCGGTGCAAGCCTTAACAATATCTACCTGAATTACCATGACCGCTATCGCTTTGATCGTTACCATGTTTTAAACAACGCAGCGCTTGCTGATTCAATGTTTACCTACGTACACGAACAGATGGTTGCGGACAGCGCTGTTTATGACCTGGCTGATAAGAACAAGCCTTCGACCAAAGAACTGAAACCAGCGATTCGTCAGTTTCGTGCATCATTAGCAAGGTCTCAGTATCAATTCGATGCTCAAGAGGTTTCAGCAGACCAAGTTGCTGTAACACCATTAGTTGGTATCGGTAAAAGACGTAACCGTCTGAATCAGGGAATCAATCAACTCGTAGCTCAAGCTAAAGATGAAATCTTTATCTGCACACCTTACTTCAACTTCCCACCTAGCCTAGCTAAAGAAGTGAAGAAAGCGCTTAAGCGTGGCGTAAAGGTCAGCATTGTTGTTGGAGATAAGACAGCGAATGATTTCTTTATCTCGCCAGAAGAAGAGTTTAAAACGATTGGTGGTCTGCCATACCTTTACGAATTGAACTTACGTCGTTTCGCTAAAGCGAATGAGGCTCATATTGCTAGCCGTAATCTATCAATTCGACTTTGGCAACACGATTCTAATAGCTTCCACCTAAAGGGTATTTGGGTAGATAAGCGCTACATGCTACTAACAGGTAATAACCTAAACCCTCGCGCATGGAAGTTGGATCTAGAGAACGGCATCTTTATCCAAGATAACTACCATCACCTAACAGACAAGTTTCAGGCTGAAGTGGATAATATCCTTCAACACACTCAGCTTATCTGTACTTATAAGCAGTTAGATAAGGTAGAGAGCTACCCGTTGGAAGTTCAGAAGTTGATTCGTAAGATCACTCGTGTGAAAGCCGATAGAGTACTTAAGCAAATACTGTAGTCGATGGATTAGAAATACTATTTATCAACGCCTAGCAAACGCTAGGCGTTTTTGTATCTACGATATAAATGACTAAATCGTGAAAATCGTTGATAAGTACTACCACCCGAATTCTATCTATTATCTCCTCGAACACATGGCCTTATCTTGGAGAACTTCTCGATCCAAACACCGAAAAAATCACAGAAAATCCAAGATGATTTTAAAAAATCAAAATAGAAACGATCCCGACAATATTGGGCTGTAGAGTGTTGATGCCTGGTTTCAAGAGGAAGCTAGGTTTGGTCAACAGAACACAACTACACGTCTTTGGGGACTCGTGGAACCAGGCCTCGTGTGGTAAAAAACAGCAATTTGAATACGGCTATTTGTTTGGTTCGGTATGCCCCAAAACAAGAATTGGTGAAGCCATAGTAGCTCCTTGGGGCACAAGGGCATAAAGACAAACCAATTAGAGCAGATATCTAAGGCCAGTGAAAAAGGACATCATGCAGTCTTTATTATGGATGGATCTGGCTGGCATACCGATGATATTGCGAGAGAGTTTAATAATTTCGGCACTATTAAGCTTCCTCCCTACTCGTCAGAGCTCAACCCTATAGAGTAAGTTTGGAGTTGGTTGCAACAACATTATCTAGCGAATCAAAGTTTCACTGATTATAACGACATTGTTTCCAAGGTTTGTCGCGCTTGGAATGGATTTCTTGAGTGCAAAGATCGTGTCACAAAAATGAGTAGAAGGGATTGGATAAACCTGATCAGTTAATTTTCCGGATTGGTATAACAGTAAAACACTTTTTTCAAATGTAAAAAAGCCCTGCTATTTCTAGCAGGGCTTCTCTAATAAGTGGCGGAGTGGACGGGACTCGAACCCGCGACCCCCGGCGTGACAGGCCGGTATTCTAACCAACTGAACTACCACTCCGCAGTGGAATACTTGTCGTCGCTGACAAGTGTTCAAATTTAAAGCCTGGCGATGTCCTACTCTCACATGGGGAAGCCCCACACTACCATCGGCGCTATTGTGTTTCACTTCTGAGTTCGGCATGGAATCAGGTGGGTCCACAATGCTATGGTCGCCAAGCAAATTTTAAAATTCGGAAAGCTGTTAAATTCTCATCAAACTCATTCAAGGTCTGTCTTTGAGTCCACAAAACCCCTTGGGTGTTGTATGGTTAAGCCTCACGGGCAATTAGTACAGGTTAGCTCAATGCCTCGCAGCACTTACACACCCTGCCTATCAACGTCGTAGTCTACGACAACCCTTTAGGACACTTATAGTGCCAGGGAAAACTCATCTCAAGGCTCGCTTCCCGCTTAGATGCTTTCAGCGGTTATCGATTCCGAACTTAGCTACCGGGCAATGCCATTGGCATGACAACCCGAACACCAGAGGTTCGTCCACTCCGGTCCTCTCGTACTAGGAGCAGCCCCTTTCAATTTTCCAACGCCCACGGCAGATAGGGACCGAACTGTCTCACGACGTTCTAAACCCAGCTCGCGTACCACTTTAAATGGCGAACAGCCATACCCTTGGGACCGACTTCAGCCCCAGGATGTGATGAGCCGACATCGAGGTGCCAAACACCGCCGTCGATATGAACTCTTGGGCGGTATCAGCCTGTTATCCCCGGAGTACCTTTTATCCGTTGAGCGATGGCCCTTCCATTCAGAACCACCGGATCACTATGACCTGCTTTCGCACCTGCTCGAATTGTCATTCTCGCAGTCAAGCGGGCTTATGCCATTGCACTAACCACACGATGTCCAACCGTGTTTAGCCCACCTTCGTGCTCCTCCGTTACTCTTTGGGAGGAGACCGCCCCAGTCAAACTACCCACCAGGCACTGTCCGTAATCCCGATTCAGGGACCAACGTTAGAACATCAAAACTACAAGGGTGGTATTTCAAGGACGACTCCACCACATCTAGCGACGCAATTTCATAGTCTCCCACCTATCCTACACATGTAGGTTCAATGTTCAGTGCCAAGCTGTAGTAAAGGTTCACGGGGTCTTTCCGTCTAGCCGCGGGTACACTGCATCTTCACAGCGATTTCAATTTCACTGAGTCTCGGGTGGAGACAGCGTGGCCATCATTACGCCATTCGTGCAGGTCGGAACTTACCCGACAAGGAATTTCGCTACCTTAGGACCGTTATAGTTACGGCCGCCGTTTACCGGGGCTTCGATCAAGAGCTTCGACCGAAGTCTAACCCCATCAATTAACCTTCCGGCACCGGGCAGGCGTCACACCGTATACGTCATCTTACGATTTTGCACAGTGCTGTGTTTTTAATAAACAGTTGCAGCCACCTGGTATCTGCGACTCTCGTCTGCTCCATCCGCAAGGGACTTCACTGATAAGAGCGTACCTTCTCCCGAAGTTACGGTACCATTTTGCCTAGTTCCTTCACCCGAGTTCTCTCAAGCGCCTTGGTATTCTCTACCCGACCACCTGTGTCGGTTTGGGGTACGATTCCTTACAATCTGAAGCTTAGAGGCTTTTCCTGGAAGCATGGCATCAATGACTTCACTACCGTAGTAGCTCGACATCGTATCTCAGCGTTAATGAAAGTCCGGATTTACCTAAACTTTCCGCCTACGTACTTGAACCTGGACAACCGTCGCCAGGCCCACCTAGCCTTCTCCGTCCCCCCATCGCAATTGTAAGAAGTACGGGAATATTAACCCGTTTCCCATCGACTACGCCTTTCGGCCTCGCCTTAGGAGTCGACTTACCCTGCCCCGATTAACGTTGGACAGGAACCCTTGGTCTTCCGGCGAGGGAGTTTTTCACTCCCTTTATCGTTACTCATGTCAGCATTCGCACTTCTGATACCTCCAGCAGCCCTTACAGACCACCTTCAACGGCTTACAGAACGCTCCCCTACCCCACATACCCTAAGGTACGTAGCCGCAGCTTCGGTGTATAGCTTAGCCCCGTTACATCTTCCGCGCAGGCCGACTCGACCAGTGAGCTATTACGCTTTCTTTAAATGATGGCTGCTTCTAAGCCAACATCCTGGCTGTCTGAGCCTTCCCACATCGTTTCCCACTTAGCTATACTTTGGGACCTTAGCTGGCGGTCTGGGTTGTTTCCCTCTCCACGACGGACGTTAGCACCCGCCGTGTGTCTCCCGGATAGTACTTACTGGTATTCGGAGTTTGCAAAGGGTTGGTAAGTCGGGATGACCCCCTAGCCTTAACAGTGCTCTACCCCCAGTAGTATTCGTCCGAGGCGCTACCTAAATAGCTTTCGGGGAGAACCAGCTATCTCCAGGTTTGATTGGCCTTTCACCCCTAGCCACAAGTCATCCGCTAATTTTTCAACATTAGTCGGTTCGGTCCTCCAGTTGATGTTACTCAACCTTCAACCTGCCCATGGCTAGATCACCTGGTTTCGGGTCTAATCCTAGCAACTGTACGCCCAGTTAAGACTCGGTTTCCCTACGGCTCCCCTAAACGGTTAACCTTGCTACTAAAATTAAGTCGCTGACCCATTATACAAAAGGTACGCAGTCACACCACGAAGGTGCTCCTACTGCTTGTACGTACACGGTTTCAGGTTCTATTTCACTCCCCTCACAGGGGTTCTTTTCGCCTTTCCCTCACGGTACTGGTTCACTATCGGTCAGTCAGTAGTATTTAGCCTTGGAGGATGGTCCCCCCATATTCAGACAGGATATCACGTGTCCCGCCCTACTCGTTTTCACTGATTATGATGTGTCGGTTACGGGGCTATCACCCTTTATTGCGAGACTTTCCAGACTCTTCACCTGCATCATTAAAAGCTTAAGGGCTAATCCAATTTCGCTCGCCGCTACTTTCGGAATCTCGGTTGATTTCTCTTCCTCGGGGTACTTAGATGTTTCAGTTCCCCCGGTTTGCCTCCTGTTGCTATGTATTCACAACAGGATACTTACTTATGTAAGTGGGTTTCCCCATTCAGGAATCCCAGACTCAAAAGGTTATTACTACCTAATCTGGGCTTATCGCAAGTTATTACGCCTTTCATCGCCTCTGACTGCCAAGGCATCCACCGTGTACGCTTAGTCACTTAACCATACAACCCGAAAGGGTTTCTATTTGCTTTCACTTTAAAAAGTGAAGACAAATAAGCGTATGGCAACTAACCAAGGTTTTTGGTTGTCATCAAGAAGGGTTAATTCTTGATGACTGTTTGCCGGACTCAATTGTGAATCAAACTAACGTTTGATTCGAATACAAGACACTTGAATGTGTTTGTTGTGTTTATCTAATGAAAGATAA
>NZ_AAND01000086.1:0-1925 GCF_000153005.1 Vibrio sp. MED222 | reverse complement strand
GGTGGAGCATGTGGTTTAATTCGATGCAACGCGAAGAACCTTACCTACTCTTGACATCCAGAGAAGCCAGCGGAGACGCAGGTGTGCCTTCGGGAGCTCTGAGACAGGTGCTGCATGGCTGTCGTCAGCTCGTGTTGTGAAATGTTGGGTTAAGTCCCGCAACGAGCGCAACCCTTATCCTTGTTTGCCAGCGAGTAATGTCGGGAACTCCAGGGAGACTGCCGGTGATAAACCGGAGGAAGGTGGGGACGACGTCAAGTCATCATGGCCCTTACGAGTAGGGCTACACACGTGCTACAATGGCGCATACAGAGGGCAGCAAGCTAGCGATAGTGAGCGAATCCCAAAAAGTGCGTCGTAGTCCGGATTGGAGTCTGCAACTCGACTCCATGAAGTCGGAATCGCTAGTAATCGTGAATCAGAATGTCACGGTGAATACGTTCCCGGGCCTTGTACACACCGCCCGTCACACCATGGGAGTGGGCTGCAAAAGAAGTGGGTAGTTTAACCTTTCGGGGAGGACGCTCACCACTTTGTGGTTCATGACTGGGGTGAAGTCGTAACAAGGTAGCCCTAGGGGAACCTGGGGCTGGATCACCTCCTTATACGAAGATACTTACGATGAGTGTCCACACAGATTGATTAGGTTTAGAAAGTAAAAGAGACGATATTGGGTCTGTAGCTCAGCTGGTTAGAGCGCTCGCCTGATAAGCGGGAGGTCGGTGGTTCGAGTCCACTCAGACCCACCAATATCGACTAGAAACAAAGATGGGGCTATAGCTCAGCTGGGAGAGCGCCTGCCTTGCACGCAGGAGGTCTGCGGTTCGATCCCGCATAGCTCCACCATCTTTAAGTGTTTTTATCTGAAAATATTTAAAAATGGTTCATTAGTTTGAATCAAGCTCTTTAACAATTTGGAAAGCTGACTGATTGATTACTTACGAGTAATTCAATCAAATTTAAAAGTTCTCAATGTTTATCTTATCATTAGATAAACACAACAAACACATTCAAGTGTCTTGTATTCGAATCAAACTTAGTTTGATTCACAATTGAGTCCGGCAAACAGTTATCAAGAATTAACCCTTCTTGATGACAACCAAAAACCTTGGTTAGTTGCCATACACTTATTTGTCTTCACTTTTTAAAGTGAAAGCAAATAGAAACCCTTTCGGGTTGTATGGTTAAGTGACTAAGCGTACACGGTGGATGCCTTGGCAGTCAGAGGCGATGAAAGGCGTAATAACTTGCGATAAGCCCAGATTAGGTAGTAATAACCTTTTGAGTCTGGGATTCCTGAATGGGGAAACCCACGTGCATAAGCACGTATCCTGTTGTGAATACATAGCAACAGGAGGCAAACCGGGGGAACTGAAACATCTAAGTACCCCGAGGAAGAGAAATCAACCGAGATTCCGAAAGTAGCGGCGAGCGAAATTGGATTAGCCCTTAAGCTTTTAATGAGACAGATGAAGGTTCTGGAAAGTGCCGCAATAAAGGGTGATAGCCCCGTAATCGACATCTCATAATCAGTGAAAACGAGTAGGGCGGGACACGTGATATCCTGTCTGAATATGGGGGGACCATCCTCCAAGGCTAAATACTACTGACTGACCGATAGTGAACCAGTACCGTGAGGGAAAGGCGAAAAGAACCCCTGTGAGGGGAGTGAAATAGAACCTGAAACCGTGTACGTACAAGCAGTAGGAGCACCTTCGTGGTGTGACTGCGTACCTTTTGTATAATGGGTCAGCGACTTAATTTTAGTAGCAAGGTTAACCGTTTAGGGGAGCCGTAGGGAAACCGAGTCTTAACTGGGCGTACAGTTGCTAGGATTAGACCCGAAACCAGGTGATCTAGCCATGGGCAGGTTGAAGTTGAGTAACATCAACTGGAGGACCGAACCGACTAATGTTGAAAAATTA
>NZ_AAND01000089.1:0-1670 GCF_000153005.1 Vibrio sp. MED222 | reverse complement strand
TTACGGCGTGGACTACCAGGGTATCTAATCGTGTTTGCTCCCCACGCTTTCGCATCTGAGTGTCAGTGTCTGTCCAGGGGGCCGCCTTCGCCACTGGTATTCCTTCAGATCTCTACGCATTTCACCGCTACACGTGAAATTCTACCCCCCTCTACAGCACTCTAGTTCACCAGTTTCAAATGCAGTTCCGAGGTTGAGCCCCGGGCTTTCACATCTGACTTAATGAACCACCTGCATGCGCTTTACGCCCAGTAATTCCGATTAACGCTCGCACCCTCCGTATTACCGCGGCTGCTGGCACGGAGTTAGCCGGTGCTTCTTCTGTTGCTAACGTCAAGATGTGCAGCTATTAACTACACACCCTTCCTCACAACTGAAAGTACTTTACAACCCGAAGGCCTTCTTCATACACGCGGCATGGCTGCATCAGGCTTTCGCCCATTGTGCAATATTCCCCACTGCTGCCTCCCGTAGGAGTCTGGACCGTGTCTCAGTTCCAGTGTGGCTGATCATCCTCTCAGACCAGCTAGGGATCGTCGCCTTGGTGAGCCATTACCTCACCAACTAGCTAATCCCACCTAGGCATATCTTGACGCGAGAGGCCCGAAGGTCCCCCTCTTTGGCCCGTAGGCATTATGCGGTATTAGCCATCGTTTCCAATGGTTATCCCCCACATCAAGGCAATTTCCTAGGCATTACTCACCCGTCCGCCGCTCGACGCCCATTAACGCACCCGAAGGATTGTTAGTGTCGTTTCCGCTCGACTTGCATGTGTTAGGCCTGCCGCCAGCGTTCAATCTGAGCCATGATCAAACTCTTCAATTTAAGATTTTGTGACTCAACGAATACTGACTTCAAAACTATTCTTTATAAATAAAGAGTGTAATTTTAAAGCTATTACCATTCCAACAGAATGATAATGAATTGACTGTGCCAAAATTAAGTAAACTTAATTTTGTATTGGTCACTCAGTTCATTGAAATCAATTTTGATTCCGAAGAATCTGTTTTATCTAACGATAAAACGTTTTGATATTCATCAACGAGTGCCCACACAGATTGATAGGTTTAAATTGTTAAAGAGCTTTGCTTTCAGCGCCTTAGCACTTAAGCAGGACGCGTATAATACGCTTTCTACTTTGAAAGTCAACATAAAATACTAAGAAAACTTAGAACCCTATGGTGACTTGTCTATTAAATAGACAAAGTCGAACTTTTTGTCTTAACTTTTTAAAAAGTGAAAATAAATTTGGAGCCTGGCGATGTCCTACTCTCACATGGGGAAGCCCCACACTACCATCGGCGCTATTGTGTTTCACTTCTGAGTTCGGCATGGAATCAGGTGGGTCCACAATGCTATGGTCGCCAAGCAAATTTTGCTTTTACTTTCAGTTTTAAAAAAACTAAAGGCAAAATAATCTGGAAAACTGATTTAAAAGTTTCTCTTCAAACGCATTCAAGGTCTGGTCTTTCTATTGAGTCCACAAAACCCCTTGGGTGTTGTATGGTTAAGCCTCACGGGCAATTAGTACAGGTTAGCTCAATGCCTCGCAGCACTTACACACCCTGCCTATCAACGTCGTAGTCTACGACAACCCTTTAGGACGCTTATAGCGTCAGGGAAAACTCATCTCAAGGCTCGCTTCCCGCTTAGATGCTTTCAGCGGTTAT
>NZ_AAND01000091.1:0-1518 GCF_000153005.1 Vibrio sp. MED222 | reverse complement strand
CGATCGCCCATCGGTGAGCATCGAAGACAGCAAGAGCATCAACGAAGGCTCAACGGCGAGCTTTGACGTGACGTTGACCAAAGCGGCAGCGGTGGATGTGACGGTTGATATTGACACGCTTTACGGCACAGCGACGGCAGAGGACATCAAGAGCATCGTGGTGAAAGACTCGGCAGGTCAGGTTGTGACGGCGAACGCAGATGGCTCTTACACGGTGAAAGCGGGTGAAACCCAACTGACGGTCGAAGTGGCGACCAAAGACGACGCGACGTACGAAGGTGACGAGAAACTGAGCTTGAAAGTGACGGGCGTGACGGGCGTTAACGGCACGGACACCAGTGACTTAACCATCACCGATGACGGCACCGGTCCGGTCGACCCAGGCACTCCAAACCCAGACGATCGCCCATCGGTGAGCATCGAAGACAGCAAGAGCATCAACGAAGGCTCAACGGCGAGCTTTGACGTGACGTTGACCAAAGCGGCAGCGGTGGATGTGACGGTTGATATTGACACGCTTTACGGCACAGCGACGGCAGAGGACATCACGAGCATCGTGGTGAAAGACTCGGCAGGTCAGGTTGTGACGGCGAACGCAGATGGCTCTTACACGGTGAAAGCGGGTGAAACCCAACTGACGGTCGAAGTGGCGACCAAAGACGACGCGACGTACGAAGGTGATGAGAAACTGAGCCTGAAAGTGACCGGCGCCACGGGCGTAACAGGCACTGAAACGGGTGAGCTGACCATCAAAGATGATGCCGACAAGCCAACAGTGACGGGCGTGACCAACAGCGCGGGTGCGGCGGGCATTAACGTAGCGGAAGGTGCGGTCGCGGACATCAAAGTGACGCTGAGCAACGAAAGCAAGACGGCGACCACGGTTGACCTGACGCTGAACAGCGGCACAGCGGATAAGAACGTCGACTTCACGGGCACCCAAGTGGACATCGTGTTGAGCAACGGTACGGTCTTGAAAGACGTGGCGGTAGCATCAGACGGCAGCTTCCAAGTGAGCTTGCCGGCGGGTCAAACCGACTTCAC
Source organism: Vibrio sp. MED222 (assembly GCF_000153005.1). Taxonomy (NCBI): domain Bacteria; kingdom Pseudomonadati; phylum Pseudomonadota; class Gammaproteobacteria; order Vibrionales; family Vibrionaceae; genus Vibrio; species Vibrio sp. MED222. Next base: position 474 of record NZ_AAND01000091.1, on the reverse strand, counting down.
AGTGAAAGTTCAGACCACGCAAGACAGCATCTTCGAAGGCGATGAAACCTTCACGGTGACGGCGAAGACCAGCACGCAACAAGCAGCGGAAAGTGGCACAGTCACGATCCAAGACAACGATGGCACGCCAACAGTGACGGGCGTGACCAACAGCGCGGGCGCGGCGGGCATTAACGTAGCGGAAGGTGCGGTCGCGGACATCAAAGTGACGCTGAGCAACGAAAGCAAGACGGCGACCACGGTTGACCTGACGCTGAACAGCGGCACGGCGGATAAGAACGTCGACTTCACGGGCACCCAAGTGGACATCGTGTTGAGCAACGGTACGGTCTTGAAAGACGTGGCGGTAGCATCAGACGGCAGCTTCCAAGTGAGCTTGCCGGCGGGTCAAACCGACTTCACAGTGAAAGTTCAGACCACGCAAGACACCATCTTCGAAGGCGATGAAACCTTCACCGTGACGGCGAAGACCAG
>NZ_AAND01000093.1:0-1477 GCF_000153005.1 Vibrio sp. MED222 | reverse complement strand
CTAATCTGGGCTTATCGCAAGTTATTACGCCTTTCATCGCCTCTGACTGCCAAGGCATCCACCGTGTACGCTTAGTCACTTAACCATACAACCCGAAAGGGTTTCTATTTGCTTTCACTTTAAAAAGTGAAGACAAATAAGCGTATGGCAACTAACCAAGGTTTTTGGTTGTCATCAAGAAGGGTTAATTCTTGATGACTGTTTGCCGGACTCAATTGTGAATCAAACTAACGTTTGATTCGAATACAAGACACTTGAATGTGTTTGTTGTGTTTATCTAATGAAAGATAAACATTGAGAACTTTTAAATTTGATTGAATTACTCGTAAGTAAATCAATCAGTCAGCTTTCCAAATTGTTAAAGAGCATGAGACTTTAAGAACCAGTGTTCTAAAATTCACATTTTCTAAAGACTCTCAGGGTCAAACACACCAACCAACGACAAAAGAAGTGGTTTGGATATGACTATAACCAAGAATATTTAGAGAATGGTGGGCGATACCGGGCTCGAACCAGTGACCCCCTGCTTGTAAGGCAGGTGCTCTCCCAACTGAGCTAATCGCCCACGATAGTTTTAATTCCTTCGCGGAGAAAGAATGGTGGGTCGTGCAGGATTCGAACCTGCGACCAATTGATTAAAAGTCAACTGCTCTACCAACTGAGCTAACGACCCAATGGTATCCCGTAGGGGAGTCGAACCCCTGTTACCGCCGTGAAAGGGCGGTGTCCTAGGCCTCTAGACGAACGGGACACTGCAATTCATCTCTACTTTAAAAGTAGAAACAAACTTCGAAGAACTTGGGAGTTCTTCATCTCTTTGCTTTTCTAAACCTAATCAATCTGTGTGGACACTTGTCGTGAGTATCTTCGTATAAGGAGGTGATCCAGCCCCAGGTTCCCCTAGGGCTACCTTGTTACGACTTCACCCCAGTCATGAACCACAAAGTGGTGAGCGTCCTCCCCGAAAGGTTAAACTACCCACTTCTTTTGCAGCCCACTCCCATGGTGTGACGGGCGGTGTGTACAAGGCCCGGGAACGTATTCACCGTGACATTCTGATTCACGATTACTAGCGATTCCGACTTCATGGAGTCGAGTTGCAGACTCCAATCCGGACTACGACGCACTTTTTGGGATTCGCTCACTATCGCTAGCTTGCTGCCCTCTGTATGCGCCATTGTAGCACGTGTGTAGCCCTACTCGTAAGGGCCATGATGACTTGACGTCGTCCCCACCTTCCTCCGGTTTATCACCGGCAGTCTCCCTGGAGTTCCCGACATTACTCGCTGGCAAACAAGGATAAGGGTTGCGCTCGTTGCGGGACTTAACCCAACATTTCACAACACGAGCTGACGACAGCCATGCAGCACCTGTCTCAGAGCTCCCGAAGGCACACCTGCGTCTCCGCTGGCTTCTCTGGATGTCAAGAGTAGGTAAGGTTCTTCGCGTTGCATCGAATTAAACCACATGCTCCACC
>NZ_AAND01000094.1:0-1328 GCF_000153005.1 Vibrio sp. MED222 | reverse complement strand
CGTGGCTTTCGGAGCTAACGCGTTAAGTAGACCGCCTGGGGAGTACGGTCGCAAGATTAAAACTCAAATGAATTGACGGGGGCCCGCACAAGCGGTGGAGCATGTGGTTTAATTCGATGCAACGCGAAGAACCTTACCTACTCTTGACATCCAGAGAAGCCAGCGGAGACGCAGGTGTGCCTTCGGGAGCTCTGAGACAGGTGCTGCATGGCTGTCGTCAGCTCGTGTTGTGAAATGTTGGGTTAAGTCCCGCAACGAGCGCAACCCTTATCCTTGTTTGCCAGCGAGTAATGTCGGGAACTCCAGGGAGACTGCCGGTGATAAACCGGAGGAAGGTGGGGACGACGTCAAGTCATCATGGCCCTTACGAGTAGGGCTACACACGTGCTACAATGGCGCATACAGAGGGCAGCAAGCTAGCGATAGTGAGCGAATCCCAAAAAGTGCGTCGTAGTCCGGATTGGAGTCTGCAACTCGACTCCATGAAGTCGGAATCGCTAGTAATCGTGAATCAGAATGTCACGGTGAATACGTTCCCGGGCCTTGTACACACCGCCCGTCACACCATGGGAGTGGGCTGCAAAAGAAGTGGGTAGTTTAACCTTTCGGGGAGGACGCTCACCACTTTGTGGTTCATGACTGGGGTGAAGTCGTAACAAGGTAGCCCTAGGGGAACCTGGGGCTGGATCACCTCCTTATACGAAGATGCTCACGATGAGTGCCCACACAGATTGATTAGGTTTAGAAAAGTAAAGAGACGAAGAACTCCCAAGTTCTTCAATATCCAGTGTCCCGTTCGTCTAGAGGCCTAGGACACCGCCCTTTCACGGCGGTAACAGGGGTTCGACTCCCCTACGGGATACCATTGGGTCGTTAGCTCAGTTGGTAGAGCAGTTGACTTTTAATCAATTGGTCGCAGGTTCGAATCCTGCACGACCCACCATTCTTTCTCCGCGAAGGAATTAAAACTATCGTGGGCGATTAGCTCAGTTGGGAGAGCACCTGCCTTACAAGCAGGGGGTCACTGGTTCGAGCCCGGTATCGCCCACCATTCTCTAAATATTCTTAGTTATAGTCATATCCAAACCACTTCTTTTGTCGTTGGTTGGTGTGTTTGACCCTGAGAGTCTTTAGAAAATGTGAATTTTAGAACACTGGTTCTTAAAGTCTCATGCTCTTTAACAATTTGGAAAGCTGACTGATTGATTTACTTACGAGTAATTCAATCAAATTTAAAAGTTCTCAATGTTTATCTTTCATTAGATAAACACAACAAACACATTCAAGTGTCTTGTATTCGAATCAAACGTTAGTTTGATTCACAATTG
>NZ_AAND01000095.1:0-1260 GCF_000153005.1 Vibrio sp. MED222 | reverse complement strand
ACTTCACAGTGAAAGTTCAGACCACGCAAGACAGCATCTTCGAAGGCGATGAAACATCACCGTGACGGCGAAGACCAGCACGCAACAAGCAGCGGAAAGTGGCACAGTCACGATCCAAGACAACGATGGCACGCCAACAGTGACGGGCGTGACCAACAGCGCGGGCGCGGCGGGCATTAACATAGCGGAAGGCGCGATCGCGGACATCAAAGTGACGCTGAGCAACGAAAGCAAGACGGCGACCACGGTTGACCTGACGCTGAACAGCGGCACGGCGGATAAGAACGTCGACTTCACGGGCACCAAAGTGACCATCATCTTAGGTGACGGCACTGAGCTGAAAGACGTGGCGGTTGCGAACGACGGCAGCTTCCAAGTGAGCTTACCGGCGGGTCAAACCGACTTCACAGTGAAAGTTCAGACCACGCAAGACAGCATCTTCGAAGGCGATGAAACCTTCACGGTGACGGCGAAGACGTCAACGCAATCGACGGCGCAAACGGGCACGGTTACGATCCAAGACAACGATGGCACGCCAACAGTGACGGGCGTGACCAACAGCGCGGGCGCGGCGGGCATTAACGTAGCGGAAGGTGCGGTCGCGGACATCAAAGTGACGCTGAGCAACGAAAGCAAAACGGCGACCACGGTTGACCTGACGCTGAACAGCGGCACAGCGGATAAGAACGTCGACTTCACGGGCACCCAAGTGGACATCGTGTTGAGCAACGGTACGGTCTTGAAAGACGTGGCGGTAGCATCAGACGGCAGCTTCCAAGTGAGCTTACCGGCGGGTCAAACCGACTTCACAGTGAAAGTGCAGACCACGCAAGACACCATCTTCGAAGGCGATGAAACCTTCACCGTGACGGCGAAGACCAGCACGCAACAAGCAGCGGAAAGTGGCACAGTCACGATCCAAGACAACGATGGCACGCCAACAGTGACGGGCGTGACCAACAGCGCGGGCGCGGCGGGCATTAACGTAGCGGAAGGTGCGGTCGCGGACATCAAAGTGACGCTGAGCAACGAAAGCAAGACGGCGACCACGGTTGACCTGACGCTGAGCAGCGGCACAGCGGATAAGAACGTCGACTTCACGGGCACCAAAGTGACCATCATCTTAGGTGACGGCACTGAGCTGAAAGACGTGGCGGTAGCATCAGACGGCAGCTTCCAAGTGAGCTTGCCGGCGGGTCAAACCGACTTCACAGTGAAAGTTCAGACCACGCAAGACAGCATCTTCGAAGGCGATGAAAC
>NZ_AAND01000097.1:0-1162 GCF_000153005.1 Vibrio sp. MED222 | reverse complement strand
CGATGGTACGCCAACAGTGACGGGCGTGACCCAACAGCGCGGGCGCGGCGGGCATTAACGTAGCGGAAGGTGCGATCGCGGACATCAAAGTGACGCTGAGCAACGAAAGCAAGACGGCGACCACGGTTGACCTGACGCTGAACAGCGGCACAGCGGATAAGAACGTCGACTTCACGGGCACCCAAGTGGACATCATGTTGAGCAACGGTACGGTCTTGAAAGACGTGGCGGTAGCATCAGACGGCAGCTTCCAAGTGAGCTTGCCGGCGGGTCAAACCGACTTCACAGTGAAAGTTCAGACCACGCAAGACAGCATCTTCGAAGGCGATGAAACCTTCACGGTGACGGCGAAGACCAGCACGCAACAAGCAGCGGAAAGTGGCACAGTCACGATCCAAGATAACGATGGCACGCCAACAGTGACGGGCGTGACCAACAGCGCGGGCGCGGCGGGCATTAACGTAGCGGAAGGTGCGGTCGCGGACATCAAAGTGACGCTGAGCAACGAAAGCAAGACGGCGACCACGGTTGACCTGACGCTGAACAGCGGCACAGCGGATAAGAACGTCGACTTCACGGGCACCCAAGTGGACATCGTGTTGAGCAACGGTACGGTCTTGAAAGACGTGGCGGTAGCATCAGACGGCAGCTTCCAAGTGAGCTTGCCGGCGGGTCAAACCGACTTCACAGTGAAAGTTCAGACCACGCAAGACAGCATCTTCGAAGGCGATGAAACCTTCACGGTGACGGCGAAGACGTCAACGCAATCGACGGCGCAAACGGGCACAGTCACGATCCAAGACAACGATGGCACGCCAACAGTGACGGGCGTGACCAACAGCGCGGGCGCGGCGGGCATTAATGTAGCGGAAGGTGCGGTCGCGGACATCAAAGTGACGCTGAGCAACGAAAGCAAGACGGCGACCACGGTTGAACTGACGCTGAACAGCGGCACAGCGGATAAGAACGTCGACTTCACCGGCACCCAAGTGGACATCGTGTTGAGCAACGGTACGGTCTTGAAAGACGTGGCGGTAGCATCAGACGGCAGCTTCCAAGTGAGCTTGCCGGCGGGTCAAACCGACTTCACAGTGAAAGTTCAGACCACGCAAGACAGCATCTTCGAAGGCGATGAAACCTTCACGGTGACGGCGAAGACCAG
>NZ_AAND01000099.1:0-1026 GCF_000153005.1 Vibrio sp. MED222 | reverse complement strand
TTGTGTGGTGCTTGATCCATTACTGCAGACCTTGGTGACATCGCTGCCTTTGCCTTTTCATAACAATCATAATAACATTGGCTATTTTTTTGAGGTGGATATATCAAGTGGTCGGTAGGACTCGGATTGTATGGCCTGGACTTATAACGCCCATCCGGATCCACATACCCTAACGGGTCACCATCCACATACGCATAGAGGTTAATCCCGCCTTGCTCTTGCAGTGGGTCGCGGTTTAGCCAGCGGCCCAAGCTTGGTATATAGAAGCGATAACCAAAGTAAACTATACCACTGGTAAAATCGCTGCGTTTGGTCGACATGCCAAACGGCTGTAGAGTGAAATAATCACCACTTACTTGCCCGTAAGGCGAATAACCTCGCTGGCTGAGTCTTTCGCCTGCTTGGTCAAACACACCATAGACGTGACCAAGATGGTTAGTCATGTAGTAGATATTTTGCTGGCTCTGCTGACGCATTAATAACCCAGAGACAAAGCCTTTTGTATTATGGAAAAAGACAAGACCTGACCCTATTCTTCTATGCTTTAATTATTTATTCTTAATAAATATAGGTAGCATCAACGCAACGCCCCATAAATAAGCTCCAGAATGTAACTTTAAAGATAAAATAGAGGTAGCCCCGTTACCCCCGGCCACTATTACTAGCGGCTGAGAAAAGAAAATGATTAGCGCACATAAGGTTACGACTGACCATGGATTCACTTTTATCCCTTGGTTATTAGACAAGCTTAGCACCCAAGAGATATTTGCCAACCATGGGAACATCAACGCTATGGCTGTGTCGAACCAAGTGGTCAACATAAACGTTGCCGCAAAAACTTGCATGAAGCCAAATACTAGTGCTTGATAACCATAAGTTAAACTGCTTTCTCGCCCGTCAACGCAGGAAAAAGCCGGCAGAAGAAGCGCTACAAGATAAAACAGAGCTGATAGATTTCTAACAGAAAACATAGGGCTTTGCCTTATGCTAAACGCATTAATGGGTGAAAACACACACTATCTCACT
>NZ_CH902606.1:613933-1608834 GCF_000153005.1 Vibrio sp. MED222 | reverse complement strand
GATTCGCTACATGGGTGAAGAGCTACCTCAATACGATGCTGTTATTCCACGTATTGGCGCTTCCATTACCTTTTACGGCACTGCGGTTGTTCGCCAATTCGAAATGATGGGCACTTTTTGTATCAATGAGTCAGTAGCAATCAGTCGTTCTCGCGACAAACTGCGCTCACTACAATTGTTGTCTCGTAAAGGTATTGGCTTACCAAAAACAGGTTTCGCTAGCCGCCCAGACAAAATTCAAGACTTGATCAAAAACGTAGGTGGTGCGCCACTGGTTATCAAGCTTCTTGAAGGTACTCAAGGTATCGGCGTTGTTCTAGCAGAAACAAACAAAGCAGCTGAAAGCGTTATCGAAGCATTCATGGGCCTAAAAGCGAACATCTTGGTTCAAGAGTTCATTGAAGAAGCTAACGGCGCAGACATTCGTTGTTTTGTTGTGGGTAACAAGGTTATTGCAGCAATGAAACGCCAAGCTGGTGAGGGTGAATTCCGCTCTAACCTGCACCGTGGCGGTACAGCTCAACTGGTTAAACTAACCAAAGAAGAGCGCGCTACAGCGATCAATGCGGCTAAAATCATGGGTTTAAACCTATGTGGCGTCGATATTCTACAATCTAAGAATGGCCCTGTTGTAATGGAAGTGAACTCTTCTCCAGGCCTAGAAGGTATCGAGAAATCAACAGGCAAAGATGTGGCAGACATGATTTTCGAGTTCATTGAAAAAAATGCAAAACCAAACGCTAACCGTACTCGTGGCAAAGGCTGATTAAACGCCGTTTACTCATGATTGGAAAAAACATGAACAATAAAATGATCATAGGGAATACAGAAGCACTTTGCTTACCAGAGTTAGGGATAACTGGACTACATACACGTGTTGATACAGGGGCTCAAACCTCTTCTCTACACGTAGACAATCTACTATGTGTAAAAACAGATGGTGAAAACTTCGTTGAGTTCGATCTTCACCCAGACGTTTACCACCTAGAAGAGACAGTACGCTGCAAGGCGAAACTGAAAACGAGTAAAAGAATCAAATCATCGAACGGCGAAGTTGAACACCGTTGTGTGATTGAAACCATGCTAAAAATTGGTGGTCAGGAGTGGCCTATCGATATCACACTAAGCAACCGTCAAGATATGACTTATATGATGCTGCTTGGTCGTCAAGGCATGAGTGACAAAGTGATTGTTGACCCAGCGGGTGAATTTCTAATTTCTCACTAATTGAACTGCTCCACAGCTCAAATAGTGAGTCAACAACGCGCAATAATAAAGGCCAGTCTTTAAGACTTAATGCCGATCGTTTAAGAAGACTTGAACGATCTTGCAGTTAGCAGATAATCCCCATCAACAACGTTGATGGGGATTTTTTTATGCTTGAACAAGAATTAGCAATGGCACACGAGACCATTGAAGATGCCGACAATTATGAATCTGTTGTCGACGCCATTCAGATTGAGTGGATAGAACAAGCTCTTCTTGAAACCAATAAAGCGAGCATAAGACGACGTCGGCTTCCCGCTCAGCAAGCTGTCTGGTTAGTTATTTGGATGGGGCTGCAACGCAACATGTCTATCAAAGAGGTGTGCAGTTCATTAGACATTGCACTTCAGCCTAAACCTGAAGATAGCTGGTCTCGTGTTGCACCCAGTGTCCTAACTGATTCACGCCGACGTCTAGATGAGAGTCCGTTAGCGGCTCTGTTTCACACAACGGTAAAGGCTTGGAATGGAGATATCCTTCAACAAGACAAAGACTTAGAGCTTAATGTTCTTGCTGTCGATGGGACAACATTTAGGTGCCAAGATTCCCCAGAGAACGCTGAAGAATTTGGGTTCATCTCTAAAAAATTGAAACCTTACCCTCAACTTCGTTTAGTCGCTTTGATGTCAACAGAAACTCGAATGATTATGGGGGCGGCTTTTGATGGCTGTCATGTCGGTGAAACGACCTTAGCTAAGCGCCTATTCAATGATATCCCCGCACATTCATTGACCTTATTTGATCGTTGTTATTTCTCGGCAGACCTCTTGTTGTCGTGGCAAGAGAGTGCGGAAAATGCTCACTGGTTAATGCCTGCAAAGCGTAAGCTACGCTATGAAGTGTTGGAGAAATATGCGGAGAACGACATGCTCATCTCAATGCCCATCTCTCCTCAAGCTCAACGGCAGAATCCGAATTTACCCGCACGTTGGGAAGCCAGATTAGTCCTATATCAAGAGCCAAAAGGTGAGATAAAAGGTTTTATTACTTCACTTACAGACCCTAGTAGATACTCGCTAGAAAGCCTGCTGCGTATTTATTGGCAACGCTGGGAGATAGAAGAAGGTTATGGTGAAATTAAACAGACTCAACTGCAAAGTCACGTCACTTTACGAAGTCGTTTTTCTGCCGGTGTGAAGCAAGAGCTGTGGGGCGTATTACTTGCCTATAACTTAGTGCGATTAGAGATGGTTAAGATAGCTTCAGAAGCCGGGGTTCGAGCGACTAGGGTCAGTTTTACCGCCGCAATTAACCTTATTGATGCGCAATTACGTTGGTTAGCTTTAAGTCCAGACGGAACTCTACCTGTAAAACTGAAAAGGATGAGAGACAGTTTGAGTCACTTCATTCTTCCAGATAAAAGAAAGGACCGAACGTTTCCACGTTCAGTCCTCTTTGTCCCAGCCAAATATCCGTTCAGGTTCAAGCAATAATGCTTATCCGAACGGCATTAAGTCTTTAAGACTGGCCTTTATTATTTATGGCGATTTTTTTTATCTTTAAACCCAAATCGCCAAACAGATTTAACCAAACCTTTGAGTTTGATTTTGGTCACTCGCCAATGTGTCACTGGCCTTCTTGGCGCACTCATCAACAGGTGTTCAAACGCTTGCTCACTCAAATTCACTTGTCCCCCATGCGCCACCAGCAAGGTGTCGAGCTGCATGTCATAGATACGAGATACCGACGCTCGATACTTATTGGGATGAAAGATAGGAAACGGAGGAATCAGTTTCTTCTTAACCTCGACCATCAAGTCCGCCACATAAGCAACGCTGTGTGATGGGCAATAGACAGAGAGATCTCTGTCGGTATGGCCCGGCGTTTCCAGAACCAACCAATCATCAAAGCCAGGAATGCTATCACCATCCGACAGCTTGTAGTCCGGCTTCAACTTTCTTGAATACCATAGGTTTGCTTTGGGCTTGCCCAATCGGTTCGCCATCCACCGTGCTAATGCCAAATCGGTCAAATGCATCAATATGCCATCGATGCCGTGGTACCAATCCTTATCTCGATTTGCTGCAACCAAATTACAATTCGTGAGCTTTCTGAGTTTGTGCGCTGCCCCTGCGTGGTCTGGATGCATGTGCGTAACAACCACTGTGTGTAGGTCGCTAAATTCACGGCCAAGATCATCTTCAATGAAAACTTTAAGATGCGGGATGTCGGCTCGGCACGCACCATCAAGTAACAACAACCTGTCAGGGTACTCTACGAGATACATGTCTTGGATATAGCCTTTAATGGTATGGAGTTGCAAAACCGTATTCCTATTCGTTATTCCTGCCGTTCAGAACAAATTAACAGTTCAGCAACAAGTGGTCTAACCAGAATATAGCAAAGATCAACGAAGTGTGGTTTTGTGAGTTCAAAATTACTAACACTGATAACAAAAAAATGAACCTGTTACTCGAAAAAGGTAATCACAACATTACAACCCCTTCATCATTATGATTTTTAAGAACTAAATTCAATTTAACTGATTATCAATACGCATTGATATGAATAGGTTAAAGCTAATTATCAAATTTCTTTTGAAAGTGTAACAAATACAAGGCTGTTGATGATTGTTAACCCATTGGTAACATTTGCGTAAATTATCAAGGGAAAGAAAATGAAAAAATCAATAATCTACACCGTACTAGCGAGCGCAATTTTGTCTACTTATGCACATGCAGAGGCAAAGTTCACTCCAAAACAAGCTACCGTGGTCGCGACCATGACTGAACGCCCAGGTAACCCTTCGGTTACACCAGATGGGCGTTTATTGTTAAGCGTTCATCCGCTCGATCATCCAACGACTAAAGTCATCGAGTTAAGCGTGGCTGGAAATCAAACGCCATACCCGACGATGAAATATGCACAAGGTGAAAACTCTCAATTTAAGGCTGTCATTGCCATTCGTACCGATGATAACGGAGTCGCGTGGATTCTCGATCTGGCAACTCATACCATAACGGGCTGGGATACTCGCAATGAAGCATTAGTAAAAACGATAAAAATACCCGCCTCTGTTCTAAAACCGACAAGCTTCCTACAAGACTTTGCTCTAGACCAAAAAAGACAACGTATTATCATTGCTGATATGACCCAGAACGATCTAAAAAGTGAAGCCATTCCAGCCTTTGTAACGGTTGACCTAAAGACGGGAGAAGCGGTTCGAGTGGCAGAAAACCACCCATCTATGAAGGCCGACAGTAAAACTGGGTTTGCGTTAAACCCAATCACGATCGATCCATCTTACGAATGGGTCTATTTCGGAGCTGTCAACGGACGCACTATTTATCGAGTGAAAGCGAGTGAGTTCGATAACGATGGAAAGACTGTCGCAGACAATATTAAAAGATACGCAGACAAACCTTATTCAGATGGTATTACTGTAGACAGTGCTCAGAACGTTTATGTTACGGATATTGAGAACAATGCAATTGGTGTGTCCACACCAAAAGGGTACCGAATTATTGCGACGCTGTCAGAGAACCAAACTTGGCCTGATGGCGTGTCATTTGGTCCTGATGGCTATGTTTATGTAACTGTCAATCAGCTGAACCGAACCGCAGCTTTAAATAACGGCAAAGATACTGGCATCAGACCATTCGAAGTCGTAAAAATCAAAGCACTGGCGACAGGAACGACCGGCCGATAATCAAACGGAAGTGAGCCTTTTATACTGGCTCACTTTCCTTTCTGAAGAGCCCCTTCCCTATTTCTACGAGTAAACGAAAGACATTTATCGTAACGACAAAACATGTGATTTGGTGACCTCAGTTATTCGGACTATATATGCGCCTCTAATTTATTGTCTGAGTGCTATACATGAACCAATTGATCGATGCTCTTTCTACCCAAGGTTACTTTGTTTGGGATGACTTCTTAACTCACGAAGAAGTGGTGGCATTGAGGGATTGCATTCCAGAGAACTGGAAAAAGGCTAGGATCGGCCGTAACGATGACGTAGCACGAGAAGCAACGATTCGTAGTGACAAAATTCAGTGGGTACGCCGTGATATGGGCGAACCAGCCTCTCTGTTCCTAGACAAAATGGAACAAATTCGTTTAGAGGCAAACCAAGCGTTCTTTTTAGGTCTGTTCGAATACGAAGCGCACTTTGCAAAATATGAAAAAGGTGACTTTTACCAGAAGCACTTAGACTGCTTCAAAGGCAACGAAAACCGCCGCCTGACCACAGTATTCTACATGAATGACGAATGGTCTGAGGAAGACGCAGGGGAGCTCGTGGTTTACGATTTAAAAGACAACCACATCGCGACCATTCCACCAAAGGGTGGTCGACTGTTGGTATTCTTGTCTGAACAATTCCCACACGAGGTTCTGCCGACAAACACAGAGCGATTCAGTATCGCGGGTTGGTTTCGCATTAACGGTGTGAAAGACAACCAATTGGACATCGCGCACTAAATCTGTATCCACATCGAACCTTCTTCTAAGCCTCTCCATCGAGAGGCTTTTTTATTGAACAACAGTTGTCCAATAAAACGCCTTAAAAACCGAACATGTTCAACATCAAAACCATCAATAACTTTTCTCTTAAATAAAATCGAAATGAATCTTTCACATCAGTGAAACGCTTTAGCCACGTAAGTGAAATATACCCTGTTCAAGATAGCTTCAAACGATACCCCTACCGTCTCGTTAATACTCAAATTCAATACCTCTATATCGATTTCATCCAAAAGGAAAAGAAGATGAATAAGCTAATTTTGGCAGGCGTTCTTTCTGCGACAGCAGCAATGCCGGCGTTCGCAACGACTCAAGTCACTTGGTGGCACGCAATGGGCGGCCAACTTGGAGAAACCGTCAATAAGATTGCGACTGACTTTAATGCGTCACAAGATGATTACAAGATCACGCCAATCTATAAAGGTTCATACACAGAGACCTTAACAGCGGGTATCGCAGCATATCGAGCAGGCGAAGCTCCTAACATTCTACAAGTCTTCGATGCCGGTGCTGCAACCATCATGAACGCGAAAGGTGTCGCGAAACCGGTACAGGATATTCTGGTTGAATCGGGCTACAACTTTAATTCAAACGACTACCTAGCTGGCGTTCGTAACTTCTATGCCGACAACCAAGGCAAGATGGTTGGTATGCCTTTCAACAGTTCGACGCCGGTTCTTTACTACAACAAAGACCTTCTCGCAGAAGTGGGAGCCGAAGCGCCTAAGACTTATGAAGAACTCGAAGTGGTTGCTAAGAAACTGAAGGCCGAAGGGCACATCGCGTTTTCTCAATCTCTGACGCCGTGGATCATGTTTGAAAACTTTAAGTCTCGCCACAATCTACCTGTCGCAGACCAAAACAATGGTTACGACGGCTTATCCACTAAGATCATGTTCAATACCAAAGACATGATGATGCATGTTAGCAAGATGAAAGAGTGGTCAGATCTAGGTTACTACAAATATTACGGCAGCGACTGGGACGCGAACCAAACACCTTTCGAGCGCCAAGAAGTGGCGATGTGGATGGGTTCTTCAGGCTCGTTCGGTGGCTTGCGTAACCGCGTACCTTTCGAGTTAGGCACAACTTACCTTCCATACTGGAAATCGGTCAACCCTGATGCTGGCTTAACCTTCATTGGTGGTGCAGCTCTGTTTGCACTCAATGGCCATGACCAGAAACAGGACAAAGGTGTTGCAGCGTTCTTTGATTACCTGACCAAACCTGAAACTCAGGTTTACTGGCACAAAACAACAGGCTATGTACCTGTAACAACTGCTGCCTATGAACTAGCGAAAAAGTCCGGCTACTACACAGAGCAGCCAGACGCAGAAGTGGGCGTTAAGCAACTAAGCCTCAAATCGGGCGAGTGGACTAAAGGCTACCGCCTAGGTTATTACCCGCAGATCCGTGAAGTGATGCACCGTGAGTTCGATAACATCTTCGCTGATCGCTCTAGCGTCGAGAGCAGCCTAGACAAGGTCGAAGATGAGAGCAGCAAACTACTAAAGCGCTTCGCTCGAACGATGAACTAGATCGATTAATGAAACGAAACTGTTCACAAGCTTAAGGCTTAGCGAATCAGAGCCGTTCATCACTCCTCACTACTTGTCACTGCGTCGCTAAAAAAACGCTATGGCAAGGCGTGAGGAGACTCTTCCCTAGCGCCATTTCTTGCTCCAACAACGATAACTCAACGGGATGCATGCCTGATACAGCGCTAGTGGTAACAGCCGCTCATAGTGGCCACTGTAATTATTTTTAGGGATTACCCTGTGGAACGACGTCAACAATTCTTTCACTCTCCGCTGCCTTACCTATTTTTGGCACCTCAGATACTCATCATTGCGGTTTTCTTTATCTACCCAGCAGCAAAGGCGGTTTACCTTTCATTTATGCTGGAAGACCCTTGGGGCACCTCATCTATATTCGTCTGGTTTGAGAATTACCAAATGCTATTCGAATCGAGCGAGTACCTGAACTCGATTGGCTTTACTTTGATGTTCGCAATTGTGGTCTCTTTCTTATCACTTGCCTTGGCTCTGCTGCTTGCCGTGAAAGCCGACAACATCATTCACGGACAAGGCGCTTACAAGGTCACTCTCACTTGGGTTTATGCGGTTGCCCCTGCGATTGCAGGTGTTATCGGTGCTTTCTTGTTTAACCCGCACATTGGCGTGTTCACAGAAATCTTTGCTGTTGTGGGTTGGGATTTTAGCTTCCAAACCGATCCCGTGGATGCCACGTTTGCTCTGATTTTGGTTTCCGTGTGGAAACAGGTTTCGGTGAATTTCATCTACTTCCTAGCGGGACTCCAATCGATCTCTTACGCCGTAAAAGAAGCGGCGATGCTGGATTGTGTCAGCGACTCAAAACGTTTCTGGACCATTACCTTCCCACTGCTCGCCCCGACTGGCTTCTTTCTACTGGTCATCAACCTCACCTACTCATTCTTTGAAACCTTTGGCGTGATAGACACCATGACCAATGGTGGCCCAGGTGGCGGTACAACTTCATTAGTGTACAAGGTGTATCGAGATGGTTTTGTTGGCGCAGATTTAGGCGGCAGTTCCGCCCAGTCTGTTGTGTTGTTACTACTGGTACTCACTCTCACATTTATCCAGTTTCGCGTTGTAGAAAAGCGCGTCCATTACTAGCCCCTCCCCGCTAGGATTTAACGCGACAGGAGTTATTTATGAAAAGTAATAAGGTCTCAGACCACCTAATTTTAATTGCAGGGATGCTGTTTATGTTGGTCCCTATCTGGCTAATCTTCGCTAGTTCTACGCATAACCCAAACACCATTGTCAGCGAAGGTCTGCAATGGCTACCGGGCGATAACTTTACGGCCATTTATAGCGAAGCTTGGAACAAAAGCATGGGCTTTAGTGGCGAAGTCACCGCCAGTAAAATGATCACCAACTCGATGATCATGGGGCTAGGTTTTGCGATCGGTAAGATCATCATTTCGATGATGGCCGCGTTTGCTTTGGTCTACTTTAGACTCCCTTACGCCACGGCGTGGTTTTGGCTGATCTTCGTGACGCTGCTACTGCCATTAGAGGTTCGTATTATCCCTTCCTATGAAGTTGTCGCTGGGCTTGGTCTTCTTAATAGCTATACAGGGTTGATTCTGCCTTTGATCGCATCAGCCACCGCGACCTTCTTTTTCAGGCAATTTTTCAAAACCATCCCCGATGAATTGTTAGAAGCAGCTCAACTAGATAATGCAGGCCCATTTCGATTCTTTGTCGATATCTTGCTGCCTCTTTCTAAAACCATGATCGCCGCTATTTTCATCATCATGTTTGTGGTGGGTTGGAACCAATACTTATGGCCGATCATGATGACTACCGATGAAGGTTACAACACCATCGTGATGGGCATCAAACAAGTACTCAATAATATCAATGAAACCAGTTTACCGCGCTATGACTATGCTTTCGCCATGGTGATTTTAGCCATGTTGCCACCCGTACTAGTGGTGGTTGTATTTCAGCGTTGGTTTGTAAAAGGGCTAGTAGAAAGTGAAAAATAATAACGACACAACTCAAATGAACAATAATCGCATTCAATCACTCGATGAGTACAAGACGTCTCACCAACCTTCTCACCAAGCTATCCACAAAAATACAGAGGACACCCCGATGCCAAAGCTAAAACAAACGTTAGCGCACAACCAAGCCACTCACGATCGTACGCGTAAAGCTCCCATCATGCTGGGTATCAAAAACTTGGTAAAGACGTATGAAAACGGCCATCAAGCCGTCAAAGGAGTCTCGCTTGATATCGATGAGGGTGAGTTCCTTGTTTTGGTGGGTCCTTCTGGTTGTGGCAAGTCTTCTATCCTACGTTCCATTGCGGGCTTGGAAAGCATTTCTGGTGGCGAGATTCACTTAAGTGGTCGCCGTGTTGATAACGAAAAGCCAGCTCAGCGTGATATCGCAATGGTCTTCCAAAATTATGCGCTCTACCCCCACATGTCGGTTTACAAAAACCTAGCTTATGGCTTAAAGAACCGAGGTGTTAGTCAGCACCTTATTGAAGAGAAAATTGAGAAAGTCGCCAAAACGCTGAAAATCGAAGAATACCTAGACCGCAAGCCAGCCAAGCTTTCGGGTGGTCAACGTCAACGTGTTGCTATGGGACGAGCGATCGTTCGCGATCCACAACTTTTTCTGTTTGACGAACCTTTGTCTAACCTAGATGCCTCACTGCGTGCTCACATGAGATTAGAGATCAAAAAACTGCAACGCGAACTTGGCGTGACCAGTGTTTACGTGACTCATGACCAAGTCGAAGCCATGACACTGGCTGATAGAATCGTGGTGCTCAACAAAGGCCAGATAGAGCAAGTCGGGACGCCACGAGAGGTCTACCACCAGCCAGCCAGTACTTTTGTGGCGAGCTTCATTGGCAGCCCTGCAATGAATTTTTTACCAGCAACACTCGATGACGGATACCTTGAGATTGGTGATCAGCAAATGTACTTACCCGAGTACGCCCACGTAAAAAATACAGCTATCACACTTGGTATTCGTCCAGAGCACTCTGAAATTGGTTCAGAATTGATGATGAATACCTTGCCTCTTGAACTGCGTATCAGTGTGGTTGAGCCTTTGGGTCCAAATCAATTGGTTCATGGTCTGGTGAACGAGCAGCCCTTCATTGCAGTAACACCCGAAACGACACTGTGCCAAGCCGTCCCCCTAGGGCTAAGAATCGATAAATCCAACCTGCATATTTTTGACAATCATGGCAAACGCATTCACCCAAATAATTTCACATCACAGGAGCCACACGAAGATACGACAAGCTTAACGACGGCTCTCGCTTAATCGAGTACACTGATATTTAATGCGTTTTTACGGTGCGTCTTTAAGAAGGATTAATTATGTCGTCTATCATCGTAGGTCATAGAGGTGTAGCAGGTACTCACCCAGAAAATACCAAAGCAAGCATTGAACAAGCGGCGAAGCTCGGCTTGAAATGGATTGAAGTTGATATTCAGCCCACTCAGGATGACCAACTGGTCGTTTGTCACGATCACACGCTTGAGCGCTGCAGCGATGGCAAGGGTCGAGTTGATGAACACACCCTTGCTGAACTGCGTCAGCTCGATTTTGGCAGTTGGAAGTCTGAGCAGTTCGTTGGAGAAAAAATACTGACGTTGAAAGAGTTGCTCGCGCTTGTTGAGCAGTATGATCTTAGCGTCAACCTAGAGGTCAAAGTCGATAGCCGACATCAAGCACCTCATGTCGTTGATTTGCTGCACACCGAGTTGATTCATTCAAATCTTGACACCGACAGAGTTTTGCTTTCAAGCTTCAGCCATCAAGTCGTTGCTGAAATGGCTCGTCATTTGCCTAGATACCGTGTCGGTGTGATCACAGAGCAACTGACTCAAGATGATCTTATGCTGATTGATGAGGTTAAAGCGTTCAGTTGTCACATGAACTACGAGCATCTGAAGCAGAGCGATCTTGATACACTTGGTGAAGCAAACATTCAAACATGGTGCTACACTGTCAATGATCCGTCTCGCTTCAAATTTCGCTCAAAAGTAGATGCTGTATTTACTGATTTTCCGAATCAGTTCAATCCTATAAATTGAGCTCGTAAATACCGAAAAAATAGCCCCGATAAACTTTAAATAAACTCCCGGGATGCCTTAAAATTAATTCTCGGGAAACCATAAAATTAAGTAGCAAACACAAGTGAGTAGGAGTACATTCCGCTACTCACTTGGTTTCATCGCTCGCTCTATTTAGACAGCTTCATTGGTTACTTAATTTATGGATCTCATTTTTAGTCCAACCTTCCCAATTTTGGGTGCTATCTTCATTTTTGCCGCTATTGTTCGTGGCTTCTCAGGTTTCGGTTTTACCTTAGTGGCACTGCCATTGAGTGCGTTATTCGTGCCTGTTATCGAACTGGTTCCCGTTTTCATGCTGATCGACCTGTTAGGCAATATCCAATTGCTGCCGAAGGTTAAACATCATGTGAATTGGCGCTGGGTTTCAAAGGTATTTGTCCCTTGTTTGGCCTTCACTCCGGTCGGCCTACTTCTGCTAAAATCCGTTAGCCAAGACACGATCATCTTGATCATCAGCGCCTTCATTTTTGCATCTGCACTTATGATCTACAAAGGGTTCCAGTACAAAAGAGAGCCTAGATTTGCTCCCTATATTCTAGGTAGCCTTGCTGGGGTAATGAACGGCGCAGCTTCAATGTCAGGGCCTCCGATTGGTACACACGCGTTGGCAAGCCCAGTTGCTCCGCATATAGCCAGAGCTGGCCTGATTGCGTTCTTTGTGTTGGCAGATTCCAGTGCGTTTGTATCGGCATCTATCGCAGGATTAGTCGACCGCGAGGTGGTCTGGCTTACTTTTGCACTGTTACCAAGCAGCATGTTTGGCGGTTATGTGGGTTCTAAATTATTCGAGAGATTTGGTGGAGCGAAATTTAAGCCAGTCACCATTGCGTTGCTGATCGTAATTGCGATATTCAGTGCAGGTCGAGTCATACTGTAACTGACTTTAGCGGTTAATTTCGGAAGTTGGTTTCACGAATTGACTGCGCTAATTGCCTGCGCGAATAGATTCCGAAAGTGACTAAGAAAATGGGGTACCAATGACTACCATTCGATATGGATAGGGGTACCCATTTTTACAAGTTGGAGAAACTCATCCATATCTTGATTGGTTAATGCGATACAGCCATCCGTCCAATCAAAGCTTTGAATAAAGCTCGGTGAACGGCGCTCACCATTTTTAATTCCGTGGATCTTGATGTTCCCTCCAGGGTCGACATCATTTTCTTCAGCCCACTGCATATCCGAAGGTTGCGGGTAGCTGATATGCACCGAGCGGTGAAAATCCGATTCTTCCATCACATAATCGAGCTGGTATTCCCCTTCAGGTGTTCGGTTGTCTCCTTCAAAACGTTTATGCCCTTTCGGTTGTTTCCCTAACGCAATACGAAACTCTTGAATAACCTCGTCACCCTTAAGTAGGTACATTCTACGTTTCGATTTATCAACTTTGACTAAGGTGACCACTTGCGACAGAGAGTCTGCCTCAGAAGAGGGACCGGTTAGAGTGTAAGACTGTTGAGAAGAGCTTTGAGGGGGACGTTTAGATGAACCTTGAGACAGCTGGGCAACTTGTTCGCCAGAGTTACTGCTAAGAACATCATCCACAATAATCACATGTTTGGAATTTGAGATCACTGAAGAGGTTGAGTTAGAGGAAGACGTTGAGACACGCTGAGAGTGAGCCGGTTTCGACTCGAATACAATGGTTTCGATTGCCGTCGCGTCAGAAATTATCTTTTCAACCACAACCTTTTCAGCTTGCACACTCGAAGCTACAAACAGTAAACACAGTAATAAAGGCAAAAATAGACGCACCTTTAGTTCTCCTCAAAGCGCATGGACATGGTTCGTGATTGAGTTTCCATGCCTAACGACTCATAGAAACCCTTAGCTTGCTGATTAAACTCCATCACTTCTAACCTAAGCTCAATAGCACCGCTCGCTTGCGCCCACTGATTAAACGACTTCATCAACGCTTTGCCGACGCCTTGGCTCTGAACCTGATCGTTTACCACAATCGTATTCACTCGCGCTATTTTGTGAGACTGAATGAAGCTTACCCCTTTATTCTGCGTTACCTTCCCCACCAAGAAACCAACAACCTGTTGAGCATCAACCGCAACTAAGAAAGTGCCAACCGGATCAAGCATCAATCCCAACCAATATTCTTCACTATCAGCCAAGCCATGAGAAGCGGGAGCAAATACTATAGGGGCACCAAGATGATGTTGACGATTTATTTGCATAGAGAGCTCTAAGATCGAGCTAATATCAGTTACCTTAGCGTTCCGGATTTGCATATCACTACCTTTTTAAATTCAATAACACCTTAGCAAAAATAGCTTAGCTGTGCACCGTCCTACTCTTTTAACAAAACTTTCGAGCTAGAGCTTGATACCACTAATTACATGACACGATAACGAAGAACAGCTCCCAATTGGGAGCTGTTCTTATATCTAAATCTCGGTTCGTTCTAAACGAATGACGTAAAATCAATCAGATAAGAAACGATTAAAAACCGTTAAACATTTTGGGTCTGCTTTTTTTGATTATTACGGTATAGGTCAAATTGAACAAACCATTCATAGCGACATCTCTAAACTTACTTAAGAATTTTAGAGTTTTAATACGGAGTGATTTTTTTGTTCTAGAAGACCGATTCCCAATGACTGAGCCACCTTCTCCCCCGGTTAATCCTGCAGGAGATATTCCGTAAGTTGGTTGCTTATGAAGCCATACATTTCTAATAAATACATCTACTGGGTAGAGGAATCGTTCACTTTTTTCTATAAAAATTTTCGCCACATGCGGTGTGATCATATAGGCAGTGGTGCATAGTGGTGTTTTAATATGTCGCACTAGACTTTGTTCGTCATCGAGATTTTCAACGACATAATTATACTCTCTCTTAGTCGAATAATTTTCCAATCTCATAAAACCACACTCTTCAATATGCTTACTGGCAAATTGAACCGTTTTTTCAAATACATCGACATCAACAACAACATCGTCTTCGAAGACAATAACTGGTTGATTTAACTGAATGCATCTTTCCCACGCTAAATAGTGACTACCATAACACCCGATCTCACCAGGAACAGCGATCCTTCCATTTAGTGCATAAAAGGCGGTTTCATCATAGAAATCCATCAAAGGATGAGGTTTAGAGGACATAGCATCAACAGCACTCAACTTTTCAATATCTAGAGACTTAATATTTAAAAGTTGCTTTTGGCTGGATAAAAATCGTTCAGATTTACGTTCTAGCGCAATAATAAGAGATTTCACAGTAAAAAAACACCTATTGCTAATAATTTAACCCATAAGAAATTAATATAAATATCAACAAAAGTAACCCCCCTATTTCTCATAATTAGAACCAATCTAAAACAAATGTTGTTCATTATTCCAATTATGTTCAATTTCGTGACTCTGTAACGTAAATTGCTCCCAATCGATAACATTTATTGTCTTAAAATGTTATCAATTACTAAACAAAGTGATATTAAAACACCATAGGTTAATTGCGCGATTGCATATAAATACAATTGCACAACAATTCAGCTTGTATAATATTTCTTAAGAATTGACGAGAGGATATAATCAATAGATCTTCATTCTTTGGGTATTGAGTCTTTTATATTAAACACTTCCAATAAACCACCAATTGAGAGAATACAATCGGTCACTGATACTAAACCTGCACCTCCCACCTCCGAACCAGCACAACAAAAGACTCTATTATGATGCTCTAGAAAGCTCAGGTATAGACGAGTTAATATTAATATCAGACTAAAGATCTTGGAGAATTGTTCCGCAAATCTCAGAAACAATGCTAGCCATTGAGTGCTACTATCTTCATAGAATTAATATACTAACTATTGGATACCTTATGATTAAGTTCGCTGTAATTGGAACCAATTGGATTACAAAGAAATTTGTTCAAGCTGCTCATGAATCACAATCGATGCAACTTGCTGCGGTTTATTCACGAAATCTGGCCAGCGCGGCACAGTTCGCCCAAGAATTTAACGTTGAAACGACGTATGACTCACTCGACGCATTGGCAAATGACAACACAGTTGAAGCCGTGTACATCGCTTCACCAAACTCACTGCACTGCGAGCAATCTATCTTGATGATGGAACACGGCAAGCATGTCATCTGTGAGAAGCCTGTCGCATCGAATATTGAAGAAGCAACACACATGTTTGAGGTCGCTCAGAAGAACGGGGTGGTGCTGTTTGAGGCGTATAAATCTCAGTATCTACCGAACTTTGAGCAAGTTCAACTCGGCTTAAAAAAGATAGGCAAAGTGCATAAAGCGCACATCAACTACTGTCAGTATTCATCGCGTTACCAGAAATACCTAAACGGCGAGAACCCAAACACCTTCAACCCAGCTTTCTCTAACGGTTCATTAGTCGATATTGGCTTCTACTGCGTAGCCGCGACTTCTGCTCTGTTTGGTGAACCTGAGAATGCGCTGGCTTCGGCAAAGCTACTTGACTCAGGTGTGGATGCGCATGGCTGTGCGATCTTCCAGTATCCAGAATTTGATGTAACCCTTGCGCACTCTAAAGTCAGCGACTCTTACGTACCAAGCGAGATCCAAGGCGAACAGGGAGCGATCATCATCGATCACATTGCAGAATGCACCGACGTTAAGATTCGCTATCGTGATGGCACGGTAGAAAACCTTACTCAAGCACAAAGCGAAAACTCCATGAGTTACGAGGTCCAAGCCTTTGCAAACTGCATTGCTGGTGACAAAAGCACCCAAGCTCAAGCCCAACTGCGTGCTTTAACCGTTGCCAAGTTAATTACAGATATGCGTCAGCAAGTTGGTGTCATTTATCCCGCCGACAAATAACACCCCAAGCATGTTAACCAACTGATTTTTAAGAAATGCCGATTTATGCATAACTAAATTTAATCTTTACGACAAATAACCGGATTAGTTGATTGGGATACCATCTGTTTAAATCCGCGTTCGATATCTGTCGTATTTATTTATTTTATTGAAGGTGTGTAAAGTGTTTTCAGTTGATGATCGCGTTGTTGCAACAAAAGGTGTTGAGCTAGGTGAAATGGTAGTAATTGGCCTAAGTGCTGGTGGTGGCTACGTTCATGTTACAACAGTAGAAGGCGCAATAATGACGCTTACTTACCCTGCAAAAGACCTTAAAAAAGCATAGTTTAACCGCTCCGCTCTTTTAGTAGTCACTCTGCTAAAGGTAACAAAATTGAGGCTTTGGCTGACTTCATTCTTCTACATTAGAGTGAGCAGCCAGAGCCTTTTTTGTGCCTGTAATTTACCCACCAGTTTCCCCTCTAATTTACTCATTACAATAACGTCCAATCCAACGGACAATAGAATTCAGTAAAGAGTATCTACACTAAATACTTATTGTCTGTTAGTGCATGCTGTTTATTAGTGCTAAGCGTTTACTGGAACTTGGCATTTATTGATGCTTAGTATTCGTAAGAGTTTCTGGTACATTAGCATTATCTTATACTTGTAATGACCATTAATGAGGGAAGCTATGAAGCTTTACATTTACGACCACTGCCCTTTCTGTGCAAGAGTTGCCTACATTGCTCAATCTCTTGGCTTGAATATCGAACTTGTTTCTGTGGATTATGATGATGCCCAAACCCTTATCGATCTGATCGGTAAAAAAATGGTGCCCGTCTTACAGAAAGACGATGGTTCTATCATGGCCGAAAGCCTAGACATCATTGCTTATTTCATGGATTTGAAATCAAATAATGAGCAACGTGAACCTTCAGAGCAGGCTACTCTTTTCCAAAGCCGAACTTTCCCTCTCACTCAACAGATCGGACGCCCACGTTGGTGGAACCTCGACTTGGCTGAATATCGTTCGGCTGGAGCAAAAAAAGCTTGGCGTGTTAGTAAAGAGACCGAAGGCTTTAATTTTGAAGAGCTCTTAGAAAAGACCCCACAATACGTTCAACTGATTAACCCATTGCTGAAAGATGCAGAGCTTCTATTGGAACTAGAGAATGGTGAATCATCGCTACCTTTGGTTGATCAAGCTCTTTATTTCTCAATGCTTCGCGGTTTCTGTGTCGAACCAAGTATCGAATGGCCACCAGCACTTGAACATTGGCTCGAAAAACAGAGCAAAACGCTTAGCATCATGCTGCTTCGCTAATTTGTTGAGTCGTTAATAGTTAATAGTTAATAGTTAATAGCTAACAACCAGCTAAAAGAAAAATCGAAGCTCCCCGAACCATTGTCCGTACGAGCTTCGATTTTTATGACTCAATTGTCTTTTTCTACAACAAGCGCCTTCTCAAACCTGTACGTTCCAAGATTCGTGTCGAAATCTCTTCAACAGACAGTGACGAGGTGTTGATGTATGGAATGGCTTCACGTCTGAACAACCCTTCAACCGTTTGTAGCTCATACAAACATTGTGAATCACTTGCGTACTCGCTACCTGCCAATCGATTCTCACGGATCTCGGTCAGCCTTTCCGCATCGATCGTCAAACCAAACAACTTATGGCGATATATCTCAAACTCCGGTAACAACCTTAAGCGAGCAATATCATCATGGATAAACGGATAGTTTGCGACGCGTAAACCAAACTGCATTGCCATGTACAAGCTCGTTGGCGTTTTACCGCTGCGAGAGACACCCAACAAGATAATGTCTGCCTCTTCCAAGCCTTTTAAAGTAATGCCGTCGTCGTGCGCTAACGTGTATTCGATAGCAGCAATACGGTCGAAGTATTTGTCCGAGTCTTTATTAACGCTACGAGAACGCTGCAGCTTCGGCTTAGGCGCCATTTTCGTATCATCTTGCACTTTCTGCACGATACTTTCTAACACGTCATAACAATGCGCAGGCGCATCTAACAGCTTGAGTTTTATCTCCGGAATCACAATCGAGAAAAAGACCAAAGGTTCATGGCCTGTTGCTCGATATGAAATCTCGATCTCTTTCAATAAATCAGAAAGTTTGTCTTCACTTTCGACAAACGGGAAGGTTTTTTCATTAGCTTCGAATGGGAATTGACCTAGAACAACATGCCCTAAAGTCTCACATGTTATGGCCGTTCCATCAGAAACATAGAATACATCACGACTTTGGATATCAATTTGCATTTTTTATTTAATGTTTAAAATTATTTTGAGTAGGATGGGAACCATAATATATATAACGAAACCCTGCTGACTATTACGTCCCCCACAGCTTTAGAAAATAATTTACATTTTTTTAAACTGATACGTAATCGTTTGCCTTTAAATCCCTACAATGCTTGCTATGTTTCTGGAGAAATAAATGCAAAATAACACCCTATGGTTCAATGGCCTTTCCATGGAAGATGTCGACAAAGTCGGCGGTAAGAATGCTTCACTTGGCGAGATGGTTTCTAACCTAGCCAACGCTGGCGTATCAGTACCTAATGGTTTTGCTACCACATCTTATGCGTTTAACAACTTTCTTGACTACAAAGGTCTTGATGAGCGCATTCACCAACTCCTTGATGAACTTGATGTTGAAGACGTTGACGCACTGCGTAAGACAGGTGCAACGATTCGACAATGGGTTCTAGACGCACCCTTCCCAGAATCACTAGAGCAAGATATCCGTGATAACTACCGTGAACTGATTGAAGGCAACGAAGAATTGTCTGTTGCGGTTCGCTCATCGGCAACAGCTGAAGACCTTCCAGATGCTTCTTTTGCTGGCCAACAAGAAACCTTCCTTAACGTGAAAGGTATCGATGCAGTTATCGAAGCAACGAAACACGTGTTCGCTTCTCTGTTTAACGATCGCGCTATCTCTTACCGAGTACACCAAGGCTTTGATCACCGTGGCATTTCATTGTCTGCGGGTATCCAGCGTATGGTTCGCTCAGACAAAGCTTCTTCAGGTGTGATGTTCACGCTTGATACTGAGTCAGGCTTCGACCAAGTGGTATTCATCACCTCTTCTTGGGGCCTAGGTGAAATGGTCGTACAAGGCGCGGTGAACCCAGATGAGTTCTACGTTCATAAGCCAATGCTAGAAGCGGGTCACTACCCAGTTGTTAAAAAGACGTTTGGTTCTAAGTTGATCAAGATGATCTACTCAACCAACCAAGAGATCGGCAAGCAAGTTGATATCATCGATACAGATACTAAAGAACGTAACGAGTTCTCATTGAACGATGAAGAGATCAAAGAACTTGCAAAACAAGCAATGATCATCGAGAAGCACTACCAACGTCCGATGGACATTGAGTGGGCAAAAGATGGCATCGACGGCAAGCTTTACATCGTTCAAGCGCGTCCTGAAACCGTATGTTCTCAGAGCGACCAAAACGTTATCGAGCGTTACGAGCTAAACAACAAGGCGGATGTCTTGGTTGAAGGCCGCGCTATCGGTCAGCGTATCGGTTCAGGCCCTGTTCGCTTGGTTGACTCTCTAGACCAAATGTCACTGGTTCAAGAAGGCGACGTACTGGTCACTGACATGACAGACCCGGACTGGGAGCCTGTGATGAAGAAAGCCTCTGCGATTGTCACTAACCGTGGCGGCCGTACTTGTCACGCAGCAATCATTGCTCGTGAG
The DNA here is from genome assembly GCF_000153005.1 of Vibrio sp. MED222. Taxonomy (NCBI): domain Bacteria; kingdom Pseudomonadati; phylum Pseudomonadota; class Gammaproteobacteria; order Vibrionales; family Vibrionaceae; genus Vibrio; species Vibrio sp. MED222. The sequence continues at coordinate 1,588,915 of NZ_CH902606.1, read as the reverse complement.
CTAGGCATTCCTGCCATAGTTGGTTGTGGTACCGCGACAAGCAGCCTGAATGATGGCGACACCGTAACAGTGTCATGTTCAGAAGGCGAAACAGGCTACGTTTACAACGGCGAACTCGACTTCGAGATCAAACGTTCTGAGGTTGATGAGCTACCAATGCTGCCAACCAAAGTAATGATGAACGTGGGTAACCCAGATCGTGCCTTCGACTTCGCCCAAATCCCGAACGAAGGTGTTGGCCTTGCTCGCCTTGAATTCATCATCAACAAGATGATTGGTATTCACCCTAAAGCTCTGTTGAACTTCGATGAGCAAACGGATGAGATCAAAGCAGAAATCAACCAGCGTATTCGTGGCTACAAAGATCCTATCGATTTCTACGTAAGCAAGCTAACAGAAGGCATTGCTACAATCGCTTCTGCATTCTGGCCTAAGCGTGTGATCGTACGTATGTCTGACTTCAAGTCGAACGAATACAGCAACCTAGTCGGTGGTAAAACGTTTGAACCGCATGAAGAGAACCCAATGCTGGGCTTCCGTGGCGCATCTCGTTACATCTCACCAGTATTCGAAGACTGTTTCGAGCTAGAGACTCAAGCAATCAAACGCGTTCGCAACGAAATGGGTCTTAAGAACGTTGAAATCATGATCCCATTCGTTCGTACTCCAAGCGAAGCAGCATCGGTTATCGACATTCTGGCTAAGTTCGATCTTCGTCGTGGCGACCAAGGTCTGAAGGTCATCATGATGTGTGAGCTACCATCGAATGCGATTTTGGCTGAGGAATTCTTGAAGTACTTCGATGGCTTCTCTATCGGTTCAAACGACATGACACAGCTGACACTTGGCCTAGACCGAGATTCAGGTGACGTTGCTCACTTATTCGATGAGCGTAACCCAGCGGTGAAAGCGATGCTGAAAATGGCAATCGATGCAGCAGCTAAAGCGGGTAAATACGTAGGAATTTGTGGCCAAGGCCCATCAGACCATGACGACCTAGCGGAGTGGTTAATGGAACAAGGCATCAGCTCTGTTTCACTAAACCCAGATACGGTTATCGACACGTGGTTGAAGCTTGGTAACGTTGCAAACAAGTAACGCTTAGAGTCAACAACTAGATATAGAGTCAACAAAGCCAGTCATCGCGACTGGCTTTTTTGTTCACCGAGAGCCAACAAAGATAACCTGCCTATCATAACAAGCATTGGTATCGCGCTGACCTTACGTTATCCTTTACACAATTCTTCATTGAGAGGTTTGTCATCACAACAAGCCTAACTTCAAGACCGATAAGAGTGTTATGAATTCTACTACCGCAACTCCCTCGCCTTCTCTTGGCCGACAACTCTATACAATGACATGGCCAATGCTATTTGGGGTACTTTCCCTAATGAGCTTCCAGCTTGTCGACAGTGCTTTTATTGGCCAACTGGGCGTACTGCCGCTCGCTGTTCAAGGTTTCACGCTTCCAATACAGATGATCATCATCGGTATTCAGGTCGGGTTAGGTATCGCGACAACCGCGGTAATCGCGAGAGCCATTGGCGCGAATGAAACGCGCTACGCTAAGCAGCTTGGTGGATTAGTGATTGCGATGGGCAGCGTGAGTGTCGCGTTTTTCTCCGTCATCATCTATCTGCTGCGAGGGCCAATTTTACAATTGTTGGATGCGCCACCGACGGTATTACCGATCATTGATTCTTATTGGATCTATTGGCTAGCCAGCTCTTGGACAGGTGCACTGCTCTACTTTTTCTACAGTGTGTGTCGTGCCAATGGTAATACCATGCTGCCCGGTTCAATGATGATCGCGACCAGTATCATCAACTTAATATTGGACCCGATTTTCATCTTTACGCTCGACATGGGCATCAATGGAGCCGCCATTGCGACCATCTTGGCGTTCGGTGCGGGTATATTTATCGTTGCACCAAAGGTCACCAAGAAGCATTGGATGACCTTCGACTGGCACGACCTCGACATCAGCAAGAGTGTTCGCTCCATTGGTAACATCATGGGGCCTGCGATGATCAGTCAGCTGCTGCCTCCTGTTTCATCCATGTTCGCCACTAAGCTGCTTGCTGGCTATGGCACAGCTGCCGTTGCAGCTTGGGCATTGGGTTCACGTTTTGAATTCTTCTCGATTGTCGCTGTGCTAGCACTAACGATGTCGATGCCTCCGATGATTGGCCGCATGTTGGGAGAGAACAATCTCGAAAACATACGTAAGCTCGTTAAGATTGCGGTGATGTTTGTATTGGGTTTCCAGTTGGTGATCGCACTAGTGACTTGGTTATTCTCTGGCGGACTAGCAAACCTAATGACCAGTGAAAGCGAAGTCTCGACGATTTTAAACTATCACCTACTGATCGTACCTATTAGCTTAGGGCCATTAGGAATCTGTATGCTGATGGTTTCCGTCTCTAACGCATTAGGCAAGTCCTATACCGCCTTGACGATTTCAGCGCTGCGCCTGTTCGCCTTCTTCTTACCTAGCTTGTGGGTTGGCTCTCAGCTTGCGGGTATTGAAGGCCTATTCTGGGGCGCAATGACAGGTAATGTGCTTGCCGGCACCTGTGCATGGTTTATGTATCAGCGCGCGCTAAAACAAGTCGAGCTTAAACTGCCAAGCGAATAATCAAACAGAACACTCCAAAATAAAGCAGCAACTTCAGCTGCTTTTTTAGGATCTAAATCCTAGCTTGCATCCTATTAAAAAGCTGTTTTTTGTGAATTTAACTCTCTAATACAACCTCATTTTCAATTAACCACCTATCTTTACTCACCACCACATTCGCAAGGTAAATGCTTGATTGCCATGCATTTACAATACCAATTAATTCAATTTTTTGCCTTTCCTTATAACTTGTCCTAGATCATCAAAGGGTTCAAAAATGCAACCTTTGGTTTTAAATATGTAAACCTTGATGCGGTTTAAGAAATTAAACCTCATTTGGCTACCTTTGGTGATCTTGTTCAAATTCCGCTCGTGATATAGGTCTAAAACTTACGATTTGTTGATGTTTTGAACGTTCACTTCAGGTTTACAGAAGTTTACCGCATCTTGTGGGAGTACCACCAAAGGAGTAGATTCCAGTCATTGAGTTCAAAAATGTAAACCGAAATCATGAATGTAAAACAAGTTCGATTCACCGATGAAGACAGAGAATGCTTAAGTAATTACTTCCGCTTAGCAGACACTATCGCCGATTTGATTGGTCCTTACTGCGAAGTGGTTATCCATTCATTTGAAAGCTTAGAAAACTCAGTCGTGAAGATCGTCAATGGTCATCATACGGGTCGTGAAATTGGGTCACCAATCACCGATTTAGGTTTACGCATGTGGAGCACATTCGAGAAAACTGGCGAAGTTTCTCCGAAAAGCTATTTCACCAACTCAGCAGATGGTTCCCTACTTAAATCGACCACCTGTGTACTGGCTGGTCCACAACAAAAGCCGATTGGTATGCTGTGTATCAACATGAACTTATCTTTCCCATTTCCAGAAATCGTCAAGACGCTGATGCCGCAGTGCAATGTGCCACAAACCATTGTCAGTGAGACCTTCAGTAACAATGCAAATGATGTGATTCAGCAAGCATTGAGTTCAGCCATTAACGAGGTTGACCAAGACGAGTCGGTTTCCTGCAAAGGTCGTAATAAAGCCATCATCCGTTGCTTATTTGATAACGGCGTATTTGAGCTAAAAGAGACGACTACACAAGTATCAGAGCAACTTGGGATCAGCCGACAGGCGGTTTACAAGTTTATCCGTGAATTTAAATCAGAATAAAACCAATAATTAGGAGTTACATCGTGAAACAGATCATTGCCACTGAACAAGCACCTGCAGCTATCGGCCCTTACTCACAAGGTACGTCTTACGGCGACATGGTTTATACATCAGGTCAATTACCTCTCGTTCCAGAAACCATGCAGTTTGTTGAGGGCGGCATCAAAGAGCAGGCTCGTCAGTCTCTGGAAAACTTAAAAGCTGTATTAGAAGCGAGTAATGCGGGACTGGACACAGTGCTTAAGACAACCTGCTTCCTATCAGACATGGAGAACTTCGTTGCCTTTAACGAAGTGTATACAGAGGTGTTTGGTACAGAGAACGCACCTGCTCGCTCTTGTGTTGAAGCAGCACGACTACCAAAAGACGCACTGGTTGAAATTGAAGCCATCGCATACAAAAAATAACCGACTTAGGTATTAATGGGTATCATAGGAGATTCTCATGAGCGTTTCATTTATTGGATTAAGCATACTGTTCTTTGGGTTCTACGCACTGCTGTCGAACTTCAAAAAGCAAAAGAAAAGTTTTAACTTCCGCGTACTGAGTGCGCTTGCTGCTGGCTTACTGTTCGGTGGCGCAATTCAACTTGTTTTCGGTGTCGGCAACGTTGCGACATCTGGCTTTGCTGAACTGATTTCGGTGTTCGGTAAAGGCTACATCAAACTTCTACAAATGATCGTTATCCCACTTGTGTTTGTGGCGATGATCTCTTCGATCATGAACGTTGAAGGCGGCGGTGCGCTATCTCGAATCGCACCAAAAATCATCGGTATTCTACTTTTCACTTGTGCTATCTCAGCGGCCGTTGGTATCGCAAGTATTTACCTATTTGGTATCGATGCGAACGCGCTAGTAAGCACAATCGGCACAAACAGTGCGATTGAAGCTCGCGGTGATTCACTGGTCGCAACACAAGATGCGATGGCGAGCAGCGGTCTGTCTGGTATGGCTCTGTCTATCATTCCAACCAACATCTTCGACATGCTAACGGGCTCTCAACGTACTTCTACGCTATCAACTGTACTGTTCGGTATGTTCCTTGGTTACTGCATCCTTCAAGTGAAAAACCGTAAGCCTGAGAAAGTGCAAAACTTCGTTGATTTCATCAACTCTGCAAAAGAAGTAGTGCTTTCAATGGTTCGTGAAATCCTGAAGCTAACGCCTTACGGTGTATTCGCTCTGATGACCACGTTCATGATGACAAACGACCTGTTCGCACTTGCAGAGATGGGCCGCTTCCTTCTAGCAAGCTACGTAGCAATTGGCGTTATGTTCGGCATCCACTTCGTGATGGTGTCAATGTTCGGCCTTTCTCCTGCCAAGTTCATGAAGAAAATCTGGCCAGTACTCGTGTTCGGTTTCGGGTCTCGTTCAAGCATGGCAGCTATCCCACTAAACGTTGAAACACAAACTCAGCGCCTAGGTGTAGACGAAGAAACAGCAAACATGTCAGCGACATTCGGTACTAGTATCGGTCAAAACGGTTGTGCCGGTATCTACCCAGCAATGCTAGCAATCATGGCGGCACAGGTCATGGGCATGCCTGTAGACTTGAGCTTTATCCTACAACTGATAGCTGTTATCGCGATTGCTTCATTCGGTATCGCAGGTGTTGGTGGCGGTGCAACGTTCGCAGCAGTAGCGGTACTCACCATCATGGGTCTAGACATCACAGTAGTCGCGATTTTAGTGTCTATTGAAGCACTAATTGACATGGCTCGTACAGCGCTGAACATCTCAGGCTCTATGTTGTCAGGCGTTCTTACAGCGAAGAAGAATGGCTCATTGGATACTGAACAATACGACGCTGACGTTACAGCGACAGTATCAAAAGAAGCAGCAGTATAATTCTCAAACTTAATTAAGAGCACTCCACGTGAGTGCTCTTCTGTTTTTCCTGAGTTCAGGTTATTTAGGTAGTAAATATGAAAGTTGTTGTTATAGGCGGTAGCGCCGCGGGTATGAGTTTCGCAGCAAAATACAAACGTAATCAACCATCAGACGAAGTCATCGTTTTAGATAAGCGTAGCTACATCTCTTTCGGAGCCTGTGGCTTACCTTACTTTGCAGGCGGCATGTTTGATGACACCGAGCGAATGATCTCCCGTACACCAGATCAAGCCATAAAATCAGGCTTAGATGTACGTGTAGAAACAGAAATGGTGTCATTCGACCGCACTGAAAAGCAAATTACGGTACGTCACCAAAATGAAGAAAGCGTCATCGATTACGATATGTTGGTCATTGCAACAGGTGCGCGACCAATCGTTCCACCATTAGGTGAATTCAATCCAGAACACGTATACACACTAACAAGCATGGAAGACGGCTTGGCGGTTAAAGAAGCGCTAAAGGATGTTAACAAGCAACGTGTGTGTGTTATTGGGGCTGGTTTTATCGGCCTGGAAGTATTCGATGCAGCGCACGGCTTAGACAAACACGTGACGATCATCGAACGTGAACAACACATCATGAGCCGTCAGTTCAGCCCAGAAATCATTGAAGTAGTCGAAGGTGCGATTCGTGAATCAGGTGCAGACCTTAAAACAGGGTGCAGCGTGTCTGCAATTCGCGATGCGGAACAAGGTGGTTACATAGTAGAAACCGATAATGGCAACGTAGAAGCCGATGTCGTGATCCTGTCACTCGGTTTCAAACCAAACACGGAAGCATTCGAACTGCCAAAAGCTGCAAACGGCGCTCTGTTGGTAAATGAATATGGTGCTACTGTAGATGCTTACATCCACGCAGTCGGTGACTGTGCCGTTGTCCATCATATGGCACTAGGCAAACCTGTTTATGTTGCTCTAGCAACCACAGCCAATAAGCAAGCGCGTATGATGGCAGACAAGCTAGCAGGTAAAGATACCTACATGTCGGGCTTCTTGGGGTCGTCTTGTTTGAAAGTACTCGATTACGAGCTGGCGTGTACTGGCGTAAATGAACTTCTAGCGAAAGAACATAACTTGGATGTGAAAGTATCGACCATTTCAGATAAGAACCAAACCGATTACTACCCTGGCCAGGAAGACATCAAGGTGAAGTTGGTTTATCACCCAGAAACTAAGGTCCTTTTAGGTGGTGAAATCGTAGGTAAGAAAGGAGCCGTTGGCCGCATCAATGCACTGGCCGTAGCGATCACAGCCAAGATGACTACTCAACAACTAGGCTACATGGATTTCTGTTATGCCCCACCTTTTTCACGTACTTGGGATGCTTTAAACGTGGCGGGTAACGTCGCTAAATAAGCGAGCTGATTGTACAAATTCCAAAGAGTATTCATTGAGACATCAAAGCAGAGCGATTACGCTCTGCTTTTTTAATGCCTTAACTCTACGAACCTTATAACTAGATAATATAACGACTTATCTAGTGTTTTTGAGCTCTCTTTTAGCAAATTCAAGATGTAAAAAAGCCCGCTGATTTCTCAGCGGGCTTTTCAATGGTGGTGGAGGGATAGGGATTTGAACCCTAGAACCGCTATTAACGGTTGCCGGTTTTCAAGACCGGTGCTTTCGACCACTCAGCCATCCCTCCAACAAATTGTCACTAAAATCAGTCTTACTTGTACGCTGCTTTTAGTTTTGCTTTCAGTTTTTTAAAACTGAAAACATAAAGAAAGCCTGGCGATGTCCTACTCTCACATGGGGAAGCCCCACACTACCATCGGCGCTATTGTGTTTCACTTCTGAGTTCGGCATGGAATCAGGTGGGTCCACAATGCTATGGTCGCCAAGCAAATTTTAAAATTCGGAAAGCTAATCTAAAAGTTATGTCTCTTCAAACGCATTCAAGGTCTGGTCTTTCTTTGAGTCCACAAAACCCCTTGGGTGTTGTATGGTTAAGCCTCACGGGCAATTAGTACAGGTTAGCTCAATGCCTCGCAGCACTTACACACCCTGCCTATCAACGTCGTAGTCTACGACAACCCTTTAGGACGCTTATAGCGTCAGGGAAAACTCATCTCAAGGCTCGCTTCCCGCTTAGATGCTTTCAGCGGTTATCGATTCCGAACTTAGCTACCGGGCAATGCCATTGGCATGACAACCCGAACACCAGAGGTTCGTCCACTCCGGTCCTCTCGTACTAGGAGCAGCCCCTTTCAATTTTCCAACGCCCACGGCAGATAGGGACCGAACTGTCTCACGACGTTCTAAACCCAGCTCGCGTACCACTTTAAATGGCGAACAGCCATACCCTTGGGACCGACTTCAGCCCCAGGATGTGATGAGCCGACATCGAGGTGCCAAACACCGCCGTCGATATGAACTCTTGGGCGGTATCAGCCTGTTATCCCCGGAGTACCTTTTATCCGTTGAGCGATGGCCCTTCCATTCAGAACCACCGGATCACTATGACCTGCTTTCGCACCTGCTCGAATTGTCATTCTCGCAGTCAAGCGGGCTTATGCCATTGCACTAACCACACGATGTCCAACCGTGTTTAGCCCACCTTCGTGCTCCTCCGTTACTCTTTGGGAGGAGACCGCCCCAGTCAAACTACCCACCAGGCACTGTCCGTAATCCCGATTCAGGGACCAACGTTAGAACATCAAAACTACAAGGGTGGTATTTCAAGGACGACTCCACCACATCTAGCGACGCGGTTTCATAGTCTCCCACCTATCCTACACATGTAGGTTCAATGTTCAGTGCCAAGCTGTAGTAAAGGTTCACGGGGTCTTTCCGTCTAGCCGCGGGTACACTGCATCTTCACAGCGATTTCAATTTCACTGAGTCTCGGGTGGAGACAGCGTGGCCATCATTACGCCATTCGTGCAGGTCGGAACTTACCCGACAAGGAATTTCGCTACCTTAGGACCGTTATAGTTACGGCCGCCGTTTACCGGGGCTTCGATCAAGAGCTTCGACCGAAGTCTAACCCCATCAATTAACCTTCCGGCACCGGGCAGGCGTCACACCGTATACGTCATCTTACGATTTTGCACAGTGCTGTGTTTTTAATAAACAGTTGCAGCCACCTGGTATCTGCGACTCTCGTCTGCTCCATCCGCAAGGGACTTCACTGATAAGAGCGTACCTTCTCCCGAAGTTACGGTACCATTTTGCCTAGTTCCTTCACCCGAGTTCTCTCAAGCGCCTTGGTATTCTCTACCCGACCACCTGTGTCGGTTTGGGGTACGATTCCTTACAATCTGAAGCTTAGAGGCTTTTCCTGGAAGCATGGCATCAATGACTTCACTACCGTAGTAGCTCGACATCGTATCTCAGCGTTAATGAAAGTCCGGATTTACCTAAACTTTCCGCCTACGTACTTGAACCTGGACAACCGTCGCCAGGCCCACCTAGCCTTCTCCGTCCCCCCATCGCAATTGTAAGAAGTACGGGAATATTAACCCGTTTCCCATCGACTACGCCTTTCGGCCTCGCCTTAGGAGTCGACTTACCCTGCCCCGATTAACGTTGGACAGGAACCCTTGGTCTTCCGGCGAGGGAGTTTTTCACTCCCTTTATCGTTACTCATGTCAGCATTCGCACTTCTGATACCTCCAGCAGCCCTTACAGACCACCTTCAACGGCTTACAGAACGCTCCCCTACCCCACATACCCTAAGGTACGTAGCCGCAGCTTCGGTGTATAGCTTAGCCCCGTTACATCTTCCGCGCAGGCCGACTCGACCAGTGAGCTATTACGCTTTCTTTAAATGATGGCTGCTTCTAAGCCAACATCCTGGCTGTCTGAGCCTTCCCACATCGTTTCCCACTTAGCTATACTTTGGGACCTTAGCTGGCGGTCTGGGTTGTTTCCCTCTCCACGACGGACGTTAGCACCCGCCGTGTGTCTCCCGGATAGTACTTACTGGTATTCGGAGTTTGCAAAGGGTTGGTAAGTCGGGATGACCCCCTAGCCTTAACAGTGCTCTACCCCCAGTAGTATTCGTCCGAGGCGCTACCTAAATAGCTTTCGGGGAGAACCAGCTATCTCCAGGTTTGATTGGCCTTTCACCCCTAGCCACAAGTCATCCGCTAATTTTTCAACATTAGTCGGTTCGGTCCTCCAGTTGATGTTACTCAACCTTCAACCTGCCCATGGCTAGATCACCTGGTTTCGGGTCTAATCCTAGCAACTGTACGCCCAGTTAAGACTCGGTTTCCCTACGGCTCCCCTAAACGGTTAACCTTGCTACTAAAATTAAGTCGCTGACCCATTATACAAAAGGTACGCAGTCACACCACGAAGGTGCTCCTACTGCTTGTACGTACACGGTTTCAGGTTCTATTTCACTCCCCTCACAGGGGTTCTTTTCGCCTTTCCCTCACGGTACTGGTTCACTATCGGTCAGTCAGTAGTATTTAGCCTTGGAGGATGGTCCCCCCATATTCAGACAGGATATCACGTGTCCCGCCCTACTCGTTTTCACTGATTATGATGTGTCGGTTACGGGGCTATCACCCTTTATTGCGAGACTTTCCAGACTCTTCACCTGCATCATTAAAAGCTTAAGGGCTAATCCAATTTCGCTCGCCGCTACTTTCGGAATCTCGGTTGATTTCTCTTCCTCGGGGTACTTAGATGTTTCAGTTCCCCCGGTTTGCCTCCTGTTGCTATGTATTCACAACAGGATACTTACTTATGTAAGTGGGTTTCCCCATTCAGGAATCCCAGACTCAAAAGGTTATTACTACCTAATCTGGGCTTATCGCAAGTTATTACGCCTTTCATCGCCTCTGACTGCCAAGGCATCCACCGTGTACGCTTAGTCACTTAACCATACAACCCGAAAGGGTCTCTGTTTTACTTTCGCTTTCCTTCTTATTTTCACTTTTAAAAAGTGAAGACAAACAGGAGCGAAAACAAACTAGTATGGCAACTAACCAAGGTTTTTGGTTGTCATCAAGAAGGGTTAATTCTTGATAACTGTTTGCCGGACTCAATTTACTTTTTGTTTCCACTTTTTAATAAAAAGTAGAATCAAAAAATGAACAATCATTTCTGATCATTCGAATACAAGACACTTGAATGTGTTTGTTGTGTTTATACCGTTCTTAATAAATAAGAGCAGATAAACATTGAGAACTTTTAAATTTGATTTAAATAACTTCGTTATTTAAATCAGTCAGCTTTCCAAATTGTTAAAGAGCAAGAGTTTTTCAAGTTTTAAACTTTCAAAACCATTTTTAAAAACTCTCTTCAGACTTTTGTCATCAAAGAATATTTAAAGATGGTGGGCGATACCGGGCTCGAACCAGTGACCCCCTGCTTGTAAGGCAGGTGCTCTCCCAACTGAGCTAATCGCCCATGATAGTTTCTTTTGTCTTCACTTTTTAAAAAGTGAAAATAAAAGCCATCCTTACATGGAGAAAGAATGGTGGAGCTATGCGGGATCGAACCGCAGACCTCCTGCGTGCAAGGCAGGCGCTCTCCCAGCTGAGCTATAGCCCCATATTTTATTTCCTTGGGAGGAAATGGTGGGCGATACCGGGCTCGAACCAGTGACCCCCTGCTTGTAAGGCAGGTGCTCTCCCAACTGAGCTAATCGCCCCAAATTTTATTTCCTTGGGAGGAAATGGTGGGTCGTGCAGGATTCGAACCTGCGACCAATTGATTAAAAGTCAACTGCTCTACCAACTGAGCTAACGACCCTTTTTACTTCTTGAAGGAAGTGGTATCCCGTAGGGGAGTCGAACCCCTGTTACCGCCGTGAAAGGGCGGTGTCCTAGGCCTCTAGACGAACGGGACACTGCTAATTTATCTCCACTTTAAAAGTAGAAACAAACTTCGAAGAACCTTGGGAGTTCTTCTTCTCTTTGCTTTTCTAAACCTAATCAATCTGTGTGGACACTTGTCGTGGATATCTTCGTATAAGGAGGTGATCCAGCCCCAGGTTCCCCTAGGGCTACCTTGTTACGACTTCACCCCAGTCATGAACCACAAAGTGGTGAGCGTCCTCCTCGAAAGGTTAAACTACCCACTTCTTTTGCAGCCCACTCCCATGGTGTGACGGGCGGTGTGTACAAGGCCCGGGAACGTATTCACCGTGACATTCTGATTCACGATTACTAGCGATTCCGACTTCATGGAGTCGAGTTGCAGACTCCAATCCGGACTACGACGCACTTTTTGGGATTCGCTCACTATCGCTAGCTTGCTGCCCTCTGTATGCGCCATTGTAGCACGTGTGTAGCCCTACTCGTAAGGGCCATGATGACTTGACGTCGTCCCCACCTTCCTCCGGTTTATCACCGGCAGTCTCCCTGGAGTTCCCGACATTACTCGCTGGCAAACAAGGATAAGGGTTGCGCTCGTTGCGGGACTTAACCCAACATTTCACAACACGAGCTGACGACAGCCATGCAGCACCTGTCTCAGAGCTCCCGAAGGCACACCTGTGTCTCCACTGGCTTCTCTGGATGTCAAGAGTAGGTAAGGTTCTTCGCGTTGCATCGAATTAAACCACATGCTCCACCGCTTGTGCGGGCCCCCGTCAATTCATTTGAGTTTTAATCTTGCGACCGTACTCCCCAGGCGGTCTACTTAACGCGTTAGCTCCGAAAGCCACGGCTCAAGGCCACACCTCCAAGTAGACATCGTTTACGGCGTGGACTACCAGGGTATCTAATCCTGTTTGCTCCCCACGCTTTCGCATCTGAGTGTCAGTGTCTGTCCAGGGGGCCGCGTTCGCCACTGGTATCCTTCAGATCTCTACGCATTTCACCGCTACACCTGAAATTCTACCCCCCTCTACAGCACTCTAGTTCACCAGTTTCAAATGCAGTTCCGAGGTTGAGCCCCGGGCTTTCACATCTGACTTAATGAACCACCTGCATGCGCTTTACGCCCAGTAATTCCGATTAACGCTCGCACCCTCCGTATTACCGCGGCTGCTGGCACGGAGTTAGCCGGTGCTTCTTCTGTTGCTAACGTCAAGATGCGCAGCTATTAACTACACACCCTTCCTCACAACTGAAAGTACTTTACAACCCGAAGGCCTTCTTCATACACGCGGCATGGCTGCATCAGGCTTTCGCCCATTGTGCAATATTCCCCACTGCTGCCTCCCGTAGGAGTCTGGACCGTGTCTCAGTTCCAGTGTGGCTGATCATCCTCTCAGACCAGCTAGGGATCGTCGCCTTGGTGAGCCATTACCTCACCAACTAGCTAATCCCACCTAGGCATATCTTGACGCGAGAGGCCCGAAGGTCCCCCTCTTTGGCCCGTAGGCATTATGCGGTATTAGCCATCGTTTCCAATGGTTATCCCCCACATCAAGGCAATTTCCTAGGCATTACTCACCCGTCCGCCGCTCGACGCCCATTAACGCACCCGAAGGATTGTTAGTGTCGTTTCCGCTCGACTTGCATGTGTTAGGCCTGCCGCCAGCGTTCAATCTGAGCCATGATCAAACTCTTCAATTTAAAGTTTTGATTACCTAATTTAATAGGTGTGACTCAACGAATACTGACTTCAAAACTACAAAAAGTAATTCTAAAGCTATTATCTTTCCAACAGAAAGATAATGAATTGACTGTGCTCTTTTTGGCTTTCACTTTAAAAAGTGAAATCAAACAGCTCAAGGCTGTACCAAATTGAATTGGTCACTCAGTTCATTGAAACCAAAGTTGATTCCGAGGAATCTGTTTTACTTCTCTTTATAAAAAGGGAAATAAAACGTTTTGATATTCATCAACGAGTGCCCACACAGATTGATAGGTTTAAATTGTTAAAGAGCTTTGCTTGTCGAAACTTTCTTTTTACAAAGAAACCCTTGAAAGCGGACGTGAATTCTAGCGATTTAATTTTAAGTGTCAAACACTTTTTAAAATTAATTCCTTTCGAACTTTCCGTCTTTCTGATTACCGCTGAAGCCTTGTAGCGACTGCCGTGTCAGTGAGGCGGCATTATAGAGATCATCGAAAACATGGCAACCCCTTTTTTGATAAAAATTCAAAAAAATTGCTTAAGCGTCTACTTTTACGTCAAAACCCTCTTTCATAGGCCAAAGCTCATACAATCAAGAGCATATAACTTAGAATTTCGCGACTAGATCTTTCGAGAATGTCTCTATATCCAGTTCGATACTCCACTTTTCACTAAGCTCCATTATGTTATCTAGAGATTTCTGAACCGTTTTTATTGTCAATGTATTGTTATCTAGGTCGTATACCTGTTTTTGCGTGGTGTAATAGAAGTAAAGGATAGTTAATGCTTCTCGGTCGCCTTGCTCAGCTCTTGGTTGAATACGCTTTAGCTTACGATAGATTTGATTGTGAATCTGTTTCAGGTTCCACACATAAAGCGCTTCTTTAAAGTAATCATGCCCTTTCACACGGCTCGCAATAAACGCATTCAAGGCGACTGATAAAATCACCCCGAGTACATTCAAATGGAAATTACCCGTCGCTTCCCCTGTAACGGAGCCAGCTGAACCAAAAAGCTCAATCAGAATGCTACCAAATACAATGGCAAACAAGGCTAGTGACCCAACCAATGAAACCAACAGTAGGTTCATCTTCTTTCTATATTCTTCTTTATTAATCTTCTGTAACTTCATCGACTACTTCCTTATGTAATACCAATCGTAGTAAATAACTGTTCACCCTAGCTGGTTAAAACGCTTAATAACTGCGTTAGAAATTTTGATAGTAGAATAACTACTTATCGAAACTCTTTGTCGAATAGAGCCGCCTTGTTCTCAAGCCTTTTCCCTGCGCTATTTATGATCACTTACTGTGATTGGTATAAGTCACCTAATAATTTGCGCATACTATCTATGTAAACCTTGGTTAGCTTCAACCTTTACCATCTTGTAATGTGGTCACTCTCTATTTAATACGTAGAGTTCTTGTGGTCAGTACTATACATAACTCCATTTGACTTCATTAATAGAAAAGAGTTACATACCGCCATAATTTTTAGTTATTCATCAATTCATGTTGATTAAGCCTATTTCGCTTTATCACATACTGACAAGGTACATCCCATGCGTTCATTTGTATTACGCGCTCGCGCAGCCCCTACAGAGAGCAAACTTATCTTAGAAGGTGTTGGGCAAGACGCTCATACTGAGATTCTGGCTCATACTCTGATGAACACGATCTTCGTTGCTCAATCACACCGTGAGAATGTCACCGTGCACCTTGTATTAGAAAGTACTAAAGACTTTTCACGTACGATCACTTTCGATTCAAATGAGATCACTAACATTGGTGGCTTTCATGAATCGGCATTGTTATCAGCGGTAGTAAGAGCGGTTGATGCTTCTCAAGGCATGATAAAAGAACAGACACGTCAGGTTGAACCGGGCATCACTGTTCGTACTATGAGTTTTGAAAAGTTGGTTAAAGAACTGGCTGAAGACCACCAGCTGTACATGATGGATAAGAAAGGCGACTTTATCCGTGACGCAGAGATTGCGGAAAACCCATGTTTCCTTCTAACTGACCATATCCCTATGCCGAAGAAAAGCTACAACAGCTTGAAGCGTTTAGGGACAGAGAAAATCAGCTTAGGTCCAAACATGTTGTTTGCTTCTCAGTGTGTTGTATTGATCAACAATGAACTGGATGTACGTGGTTTTTGATATCCACAGCTCTCTCTACGATAGTTCTCTCTAAAGCAGAGGTCACTCTAAAACAACAGTTCGCTATAAAAATAGCTAGCCCTAAAACCATAAATGGAGCGATATACGCTCCATTTATGGTCAAGTTAGCGTGCTAATTAAAAACGCACTTCGACGGTCATCCCTTCAATCCAATATTCTCTAGGCAAATCAGCCGTAAAGTTCAATGCTACTTTGAGATATGCTGGCTGCCCTTCAAAAGGGCTTGCTAATTGAGTCGGCAACTTACTGACGATTTCTACCGAATCTGCAATCTCAGCCTCAAAAGTACTACCATTAGGAAACCTTACCTTGGTATGAGCTCCTATTATCGCATTCTCTAAATATTTAGGGTCTAAATACGCGACCACTTGCGGGATGGTATTCTTCGCTATCGTTACAAGCTCGTCACCTTCGAACACTCTCTGTCCTTCAACGACATGGATATCGACAACGCGACCTTCATAGGGAGACTTAATCGCCAATCCTTGTTCAACAACACGTTTAAGTGCTAGATCTTTCATTAAAGCACGTCGAGCCTGACTAACCGGACCCGCTAATTCTCTTTCTTGTTCAGCTAATTTCGCATTTTGATAATCAAGTTTTTGTCCATTAAGCTGATTATTAAGTGAGTTACTCATTCCCACTATACTTGCATAGTCCACATCGGATACCTGACCTTTTTTCCTATATTCTTCATATCGCGTTTGAATTTGCTGTACCGTGTTTAAATTACTGCGCGTTTCTTCAATGCCTTTCAAGTGCAGTAAGCCAATATCATCAGGAGACCTGATTTCTAAATCTAATAACTCAGCATGAAGAAATTCGATTTGCGCTTCCACTTCCATATTAGTCAACTGAATCGCTGTCTCTGATTTTAGGATTTGACTTCCATCGTCTACTGGAATTGGGCCGACTACTCCTGCAACTTTAGAGGTTAAGGTTACAGGATGCGAGGTAATGATTGCCGGAGCAATAACCAGAAAATTTGTCTTTAAGAAAAAATACGCTACGAATAATAGAGGGCTAACCACTAAGCTTAGGATTAAATACCAACGAAAGCGGTAGCCTCCTCTTTTCGCTTGTCCGTAAGCAACTTTGATACCATCATCCGATTGAGGGTTATTCTTTTTATCAAGATGAAATTTCACTTTCATTGTTAAAACCTTTTGCCTTTTTTCAATACCCACCAAGGAGCCATACTGGATTCTTCATGACTTCTTCTAAATAACTCATTCACCATAGAGAACGCCGTAATCAACCGCATAAAGAACTGATAAAACGGATACAAGATTAGCCATTTTGCCATCTTAAGATCTTCTTTCGCTCTTTCGGAAACCAACCCAATATAGACAGTAAAAAACAACAACACTGTCGACAAATAGACGCAATAGATAAGGATCAGAAGTGCAGCAACAAGATCGAAGGGGTAAGCCCAAAATATGTAAAACATGAATAGCGAAACTAGAATGGGCAGCAATACGTTTTGTAGAACGCCATAAACTAAAGTAAATATAAAGTTTCCCCAACCGAGTAATCTAGGGGTTAGACCTTCATTGTGTTTCCTTAAAAACAGAAATAATAAGTCTCCATCCCATCTTAGCCTTTGTTGTACCAACCCTTTCAGTGTATTGGGTACATCAGTATGGCCCACAGCTTTGGGTGTAAAAGCGAGTTTATTGTTTGGATGTCTTTTCTTGTACTGTTTGAGCCTCATCGTTAAGTCGAGATCTTCAGCAGTATGGGTATCCCACCCTCCAACTTGCTTCAGAGTGTTCTTTCGAAAGGCACCAAATGCTCCTGATATATTATTGAGAACACCCCAGTTGGATAGCCCCGTCTTACCAGCTTGCATTGATAACATATATTCAAGAGACTGCATTCGCGTAAGCAAATTTTCTTGCCAGTTTCTAACGCGTAAAGCACCTCCAGAAGCAATCACATTCTTATCAGTAAATTGCTTCATCATTTGTAACGCCATGTCGTTATCAAAAGAAGTATCACCATCAACATTAATAACAAAATCGCCGGTAGCGTTATCTAAACCAGCATTTAACGTTGATACGCGACCTCCTCTTTGCCACTTAGGAATGACACGAACATCTCTGTTTCTTACCGTTTTATGTCTTTGCTCCCCTCGCATTGCAGCTAAGTAGGTATCTTCATTTTGAGTTGCTCCATCGACTACGGCTAAAATCTCAATCTTTCCGGGATAAAGCTGTTCAACAAGCGTGTCGATCGTTATCTCAATTGCATCTCCTTCTCCATAACAAGTAATTACAAACGAGATGCTTGGGTATTCTTTTATCTCTATGTCACTGGCCGAATAAGACCAGCGAAAGATTCCACTTAACACAAGCAGAAAGAGTGGGAGCTCCACCATAATCATCATGGGGAAAAGCATTAGCCAAAGCTCAGAGTTCTCTAAAAGCATCCCCCAGAAGTACTGTTGGAGATCAAGGCTAACTGACAGCATAGATTTCACTGACTTTACTTTCTAACCAATAACCAACATCTTCTTTCATTGTTGGATCGGGTATACCCCATGCAAAGACATTCAGCGTGAAATCGTCATCTTCGATTAAAGAACAAAGTGCTTCTATTTTCTCGCGTAATACTTCTATATGTTCCATCTTAGCTTTAGGCATAAATACAAGAAGAACATCGCTTTTAAACTGACAACAAATATCAGAATCTCTAAACAATCCGTTTAAACGCTCTGTAATTTGCTCGATCAAAGCAAACATTTTTGCGTCTCCATTTTTAGACACATACTGCGCTAAATCAGGCAGGTGTAACCCCAATAATAAGTGCTCTTCTTCGTGGCGAAGTGCAATCCTATTAACCCAGCTAAGAAGATTAGAAAAATACCCGCCGTCTACTTTCCCGCTTAAGGTCAGTTCAGGCGCCGATAGCTTCACTCCATGACGGAATATATACTCTCCCTGAACTCCAAGTTTCAGCGAATAAATCTTCCTAACAACCAACTTTGAAATATCGTTTTTTGTACCACACTCGAAACAAGAAGCTAATGTCTCCGCCTCAGAAAAAGAGTGAGAGCATGAGTTACATGTATGAGTTTCTAAAGGGCGATCATAATCCACTCCAATATGTCGAAGCTGAGTCAAACATTTCGGGCATTCTAATTTTTGATTGCGTTTGAAAAGCCCTTGTTCAGCAACATGGCCACACGTGAAACAATGGAGAGAGGTACGCTCAGTAATATCAATGTCTTTGCAAGAAGGACACGCTTCGATGTAGTTTAAGTGGGCACTGGCACATTCATGACACACTCTTACTCGATCGATTAAATCCTCAATTTCAAAAGTGTCTCGCTTAGTCTCTGATAATACAAAACGATAAGTTGAACTTAACTCCGGATAGTAAAGCTCCACTAACGGATAGGAATATATCGATTTATGAGACAAATATTTGTGAGGTGATAATCGACGTCTTTGATCCAAGCCTAACCACCCAACAAGAGGGTCTAATGTATCCGATGTGTCGATAATACTTTCTAACGTTCTGCGGTGTTGAATCACCTCTTCTTCAACACTTTCTGGATTTAAAGTGCCGTCTGATAAACACTCTGATAATGCACTATCTTCTAAAATATAAATCTTCCAAGACCAAAATTTCCTGCTACGGTGGAGTTGGCTCATCACGTCGTCTTGCGAACTAAGATCGCCATTTAGAACTATGACGCCGCCCAATAATTCAGGGAGTTGATTAATGTCACTGACTGGCACGAGCTCAAATGATTCTCTGGTTTCAAGTGTAGGGGTTCCAAGGCAGTAAATTTTCAACTTATCTTTCATTCATTAACTCCAAGTCTTTTGACGCTGTCATCGTTGAATTAAAGCTAAACAAACGTTAATTTTGAACGATGCTATTTCATTATTCACCCTTACATAAATACTAGATATCGATATGAAAACCGTCCAATAATCAGCCAAAAAGATTAAATAAGCTCACCAATTAATTGACACCTACGAAACATGAATATTGTTAATACTTGGCATCAAAGCGGTTACATTCAAGTCTAAAAGTAGGGGTTGATGAGTGTTATTTTCGATAGCAGCACTTCCGGAATAATAGCGTTCTCAAAAAAATTAAGCCTAATGCCCATGATTTTTTGACCTCCTAAACACAAAAAGAGCTCAACTAAGTGAGCTCTTTTTTATTATCTATATCTTGCTATCAATGGAGTTATCTAGGAATCAGACCCGATTAACCAAAGATGAAGCTGTATAGGAAGCCTGCCCCCATCGCCATGCTTAGGATAACGAATAGGAATGCTGCAATCATTTGGTTCTTGAAGATTGATTTAAGCAGGATAACTTCCGTTAAACTTGCACCTGCACTACCAATAATCAATGCCATTACCGAACCCAACGCCATGCCTTTCTGAACTAGAGCAGCACTTAATGGGATTACCGCTTCAGCACGAATGTACAGTGGAATACCAATCACGGCTGCTACTGGAATCGCATACCACATACCTTCACCAGCGTACTGTGCAATTAGGTCTGTAGGAATGAAGCCGTAGATGAATGAACCAATCGCAATACCCATCATTAGGTAAGGGAAAACTTGTTTGAAGTCTTTCCAAGTTGAGAACCAAATTCTCATCCAACGGCTAGGTTCTTTCTTCTCTACAATCTCAGCAGTCGCGCTTCCATCCGCAGAACAGCATGAAACCGTGACTTGTGGCTCTTCTTTTTTAGAATCGCAGCAAGATGTCTCTTTCGCCATTACTGGCGCAGGTTCACCACATGCACTTGTACCACATGAAGATTCTGTTTTAGCAGGTGCTGCTTTCTTAGGAGCAGAATCACCGCAGCTAGTGCCACAGCTTGAAGCAGAACCTGTCGATTCATACGCTTCAGGTTTTACGTAACGCTCAAAGCCAAGCTTCTCAAGTGCGTAACCTGCGACTACCGATACTGTCATTGCGACTAAGAAGTAGAACACAGCCACTTGCCAACCAAACGTAATCACGAACAAACCAATGATCACTGGGTTCAATAGTGGGCTACCGAATAGGAACACCATCATTGGTCCAAAACCTGCTCGTGCACGCAGCAACCCTTTTAAGAAAGGAATGGTCGAACATGAACAGAAAGGCGTAATCGCACCCAGTAGCGCTGCAACCACATAACCCTTGCCGTTACGTGAGCTCAGAATCGATTGAATCTTTTCTGGCGTAAGAAACTCTTGCAGAATCCCAACAATGTAGCTGATCGCCAAGAAAAGGATGATTAGCTCTACTGCTAAGAAGGCGAACATATCAAGTGCGTCTTTTAGCATTGTTAACATTTCATTGCTCATAATTAACTCCAAACTGGATTGAAGGTCAGACTCTATGAGAAAAGTAACCAACCCTTAATTTCGAATATTCTCGAATTATAGAAATAAACAGCTTCAGATCAACATTTATTTCGGTAAAAATCGAAATAATTTTCGAAAACACAGTTTTTCAATGACTTACACAGCTATCGTTTTTTAATTTGAATTCGACATACATTTCGACTAACATCGAAATTAAATCTTGAGGAGTTAATATGAACTTAGAAGTCGTTGCGAAAGCACTTAAAGAGTTAGGACATCCTATTCGTCTAACCATTTATAAGAGTGTCGTTAAAGCTGGCTACCAAGGCATTGCAGTTGGCGGCCTACAAGAAGAGCTAGGCATTCCCGGTTCTACCTTGTCTCACCACATTTCAAGCCTAGCGTCTGCAGGCCTCATCAGCCAAAGACGAGAAGGAAGAACCCTTTTCTGTGTAGCAGAGTATGAGTGCCTAGAAGGTGTGATTGATTTCTTACAAGACGAGTGTTGCGTAAATGAACAGTGCAACTGATGCACCTTTGAACGGGGCACCTTTGAATAAGGCATCTTTAAAGATCGAACAAGTCTGGGCCGAGTATCAGCAAGCGTTAAAGTCATTCCTGCATTCAAAGGTCAACAACTCTGCGGATGTAGACGACTTGCTCCAAGATATCTTAATTAAGACCTATCAGAACTTAGACAAGGTACAAGATGCGAGCAGTGTGAAATCGTGGCTATTCCAGTTAGCCAACAACACCATTATCGACTTCTACCGTAAGCATGCACGCCAACAACGCGATAGCCAAATTGATGCTGAAGATCTGTGGTTTACCGATTTAGACCACGACTCTGAATTTAAGCAGAAGCTCTCATTGTGTATTGAACCTTTTATTCAGGCACTGCCAGAACAAAGTTCATCGCTACTGCTTGCTGTCGATATCAAAGGTCAAAGCCAAAAAGAGATCGCAGAGGCTCAAAACATCAGCTACTCAACCGTTAAGTCTCGTGTTCAGAAAAGCCGCGCGGATCTTAAGAACCTATTCGAACAATGCTGTAACTTGTCACTGGATAAGCAAGGCAATGTGATTGATTGTGAGCTCAAGTCGGACGCTGATTGCGGTAAGTGCCAATAGAAATACTGATAGTAACTAGCTCAAACCCATTATTTGAATAGAACAAAGCCAGCAATTGATGCTGGCTTTGTTGTTTTCATAATCTGAAAATCACGCTTTGTTTATGCGAATCGAGTGCTTAAGCGAACCTAGTGCTTGATCGTACCGAACTACGCCGCTTCCGCTTTTACGACCGGTTGATAGCGTCCCGGTTTATGGTTCATCGCCAAAATCAAGTTGGTTACTATCGCACCCAGTACAGACAGAAGAACCAGCGACACATCAACGATAAACAGTGAAAGCACAACAATCGTACAATCTAGTGCCATCTGAACCTTACCCGCACGAATCCCAAAACGTTCTTGTAAGAACAGCGCCAGAATGTTGAAGCCACCTAAGCTCATTTTATGACGGAAGATCACCAACATGCCGGTACCAATCAAGCCACCACCAAGTAAAGCTGCATACAATGCATGAATTTCGGCAATTTGAATCACGTGATACAAGTGATCCACGGCGAACGAAACAATCGAAACCGCGATAAACGTATTGATGGTGAAGCGCCAGCCCATACGAGCAACCGACAAAATATAGAAAGGTAAGTTAAGTGCGAAGAACACTTGGCCAAAGCTCAAATCTGTCACTTTGGTAATGAAGATCGCTAGACCAGCCGTGCCTCCGGTGAGCAAACCGACTTGATTGAAAAAGATAACGCCGAGTGACACTAGCGCGCTACCTAAGAGCAGTGCCAGTAAGTTTTCGCGAAGGTTATGATCTTTATCCATGTGAATGACTCTCCCTGAATCTTTTAACATCGCGTTTCAGTCCCGTTGAAACGATTGAAGTACAAATTTACGATGTTTAACAGATAAGTCGAGTAAATGCGCAGTGTTACTGAGTGATTAATTTGTATACTAGTTTTTACAGGCTTTAAAATACTTCACTAAAGCAAGCAGTTATATCTAAAAAATTAAATATCCATCCTAAATTCTCCGCTTCTACCACATAATCAGCGAGCTTCGTGTTTTCCTGTTTATTAGCTACGTTTCATTCCAACTCCAGCGATGCTTAAATCTATGCATAAAACGCATAGACTAAATCACAAAAGGTCATTTGATACATACCCTACTCGTCATTATGATGCGCGACTTCTTACAACATTGAGCGCATGTAAACACCTTATGTTTTCACAATCTCTTTTTGCCCAACTCGCCAGAATGACGCTATTCCTTGTTATTAGTTTGGTAATTGTGCATCACAGTCAGCCATTGATTGATCTCTTGGCTCAGCATGCCGTTAGCAGTGGATGCCACCAGCAGTCAGCGCATGAGCATTCCGGGCACGAACACCATAATAAGATGACTGACCAACACATGTCAGCGCAAGACCACTCACATCACCACCATTAATTTAAGAGTATTAGAATGAGCATTTTCCGTTTTCCTTTACTGGTATGGCTTGGGATCGGCACACTTATTATCAGTCTAGGGATCAGACAATCATTCGGCATTTTCATGATGCCAATTTCAGAGCATTTCGGCACCGGCCGCGAGTTTTTCAGCTTCGCCATTGCTCTACAAAACCTGCTGTTCGGTGTGTTCCAGCCTTTTGTGGGCATGGCCGCTGACAAATGGGGAGCAAGACGCATCATTATTGCTGGCGCATGTGCTTACGGTTTGGGTTTACTTCTTACCTCAATGTCTACCGAATCAAGCATGCTTTACGTTTCACTAGGCGCATTAGTTGGCCTTGGATTGAGTGCGACGAGCTATGTGATCGTGTTGGGCGCGGTAGCAAAAGTAGTACCTGCAGAGCACGCAGCGAAGGCATTTGGTTTAACCACAGCAGCAGGTTCATTTGGTATGTTCGCGGTAATTCCGGGCGCGCAATACATGTTGAACGAATTTGATTGGCAAAGTGCGATGCAAGTCTTTGGCGTGCTTTGTTGTTTGATGATCTCATTTGCACTGTTTATGCGAGCACCTAAAGCAGCCTCAAACAAACAAGCGCAAGCTGAAGAGAACCAAACGCTAAAAGAAGCGTTGTCTGAGGCGTTTGCGAACAAAAGTTACTGGTTAATTCACGCCGGCTTCTTCGTGTGTGGTTTCCACGTGATGTTCATTGCGACGCACTTACCAAGTTACTTAGCCGACAAAAACCTACCAGCAAGCAGCGCAGCAATGGCACTGGCTTATGTAGGTATCTTCAACATCTTCGGGTCTTACTTCTGGGGTGTGATGGGCGATAAGTTCAGCAAACGTCATGTAATGTCGGCACTGTACTTAGTGCGTACTGTAGTTATTGGTGCGTTTGTGACTTTGCCAGTGACTGAGTCAACCGCAGCTATCTTCGGTGCGGCGATTGGTTTCTGTTGGTTGGGTACGGTTCCGCTAACGTCTGGTTTAGTTCGTCAGATCTTCGGTGCTCGTTACCTGTCGACGTTGTACGGCTTGGTATTCTTTACTCACCAAGTGGGTAGCTTCTTAGGCGCTTGGGTTGGTGGTCGTATTTACGATTACTACGGTTCTTACGAGCCAATCTGGTGGTCAACGGTGGTACTGGCATTTGCAGCAGCACTGATCCATTTGCCTATCAATGACAAGCCGATTGAGCGACTGAAATTTGCAATGGCTTAGCGTTTAACGCTGACTCCCCCAACAGCAAAAATCGATAAGCAATCCAATAAGAGAGTGGATATTGAAAGGAGCACATCCTGAGATATTCGCTCTCTTTTTTATTGGCCGTTGTAATCGAAATTATAACTAGCGAAACTTGCATAAACCTCACTGAATAATAAGACTATTCTTTTCGTTTTAATTTATAGTATTCACTTGCTCCTTTAAAACTAATCCGCAGGCTTATGGAATACCTAGATCAGACCGCCCTTATCGCAATGGCACTCATTTTTGCAGGCTCATTTGTGCAAACCGCAATCGGCTTTGGTTTGGCCATTGTGGCTGCCCCACTGCTGTTTTTGGTTTCACCAGACTATGTACCTGCGCCTATCTGTTTAGTTGGCCTGTTCATCTCTTTATTCAACGCCTTTAAACACCGTGCAAACATTTCTATTGGCGGATTAAAAATCGCATTACTAGGACGCATTCCAGGCTCACTAGCAGGCGGTGCCTTGTTGGTGATGGTTTCAACGAGCGTGTTGTCACTTTGGTTAGGTTTATTAGTGGTATTTGCAGTGATTGTCAGCTTGCTTCCGTTTAGGTTAGAGCCGACGCCTGCCAAAATGGGCATCGCGGGATTTTTCTCAGGATTCTTTGGCACCAGTTCAGGTATTGGTGGCCCGCCGATGGCGCTACTGCTACAGCACCAAGATGCCAATCAACTTCGTGGCAACTTGTCTGCCTTTTTTGTCTTTAGTTCAATCATTTCGTTGATTGTTCAGATCCCAATTGGCTTCTTCACTATGCACCATTTGATCATCACCATACCTTTGCTGCCTGCTGCTTGGTTGGGTTACAAAGTGGCGTTAATGACCACGCAAAGCATTCCTAAAGAGAAGATACGTATTGGTTCTTTACTGTTATGTTCTATCAGTGGCTTTACTGCCATTTGGCAAGGCTTAGCTGGTTAGTATAGAGATAACGTAAGTACTGAAGGTTGCTTACGTTTTGTAACTATTTTGATGACAGCTCACTCATCTCGATAAGCAAGCTCATATGACTGACTAGTGACGTTATCCATTATGCTCAAATACCCTAATGCGGCGCCTTATTTAAGCTTTAAAGTCAGTACCACACTGTCGTAAACATCTCTATCTGGCGGTAACGATTCCCTCTCATTCACCATCAATGAACCATTACTGCATAAACCATTTTTTCATGAGCTTTTTGTATACAGAGCTGAGACTGTTCAAATCAGGCTGAATGTTCAATTGGTAGCGTAGTCCTATTCATAATACGTCTATATACTGCATATTCATTAAGCAGGAAAATGAACACATTCAGTATTAAGGACTTTCAAATGAAACAACTTGGGTTTAAGCAAGTTCTTTTAGTCGCCGTATCAGCAATAATTGCAATAAGTGTAGGCTCAGCCAACTATTTTTCATATCAGAGCAATAAGGAAGCACTGACTGAGAATATTTATCAGAGCACACAAGACCGTATTCGCATTGAAGGGAATAAGGTTGAGACTTACCTAGAAGCAAAAACACAAGCAGTAGCAAAAGTAGCTGCTGATTATCGTCAACATAATTATCAAGATAGACACGCCGAGCGAATGCGCGTGGGCTCATTAGGTGCTGATGTCGCGAACTTAATGATAGGTTTTGACAATGGCGATGCTTATGCCTCATTCGATTACCCGGGCTGGGATAATCACAAAAGCCCATCAAGCTACGACCCTCGCAGTAAAGCTTGGTACAAAGAAGGTAAGCGTTCAGGAAGCCTTGTATATACAGACCCATATACAGACTCCACAACAGGTACCTTAATGGTGAGCATTGGTAAAGATGTTGGTAACGGTGTGGTATTGGCAGACATTCCACTCGATGTTCTAAGTGACACTGTCTCTGAAATCGACCTCAACGGTGCTATTTCGATGATGATGACCAATGACATGACGGTGCTGGCTAGCACATCCAATGTGGTTAAGGTGGGCACTAAATTAACGGATTACGCTTCTTTGAAAGACGTTGCAAAAAAAGCACAAAATTCAGAAAGCACAATCGTTAATTATAGTATCAACGGCGTTGAGAAAGTGATGTTCAGCCATGCGGTTAGCTATGGTGATAAAGAGTGGTACCTACTTGTTGGATTAGACAAAAGCGTCGTATTCGCAGCGCTAGAAGTCGCTCAGCAGCAAGCAATTATGATCACGATTGTCTACCTATTGATCAGCGTAGTTGCCACGTTATTCATTCTCAATATTCTTTACAAACCCATCCTAGCGTTGAAAGAAACCATTACAGGGCTATCAAATGGTGATGGTGATTTAACTCAGAGACTCGAAGTAAAGAAACACGATGATTTAGGGCAAATCGCATCTGGTGTAAACCAATTCATCGAGCATATACAAGACTTGATGCTAAAGATTGACGCAGCATCGTCTGAACTGAAAGAAAATGTGCAGCAACTTGAACATAAATCAGATGAAAATAACCACATTTTGAATCAGCACGTGCAAGAAACTGAACAAATTGTCACTGCCATTGAAGAAATGAGTTCAACAGCTGACGCCGTTGCCCAAAATGCAGGTGAAACGGCGCAATCAACTAAAGTCGCGTCCGATATCGGGGAGCAATCACTCAATGCTGTCGGTGATGCACAAATGAAGGTTAATGCACTAGTTTCTGAGATAGAGAACACATCATCGAACCTAGAAAGCATGAGCCAAGAAACTAAAGGGATCAGTGATATTTTGACAGTGATTGGTGAAATCGCTGAACAGACCAATCTCCTTGCGTTAAATGCAGCGATTGAAGCCGCACGAGCGGGCGAGCAAGGTCGTGGGTTTGCAGTAGTAGCTGATGAAGTGAGAGCCTTAGCGAGTCGAACACAAGCGAGTACACAACAGATTGAACAAGCGCTGACTCGTTTGCTTTCAGTGAACAAGAATGTTGAAGAGTCTATGAATAAGACGAAAGGGACTTGTGACGAAACATTTAATAACACCGAGAAAGTGGGCAGCAGCTTAAATGAGCTAACGTCACAAGTAACGGGTATCAATGACCTAAGCATTCAAATTGCAACGGCCGCAGAAGAGCAAAGCAGCGTCACTCAGGAAATTAGTCGTAACATGGTGGCTCTGAGTGACATTGTAAATGAACTCAACAAAAATGGAGATCAAGCTTTGGTGCAAACCAACAATATCTCCCAAGTAAACGAACGACTGGCATCAATGGTTGGTATGTTTAAACTGCGTTAATTCATACTAAAACAGTTATTTAAAATGAAACTTGTAGTGTGTAGCGGTTATGATTTCAAATATCGTCTATAGTTTTTCAATAGCAGTCATCGTTTAAAATAGCCGCCTTCTCCGAAGGCGGTTTTTTATTCCTCTCTCTCAAAAGCCCCACTATTGCTCTTCTAGGCAAGTTTATTACTCATTTGCTACCTCTTAGAAACATCGGTAACAAAGGTTCTATTCTTTGCGTCGGAATCAGTGGCACCAATAGGTAGATCAAACCGGCAAAGGCGATAGACGCAGCTAAGTCTTCAGGGCGGTGCATACCAAGCCAAACACGACTATAAGCAACGCCACCAGCCCAAACTAGCAAACCGCCAACTAAGTAAAAACGTTTCGCTTCTAGGAACAAGCCGCCAAAGAACGCCAGACACACGCCAACGAAAATCATGTGCCCAGATGGGAAAGAATAGTCAGTCTCACCCAACCAGTGACGCGTTCGCCACTCACTCACCTTATCTTTCACAGATGCAATCGCTGCGTTCTTTTCTACCAATGGCAGTTCGTAAAACAGCTCTGGCATGTCAACGACTTCTTGCGTCACCAAATACTCAGAATAAGGACGCGGGCTTTCTGTAGAGTGCTTTAAGAAAGTTTTTGCTGCAAAGCTGAGAACCAACAACAAGCCGAGCTGCAGACAAAGGCTGACGAGCTTAGCTTTGGAAAATTTCATCGTGAGCAATACCAAAGACAAAACAGCTAGCGTTACCAAGAATCCTTGATTACCCGCCGAGTAAGTCACAAACGTTATGAAGGCGCCTTGGAAAGGCGAAACCGCAGCCCCAAGGTCAAAATTAGATCCAAAGATCAAAAACGGTACGAGAGAAGACAAACTTAAAACGAGCAGTAATAAGCCTTTGGATTTGTTAGAGAACGGAGATGTCATGACTAAGATCTTTTGGATAAAGTGGATGGATGCTAGCGCAGCTTAGCACTGCCAATATCAATTTTATGTCAAAACGGTCATTAAGCCGTCATGGTCTAACAATGTTTGATTGATGAACCTCTTAAGTATTGATTCGGTGAACAGCCACGCCAGCACAAAATTGTTCAGCATCCACTTATGTTCATAGAGCAACCAAGACCACTCAAACCAACTGAGACAAAGGCATTATCCCACTAAAGACTGCCGGACACGTTCTGCTGATAAAGTGAACACTTACCCGATTATAAGGCTGGAATCTGAAAAACTTTGCTGTCAGTCCTTTAAATCCACTATTGAAAGGATTACCATCTGGTCTGCTTTCAAAGCAAAACAGATTATTAATTTTTATTCTCAGGGCGGGGCGAAATTCCCCACCGGCGGTATGTTTTTAGCAAAATCTAAAGATAAGCCCGCGAGCGCTCGATTCGTCGAGGTCAGCAGATCTGGTGAGATGCCAGAGCCGACGGTCATAGTCCGGATGAGAGAGAATGAAAACACACTCGTTTAAGTTGGAGGCATGTACCTATTTATTAGGTTCATGCCTCCAACTTAGACGGGTGCATTTCGTTTTGGATAAAACCATAATGAGCTAATACCAATCACAGTAAATAAATGATCAGAGATAGCGCAGGAAAAACGCTTGAGAACAAGGCAAAATTTTTCGATAAGTAGTTATTCTACAGTCAAAAATTTTAACGCCGTTATCAAGGGTTTTAACCAGCTAGAATGACCAGTTGTTTACTACGATTGGTACAAGTCGACTTGTAATGAGTCTGCTTTGTTGTGCTCGGTTGAGATCCCTCATACAGCCCTGATTCTGGTGATATTTTAGGAGTTTAACCATGAATCAGTCTTCACTACTTGCCGAATTTGGCGAACCAATCACTCGCGTTGAAAACGCACTGCAAGCTCTGCGCGAAGGTCGTGGCGTGCTTCTACTTGACGATGAAGATCGTGAGAACGAAGGCGACATCATCTACTCAGTAGAACACCTAACGAATGCTCAAATGGCGCTTATGATCCGAGAATGCAGCGGTATTGTGTGCTTATGCTTAACAGACGAGCAAGCAAACCAACTCGAACTTCCACCTATGGTTGTTGATAACAACAGCGCAAACCAAACTGCGTTTACCGTTACTATCGAAGCAAAAGTCGGCGTAACAACAGGTGTTTCTGCCGCTGACCGTGTAACAACGATCAAGACAGCAGCAAACCCAACGGCTAAACCTACTGACCTAGCTCGCCCTGGCCACGTATTCCCATTACGTGCGCGTAAAGGTGGTGTACTGGCTCGCCGCGGTCACACAGAAGGTACTGTGGATCTAATGCAAATGGCAGGTCTTCAATCGGCAGGTGTACTGTGTGAAGTTACCAACCCAGACGGCACGATGGCAAAAGCGCCAGAGATCGTTGCTTTCGGTAAAATGCACAACATGCCTGTACTGACCATTGAAGATATGGTGATGTACCGCACTGAGTTCGACCTAAAACTGGCTTAATGTTTAATATTTAATGCTTAGTGCTTAGTGCTTAGTGCTTAGTGCTTAGTATCCCGATATTAACTCAAGCGCATTGACCTAAACAGATCTAGGCTCACCAATTGAGCAAAGCTTATTTTAAGCAGGGTATAGTGACTGTCACTCAAACAGCTTTTACAGCTGATTGATACCGTCAAGTAAACCCTGTTAGCGTCTGAATAGCATCCCAAATTAGAGCCTCACTGATTTCAGTGGGGCTTTTTTCATACTCACGTCCGATAAAAAACCGATCCAATTAGCAACTATTATCATTAACAATACAATGTTGTTATGTTATAACATTGCAAATGTTACTCATAACTAGGACAAAAGCATGAAAAAGCTTGCCGCACTGGCGCTAATTTCCATCAGTGCACTACTCATTTGGATATTTTTACCATCAAACGAAACACAACCAACAAAGCTAAACATTTCTGGCCCCTTCGAATTTACCGACCAAGATTTATCTAAAAACGGCTATTTATTTACACGGTTACAAGTCGTTGAAGCGCTTACTGCTATCGATAAGTCAGGCAACATCACACCTTTATTAGCGAAAGAATGGACAACTAGCGCAAACAATCTACGCTGGGAATTCACATTGCGCCCAGACGTTGTTTTCCACGATGGTTCACCGCTTACCGCGCAAGCTGTTCAAACTTCTCTTTCTCACGCTTTAAATAAACCTGGCGTATTAAAGCGAGTACCCATCAAAGAAATATCAGCTTCAGACAACCTTCTAGTCATCGAGCTATCTCAACCTTATCGACCATTGCTGGCCGTGTTAGCGCATTACACAGCAGCGATTGCAGCACCAAGTTCGTTTGATCAACAAGGGAGCGTGGCACAGCTGAGTGGTACAGGTCCTTATAAAATCCAAGAATTACAAGCTCCTCATAAAGCGCATGTTGTCAAAAATGCGGACTACTGGGGCACAAAAGCCTCGATTGAACATGTTCACTACCTTGCAGGTCATCGCTCTGAAAGCCGTGCTTTGTTAGCACAAACCGGTCAAGCCGATCTGGTTTACACACTCGATCCAGCCAGTATCGACCTACTTGAGTCTGCAAAAAATGTTGAATTAGTGATGGAGTCAATCCCAAGAACGATCCTAATTAAGTTGAATAATGAACACCCACTTTTGAATCATTCAGATGTGCGTCAAGCTATCAGTTTAGCTTTGGACCGAACGGGTATTTCAAAACAAATCGTCCGCGTTCCAGGCTCTGAAGCCTATCAACTGTTTGCCCCTTCTCTTGGCGCATGGCACATCAATAACCTTGAACAAACTCAGCGCAATATCGACCAAGCGAAAACATTACTCGCAGGGCAAGGTTGGCAGGAAAATGAGGAAGGTCTCCTTTCGCGAGAAGGCAAACCATTCGATATTACTTTAACTACCTACTCAGACAGACCAGAGCTGCCTATCGTAGCAACCGCGATTCAAGCTCAGCTTAAAGAAGTCGGTATTCAAGTGAATGTTTCTATCGATAACTCAAGTGCAATTCCATCAAAGCACAAAGACGGCACATTAGAAATGGCGCTCGTGGCGCGTAATTTTGGCACTACGGCGGATCCCCTAGCCTTACTAATGCGCGACTTTGCTAGCCATAAAGGCAGTGACTGGGGACCAATGAACTGGTCTTCTGATGAGTTCAGCAGCTTACTTCAACGTCTATCGGTTGAACCAAACCAAGAACAATATAATCTAATGACTCAAGAGGCTTCATCCATATTAGCGGAAGAAATGCCGCTGATTCCTGTGACTTTCTACACTCAATTAGTCGCGGTGAATGAACGTGTTAACCACTTCTCATTTGACCCATTTGAAATCAACTATCGCATCTCAGAGATGACGATTAATGATTAATATCTTAATCCGAAGAGTACTCCAAGCCGGCTTTGTGGCTTGGAGTATCGGAACACTCACTTTCATTTTAATGCGCTTGTTACCCGGCGACTTTGCTTTTCGAATTGCAGCGGGTCGCTATGGGTATGATTATGTAGATGCGGATGCGGCACAAGCGGTTTATCAAGAGCTAGGGCTTGATCGTTCGGGCTTGCAGCTATACCTCGAATGGCTATGGGATCTTCTCCATTTTGATTTGGGAACATCATTGATTAGTGGCACCCCCGTCATTGATGAAATCAGCCACCAGCTCGGGCATTCCATTTTATTGGCAGTCGTCGCGACCGTCATTTCTCTTCTCATTGCCATCCCAATCGGTATTTATTGTGGAAAACGGACCGACTCTTTTGCAGACCATTTCTCGCTATTAGGTTCCATCATCTTAAGAGCTCAGCCTGTATTTTTAATAGGTTTGGCCTTGGTGATTATATTTGCGTTACAGCTGAATTGGCTTCCTGTGGCAGGCTTTGGTCGAGTCGAGTTTATCATTTTGCCCGCCCTCGCCTTGGCACTATCGCTGGCTGCAATGTCTAGTCGTCTTATAAGAAACGCCACTCACGATGCCATCACAGCACCGCACTTTTTATTCGCTCGTTTAAAAGGGCTCAGTGAGGCGCAAGCTTTCCAGCATCACGCTCATAAACACATCGCTTTACCTGTTATTACTTTTGTTGGTGTTCAAGCAACCGGGTTAATTGAAGGGATCATTATGATCGAGTCATTGTTCTCCTGGCCAGGTATTGGGCATGCATTGGCGCATGCGATTTTCCGTCGAGATATTCCAATGATTCAAGGTTCTGCTCTGCTGATGGGACTTTTGTTTGTGGTCATCAATACCTTAGTCGATCTTGTTAACTACCAATTGGATCCAAGGCAACGCGCGAATAAACCCTCTGCTTTATTTTCAAAATTCGCGCCTAATAAACAACAAGCAGAACCCGAAAAAAAGAAGGTTAAGATCGTATGAATTTAACAAAACCGCAATGGTTAGGTCTGATTATCTTAGCCGCTTTATTATGCCTAGTCATGCTAGAACGGACTGTCTATCAAGGTAATATTGCCAAGCAAAATTTAGACCTTGCATTCACAACGCCTTCTGTCGAAGAACCTTTAGGCAGAGACCATTTTGGGCGCAGTAATTTAGCGAGATTAAGCCACGCCATTACCACCTCACTTTCCATGGCATTAATCAGTATTACCACCGCAGCGTTGTTAGGGACGTCAATGGGAGTAATCGCTGGTTGGAAACAAGGATGGTGGGATAAAATCTTTTCATTCAACGTGAACATGATACTCGCCATGCCCGGCTTAATTCTTGTTTTACTTTTTGCGGCTATGGTTCCGGGATCATTCCTCATTCTATATATCGCCATATCTCTCATGCTGTGGGTGGACTTTTTCCGTGTATCACGCAACCGGACGTTGTCACTCATTCAGTCGCCTGCTGTAGAAGCGTCTCGACTTTATGGGTTCAACCACTGGTATATATTCAAGCGTCACTTGTGGCCAGATTGCCGAAATGATTTATTCACCCTGTTCTGTTTTGGTACGGGTAATTCAATACTGGCACTCGCGTCTTTAGGCTTTCTGCATGTTGGGCTCAAGCCACCAGAAGCTGAGCTCGGCTTAATGATGGTTGAACTGTTCCGTTACTACCACCAAGCCCCTTGGGTTTTGATTCAACCGGTACTGACCGTTTTTCTTCTGGTATTAAGCTTTCATTTATTAGCTCAAGGAAAACGTCACACGCAATTCTCAAAAAACCATGCGCATAGAGAACCGGGAGCTAAACAAGAAAAAACCCAACTAATCAAACAAACGGATAAAGGAGTAACAGCATGAACGCAATGTTAAAAATTGAAAACCTGTCGATTCATACTGATACTCAAACCTTAGTCCAGAGCTTAAGTTTAGATTTATATCCTCAGCGTCCGCTCACCATTTTGGGAGAAACAGGCGCGGGGAAAAGCCTAATCGCGGCAGCTATCGCCGGCACATTACCTGATGCCTTAAAACCAGAGGGCGACATTACTTTGTTTGATGAGCTTAACCCTTTAAACCGAGAACGGTTTTGGGGCAAAGAAATAGCTTTGCTACCTCAAGAACCTTGGTTAGCACTCAATCCGCTTCGGACTATAGGATCGCAGATAAGCGAAGTTCATAAGCTGGTTTTAAACGAAGGTCGTTCCCAGAGTGACACACTCACCCATCATGCACTTCAACAAATGGATCTGGGCAAAGATGGAGATAAACACCCATTTGAACTCTCGGGCGGAATGGCGCAACGTGCTGCGTACTTATGTGCGACACAAGCTGGAGGCAAACTGTTAATTGCCGATGAACCCACAAAAGGCTTAGACGAAAGCCGACGTGATCACGTTGGGCAACTTCTCCTTTCTCACTGCCAACAACTTGAAAATGGCAAACCCGGTGGCCTGCTCACCATCACTCACGACATTAAACTGGCTAAAATGTTAGGTGGTGACATCATTGTCATGAAAGAAGGGGCAATTGTTGAAAGGGGAGACGCTAAAGCCATTTTAGATCAGCCACAAGCGGCCTACACAAAAGCGCTAATACAAGCGCAACCTGAGTATTGGTCTCTTGAGCAGCCAGCTTCCTCGCAACCTTCAAATGAATCAAATAGTCACGCTGCTCCCTCAGAGGTTGGTATACAAAGCGGGCAGAAGCTACTTCTTGAAGTTGAAGGTTTAGCTATTTACCGCGATCAAAGAACACTCTTTTCAGATCTGACGTTCTCATTATCACACGGTGAAATACTGGGAGTTTATGGTGACAGCGGATGCGGAAAATCTTCTCTCGCCGATACTTTACTAGGGTTGCATCACGACTTTTCCGGCAATATCGACTGGGTTCAAAAAATCGAAAAAGGACAACGCCTTAAGCTTTACCAAGATCCACCCAGTGCGCACTCCCCTCACACAACACTAAAAACGTTGCTTGATGACTTGTGTGCGCTTCACAAGCTAAATCGCTCCAAGATACCCGTACTTCTAGATAGATTGAGCCTTAACTCTGCTTTGCTTGAACGTCCTTCAAGCCAAGTATCCGGAGGAGAATTACAGAGGTTCGCCATTTTACGAGCGCTACTGATGAGCCCAAAACTGTTAATTGCAGATGAACCCTCATCACGATTAGACCCCATCACTGCAGCACAAACGCTAAGGTTAATTGTTGAAGTATCGAAAGAAGCTAACTGCGGCCTAATTTTGATCAGCCATGATCAACTGGCTTTGAGTAAGCTGTGTCATAAAGTGATCGACTTATCGCGCTATTGATTTACCGAGCTATTGATTTCTGGAACGATCGACTTATTGGGCTATCGACCTAAACGAGCTTCGCGGTTATCTGTCTTCTCAGTGGTACATTCGCCGTAAATCTTTAGTCATACCTTCACTATATACTCACTGAATGTACATCTCTGTGTAACCCAATCTGACTAACCTTGCATAAGAGGTTAGCCAGATTGTAGCTATTTGTGCTTAAGCCATAGCAAAGTCTAGAAACTATAAAAACCTCTAACCTCTTCTATCGCACTCACTCGAATGGTGAGGTGATGCACCAGTATTGGTCATCCACAAGCGGGCTCAAAATATAAGTCGTTGAAATATAATGCTTATCAATTTTGGTACAAATCGTGAACTACCACTAAGTAGGTATTCAGATATTAGGAGTTGAATATGTTGGTCGTTATTTCAGTGGGTTTATCCCTATTAGTACTTGCAGCGCTGTTTCATTTCTCAAAGAAGAGACAAACAGCGCTATCACACCGGTTTGAAACCTTAGTTCTACTCAGACAGTTATTGTTGCTATCACGCAAACATCGCGCGGCAACGCATTATGCTCTGGCGTATCAATTGACGAGCGACTCAATTCGAAAAGTGAATCAGATTTACGACAACATACTTGAGGTATCTGAACTGCTTCAATCTCATGTGTCGTTTGACAGCCGTCCGATGTATCGCATTTATCATCTCAAACTCATCGCTATGCACAATGACTGGCAAAACCGTAGCTTAGTACGTAATCAATCGATTCATGGAAAAACGATTCGTCACAGCATGTTCTTGATGGATGAAGTGATGATCATCTGGCTGATTCAATCAGAACGAGAAGACATGAGCCGTGAGTACCACATGAACTGGCAACAGATCTTGGATTGCATGGAGATCCTTACCAAGTTGAGAATGGCCATCCCTGGGATAGAAAAGTCGAATACGGGAATACCTGAGGAGTATGCGAGATTCAAATTCTATGCATCTCAGACTCACCGTAAACTCAACCAATTATCAATTATCTGCCCTATTAGCAGTGGATCACCAGTTTGCACTCGAGCGATGCATGCACTCGCAGAAATCGCATCGAGCAACGAATTAACCCAACCTACAGATAGCTTATACGAATTAACCAGTGATATTTCTAGCGTCGTATCGCAAGTTTACGACCAAGTATTATCCGACATTACTAGAAACTTGTATCAGCCTTTACCTGACATCAACGATAAGGCGATAAACACCCGATTATCGGTACACAGATACGTGTAAAGACTTCGTGAGAGGAGAGCGTGTGGAACTCTGAATGATTGAGTTCAAATCCGATATCACCTTTGATATCGGATTTTTGTATTTATGTGTTTATGCCTTGTGTACTTGTGTACTTAAGATATATAACCTCAAACATCACCAGACTTAATATCGCTAGACCAAACTTCTGCTGCAAAATCAATGAACTGACGAACAACAGGCAGCTGATAACTGCGAGACAGATACACCGCCCAAAGCACACTGCTGGGTGAAACAAAGTCATCCAATATTCGTTTCAATTTCCCTTCTGCAATCAACGGATTGGCTAAATCACAAGGTAAGCGAACAATCCCTTTTCCATGCTGTGCGGCGCGAGTTAATACCCCAACATCGTTAGCCTTGATAGTGCCAGACACCTCAACCGAATAGTGCTGGTTATCCTTAACGAAATCCCACTTAGAAACACTCAAATGGCGAAAGCAGTTATGCTGTCGAAGTGCTTCGACCGTTTCAGGTTCTCCGTACTTGTCTAGGTAGACTTGAGAGGCACACACCACTGAATCAATTTCCATGAGCTTTCGAGCAATCAAACTATCGTCAGGTTGGTCAGTATAGCGAAGGGCAATATCTATTCTCTCATCCACCAGCTGCGCAAAACGGTCTGAGGCAAACAACTCGACCGTGATATTAGGGTGACGCTCTGTGAATTGCTCAACCACATCCAACAGCATGTTTTGAGTTAAACCAATCGGCGCTGCAATTCGAATTACCCCTGAAAGATCGTCGGTTTGATTGAGTGAAGTGACTTCTAGCTCTGCGGTTTCATGGAGTATCTTCTCGCAACGTTGCAGCGCAATCTCTCCTGCCGCTGTCAAACTGACCTTACGAGTAGTTCTGTGCAGTAACCTTTGTTTTAACCACCCTTCGATCTCTTGAACATGCCGTGAAACCTGTAAACGGCTCATGTCCAAATGCTCTGCTGCTTGAGTAAAACTGGCGCAATTTGCGACTTCAACAAAGCTACGCATCGCCGTCAACCTGTCCATCACACTCTCCCTTGCCGACTTAACCAAGCCTATTAGATAACTGTATAGATACAATCTACATCATTTTACGATATTTATCGCAACCTAGTGAGCTATTAGACTGCAATGGCTGTCGAGAAACAGACTCAATAAATTAGATAATTGGAGAGACATTATGAAAATTGCAGTATTAGGCGCATCAGGTTGGATTGGTAGTCACATCGCTCAAGAAGCTCAATCTCGCGGACACGAAGTTGTTGCTGTTGTAAGAGATGCAAGCCGCGTAGAAATCAGCGATGTTGAAGTTCGTTCATTTGATTTACAAGATGAAGCGGCAAGTCTAGCGACCGCTTTCTCAGGCGTTGATGCGGTAATTGCTTCGATTGGTGGACGCGCTCTAGGCAATCACGACATCGTAAAAAACACAGCAGATAAGTTGCTTGATACATTGCCAAGCATTGGTATCGAGCGCCTACTTTGGGTTGGCGGTGCAGGTTCATTAGAAGTGGCGCCAAACGTACCACTAGTAACTGTTCCTGATTTCCCTGCAGATTACAAAAACGAAGCACTAGCACAGGGTGAAGCTCTTGAAGTGTTCAAGCAATCGAACAGCGAGGTTAACTGGACGTTCATTAGCCCTGCAGCAGAAATTTTCCCGGGCGATAAGCTATCAACCTACCGCACAGGTGGTGACCAACTGCTCTCCGACGAAGATGGCAACAGCAAAATATCAGTCAGCGACTACGCGATTGCGATGATTGATGAGCTCGAAGCTGGTAAGTTCCCACGTCAACGTATTGGTGTCGCTTACTAGTCAGCTCATATATAAAAACTAAAAAAAGCCGCTTGTTCAAACAATGCGGCTTTCTTGTCTTTATATTGAGCATTCCTTTAAACCACTGGCAGATGCCCCGTTTTCACTAGGATAACCGTCTCTTCTTCCACATAAGGAAAATGCTCGCTCATATGAGGGCTGCGCATCCATGTGTGTTTTGGATACTCGCCATGTTCGTCTTTAAAGGTGCCAGTCAACACGAAGATCTCTTCACCACCAAAATGACGGTGTGGCTGAAAGCGCTCACCAACGGGCCATTTCACCAAGGCCACATTTTCGTGCTCAAAACCATGCAGCGGCATCACTTGTAAGCCACCGATGCCCGGAAGCCATTCCGTTTCTAGAGTATTGATACGAACTTGAGTTAAGTCTCTCGCATCAAACTGGTTGAGCTTCACCAAGATCGTGCAGCCATCTTTGCTTGATGGAGAATGCGCACTGCCCGGGGGATTACGGATATAAGTGCCCGCAGGGAAATCTCCAGTTTCATCTGAGAACACACCCTCTAATACGAATATCTCTTCGCCTTGCGGATGCGGGTGCTCAGAAAACGAAGATTCAGGATCGTACTTCACAACACTGGTCGTGTGGCCCGATTCTTTCTCTTCTCTTTCAAGCGGCTTACGCCAAACCCCTTTGGCAGGGCTTGCAATCCAGCCTAATGATTCGGTTTCAATAACCAGCTTTTTTGAAAAGTCCATGTTGAACATAATGGCGACCTTACTCTTGTTATCGTTTTAATTATTCTTATTATCTTTCTAGCTTTTATTCTACGCGAATACTCATCCAGGAGGCCATCTCGCTGCATTTTTCCTGCGCGACAGCCACCTTAACAGAAGCCTAATTAATTGCGGCCAGCTATCACACCGCCATCAACATCCCAGATTGCACCCGTTACCCAATCTGCACTGTCTGACAGTAAGAAAGAGATGCTATTGGCGATGTCTTTCGGCAAACCGACTCGGCCAATCGGATGGAATGCGTTGAAACCTTCTAGCGCTTGATCCACTTCTTCAGGTTTAATGAAAGATTCGTAAATCGGTGTTTTAACCACAGCCGGAGAAACCGCATTCACACGAATATTATGTTCAGCCAGTTCCATTGCCATGTGCTGTGTTAATGCGTGCAGGCCAGCTTTAGCCATTGAATAGGCAGAAGATGGCGTCGCTTTGATTGCCTGCTTCCCCCACATAGAGCCAACGTTAACCACACTGCCACCACCGTTCTTGATCATCAATTTACTTATCGCTTGAGTGATGAAGAAGGTTGCTTTATTAAGCTGCATGTATTGCTCGTAATCAGATTCTTGGTGCTCGATAAACGCTTTAGGGTTGAAGTAACCCGCCGCATTCACAAGGTAACCAATGCCTTCTTCGAGCGACTCTAAATGCGCAATAAGGCGAGACACACTCGCATCATCATAAAGGTTAGCTTGCCAGCCTGAAGCGTGACCTAACGATTGCAATTCTGACACCGCTTTATCTAACTTAGTTGGGTTATTGCCGACAACCAACACATGGATGTTTTGAGCGACTAACTGCTTCGCTGTTTCAAAGCCCATACCACTTGTGCCACCGATTACTACTGCAATACCATTTTTAGTGAAGTTCATTTTGTTATCTCCTAAGTCATGTGAACGTGGTAATCTTAGGCTTTGAACTAACACTATGAAT
This sequence comes from Vibrio sp. MED222, assembly GCF_000153005.1. Lineage (NCBI taxonomy): Bacteria > Pseudomonadati > Pseudomonadota > Gammaproteobacteria > Vibrionales > Vibrionaceae > Vibrio > Vibrio sp. MED222. Next base: position 1,548,772 of record NZ_CH902606.1, on the reverse strand, counting down.
AGTAAGTACAAATCGGTTAGGTAGGTACTTATTGGTACATCTTTATGAAAAATCAGGAAAACTTTTTTTCAAGAAAATCAGCACCAGAGCGTTCCGCTCGCATGGTAGAAACCATCTACGGCTGTAAATGGTCGCTAACGGTTTACCAATTACTGGCAAATGGCATTAATCGCCCCGGTGAAATGGTGCGCTCAGTAGAAGGGCTATCTACAAAGGTATTGAATGAATGTTTGAAGCGAAATGTAGAATTCGGGATTTTAGATAAGCAAATGTTCAACGAACTGCCACCAAGAGTGGAGTACCAAGTGACACCGTTCGGTGAGAAGTTCTTGTTGATTCTAGACCAGCTGGAAAACCTTCAAAACGAAATCGACGAGATGTAAGCCCAAGCAAATCCGCTCAATACCAAATAATGGATAACACGCACTATTTAGCTCACTGGCATTTGCTCAAAGCGACCTTTGACAAAATCAATGAAGGTTCGGATTCGGCTTGGTTGATAGCGGTCTCGATGGTAGATCGCTGAAAAGTCGACCTTAGGCACTACCCATTCTTCAAACACTTGCAGTAATTGCCCGTCGTTCAGTTCTTGTAAGCAATAGATGGTTGGTACACGAATAATTCCGTTGCCCGACTTCGCGCCCTGCACCAACACTCGCCCATTTTTACATTGCAGTCTGCCCGTCACATGCACATCGACCGTTTTCTTGGTGTCGTCCAGTGCTTGAAAACTCCACTTACGCACCGATCCCGTTAAGCAGTCATGGTGGATCAGATCCTTAGGATGGCTTGGCTTTCCTTTACGAGCAAAATAATCAGGGCTCGCGAGTGTTCCCATCTCAATGTCTAAAAGCTTTCTTGCGATAAAGCCCGCGTCTTCTAAGCTTCCCATGCGAAAAGCGATATCAAACGCGTCTTCAATCAAGTCGACTCGGTTACTACTGAAATCAAGGCTAATGCTGATGTCTGGGTAGAGTTGCATGAACTCATTGACCAAATCCGCGATGATCACTTCACCAAGATAACCACCGACACAGTTTACTTTTATGTCGCCACGTACTTCTTCGACATCGTCCACAGCAGCAATCAGAGCTTGGTCTATGTTATCGAGGGCTTGCTCACATCTCGCGTACAGATCTTGCCCTGCGTGCGTCAGCCTCAAGGTTCGAGTGGTGCGGATAAACAGTGTTACACCCATCTGCTTTTCTAGGCTACTCACTTGGCGTGATACGTGGGAACGAGACACATCCAACTCCTCTGCCGCTTTGGTGAAATTACCTAAACGAGCGATAAGCACGAAGGAGCGAATATCAGACAGGTTAATTTGATTGAGCATAGTCACCAGCTTACTAATGAAGTTATGAGATAGACGCCTTTATTGTTGCACCACAGCAACAGTGTTTCAAGTAAAGCGCTATATATCAACAATGCTATTTTCCTTAATATACTTCCATCGCAACGAAGCAAGGCAACAAGCACTTGATTCGAATGCACTTAAACAACACGTCGTAGCCAACCGACGCAATTAAAGTACAGAGGAAATAAAATGAAAAAACTAATCGTAATTACAGGTGCAAGCTCTGGTATTGGTGAAGCAATCGCTCGTCGTCTAAGCGATGAAGGTCACCCTCTGCTACTTTTAGCTCGTCGTGTTGACCGCCTTGAAGCGCTGAACCTACCAAACTCACTGTCAGTAAAAGTAGACGTAACAGACAAAGCGTCTTTTGATGCAGCAATCGCACAAGGTGAAGCGAAATTTGGCCCTGTAGACGCGCTTATCAACAACGCTGGTGCAATGCTTCTTGGTCAAATCGATACTCAAGACGCTCAAGAGTGGAAGACAATGTTCGACGTGAACGTGATTGGCCTTCTAAACGGCATGCAATCTGTACTTGCTCCTATGATGGAACGCAATACAGGTACTATCATCAACATCAGCTCAATCGCGGGTAAGAAAACATTCCCAAGCCACGCGGCTTACTGTGGTACTAAATTCGCGGTACACGCTATTTCTGAGAACGTTCGTGAAGAAGTTGCTGCTTCAAATGTTCGTGTTACCACTATCGCACCGGGTGCTGTAGAGACTGAACTTCTGTCTCACACTACATCTCAAGAAATCAAAGACGGTTACGATTCTTGGAAAGAAGACATGGGCGGCGTACTGGCTGCTGACGATATTGCTCGCGCGGTATCGTACGCTTACCAACAACCACAGAATGTATGTATCCGTGAGATTGCTCTAGCACCAACTAAGCAACAGCCATAGGCCTTTGCTATCGCTACTAAATAAGCGATGAACTAAAAAACGCCACTACTTAACAAGTAGTGGCGCTTTCGTTTTGGTGGTAACGATGATTGCAATCGCCACATCAATTTTTACTCATGCATGATTTGCTTGCGTTGTTTGTGACGTTGTTGATCAAAAGAAAAAAGCGCCCAAGCTGGCTGGAGCTTGAGCGCTTTTAACAAACTAAAGATATTGATTAGAAGTTGTAACCACCACCGATCATGAATACCCATGGATCAATATCAACGTCTGTTGAGTACTGTTTCCCACCAGCCTTGTACTTGGCTGTAGTATCTATGTCTGCGTACCAGACGGATGCGTTTAAAAACCAGTCGTCGTTGATCATGTAATCCATACCAACATTCGCAGCCAGTCCCCACGAATCATCAAGGGACAAGTCACTTAAACCAGCATCTTTAGCCGCACCATTAAGCTCTTCGTCAAAGAATACGGTGTAGTTAATACCAGCACCTACGTAAGGACGGAACTTACTGTTTGCTTCGCCGAAGTAGTACTGCACCATCAACGTTGGTGGTAAGTGTTTTGTCTCGGCGATATCACCTAAACCACCATGGTTTGTAGAAATTGTATGGGAGAACGGCGTCGCTGCAAGAATCTCGAGACTGATGTTGTCTGTAAACATGTAGCCAAATGTCAATCCAAGTTGGGTGTTTGAATCCACACCAAATTTTGAACCCGATGTCTCCAAAACATCTCCACTGCTATCGTTAGGAGACACTATTGCGGCACCAGCACGGATGATGAAATCACCTTCTTTATGAGCAAAAGCACTAGTTGACATAAGAGCCGCAATAACCGCAATACCACATACTGTTTTTTTCATTATAATTTCCTTTTGAGGGCTTAATCGTTATTGGTGAATGAGTAATCATTTCTTATTTTGCGTGCAAGGTAGCATATAATAACCCTACTTTATTGATGGAAATCAATTTGTGAAAACTTGTGAGAACTTATGTAAATTTACATCGACTTGATCACTTTATCGCTTCATTTTATTGACAGTTTTGTAATGCAACTTTCCCGTGCGTCATTTTGTTAATTTAACCCCTTCACCTTGCCCGGGTCTATTTGGATCAAAATAGAGCAAGCCAACACCTCGTACGCATCAACTTGGTGCAATCTCGCAGAATTCATTCTCATCTCGTTTAATATTCAATGAGTTACATTTGGCTCAACGCTTGCAAGTCTATGTTCATAATCATAAATACATTGAGGTTCTGACCATGCAAGACACTCTTACAATCGTTCTGGCCGGCGGTGTTGGCTCTCGGCTTTCTCCCCTTACCGATAACCGTGCAAAACCTGCGGTACCTTTTGGCGGTAAATATCGAATCATCGATTTCACGCTCGCGAACTGCTTACACTCTGGGCTGCGCCAAATTTTGGTGCTGACTCAGTACAAGTCTCACTCTTTACAAAAACATTTAAGAGATGGTTGGTCGGTGCTTAACCCCGAGCTCGGCGAATACATCACCAATGTCCCCCCACAAATGCGTACAGGTGATAGTTGGTATAGCGGTACTGCCGATGCGATTTATCAAAACTTGTATCTGCTTTCTCGTAGCGAAGCTAAGCATGTAGTGGTGTTATCAGGCGACCATATCTATCGCATGGATTACGCGCCAATGCTCAAGCAACATAAAAAGAACGAGGCCGATCTAACCGTAGCGTGCATGGAGGTTTCGATTGATGAAGCCAAAGAATTTGGTGTGATGGAGATAGATGAATCTCTAGAGATCAATAACTTTACCGAAAAGCCACGTTACCCTGCATGTGTCCCCGGTAGGCCGACTCGAAGCATGGCTTCAATGGGTATTTACGTCTTTGATAAAGAGGTGTTAACACAAGCGCTACTGGCGGATGCCGAAGATCCGAATTCAAGCCATGATTTCGGTAAAGACATTATTCCTAAATTGGTCGGCAACAACAGTGTTTACGCGTATAAGTTTGGCGACGAAGAAGGCCGAGTGACCCAAGATGCGTACTGGAGAGATGTCGGTACTATCGACTCTTACTACCAGTCCAATATGGATCTGTTAAAGCCAGCCTCACCTATAGATTTATACCAACCAGATTGGGCGATTCGCACCTACGAGCCGCAACTGCCACCTGCACGCACCATTGCTTCTGTAGAAGGAAACCAAGGAATATTCATCAACTCGATGATAGCGAATGGCGTAGTGATCGAAGGTGGCTCTGCGCAAAACTCTATCTTCTTCCCGAAAGTGAAAGTCAGTAATGCCGCGATTGTGATTGATAGTATTCTGTTTGAAGATGTTGAGATTGGGAAAAATTGCCATATTCAAAACTGCATCATAGATAAGAACGTCAAAGTGCCAGATGGCACCCAAATCGGTATTGATAACCTTGCCGACGCTAAACGCTTTCACATATCGAAACAAGGCGTCATTGTGGTGCCCTCTTCTTACCAATTTGAAGAATAGCTATCGCTAAAACCAGATGGCGCTATAAGGGCAGCCAAGAGTTGCCTTATTCAATAGTCGCATTCACGGAGCTTTGCTTTTTTATATAAACCACACTTTTTATATCAACTGCAGTGATTTAAAAAGAAAGCATTATCGGCATCAAACTAGCAATGATTTACAAAACTTAAACTAGAATAAGTATTTGAGCTGACGTTTGGTTAAGGCGATAAAACCTAGGCTGGCAAGGTAGATTAGAGGAATGCTTCGCGAGTGAGGTATTTTTGAACATGTATTGAAAACACGAAACATAATATGCGATCAGTTCTTCGGACTTTCAAGGGAGTAAAGGGAGATTATTTGATAACACTGAAGTGAATCACACATGTGCTATTTCGCAGTTGGTTAAACTAACCGATGTTTGCTACGTTTAAATGACACAGTCATTGGAAAGGTATGATTTATGAAAATAAATGTTCAAACACATCATGTATCAATTAACGACGAGTCACGCAAAGACATCGAAGGTAAATTCGAGAAGATATCTAACCATTTCCCATCACTGATCAGCTGCGACATCATCATCACAAAAGAACATGGTCAACACCAGGTTGAAGTGTTCACCAACTACGAAGGTGTACGTGTAAACGCAAAAGCTACAGATGACGTTATGTATCCAGCTATCGCTTCAGCACTCAAGAAACTTGAAGCAGGCCTAAGTAACCGTAAGGGACAATTGAAATCAGACTTACACGAGAAACCAACGAGCACGAAGCCAGAAATTGCTTCAGACATCATCCAAGAGATGAAACTGGTATAACTCGACTAATAGTTAAAGCGCACTCACGAATAGAAGCGCACAAGAATTCCAAAGCCAGCATGCGTTGCTGGCTTTTTCGATCTACACCTCAATCAGTGGAATAGTGAGTTTTTAGATGGAACACCAACTAGGCAATAACTGGAAGCACATCGAATGGGTATTAACCGACGTCGATGACACGCTCACTTGGCAAGGCTCACTCCCTCCTGAAACCTTGATTGCGTTACAAAAGCTAAGAGACAATGGAATCAAAGTGGTCGCGGTGACTGGCGCTTGTGCGGGTTGGTGTGACCATATTGCGCAGCTTTGGCCTGTCGATGCAGTGCTAGGAGAGAACGGCGCCTTCTTACTAGAGAAGCAAGATGGTGCATTACAACTCTCATCTGAAACACCGCTAGAACAAGTGCGTCAGAACCAAGCAAAGCTAAAACAAGAAGTTGAAGCGATCTTGTTGAGTTACCCCGACCTCTCGCTAACTTTGGATCAATCTTACCGCTTGTGTGAGGTCGCGATTGATATCGGCCAAAACCGTGAACCTGTTGACCCTGAAATAGTGCAAGTGGTACTTAAAAGAATACATGCTTTAGGCGCACACGCGACGGCAAGTTCGATTCATATCAATGCTTGGTATGGCGAGCACTCAAAGAAAAATGCAGTACATCGTTTTCTGGCTAATAAAGGCTTATCGCTTGAACAAATCCACAAGCAAGCGTGTTATGTCGGCGATTCAATGAATGATCAACAGGTGTTCGAATCACTACAGCTCACCGTTGGCGTGGCTAACATTCGGCATTATTGGGATAAACTAGATCATCATCCAAACAAGGTGATGTCACAACCGGGTGGCTATGGGTTTGCAGAATTTGTGGATGCTCTTCTGACGCTTAAAACTGAGACAGCGAAAAGCTAACCATCCCTGTCTAAACAAGCTTTCTGCCCATTCAAACAACATAAAAAAACGACCGCTAGGTAGACCGAAGTACCTAGGGTCGTTTGAGCTTCAAAATGCTAGATAAGCTCTTAACTTTGACACATCACACAAAACACGCTGCATTGCACCATATGTTTATATGAGTTTATTACGGATATGGATCACCACCGCTTCTGCAACGATAACCACTGCGAAGATACTCACCAACACCATTGATACTTTCTGCCACTCGAAAAGGTTCTGCGCATCGTTAAGCACCACGCCAATACCACCAGCGCCCACTAACCCCAATACCGCAGACTCACGTACATTGATGTCCCAACGGAACAGCACGATGGAATAGAACGCAGGCATTACTTGTGGCCAATAACCTTTAAGTAAAACGCTCATCCAAGAAGCGCCTGTCGCGCGTAAAGCTTCAATAGGCCCCATGTTCACTTCAGCGATTGCTTCCGCTAACAGCTTCCCTACAAAGCCGATACTACGAATAGCAATTGCCATAATGCCTGCGAGAACACCGGGGCCAAAAAGTGCGATGAACAGCAATGCCCAAACCAATGAGTTCACTGAACGTGAAGAAACGAGAAAGAATTGAGCAATCCAATTCAAAGCTTTATTCGGAGTGATATTTGGCGCGTTCATCAGCGCCAAAGGGATAGCAAATACCAAGGTAAACAAGGTACCTAACGTCGCGATGTGCAGTGTCTCAATCATCGCTGCGTGAATCGACTCAGGATAGAACGCGTAATCCATTGGCACCATACGCTCGAACATGTCGGCAAACTGGGCTGGCGCGTCGTATAAGAACTCAGGAATTACTTCAACGGTTTGCCAAGACCACACGATGGCGCACACAAGGCTAAGGTAAACGGCAAATCGAGCCACACGTTCGTTGGGTGTAAAGCGCTGCCACTCTCTATCGATAGATGCAGTTGTCATTAGAAGATTCTCCTAACAATATTGGAAAGAAATTCACCCACAAGAATCAATGCGATAATGGTGATCAAAATAGCGGCGACAAAGTCGTAATCAAAACGTTGGAATGCCGAGAATAACGTGCCACCAAGCCCACCTGCTCCCACAATGCCAACCATGGTTGAGTTACGTAAGTTTGAGTCCAATTGGTAGCTAGCAAAGCCAATGAAACGAGTAAATACCTGTGGCATAACCGCGTACAGAATGACGCTGACAAAGCTCGCCCCCGTTGCTTTAATCGCTTCAACCGGTTTAAAAGAGATCTCTTCAATGGCTTCAGCGAAAAGCTTGGCAATAAAACCAATCGATGCGAAGACCAAAGTCAGGATCCCAGCAAGGGCACCGAAACCCACCGCTTTCACAAATAGAATGGCAATGATCACTGGGTGGAAAGAGCGACACAGTGCGATGAAGCCACGAATAGGTGTCGATACAATCGAAGGCATCATGTTTCTTGCGGCAAGTAAGCCAAGAAACAATGAGATGATGATGCCGAAGAAACTCGAAATGATCGCTATCTGTAAGCTCTCGGCTAAGCCACTTAGCAGTAGATTAGTACGCGAGAAATCTGGCGGGAACATTCTTGATAGTAGCCGCTCACTTTCACCAAAACCGATGACCAAACGCTCAAAGGTCAGCCCTAACGTCGAAAAGCTGTAAAACAGGTAGCCAATGATTGCAGCGATAATTGCACGGTTAGTCCATGAGGTTTTGAACGGGTTTTCATGCTTCGCTGGCGACTGGTTTGACGGTACGCTTGGCGACGAGCTTGGGTTTAATCCAGCCATGACTCACCCCCATAAATGATTTTTAGGTCTTCTTCTGAGATCCCTTCAGGGCTACCGTCATAATGCACTTTACCGTTACACATGCCGATGATGCGCTTGGCATAACGCTTGGCTAAGTTCACATCGTGGATATTCACCAACACTGGGATGTTTTTCTGTTCTGCGAATGTCTCCATCAACTCCATGATCTCTACCGCGGTTTTTGGGTCGAGTGATGACGTCGGTTCATCCGCCAATAAGATATATGGGTCTTGCATGACTGCGCGAGCGATACCGACACGCTGTCTTTGGCCGCCTGACAAACTGTCGGCACGTTGGTTAGCAAAGTCTTGCAGGCCAACAAATTCAAGTAACTCGAACGCTTTTGCTAGGTCTTGCGCAGAGTAGTTACGACGCCACGCATTCCAAGCGGTCATGTAACCCAAACGGCCGCTTAACACGTTCTCGATAACCGTTAAACGTTCGACAAGGTTATATTCTTGAAACACCATACCGATATGTCGACGTTGTTTACGTAGCGCTTGGCCTTTTAATTGAGTCAGGTCTGCGCCATCAAATATGATCTCACCTTGGCTTGGATCATTGAGGCGGTTGATACAGCGCAGAAGCGTACTTTTACCGGTACCCGATGGACCAATGATCGCGATGATACCTGGCTCATCGATATCAATATTAATGCCTTTAAGGATTGGCTTGCCTGCCACATATTCGTGGAAAAGGTTGTTTATCTTTATTCCTTCATAGCTTGCTACGGCCATACTGCATTTCCTTGTGCGAATTTTCGAATGATCTATGCCCTACCCGCGAGGGCATAGATATTTAGTTGAAGTAGGTGTTTTTAAAGGGCTAAGTCTTTCTAAAACTTAGCCTTCCAACAGAACTAAGAACTAGCCGTTGTTTGCTTGTTTTGCTAGCTCAGCGGCTTTTTTCTTCGCGCGTTTAGCCGCATCTTTCTCAGCTAACTTCTTCAGGCCAGTTTTGGTGTAAGCCGTACCTGTCGCATGAGCGATATCACGAATTACATCCCACTCTTCTTTGTAGCTGATTGGCGAGAAACGGTCGGCACCTTTAAACGATGCGCTCATTTCTGGTGTAAAGCGGTAGCTAAAGAAAGCCTCGTTGATCTTCTCAACTAGCTCTGGTTTTAGGTTGTAAGCATAGCCAAACGCAGACGTTGGGAAGCGTGGGCTACGGTAGATGATCTTCAGTTCAGAATCGTCGACACGACCTGCTGCAACCATGCGGTCATAAACGTCAGATGCCACAGGTGCCGCATCATAGTCTCCGTTGAACACACCGAGAATCGATTGGTCATGCTTACCTGAGTAAAGCACTTTGTAATCTTCATCTGGCACTAGGCCTTTCGCTGGGAATAACGCACGTGGAGCTAGGTTGCCAGAGTTGGAAGATGCAGAAGTGTGTGCAACCTTTTTGCCTTTCAGATCAGACATTTTGTTAATGCCGCTGTCTTTACGCACAATCGTGATTAAGTTGTAGCCCTGGAAGCCAGACTCATCGCCCTTCACAGCGATTGGAACGTAACCCGCGAGGTTAACTGCGTAGCCTGTTGGGCCCGTAGAAAAACCTGCAACGTGCAGTCGACCAGAACGCATCGCTTCTACTTGCGCAGAGTTCGAGTGAACTGTGTAGTAAATCACTCGCTTACCCGTAATTTTACTTAGGTGAGCTTGGAAATCCGCAAACGCATCTTTGTACAACGCAGGGTCTTCTACTGGCGTATAAGTAAACACAAGCGTACTTGGGTCGTTCCACTCATCTGGGTTCTTTGGTGAATCGGCGACCAAATCTTGGTTTTCATCACAGTATCGATCGTCTAACACACCACGGCTAGAGCAGTCGCTTGCCATAGCCATTGAAGGAAGTAGTAATGAGCTAGCGATTAACAGTCCTTTAACACTGATTTTCATATTCAAACCTTACTTTTACTTATTGTTGAAAGTCACCTTCACTATTGCAGCCTTTGTGCCACCTTTTTATATCTTTAATTTCAGCCACTTAAATAAAAACCCACACTTTCAAATTACTTTTGAGTCATTCGTGTCCAACTCAAAACCCATCATTTGGGTCATTTCTGTCCCATCGATTTCAGTGGTAAAAAAAGAGCCCGAAGGCCCTTTGGTTCACTGCTTTTTCTCTTATTATTCTTTGGCTACGCGCTCTCTATACAAACGCTATAATTAGCGATGTAACAGCGCGCTCTGAATCGCCTAAGCGTCGCTGTCCATACAGTTAGCGTAGTAAGTTACCGTTGCAGGCCAATCGCTGAATACGCCCATAACACCAACATCTTGCGCCAGTACATCAAGCATTTTCATCATGTCACCATCATTGTTGATGCCATCTTTCACGCTTTGGTAATACCAACCGCCACCTTGCGCTAGCGGGCCTGAACGCTCCAGTGTCCATGCAATAATCTCAAGCTCAGCATCTTTTGCCAGTTTCGCGTAATTAGACGCAACCAATTCGTTGTTCTCACCTAGCTCAACCAAAGCAAACAGAGGTGGCGCGATGATATTCACACCCGCATCGTGCAGTTCTTTCATGTTCTCCACAGACGCAACAAAGTCCGCTTGCTCGTAAACACGGTCGTCAAGGTAAACGGCTTGCTTACCGAACTTAGGCGTCTCATTAACCCAGTACTTCACATCATCCAAGTTGAATGACTGTAGGTAAGTCTCTGAAGGCTCAAAACCCGCCTCTTTCAGCTCATCCACCAGCTTCTGCGCGTACATCTCTTGGCTAAAACCATTGAAAGGCATTTCTACCGCCGCCGATTTCAGCTCAGGAGTCACCTTCACGCCGTGCTCTTTAAACAATGCCGCACTTTCTGCGTGTGTCATCAGTGTGCCACTTTGGCTGTAAAGATCGGTTCTCCAACCAGGTGTGCCATTCATGTACTCTTCAACCGTGGTTGCTTTTGGATTCGCACCATCCATTTTCCCTTTCAGGGTCTTAAACTCCGCTAGCGTGAAATCAGAGGTACGACACTCAACCTGAGCATCTTCGCCTGTCGCTGGGTTAGCCGGCGTGAACGGTGTTGAACACTTCTTCGCGAGATCTGGATGCGCCAAAACATCGGTTGTGGTGTGCAGATCACTTTGCGAGTGACGACATACCAACGCCTTGTCTTTAGTGAAAGTCACATCACATTCCACGACACCCGCGCCCATTTGAATCGCCGCTAAGTAGGATTCCTTGGTGTGTTCAGGAAACTGCATCGCAGCTCCGCGATGTCCAATAGAAAAATCACTACGATGAAAAGGTCCTTCACTGCAACTCAACAGCTTGGTTTTCAAAGGGCTCTCATCCATATTGTTCACTAAAAAGAGGGGACGAGGACCTAAGTCGGCTGATTCTGCTGCGGCCCATGCCGTCATCGAGCTCACACCTAGTATCAGAGCAATCGAACCTTTCAGTATTTGCTTCATGTTTGTATCTCCTTGCAACAAGCAATTATTTTTCTAACTTCCTTTATTCGATCATTCGGTGTTGGATAGCTGTCATATATAGATAGCTGTCATATAGATTTTGACTCAGCACCGAATAACCTCATGTGAACGTATGCCACAATGTAGTGATTGCACGCATTGTGCCAAATGTTAAAGCCCTTTTATTACAATTACTTGAAACGGTTAACCATTCGACTAAAAGTTAAATGGGTCATTGTTGTCTTGTGCTTTTATTAAGCGAATGAATGAACCAGTTAGGCCTTGAAGCTCTCTTTATCCAATTGGTGTTTCTTCATTTTTCGATAAAGCGTTTTACGTGGCAGGTTCAGCTTGCTTGAGACCTCATTGATGTTGCCCGCGCTCTCTATCAACGCTTCGGTCAGTACATTTCGTTCGTACTGCTCCATCTGTTTTTCAAAGGCGAAATCTTCTCCGGACGACTCGCAAATCGGCGATTGAAGATCAAAGCCATCACCCACAATACCCAACACAAAACGATCAGCGACATTACGCAGCTCACGCACGTTACCCGGCCATTCGTGTCGACATAGCTGCTGTATTTGTTCGGGATAGATCGTTGACGGACGCGTCTTGTACTTGTGGCTCGCTTGAATCACAAAATGGCGGAATAACACCTGAATGTCTTCTTTGCGTTGACGCAATGCGGGAAGGTTTAAGCTAGCAATATTAAGACGATAGAAGAGATCGGCTCTGAACTCCCCCTTTTCACTCAAGCTCGCAAGATCGGCTTTGCTGGCGGCTACCACCACAATATCGACCGGGATTAACTCGTTACCACCAACACGCTCAATCATTCGCTCTTGAATCACGCGCAGCAGTTTAATTTGCACCGCAATTGGCATGCTTTCTATTTCATCAAGAAACAGAGTACCGCCATTGGCTTGTTCTATTTTGCCAATGCGTTTCTTGTTGGCACTGGTAAACGAACCCGCTTCATGACCAAACAACTCACTTTCGATAATGCTTTCTGTCATACCGCCACAGTTAATCGCGACAAAGGGCTTCGCCTTACGACGGCTAAATTGATGCAACGCGCGAGCAATCACCTCTTTGCCCGTTCCTGTTTCGCCGTTGATGATGGTATCAACACCAGTATGAGACAGTGCGAGCACTTGCTTGCGTATCGTATCCATCGCTTTTGATTGGCCAATAACCACCGTTTCAATCGGTAACTCAGCTTCCTCATCACCGTCTGTAGCTGCTGGGCAATTGTGCTGAGACTGTGCCAACGCTAAATCGAGCTTCTCTACCAACTCACTCGCATTAAGTGGCTTTTCTAAAAAGTCGAACGCCCCTAGCTTCATTGCCTCTATCGCCATGGGAATATCGCCATGGCCACTCATCAACAATACAGGGACGTTAGCGGCTCTATGTTGAATTGAACTCAGTAACGTAAGCCCATCCACCTGTGGCATTCGTACATCACACAATACAACCGACTGGCTGTTTGCTTTGAGCGATTTAAGGCCAAGGTTAGGGTCGGTAAAAGTGGTAACGCTAAACCCTTCTAGCTCTAACATTTCACTCACGGCTTCAACGACATCGATTTCATCATCGATAAGAACTATGTGTTTTTCTGCAGTCATGAGGCTATGCCTTTTGGTAGAGTGACGATAAAAGTGGTGCCTTGGTGTTCAACCGATTCCACGTGAATCGAGCCGCCAAAGTCTTTTATGATGTTGTATGCGATAGACAAACCAAGCCCAAGCCCCTTACCTGTTGTCTTGCGGGTATAAAATGGGTCAAACAGATGCGGAATGTCCTCTTCAGGTATCCCTAACCCGTTGTCCATCACCAAAATCTGAATGGTCTTCGAATGCTCTTGAGTTGAGATGCTGAGCTCTGGTTGTTCTCTGTGCTCAATGGCATCCAAAGCATTGCTGATCAAATTCACCAGTACCTGTTCTAAGCGAATGTTGTTAGCTCGAACCACCTGGTCGCTTTGGGGTGAATACTGAATCGAGACCGTGCTCTGTCTGGTTTCAAACAGGTCAATCGCATCACCAATCACCTTATTCAATTCAACGTTATCAATCTTTCCATCACTCTTACGTGAGAAGGCCTTTAGGTGACGAGTAATCGCAGCCACTTTATCTAACAAGACCTCGATTTTTTTCAGATTCTCTTCTGCCCTGTCAGGCCTTTGCTTGCCTAACCATAATTGAGCACTTCGAACATGACTGTTTACTGCCGTCAGAGGTTGATTGATCTCGTGCGTGATCCCGACACTTAATTGTCCCAACGCGGCTAATTTTCCGGCTTGAATGAGTTCATCTTGAGTAACACGTAGCTTGGCTTCGGCTAAGGTTCGCTCTTCAACCTCAGCCTCTAATTTTCGATTGGTTTGCTTAACGACTTTGGCCGTGGTCTGGAATACCTTTAGGTACTTGGCCATTTGCGTCACTTCGTCTTTGCCACGAATAGAAACTTCGGTATCCAGATGACCGGTAGAAATCGCGAACATGTTGTCTTTGAGCTGTAAAAGCCTTTCTAAAATACTCTTACGCACGTAGAACCATGAAATGGCAGCGGCAGCCAACACGCTAAACAGAGAAAGAAAAAGAGAGAGTTGTTGGTTCGATTGTAAAGACAGCTGCGCCAGCTGAATCGATTGGTCAATATTGCTATTCACCTTGCTAGTGTTGCTTTCGATCTGCACGGTTAATTGGTTCAAATGCTCGCGGCTGTTTTGCAGGAAGTATTGCTCTTGATAGAGATGATCGAGCGCTTTGTTTTTCATCCCATACAAGCTGCTATCACTTGAGGCAAGGTTATAGATCACTGTGAGTTGATGATCTAACTCAGGAAAATCACTTCTTAAATCACCACTGCCCCAGAGCTTCCACCACTCTTCCCCGACTTGTTCTAGACGGTAACTGGTGTAATCGAGCTCATTAAAGCTTGAGTCGTTATACAGCTTCTCTACTAAGCCTAATTGATAATAAAGCAGAGATTTCAACTGAGTATATTGGATTTGATCTTTGGCTGGGTCAGGCAAACTATCGAGTGAGTCACTGGCTTGTTGCAATAGAGGATAAAAGCCTTCAAGCAAATTACGAAGTTCTTGATTGAGTTGTTCTGACTCAATCTCACTTTGATACAACAGGCTCAGACTATTATTAACCTGGGCGATAAGATCTTTAAAATAGGCGTGATAATCAGGGAATTGAACCATAACGCTATTCATCACTGAAATGGCCTCTTCAATTTTGAGCATCGCCTGCTTACGCTCTAAATTAGATTCAGCGTCACTGAGCTGAGATGAGGTCGTGATAATCACACGCACCATGTCATTGAGGCGTGCAGCGTTATCTAAGGCGGGGATTTCACTCTCTTTTAATTCAACAAGGCGTTGGTTTAAATCGTCAAAGGTGAAGCTAGAGACAACTGAGAGGAAGATGGTGGTCATCGATAACATAGCCAATGCCAACACCAAACGCAGTTCAATGCCCTTCCAACCAAACCACTTACGACGCGGGATTTTGATCGAAAACGGGCGTTCAAAACTGTCTTTATTTTCTATCACCTCGGAGACATGACTACTCACTCGCTCCACCTTCTTCTCATCATAAAATCAACAGGATCCGTCAATGATTCAATCAGTTAGGTGATTTACCTATTTAATCTTAGATCGAATAGCTTTAGTGAAGCTATTAAACGAAGAGTAATCATTAACATTTCACATAAGATATCATAACAATTATTTTATAAAGCTTGCATGGTCTGTTTTGCGATAATAGAAAGTGACCGCACCGACAGAAACGTGATTACTTTATCAATCCCTGTCGGAGGGCATTTTAGTTCGAGCACTTCCAATAAAGTCTGATCATTTATCATAGAGATTGATCGTATTGGGCTTATCATTCGCAAAACGGTCTTGAATCTAAACTTTCAGACAAATTAGCAATAATGGAAAATCATGGAGTCTCGCAGTGTAGGACACTACCTATGTCGAAATAGGATGGATGTATCGATCGCAAGACAATTTTGGGTGGCAAATATGCCAAGGCCTTGCACAAAGGTACTTACGAGAAACTCTCTGAAGCATACCGTTATTTACTCTTGAAATGGCTACCAGACAGTGGGTTTGAACTGCGAGACCAACCATGCTTTGAGGTGTACCTGAATCGAGACCCAAGACGAACTAAACCTGAGAATTTGAAAACCGAAATCTATATTCCGATCAAGTAACTAAGAGAGCTTCCCTTGAGTCAGTCAATCACGGCTGGCTCATTTTTGCCCCAAAGTGCGTTAGCACTGACAGTTCAGGCTATTTCACACGCTGATAACTGGCTTAAAAATTTTACTAGGTTGGGCTGCCATTTTTGTAACTTGTGACCATTTGAGTCACAAAATTAATTCTAAGCACATTTAACCATTCATTGTTAAATTGCTTGTATCGGGTAAGTGACTGTGCTCATATCATCCTACCGTTTTTTGCGATAAAGTGTTGAAAATTAGTGAGACTTGTGCACGGAAAAACTCATGAATTTCATTGTGCGCTTTATGGAGATGAGAAATGAGTAATGATGTCAAACAACAGAGCAATCCATTTTCTACTGGAGGTGGTGGTGTTAACTTTGAAACTAGAGTTCAAGCTGCTTTTGCATTGTCATTGCTAACAAAGTCTTGTGTTCCTTGCTTATCACAGGATATGAGGGCAAAAGAGTTAAAGTTTCAGAATAAATATGATGGCGTAAATACGGATGACTTTGTTTTAGTTGCGACTGATAAAGCAAGTAACCAAAGTCAGCTTTTTGCTCAGATTAAGCATGAAATCACTATAAGTGGGGCTGTTGATTCAATGTTTGCTGAAGTTATTAATAGTGCATGGAAAGATTTTCAAAGTACTGAATTTAATGTTGAAAATGATTCAATTGCATTAATAACTGGCCCGTTACCCAAACTTGACGTTAATAATACTCTACCAATATTGGAATGGGCTAAGTATTCGTCAAACTCAGCAGACTTTATTAAAAAATCTAAAACGAAAGGCTTCACTAGTGAAGCAAAAGTTAACAAACTTAATATATTCAGGGCACAATTAACCGTTGCTAATGGTGGGAATGCTATTACTGATGATGAATTATGGCTTTTCTTAAAAGTTTTTCAGTTAGTTTCATTCGACTTAGATGCAAAATACTCAGTAGTTGCAAATCTTTTGTGCTCTTTGATTGAATGTTACTCGGATGAGTCACCACCTCTTGTTTTGTCTAAATTAGTAACTTGTGCCCAAGAATTTAACCAGAATGCAGGGACTCTAACTCAAGATAATGCACCTAAAGAAGTTAAATTGTTATTTGAGTCGACAAGTAAAGTAAATTTTGAACATGATTTTTTAAAGCTTAAAGAGCGTGGAGACCATATATTTGATGGAATATCGAACACTATTAATGGTTTTCATATAGATAGGGCTGAGCAGATAGCAGAAATATCTGAACTGTACGAGGTAAATGACTTTATTTTTGTTACTGGCGCTAGAGGTGTTGGAAAATCTGGAGTTGTTAAAGACTTTATCTCAACGAAAGGTAAAGATGTTCCTGTTTTCTATTTAAGAGCTGAAGACTTAGATAAAAACCACCTTAACGATGTCTTTACATCTATCGGAATGAACTCTACGTTAGGTCAGATTGAAGGGTACTTCTCGTTACTTAAAGAAAAAATACTTGTTATTGAGTCTCTAGAAAAAGTTTTAGAGCTAAATTATCAAGATGCATTTATTGATTTACTTCAATACATAAAAAAACAAGCGGGTTGGACCATTATTGCAACGGGCCGTGATTATGCATATCAACAACTTACTTTTAATTATCTTCAACCTAGTGCTATCCAGTTTGACAGTGTGAATGTGGAAGGGCTTACTACGGATCAAGTTGTCCAAGTCAGTGAGCATATTCCTGAGTTAACAGGGCTAATATCTAATGACTCGTTAACTGAATTGCTTAAAGTACCATTCTTTATCGAGATTGCAGTAAGAGCTATTGGTAATGGTGCACAATTTAAATCTGGTGATACTGAAGTCGATTTTAGAAATACTGTCTGGGCAACAGTGATTTCAAAAGAGGCAGATAGAAAATCAGGAATGCCAGATAAGCGAAGAACAACTTTTATTAATATTGCAAAACAACGAGCGAAAAAAATGTTGTTTGGTATTAGATCTAGTGAGTTTGATCCTGAAGTCATTGCTAAATTGGAAGAGGATCATTTAATTCACCGTGATCAGAAGTCTGCCACTATAAGTCCAATGCATGATGTATTAGAGGACTGGGCATTAGAAGAATACATAGAGATCGAGTTCGTTGAAAATTCGCAAGACTTAGTTCAATTTTTATTAACTATTGGTAATGAGCCTGCAATTAGTAGAGCCTTTCGGTTATGGCTATACAGAAAATTGAAATTTGATGATGCAACGAATGAATTTGTTGAAGAAGTCTTGACCACTGATGGTATAGAAAGTTACTGGAAGGATGAAGCTATTGCAGCGATTATGCAACATGGCTCGCCAGAGGATTTTCTATATTCTCTTAAGTCTCAGCTTCTAAAGGATGATTGCGCACTTTTGGTCCGCTTTTGCTTTATTCTCAGAATAGCCTGTCAAAGACCAAGTTCACTATATAATAATTTACTGGTTAAAGACGAAAAATCAGGGATTTTGAAATCTTTGTTTTTACAGCCCTATGGTAACGGTTGGGAGGCATTGTTTAATTTTATCTATGAGGTTAAGCATGACTTGAGTAACACTATGCTTACTCAAGTTGTTGAGGTGATAAATGAATGGTGTGGACTCGTTAATATATATGAGGAACTACCAAATGCATCACAAAAGGTTGGCTTGTTAAGTTTATGGCTGCTTGAACAGGTTAAAGATTCTTATCGTGATGAGGGGCGAAGAAAGAAAATACTTAATGCCCTATTAAAGGTTTCGACAGCAATCAAAGAAAAATTTGATGAATTAATGGATCAGGATGTTTTCATCTCCAAGGTAAAGCCTAGAAGGTTAAGCTATGTTGATGAGCTGACTAGTTTAGCCCTTGTAGGCACTAATGTGCCTATGTTATGCAAGCGTAATCCTGACTTTGTAGTTAAGCTTTCTTTGCATGAGTGGTTACTGCAAAAAACAGAAGAAGATGAGTTTGGCTATAGTTCTTATGGCCGAATTGATGTTGAAGAATCCTATGGTTTAGATCGAGAACGTGATTTTTTCCCCGCAAGTGGTTCTAAAGGACCTTTTAAGTACCTCCTTGAATCAAAACCTAGATTAGCGTTAGATTTTATTATTAAATTATGCAATTTAACTGCACAGAAGTATGCTGAATCTGAGTTTGGCGCTCCTTCTGCGGATGAACAAGAAAAGTACTTCTCTGATGAAGTAGCTGCAAAGCAAGTGGGTGTGATTCTTACTGATGGAACATTAATAAAGCAGTATGCCTCGCCTCACCTTTGGAAAGGTTACCGAGGTCAGTCAACATTACCATATCTTCTTCAATGTGCGCTTATGGCGTTAGAAAATTGGTTGGTTGAATATGTAGATACGTGTAGTGAAGACAATGAAATAGAATGGATATACGATTACTTGTTGAGAAAAAGTAACTCTGTAATGCCTACATCTGTTTTATCTTCTGTGGCGACAGGTTTCCCTAATAAAGTAGGAAAAGCAGCATTTCCTTTACTGAAAACTGCTGATTTATACCATTTAGATTTAATTCGAATGACGCAAGAAATGGGGGGGAATGAACTACACTTTTTTAACCATCAAAGAGATGTAATGACACAAATTTACATCGAGGAAAGAAGAAAAGCCGCACTTAGACCTTGGAGAAAAGAGTCGTTAGAAACCTTATTAACAAGGCTTCAATTCGTAAGTGAGTTAAGAGATGATGCTTTAAAAATTGTTGATGAATTGACAGATGAAGCGACTGCTCGTAATGAAAAAAATCTTCGGTATATGGTACACCGAGTTGATACAAGGACTTGGGAAGCTGTTGAAGATAAAGATAATGATCGAATATTGCTTCAAAGCTCGTCTGATCTTCCAGCAGATTTAAAGCAAGATCAGCAAGAGTATAATGAAAAACATGCAATTGATAACACTGTAACTAGTTTGAATTTATGGGGACGGAAATTATTCGAAGAGAAATTGCTCGAAGAAAAATATTTCTCTTCATATCAAGATGCATTAATAGCCGCAAAAGAATTACTCAATTCCCTCCAAAAAGGTGAAATTCACAACTTTGCCGATATGGCGGTTGGTACAATCACAACTGTTGCTGCTGTTTGTGTTAGAGATGACCTTTTGAACTTAAGTGATGGAGATAAAGAGTGGTGCCTAGGAGTTATCCTAGAGTCAATATTTATGCACGCAGATAATATGAATGGAACAACAGCCCATGATAAGACTGATTATTATGGCTCTGGAGCGTGTGCATTTGTTTTGCCTAAATTATTTGATTTAGAGTTAGATCCAGAACAAGAAAAGCATTTGAAGTTTGCTTTGGCAACAGCATTAACCCATGAGAACCTTAATGTTAGTGCTGATGCTGCTAAGGGGGTAAGGGAATTTCTTTGGTCAAGAGACGCTGAATTAGCATCCAGTTGTATAGCTGGAATAGTTGAGTATGCCAGATTACGAAGAGAAGATAGTGTGGTACGTAGGTTTTATCATCTACAAGGTGATGAGTTGCAAGCAGCTATCGAAAAATGGAATGCCCTTATAACAACATTTCGTAATGAATTAGTTGATGGAAAATTTAAGCTTTCGGTTAACGATATTTCTTTGGAAAGCCATTGTTCATGGTTTCTTCATTTACCAATGTTAATGGTTCCATATTGTACTATGGATGATGTTCAGATCCAGTTGGTTAACAGGTTAGTGAATTTTGTATTTGATACTGAATATCAAAATCATCGTTCAAGTGGTGATGAAAAAATAAATCATGACATAAAAAAACAGATGCAAGATTGCCTTTCTGAGCATGTTATTTATTCAAGAAATAATAATTTTATGCCCTTTAAAGAGCTATTGCTCTTAGGGTGTTCAAAAGCCCCCAGCTTTATTTATTCTATAACACTCTCATATAATGTAGTAGTGGAAAAAGAAGATGATTATTACGCAGTCTGGTCACTTTGGAGTTTATTAGCACCAGAGGCACATAAGATAGCCATGAATGATGTCAATGACCGTTATGTAGGGTTACAGAATGATTTAAATCAGCTATTACGTGGACTAATGTATGCGGATAGTCCTTGGCAAGGTCATCCTAATGAAGAACGTGACATGAAGGCTGGGGCACACTATTTATTGGAATTTGCTAATCAATCTGCTGGCAATAGCCACGTTTTTGAAGCTTTAGCGTCTTTAATATATCACTTTCATAGTGTGTTCTTTGATAAAGGTATTCATCTTCTAACTTCAAAGTTCACTGTGAACTCAGAACTTATAGGTAAGCAAATTAATACGGCATATTATTTAGAAATGTCGATAGGACGATATCTTCAAATAGAAAATAGAGGTGCATTAAATAGGAAAATGTATAACTCATGCCTTGAGCTACTTAATGGAATTGTAGAAACTGGTTCTGCAAGGGCTTATTATCTACGAGAGCACATGATTAGATCGAGAAAAATACGTGTTTAGCTATACTAATTTTCACTTGCTCAGACTTGATCTTATAGTCATCAAGTACGTCTTGGTGGCTGTACTTGAGCCTGAATATTTACAATGTAGGTCTTCGATATTTCTCTCATCTAACTTAGTAGATATAGGACAAAAGTCCTAACTCACTTTTGTCCAAAAGTTCGCGTGCCTACCTATAACCTGCATCACCATACTGAACGCTAAGCCACCTTAAAGAATGATCATCCCATCTTGATAAGTCAGTGCTTGCGAAACATCTTGCCCAAGTAATACAGGACCATCAAGGTCGACGATTTCAGATTGAACCGCAATAGGCAGCGCCGCTCGCATCGCCAATGAGGTGCCTAGCATACAACCCGACATCAGAGTAAATCCTAGCCTTTGAGCTTCTTCAGCAAGTACCAATGCTTCGGTCAAACCGCCCGTTTTATCGAGCTTGATATTGACCATTTCATACTTGCCTAACAAAGATGAAAGTTGCGAAGTGGTATGACAGCTTTCATCCGCACACAGTGGAATCGGGTGATTGATATGTGCCAGTGAGGCATCATGCTGCTGTGGAAGAGGTTGTTCGATCATCGCGATATCAAACTCAGTCAGTTGATTGAGCAACTCTTCGAGATTCAACCCTGCCCACGCTTCATTAGCATCCAGTACAATCTGAACATCTGCCGCAGCTTCTCGTACCGCGCAAACACGCTCTACTACCTGCTCGCCATCAAGCTTCACTTTTAGAAGTTTCGCACCATTCGCCACATAATCTCGAGCTTGGGTCGCCATCGCTTCTGGCGTACCAATCGAGACGGTCATTGCAGTAACGATTTGAGCAGGTAACTCAAACAAGCTATTTGGAAACGTCTGTTCGTTCTGCTGCGCTTCAAAATCCCAAAGCGCACAATCGACCGCGTTTCGCGCTGCCCCTCCGGTCAATAAAGACTGAAGATGCTCTCTTAGCTCTGCGGGATCGGTAACGCCTCGTGCAAACATAGCTTCAAGTGCGCTAGACGCTTGTTGGATTTGCGCTAACACAGACTCCGATGACTCGCCGTATCGTGGGTAAGGCGTACATTCGCCCTGAGCTTGTTTGCCACCATGTTCAATGTAAACACGAACAACGTGACACTCAGTTCGGCTGCCACGAGAGATGCGAAAAGGTGTTTGCATCGCGATAGTAATAGGTTCTGCTGTAATCTTCATAATTTCACTCGATTGATGTTCGCTTTAACAAATGGAAACGTAGAAATGATGAAATCGTTAAAGTGAATGTCGCAAATGATCAGTAATATTTTGTACACCAAAACGAACCGGGTCCGTCACGGGTACTTGATAGAGTGTGGTCCATTCTTGGCATAATATCTCAGCGTCTTCAGTGCTAATCGCCGACGTGTTCAAACAAATGCCAACCAGTTTCACGTCTGGATTCGTCAATCGCGCGGCTTGCAAGTTAGCTTCGATCGTCTGTTCAATCGTTGGCAATTGCGCATGAGGAAGGTTGCGAATATGTGGTCGCCCGACTTCATGGCACAACACCAAAGCATCGGCTTGTGCGCCATGTAATAACCCCAAACTCACGCCTGCAAACGAAGGGTTGAACAAAGAACCCTGCCCTTCAATGATGTCCCACTCGTAGTCAGTAAAATCGGGGCTAATCGCTTCAACCGCGCCAGAAATGAAATCCGCCACCACAGCATCAATCGAAATACCGCTGCCGTCAATCAAGATACCCGTCTGCCCTGTCGCTTTGAACTGAGCGGATGTACCTGACTCTTTAAGGGACTTTTCAATCGCCAACGCCGAGAACATTTTTCCTACTGAGCAATCGGTTCCGACCGTAAGAAGGCGCTTACCTTGACGAGGCTTACCGCTACCAACCTTTAGGTCACCATCAAAGTGGCGTACATCATGAAGCTTAGTCAATCCGCGTTGCTGCATGTCAGCAAGCGGTGAAAATTCACTCAGTCGTTGGTGCATGCCAGATGCAATCTCAAATCCCATTTCTGCAGCTTCCATTATGGTTGGCTGCCAAGAGTCAGGAATAACACCACCTGGGTTTGCTGTGCCAATCACTAGCGTTTTCGCGCCCTGTGCTTGCGCCTCTTGTAAGGTCATATCCGTTAAACCAAGTGAAACGGTAACGTCTGTTAAACGAAGCTGACCTAGGCAAATTTCTGGTCGCCATTGATGAATACCGCGAGCTGTTTTTGCGGCAAGTGGGTCGGTAACATCCCCAAGAAAAAGAAGGTAAGGTTGAGCGATAGACATGAGTATTCCTAATTAATAAATCCTTGTATGGGTTTACTTTAATTAAGAACTTAGAAGCTGCCGAATACCTATTTATGACGAGCCTATAACCTTAAGTTATAGGGTGAGTGTGGCTCTTCAATGAAACGATAAATTGCTTAACGGAAATCGACTGAGGGGTGTGCTCTGCACAAAGCATCGATACCGAGAATTGGATATCCGGCTGCAGTGAAAACACGCAAACCGAGTCGTCATTTTGATACTGCTCTGCAGTCCACGGATCCACAATCGCAAACCCCGCTTGGTGCTTCACCAGTTCTGCCGCAGCGCTGTATCCACGTACCGATATAGGGTGGTGATAATGCTCATCGCGTGCAATAAGGCTTTGATGTAACAGGAGGCCTAATGGATCGCGGCTATCAAGCCCGATGATTGGCAGCGGATAATTGATAAGATCATCTAGCGTTAATTCTGCCGGTAACTGCTCAACCATATTGGATGGAACCAAAACCTTGAGCGATTCGGCTAATAGCGTTTCACTTAATATCGCAGGCGGTGCTTCATCGCCAAACGCGATAGCAATATCAAGCTCATGCTTTAATAGCCCTGCACACAGTTCATCACGGTTTGCTGTCAGCAACTCAAAAGAGAGCTCTTGTTTACTGGAATATTGTTCGCGAGACATTTGGGCTATTACCGGAGTCAGCAATTTGGTCGCCAGTATCGGCGGCGCACCAATACGTAAATGCTGATGTCCTTGCTTTACTTTGTTGGTCAGAGATCGAAATTGACCCAATTGCTGATACACCTTTTCCGCTTCGGGCAGTAAGGTTTTTGCCTCTACCGTTGGCACCAACCGACCTTTGACACGCTCGAACAATCCAAACCCAAGTTGTTGCTCTGTGTGTGCCAGAATACGGGTCACATTAGGTTGTGACACATGCAGATTACGTGCGGCTCCAGATACGGTTCCGGTTTGCATGATGGCGTAAAAGACTTCCAACTGTCTTAGGTTCACATTGATGTCCTTATGGTTCGCGAAACAAATCTAGGGGTTGGCTTTTCTTGTATTAGCTAAGCTGTTTATCGGTCGAGCTGTTTAATTAGCTGTCTATTTATTTATCTACTCGGCTATTTGGCTATTTGGCTATTTGCGTGAGTTTATTTTAGTAACTCAGCTATCGTAGGTTGAAGCACCTCAGCCCAAGCTTGGTAAGCCTTCGCATTCAAGTGTAAGTCATCACACGAGTACTCATTCGACAAAAGCTTATTTGGTGACAACACAGAATTCACATCTAAGAACGCAATGCCTTGCTGAGAACAGTACTCGCTTATCTTGCTATTGAGCAGTTCAACCGACGAATTCAAACCTTGCAGTTTAGAGCCAACATAAAGCGTTGATTGCGCCAAGATTCGAATATCGTTTTCTTGCCACACTTCAAGCATATCAATGTAGTTCTGGTAGATATGTTCGACATCATAACCCTGAGCCAAATCGTTTATCCCAGCCATAAAGCACACCAGCTTTGGCTTCACATTCAACGTGGTATCAATACGGCGCAACATGCCAGTTGTGGTGTCACCCGCTAAGCCACGGTTGACCATCGAAACATCGCGAAAGATATCCGCCCAAGGTGCCCATTCGGTGATCGAATCACCAAACATCACTAGGTCTGCATTTGGGGAAAAATGGCGGTGATTGTCCGATGTCATGATGTAACGACTCATACTGTGGCCTCGTTGCTGAATCTCAGACTGAACAGCAACCGCTTTGAGAATATCACTGTCCGGTGTAGTGCTATCAAATTGAGCCAGCAACCCTTCGATGTGAGGCTTAAAAGGGCTAAGACGAGTGCTCAGTTGGTGGTGTTCTTTAAGGGAAGATAACCTCTCTAGTAATGCATACAGAGAGCGGTTTTGACCAACTTCTTGGAATAACTGATAAAGATCGAGGACAGGGTGTTGCTGCAGCGCGGCAAGTAATTGCTTGTCTTCCATGGTGTTATCTAACCCTTCAATTATCTAATGATGAACCCAAGATAATATCCGATTGCTTACGGGATAGATAACATTAGAAACAAAGAATGACTTAATCTCTACAAGGCTGGTTACATACCGCATAAAAATATCTTCCGGTACAAATCTCGTTCCGACTCAAAAATCAGCACTTCATCATAATATGTATAAGAAATTAGCCACATATTGTGACCTCAGTCTCTCAGCCTACCGTCTACTCCTATTGCCACTATTTAACGGAGGATTTATAGAATATCAGGATGGTGAATAATAGGTTAAATCATAATAATAAGGACCTTTACGTGAAACTTTCTCTATCCAATACCGCGTTGGCCGTTACCGCCATCCTACTTGCAGGTTGCCAATCTGCACCTGAATCAGTTCAAGAACCAACAGCATACCAATGCCAAACGAATACGAATGCCGACGTGAATGACTTGAGGATCTATCAAGTGATGGTCGAAAGCTTTGTCAGTGGCGATGACTCAATTGGTCATGGGACAGGCTATGGAACCAGTCATCATAACGGAGATATCCAAGGTATTATCGACTCACTTGATTACATTGAATCTCTTGGCATGAACGGTATTTGGCTAACCCCAATCTTTAATTCAGAGCCTATCGAAAACCAAGACCATTGGGCCGATAGACTGGATGCAACCGGTTATTTTGCCACCGATTATTTCAATATCGATCCGAGATTCGGAACGATGGAAGAAGCTAAAACCTTAGTTGAAGAAGCGCATGCTCGTGGGCTTTATGTCTTCTTTGATGGCGTATTTGGCCACCACAAAAAAAACGTAGTGCCGTCACCAACAGGTAAGCTGCCCCAAGGAGAGGATAATCCAGTCTCATACCCTGAGAGCCTAGCCTTCTATCAAGAAGTTGCCGAGTATTGGATCAAAGAACTCAAAATTGATGGTTGGCGCTTAGATCAAGCTTATCAAGTGCCAAAAGAAGCTTGGAGTCAAATCAGAGAAACGGTAGACACCGCTTCTTCTCAAGTCGAATACGTAAACAGCGAAGGTAAAACCGTGAACCCTCTGGGTTATATGGTCGCGGAAATTTGGGCAGGTGAGAACCGTATTATTGAAACAGGCTACGGTTCAAATGAAGCACCGGCCTTATGTTCTGCGTTTGATTTCCCTATGCGCTACCGCCTGACGGAAACCTTTGCTGTAAACGAAGCTGGCGTGGGGAACAAAGGTGGAGAGTGGCTTGCAGAAGGCATGTCTTTACATTCGTTATACCCAGACCACGCAAAGCCAAATTTAATGATCGGTAACCATGACCTTGTGCGCTTTGGTGACTTATTACAGCGCGGTGATATCGCTTCTCCACAAGACAAAGAGTATTGGCAGCGCTATAAAGCGGCATTTTCATTCCAAGCAGCTTATACCGGCCCAATTACGACCTACTATGGGGACGAGATTGGCGATCAGCTAGAAGGTTTTGCAGACAAAGTATGGACTGATGACTGTGCTATTAATGGTCTGTGTGATGATCACGTAGCCCGTACTAGCGGTAAAGTAGAAGGTGTCACGGCCCAACTCAATGCGCACGAAAAAGACTTAAAGCAATACGTGACAAACTTGATGAAACTGAGAGAAACGCACCCCGCTCTATCACAGGGTAAACGTACAAACCTGATGGCCAATGATGTCGCGTATGTCGATCACAAAGCCTATGAAGGCGATGCTGTTGTCTACGCAGTGAACGTTACCAACAAAGAACAAACCATAAAACTAACCAAAGAAAAAGCAGGCTCCATAGCTGATCTGAAGGATATTGAATCCAAGCAATCGATCTCAGCTATTGATGGTCACTACTCTATCGTTCTAAGCCCATTTGAAGCTCGTTTCTTGTCGATAACACAGCCAAGTGAAAAAGGGCCAATTGCGGCGATACTAGCGACAGGAAATGAAGTTGGACAAGGCTTCATGGCTCAATGTGACAATCCAACAATAAAAGCTGAAGGCCCTATTTCGAGCCCGCTTTATGTGGTTGGCAATTTTGCTGATTCAGGTTGGAAACACGTGGGTCAACGAGAGTTTGAATATAAAGGTGACAACACTTACCAAGTCGTCACCACTGAAAAACCGGGCAGTTATCGCATGCAATATGCATCCAAGGCTTGGTCACCTCAGTTCACAGCGGATGGGCTTAACCTAAAGTTAGGACAGCTTAACTCGTTAATTAAAGGTGGTTACGGTCAAGATACCGCTATAACTATTCGTAATGCTGGGCAGTATGTATGGAGCTTACAATTCGATGATGCGGGGCAACCACTGCAAATCATGGCTTCCAAATGTGCTGAATAGCCAAACCTAAGATCCGAGATCAACCAAGTAAACCCCCCTTATTCCTACGAATAAGGGGTTTTCTTTAATCTGCATTGGATATTAAGAGACCAGACACGATTAGAACGATATCTACCCCTGCTTCACTTGCAGGTGATTACGGTTATCGCGGCTTTTCTTGATCAGCTCGTTGCTCTCGTCCATTTCATCTGACTTAGCAAGGCGATCATAAAGTAGCACATTCACTGTTGCTGCTAGATTCATGCAACCAACAGTTGGTACATAAACAACATGGTCAGCTCGGTCAGCGACATCTTGAGAAATAGAACCATCTTCAGGGCCAAAGATATAGATAGCGTTCTCTGGGTGTTTAAAACGTGGCAGTGGTGTTGCACCTTCAGCCAACTCCACACATACGATCTTAGTTTCTGAATTAAGGTTATCTAAAAACGACTCGACACCAGTAAGCGGGATAGTACGCGTTGCACTCTTGGTATCGGTGTGAAATTTTGCAGCCTTGTCGTAGCGTTGCCCTGTGTATTTAACTTCGTCGACTTGGTAGCAACCCGCCGCACGCATAACCGCGCCAACGTTTGTCGGGCTCTTTGGGTTAGTTAAACCAATAGTCACATGGCTTTTGTTCATGAATCTTTCTCACTTAACGAATAGACATAGCAGGGTGCTACAAAGCGTCGCATTCTACCAAAGCAGCGCCAAATTCAAAAGCATCGAAACGAACGGCTCTTTTTACAGATAAGTACTTAGTTGCACCACCTATCACTTCAAAACCTAACCGCCATCATATTTATCAAACAAAAAGGTTTTAGGATAACAATTCAACAACAAGTCCGTTTACATTTCGAAACCACATTAATAATGTGTTGAAAATTGCCTGAGACAATCACATAGGAAGTGCTAATGACCCTCACCATCAAAAACCGCCTTTATATTCTCTCTTTTATCCCTTTGCTACTAATGGCAATTGGGATGATGAGCGTGACGTATATGAAGAGCACTGAGCTAACCGCACAACAAGTAGAATCGACGCGTAGCAATATGATGGCGATGAAAGAAAAGGAACTCAAAGCGTACCTGCAAATGGCTCAGTCTTCGATAACTCCTTTCTTAGAAAAAGGTGCCACGCTTGAAGAAGCATTACCCACATTAAAAACTCTAGAATATGGTGAATCTGGTTATATTTTTGGCTACAGCTCTAAGGGTGTAAGAATCGTCATCGGACAAGGTACCGATGGCATTGGTAAAAATTACTACGACCTTCAAGACAAACAAGGCAATTACCTAATCCAAGACCTGATTAAGAACTCAAAAATTGGGGAATTCACCACTTACTACTTTCCCAAGCCAGGTCAATCCATTGCGTTACCAAAACTCAGCTACTCAATCTTTATTCCACAATGGGATTTAATGCTCGGCACGGGTTTTTATACCGATGATATTGACGCCGTGATCAGTGACATGAAAGAGAGCTCGAATGCTGCGCTACAAAGCTCACTGACTGCCATTGCAATTTTCTGTGGCTTGATTGCCTTAGTGGTAGCGGTTTTCGCTGTTGCAGTGAACCGTACAATCATGCAACCACTCGAGCAATTTGACCGTTCGATCAGTGCCTTTGCAAGTGGTGAGGCCGACCTAACGGCTCGAATGGAAACATTCAAAGCGCCTGAGTTCGCCAAACTTAGTGAGAACTTTAATGCCTTTGTTGCTAGCCTACAGACCATCATTCGTAGCGTGAGCGATGTGGGTCAGCAAGTTGTATCAGAAACGAGCAGCATGTCTTCTCGCGCAGCTCAGGTCGACGAGATAGCAACAGGTCAACGTGAAGAGACAGAACAAGTAGCAACGGCGATGACCGAGATGACGACAACTGCGCAAGAGATCTCAAGCAACGCAAGCCAAGCCGCCGACTCAGCTAAACTTGCAGAGAACAATGCAAAAGAAGCTCAGCAAATAGTCAATGCTGCTGCAGGTTCCGTAGCAGACCTTGCAAGTGAAGTATCAGAAGCAAACACTGTGGTATCTCGCCTTGAAGGAGATGTACAGAACATTTCATCTTCACTGACTGTCATTCAAGATATCGCGGAACAGACCAACCTATTAGCACTAAATGCCGCGATTGAAGCTGCGCGAGCTGGTGATCAAGGCCGAGGTTTTGCGGTAGTTGCGGATGAAGTTCGTAAGCTTGCAAGCCGCACACAAGAGAGCACGGGCGACATTCACAAAATGATCCAACAGCTAAAATCCGCTTCAGATGCCGCGGTGAAAGCAATGGATTCGAGCCAAAGCAGAAGTGCTCAAACGGTAGAAGAAGCAAATGCAGCAGCTGCAGCACTTGCTAAAATTCAAGATTCGATTGATACCATTATGGACATGAACTCACTGATTGCGACGGCGACTGAACAACAGAATATTGTTGGCCAAGAGATATCTCAACGCATTGTTGTGATTTCAGACCAAAGTTCTCAATCGGCATCGCTAGCAAACCAAAACCGTACAGGTAGCCAAAACCTAAACAGCCGAGCAAACGAGTTGTACCACTTGGTTGATCGCTTCACGGTTTAATGTTTAATGTTTAATGTTTAATGTTTAATGCTTAATGCTTAATGCTTAATGCTTAATGCTTAATGCTTAATGCTTAATGCTTAGCAAGTAAAAGCTATAGAACATCAATAAAAATGGGCTTCAGAATCTTTGTTCTGAAGCCCATTTTCTTGTCCATTGTGTCTTGCCAGATAGAACTAGTCTAATTGCTCAGACAAGAAGTCGACTAACAAGCGAACCTTTGAAGACAAATTACGGTTCTGTGGGTAAAGCGCCCAAATCCCCTCTTTATCGTCTCGGTAATCAGATAACACCTCAACCAATTCACCAGACTCAAGATCTTCACTCACGTAATATTCTGGTAGCTGCACTAAGCCAATACTCTGTTTCGCTGCGTCTTGTAAGGCTAAGCCACTGTTACATTTAATGCGTCCATTAACCCGAACTGAGCGAGGTCGCCCATTTTCTTTAAAGCGCCAATGCTCAAAGCCGCCGACTAAACATTGATGATTGCTCAACTCAGAGAGCGTATGCGGTTCACCGTAACGTTCAATATATTCAGGGCTTGCGCACACGTAGAGTTGACGTTGAGACAGCTTCTTTGCCACAAGGCTCGAATCTTCTAAGCGACCAAGACGAATAGCGACATCGACACCCGAATCAATAAGGTCGAGCTTTTGATTGGTCAACATCAGCTCAAGTTCGACTTGTGGGTGGAGCTTTAAGAACTGATGAAGTATTGGGGCGAGTTGACGCTCACCATAAGTCACAGGTGCCGTTACTTTCAGCAAACCTTTCGGCGTGGATTGCATCTGCGTGACGGCTAACTCAGCAATTTCTAAACCCTCGACCAACAACTTACACTGCTGATAATAGAGTTGCCCAGCCTCTGTTAGAGAAACCTTACGAGTCGTTCGATTGAGTAGTTTTACTGCGAGGCGTTCCTCAAGATTTGCCACTCTACGACTGATTTGAGCCACTGACGTAGCGAGTTTCTGTGCGGCACCAGTAAAGCTTTCGCGCTCTGCCACTGCAACAAACTCACTTACCCCTTCCCAATTGGCCATGCCTCTACCCTATTTTGAACTATGGTTACCCATACAGTGTATTGAAGATATAGATCAGTGTCACCTAGCTTAATATGCGCCATGCACATACAAAGGCCTTCATTGAAGCTAATATCGCATTCCCCACAAGGCTCCTATCGACCTAATCTACAAAGTTCGAACCGACCTTGTATTACAAATACTGTTATCAAAAAATACTCGCACCAAAAAAGAAAGCCCGCACTCATTGAGTACGGGCCTTATTATTGTCTATTACAGATGCGTGAGGGTTAAAACTAGAAACGATTAGCCACTCACTTTTGCCTGTTCAGTCTCAAAGATTACACTTCAAACTGAGAAACTAGGCTATCAAGTGCTTCACACTGTTCTGCTAGTGAGATGCATGCGTTCTCTGCATTGTTTGCCATCTCAACCATTTTCATGGTGCTTTCCGCGATACGTTGAACATTCTGGTTCACTTCTTCAGACACCTGAGACTGCTGAGAAGCCGCTGTTGCGATTTGCGTATTCATCTCATTCATCTTGCCGATTGAGTTACGAATCTCGCTCAATGATGAAGCTGCAGTGCCCGCTTGAACAATGGTTTTCTCGCCACTTGCCTTGCTTTCTGTCATCACGCCAACGGCATGTTTGGCGCCAACTTCTAAGCGTTCAATCATTGATTGGATTTCACCCGTACTGTCTTGAGTTTTGCTCGCAAGCGCACGGACTTCATCAGCAACTACCGCAAAACCACGACCTTGTTCACCAGCACGCGCTGCTTCAATCGCCGCATTTAATGCCAATAGATTGGTTTGCTCTGCAATGCCTTTGATCACGCCAAGAATAGAAGCAATGTTCTTCACATCAGTATCCAATTCCTGAACCACACCACCTGCATTCTCGATATCTTGCGCAAGGCGTTCAATTGAAGTTACGGTTAAGCCCAAAGTGCTGTCTGCTGATTCCACTTCATTGTTTGCAACATTACTTGCGGTTGCCGCATCTAATGCATTACCACTTACCGTTTCACTGGTCGCTTGCATTTCATGAACGGCAGCCGCGACTACTTCACTTTCTTTCTGTTGATTCGAAGAAAATTCAGCCACATTCTGCGTTATTGATTTGATGTTTTCCATCTCTGCACGTACGGCATTTGATGTCAGAATCACTTGTTCAACAGTGGTATGTATCTTACTAACAAACTTGTTAAACGCTGAACTTAAGCGAGCAATCTCATCAGAACCTTCAACTTTCATTCGCTGAGCCAAGTTACCGTCACCCGATGCGATTTCATTCATCGCTTTCTCTACGCTCTGAATCGGCTGAACGATAAAACGGTTCGATAACCACATCGAAAACAAAGCCGCAAGTACCGCCACGGCCATACCTACTTCGATGATCAGCTTACTTTCTTCAATCGAGTCATTAGCTTGCTGGCGAAGCTCTTTTTGTTTTACTGCAATCAGCTCTCTAATATAGCCGAGTTGATCGTGAATGATCGAAAACTCAGCGTCCAATGCCGGCGAGTAATCTATGTTGTGTTGAAGAGCATTGGCAGGGTCAGCGAACATTGGTTCGTGCAATGCCACCCACTTTTTCATCGCCTTTACCAGTTTCGCTAGCTCGTCTTGAGAAGATGAGTCTAAGACACCTGCGGTATATAGAGTTTGGACACTCTCAAAGCGTGGAACGGCTTTGTAAGCGTTG
Source organism: Vibrio sp. MED222 (assembly GCF_000153005.1). Taxonomy (NCBI): domain Bacteria; kingdom Pseudomonadati; phylum Pseudomonadota; class Gammaproteobacteria; order Vibrionales; family Vibrionaceae; genus Vibrio; species Vibrio sp. MED222. The sequence continues at coordinate 1,515,530 of NZ_CH902606.1, read as the reverse complement.
TCTTTGAATTCGAATTGTTGATATTCAATTGCCTTTTGATCTTTCGCAAGCAACAGGCCTTGGGCAGATGCAATGACTTGATAGATATCTCGGTACCCATCTTCTAGGTTGTCGAGAACCGGTTGAACCACATTATTGAGCTCATGGTTAATCGCTGCTTGCGCGTTAGATTTAATCACGTTAAGCACAGTAACAGTTGAGAAAACAATCACGATAACCATTAGAGGGATCGCAATTTTACTCTTAATAGAAAGGTTTTTGATATTCATAGAGGGTTTATAACCACACATTAAATAGGGACGCGCGCATAATATACAGTATCGATAAAAAAGCCAGCTATAGTTTTGTGAATCTCATCGCATATAAAACTAGACGATGAAAACGAGTGCTTCGCATTTAACCGGACGTCAACCTGAAAAAGTTAAAGTGGACAATATTGAATTTATTTACCTTAGACATGTTCTATTACTGGAGAAGTCATCGAAATAACACCATAATATAGGGCTCTAAAATAAGTAGGTAAGAACATGAAAATTTGTGGTGTTGAAATCAAAGGTAACGATGCAGTCATCTGTCTTCTATCTCTATCAGACGGTGTATTTAACATTCCTGATTGCCGAGTTTCTAAAGTTGCGATTAGTGACGCAAACGACACACAGAATATGAAAGATTTTCAATTTTCTTTTGCAAAGTTAATGGAAGATTACCAAGTAGAAAAAGTGGTAATTCGTCAACGCCAAACTAAAGGCAAATTTGCTGGCGGTGGCTTCGGCTTCAAACTAGAAGCGGCAATTCAGTTGATCGACGGCCTAGACGTAACCGTTGTATCTCCGAATGAAATCAAAGAAAGCCTTAAGCGCAACCCTCTTATGATGAAGTTCAAAGAAACAGGCCTTAAGCAGTACCAAGAAGCACCGTTTACCACGGCTTACGCTTGTTTAATGCAGCGCTAATCAATAGTCGCTAGCCAATATTGATACAGAAAGAGCCTGAATATTCAGGCTCTTTTTTGTTTCTAGCAATCTACTTCAAGTCGAGTTATACCAATCACAGTAAGTAAGTGTTCAAAAATAGCGTAGGAAAAAAGCTTGAGAACAAGGCAGCATTTTTCGATAAGCAGTTATTCTACAATCAAAAATTCTAACGAAGTTATCGAGATTTTTAACAAGCTAGGGTGACCAGTTAGTTACTACGATTGGTATAATTTTGGTAGACACATTACCTCTCTAATGCTGTTCGTCTACGGAACTTAATCAACTCAGGCTTTTTCACCACCAGATAAACAGCGGTCGCTGACAACGCGAAGCCTATTGCGCCATAAATGTCGAATGACTCTCCAAAAATGAGCCACGCTTGAATGGCTGTTGTGGGTGGAACTAAGTAAAACACCGATGCCACACTTGAAGAAGCGCCATGCTCTACCATGTAAAGCAGCAATAGAATAGCAATGCACGATAAAACAATCACTAGCCAAGCCAGAGTCAACGTGAACTCAATAGTCCAGTTCACCTGCATAGTTTCGTAGCGCATTGCAAAAGGTAAGAACAATGCTGCTGCTGCCAAGTACTGCACCATCGCGCCACCGACCATATCTGTACCCTGACAAAAGCGCTTCTGATACAAAGTACCGACCGTAATACCCACCAAAGAAACCAAACACAACAAAGTTGCCGTGACTTTTTGGTCATCTGACTGCCACTCAATATTGCCCATTAGCACCAAGCTAATACCTGCGAAACCAAGAGCTAAACCTAACCATTGTGCGAAGTTAAAACGCTGCGAGGTACAGCTGATCATTATCAATGCCGTCAGAATCGGTTGTAAGCCAACAAGCAGAGAACTCAACCCGGCAGGCATACCCATATCAATCGCGAGATAAGTGCCACCAAGGTAGAAGCCATGAATCAAAATGCCCACCACACAAGCGTGAAAAAATGCTCGACCACGAGGAATACGACGCTTAAGGATTGAAATCAAAACCAAGAATAGCGCCACGTTGGCTACCATCCTAAGTGAAAGTAACGTTGCGGGTTCAGCGTATTCAACACCAAGACGGGCGCCAACAAAGCCTGACGACCACAATAGTACAAACACAAACGGAATCATTTTAATCAGCATTACAAACCTCTGGTCAACTCTTCATCAATGCTGTTACCTTAGTTGGGTACAGATAACTAATAAAGATACAGATATAACACTTTAAATGGTTACAGATTAAGTGTGAGTAACAAGGGGGAAACATGGAAGCAGAACTCAGCGGCAATAAATATCTCGCGATAGAACAACACATTAAGGCTCAGATCGATAAAGGGCTCTTCCACCCAGACGACCGCTTGCCTTCCATTCGTCAACTCAGCGAACAACTCGGAGTGAGCAAAAACACCGTAATTCGCGCTTATCAAGAGCTGGAAGCGACGGGCTGGGTTTATTCTGTGCCTAAATCAGGCTATCGCGTAAAAGTACCGAACACCACTAGCTGGGATGCACCGAGCCAGCCTCAAAAAGTCGATCTGCTTTCAGTGACTAAATCGGTTCTCTCTCGCCCAAAAGGCCGTCTAAAATTGTTGGCAGGTTCAGCACACCCGAATATCAACAACCCGGCTATTCGTAGCTTGTATGCCGAAATCGGTCGCCATAGCCGTTTGCAAACTCAGCTTCCCGGTTATTACCAATTACCTCCCGGTGATGATCAATTAGTAAAGCAGTTGTTAAAGATCACCCATGATCTAGGCGTGCCTGCGGGATCGAATGAAATTGCAATTACACATGGTGCTCAACAGGCAATCAGTCTGGCTTTACGTGCATTAACCAAACCGGGAGACATCGTGGCGGTCGAGTCGCCCTGTTACTTCGGCAATCTGCTTTTACTTGAATCGCTTGGCTTGCAAGCACTAGAAATTCCAAGCAGTGTTAGCCACGGCATTGATATTCCATCACTACAAAGTTCGTTGAACAAATGGGAAGTAAAAACCTTACTGCTAACACCAAACTTTACCAATCCAACGGGTTCACGAATGCCATTGGCTAACCGAAAGGCATTACTGGATATCTCCGGATCTTTACCGATTATCGAAGACGATGTATTCGGTAGCTTGGCATTCGACACACCCATTGCCAGCCTCAAAGAGCTTGATAACCAAGATCGAGTCATTTACGTCAACTCTTTGTCCAAGACCTTAGATTCTCGCTTGCGTATTGGCTGGTTACTCTCAGGCCGTTACCAAGCTCAAGTTGAAAAATACCTGTTATGCGACAACATGGGCAGCTCCAATTTAATGCAATCCGCGGTGGGTCAATTTCTCACTACCGGTAAATATCGCAGCCACTTATCCAAAATGAAACGACTCTACCAAATCAATCAAAAGCAATTCCAAAGCCTGTTAATACAAGCGCTTGATGGCTATGAACACCTTGTTGGCCGCTACCATCTGTCAAAGCCTGAGGGATCTTTTTTAAACTGGATCACGTTACCTGAATCGGTCGATAGCTACGCGATTTATCAAGATTGTTTGAAGCAAAAATTAGGAATATTACCTGGCACAGTATTTGGGACAAACGATCAATATAAACACTGCTTGCGCTTCACGGTAGCGAATATCGAAGAGAGTAAAGAGTGGAAAGAAGGGGTTGTGACACTAGCGAAAATAATCGCCAAACATACTTCTTTCTGATCGAATATTTCTGACTGCTAGATCATTCAACAATGAATAAACGTTAACTAAAACAACAAATACAATCACCAAGAAAATGCGTCAAACGATCACAGATAACACTCCGAAATACCTTTGTAAGTTTTTTAGAAAAATTCAAAAATAATTAGAATTTAACCCCTAACTTTACTGAGTATTTTGTTAGTCTTGGAAACAATTATTTACAATCCAAACAAAAATTAATTGGATCGCTAGAGGTTGTTTTTTTGAATATGAAATTATTCGGCAGTTCCCTAATCCTTTCGGGAACTGCATTAGGGGCTGGCATGCTTGCTATTCCCATGGTGTTGGCCCAGTTTGGCTTCATGATCAGCTCAGTGCTGATGCTACTTATCTTTATCGGCACCACTTACTCTGCACTCCTACTGGCAGAAGCGTGTACCAAAACGAAAGACAACAGTGGCATGAGCAGTGTTGCTTACCTCACTCTGGGCAGCAAAGGTAAACACTTTATCAATGCACTCTTTTACCTGCTGCTGGTATGCATGCTGATCGCCTATATCTTGGGTGTTGGCGACATCATTCATAAGCTATTGCTCGACGTCGGCGTAGACATCTCTGCATCCGCTGCTTATACCGTTTTCAGCCTATTGATGGGTGTGATTGTAGTCGCGGGTAAGTCTTATATCGATAAATTAAACCGTGGTCTATTCATCATGATGGTGGTAATGCTGTTTATTGTAATTGCCTCTCTGTTTAGCAATATCCGTCTAGATTACCTAACTCAAACTAGCCAATACACGGCCAATGACGTGGTGCAGTACAGCGCGGTTATCTTTACCAGTTTTGCCTCTATGGTGGTGATCCCGTCACTGGTTATCTACAACCGCGAAGCGACTCAAAAGCAGATCCGCAATATGATTCTGCTAGGCTCAGTGATACCACTAATCTGCTACCTAACTTGGTTGTTCGCGATTATCGGTAACCTTGGTACAGACGCGATCAGCCAGTTCCACAACATTTCAGAACTGATCTCAGCATTTAGCGGTCAATCTGCTTGGTTAAAAGTCGTGATTGCGCTGTTCTCAGCGCTAGCACTGGTGACCTCTTTCCTTGGTGTATCCATGGCGTTGTATGACCAAAACAAAGACGCAGTCACCAACAACAAAGCATTAGCTTATGCTCTGACCTTTGTATTGCCTTTGGTATTAGCAGAGCTGTTCGCAAGCCAGTTCGTGAGCATGCTGGACTATGCAGGCATGGTGTTGGTGTTCCTAGCTATCTGGGGACCACTCGCAATGGTGGTTAAGGTTCGTAGGCCTGACTTCCCTCACCTACAAACCGAAGGCAGCTATACAGCAGCCGGTGGCGATACGGCACTGATGGCAACATTCGGTTTTGGTGCGTTGATTTTTATCTCTTGGTTTATGGGGTAAATCCCAATTGAATAGACTATCTGTTGCCATTTAGAAGGCGGCAGATACAAAAAGCCCGTTAGTCTTACTTGAATTAGCAATCGCAACTAATTAACAGTAGGGCTAACGGGCTTTCTTATTTTCTGATTACCATAGCCAAAAACTAAAAAGTGCTTACTTGGTCAAATTGCCAAGCAATTGCTCACACTGCGCTTTTAGCGATTTAAGCTCATCTTCATTCATCTGAGAGAGACACAGCATTTCTACTGGCACGGTCTGCGCTTGCTCTTTGAGCTCAACTCCTGCAGGCGTCAGTGTAATAACTCGAACTCGTTCATCTTCAGCACTGCGAGTTCTAAGCACGTAACCTTTCGTTTCCAAGCGCTTGAGTAAAGGCGTCAACGTACCTGAATCCAAATGCGTTTTTGCGCCTAGGGCTTTGACATTCATCTCTTTTTCTTCCCACAGCACCATCATCACAATGTACTGCAAGTAAGTAAGGTCAAGCGCTTTCAGTAAAGGTTGATACGCCCTACTCATTGCATTCGATGCACTATACAGCGCAAAACACACCTGATTATCCAGCTTTAGATAGTCATCTTGGTCGCTCATGATCACCTCACCAATAAATTAAATTGTGCACAATATACTTGCACGCTCGAATTTTATCAATTAAGCTAGCTTTAAAATTAAGTTGTACGCAACCTAGTTTTACACAACCCAAGCAAGGACTAAGACAATGACAACACTCTACACAACTTCTGCGACTGCTACTGCGGGTCGTAACGGCCAAGTTTCTACTGATGACAATCTGCTTTCAGTAGCGTTGAGCTACCCTAAAGAGATGGGCGGAACAGGTGAAGCGACCAACCCTGAGCAACTGTTTGCTGCGGGCTACTCTGCGTGCTTCTCAAATGCTCTACTTCATGTAGCTAAAGAGATGAAAATCAAAATCGCATCGGCGCCAACGACTGCAACAGTCGGTATTGGACCAAATGAAAACGGTGGCTTTGCTTTAACTGTTGCTCTATCGATTGAACTGGATCTAGAGCAAGAACAAGCTGTGACGCTTGTGAAAACGGCGCACCAAGTTTGCCCTTACTCAAACGCGGTTCGTGGCAACATTGACGTGAAATTGTCGGTTAACGGACAAGCGGTTTAGCGGTTTCATCTCCCTCCCCAAGAAAACAAAAAGAAAAAGTACCCCGCTAAAAAAATGTCCCGCACTAGGCGGGACATTTTTTATATGAGATAGAAAGCTTCTAGCTCTGAGTTGCTAACTCTTAAACGTATTCGAGAGCTCTTTCAGCGATGTTGCCAACTCAGCCTGCTCTTTCGCTGTTGCAGCAATTTGCGTTGCGCCTGTCGTAGATTCTGTCGACTTCTGCTCTACCGCGACAACGTTCTGAGCAATATCTTGAGTCACTACTGCTTGCTCTTCAGTTGCGGTTGCGATCTGCTCTGCCATGCTGAATATTTCGCTCACAGCCCCTGAAATATCTTGCAGGGTCTGTTCTACTCCTCGTGAGTCTTCAACCGCTCTTGAAGACATCTTCTTGCTGTTATCAATCACATTGAACGCTGTTTGCACGTCAGATTGTAGCGAGTTAATGAAGCCTTCAATTTCCGAAGTGGACTGTTGCGTACGCTGAGCCAAAGTACGAACTTCATCGGCTACGACAGCAAAACCACGACCTTGTTCACCAGCTCGAGCGGCTTCAATCGCTGCATTTAACGCTAACAAATTGGTTTGTTCGGCAACAGATTTAATCACATCAATCACACTGTTAATGTTGTTGCTGCTTTCGTGTAGATGAGTGATTTTTTCAGCGAGGCCGTTAATCTCAGAAGCCAAGGTTTCTATCGACTCATAAGATTGTTGAACCGTGCTTAAACCTTGCTGTGATTGTTCATCAGCGATCTTCGCTGAGCTTGCCGTTTGCTGTGTTTTAGCCGCGACTTCATTCACCGTCGCTGATAGCTCTTCTGTTGCTGTCGCAATCAAGCCAATCTGGTCTTGCTGTTCAACTAAGGTGCTTGAGTTGTATTGGCAAGTTTGCGCCGTCTCTTCTGCTGCTGAAGCAAGTGTCAGGCTAGATTGAGATAGGTTATCGATAACTTGAGAAAACTTCTCTAATGTTTCATTAAGCGACGATGAGATTTGACCCAGCTCGCTGTTACCTTCGTAAGTCGCACGAACGGTTAAGTCATTGTCATTTCGGACTTTAGAAAGCACTCGCGTTAGATCTTTAACTCGAGTCGTTAAATCAGTAATGGCTTTGAAGCTAACAAAAGTTGCGAACAAAGTGATCACAACAAACATCACAATGCTGCCCATCATTGCTGATTGAGCTTGCTGAGTTTTCTGATCCGTCAGTGTAATAAGAGACTCTGCTAACTGATTTTCAGTCTTCTTCAGCTGAACAATTCGTGCCGTCGATTGAGCAAACCAATAAACAGGATCGACATCAAAGCCACTCATTTTCGATTCAGCCACATCACGAAGTTTTTCCACTTCAGCCACCGAGCGATCATTCAGTTGCTGTTTAAAGAAATCAACGTTATCTGGGTTACTCAAAACTTCAAAGTTCGCAAAATATGTATTTTGCTCGGTTACCAAAGAGATGAATTTAACCAACATACCCGGGCCAAATTCATTTTTAGAAAAGGTGTTGTTGAGAACCGCACGTTCGATACCCGCACGCTCTTTGCCTTGTAGAAAGTTATAGTAGGCGATGGTTTCTGTCGTGATGGTGGCATCAGTACTTAGCTCAGCAATTAATGCAGATACACTCAATAACTTAGCATTAAGTTTGGTGTAGTAACCTAATGCTTCAGAAAGCGGAATTGATTGAGAATCCACTCTATTGCGAATCGAAGTAATTTGGTTGAGACTTTGGCTGATTTCAGTATTCAGACGCGTGATCTGCGATAAACCGATTTCTTCAGACTGCCAGTACTCGGTTCTTTGATTACGTTTGCTGTCTGCGTTAATTCTTTGTGCTTTTAGCTCACTGCCAAATTTGTTTCCCTGTGAGCCAATAAAGCCAGCCGTCATACCACGTTCTTTCTGTAACTCGTGCACCAACTCACTGTACACAACCGACAAACGCGTAAGTTGGTTTAATGACGACATTTCACTGGTGGTTTCTACGCCTTTTGAAATGGCAGAAACACTAAGCCATAAAAACCCTAAGATCGGTAAGATAAGCAAAGCGATGATTTTTTGCTTAAATGACATATCGGTTAAATTCATTATTATTTCCCTAACAACTAACAAATCTTCTCAGTCATCGAATTAGGCTTCCTTCTAACGGGTGCGCCTTAATGGTGACTCTATAATTATTCAAGCTGACCCATGTAAACCATGACCTAACCACACAGTTCAGCGCAGAGGACGTTAACATTTAACCTTATAAAATTCATTGATTTATGAATAAAACTGTTAACTATCTGACTTAACCAGACGAAAAATACGTGTAACAACACTTCTCTGACGCAGTGACTAAAAATTGACACACATTGCATAGTCATAAAGTGGTAGATCAGCACTCACTGTGTAACCCTTACCAAGCTGTTCACTCACGATCATCTATATGTTCAGTCTCAAATATGTATACTGCCGAGCTTATTAAGTAGAAGCTCGCAGTAAATATGCGACAACAGCTGAGAGGTATTTTTATGGATTGCCCCGCTTGCGAAGAACACATTGGTTGGGAATGGGTAGAAGAGGAAGCTATCGAACCCAATGAAGAGTTCAACTGCCCAGAGTGCGAAGAAACGCTGATGTATACCATCGATGAAGGCACCTATTATGGCGCGCAACACAAGACCGTAGAAGTTGTTGATGATTAGAGTTTTTTATTACCGATTGATGCTCTCGATCTTTGCGAGATTGCCAGATTAACCAGACACTCCTTTACTAGAACGAGCGTTCATCTTAAAATATTGAACATATGTTCAGATTAATGAAGCAGATGTTATGGCCAAGACAGCGAAGTTCGATAGACAAGACGTAGTAGATAAAGCGACTAACCTGTATTGGGAAAAAGGCTTTCACGCGACTTCTATGCGCAATCTACAGGACGTGATTGATATGCGTCCGGGCAGCATCTACGCGGCTTTTGGCAGCAAAGAAGGCTTGTTTAAAGAAACATTAGCTCGTTATACCGAACTCGGCATTCTCAACCTGAACCGCTTACGCAGCGAAACCGACTCTCCAATCAAAGCACTAGAAAACTTCGTAAAACGTGCCGTTGTCGAATCGAAACAAAGCGCGCCTAACGGCATGTGTATGCTGGCTAAAACAGTAGCTGAACTGACGGATGAGCACGCTGAATTATTAGAAGAAGCCAAGAAATCACTGAAAATCATGGAAGGCGAGTTCGCCAAACTGATTGCCGAAGCGCAAGAACTTGGTGAGATCAGCAAAGAACGCGAACCTACTCAACTTGCTCGCCACGTTCAGGTTCAAATTGCAGGGCTACGCACTTATGCAAAAACCTGCGATGACACAGAACTACTCAACTCAATGGTCGAAGACATCTTCAAGTACCACCCTTTTTAGCAACTGAGCGTATATAGGCTCAGCTCTACAAAAAGACGCCCAAGTATTACTACTAATACTTGGGCGTCTTTTTATTTATTGCTTTTCAGCCAATCTTAAAGCCGATTGCTTTTATATTTTCCTCATAATCAACGCCTGCGCATTAAGCATCGCTTCCTTAGTGCTGACATCTAAGGTTTTCATGTTCGCAAAGCGTTCGATCTCTTTAATTGCCACATCATGAGCAAAAATCACCAACCTCGCCCGCTCAATGTCTTTCTGTGTAATGCGATTGCCAATTCCGTTGGCCCCCTGCGTTTCGACTTTAATCCGAACCCCAAGATGATGAGCCGCCTTTTCCAAAGACTTAGCCGCAAGAAACGTATGAGCAACACCAGATGGACAAGAAGTGATCGCCAATACATCCGCTTGTCCTTCTTCCGTTATCGAGCCACCCGTAAACTGATTAGAACTTGCTTCGCCTTCGACCACGTTCTTTTTCAGTAGTATCACAATAAGGGCTGTAGTCAGTGCTCCTGCTAATGTCCCGACGATATAGCCAATTTTTCCATCAACCACAGGCAAGACGATCCAGCCGCCCCATGGTGCATGGTTGATAACATGGAACATAAAGCCAACCACGTTACCGACAATGCCACCAGCAACAACAGCAGGCAGAACTCGCGCAGGGTCGGCGGCAGCAAAAGGAATCGCACCTTCACTGATGCCGATCATGCCCATAATACCCGCTGCTTTTCCGGCTTCACGTTCGTCTCGTTTGAATTTCTTAGGTGATATGAAAGTGGCAAGAGCCATACCTAATGGTGGCGTACAAATGGCAATACCGACGCCGCCCATTAGCCAAGGTTGAGTGTTCACCTGCGTTTGAGCAAACAGCGTCGCCACTTTGTTGATTGGGCCGCCCATATCAAAGGCCGTCATCGCCCCTAAAATACTGCCTAGCACCACTTTTCCTGAGCCTGCCATGCCAGTCAGCATTTGGTTCATCTCAAGCATCACATACGCGATAGGAGAGCCAATCACCCACATCACCGCCCCACAGGTTACAAAGGTGCCGACTAATGGATAGATGAAGATCGAGCTCAGCGAGATCATGCTGTCTGGCAGCTTGATCTTCTTAAGTAGATTCACCACAAAGCCAGCGAAGAATCCGACCACAATTGCACCAAGGAAGCCAGTACTATACTGATTCACTGCGAGCCAAGAACCAATCATGCCCGGAGCTAAGCCCGGTTTGTCGGCCATTGAATATGCAATGTAACCACCGAGCACAGCGGTAAACAGGGTTAGCCCCGCGATACCCATTTGTGCTATGTCAGCCAGAACGCCGCTCTCAGGTACTGCTCCGTGGCCAGACATCATTACCGACAAAGACAAAAGCACCCCACCCGCGACCACAAATGGGATCATGTGCGAAGTACCGTACAACAAGTGTTCTTTAAGACGATTAAGAGATTGTGCCCAAGGGCTTAATGGTTCGCTGTAAACTTCATGATGCCTAGAAGCGTAGCTATCGAAAGATTCAGAATTCGCTTCGAGAAACAGCTCTTGAGCTTCCTCGACCGACTCTACCGCCTTTAATTTTGTAACAAAACCATCTTCGATCAATCGAGTTGAGATCTGAGCCAGAACCTCAATATGATGATCATCGCTATTGTCTGGCGACGCGAGCATAAAAAACACATCCGACAGTTCGCCGCCGTCTGCGCCATAATCGATACCCGTTCGGCTAATACCTACCGCCACAGCAGGTTTAGCTACAGCAGTGCTTTTCGCGTGTGGAATCGCAATACCATCATCAAAGCCCGTATTGCCGATGGCCTCACGCTTCCAGATATCATCAAGGAATTCACTTTTATTGGAGAGCTTGCCCGCACGGTCAAGCAGTTCGACAAGCTCTTCAAATACCGCCTGTTTAGAGTCTGCCTTTAAATCCAGACAGACAATCTCCGGCTCTATAATGTCAGTGATGTCCATGTGCTGCCTCGTCCGAGTACCAATTTAAGTAAATGAGATAAAGAGGTTAATAATATGAAAAGACTAACGAGGCAAGGCCGCTCGATATATAGGACGAAAGGTGCATTAACTGGATAATTGTAACCAAGAAGCAAGAGTGTGACGTTCACCTTTGAATAAAAAACGGGAATCCATAAAATTCACAGATTCAGATAGTCCCATCGATCCTAATAAACTGTCGATCTAAGCACACCGAGAATAATAATGAGAATTGTAGCGGTAACTGCCTGCCCTACAGGCATTGCGCACACCTATATGGCAGCTGATGCACTAAATAAAACAGCCCCAAAATTCAATGTTTCAATCAAGGTTGAGACTCAAGGCGCTATGGGGATTGAAAACTTACTGACAGGCCAGGATATTACCCTCGCAGACAAAGTGTTGATCGTCTCTGATATCGACATCGAACAACCAAGTCGATTTGACCCAGCGAAAACCGTATTCATTCCAATGGAAGAGGTGTTATTGAGTGTCGATAAAGTCTTTATCAAGCATTGTCGAACTTAAACCTTTCATGAATGAATATCAGATCACCTTCTTCGTTGACGATCCTGCCGCGAACTCACACGTCGCGCAGCCGTTGACTCGTTTAGCGAAGAAGTTCAAAAGCAACATCCGCATTATCAACATCACTCAAAATCGAACCGCTGATCTCTCCAAATCTGTCGCGATGTTACAAGTGGGTTTACTTCGTGGCGATTTATGCCAGATCACCGCAGTAGGTATTGATGCTGAACTCGCATGTTTTGTAATAAAAGACGTGATTGCTGAGCATTACGACATGGTTGGCTCACAAGTGAATCATGAGTTCTCTAACGATTTAATCCAGCGTATGCCGCAGATATGCCCGCCTTGTGACATAAAGTGGCACCACGCTAAAGCGCAAACTCAACTGACAAAATTTGAGTGCTTGAAAGGGCTCGCTCACCTCGTTTATCCAGAAGACCCAGATGAGCTGATTTTGGCTTTCATTAAGCGAGAAGAACGCTCTTCAACCTGCGTGTCACCAGGTATCGCACTGCCCCATGTGATGTTTGAATCTACTCAAGATCTCTCGATCGCGGTCATCGTCAGTGACAACCCGATTGACTGGGCATCTCAAATTGGCCAAGTACACGTAGCTATCGCTTTAGTACTGCCAACCAAGCCGCAACGTGAACACATTGTGGCGGCTACCAACCTAACTAGAAACCTACTTCACGATCAGGTCAACGAGCGTTTGCAAAAGACTCGAAGCAGTGTCGATTTACAAGCCTTGCTGATGTATATCTCATCTCGCCTGCTGTAAGGCTACTCACTCCAAAAGACGGCTCAACAACAAAATACGCTCCGACTTAAAAAGACGGCTTAACTAAATAGAACCACGATATTCAGTCGGCGTTCTACCGGTGCGATTCTTAAATACTCGACAGAAGTAGTTCACATCCTTAAAGCCGCAACGTAATGCCACTTCATTGAGCTTGAAATTGTACTTCTTGAGCATGAATTTGGCGCGGTCGACACGGACTCGGGTGATGTATTCTGCCAACGTCATGTGGCCTTGTTGACGGAACATTCGCGACAAGTGATTGGATGAAATACTAAAGCGTGAGGCAATGCTGTCTCGGGTGATCTGGCGGTGGAAGTTTTCTTGAATGTAGATACAAATCCCCTGATACACATCCTGTACTCGGCTATGAGATTTTTCTACGGGTGCTTCCAACATGGTTTTACTGTATTGCAGTAGAGCTTGCAGCAATAACTCATCCATCGGCTGCTTGTTACTCTCTCTCGCTAACGAGCTGAGCGCCTCCAAAATGTTATCAATCGCAAACCCAGAACGAGTCTGAATACTATGCTTTTGAATATCGTAAAAGCTCTCCTCGCCTTTGCGCTTACTCACCAAACTTAAACCCAACTGACGACGACCAAACAACATGCTCAGCACCGAACAGTCGGTATCCCAGTTTGGCTTGTTCCAGCAGTTGGGTGGGATGAAAATCGCGTCTCCGGCTTTGGCGATAACGTTGGTTATTTTGCGATCATGACTCTCCATTTCATTAATATACTCTCCGTCTAGCACCAGCTCTAAACGTGGAAAGTTCACCTGATAACTGCATGCTGAAGGCGTGTGAAAATCTCCAGCAAACCAGATGTTATGAAACGGTTCTCGCTCATTTAATACAGACGAGATTAAGTCATGAAATATCATTATTCGAACTCTAATGGGCAGCAATAAGGCTACGGGAATAGATATACCCCTTAGTGAAACATAGCGCTATTGAGCAAAATCACAATTTGAGATCTAGGCTACAAAAATCCAGTCACGGAAATAAATTTCCAGTAACGAAACTGACCTAGAACGTTCATGATCTAATAAAAAAATACGCTGCATCCCTTATAAATAAAAGCCTCAACACATCTTAAACTCTGTCAACACCGCCCTTAAAACAGCCACTCGACCGATCAAAATCACACTCCACTTATAACGCAACAATCATCCAGTAAATGCGTTTTTTCTTCACTACAGAAGGTAAGCCGTAGATTCCAGAATACCCCTAACAAAATAAAAACAGAGTAGGGGTTCATTATGATCACGACATTGATCAATCAAGATTTGATTAAGCTTTCGCTTAGCGCTAATTCAAAAGAAGACGTATTTAAAGAGCTGATAGACGTGCTGTACGCACAAGGCAGAATCTCAGACAAAGCACAGTTTCTTGCCGACATTAAGGCGCGTGAAGAACAAGGTAATACAGGGTTTGAAGAGGGCATTGCCCTGCCACATGCGAAAAGCAGCGCGGTGATCAAACCTGCAGTTGTTATCGGCGTCCACAAGCAGGGTATCGAGTACGGCGCCGATGACGGTCAGCCATCAAAACTCTTCTTCATGATCGCGTCTCCAGATGGCGGCGATGATCACCACATCGAAGTACTGGCAGAGCTTTCTTCAAAGCTGATTGAAGAAGGCTTTATAGAAAGCTTTATGAATGCTCAATCTGAACAAGCGGCATTGGAGCTACTGCTTACCAAACCTGAGCCTTCAGAAACGGAAACCAACGTTGAGAAACAAGGCTTCATCATTGGTGTGACAGGCTGCCCAGCTGGCGTTGCACACACTTATTTGGCAGCTGAAGCGCTAGAGAAAGGCGCAGCGGCTCTTGGCTACGACATCAAGGTCGAAACTAACGGCTCGATAGGCGTTAAAAACAGCCCGACTCAAGAAGAGATCGAACGTGCAGATGCGATTGTCGTCGCTTGTGACAAGCAAGTAGACATGGCTCGCTTTGCCGGAAAACGCGTCATCAGCACCAACGTAAAAGCACCAATCAAAGACGCGCAAGGCTTGATTAAGCAAGCTCTAAATGCACCTAGTTACCAAGCTGAACAAACGCCGACCAACCAATCTGTTGTAGAAAAAGCCTCACAAGCGCGTTCAGATCTTTATCGTTACTTGATGAATGGCGTATCACACATGATCCCATTCGTGGTGACGGGCGGCCTATTGATTGCCCTAGCACTGGCGATTGGCGGTGAGCCAAGCGAATCTGGCATGGCGATTCCTGCTGGCAGCATGTGGAACCAAATCCTAGAAGTGGGCGTGGTTGCCTTCACATTAATGATCCCAATCTTGGCTGGCTACATTGCTTACGCGATTGCTGACCGCCCTGCCCTAACCCCTGGCCTTATCGGTGGTTGGATTGCTAACAACGGCTCTTTCTATGGCGCTGACGCAGGTACAGGCTTCATTGGCGCGATCATCGCCGGTCTATTAGTGGGTTACTTCGTTAAATGGATTACCTCATTTAACTACCACAAATTCGTTCAACCGCTTGTGCCTATCATGATCGCTCCGATCACTGGCTCTTTGTTCATCGCAGGTCTGTTCATTTTTGTTATCGGCGCACCTATCGCTGGGCTGATGGATGCGCTTACTGCACTACTAACGAGCATGAGCACAGGCAACGTGGTTCTACTAGGCATCGTACTGGGTGGTATGGCTGGTTTTGATATGGGCGGCCCATTCAACAAGGTGGCATTCCTATTCTCGG
Organism: Vibrio sp. MED222; assembly: GCF_000153005.1. Classification (NCBI taxonomy): domain Bacteria; kingdom Pseudomonadati; phylum Pseudomonadota; class Gammaproteobacteria; order Vibrionales; family Vibrionaceae; genus Vibrio; species Vibrio sp. MED222. The sequence goes on along the minus strand of NZ_CH902606.1, from coordinate 1,499,851 downwards.
TCGGCATGATTGCCAGCGGTCAGACTCAATTCATGGGTGCAATGGCGTGTGCAATTCCTGTGGCTCCACTAGGCATGGCTATCGCGACCAGACTTGGCCGAAAGTTCGACCTATTTGAATCTTCTGAAATCGAAGCAGGTAAAGCAGCGGGCGCAATGGGCTTAGTGGGTATCTCTGAAGGTGCGATTCCTTTCGCGGCTCAAGATCCAATGTCGGTTATCCCTGCCAACGTGCTTGGCTCAATGACTGCTGCGGTAATGGCGTTCTCATTTGGTATCACCAACAGTGTTGCCCATGGTGGTCCAGTAGTTGCTCTGTTAGGTGCAATGAACTACCCAATGTTGGCACTGCTGTGCATGGCATCAGGTGCGGGCGTAACTGCGGTGACTTGTATCGCGCTTAAAAATCTACGCAAAGCCAAGCTAACGACAGCAGCGGCTTAAGCCATTTCAACTCCAATGGCTTGAGCCCTTCGACCCTACTGTTTTTAGTAACTAATACTTTTAACAACGAATAAGTCGATTACAGCTCAAGCCATGTTTCCCTTCATGGTGATTTCGATGTCTGATTTTTCTTTAGCGAACGACTCGTTCGTACAACGCTTTTTCTACCCTATGACTAACGTGATTCAGAACTACGCATGGGGTAGCCCTTCTTCGTTCAGCCAACTGTTTGGTATTGATAACCAATCTGGTGAGCCGCAAGCGGAGATCTGGATGGGCGCTCACCCTAATGGTTGTTCGATGGTCACTGACAATGGTCAGCAAACCACGTTGTCGAACCTTATTTCCAAGAACCTAAACCTGTTTCTAAGCGAGAAAGTCGCGAGCCGTTTTGGTGAACTTCCGTATCTGTTTAAGGTGTTAGCGGCGGAGAAAGCACTCTCTGTTCAAGTGCACCCGAACAAGCAGCAAGCCGAATCTGGCTATGCTCTAGAAGAACAACAAGGCATTCCGATGACAGCTGGCAACCGTAACTACAAGGATCCCAACCACAAGCCGGAGCTGGTGTATGCATTAACCGACTACACCGCGATGAATGGTTTTAGGTCGATCCGCGAGATCCTTGAACACTTCCATTATCTTGATATTCCAGAGCTAAACTCTATGGTTAATGACCTAGCGGGCGACCAAACGCCCAATGGATTAGCCAGCTTCTTCGCGAGCTTATTGTCTTTGCAAGGTGAACAAAAAGGCATGGCGCTGACCATGTTGTTGATGAAGGCGAAGCTTTCTGATGCTCCTGTGTTCCAGTTGATTTCAGAGTTGGAACATCAATATCCGGGGGATATCGGCTTGTTTGCTCCGCTACTGTTGAACGTGATCACCTTAAAACCGGGGCAAGCCATGTATCTGGATGCCGAGACACCGCACGCTTACATCAAAGGCACGGGCTTAGAAGTGATGGCGAATTCAGACAACGTACTCCGCGCAGGGTTGACGCCTAAGTACATGGACATCAATGAATTAGTCTCTTGTACTCAATTCAATGAAAAGCCTGCGGATAGATTGCTGCTCAGCCCGATTGAGCAAGGTGATGTGATGGAATACGAAATTCCGGTCGAAGATTTTAAGTTCTCGATCGTGCAAAACTCACATCAAAGGAAGATCACCACCGAAGGTGCCGAGATCCTACTGCCACTCGACGAATCCATGGTGCTAACCCATCAATGTGGTGAAACCTGCGTGATAGAGAAAGGCCAGTCGGTGTTCATTCCCGCTTACGCTGAGAGTTACAAACTGGATTGCGTTGGACGCGTGGCGCGTGCTTACAGCTAGCTCTATCGAGTAAATCTAGCTCTCCCGAGTAGATACAAACATTGATCATGCCCTGCTTTGCGGGGCATTTTTGTTCCTAGTGCTTTTTGTTCCTACCGCTTTTTTCTTCCTACAGAAAGTTATTTCAACGCCGAAGTACACCATCAAATATGACTCATCTCACACTGGATGAATGATGCAAATCACACTTAATTTTGCTTGGTACAAATGTACAGTGAAGGGCTTTTATTTGCTATTTCGCGAATCGGGTTAATCCATTAATTTTAATTCAAGAACTTCAATATTGAATGAGTTAATAAATGATCACACAGCTAACCAACGTCAACTTAATTAATAACAATCTTCAAGCGAATAATAAAAAAGAACTGTTTGAAGAATTGGCGGGCATGTTATTTGAGAACAACCGAATTAATTGCAAAGATACTTTCCTATCAGGTATTGAAATTCGTGAATCTCAAAGTATCACCTCGATGGATGGCATCGCTTACCCTCACTCCAAAAACCAAGCGGTTACTGAGCCTGCCATTGCTGTCGGTGTAAAACGTGAAGGTATTGAGTATGGCGATGAAGACGGCATTAACCCAACGGTATTTTTTATGATTGCATCACCAGATAACGGTGCTGACCATCATATTTATGTACTACAAGAATTATTTGGAAAATTCAGCGATGAATTTATTCAAGATATACATAACGCAAAAGACGAACAACAAATCCTTAATATTTTAATTAATTCATAAGGCGTAGAAAATTATGAGCACCCTAGCAAACCAAGCTACAAATACCAGTAGCAATTCTAATAATAGAAATAGTAGTAGCGACTATAAAAAAATCCTAAGTACCATGAAAGGTCACCTGCTTTTCGGAACCTCACACATGCTGCCTTTCATCGTAGCCGGTGGTGTTCTATTGGCTTTAGCGGTCATGGCATCAGGCAAAGGTGCTGTACCTGCAGACGGCCTGCTAGCAGACATCTCTAATATCGGTATCAAAGGCCTTGTTCTTTTCCCAATCATTCTTGGCGGCTTTATTGGTTACTCAATTGCAGATAAACCGGCACTGGCACCTGCGATGATCTCTTCTGGCATCATGGCTGACATGGGCGGCGGCTTCCTTGGTTGTATCGTAGCTGGCTTTATCGCCGGTGGCGTGGTGTTCCAGCTTAAGAAAATCCCACTTTCTACCAACATGACCGCGCTAGGTGCTTACTTTATCTATCCGCTTCTAGGCACGTTAATCTCTGCCGGCATCGTACTGTGGGGCATCGGCGAGCCAATCAAACTGTTCATGTCTTCAATGAACGAGTTCCTAGCTTCAATGGCTGGCGCATCTAAGATGGTTCTAGGCACAATCCTTGGCGGTATGACGGCGTTTGATATGGGCGGCCCTATCAACAAAGTCGCGACCCTATTTGCTCAAACTCAAGTAGACACTCAACCTTGGTTAATGGGCGGTGTAGGCATCGCGATTTGTACACCACCTCTAGGTATGGCATTGGCGACTTTCCTATTCAAAAACAAGTTCTCTAAACAAGAGCAAGAAGCAGGTAAAGCAGCTGCAATCATGGGTTCTATCGGTATCTCGGAAGGTGCTATCCCATTCGCAGCGAACGACCCTATGCGCGTACTTCCGTCAATCGTTGCCGGTGGTATCGTGGGTTGTGTATTCGGCTTCATGACAGACGTTCTACTGCACGCACCGTGGGGCGGCCTAATCACTGCGCCAGTATCAAGCAATATTCCAATGTACGTCGTCGGTATTGCGCTAGGTTCACTGACAACAGCGGTTATCGTTGGTTTCTGGAAACCTGTAGCGGTTGAAACCGAAGAAGACATGGTTGAAGCGCCAGTACAAGCTCAAACAGCTCCTGTAGCAGGCGAAGGCGAGTATGACATCGTAGCCGTAACATGTTGCCCTTCTGGTGTTGCACACACCTTCATGGCGGCAAAAGCACTAGAGAAAGCAGGCTTAGCAGCTGGCCTTAAGATTAAGGTAGAAACACAAGGTCAAAACGGCATTCAGAACCGCATCAGCGACCTAGATGTAGCGAACGCGAGACTGGTTATCTTGGCACACGATATTCAAGTAAAAGACGCTCACCGCTTTGCTAATGCGAACGTGATTGAATGCTCAACCAAGGAAGCAATGAAGAAAGCCACGACTATGGTGGCTATCTAAAACCTGAAACAAGTTAGAAGATAAAATTACTACCCCCTAGTAACTAAAATCCCCATTCGTTTTGTCAGCGAATGGGGATTTGTTTATATAATGTTCAAAGCTTTTTACTGCTTGATATAAAGATCCTTAGAATAGATGCGGCCTTCAACGTTATTCTTCGCAAAGCCGCCAACACTTGGTCGCACTAGACGAGCCTGCATGTAGTAGTAGATTGGCGCGATCGGCATATCTTCAGCCAGTAACTGCTCCGCTTGGTCATAGAAACCTTGGCGTTCTTGCTCATTAGTTGCAGCCAATGCGCTATCCATTGCTGAGTCGTACTTGTCGTTGTTGTAACGAGCAAAGTTACCTGAAGATTCAGAACGCAGAAGGCTTAAGAAGGTCGACGCTTCATTGTAATCACCACACCAAGACGCTCGCATCACATCAAAATCACCTTGTCGACGTGACACTAAGTAAGACTTCCACTCTTGGTTTTCCAACTCAACTTGCGCGCCTAGATTGCTTTTCAGCATAGATGCAATCGCCACCGCAATCGACTTATTCGATTCACTGGTGTTGTAAAGCAATTTGAAATCTAGCGGGTTAGAAGCATCGTATCCGGCTTCTTTCAGCAACTCTTTCGCCTTTTGGTCACGGTCCCTTTGAATCCATGTACTGTACTCAGGTTGAGTGGCATCAAAACCTGCCGTGTATTCATGAGCAAAGGTATAAGCCGGTAAGTTACCTACTTGAGTCACTCCATTAGTAATCACATTGCGCATCATGGAATAAGACACCGCTTTACGCACTCGCGCATCATCAAACGGAGGGCGTGTGGTATTGAACGCGTAATAGTATGTACACAATAAAGGTACCGCTGTATACGCGTCTTGATATTTCATTTTTAGCTGCTGCGCCATGTGTGTCGGCACATCAGACGTAATATCGACCTCGCCCACCGCATAGCGATTAATCGACGCATTCTGGTTCTCAAACGGAATGTAAGTCACTTGGGTTAAGTGCGTATCTGAACTGTCCCAATAGTTAGGGTTCTTCTCCAGTTCAATGCGTTCGTTAACCACCCACTCGCCTAAAACAAACGCACCATTGCCAACAAACTGCTTCGGATCGCTCCACGGCTTATCGCTGTTTTCTAGCGTTGCCTTATGAACGGGCATCATTGAAGTGTGGCCTGTCATCGCCACAAAGTATGGCACTTTGCTATCGAGTTCGAATTTCACCGTGTGCTTATCAACCGCCGAGATACCGAGCTCTTCAACGGGCTTCTTACCTTCTGCCACATCAGCGATGTTGTTGATTTGAGTCAGCTTAAGATACCAAACATTCGGCGAAGCGAGTTTCGGATCGACCGCGCGTCTTATCGCATACACGAAATCATCGGCTGTCACCGGATCGCCATTCGACCATTTAGCATCTTTACGCAAGTGGAATACAAACGTCTGGTTGTCTTCGGTTTCCCAAGATTCCGCAACACCTGGAGTGATGTTGCCATCGCGATCTTGAATAACTAAACCTTCAAAGAGGTCACGTAGAATGTGCATTTCAGGCAAGCCTTCTGCCTTTGCCGGATCGAGTGTCGCAGCTTCTGCATCATTGGCTCGCACCAAATGTTGCTCTTTTGCCAGTGAAACACCAGCAGGTAAGGTTTCAGCAACGGCAGTCACTGAGATAAAAGGGGTCAATAAAGATGAAATGAGTAAAGCCGTTGAATGTTTCTTAAAATCCATGTTTTTTTGCTCTCCTAGCCTATCTTTGAAGCAAAGTAATAAAATTAACAATGCGACGGTTGACGAGTTTTGACGCTATGGTTTATTTAAAGGGGTTCATCTAATGGACTTGGTTAATGATTAATATAGCCAATAGTGAATACTTGATAGTACTTGATCAATCAGGAGATTAAGGTGAGTTTAATTCCAAGAACGGAAAGAGCTGCGTTTTCAATAAAGCCGCTGTCATATGGAAAATCGGTGTTGGGTGCACCCTTACTCTACTTCCCCGCACAAATAGAAAGTGAATTTCGCGGGCTGATTTTAGCAGGCACACACGGCGATGAGACCGCTTCTATTGCAGGATTATCTTGTGCGCTAAGAAGCTTGCCAGCGGCCAATTTACGACACGATGTAATCTTATCGATGAACCCTGACGGCAACCAGCTTGGCACTCGCGCTAACGCCAATCAAGTCGATTTAAACCGCGCCTTTCCAACTCAAAACTGGACAGAAAATGGCACCGTCTATCGCTGGAGTTCTCACACCCCTGTCAGAGATGTAAAAGTAAAAACGGGGCAAGCCGATCAGCTTGAACCGGAAGTGCAGTCGCTCATCAACCTCATTGAGCAACGCCAACCCAAGTTCGTCATCTCTTTCCACGAACCACTCGCCATGGTCGACGACCCAACCCAATCTGAACTCGCCTCTTGGCTAGGCAAACAGTTCAACCTACCACTCGTCGAAGACGTCGATTACGAAACCCCAGGCTCATTCGGCACATGGTGCCAAGAAAGAAACCTACCGTGTATTACCGTAGAACTACCGCCCGTTTCTGCAGATCTGACTATCGAGCAATATTTGGATGCGTTTGTGGCTGTGTTGGGGGGAAGGGAGCTGTTTAGGCTAACTCGTTTTTGGATAAAAAGGTGTTAACGCTTCCTCTAAATTAGCAATTTATGAATAAATACAGGTATAGAAAGTCGTTAATTTTAAGTCTAATATCAATGGTGCAGATCATTTTAGATAAACTAAAGTTATAAGACCTGCTCTTCTAAAGTATCATCGTTTAAACTGGCTACTGATATCAATGTTGATATTTTTATATCATGATCGTCTTTAATTTCATCATTCTTGGAAATGATATCTCCAATGGCACCTACCGCTTTAAATGGGAGCGCGATTATCGAGCAACCACTTAAAGAAAAAACAAACAGAAGCGGTAATAAGCATTTTCTCATTTCATAATCTCTATAAAAATTCCATAATTTTTATCATAATGAATAAAAGGTGAAATATAGGTGAAATACTATTTTTTTGTAAAAAGCTTATCTGAGAAGAATCTAATCCAACACAGAGGAGGTTAACTTATTTTTTATTATCAATAACCTTAAACATAATTTGGTAAATGACGGCATCGTGAGAATTGTTCTCGTTCCCCATATTACGGACTATGTTTTTGATTCTACAAGTGACACACTTGAGTTGGTGACACACAAACCTCGAAAACAAGTTGATGCTCACCACACCAGCCAAATCAAAGCAATGTCGATAACTGCGTAGATATCGAGCTTTTGTCCGTAGACAAGTTAAAAACAAAAAGGAGCCTACAAGCTCATAGCTAATAGGCTCATCTCTATTTATTGAAGGTTCCGGACATAACTGAGTTAGTGATTTGGCTAAGTTAGTACAATACGTATTGATGAAAACACGTTTTTACAGGCTATTATCTACTGTGGCTCGGTCATTCTTTCAGCTTCCAGTACGCTTTTGTATGATTACTCTTTCCACTGACTTGACGTTCATTGCGTAAATAATGACGCACGATTTTGGCTGCTGAAGACTCGAGTGCCCCCCATGTAACATCGATATCTCCTAAAGTCTTCAATACCGAAAGTACACTCTCCCCCTGGAGGTGCTCTTCACAAGTAACTCGATGTACTTTGGTACCCGCTGGAAGTGTGACTTCTTCAAAATAACGCTGTTCATCTCTCTTAGCGCTAATCAGTATTACTATAGGCGGTATTGGATTGCACCAGCGTTCAAGGATACCTGCCAGTGCAGGGTAGGCAGTTTCATCTGCGATCAACAACGCTTGACCAACTTCTAAATGAAGATGTTTATCTGCATTCTCAGACCGACTCATGATCACGTCACCAACACGTAAATTCTCTGCCCAAAGGCTTCCTGGCGTTGAACCGTGCGTATATATATCAATCTGACCATAGTAACAGTCACATTTGTCCTCACTCCCTCTCCAAGACTTCCTCAAGGTGTAAAGACGAACATTCTTGTTGGCTCCATGAATGAGTTTTTCGCGATTTTCGTTTGAGAGGTTTTTCATTAACCAAATAAAAAAGTGGTCAAAGAGGTTTTTGAGCCAATGTTTCTTTTCAATATTATTTCTAGCTTCGATTGCTTTCTTTTTCATGCTCTTTAGCACGAATGCATAAGCATAACCTGGAAAGTATTCAGGCAACGGTATCTGACTTACTACAGTTAGCCGAATAATATTCTTGGTCACGTTTTGTTTCTGAATGACTTCAAAAAACTTTTTTCCTGTTCCTGAAAAATCTCTCCCTTGCTTGACAATGCTGGCATACGCTAGATAGAGCACCTTATCTTCTAAGCTCCCTTCTATTTCAAAGGGGACAAATATAACCTCACTGGCCGTTCGATCGTTAAAGCTAACTTCAATATGGACTCCTTCTTCGAAGATATCTTCCACCTGTGCTGTCGCAATATCCAGAGCAGGTGCGTGGCTTTGAGCTATTGCCAGAGTTTCTTCTAAATGGTCTTGATTGATGTGATCAACAATATCAATTTTATAGTCAACATCGCTTATGGGTGTGTACTTGCTCATTATTATTTACTGCTTAATTCCGGAGGAATGAAAAGTAGAGATTCATAGGAATCTCTACTGAAAACGAAGAAATGTTTGGATGTCACTACATACGATATAAAACGTTTAAACCGATAGTACGAGATGGTGATACCGCCGCGAGAGATCCAGCTCGATAGTACACAGCACTTTCATCCGTTAGATTCTTAATGTAAGCATTCACGCTAAATTCACCCACAGTGTAACTCGCACGTGCATCGACTAACGTATAGTCTCCTGCAGTTGAATCTTTTGTATTCGCTAAGTCCGAATAATACTCACCTACGTAAACCGCATCAGCGCCTATAGCCCAGCTTTCTCCTAAATATTGAGTGAAGCCAAAGCCAATGTTTGAGCTTGGTGCATCGCTAAGATCTTTCCCTTTATAAGTCGTATCTTCATCAATGTTGGTTTCCAAAAGGCCTAAGGTACCTCTCAATTCGAGGTGTTCACCAATCCAAGTAACTCCCTCTAATTCCAAACCATATGTATGAGACTGGTCGATGTTTACAACATCAAATGCAGCCCCTGCGGCTTGATAATCTTTGTAGTCGTTATAGAACACGTTTGCGTTCAATATCGTACTATCGGCAAACACACTTTTACTACTCAACTCAAATGAGGATACCGTTTCACTGTCATAGCTATATTCATTGCCAAAGAAATCAATACCAACGCCTGCTGGGCTATAACCTTTGCTCGCTGTTGCTGCAATGGTCGTCGAACTCACAATGTCGTAGAGAACACTGAGTTTTGGTAAATAATAGGTGTCGCTATTGTCTTGAGATGATTCACCACCAGAAAATGCTGTAGAGCTGGTTTTGTCGGAGTCTTCATTCTCTATACGTAAACCAGTTACAAGACGCAGTTTATCTGACAGCGAGTAAGTTCCTTCCCCGTAAATTGCATTTGTTTGAGTCTCATATTCCGTCGCCAAATCGAAATTAGAAGTGAGCAAAGTGGCATCTTTGTTTGAGAAATAGAGCCCAATAACACCCGTCAAGTCTGCACCAACTTCATCAAACAAAACTCGGTTCTCTACGACATAGTTCTTATTGTCAATGTCATATGTATTACCCGTTGAATAAGCGTCTTCATGAATGTCTGAACCCACATAGCTAACCAATAGAGAGTTAGTTAACCCATTATTAATTCTATAATCCAAATCGACAGCGATAGACCCTGCTTTTGAATCTTGAATCCTTACTTCACTTCTGCCTCCTAACGTCATCTTTTTGCTCGCAATACCTTCATCAGTATTGCTGACGAAATTGGCGTGCTCGCCGCTATTACTTTGATAATTGACTGTCATCTTGGCTGTTAAGTCAGGAATATTGGCAGGCTCCCATAAAAGCTTACCTCGTACATTTACGCTATCCGACTCACTCAAGTTAGGTGTATCAAAACCGTTGGTATCGTAATTGAGCCACCCTTCACCAGTGCTACCATCAATAACAATGCGATATGCCAACTCATCTTCAATTAGAGCACCCGATGACATAACACCGAGGTTATATTTCATATTGCCATTTTCATAATTTTCGAAGCCACCTCGAACAGCCGCTTCACTAAGGTAAGTTGGGTCTTTAGTATTGACGACCAAAGCGCCACCAATAGCACTAGACCCCTGTGCCGTCGATTGTGGTCCTCTCAGCACTTCGAGCTGTTCGACATCCCACAAGGTAATCGGATTAAAGTTATAGCCTGAAAATCCTTGAGTTACACCATCAACAACGGTGGCTACACGAGCTCGAGCTCCAGTCAGATACGCCAATCCTCCTGTTGCAGCTCCACCGCCCGATATCCCTCGAATAGAGATATTACTAAATGAACTGGCAACAACATTGGGCGCAAGGGTCGCCGTATCTTTAGCCTGATTGTTTTCACCCGATTCCAATCTATCTTCAGTCACAACGGTAACCCCCGTTGTCACTTCTTTAATATCTTTATCGAACTTCTCGCCAGTAACAACATAAGTCTCCATGGCTGTTATTTCGGTATTTGCTATCGCTAACCCCGGAAGACCGATGATACTCGCAACGCTTATAGCTAATACGTTTTTTCTATATAACTGATTATTTAAATGACCACTGTGAGGTAATTCCACTGTAGAAAACTCCTTTTCAAAGAAAATGATTACTAGCTCAAACTTCAGATCTTAATAGAAAGTAATTTATAAGATTTAATTTTTATATTTTATTGCTTACACTGGGAAGCAGTTGTACGTATTCCCATCGTTTTAATAATAGATGACTTACTAATTACGCTCCATATTAATGCCACAATCATCATTGATAGAATACCTCCAACCATTATTGTCGTTGAATAACCAAGGTATTTTGCTACAGCCATAGTCGCCCATGAATATACGAATCCAAATAAGGTTGCGAAACTGGCTTGAAAGGTAAAAAATGTTGCTCTGCGTGAAGTTTTAGCAGCCTTATCAATAAATATGGTTGCAGAAACCACCAGCAATGCCGGAAAGCTCAGAAAATGGGTACCAATAACGAAATAAATAAGCGCTTTATTTGTATAGCCTAGAGCTGGGATCACCATTAAGCATAGCGCAACGACCTGTAGACAAAGCACGAACATGAAAGAACGACTTCGGCCTAATGTTGCGATTAAAGGTGATGCTAGCAGTGCTGAAAAAACACCAATGATAGAGCCGAAAACTTTAACCGAGAAGCCAATATCTACCAACGACCAGTTATTATCAACAAGTATCGGATTGAGTAATGCGAATCCCCAAGTAGAAATTAATGGATACAGTACAAGTACCAAACACCAATGCTTCTGAGAAATAAGGAAGTCTTTTATTTCCCTATATAAATTATTCGATGTTTTAAATTCGATATATATAGTGTTTTCGGGCTCTTTATAAAAAACAACAAAGAGTAATGAACAAAATGTTAACACTGCTAGAAATGCGAACGAACCTTGCCACTCTAGCCATGGATAGAGTATTAGAAGAATCCCACCACCAATAATATTTCCAAACAGGTTACCAGAAAATTGCACGCTGCTAGCAAACTGCCTTTGCTCTGGCTTAAATAACTTAACAGACAACCCATCAACAGAAATATCTTGGATACTCATAAAAAATGTATATAGACAAACTAAGCCCAAGACTCCCATAAACTTTTCGGTAATATTCATAGACCCAAGGGCGACAAGAAGTAACGCCATGCTTGCATTGGAGATCACCAACCAACTGCGATAATGCCCTTTTAGCAGTGGTCGATATTTATCAATAATCGGTGCGTATAAGACTTTTCCAGCTAAAGGTAGTGCGACCAAATTGAGTAAAGCCAGCTTGTCGAGGGGAACTCCTTGATGACGCAATATCGCAACAGAAGCAGACAGAATAAATGCAAGCCCAACATATTGAGTCATGTATAGACTCGCCAACATGCACCAAGGAAGTTTGTTATTTTTCATTAATTGATTACTTTTGACAGTATTTACCCCTGAGTAAGCAGGTAGCTTAGTGTTTCCATACAACATAGAAACACTTTGAGTAATGATAATGAATTACATTAGCAATATCATTTATGTCTGGGCGATTATAATGATTCCGAGAGGTCTCGCTTTCGAAAAACGGCGCATTTTTTTCGAAAGACGACAATTTTTCCGGGATCTAAAAGATGTTCGAAGTCAGTGACTGTCTATATTCACTAGGACGCATACCCATTTCGTTTTTGAAAAGGGTTGAAAAATGGGCTTGGCTCTTGAAACCGATATCACTTGCGATTTGACTGATCGCAATATCTTTAGACAGAAGCTCAACAGCGGCACTCAGCCTTTTCTTGTTTAGCCATTTATGAAAGCTCATACCTATCAAAAATTTCACATCTTTTTTTATATAAGTTTGATTGCTTCTAGCTAGTTGAGCAACAGCCGACAGACTCCATTCTTGATCTAGGTTGTTTTCAATGTGTTCAAGGGCATCACTTAAATATGTAAGACGTATTGAAAGCTTATTCTTGCTTGACTCTCTACGCTTGTGAAGGAACAAAGAGAGAATCTCAAGTGCCTTCGCCTTGATAAATAACTCCCTCTCAATCCCAACAAAATCACACGACCACACAAGTTCACAGCATTTCAAGATATCCCCAGAAATGGTCCCAAGTTCAGATAGTCTAGCTTCAGGTCTAAAATGACTGGTCATCTCATTTAGTGAGTCCACTCCATAAACATGCAACTGATCTAACGGGATCTTAATTAAAAGTGTTTGCCACCTAGCATCAGCAGGGAATAGAGCATGGCTCTTACAAGGTTCATCGGCAATCGCAACGGCATAATGATAGGTATAGTTACCTTGCTCTTCTGGTGTTTCATTGAGCGATTGATATTGACACTGACCAATAACAGAAATATAGAGCCCTAGATCATAACTATGTTCAACCTCTGTATCTTCAGTAAAACAATGGTTTACACAACAAACCCAACTCTGCGTTTCTGTGTCTAACTCTTGATATTCATATGTAGCGACGTCTTGAATCGATAAATTAACCAATCCCGACTCCTATTAATTAGTCGTAATACCGACAATTATATATGATAATAATAATCATTACACCTAGTGAGCTAGCTATCTACCTCTATTGTTAGTTAATAAAGTTTACTCAAGATTTCCATTGTAGCGGACAGACTCTATTTTCGTCATCAATGGAATATCCGAATATCTAGTTTCTTAATTAGGATGCTTTGAGGTTTAATTACTTCATGGTTCACCGTTTTTATTCAAACTTAAAATTAGACTAACTTGGTCACACCGTGTCTTTATATTTAATGTTTTAACTAAAATAATTTAGGGGAAAACTGAGCTAGAGCTTTTAATGACTCACCGAGCTAGAAAACAGGTTGATAATCACCACACCTGCAAGAATCAAAGCGATGCCAATGATCGCGAAGATATCGAGTTTTTGTCCGTAGACTAGCCAAGACAGAGCTGCGACTAACACAATCCCTGCCCCACACCAAATCGCATACGCCACACCTAAAAACATGGTTTGCACTGTGAGAGACAACAGATAAAAGGCACAGCCGTAGCTAGCCAATACCGCGGCAGTGGCAGGTAGAGAAGTAAAATGCTGCGTTTTAGGTAATAGAGAAGTGGCGACAACTTCAAGCATGATGGCGAGTGATAGCATCACTGGAGTTGGGACAGATAAAAGCATGTTTGAGTCTAGAACGAGAAAATAGGCGGAAAGCTTACGCCCCATTTGTTTCCTATTAGTGTCTTTCATAGAAAGCTACTCAGAATGTTCTTACATTTTCTGAGTAACTACCCCTCTCCGAATCCTTCTGAATATACCCATTATTACAAATACGTAATAATAATTTTCTATTTAAGGGGATTATCAAAACATGCACTCGCACCTATACTGGCTCCAACAAAACGAGAGAGCGGAAACAATTAAGCTCAACTACGCTTAACGGGTTGAAGCTAATTGCACGGTTATCCGCTGTACTGACATATATAGGAAACATCCAATGACAATCGAAATTAAACCTGGTCAAACTCATATCAAATCAAAAGCCATGGTTGCATGGGCAGCTAGCGAGCCACTAAAAATGGAAGAAGTTGATGTACAACTTCCTAAAGCTGGTGAGGTTCTAGTTCGCATCGTTGCTACTGGTGTTTGTCACACTGACGCATTCACATTATCAGGTGACGATCCAGAAGGTATCTTCCCTTCAATCCTAGGTCACGAAGGTGGCGGTATCGTTGAGATGATCGGCGAAGGCGTTACAAGTGTTGAGATTGGCGACCACGTTATCCCACTTTACACAGCAGAATGTGGCGAATGTAAATTCTGTAAATCTGGTAAAACTAACCTATGCCAAGCCGTTCGTGAAACGCAAGGTAAAGGCCTAATGCCAGACGGTACAAGCCGCTTCTCTATCAATGGCGAAACGATTTTCCATTACATGGGTTGCTCTACTTTCTCTGAGTACACAGTACTTCCAGAAATCTCTCTAGCGAAAGTAAGCAAAGAAGCACCACTTGAAGAAGTTTGTCTTCTAGGTTGTGGTGTAACAACAGGTATGGGCGCTGTACTAAACACAGCTAAAGTTGAAAAAGGCGACAACGTTGCTGTATTCGGCCTAGGTGGTATCGGTCTTTCTGCAATCATTGGTGCTCGCATGGCTGGTGCTGACCGCATCATCGGTGTTGATATCAATGAGAGCAAATTCGAGCTAGCAAAACAGCTTGGCGCGACTGACTGCATCAACCCAACTAAATTCGACAAACCAATCCAAGACGTTATCGTTGAGATGACAGACGGTGGTGTTGAGTACTCTTTTGAGTGTATTGGTAACGTAAACGTGATGCGTCAAGCACTTGAGTGCTGCCACAAAGGTTGGGGCGAATCAGTCATCATTGGTGTTGCGGGTGCAGGTCAAGAGATCTCAACTCGTCCATTCCAACTAGTGACTGGTCGTGTATGGCGTGGTTCTGCTTTCGGTGGTGTAAAAGGCCGCTCTGAGCTTCCAGAAATCGTTAACCGCTACATGGCAGGTGAGTTTGGTCTTCAAGAGTTCATCACTCACACAATGGGTCTGCAAGACGTAAACGAAGCATTCGACCTAATGCACAAAGGTGAATCTATCCGTACTGTTCTACACATGGATAAATAATTCTCCTTGGTCTCGATACCTCGGTATCGAGACCACAGTTCTGACTTAAACATCAGAGCGAAACTGTCTTCACCACCTCCTGCCCGGTGGGTGGTGAAACTTTAAGTGATATAGACAAATTTACTCCCAAAACCATCAACCTAACGGAGCACAATAGATGACAATCGAAAACATTAGCCAAGCAAAGGTTGCTGGTGGTTGGCACAAACAATACACCCACTTTTCTGCAACGCTTGACTGCAACATGCGTTTTGCGATTTTCTTGCCGCCTAACGCAAGCAAAGAAAACCCAGTTCCTGTTTTGTATTGGTTATCAGGCTTAACCTGTACCGATGAAAACTTCATGCAAAAAGCCGGCGCGTTCAAAGCTGCGGCTGAGCAAGGCATTGCTATTGTTGCACCTGATACTAGCCCACGCGGCGAAGGCGTTGCCGACGATGAAAGCTACGATCTAGGCCAAGGTGCAGGCTTCTATGTGAATGCCACTCAAGCACCTTGGGACAGCCATTACCACATGTACGATTACGTGGTAACAGAGCTACCAGCACTGATTGAGTCTTTCTTCCCAGTGACATCAGTGAAATCAATTTCTGGTCACAGCATGGGCGGACACGGTGCCCTAACGATTGGTATTAAGAACGAAGATAGCTACCGTTCTATCTCGGCATTCAGCCCAATCACCAACCCAATGCAATGCCCTTGGGGACAAAAAGCCTTCAACCAATACTTGGGCTTAGATATTGAAGAGTGGAAGCACTACGATGCCTGTGAGCTTCTAAAAACCAAAGGCACTAAACTGCCAATGTTGGTTGACCAAGGCGAAGCCGATAACTTCCTGATTGAACAGCTTAAGCCTGAGCAATTAGTCGAAGCAGCTAAGGCAACCAATGCCGATTTAGAGCTACGTATGCAGCCAGGTTACGACCACAGCTACTACTTCATCTCTAGCTTTATTGATGAACACATTGAGTTCCATGCTGCTTACCTAAACAAGTAGTCACACCGAATTAGCCCACACCTTGCAAAAGCGTGAGGTGTGGGCTTTTTTGTGCCTGCTGTTTGGGCAAATACGCTGTGACTAAAGATCAGCAACAACGATTAACACTTTCAAATACCCCCGCTATACCAACAAAAAACAATACAACTAAAAGGTACGACTATGAGCTGGTTTTTCTTAATGATGGGCGTGATGGCGGAAGCACTTTCTCACGTAGCACTTAAAGCAACCGACGGTTTCAGTTTGTCTAAACCCATCCCTGCTCTATTAGTGATTTCAGGACACTTGGCGGCATTTCTATTTTTGAGCCAAGCAATGAAAGGGATGCCTGTAGGTGTGGTTCACTCTTTATGGGCGGGCTTGGCTATCGTAACCGTGAGCTTGATTTCTACATTTGTTTACCGCCAGCACCTCGATACTATGGTGTGGATTGGTATGTTATTTGTGGCAGCAGGTGTTGTGATGATCAACCTATCTCAAGGTCACTCGCACTAGTGTAGATAGTGACTTATGAACAGTGTGTCAATTCGTTCAAGTTTTCTAACAGACAGGTGTCGCCTTCACTTATTCATACTCTTACAATCGGCAAATCAAACCTGTTACCATAGCGTCCTCTACATCACCTATTTTGAAGGTTGCTATGAAAGCAATTAAGACTCTTTTCTTCCTGATGGTTTTATTAAGCGGTCTGTTTACCGCTTGGCTGTTTATCCCGACTCCAGCGATCATGGACAAGCAAACGCTCGACCTTCCATTAACGGAACCATTCAAGCTTGTGGCGTACCGCAGCAACCCGAATGATGCGAGCAAGCCGCTGACTTACCACTACTATGTGATTTCAGATGTGGTTGGCGTGGACGACATGGACCCGTTCCTAGTTACCACAGACCAGTTCGTGAAGCTTGGCGAATTCGACGAGAACACGTTCAGTTTAACGGTTAACGGCAAGATTGAGAGCTACACCAACGATTTGTGGATCAAAAAATCTGACGGCAAGCTTCAGCACTGGTACGTAAGTGTTGATGCAAACTATATTCGTTAGAGTCGAATTCAAATAAACCCTATTTTAAAACTGCGCTTTGGCTTCCAAGCGCAGTTTTTGTTTCTAGCGTAATTTTTGTTTCAAGCCGCCCGCTTTACACTCTCCCTTAGTTTTTACCCATCACTGCCGTGCTCTTAAAAACGCTACAAGCAGAGCAGGTTTTATAAGCCCTTAAGATGTTATAAGCTCCACCTATGCTCGACTCCCTATAAATCAAAAATAATAAAGGATCACCCGTGGAATTTACGCTCGACAAATTTAACGGCATCATCATCGACCCAGCAACAGCCCCTCACGATGCTGACTCTTTCAATGCCGAACTCAGCGAGATCACCGAATTTTCAAAGCAGAATAACAAAGGCATAATTTGGATTAGCTTGCCTATTTCGCTCTCGCACCTTATTCCAGTGGCGACTGAACTTGGCTTTGTGTTTCACAACTGTCTAGAAGACGAGATTACGCTGATCCACAAATCCGAGATTGTAGAGTTTGTGCCTTTCATTCCGACCCACACCTTGGGCGCAGGTGCATTGATCACCAACGAACATAATCAAGTGCTGATGATTAAAGAGCACGGTATGACAGGCTACAAATTACCGGGCGGCCATATTGAGTTGGGTGAAGGCATTGAAGAATCGGTTGTTCGTGAAACCTTGGAAGAAACAGGTATCAAAGCCACATTCATTTCTGTAGTTGGCATGGCGACGAGACATCCGTATCAGTTTGGCAAATCGAACCTCTACTTTATTTGCCACCTTATCGCTCAAACCCAAGAGATTGCGATTCAAGACACCGATGAAATTGCAGAGGCTAAATGGGTTGATGTTGAAGAGTACATTAACAACCCTGGCAGTTACCCGTTTAACCGCCAATTGGTCGGTTCTCTGATAGGGAAACAAGGTTTGGAGCTTACTCAGCTAGAAGGTAATTCAGGCCCAACCCACAAGCCCGAGATCTTCTTTTCGAAAAGCTAAAGTGCTTCAGATATAAAAACGCCCAACTCAATTGAATTGGGCGTTTTGGTTTCTAGCCTTTGTTTTTCTTAATTAAGCCTACTGCGTTGTTAGTAATTCTTGTACCCATGATTCATTCTCATACTTTAGAACGAACCTGTATTAGAAGAAGCCCAACGGATTAGTATCGTAGCTGATCAACAGGTTCTTCGTATTTTGGTAGTGATCGAGCATCATCTTATGTGTCTCACGGCCAATGCCCGATTTTTTGTAACCACCAAATGCCGCATGTGCTGGGTAAGCGTGGTAACAGTTCACCCAAATACGCCCCGCTTCAATGTTACGACCCATGCGATACGCTAGGTTTGCATCACGCGTCCATACGCCTGCACCCAAGCCATACTCGGTGTCATTGGCGATCTCTAGCGCTTCCGCTTCGTCTTTAAACGTCGTCACCGCGATAACAGGGCCGAAGATCTCTTCTTGGAATACGCGCATCTTATTGTGCCCTTCCAGCATGGTTGGCTGAATGTAATAGCCATTACCGAGATCATCTGGTTGCTGCGCTATTTCACCACCGGTCAGCACTTTCGCGCCCTCTTGACGACCGATTTCTAGGTAGCTCAAGATCTTATCGAACTGTTCTTTAGAAGCTTGTGCACCCACCTGAGTATCGGTATCTAACGGGTTACCTTGTTTAATAGTTTGAGCACGTTCGACCACCTTGGCGATGAACTTGTCGTATACCGATTCATGAATCAACACTCGTGATGGACAGGTACACACTTCACCTTGGTTGAAGAACGCCAGCAGCATACCTTCGACACACTTATCGAGGTATTCGTCTTCATGGTTAAAGATATCTGGGAAGTAGATATTTGGAGACTTACCGCCAAGTTCTACCGTTGATGGAATCAAGCTTTCTGCGGCACATTTCAGGATATGGTGGCCGACCTCTGTTGAACCGGTAAACGCTAGCTTCGCCAAACGATCGCTAGTTGCTAACGCTTGACCCGCTTCGCTACCAAAACCATTCACGATGTTGACTACGCCTGCAGGTAGAAGATCAGCGATCTTCTCCATCATCACCAAAATCGATGTCGGTGTTTGCTCGGCGGGCTTCATCACCACACAACAGCCCGCAGCCAGTGCAGGTGCCAATTTCCAAGCCGCCATTAAAATCGGGAAGTTCCAAGGAATGATCTGCCCCACCACACCAATAGGTTCTGGGAAGTGATAACTTGCGGTGTTTGAATCGAGCTCTGCTGCGCTGCCTTCTTGCGCTCGAATACAACCCGCAAAGTAACGGAAGTGATCGACAACCAAAGGAATGTCTGCCGCCAAAGTTTCACGCACAGGCTTGCCGTTTTCCCACGTCTCGGCGACTGCGATTTCTTCTAGATTCGCTTCAATGCGGTCGGCAATTTTAAGCAGGATGTTGGAGCGCTCTGTCACGCTAGTCGCCGCCCAACTAGCACGAGCAGCATGCGCCGCATCGAGTGCCAAGCTAATGTCCGCCTCGGTTGAACGTGCCACTTGGCAATACACCTGACCATTCACTGGGGAAGTGTTATCAAAATACTCACCGCTAACAGGCTTCACCCATTCGCCACCGATAAAGTTATCGTATTGCGCTTTAAAGTTCACCACTGCGTTATCACTACCCGGCTGTGCGTAAATCATAGTTAGATCCTTCTTAGATTTGTTATTCGTTATTGAGCGAGAGCTGTCTTATTTTTATGGCGGCTCCTCTTGAGAAAAGAACTCATGACAAGACGCCCATGTTTATGCTTTCTGTTTAAAACACTGATACTTCGTGTTTTCTTCACAACAGTAACAACGCAAATCACACGCCAGAACTTCAAAACTTGTTGTTAATAAATTGTAAAACTATGATTACCAAACGTTTACAACCCAAAGTGAGTTGGCATTGAACGGGCGTCTGGAAAGCACTCCAGTGTTCAACTGTTCCAAATTGGTACACCCTCACTGTTACGACATGGAACAGTCATGCACCTTCAACAAGCAAACACCTCAGATTGGCTTTCATCCTCTTGGCACCGCAGCACAGAAGCGGGTCTAAAACAGAGACGACTTCCTGAAGACATTCGCCTGCCACAATCGATCCTTAAACAGCGACGTCATCAATCGTCCGACTTGATTCATATCGTCGAACGTAATGCTCTCCCTCTGTTTAATCAGATGTTTGCACGCACTGACAGTCGTTTGATTCTGACGGATATTGAAGGGGTAATTCTGGCAAGTTGGGGACAGGAGCGGTTTAAGGAGAAACTGACATCAATTGCACTCAGTTCGGGAGCATGTTGGCAGGAACAACTTAAAGGAACCAACGCGATTGGCACCGCCATCGTTGAAGCGAAACCAGTATCCATCATTGGCGAACAGCACTTCATCCACCAGCATCGATTTATCAGTTGTTCCGCAAGCCCTATGTTTGATCATCAAGGTCAAATGGTTGGCGTATTGGACATCACCAGTGAGCAACAGCAACACGACAGTTCGGTGCAATTACTGGTTCAAAATATGGTTCAGCTTGTTGAAAATCAGCTATTAAGTCATATCCCACAAGGCACCACTCGTATTGACCTCGCGTGCGAGAAATCGTTATTACACAGTGGTTGGCAAGGGATAGTAATAGCCAATGAGGCGGGTGAGGTAGTGGCGCACAATCAGGTCGCCTCTCAGCTGCTGGATCAAACCTCGATCGTCGGCGAATGCATAGATACCCTCTTCAAGCGAACTACTACCAAACGTACGCGTTCACTCTCAGCATCATGTGACTTGCACCATGGTGAACAACAAATAGAACATGCTTGGCAGCAAGCCAACAAGGTTATCGACAAAGGGATCAGCCTATTAATCTTAGGAGAAACGGGCGTTGGCAAAGGCGAATTTGTAAAAGCGTTGCACAAACAGAGCCAACGTAAATCTTCGCCCCTAGTAGCAGTAAATTGCGGTGCGCTACCGAAAGATCTTATCGAATCTGAGCTGTTTGGCTACGCGCCGGGCGCTTTTACTGGCGCAAGCCACAAAGGTTTTCAGGGTAAGATCCGCCAAGCAGACAAGGGAATTCTGTTTCTCGATGAGATCGCCGACATGCCATTGGAGGCTCAGTGTCGATTGCTGCATGTTCTACAAGATAAGTCAGTAGTGCCTGTTGGCTCAAATCAGAGCTACCAAGTCGATTGTCAGATCATCGCCGCGACTCATAAAAACTTAGAACAGTTAGTCGTAATCGGAGAATTTCGACAAGATTTGTATTACCGCTTAAACGGCTTGGCCTTCACCTTACCAAGCCTACAACACCGACAAGACAAGCACGCCTTAATCGAGCACATTCATCGTAAATACGCCGAAGACGAACAGACAATCTGCCCGCACTTAATGAGCTTGCTGTGCGCCTATTCATGGCCCGGTAATATCCGTGAATTAGATAACTTACTTAAGGTCGCCGCCCTACTCGCGAGCGATGAAGCACAACTCACACTCGAGCATGTGCCTAGCCACCTTGCTCAACATCTCACGTTATTAACGCAAGATAATCAGCATCAACTGACGACTCCTAATACCACCAAAGGCACAATGAATAACGATTTAAGAAGTACAGTTGAGGAAACTTTGCTACAAACCTATCAAGCGAACCAAGGCAACATCAGCAAGACTTCGAGAATACTGGGGATCAGCCGCAATACCATTTATCGAAAGCTAAAGAGCTTGGGGATTCTTTAATAATCAAGATGATCAATGGCCCAGTTACTTGAATTTAGTCTGCAAAGTATAAATGCATACTTTTTAAGTGGGTATTCCACACTTCGGATGAAATTAAAATGTGACTGATGTCATATAATGAGTAATATATATCCAGAACACCCTCAAACTACAACCTCCTGATTTACCCGGAAATTAAAAACGGCATCAAGTATAAAATATCAACAAATACAATTAGATAATAGAATAAAAACAGCCATACACCTATCTTATAGCTCCTCTCTAAAAGACATAATCGGGAGCGTTATACCATCCTATTTATATTTTTAATCACCCTATTCTTATTATGTTCATTATTTAGAATTTTCCATTCACGTATCTTGTTTAAAATCTCTGAAAAACTACCACTATTTGGTTAGAGAGATAATATGTTTAACAGTATACGAACGCGAATTGCGGTGAGTGCGGGCGGAGCGATGGCTTTCACTCTGTTAATCGCCATGGGAATGACGACCAACGCATTTACCGATGTGAATAAACAAGTCACTGAAAAAGTAAAAACGCAGCTGACAGAGGCCACCGCTACGGATTTACAAAACACGGCACTTCAACAAGGTTTGAACATCGCTAACCAGCTCAACCCCGTATTAGCGAACCTTAAACAAGTGCGCTCAATCATCGAATTAAGTTCAGAAACCGACGCAAGTGCAGAGCTTATCGTGAAACAGTTTACTGCGGCACTGGAAGCACAAAACAAAGCTGTATTTGCGGGTTACATGGTTTGGGAAGATAAGACATGGTCACAACAGTCTGTCTTGAATAGCGAGCTCAACGTGAACAGCGAAAATGGCTCAGAGACGTCGCTGATTTCAGATAACCAACAAGACTCGAACACGGAACTGAGCATTAATACAGAATCAGACTCGAATATCGAATCTGGCTCAAACATCGAGTTAAGCTCAAACACTGAGTTAGGTTTTAACAGTCAGAGCTACCTTGCGCCTTTCTTCTCTCCCAATGACCAGAACAGCTTTGATGCTGTCGCAATGGAAAGCTTTAGCAATACCGATCTCAACAGCAACGGTGAGCGCAAAGATGACTGGCACTTAATGCCATATCAAACAGGTAAAACGTTTGTGATGGAACCGTATTTTTATTCAGTGCGCGGCAAACAAGAGCTCATTACCACCATCAGCCAACCAATCAAACATGACGGAAAAATCATCGGCTCGCTAGGCTTTGATTTGTCCCTACATGAACTCCAAAGCCAAAGTGAGTTACTTGCGCGTAACCTGTTTGATGGCCAAGGAAAAATCCTAATCACTTCATGGAAAGGCATTACACTGGCCAACAGCCAAGCTGGAAATATGGTGGGTAAAAAAGTCTCTTCTGAATTGGAATCTGAATGGTCAAAGATTCAGTCTATCGCTAACAGAGAAGGCGCCGGTCTTGTGACTTTCGGCGGCGATGAGTACGCGATTACTGCCATTGATACCAGTGATGCGCCATGGGTAGTCATGGTGTCTGTTCCTAGTAGTCACCTAGCCAAAAGCGTCAATGACTACACCGAGTGGAGTGATGCTCAGAATTCAAAAGCACTTGAAAAAGGTGTGTGGGCGGGAATCATCGCCGCTCTTCTAGGCATTGCCTCGATGGCATTCATTGCTAACTCTTTGGGCAAGGTTTTGAACAACTTAGTGGAACGCTTTAAAGATGCAGCACAGGGTGAAGGTGACTTGACTTATCGCATTGAAGTGAAAGGTAAGGATGAAACCGCTCAGCTTGCACACTGGTTCAATACCTTCCTATCTCGCATACAAGAGATGCTACTTACCGTGATGGTAACAGCTGACCAAGTGGATAAAAACGCGACAGAAGGCCAAGCTCGTGCTGAAGTTTCACGTGACCAGCTGAATTCTCAAGTTAACGAAGTGAACTCACTTGCCACCGCTATCAATGAAATGAGTGCAACAGCGCAAGAAGTGGCGAACTCAGCGGTTCAAGCAGCGGCAGCTGCAAGCCAAGTGCAAAGCAACAGTCTCAATGGTATGACGCGCATGGACAATGCCGCCAGTGCTGTAGACAGCTTGGCTGTGCAGGTTAACGATGCGCAGCAACAAACACAGAACTTAGTCGATTCGAGCACCGCTATTCAGGGTATCTTGAGCGAGATTGGTGGCATTGCAGAGCAAACTAACTTACTTGCACTGAATGCCGCGATTGAGGCAGCTCGTGCAGGTGAGGCTGGTCGAGGCTTTGCAGTGGTTGCTGATGAGGTTCGTAACCTAGCGAATCGAACTCAAGGTTCAACAGAAGAGATTCGCTCTATGTTGGCTCGCTTAGAACAAGAGACTCAATCTATTGTGGTACTGATGGAGCAAAGCCAGAATCAAGCGAACAACACAAAAAGTGAAACCGAAGCTGCACATCAAGCCTTGTCTGAAATCAACCAAGCGATTGAAGTGATTAATGACATGAACAATCAGATCGCTTCCGCGGCTGAAGAACAAAGCTCTGTGTCAGAAGAGATTAACCGCAATGTCGTGATCATCAATGACACAGCAGTAGAAGTGATGGACACCATGACTTCATCAGTAGCAATCAGTAATGAGCTGACCGTAAAAGCTGGAGATTTACACGGAGAATTGAGTAAGTTTAAGCTCTCTTAACTCACGTTCAGTCTTCCATAAAAATAAGGCCGAGAAACGCAATGTTCTCGGCCTCTTCATTTCTTAATTCCCGCTCAGCTTCAAACTCATCGATTGCAGTTCATCTATTAGATTTTACCGAACCAAGCTCACCTAACAAAGCTACTCAGAATCCAACTCCACAAGTTGATTCAGCACTTCTTTGTCTAACACTGGGTGATGTTTGCTCGCTAGGATCAGCACAATATCCACCGAAGGCAGTGGTGGCATATCTTCCAGAATGTTCAAATCAGAAGTCACACTCAGCTTACCCATCGCGCCAATCGCTAAACCTGCCTTAACAATGGCACGTTGCGCCGAAGCGGTATTACTGCACGCCAACAACTGATAAGGCGTACCCTGTTTAGTTAAACCATTCACTGCTGCTGCGTGATACTTACAATCGGTCTGAAACAAGGCTAGTGGGACGGGTTTAGAAGCATCGAACACATAGTCTGGGCTGCTTATCCATACTCCCACATCACTGGTAAGCCAATAGCCCTCTTCACTGTCAGGCGCTCGGGTGACAATTGCAGCATCAAGCCTACCATCATCCAACCACTCTCTGAGCGTAATACTTGGTAGGCTGAATACTTGAATAGAACAGGTGGGTTCTGCTTTCTGCAACAGGCGAATCACTTTTGGCACAATAGTGTCATTGTAGTCTTCAGGGCAACCGAGTCTTAGAGGTTGTTTGTCTTCGTAACGCTTTACTTGCTTGAGGGCGGTATTGTGGAGGGCGACCAACTGTTCAGCATGAGAACGCAGCGCTAAGCCAGCCTCTGTCAGCACGAGATTACGGCCTTCTTTCTGGAAAAGAGTCACGTTGAGTTCTTCTTCCAGTTTGCGCATCTGCGCACTGAATGCCGATTGGGTGCGATTGATCTGTTTCGCAGCACGAGTAAAGCTACTGGTTTCTACAAACGCGAGAAAGCCTCGCAAAGCATCAATATCCATATTGAAATTACCACCCATCGTTTTTATTAATGTATTGCATCAAAATTATCCGTTAGTGCGCCGCAATACAATCCCCTAAGCTCAAATGCATACCCCTAAGGCTTATACCTTACCCTAAGTCTCAAAGCATACCCACTAAACGCAAGGAAGCAACGATGCAGCTTTATATTGGAAACCAGAACTACTCAACTTGGTCATTACGCGCATGGCTAATATTCGACAACTACAACCTGAATCCGGAAGTCATCAAGCTCAAGCTATTCACGTCTGACTTTTACGACACACTAGCTTCAGTGACACCAACAGCCAAAGTTCCAACCCTAGTTGATGGTGACGTTGCTGTGTGGGATTCACTGGCGATTCTCGAATACGTTAACGAATCTTACTTGGACGGCGCAGCATGGCCTAAATCCGTGAAAGAACGCGCCCATGCCCGAGCGATTTCGGCAGAGATGCACTCTGGTTTTTTTGCCGTCAGAAATGAAATGCCGATGAACTGCCGCGCTCAACGAAAGCTTGCTTTGAGTGAAGAAGCATTGAAAGAAATCGCTCGTATTGATGACATATGGTCGACGCAAATGGAACAATATCCAGAAGGTTGGTTATTTGGTGAATGGTCGATTGCCGATGCGATGTTTGCACCTGTGGCATTACGCGTAGAAACCTATGGCATCAAACTTTCAGAGAAGGCATCACAGTATCAGCAACGTGTACTCAACAGCCCATCAGTACAAAAATGGTTGGCAGAAGCGAGCTTAGAAACCGATGTGGTTGAAGAGGACGAGGCGGGAGAGTCGGTATAAATAGATTAAAAAAGAGTCTCGATGCGATATCGAGACTCGTTCATTATTAGATGATTTGAAAGCGATTTCCTTACTGGCTACTCTGCCGCAACGCCGTCTTTATGATCATTCGGTTCAAATTCTAAAATATCACCAGGTTGGCACTCTAAAACTTCACATAGCTTGTCGAGCGTCGATAGCCTTACGGCTTTGGCTTTATCATTTTTTAATACGGACAAGTTGGCTTCTGTTATCCCAACTTCTTTTGCCAATGTCTTTAATCGCATTTTCCGTTTGGCCATCATAATGTCTAAATTAATGCGGATAGTCATGACAAGTCCTTTAAATGGTTTGGCTATGTTCGTCAGCCAGAATATAACCTTCTTTCATCACCCACGAGATGATCAAAATAATTATACCCAATATCAGTGTTAAAAAGTCCATACCAACGAAACTAATCTCAAAGATACGGTCACCTGGTGGATTATTGAACGACAGAATCACTGACATCAATGAACCATAGATAACTGAACCTAATACCCAATAAAACAAGCTATATCCGAGTTTCTGATAGGACATTGCGTTTTCTAAAGAGAAGATTTCACCTCGCTCATAGTTACGGAATAGGCGTATCAGAACCGTTAATGCATACATAAGAATGCTCGACATCGCCAAACTGGTGAACATTGCGATGATTCTTGTTGTCGTAGTAAGTGGAGAGACTGTGAGTGGAGAGGTTATAAAGTAGTCCATCTCGATGGAAAACTGAATAATGCCCATCTCACTAAGAAAGTCATAGGGTGTTTGAACAGTTAGCCAGAAGTAACACACCATGATCGGAGTGAGTGCAAGAAAGGACTGCAGTAGCATTCGCACACGGCGACTTTGTTTTTGAATCTTAGACATACTTATATTCCTGTTGAGTTGATGGAAGAATATTAAGATCAAAACAAACGATGATCAACAATAACTTATCGATAAACGATAATTTATTATTTATTTGCAATATTAAAATGAGTAAAGCCCACATAATCCTTCATCTACACCACAATAATTTGGTCGATTGTGATCGCCTAATCACAATGTGCAGATGTGATTGTTTATATTCAACTAAATTCAAATAGTTAAGATAAACGTTATGTTACGAGCAACCATCGCATTACTCAGTGTCACTAGCTTGGCCGTATCTGCCAATGTCTCCCTTCCCTCTGGAGAAGACTGGATCAATCATGCATCTGAAGGGCTCGCACCTTACTGGCTTATGCCGAGCGCACAGGGAGAACCGATAGGCAACTTCCCGACATTTCGTTGTGATGATGGCACCTTGCTCGATGTATCTGATGTGTGTCCTGAATTGAACAAAGGCTGGATCACTCCGCACTTTGGCAAGGAGTTTACGCGTATGAAATCACGCCAAACCTATGCCTATGGCGTGCTCTATCACCTTACTGGAGACAAACAAGCTTTAGCGCTTGCCAAGCAAGGTGCTTACTACCTCATTGATCAACTAGAAGATAAGAAAAATGGTGGCTTTATTGGCTATACAAAAGAGGGAAAAGCGGGTCAAGATTGGCAGCAACGTACCTCTCAAGATCAAGCGTATGCGCTGGTTGGACTCGCGATGTACTACTACCTGACCCAAGACAAAAAGGTAGAAGAAGCACTCATCGCCCAACAAGCTTTTATCTTTGATAAATATAGACTGAGCGACAACAGCGGTCTTGCTTGGGTACTCGCCGACGGTGAAGATGGCAGTGCAAAACGACGTGAACTGGTCGCGCAACTTGATCAAATAAACGGCTACCTGTTGTTAGTCGCTCCTCTGCTCAAAGAGCCCGTCAAAGCCAAATGGCTTGATGACTTAAACTGGCTCACGCAAGCCATGATTGATCACTACCACTCTGAAGATGAACAACGCTTCTACGGCGCAATTCACGACAAAGCGGCAATGATGCAGAATGCCAATCACAATGATTTTGGGCACACCATTAAAGCATATTGGATGACCTATCTAACTGGTCATGCATTAAAAAATTCCGATTGGTCTGAGTTTGGTTTAGACGGTATGAAACACACTTTGGCTCAGGCGCAATATCAAAAAGATTTTGCCAATGTATCTAACTACTTTGGCGAGCGACTTCAGAAGATGTGGCAAGGGCAAGATATCACGGGCTGGCAAAGCAGACCGTACAGCCAATGGGCGTCATCATGGGAATGGGCTGAGCTTGATCAAGCTGCGATGACGGTATCGCTTATCGATGGTTCAATGAAAGACGTACTGCAATACACCCTGCCCACCTTTCATGATGTATGGGTAGATCATAAATACGGTGGCGTTGGGCTTGAGCCTAAGCGTACTAAAGCGTTCCATTGGGGCAATGGCTATCACCAATTTGAACATGCGCTGATTGGCTATTTATATGCTCGACAAGAGGAAGGTAAACCCGCTGTACTTCACTACGCAAGGCCAACCAACAGCAAGATGCCAATGGAACCTTATTACTATCAAGGAGATGTACTTAAATTAGAGAATCAGAGCGATGGAACGCAAAAGGTCAGTTTCAACAACATTCGACCTTAATACCTGATATTCACTCATCGGTATTTCTGGAAGTGGTTAACGACTAAGACGGAACTGATGAGTGGCTAGCTGTTAGCAAAGCCTGAAAAGAAGATCTTCAGGCTTTCGAAATACCGTTGAGCAACATTTATTGGTAGGATTTTAAATGAATACATAAGCAAGTGAATCTTGTCGGATCTTCAGTTAAACCATATACGGCATCACGAAATCACTTCTTGTTATTCTGCTCAACCAACTTTTCATTCCACGCTTCGTTGCCGTCTCGCTTACTGACATCATACTCAGAGCAGAACTGCGATATGGTCATGTTGTTATCGCCAGTTGCTAACTTTAATGCCAATTGAACTTGTTGAAGTTTGCTTTGCAGACGAAGGTTTTGACCTGCCTTTGGGCTTTTTTCTTTAGCAAACTTTAAAGCAGCATGTTTACGTTCGGCAGCTCCCGCTCGGCGATCCGCTTCTGATAATAGATATTTTAGCTGCGCGACACTCTTGCCCTTCTTAAAGGCAGGCTCAAGCAACTCAACGCATTCATCAAATGATGGATTTATAACATATGGATCAATTCTATGCGCTTGTTGGCGCATCCACTCTAGCGCGAGCTTTTCATCTGACATAATTACATCTTTACCAAAGAAATAGCCGTACATGGTATCGCTCAATAGCAAACCGCTGCAACAACAAATTAAGCTACAGTGTCACATTTAATTTCAAGAAAATTGCAATTTTCTAAAAGAATCCTCCTTTCACAACCACTTATTCAAACTGGATGATCGGAATAAAGCGATGCTGCGTAGATATGTTTTAGTTTGGTTAGTAAACAAGTCGTCGAAAACAAAAGTGAGAAGAAGAGAAGATATGAAGGCAATGACCCTTTCAAGACAAGATATCAAAGCAATGGACCAGCGTGAGCGCGCTCGTTTAATTAACTCCTTATCGGGGTTTAAAAGCGCAAACCTTATTGGCACCTGTGACAAGCAAGGGCTAGAAAATCTTGCAGTAGTGAGCTCCGTGGTTCATTTGGGGTCGAATCCACCTTTACTTGGCTTCATCATCCGGACTGCGGAAAGTCGCCGTCATACACTAGAAAATATCCTAGAAACTCAACACTTCACTATCAATAGTATCGGGGCGGGCTTTGTTCAAAAAGCTCATCAAACTTCCGCTCGTTATCCTAAATCAGTCTCAGAATTTAACGCGGTCGGTCTCACGCCCTATTACGATGATGTGTTCCCTGCTCCCTTTGTTTTGGAAAGCCCTCTGAAAATAGGCCTGGCCTTCAAAGAGCAGATAACAATTGAAAGTAACCAAACTCAAATGTTGATTGGTGAAGTTGTTACAATTCACGCGCCAAAACGTGCTGTGATGCCGGACGGCTACCTAGATTTAGAAGCGTTAGATTTAGTCACAATTTCAGGGCTAGACAGTTATCATGTCACGCAGAGGTTACATCGTTTAAGCTATGCAAAACCAAATAGGGCACTATTTCCACTGACCCACGAAGGCAACCCAACCTCATGGGAGGCTTTCGAACACAATCTCGCTCATTTTGTTCGGTAATTTACTGACAAAGGTGCTAACTTTCCCAACTTAACCCTGTGCACCATACAACAGCGCTAAACTACATCTATTTCCAAGGACCCTTTTGAAGTTAACCCACTTTAAATACAAAACGCGCAAAGGCCCAGACTACCGACATGGCGATCAGGTGTCATTCATGGACATCAAACAGACCTTCGGTATGGGCAGCATTCGTGTGGGCGCTTGGGTAACGAAAGAAGAGAAAGAGCTCGCTGCAAATCTGATATTCGACTCGTTAGCAGACTTGGCTTATATCTTGGCTTTGCCACCAGAAGCGATTGGCCTTCGCGGCACATTAGGCTTAGCGTTCGGCAGTGGTGGCAGAAAGGGTGTACAAGCACACTACGCGCCAAACCAAAGAGAATTAGCCCTCGCTAAAAATGCAGGTGCTGGTGCGTTAGCGCATGAGTTTTGGCATGCGTTTGACCACTACATTGCCGAAAAAGCGTTTGAGATTGGTGACACCTCCGGTCCTCGCAAGAAAATCTTGTTCGCCAGTGACTGTTGGCTACACGATAGAAAGGTGCGACCTCATCCATTAAACGAGAGTTTGATGTCTGTATTCGATGCCACACTACTCAGTGACAACAACCTAGATAAGCACGATTACGTGGCTCGAAGTGTTATTGCCGACAAAGCGATGTCGGCCCGTTACTTCTCACTACCAACAGAGATGATGGCGCGAGCCTTTGAAGCTACGATTGAATCCTGCTCAGATATCGAGAATGCTTACTTAGTCGATGGCACGACCAAACCAGATATGTTCCCTCTCTATCCAGACCTCAAGCATCGCAAAGAAATTAATAAAGCGCTGCAAGGTTACTTCGCGCCGTTGGGTCGATCTCTAAGTAAATCGCGTTAAGACAAAACATGGCGCCGTCCTTACAATCAAAGGTTTAGCCAGCGGCCCAAGTTTGGCATATAGAAGCGATAACCAAAATAAACTAATCCACTTTCAAAATCTGAGCGTTTGGTCGACATACCAAACGGCTGTAGAGTGAAACCATCACCACTTACTTGCCCGTATGGCGAATAACCTCGTTGGCTGAGTCTTTCGCCTGCTTGGTCAAACACACCATAGACATGACCGAGATGGTTAGTCATGTAGTAGATATTTTGCTGGCTCTGCTGACGCATTGATAACCCAGCGACACCGCCTTATTTACTACAATTTCTAGTTGTGGTTGTACGAAAGTAACATCACATAATAATTCAGAGACAAAGCCTTTTGTCTTAAAGCAAAAACAAGGCATCACTCTATTCAATGTCTTTCAATATAAGCCATGAATAAATAGGCCAAGCAATGCATGAAATCACTAAATACTGTAGTGGAATAGATATAAAGTTAACAAATGGTATGCCGAGCAAAACCAAATTATCATTTGTAAATTCAATATACAAAAAGTCATAAATAAAGTTGTAAGTTGCTTCTACAAATGACAACATCATTGCAACTTGAATGAATTGTTTAAATTTCATTTACATAATCCCTAATTAAATAACTGCACAGAAAGACTCTGCATGATTTCACTCTTGGTTTGAAGTTCCTGCTCAAATTCATATACTCTAATTTCATTTTAGTCCTTCAATATAATGTATTTAATGAACATTCAATATCACAAGAAACTTCTGCATATAGTTCTTCGATAAGATCCTGAACTGCTGACCTCTTTTCTTTATCAAATACATTCCACTTTTGCGTTGGCTGTTTACATGAAAGAGATTTATTGTGTGGTGCTTGATCCATTACTGCAGACCTTGGTGACATCGCTGCCTTTGCCTTTTCATAACAATCATAATAACATTGGCTATTTTTTTGAGGTGGATATATCAAGTGGTCGGTAGGACTCGGATTGTATGGCCTGGACTTATAACGCCCATCCGGATCCACATACCCTAACGGGTCACCATCCACATACGCATAGAGGTTAATCCCGCCTTGCTCTTGCAGTGGGTCGCGGTTTAGCCAGCGGCCCAAGCTTGGTATATAGAAGCGATAACCAAAGTAAACTATACCACTGGTAAAATCGCTGCGTTTGGTCGACATGCCAAACGGCTGTAGAGTGAAATAATCACCACTTACTTGCCCGTAAGGCGAATAACCTCGCTGGCTGAGTCTTTCGCCTGCTTGGTCAAACACACCATAGACGTGACCAAGATGGTTAGTCATGTAGTAGATATTTTGCTGGCTCTGCTGACGCATTAATAACCCAGAGACAAAGCCTTTTGTATTATGGAAAAAGACAAGACCTGACCCTATTCTTCTATGCTTTAATTATTTATTCTTAATAAATATAGGTAGCATCAACGCAACGCCCCATAAATAAGCTCCAGAATGTAACTTTAAAGATAAAATAGAGGTAGCCCCGTTACCCCCGGCCACTATTACTAGCGGCTGAGAAAAGAAAATGATTAGCGCACATAAGGTTACGACTGACCATGGATTCACTTTTATCCCTTGGTTATTAGACAAGCTTAGCACCCAAGAGATATTTGCCAACCATGGGAACATCAACGCTATGGCTGTGTCGAACCAAGTGGTCAACATAAACGTTGCCGCAAAAACTTGCATGAAGCCAAATACTAGTGCTTGATAACCATAAGTTAAACTGCTTTCTCGCCCGTCAACGCAGGAAAAAGCCGGCAGAAGAAGCGCTACAAGATAAAACAGAGCTGATAGATTTCTAACAGAAAACATAGGGCTTTGCCTTATGCTAAACGCATTAATGGGTGAAAACACACACTATCTCACTTGCCTTAATCATTTGTCTTCAATGCATATTTCTTTATTAGTAAAACCAGCTTTTCTTCCTCAATCTGAGATTCGAATGAATCAGAAGGAATAATCAAAGCAGCAAGCTTATCCACAAAAATATAAACATCTCCACTGTTATCCTCTACGGACTCAACAGCCTCCCATTTGTAAAAACAACTCCCGAATGGATTCACTTCATGAATCCCTTCCTCTGTTAACTCAATGGTCTTATCACCAATAATAATACCACCTTCATTTGGCACTGATAATTCCCTTATCTTTATTAAGTTATAAATAAAACCCGAAAATAATATAAAAATAAGTGTCATTGTCATTAAAAATGTTTGCAAATGAAAACTAGAAAAGTTAACCCTTCCAATATTTATAGCGACTGACATAAAAAAAACAGCAATAAAAAAGCCAATCATCATGCTCTTTATAAAGTTCTTTTTTGTACTTTATTGCGATGAACTCAGTCGTTTTAAAGCAAAACCTGAAAAATCCAAGTAGTTCTTTTTGGTGATTTTAATTGATTTGATCATTATAACTTTCCTATGTATACATCGACTTGCGTAGTTGTAGAACAATACAATAATCGTATTAGATCAATACACGGAACACACAAAACTAGTAAACCTACATTGTTGGCTAGCATTTTAAGTTATTAATGTAAGGAATATTTATTTTTAGCCAAAGCCTTTACCCTATAGTAAAAGGAAAGACCTGACCTCGTCTTCAGCACTTATTTGGAGACAAAGCCGTTTGCCTCTTTCGGGTGAATTCTCATCTTTATCTTAGTCGGTGCCGATGAGGCGAACCATTTCATTAGACCTTACCTTATTATTTACTTTTACTCCCAAGCACTAACAGGATCACATAGCTCTAACGGAATAAAAAAACACCTCATTTCAAGAAACCCCTTTAATGATTCTGATTCGCTATCTGATATTTCTTCATAAAAGAGATTTAAATATTCTTCCTTATAATCTAATCCTTTATGATAGTTATTTTTATAATTCTCCATATACGCATATAAAGCAGGCTTATTTCCATGATCAATTATTTCCTCTAGACATGTTAAATCATAATCACCACTATTTGAAAATTTACCACTAATAATAGCATCACAATATAACACTTTATACTGTATTTCCCCCTTATGATTTATTTTATTTAGTAACTCCTCAGATTCATCATATAACCAACTTCGGCTAGGATAGTGCATATATGAGCGAGCAAGTAATAATTTACTTTGATCGTCATCTACGGTATCCACTGCCATTTTCAGATAATAATCAATTTTCTTATAATTAATCTCACCTATATTCCCCAACATCCCATAAAAATAGCAATCCGTTAGTTTTTTATACCCTTTATGATCACCATTATCGGCATTTTCTTTTAAAACCTCACACTCCTTTACTATGTCAATCATTTCCACTTCCCTTTCTTTCGATAGTATATCGAATGACAACAATGACGAAATAGGCACTAAAAAAACAATTATGTAATTAACAATTACTTTCATTTAATAACTCCATTCACAATATATTCCACATGATTGATATCTAAAATATTCAAACACTGTTTCCTGCGCCTCGGATTTGGATTTTTTTGCAGCAAAACTATTTGAACTAGTTTTTTATTCGTAGCGTCACATGAAGCTTTGCTTTGCGAATTACTACTTTCTGGTTCTATTGGAAGACTTTCTGTCCACAAGTTTCTTATATTCTCAACACAATTATGTACACACTGGCTGTTCGTTTGGGCTGAGTAAACTGCGTGGTCCCATGGATTGGGATTTACCGGTCTGCCCTTTATTTTTCCATCCGGATCCACATACCCTAACGGATCACCATTTACATACGCATAAAGGTTAATCCCGCCTTGCTCTTGCAGTGGGTCGCGGTTTAGCCAGCGGCCCAAGCTTGGTATATAGAAGCGATAACCAAAGTAAACTATACCACTGGTAAAATCGCTGCGTTTGGTCGACATGCCAAACGGCTGTAGAGTGAAATAATCACCACTTACTTGCCCGTAAGGCGAATAACCTCGCTGGCTGAGTCTTTCGCCTGCTTGGTCAAACACACCATAGACGTGACCAAGATGGTTAGTCATGTAGTAGATATTTTGCTGGCTCTGCTGACGCATTAATAACCCAGAGACAAAGCCTTTTGTATTATGGAAAAAGACAAGACCTGACCCTATTCTTCTATGCTTTAATTATTTATTCTTAATAAATATAGGTAGCATCAACGCAACGCCCCATAAATAAGCTCCAGAATGTAACTTTAAAGATAAAATAGAGGTAGCCCCGTTACCCCCGGCCACTATTACTAGCGGCTGAGAAAAGAAAATGATTAGCGCACATAAGGTTACGACTGACCATGGATTCACTTTTATCCCTTGGTTATTAGACAAGCTTAGCACCCAAGAGATATTTGCCAACCATGGGAACATCAACGCTATGGCTGTGTCGAACCAAGTGGTCAACATAAACGTTGCCGCAAAAACTTGCATGAAGCCAAATACTAGTGCTTGATAACCATAAGTTAAACTGCTTTCTCGCCCGTCAACGCAGGAAAAAGCCGGCAGAAGAAGCGCTACAAGATAAAACAGAGCTGATAGATTTCTAACAGAAAACATAGGGCTTTGCCTTATGCTAAACGCATTAATGGGTGAAAACACACACTATCTCACTTGCCTTAATCATTTGTCTTCAATGCATATTTCTTTATTAGTAAAACCAGCTTTTCTTCCTCAATCTGAGATTCGAATGAATCAGAAGGAATAATCAAAGCAGCAAGCTTATCCACAAAAATATAAACATCTCCACTGTTATCCTCTACGGACTCAACAGCCTCCCATTTGTAAAAACAACTCCCGAATGGATTCACTTCATGAATCCCTTCCTCTGTTAACTCAATGGTCTTATCACCAATAATAATACCACCTTCATTTGGCACTGATAATTTCCTTATCTTTATTAAGTTATAAATAAAACCCGAAATAATATAAAAATAAGTATCATTGTCATTAAAAATGTTTGCAAATGAAAACTAGAAAAGTTAACCCTTCCAATATTTATAGCGACTGACATAAAAAAAACAGCAATAAAAAAGCCAATCATCATGCTCTTTATAAAGTTCTTTTTTGTACTTTCTTGCGATGAACTCAGTCGTTTTAAAGCAAAACCTGAAAAATCCAAGTAGTTCTTTTTGGTGATTTTAATTGATTTGATCATTATAACTTCCCTATGTATACATCGACTTGCGTAGTTGTAGAACAATACAATAATCGTATTAGACCAATACACGGACCACACACAAACCAGTTAAACCTATATTGTCGGCTAGCATTTTAAGTTATTAATGTAAGGAATGTTTATTTTTAGCCAAAGCCTTTACCCTATAGTAAAAGGAAAAACCTGCCCCCTATTCATTATAATCGATATTTGTTATTGTTGAGATTCAATCTTCTCAATAAATACCTTATTAAAATCATCAGAAGCAAGTGCTAAATCATCAAGAACAATAACATTTGATTCCAAATTTTTCTTAACAATCCACTTTCCCTTATCAGACTTATAGTAATCAATAAGTTGCCTAAGTTCTTCATCACTATAAACTAACAAACCTTTCATATATGCATTCATATATCTCTTTTTACCATACTGAAAAACTGGAGCATAATTTAATTCAACATACTCCTCTGTAAAATCGGGATATAGTTTGAAGAGCTGTTTTTTATATTCTACAAAGTAGTGCTCCACTGTTTGTTCAAATCCCAGAATTTCAGAAATCTCATTTTCCATCTTGCTTCTCTCCGTGGCTTGGAGAGGTAATGAGACACATAGCAACCAAAAACATAAAAGACTAACTTTCATTTACACCCCTTAATATGTGTGAAAAAATTAAATTACCACTATCTAAAGTAAATGGCTTAATACCGAGCAGATCCCCATAGTTACTGTTACAACCCTACGCTCCGTCAACCAAGGTTCTTTTAGTCCTGATGTCAAATGTAATTCACTATTACGTCTTCATTGGCACTGATACAACTGACAATATGACCTCGTAATCAAACAATATTCTCTTTCCAGTATGCTTTACCTAGCCAACCGAACGTTTTTCGCATATGGGCAGCGATTGGCTGTTTTTAGCTTACCTATAGCGTCTTAAATGATCTACTGAGGTATAATAAGTATTGCCCTTGGATAGGAGCACATACTAGGATTCAGGCTTTCCCAACGGTGGCTAGTTACCTAAATTACGTGGTACTACCGTGTGATATATGGTGTGGGATGAGGTTTAACTTTGCATTTATCCATCACACCTCTAGCAAAAGCACCTATCCACGGACAAGCTCGCATTTTTATGCATCGAGCAATAATTGTAACTATTGAGTATATACTGTTTATTTTCCAACCCTTTCCGTCAAACAAAAATAATTTATCATTTACAAATCCCAGCCTGCACTAACTTGGACGTTATATTAATTGCCGTACAGCTTGTTTTAACGTACGGGTTAGGAATTGCTCCACCAACATCCGATATTCTATCAATATCTTTCGCTACTTTGCACGCTTCCTCATCTGCCTTAACCTCAGCGTCTCGGAGTGCTTTATTTAGTTCGGGAGGATTAAAAGCTTGAGGTGGTAGCACTGGAACTGGAGAGATCGGTACCCCGAGCCTTCCATCCAGATCTACATACCCTAACGGGTCACCATTTACATACGCATAGAGGTTAATCCCGCCTTGCTCTTGCAGTGGGTCGCGGTTTAGCCAGCGGCCCAAGCTTGGTATATAGAAGCGATAACCAAAGTAAACTATACCACTGGTAAAATCGCTGCGTTTGGTCGACATACCAAACGGCTGTAGAGTGAAACCATCACCACTTACTTGCCCGTATGGCGAATAACCTCGTTGGCTGAGTCTTTCGCCTGCTTGGTCAAACACACCATAGACATGACCGAGATGGTTAGTCATGTAATAGATATTTTGCTGGCTCTGCTGACGCATTAATAACCCAGCGACACCGCCTTTTCTATCTGGTCGCCATATATTGTTTGCTAATACGTTGTTCTCGCTGTCACGCTCTTGAAGCTCAATCAGGCCTAAGCGAACAAAGCGTTTCTCTAAGGTTTTAATATTGCTTTCAAAACGCTGATACACTCTTAGAAAATGATCGTGACCATACTCAAATCGTTCCTCAATCTGAGTGCCACTTTTCTCAAAACGAATCGCGGTCAGTCTGTTTTCAGCGTCATAGTCTGCTTCAAAAGGAGTCTCACCTGGCAATAAGCCTTGTACTAAGTTTCCATCAGCATCATA
The DNA here is from genome assembly GCF_000153005.1 of Vibrio sp. MED222. NCBI lineage: Bacteria > Pseudomonadati > Pseudomonadota > Gammaproteobacteria > Vibrionales > Vibrionaceae > Vibrio > Vibrio sp. MED222. The sequence goes on along the minus strand of NZ_CH902606.1, from coordinate 1,461,261 downwards.
AACAAAAGCGCTACTGTCGCCATCCCACGAGGAAATTTGGTTAAGCGAATTGTACGTGACTTGTGTTTGTGGGCGCTCTAGAAGGAGCGGTTCGTTAGACTCTAATTGGGTGAGTTTACCTGCAACGTCAAAACCGAAAACAAACTTGCCGATTGTATTCACGCCTTTTCGGTATTCGAGCTTGGAGAGATCGCCAATATTGTCAAAGCTCAACACTTGCTTGATGCCATTGGGGTAAGTTAAGTCAGCCGAAACATTATCAGGCGAATCATCGTAGGTGAGTTCAAAGACCTGTTCCAGTGCCGAAACTTGCTTTAGTCGACCCAGAGCGTCGTACTTGTACTCACCGTAGTTATCTCCATCCAACATCAATGAAGACAATCGATTCAGCTTATCAAACCCAAGTTCAATGGTATCGTTGTCCCAAGGGCCATCAATGCTCTCAACTTTACCGTCCGAGAAATAAGAATATTGTGTCAGACCTTGGCCATCAGAGACTGATACCAGCTCTCCTAACGAATTATATTGATAGGAAACTTCTGGTGTAGCGTCGCCATAACTTACACGAGTCAGTTGGTTATTTTCATTGTAATGAAAAGACTTTGTAACGCCTCGAGCATTAGTGGTGCTGTTGATATAACCTTGCTGGTAATCAATTTTTAGCGCGCTGCCATCTGCGTAACGCTTCGTTGTAAGCTGACCCACGGCGTTATATTCAAATTCTGTTTTATTTTGATTGGCGTCAATTAAAGCCGTAGTGCGTCCTGCCGCATCTCGTTTTAACCGTGTAACGCCCAACATAGGGTCAATAACCGCTACCAGTTGCTTTGCTGAATTATATTGATATTGGTAAGTTCGACCTCCCGGAAGGGTTTCGCTCTCTACAAGACGAGGACAACTCCCATAAACAATCTCAGTATCACGATTTCCCTCTCCGCTGACATGAGTGAGTTGGTTAATTCGGTCATAACGATACTGCGTGGCGTTACCATGTATATCAATAACTTGTGTTACGCGCCCTAGCTCATCATATTGATATGACGCCAGCGCCTTACCCTGACTAACAATCGAGTCGAGTCGCCCAGATGAATAACCAAAGTCGACAACGTTACCATCAGCAGTCGTTACTTGTAATAACTGCCCTTGGTCGTTGTATTTATAGCGAGTTTTAACACCGTTTAAATTAGTAGCACCAATCAGTAAGTTATTTTGGCTGTATTCAAAACCCTTTTCGCCTGTCGGCGTGACAGCTTTAATTAAGTTTTGACGATCATCGTAAACATAGATCGTGCTGTTATTGATCGTATCAGTAAACTCCACAACTTTACCAAACGAGTTATTGCGATACTTTACGGAATTACCATCTGAATAAACAGTTTTGGATAGATTACGATTTTGATCGTATTCGAAACGAGTCCATGTACCATCCGGTCTAGTAACCTGTTGAACACGAGAATAACCTTTGGAGAACCGCTGATAGTCATAGACAGTTTTAGGAACGTCGGGTTGGTCATTGTTAACATTAACATCCACGTAATTGATGTAGTGCTCTGGTGAGATGTACCACGCTTTGCCTGTTTCTGAGTTGTAGAAAAACTCCTCTTTATAACCCAGCGGATTTATCGCAGTCACTCGGCTACTCATTCCCATTGGGTCACCAGGTGCTGGATATTCATCTACCCGATTTGAATTAGCGTTGCCTAGCTCAACAATAAATTGGGTTTGTCCCTTAGCATCAGTGATTGACGAGATTATCCCCATCTCATCATAAGTGATATCTGCGGAGTACCCTTGCATGTCCTCAAGCGAGATTAATTCACCTTTCTGGTTATAGTTGAAGTGAGCTTGATACCCCGTCGGGCCTTTCACCGAGACAATTTGCTTGGCCTGGTTATAACTAAAAGTCAGAGATTGATCTAATGCGTTAGTCACACTCGTTAACTGGTCGTCTTGGTAAGCAAACTTAAGTGCGTTACCGCTTTGATCGACCGTGGAACTTAATCGGTAGTCGCCACTTTCCACGTGAGTGAACGTTTTGTAACTGCCGTCAACGTAAGTCGCCTTAATCACGCCATCTTCAACACTCAACCGAGGCAGCAAAGTCGCTTCTCCTGACAGAAGCGATTGTGAATTTAAAACATAGTTAGTACCAATTTGTTGGTATTCATCGACACGTCCTGTTCCCGCAAACAGAACTAGCGAATTAGATTCATTCGGTTGGGTTATATAGTCACTGTAACTATGGGACCATCGAGAGCCAACCGAATTATTTGTATTTTCTTTTCCAAGCGCATTGTAAGTTAATGTGAATTCAATATTAGGTCCATACGCCGAATCAAACCAGATTGGCGTATCTTGAACAACGAGGTTGAGATTATTGAAGTCAAAGTGCCATATTGGTGCTCCTCTCGAAGAATGGCAATCATCTCCTGATTCCCCCCCTTTTTGAGCTTGACCTTGACCTTGTTCGTATGAACTATTTGGCCCTAAAGGGCCTGTAGGTGGTTCAACAGCAGGCGCACACGACTGCAGTAACGCTAACAATACGATTGCAAGCGCGACAAAAATTGCCAAAAGCATCTAAGTTTCCTTAATCGGATTTATGGGTTTAACGGAGTTTCAATTAGAAGGCTTTCTGCCGAGAGTAACGCATCTAACTTATTGGTAGCTTTGTTCATTATCAAAGGACCCAATCTGAATTCGAAATCGTAGTGCATAGCAAGTGACGACTCAGGTCCACTCGACACCTTCGACCTACGATTTATTAATTCTTCATCCGTAAGCGCTCGGTTCCAGAGTTGCACGTTGTCAATCTGAGCATTTACAGGATAAGCCCCCCCAAATGTAATAGGCTCCGTACTCTGTCCACTAAAACGAATATTCGATAAGGTCCCAACTAACTGACCATCAATATATGCTTGAGCGTTAGGGGCTTGGTATCGAAGAGTAAAGTGATACCATTGTTCACTATTTAAACTAGCACTATTATTTCGACTTTCATCACCAACGCCGTAACTCAAATCACCGTTTTTATTTAAACCAATGTAAAAACGATGTTTATTATTGTCATCAGAACCAACGTACTGTAATAGCCCCTTAAGTTGGTTAAACTTGATATCAAACATTAATGTTTTGTCTTCAGAATTAGGATAAATCCCCGTTACAACGTGGCTATTTTTGTTACCATCCAATTGCAGTACACCACTCGATATAGATATACCTTGCTCTCCTTGAGCCAACTTTACTGCTTTGTACCAATCAGTAAATGAGTACCAATTGGTGATACCATCACTATTGCTATCTTTGTTGCCATCCCTAACACGCAAAGCGCTCCCTTCTTCAAGCTCAAACCCATCGAACATGCTATCCCCATCTATATCTGGATCGCATGCAGAGACAAGTATTTCTAATTCTTGTCGATCGGATAATCCATCGTGATCGGTATCGTTTGTTGTGGCATCAACACACATTTTCGCTTCAACGTAATCCGGGATAGTATCTAAGTCAGTGTCATTGACTTGATGACTTTCAAGCTCAATATCATCGACCAACTTTAGGTCGAATTGATCATTGGCGTGATTTTTTACCCATTCTCCTTTCACCGACGAAAAGTCATAAGACGCGATTAAACCCTCGATATGCTCCTTAGGATGCAGCGCCATGAAGCGGTGGAGTTTTGGTTCAGACAAGGCTCTGTCCCATATCTGCACGTTATCAATAAGGCCAGTGTAAAAATCAGAAGCCATTCCCGACTTATTCAAAGCGCCCAACCAAAGTGCATGTTCGAAGGGAGCAGAAATCGTCGACCAAGAACGTATTGTTTCTTCTGTTAATTGTCCATTGAGGTATAGTTGAATATGATCATCATTTACGACTAACGCGATGTGGTTCCAATCATCCGTCGAGTATTCCGGCTCTCTAAAAGAATAACCACTCGATTTGTCTTCACCCCATGCGAACTTCTTCTGCGCATACTGAATTCCAACGTAATAATGCTGGTCGGCAGTTTCACTTACACCGGATAACTGTGATTCTTCACTGGTTGATTTAAACCAATACATTAAGGTTGAATCACCGTTTTCTGGGAAGAAAGACGTAATTGCATAACCTTTACTCGCCGACAAGGCGCCAAATTCGACCACTGTTTCAGGCAATTGCTCTGTTTGTATCTTTCGATATTCATCCCAGTTGGAAATACCGTTGCCATTGCTGTCAAAATTAGCATCAGTAATCAAGCCATCACTACCGTGAGAACGCTCAAAGTCATCCGTCAAGCCATCATTATCACTGTCAGGATCGCAAGGGTTAGTAATCAAAATGAATGGTTTGCCAACTGAGAGTTCATCACCATCATTAACGCCATCACCGTCGCTATCAGCCGTTAACCCATCAGTACAAAAAGCTAACTCTAATCGGTTAACAAGACCATCGCCGTCAGTATCTTCGTCTGTTGGCTCAGCAACTAAGTAAGCGCCTTGCGTTAATTTGAGATCGTATCGTCCTGTTGCTTTATTTTTCACCCAATCACCTTGGGAGTGAGTAAAGTCATACCATGCAGCAAGATTGCTATCCGAAGCTTTGGGCGCAGTAAACATATACTGGTAAATTTCAGTTGCGTTTAATGACCGCTCCCAAATACCAACATTATCAAGTAACCCCTTCATATGTTCTTTAGAGAAGCCTACATCATTAACGGCTCCAAGGTAGGTGGCCCACACATTCGGTAAGTCTGCGCGCAATGGGTATTTTTCATCTACGAGTTGCCCGTTAAAGTATAATTTTGCTTTTCCTTGATTTGACAAGACGAGAGCTAAATGTGCCCATTCATCCGAATTAAGTTTTGCGGCAGTATATGATGTGCTGTGCTCGTCACCATATTTTACTTTATCGTATGAAAAACCAAGTTTATGTGTATCCATGTTCCCTGATCTTTGCTCTTTACTTGGCTGATACTTAACCCAAAACATCAACGTCATGTCATGTGACAACGAGAAGTGATTGGTAATTGCGTACCCATTGTTATCCGTTAACTGCAAAGAACGTGAGGATTCAATGATGTCGTCTTGTGACAACTGTTCAACTTGATGCTGGGCATACGCTTCCCAAAGGCTCAAATTGGGATGATTTACAGAACTTTTCCCTGCGTTACTCTGAAGCGGATCACTGTTTTGTTCTAACTCAAAATCATCCGGAATATTATCCCTATCACTGTCCCATAAACAGGGGTCTGTAATTGTTAAATATTGGGAATTGACCCCATATTCCTGACCATCCAATAGACCATCACCGTCTGTGTCAGCTTGGGTTTCATCTAAACAGCTTGCAAGTTCTAACTTGTCATCTAAACCATCCAGGTCTTGATCAAGTATCGCTTGCTCTGGAGAGATTTTAGCTCCTTGAACCAGCTTTAAATCATACAGCCCTGTGACGCCATTTTTTACCCAACCACTCCTAGTGTGGTTAAAGTCATACAGCCATTGCAATGAGCTGTCTTGTTGGGGAGTTGGTGGCGTAATCATATAGCGTCTAACCTCTTCTAGGCTTAATACGCGTTGCCACAACATGACATTGTCCATTTGGCCGTTCATATGACGATCCGCTAGACCTTCAATATTAGTTGCACCCAAGAAAAACGGATAACCAATCATTTTAAGCGCACTTTCATTCACATCTACCATTTGACCATTAACATAAAGCTTCGATTTTAAATCACTTATAGTTAACGCAATATGGTTCCACTGATTATTGATTAAATCGTGGTGATGAGCGACAGAACCACTACTACCAACCCAATAAAGAGGGCCATACATACTGTGTCCTAAAGACAAAATCACATCATTCGTTATATCACTAACACCACTCATTGATTTGTCATACACGAAAAGATCTTCGTTCGGCTTATACCAAAACATAATGCTGGTAGGTTGCTCTTTTGGGTAATAACCTGAGATGGCGTACCCTTTTGTCTCTTCTATATCCAAAACGTTAGGCGCAACCTGTTCAATAGAGGAGAGAAATTCATCACTGCGGTTTATATATTCAACATACCTATCCCAGTTTGGCTTATTAACTTCAGCATCAATAAGATGGCCATCGGCTAACGTTGGATTCATGTTGTTATCGATTTCAAATGCGTCATCAATACCATCATTGTCAGTATCAGAGGAGCAAGGATTAGTGGTGAACTTTTGGCCATTGATAAGAAAACCTTGATTGAGTTCGTAACCATCGCTAAGTCCGTCACCATCACTGTCTAGCACCTCAGAATCAGTACAATAAGTCGCTTCAAACTCGTCGCTTAACCCATCTTTGTCAGTGTCGTAAGTTTGCTCTGATTCAATGATATGTGCACCCTTCACCAATTTCAGATCATATTTCCCAGTTGCCCTATTTTTAACCCAAGCTCCAAGATGATTTGAGAAGTCGTACCAAGCGACAAGGTTTTCGTTAGTACTATCAGGGCGCTGACGCATATAATTAATTATTTCCCTTTGGTCAAGAGCCTTATTCCAGAACTGAATATCATCAACTTGACCATTTTGATGTTTCACATCCAAGCCTTTATAGTTAACCGCACCAAACCAAAGTGTATAAGAGGACCCAAAATTCTCATTTCGTTTATCAATAATCTGCTCTAATTGCCCGTTAACAAAAAACTTTTGGGTACTTTGAGAGATAACAATCGCCAAGTGGAGCCATTGATCTGATTTGATCGTAATATCTGATTGAAGTTTTTGAGAATTTGAACGAACTAGCGGCTTATCATTTCCACTAATACCTATGTAACTGCCTTTATAAGTATCAGTTTGTACGCCACTAAATTGATCTAGGCCTTGCTTGTTTGGTTTAAACCAATACATCAATGTAGTTTCGTCATCGTTCTTCTCTCGTTGAATATCAGAAACTGCATAACCTAAACTGTTCGACAGGTTCAACTCACCATCTAAGTGTTGCACTTTTTTGCCTTGCTCTAATAGGCGATGCACACTCTCTTCGGCATAGGTTTCCCAGTTGGCAATCTCTTTATCATTTAATACAACATCAAGGTCATGTTTTGTTGGATCCATACCATTGTCTTGCTCAAATTTGTCATCAATACCATCGTTATCGGTATCGCTAATACAAGGGTCTGTGGATTTTAAAGGTGCCAAGGGTGTCAGTTCATTTTTATCTAAAATTCCATCCTCATCACTATCACTGTTATATACGTCCAAGCATTTCCCTAATTCAAAAGCATCAGAAAGGCCATCGCCATCACTGTCTCGCTCTTTGTCCTCTGGTTTTAAGCGAGTAACATCGGTCAACTTGAGATCAAAGCGACCACTCACTTGATTAATTACCCAATCACCACGCGATTTAGAAAAATCATAGGATGCAACAAGCCCTTGAGTGTTTACTTGAGGTGCTTCGGTCATGTAACGACGAACCTGATGTTGCTCCAGGGCTTGAGTCCAAATCTGCACGTTATCAAGAATGCCATTCATGAAATATTTCGGCTGACTCGAATCATTCAATGCTCCGATCCATATCGCGAGTATCTCTTTTCTATTAAACCAAGTTGGCACACGACTCGAGTAAGCTAAATTCCCATCTAAATAAACTTGGGTGGTATAAGTGTTAGAATCCCAAACGAAAGCAAAATGATGCCAATTATCAATAGTGATATTTTGCTGAAATCTCCTAGGATAAAAGGAAGTATTAATAATTCCTTTTATGGTGTTATTGAAACCGATTCCTAATTTTGTTTGGTGCCACCCTTTACCGTTAAATCCAGAATATTGTTCGGATTTATCCTTAGGTTTAAACCAGTACATTAAGGAAAAGTCTTCTTTATTATTCGACAATCCAGAAATAGCATAAGTATTGCTGCCTGTTACATCGAAGTGCCTATCTTCTTCAATAACCTGAACCTCACTGTCTCTCTTTTCAACGTAAGAAACATACTTCTGCCAATAACTGTTCTTTGAACCTAAATGACTTTTCAGCGCATCGTTCTTCGCTGGGTTCATTGAGTGGTGATATTCAAAACCATCAGCGATACCATCGTTGTCAGTGTCGGCATTGCATGGGTTTGAAGTTACATCTAGCGATGAGCCAATACCTAACTCTTCACCGTCAGGAATACCATCCGCATCACTGTCGGAGTTATGACTATCACTACACAGAGCACTCTCGAATATATCAGGTATACCGTCACTATCTGAGTCGATATAGTTTTCTTCAAGCTTCAACTTCGCTCCAGCCACTAGCTTCAGGTCAAACTTATTCGTTACTCTATTTTTAACCCATTCGCCGCGGCTTTCATTAAAGTCGTAAAAGCCAAGTAAGTTATTACTTGTCACTCTTTCGAGACTAAACATGCTTTTTGCGACATCTTGTTGTGATAGCGCTACATTCCAAACACTAAGATTATCGATCACCCCCTCAACACTTTCTGGTTGCCAAGCTCGCTTGTGATGACGAGCACCAATCCAAAGGGCATATTGGCTAGCTTCTTTAAATGCCAAAGATCTCATCGTGTGCTTTAGTTGACCATCAATATATATTTCTGCCACAGAGCTTGAATAGACCAAGGCGACATGCGTCCAATCCTCATCCTCAATCTTCACTTTACTTAACGTGACAGATTTATTTCCAACACCGAACGTGACACTATTTTCTTGATCAATACCGGAATAGAACCGACGACCACTATCATCGTCACTACCCATTGTCTGTTGTTCCTGACTTTCAGCGTGTTTAACCCAGTAAGTCATACTCATCGCTTCACTACCTGGAGCAAACCCAGAAATTGCATAACCATTGGTATTTCTTACATCTAACAATCTGCGTTCGGATATAACTTCCAGTTGCTGTTGCTCATGTTTCTTCGCAATCCAATCAACATAATGCGACCAGTTATCTCCTCGATAGCTATCAACCACCATAGGATCACTGCCAGCTTCAACTTCATACGCGTCTTCGATTCCATCAAAATCACTATCTTGTAAGCAAGGAAGTGAGGTCATAATTATTGATTCACCAAAACGCATTTCTTGACTATCTAAAAGGCCATCATTATCAGAATCGGGGGTTTGCGAAGACATGCATAGCTTGTCTTCGATGTGATCGGGCAATTGGTCTCGATCACTATCTAGTGCAGAAAAAGTATAAATTGGACTTTTGGAGTTAGCGCCTTTTCCATCATGCGCGACAACGTTCCAATATCTAGAATGGCTATCTGAAATATGAGAAAAATCCAACTTTAGTGAAGTAGCTGTGATACCAGTTTTAAATTGACGTAATTTTCCTGGTTCATCACCAAACCAAAAATCGTAATAGGAAGCGCCTTTAATTGGTAACCAAGTAAAAGTAATGGAATGTGACAAGTTTTTTATCGAATAATTATCCGGAGCAGTCAATGTGATAGAATTAAGGTTTGAAGAAACCTCAACTTTGCTTATACTAAGACGATTACCAAGAGCATCAACAGCATAATAGTTAAATTCATTATCGGCTTTTTCATTGATTAATTCTCCACGTAGATTGTATCTATATTCTACTTGACTTGCATTAATGTAGAAAAAACCAAGTAAGAGATATAACATCAACGTCTTTAATGAGATATTAATAAAAGTCACGAATAAAACTCAGGTTAGAATAATCACTGTTAAATGTTATTTAAAAACCTCACAAAATCCCAATCAATTTAATTTATATAGTTATAAGTGTTAATTATAATCTAATAATTAACATTGTATTTATCGAAAGTTAATTACAAATCAAACAGCAAGCAGTAGTTTATTGTTCTTTCTATAGGATAAATCACTAGTACCTGACTTAAGCTTCAAAAGTGTTTATAGTCCAGACATACATTTCAACATCCATGATTGAGAGGCAGTAATGATCAGTTGGCCATCTTTGGTAAAACTCGACGGGGACGATGAGCTTATTTACGTCGCATCCGAACACGAATTTCAAGCAGAATGCTCAGACATGATCTTGGGCGAAGAGGATTACCTCATTGATTCAGTGGGCGATAGCTACTCGCTTGAATCAAGCTCAAATCAACTGTCTCTCACGAAACAACCTGAGCACTATTCAGTTGAAAGCGTGACCAACCTGATTCGAAATCACGAGTTCCAGAAGGCAGAAGTGTGCCTGATGAAGATCCATTTCCTGACAATCGAAGAAGCGATTCAATCTTTGGCTTTTGAGCCTCGTTAATATTGGGTATTAATTCAAAACTTAGGTTCGGCTTAATACGTCCAAACAGAACAAACAAAAACAGCGCCAAATTAGACGCCGTTTCTATTTCTTGCCTCGTTATCACAAAGCTGGAGTTATCTTCGTTTAGATAACTTCTTTTGAAGCGTCCGTGATGATAAAGTTATCGATGTACCCATTAACATTGACCTCATCCTAGGTAATGTCCGGGGGTTTAACCGCTTTATCTAAGCCAATTAAGGTGTGAATGAGTATTGTAGGCGAGATAATCCCCTCTTTGACATACCTACTTGAATTAAGTGAAACTCTGCTTTTCTGTATGTACCGAAATTCTAATGACTTCCTAAGGATTACTCTATCCATTGGAGCATGTTTAAGAAGCCATGAGTGCGAGATGTCATCAAAGCAAGACTTTATATCTTCCTCGAATATCCATTTCGCCGCGCTCACCGATCAACCCTAGTTTAGGAGTTTAAAATGGCAAATCCTTTAGAACTCAATATCGATTATATTTTAAAACCCAACGGCAGCTTTCAGCCGCCAAGCGCCTGTGACATCGAATTTAAAAGATGGACAGGTAATCTTTATATGGCTTTTAAAAGCAATAAGGTAAAAGCGATACCTTACCTGCAGAGAGGTATTGATGCCGTTTATTCTCATCTTGAAGCGATGAAATATAGACACCATAAGAAGCTAAGTAGCAGTTATGGTTTTGGTGCCTCAGATGTGACAAATGATCCGGTGTGGATGGTTCTGCGCAGTCAGATTAGAGTACATTTCAAAAAAATAATAAGAGAAGTTCGCCCAAGTAAAACGCCACTGGAAAATATTCGCTTTAAATGTATTAACCGCACTACCTATAATTTTTTGCTACAGCAGATAAAACTCATCGAATCACTTAGAACAAATATTGTAAGAAACGGTGAGCTAGGACGTATACAGCTTGAAGTGATTGATGCACAACTTGATAGCCTGAAAAGTTTGTACGATCAGAAAGAGAACATTGATAATAATATCTGGCAGATCCTTAATGATCAGCATAAACGCAATTCATATACCGCACTTTGTCATAAAGGTATCAAGACCAGTTATGAAGATAAAGCATCAGCAAGAGACGGTGCGCTAAGTACTAAAAATACTCTGGATCTTTTTGCTGAAGGCAAAATTGAAATAAAACGTACTTGGGATTTTAGAAATATAGTCCGTAACCAAGCCTCAGTTAAGGCTGGTGTTGAAGCACGAGTTAAAGTAGAAACCGACTTGCATGCAAAATTCGGCAGCAATGGCGGGGCGGGGATTATGAAGGGGCGGGCGGGCAAGCCGGAAAATAGGCATAACAGGCAATGCCGGTGTTAGCCAAGGATTAGGAAAAGAAACCAACTTTTCACAGGCTGAGCTTGAAAATCGTAATGGTTTTGCACCAATGCAGTTGATCCCTGGCATCGATATCGGGGTTAACCTTGAACTGGCGGCAAAATTTGGCGTAATGGTTGAAGTCAGCCATGAACTGAGTATTGGACAGTTATTTGCTCTACAAAGCGAAGCGTCCTTATTTGTCGGCGCGGAAGTTAAAGCTCAGGTAAACGGAGCATTCAACAGCAGCAATATCCTCGGAGCTGATGAGTTTATTGTCGGCGCTATCGGTGGTAGTGCTTTTATCGGTGCTAAAGCGAAGGGATCGACAACAGCCGTTTTTAAAGCGCGCAGTATTGATGCTGCACGTTTTAAAATTGAAGCTTCGGTAAGTGCTGGCGCTGGAATAAACGCGGCACTTGAGGCTGTTGTACGCGGTAGCGGCGATATTAAAGTGAGAGCGGCTGCAGGCTTAACAGCAGGTATAGGTACTGATGTAGAGGCGGATACCATGGTTAATCCCCTTCTCCTTAAAATTTTGCTGTGGGATAAATTAGCCTCCCATTTAACAACAAAAGCTTATCAAAAGCGTAAAAATGAAAAATATGACCGCAGTGTCAACATAGTTGCACTTGGCCGATGTCAGAATAAAGCCCACACTTATATGATTTTATTAGATCAAAGCTATAAGTTGCTTGCTGAAGAATTATGGCGAATTTCTGTTATCACAGACTTTACTGAATCTGACATTGATGGAATGAGGGGGACTCTGCCGAATTTGTTCAGACCACCAGAACTTGAAGCCGCCTATTTAAGCTCAACGGATAACAGTGACGACGCATTGACCAATGCCCAGCTAGGAGTTGAAATAGCCGCTAATGCACGCTTTAAAGACAGGAAGAAAACAAAAAAACACGCACAAAAGGGCAGCTTGCTGATCTTAGAACCTCAAGTTTAGCCTTCAAAAATTACGCTTCTGTTGCGAATAGTAAATTGGATATTGCCCGAAAGGGTCAGCTGTAGTTGTGGTGGTAGTTATAGTTGTAGTTGTAGTTGTAGTGGTAACAGTCGTTGTAACAGTAACTGGCGAGAGAAGAAGCGATTCAGTCACTCGCCTTTGAGCCTCGTTAATATTGGTTATTAATTCGAAATCTAGGTTCGTATCAGAACTTCCAAACAGTAAAAACAAACACAGCGCCTAAATAGGCGCTGTTTTTGTTTGTTATCTCGTTATCGCTTAATTAAGCGACAAGAAGTCAGATTAAGCGATAAAAAGTGAGACTAAGCGATGAAAATCTGTGCCAATGCGTAGCCTAAACAACATGCACCCACTACACCGATTAAACCGACCGACATGAATGAGTGGTTGAAATACCACTTACCAATCTTGGTGGTACCAGAGACATCGAAGTTAACCGTAGCGATATCTGATGGGTAGTTCGGGATGAAGAAGTAGCCGTAAACCGCTGGCATTAAGCCGATAAGCAGGGCTGGGTCTAGTCCTAAGCCAAGACCAACAGGCAGCATCATACGTGCAGTAGCGGCTTGCGAGTTCACCACAACCGATACAATGAATAGCGCTAGTGCAAACGTCCATGGGTAGTTAGTCACCATTTCCACGATGCCCGACTTGAACTGAGGCATTGCGTATTGGAAATAGGTATCCGACATCCAAGCGATACCGAAGATAGCAATCGCTGCCACCATACCCGATTTGAATACCACGCCGTTTGGCACATCACGCGGGTCAGTTTTGGTCGCTAACAAAATGATACCGCCGAAACAGAGCATCATCATTTGGATGATCACCGACATCTTGATTGGCTTGTCGCCGTCTACGATGGTTCTGATCTCAGGCACCATCGCCACGATAACAATCACCACAATCGACAATAAGAAAATCAATACTGCATTACGAGCCGAAGTTGGAAGTACTTCATCCAAAGACGTCGCAGTGGTGCTTTCGATGCGCTTTTTCCACTCAGGATCTTTTAGACGCGCTTGGTATTCAGGATCGTCGTTCAGTTCTTTACCACGTTTCAAGCTATACAGAGAAAGTAAAAGTGTGCCGAACAGCGTTGCAGGAACCGTCACCATCAAAATAGAAAGCAGAGTAATAGAGTGTTGGATATCAGAAAGTTGCGCGAGGTAATAAACCACTGCTGCCGAGATTGGAGATGCAGTAATCGCCAGTTGAGATGCAACAGATGCAGCCGCCATTGGGCGCTCAGGACGAATACCATTCTTCAGTGCAACATCACCGATGATAGGCATGATGGAGTAAACCGCGTGGCCAGTACCTAATAGGAATGTCATCGAGTAAGTCACGAACGGTGCTATCAAGGTGACGCGTTTCGGGTTCTTTCTCAGTACCCTTTCGGCCACTTGCAGCATGTATTTCAAGCCACCAGCCGCTTCAAGAATAGAAGCACAGGTAACAACAGCGAGGATGATCAGCATTACGGTGACAGGTGGAGACGTTGGTGGCATCTTGAAGACAAACACCTCGATAACCAAGCCAATACCAGAAACAACACCTAAGCCAATACCGCCATATCGAGACCCGATATAAAGAACGACTAATAAAAATAGAAACTCAAAATACAACATAAGCAACCCTGCTAAAAATGTGGACTAATGATATTTTGTCCCTAAGTTCCGCTATTTACTTATCGCTTGGTCACACTATGATTGCAGACTCTCGCAAATTGTTTTTTCTAAGATTATGGTCACGCTAACTGAACCGTAAGTTTATGAAATGTAATAGGAAGACAGACTCTAAATCTAAATTTGTTATGTACGATAACCATTATTGTGACTGTTAGATCTGCATGGCCTATAAAGTGCCAGATTCATAACTTAACGATATTATTTTATTCATAATCAATCATATATAAAGTCATCCAGAAGCATACTCCCAATCTAACTAAGCATATTCTTACTGAACACTGACTCGCCTATCCCGAGACACTATGTCAAAATACTCGCCCTCACGATGACAACACATAAAGAACCACGGATATGAATTTTCAAGCTGCTATTTTTGATATGGATGGACTGTTACTCGACACCGAGCGACTTTGTATGCAGATTTTTGAAGAAGCATGTCACGCGCAAGATGTTCCGTTCTTGCAAGATGTTTACTTAGGCATCATTGGTTGTAACGCAAAAACCATCGAACAAATTTTTAGAAAGGGCTACGGCGAAGGGTTAGATTACCCGGCGCTGAACACCGAATGGCGCACTCGCTACAATGCGGTTGTTAAGCACCAAGCAATCCCAGTTAAAGATGGTGTTATCGAACTACTTGAATGGCTTAAAGCAAACGACATTCCAATCGCGGTTGCGACCTCCACTCAGCTTGATATCGCGAAAAAGAAGCTTGAACTGGCTGGGTTAGATTCTTACTTCGCTTCGTTAAGCACAGGCTGTGAAGTCACCAATGGTAAGCCTCACCCTGAGATCTACTTGCTAGCGGCAGAGCGCTTAGGTGTTGCACCTGAAAATTGCCTAGCGTTTGAAGATTCAAACAACGGTATTCGCGCATCTATGGCAGCCAACATGATCAGCTTCCAGATCCCAGATTTGGTAGAACCATGTGACGAAGTGAAAGCGCTTGGTCACACGATCAGCCCTTCCCTACATCATGTGTTAGCGCAGCTTCAGCAAGCCGTCGCTTAAGCTCTAATTACTGTTGATAATGCTTTTATCTATCTCGTCCTAAAATACGTAGACAAGCCTCTCTATTAAACCGACTCACTGAGTCGGTTTTTTTGTTTATATTCCTTTTATAAAAGATAAAAAATCGCGCAAGAAACTGTTACAGTCGAGATGAAACGATACTAATCGATAAGCAACATTGATAACGTCTACAGATGGAGAAAGGGACGCGTGATTAAAAGATTTGAAAGCCAACTGCTTGATTTTGCTCAGCAAGAGATGACACAGGATGCCGCGCACGACATCAGCCATATCAAGCGAGTAGTCAAAACTGCTGAGGTTTTGTGTACTCAAGAACAGGCTAAGCTTGAGGTCGTTCTTCCTGCCGCTTACCTTCATGATTGCTTCACCTTCCCTAAGAACCACCCAGACAGAGCCCAAAGCTCAAAAATGGCGGCAGACAAGGCGATCTCTTTCCTCAAATCTATCGAGTATCCCGCGTCCTATCTCGACGAAATCCATCACGCTATTGTCACTCACAGTTACAGCGCCAACATCACACCAGAAACCTTGGAAGCACAGATTGTTCAAGACGCAGATCGCCTAGATTCTCTCGGTGCGATTGGCATTGCTCGCTGCCTATACGTGGGTCAAAGCTTTAACGCTGAACTCTATAACCACGAAGACCCATTCGCGAAGCAGCGTGACTTGGATGACAAGCACTACAGCGTCGACCATTTCTACGTGAAGCTGTTCAAGCTAGCTGAAACCATGAATACAGAATCAGCCAAATTAGAAGCCAATAAGCGCACCGACTACATGCGTGGATTTCTTGATCAGTTGGCCGCAGAAGTTTAACGGCTTAGAAAAAGAGACACGCGATAAGGAAGAGAGAAGGATATGGAAATAAACCGCTTTAAAGCATCCGACGCCGACGAGATCGTCACTTGGTTTACATCCCTAGAAGACTACGTTCTATGGGGCGGACGGACATTTGGTTGGCCCTTAAAAGCAGCCTCCATCATCGAACGTTCTCAAGAACCACATGTCGAGCTATATACCTTTTCTGCATCTAAGTCATACTCTGAACCGAACGCCGATTCAAACGCCAACTCAAATACCGATGACTTGCTTGGCTTTATGGAGTTTCAACGCATGTCAGACAATGAACTTCGCTTTTGCCGAGTCGCGATTAACCCAAACCAACGAGGTAAAGGGCTTGGGCAATCCATGATAGAAAGTGCATTAGAAGCTGCGAAAGAAATCCCAAATATCACCACCATCACCTTGGCCGTATTTAAGCAAAACCACGGAGCAAAACGCTGCTACGACAAAGCAGGATTTCAGGTGGTAGACAAAGAGCCGAGCGTGAAAGAGTTCAATGGCAAAACGTGGCCCTTGTATCAGATGGAATTAAAGCTCTGCTAGTTCATTTTAATTGTCAGGTTAATTTTAGTTACCAGGATTGTTTTAATTAACAGACTTATTTAGTTAATCGACTTGTTTTAATTGCCAGATTCAGCCCCATATCATTAAGCACTGGCTACATACTCAAGATACACAGATGTAATTTGGAACCTTCAATGACCCAAGAAAAATTCGACACTATTTATCAACGTGCTGCTCACCGTAAAGGCGGAGCAGCCGAACTCGAAAAGATTGTTCGTACGCCCCTTTCTCAAGCCGAGTTATCGCAAATCACCGACGACCGTTGGCTAGCCGCCTTTACTGAAAAAGTATTCCAGTGTGGCATTTCGTGGAATGTGGTGAGAAAGAAATGGCCGCAATTTGAAGAGGTGTTCTTTGAGTTCAACATCGAGAAAATGCTGATGCTGCCGAATGAGATGTGGGAACAGAAAGCGCAAGACCCGCGCATTATTCGCCACCTCACTAAAGTGATGACCATCCCTGCCAATGCCACCATGATCCACAATGCTAAGCGTGAAGCCGATTCATTCTCGCAAATGGTTGCCGACTGGCCATCAGAACGTATCACAGAGCTGTGGGATTACCTGAAAAAACACGGCAAGCGATTAGGTGGTAATACTGGTGCCTACACTCTGCGTCAAATGGGTAAAGACACCTTCATCTTGTCATCAGATGTTGAAGCGCACCTGCGCAGTACCGATGTGCTAGATAGCGGCCGTAACACCAAGCGAGCACAACTGGCAGCGGGTAAAGCCTTCAACGAATGGCAGCAACAATCAGGTCGTAGCCTGAGCGAAATCAGCCAGATCGTTGCCTACAGCTGTGGTGATAATCGCGTTTAGTGGTCACCGTAGTTAATTAAAGAACCCGTCCAGATTTATCTAGCCTTTAAAGACCCGTTGCTGATGCCACTGGTCTTTTTTGTGCTTCATTCAAAGAAATGTAAATTAACCGCTGACAGACAACGATCTTCGGTGACGCCAAGTCATTATGTTGATAGGTTAATGTTTATACATCTCGATTTCATACGTATCTATAGCGCTCTCTAAAACATTCGTTTCTCCGCTAAATGGATGTACTAAACCTAGAAAGGAATTCTATGTTCGAACAGGTCATCAGCATTCTGTTTCCCGTTTTTGCTTTAGCCAGTGCTGGCTTTGCGGTCGGTCGTTGGCTCAAGCCCGATTTCAAACCGATCAATCGCATCAACATGGATGTGTGTATCCCTGCGCTAGTGTTTGCATCGCTGACCACCATGCCTCTCGACACAGAGCAATTGCCACTCATAACCGCTTCTTTGGTCGCAGTGTTAGTGCCTGCATTGTTGATGATTCCGATCTGTAAGATCTTTAAGCTCAATTTCAAGGCTTGGGCTCCGCCACACATGTTCCGTAATAGTGGCAACCTAGCCATTCCCCTATTCACTTATACCTTTGGCGAGAGCGCATTAGCCCCTGCGGTATTACTATTTGTGGTATCGGCATGTGTCCATATCAGTGTGGGGTTGGCGCTATTGAGCGACGGTAATCCGATCAAACAGATCCTCAAGATGCCAATCTTCTTAGCGGCTGCGCTAGCGATGACGCTCAACCTGTCTGGAATTACCGTGTGGAATCCAATCTACGAAGCCACATCACTGCTTGGGCAAGCTGCTGTTCCTATCATGCTATTGTCGTTAGGTTCGCAAATGGTCAACTTGAGACTGAGCGGATTAAAGGTCGGCTTGTTGTGTACGGCTCAATCCCTGTTTACAGGGGCGATCGCTTTTACCATCATCTATTTCTTTATCCCGCTGCCGACGCTGCACTTACAAATGATGGTACTGTTCACCATGCTGCCACCCGCTGTGATGAACTACCTGTTTGCAGAGAGGTTCAATGTCGAGCCCCCTAAGGTCGCATCTATGGTGTTGTTTGGTAACTTCCTAAGTGTGGTTACCCTACCAATCTTGTTGTCGTTCGCACTGTCTATATCGAGTTGAATCTCGATCTAAGGGAAGATTTGTCATTCATTACAGTTATAAAAATGGGCAGATAAACTGCCCATTTTTGCATTCATACAGTTAGGATTAACTATTTCCATAATTGAACCAGAACTTAGAGCTATACAAAAAAAATTAAAATCGTTGTTGGTTATTGCAGTTATGTTTAATATACAATCATCAAGCAAAGGAATGGGTTATCGCCCCCCTATACAGCACAATCAAGATGGACAACAAGAACAGACATTTTCTTTGACTTAACTTTCGAAGAACTTCATCGCTTTGGCGTGACAATAAATAAAGCATGACCAAGCGCTTTACTCCACTATTACTATCTTTTGTAAGTCATATGAAAATTAAAAATGTAATACCTCTACTGCTATGCCTCTTCTCTCATCAAGCTATATCTGCGGCAAATTTCACAACGGACTTTGTAGAACTTGGGATGCAAGCAAAGCCTATGGGGTTAAGCGTGGATGGTGGACGCGACATCAACGATAGCTTGGCGATTTTGGGCGGCCTTAGTACCAACACAGCCGAAGATGAAAGCAACTTTGATGCGTACATCGGCCCTCAAGTTTATGGTCCAATAACTCAAGGGATCGACTTAAATACGCAGCTGCTACTCCATTTCAACAAAAACTCATACGCAGCTGGAGAAACGAAAGCTTATGTCGAATTTAATGCGGGTATTCGAGCGTGGATCACTCAGAGAGTAGAAGCCCATGTGCTTGCGGGTTCTAACGGAGAGCACTCAATCTTTACGTTTGGAGCCAGGTTCCATGCCACAGATAAAGCAGTGTTTGCAGTTGCTTCCAAAAACAACGGTCTTTACGGCCCTCAATTACAACTTTCGGTTAGATATCAATTTAAGTAGCCACCTTTATAAACAACTTTCCGCTACTGTTGGATCCAACATAAAAATAGCGTCAGTAATTCAATACTGACGCTATTTTTTTATCTCTAATTCAGACACATCCTATTAGTTATACGCTTACCTAAAGTTATACGCTTGCCTAGCTATTGAGTTACCCATTGATATAGCGATGAACCGTGAACTACAAACATTCAGTGAACTATGAGCATTTATCCAACTTGAGCTCTGCTGTCACCTTAGTAAGACGTAGTGCAATCGCGAAACACACTAAGTAAGGACTCACATACCAAAAGATACTTTCTAGGGGCTGCTTCACCTGCGCTTCTCTGGTTTTTATATATTGGTTTTTCTGCTTTTCATACTGACTCAGCATACCGTACACCCACACCGCATCACTTTCAACTAACGACACGCTAGGCGCAGGAACCGTAAAATCCGATGCATTGGGTAACAAGGTGAAATCGACATCTTTAAACGTAATCGCCGTATTCAAATACCACAAACACGCGTCGTGGTACTGAGCGTGATTATCTAAAGATGGCTGACCTGTACAGGTATCACTTCTCAGCTTATCCAAAGAGAACCGCTGAACAGATTCTAAAATCGCCACCGCTCTGGTTTGTTCGGTTTCAACCCAATCACCCGCCACCTTCGCTCTAATCTCAGACACGGCACCAAGCATTCCGATACCCGCTAAAAACGGCCATAAATAATCCATACGCTTCCATTTTCGCCGACTCAGGTTGAATCCACACCAAATTGGAATATGTAAGAGGAGCGTTAGTCCAAGTGACAGCAGAACGAAGTTCAAGGAGCTAGAGAGCATGAGCTCGCTATCGAAAAAGTTCTTCATAATGAGAAGCTTGCCTGTATAACCAAGAGAAATTTGATACTAGGTTCGATATAAGAAAAGTGTGTAAGAGGAAAGTAAAAACAGCACTAAAAATTGGTGTTAACGCTGTTTATTTGGGCCTATAACCACCGATGGCAGGGCTTAACCACTCGTTACTCAGAAATGGCTAAGTTGTTCAGTTGTTCAGTTGTTCACGATACACAAGATGCTAAAGGCTCTTACGCGCCAGACTTGAGGTAGATACCTACTTCTCTTAGCTGTGCTTTAATGTCTAACATTTGGACGTGCGATAGCACTAATTGGATCAAATTGAATATTGCTCCAGCGAACATCAAACCCGCGACATAACCAGACCATGCTTGGTGATCAACTTGATACAGAGTATTGAACGAAAGAACGAAGAAGATGAGACTGGAAAAACCAATAGCATACTCATTACAGTTGTAGACGTATGAATTCGTCGCGTAATCGTATTTGATTTTTACCTTTCCACCCGCTCTGCCTAGCTTAAGATTAAGAACATTTCCGCTAACCTCATATTCCAATCCATTAATTAATACAACGCGCTCTACTTTCTCAAGCATATCTGTTTTTTCCGTATTATTTTGAATACTGTCCATAGTCGTACCCTACTCAGCCACCTAAAAATTATTCGTACGCACTCAACCATGTTTTCAGAAGTTGGTTGGTGTTCTTCTTCTGACTCGCAGACAATGATTTAACCAGTTTTTTCTGCGTTTCGACATGCTTTGTCATCATTTGGTCAATCAGAATAAGACCATCTTTGGTTAGCTGAACACTCACGCTACGTCTATCTTCTTTGCTGTGTTCACGGCTGATCAGCCCTTTGGCTTCTAGCTTATCAAGGCGATTGGTCATCGCACCAGATGTCAGCATCATCGACCCAATCAGTTCTGATGGCGTCAGTCGGTAAGGCTTTCCAGAACGTCGCAACGTCGCCAGCACATCAAACTCACCCAGCTTCATGTCGTATTTTTTATGAAGCTCGGCAACTTGCGTCTCCATATACTTGGCAATACGCATAATCCGACCCATCATTGCCATTGGCTCAGTTTCTAATTCAGGCTTTTCCTTTGCCCATTGCTCTACTACGCGGTCGATAGCATCCATTTGCGATCTCGCTCCGTTGTTAGTCTGATTAATTCAAACTAGTTTAACATAAAGATACTTTACAACCATATGATCTAGGTATACAGTTCATACAACTATTATCTTAATGTAAAGATATTTCATATGAACATATTATTAGCAATGATTCCCGCGTTCTTTTGGGGAACAACCTATGCAGTGACGCAATTTACGCTACAGGAATGGCCCCCCTTATTATTGGGTGCTTTGCGTGCGTTGCCTGCTGGTTTGTTATTGCTAGTAGTAAAACCGACACTGCCTCAAAAAGGCGAATGGCAGATCATTTTCACATTGGGTCTTATCAATATTGCGACCTTCTTTAGCTTAATCTTCGTGATGGCGTTGACGTTGCCTTCGGCAATCTCCGGTGTAGGTATGATCTCTGTGCCAGTGTTTGCGATGATCTTCCATTGGGTAGTAAAGAAACAGCGTCCGCAATTGATTCAAGCCTTGTCTGGTGTTGGATTAATCACATTGGCGTGGATATTGTTTAATCCAAGTCAAATCGCATTAAACCCAATAGGTTTAGGCGCCATGTTCGCTGCAATCATGTGTATCGTTATCGGCAGTAGCATTACCAAGTCACTGGGTAATCGCATGCACTGGTGGAAGGTATTAACGTGGCAACTGATTCTAGGCGGTACGATTTTATCTGTCGCGTCTGGCGTTCACGCATTCATCGACCCGCAGCCTTATGTTAACGCTGTCACTCATTTCGATACTCGTAATGCTATGGGACTCATGTGGGTGATTGGCCTAAACACAGCGCTGGGTTACGGCATGTATGTGTGGTTACTGCAACGTATGTCCGTAGTTGATTTCACCTTCGGTGGCATCGCAAACCCAGTGGCTGGCATCGTGACAGGCATGGTGTTAATGGGTGAATCATTCACTGCAGTCCAGTATTCGCTAATGACCGGCATGATAGTGATGTCGCTGCTACCACAACTTATTCTGGCAGTAAGACAGTCCAAACAAGTTAAGCCTGTTACGCAGTAGACGCAGCCTCTTAAACGTATTGCTCAAAAACGCGCCTCATTGAGGGCGCGTTTTTTGTTGGTGGCTAGACTCTCAAAGAACCAAAGAGTCGCGCTCTACTCAATATGTCGGACTTTGGTCATCAGCAGAGCTAAAGCGGTAAATAATTGAATAATGAAGCAGAGCACAAAAATATTTGGCACGTCGAATACTGTTACCAAATAACCGGAAGCCGCTAACCCAAAGGGCATCAATAATTTAAATAAAGATCCCGTAATGCCTGCAACTCGGCCTAAATGTTGCTCATCGAAAGCTTCTTGCCGGTAACTCCAGATGCAAATACTGCTGTACACGCCAATCGCACTCACCCACATAAACGCGCCCATTAATACCCATTTACCATCAAGACTAAACAGCCCATCACCAACAAAAGATGACATTAAAAGTCCGCTAGCTTGGTCGCCGTCTATGAATAATACAGGAATAATAAAACCGACCGCTTCAAGTGCAATAGAGACCATAAGTAAAACACCTAAGCCGATGCGTTGACGAACTTTGTCAGCAGTAAACGAACCTAACAGCCCTCCGATTCCAGATGCTGCAATCAGGTAGCCCACCTCCATATGGTTTAAAGCCAGCTCTGCTTTTGCAAAGTAGATAGCTTGAATCCAAAATACCGCTCCCGTGGTATTTATCACCATCACTGCTAAGGTAATGTGCCACATGTTCTTGTTCGCATACAAGATCAGCCAACCCTCTTTCAGTGCGCTAATCACCGACTGATGAGCAACGGGCATAGCCGGCTTGAATTCCAATTTATTGAGCTGCCAAAACGCTAGCACATACATCACTGCAATAAGTAAAAACACATTATGTAACGCGGATAACAGAAGCAGACCACCAGACAAAACCGGGCCGACCGTTTCTAGCAAACTGTACAAAGAGCTCATTCTTGCGATGGCGGTATTTTGCATGTACTGAGGTAAAACGTTTTTCATCATCCCGATACGTGCATTGTGATAACCATAGTTAAACGCCATCATCAGGAATGCACACGGAAACAAAGCATATAGAGGGTTGGAAAGCCAACGCACTGCAATATATGAGATAACCAACACCAGCACTTGTCCGAGCAACATGCATTGTGACCAATGCTTTTTATTAAACTTATCAACCCATACACCGATGAACAGCGCTAAGAGTAGATTGGGCAAAAACTCGACCGCTCTCATCCACCCCATCATCTCTGAAGACTGTGTTAACTCGTACACCAACAAGGGCAGAGCAAGGTCATAAATCTTGGTTCCAAATGCAACGAAGAACGCCGTCGAAAACAACACAATAAAGCTCGAGCTTTTCCAAATAGAGGACGTAGCCTCTTCTTTATTTACACCTTCCATTTTTCATTCCTTTTAAAAACAATCGAATAACCCTATTATCGAGATTAAAAGATGAAGAAAAATAGAAAGATTCAGCAAGGATTTCACCTTTATGCATTACTGGAAGGCACTGGCATTTTTACGTTCTCGGGTACTCATTAACCAACCAACTCAACTTTCGCTTACAGAAATTACTGAAGCTCTAGGTTGTACCAAACGCAACGCTCAACTGATTATCAAAAAGCTAGTAAACGAAGGCTGGATTGATTGGAAGTCAGGCGTTGGACGGGGCAACCTACCCACACTCACTCTACTCAAAAACGTGAACCATGAGTTGGAACTGAGGATTGATGAATTACTATCGGAAAACAAGGTCGACCAAGCTTTAGAGCTTATTGAAGAGTCGCAACGCGATCAGTTCCTGCTTGGTTATATCAGCCGCTATCAGAGCTTGCCGACTACGCTCGATATTCTGCAAATCCCTTTCTATAGAGGCACACATAGCCTAGACCCGATTGAAGTGACACGACGCACTGAAGCACACATCACCCGTTACCTGTTCAGTAACTTACTGCGTTTCAACACGCGTACTCACTCGTTTGAAGGTGATCTTGCAATTGACTGGTCCCAAGATGAAAATCGTTGGTATTTCACTTTGCGAAAAGGCTTAGTGTTTCATGACGGCTCATCGATTCTAGCGCAAGACATCAAAGCGCACTTTCTACGCCTGATCGGCAGCAGCCATCACAATAGTCAGCAATTTAAATGCATCTCTACCATTACGGTTATCGATCCGCTTCACCTCTGTTTTGCTATCAATGCCAACGCAGGCTACCTTCCATCGCTACTATCGAGCTCTGCCGCAGGTATTGCCAAGAAAGTAGGAGAACAAATCATTGGAAGTGGCAGCTTTAAACTAGTGGAACAGTCAGAGTGGCTAACCAGACTCGAAGCTTTCAAGGCCTACTATGGGCACCGACCTTGGGTAGACGGCATTGAGATTTGGAATGTTGGCGATAAAGCCAAAGACTATGAAATGCACTGCGACATTGTTCACTCACATCCGCACTATCAACAATCGTTATTACAGAACGAGCTAGCAGAGATAGAGCAGTGGGAGAAAGGCTGCGAGTACGCCTTGCTCAACTCACATCGCCACCCTTGGCTCGCAGAACCACAACACCTTAGGTCACTGAATGATTTACTGCGTTTACTTGGTGTCGCGAAAGACATTCCTCTGAATACTGTCGGCTACGCATATGGAATGCTGTCGACGTCTAGTCAGCCATCGAAATCTAAGCTAGTGACGGCGAATGACAAAGACGCATTAAAAGTGGCTCGACAATTCGCAGATAAACTAAACAAGCCTAAACAACCGATAAAAATCCTAACCTATCAGCTGTTTGATCACATAAAAATGGCTCGCCACTATTGTGAACAACTTAATGAACTTGGTTTTAGCTGCGAATATCAGGTGCTCGAATTTCCAGATTTTTGCCAACAAAGCAACCTACAAAATGCGGATATATTGATCAGTGGTGAAGTGTTTTCAGACAATCTCGACAGCAGCTGGATGGGATGGCTACAAAGTTCTATTGCCTTAGAGGTTTGTTTAACTGACGAGCAAAAACAGTGGCGTAACAAAAGCCTTGAACAGCTATGGGTTCTCAATGACTACCACCAGCGACAATCGGCCTTTCTAGAGCTTGAGGCACAATTAATAGAGTTCGGTGTTTATAGACCGATTTTCCACGTAAAACAGCAACTCAATTATGCTAAAACAGTTAATCCTGTTGAGCAGCTGGCGAATGGTTGGATCGATTTCAACCAAATCACTATGCGTCGCTGAATAGCAATATTTCTAGATAAGAAATCACCCCTTTATAGTCTGATTAAATAAAGGGGCTTTTTGCTTCATATCATGTCTTTCGTATCAATTGAGTATACAGAGATCGACTTAAATCAGTTTCGCTGCTTCGGCCTCAATTTCAACTTTCCATCGCTCGTCAAAGAGCCCTTGCACAAACAGTAATGTCGTTGGGAGACCACCAACATCGAAAGGCAATTGCTGCTTTGCGGCTTGATAGTCAGACATATCATTCCGGTCCACTAAGTACAGCCTTACACTGATTAAATCTTCGATATCCATTTGGTTTGCCTGAAGCACACCTCTCAGATTTTTCCAAGCCAGTACAATCTGTTGTTCCGCACCTTCAGCCACCATTCCTTCGCTATCAATCCCTAGTTGCCCAGCGATGTGCAATCGCGTTGAACCTGCGGGGATCAACGCACATTGATGATAATTAGCGGCTGGAGCGGGTACTGAAGAAGGGCTCCATATCTTATTCATCATTACGCCTCAGAGGCTGTGACGATTTTTGACATGACGGTGATAATTGGCATATCCGTAAGCATCGCGCCTAAACGGTCAAAATCACCAATATCTTTGCGCCAAGCAATGTATTCATTAAAGTGAGCGGTACTTTCCCATTCTTCACATAAAACCAAGGAATTTTCTGCCAAATCTTTTTGATAAAGCTCCGCAGAAAGGTTGCCGTTAAAAGTACGAGTATCTGGCAATATTTCATTAAAAAACTCAACGATCTCTGCCGTTTTATCTTCAGTATGGCTCAAGGTAAATTGCACTAAAATAGTCATCATTCTCTCCGTTTTCTTATTTTGTTAAGGTACGAGGAGAATCTTACTTGTTTGTTAAAATAGATAAATACAGTAATATTTGAAACATAGTTCGATTTAATAAGACAATGAACCACCATGAAAAACGAATTACATCGCATGCAAGTGTTCGCCCAAATTGTAGAATCGGGCTCCATAACGAAAGCGGCTGATAAGCTAGATCTCTCAAAATCTGTCGTTAGCCATCACTTACAAGGGCTTGAGCAACACCTTGGTGTGAAATTACTCACTCGAACAACACGTCGCCAATCCTTAACCGACGCTGGACAACGTTTTTATCAACGATGCTTAGAAATGCGAAAATTAATGTCGCTTGCGGAAGAAGAAGTACGCGAGTCCTGTTCTGATTTTGCAGGCACTATCACCATCACATCCCCACACACATTGATGACACATCTTATTGGACCTGCAATGTGTGAGTTTATGAAAAGCCACCCTCGTATCGAGCCTCAACTATTGGCCAACGATATGCGCGTAGATCTTATCGAGAAATACATAGACCTGTCGGTCACTGTTGGGGCTCTTCCTGATTCAACGTCTCGTGCAATTAAGCTCGGAGAGCTTCATCAAGTACTGTGCTGTCACCCAGATTATCTTACTAAGGTGCAAATACCGCAGCCAATCACGCCAAGTGACCTCTCCCAATATGACTACATTGCCAATCAGTGGGAAGGAATCAACAGCCAAAGAAGCTTTGAAATTAATAAGGGCAAAGTAAGCACGTATCAATTCAGGGCAAGTAGAATCGGAGATAGCGTTCCGACGATCCGCATGATGGCCTTAAATGGGTTGGGGATTGCCTGTTTACCTAAACAAGCAATTGAAGAAGACCTGAAAAAAGGAACATTGGTAAACATCTTGCCCAAAGATCAAGTTCTTAAAGCCTCTTTCTATGTCGTACATAATTATGGGTTACAGGTGCCAGCCAGAATTCGCGCCTTTATTGAACACCTAAAACAACACGCTGAATCTTATTCTTAATATCTTTCAACCAAATTTCCATACGTCGCTAAACTGACGATTTATCGACCAACATTAAACCTCACAAAGAATAATGGCTTTGTTCAAGTTATCTAAAATAAAATAATTTTCTTCAAAACAATTACATTATAGATTTAATTTCCACAAAAAACTCAAATTAGAGATAAAAAGGCAAAACTTTTCTCCGACTACCTTTCTATACTGTGCCACGTCATTAAGGCGCCACAAGCCTATGATTTAAAATAATTATTAATGAGTAGTCACCATGAATTCGAAGTCGCTAACTATCTTGCTTTTTGTCTCTGTTTGCTTAATTTGGGGAACCACTTGGTTCGCTATGGAAGTGGCATTGCATTCTATCCCACCTATTTTTGCCACTGCGTTACGCTTTTTACTTGCAGCACCTTTGCTTGCGGTATTAGCAAAAGTCTTCAACCAACCTTTGCTTTTCCCTAAAGGTAAACGTCAATGGCTGCTTATTGTGGCACTGATGTATTTTGCTATTCCGTTCACTTTGATGATCTATGGTGAGCAATACATCTCTTCTGGTCTAGCGTCGATCATCTTCGCCAACATGCCAGTCGCTGTCATGCTGATGTCGGGTTTATTCTTAGGTCTACGATTGGCGAAACATCAAATCTTTGGTTTGGTCACAGCTGTTGTGAGCCTATGTTTAATCCTTGGCAATGAAATGCAAATGGGTGGTGATGATTACCTTATTGGCACGGTTTGCTTAGGCCTTGCAGTTGCCATTCACGCAGTGATGTATGTTTTAGTTCAAAAGCACTGTAAAGGCATCGAAGTACTTACCTACAACGCCGTTCCGAGCTTAATTGCTTCTCTATTCTTGTTCGCAGTTTCAGCGATGGGTGAAAGCGTTAATGTTGAGTCCTTCACTTGGGATTCAATCTCAGCTGTCGTGTACCTAGGTTTTGTGGCGAGTGTTGGCGGGATTGTGGCTTACTTTAAATTAGGACAAGTTTCGACACCTTTCCAAGCGTCTATCTGCTTCCTAATCTTCCCAGTGGTTGCGCTGCTGATCTCTTGCTACATCAATGGTGAGGTTCTATCTGAACAGTCTCTGCTTATGATGATCCCTCTACTTTGTGGCATCTTGCTGACCAAGGCACCTAGGGGAATCTTCAAGCTGCGTTCAACGCTTAAAACAGCAAGTAGCAACTAGGCTAATAATCTGTATATATAACCCTAGGGCTCGCAATGAGTCTCTAGGGTTTTATTTAGTTACCACTCCGACTTAAAATTCTCTCTCACGTCCTCCTCATATACTTCAACCAGTTCCAACGCGCCGCAGGTTCACTGCTCATATCAAATAGCCAATAACGCATCAATCGAATGACTTAAAAGTCACTATCGACTACATTAGAAACGCCGAGAACAACGGCTCTAATCTTAATTGCACCGTCTGTCTTCAACCAAGGAATGTCATGAGAACTCCCATCAAACACATGCGCCTCGTCAAAGGTCAGCCTTGTAGGGTTGAGGAGCTGACTAACAGCGACGACGCGTTCTTAGAACCGCACAGACATGAATACTGGGAGTTGGTTTGGTGCGTGGATAGCTTAGGCAGTCAGAGCATTGATTTTGTAGACTATGACAACAAGGTCGGCCGTATTTTTACCATTGCTCCGGGTCAGGTTCACCGATCTGAACTCGTGGGAGAAAGCGCTCGCTTGCTGGTGTTTACCCCAGGCTTTGTCAAGACCAACTATCGCAACACACAACTGGTCGACACCGTTTTTGCCATGCATCAAAGTCGCCCTCCCTACTTAGATTGCAGTGAAGAAGGCAACCGCTACCTACTGCCTATTTTCACTATGATTAAAGAGGAATGTGCACGAGAAGAGAGCGACTGGGATTTGGTAGAATCCCTCATGAATAGCTTTTTGCGCTACATATTACGTTTCGCAACCCAATCATCATTGAAAGGCGAAGTGCGTGACAGCCGAGTAAACCAAGTAGTCGATTTGATTGAGCAACACTACACCACCCACAAGAGTTGTGAGTTTTATGCGCAAGCACTGTCGATAACTAACAAGCGCATCAATGAGATCGTGAAGGCTGAACGAGGTAAAACGGTCACCCAACTGATCCACGATCGAATCATCTTGGAAGCGAACCGAGAATTGATTTTTTCGACCAAGACAATTAAAACCATCGCCTTTGAACTTGGCTTCGAAGACCCAGCCTATTTCAGCCGTTTTTACCGAGGGCAGATGAAAGAGCCCCCTGCAGAGTTTCGAACTCGATGTGCAGATAGTGCAACATAATAAGCAGATAATCCCTTTTTTGAACCCAGTTAAGTTCGGATAATGCTCCCTCTTTATTTCATCCAATTTGGTTAAATCCAATTTGTTGGGAGCTAACTCCAGTGGCCATCAACCTAAAAACCGATCCAATATCTAAATCCTTTTATCAATACCTTTGGCCAGCGCTAACCGGCATGGTGATCAAGTCTCTTTTCATCATGGGAGATGCTTGGTTCGTCGGACGCGGTGTTGGCCCAGATGGGCTTGGTGCTATCGCGCTAACCATCCCTGCTTTCTCAATATTTACCGCTATCGCGATGATGGTAGGTATTGGCGGCGCGGCTCTTATGTCTATTGAAGTCGGCAAAGGCAATTCGGCGTCGGGTCAAACACTCTTTAGCCAATCAATGCTCAGTACTGCCCTACTTAGTACCATTTCAGTCAGCATCGCTCTGTATTTTCTGGACGACATTATTGCGTTAATGGGCGCTTCTGAATACATGGCTGAACTGACTCACGATTACCTGTCTGTGATGCTGCCATTCTTTGTTTTGTACTCGTTAGCTTGGGTCATGTCGTGCTTTGTTCGTAACGATACCAACCCGAAACTGGCGACTTACGCAATGTCGATAGGTGCCGTGGTCAACCTAGTGTTGGACTACTTCTTTGTCTTGAAATGGGGCTGGGGGATGAAAGGGGCAGCCTACGGTACAGCCATTGCACAAGGTGTCATCGCTTGCATTTTATTAAGCCACTTTGTACGTAAACAAGGCACCTTGGAACTGAGCTTAAAAGGGATTGGTTTTAACAAACTGCCAAGCATTCTAAAAATAGGCACGCCGACTTTCTTCATAGAAGTGACCGCAGCGATGACAATTTTATTGTTCAACTACGTGTTGTTGCATCAGTTTGGTGAGAATCACATTATCGCCTATGGCTTAACCGCAAACATCGGAGTATTTGCGTTGTTTGTAATGGTCGGAATCGCTCAAGCCTGCCAGCCAATCATCAGCTTTAATCATGGTGCTAATCAGCCAAACCGCATCGAAGCAATTTTTCGCTTAGGTTTAAAAAGTGCAATGGGTAGCGGCTTGGTGTTTATGATTATTGTGTACCTGTGTGCGCCTCAAATCGCAGCCCTCTATTTAGGTGATTCGAGTGATTTGATAGGGCTATCTGCAACCGCCTTAACGTTCTTTTTCTTTGCTGTACCACTAATGGGAGTCAACTTGGTGATCGCCAACTTGTTTCAGGCAACGGCGAAGCCTAAGCAAGCGACACTAATCTCTCTTGGTCGTGGTTTTGTCTTCGTCGCATTAGGCATCGTCATCTTACCTAAGCTATTCCCAGAGCAAGGGATTTGGGCAAGTATTCTGTTCGCCGAGACCCTAACCGCGATAGTCAGCCTCAGCATGTTACGCAGCTACAGGAAACGCTTTACAGGCTCTTTAGAAAAGCAGGTGGCCTAGGAAGTAATCCGTTTAAAGCGTAACACTCCTTGATCATCAAACGGCACATACAAAAAAGCTCCAATAGCGATATTGGAGCTTTTTTGTTGCCTCTACCTACCGTTAACGCCAGCTAAACATTCGCACTTCATTGCCCTCTTCGGGCTTCTTAGGGATGTTTAAAGACAACGCCAAAGATACCGCCGCCATCGCAGCACCTATGTAGAAAACCGTTGCAGGGGACGATAACCAAATCACCCCAAATACGACCGGAATAACAACCGCTGCAATATGGTTGATGGTGAAAGAGACACCTGCTGTTGATGCCATGTCGGCAGGATCGGCGATTTTCTGGAAATAGGTTTTGATCGCTAATGCGAGTGCAAAGAACAGATGGTCGACAACATACAGCGCCGCTGCCCATTCCGCGCTTTGTACCAAACCATAACCGACAAACACACCAATCAAACCAACATACTCGAAGATCAGGGCCTTGCGCTCTCCAACCACACCGATAAATCGACCAATACGTTTTGCGAATAAGAAGTTAAACAGGTAATTAATTAAGAACAGTAGCGTTACGTCAGCAGCTGAGTAACCAAACTTCTCTACCATTAAAAAGCCAGCAAATACCGTGAAGATCTGTCTTCTCGCGCCACTCATAAAGGTGAGCGCGTAGTAGAGCCAGTAACGCTTTCTCAGCACCAATTTCTTATTTTGTTGAGTCTTGGTTTGAAACTCAGGAAAACCAAAGGTCATCACCAAAACCAGAATAAAACCAATACCGCCAGTAATGCCGTACACCCAAGCAAAATCGAGCTTCAGCTGTTCTAACATCACCCAGATTGAGCCATAAGTAATTAACGAAGCCAACGCGCCAACGGAGATCATCTTACCAAGCATCTCAGGTGCTTCTTCTTTACTCAGCCATTGGAGTGACAAAGACTGCTTGAGCGTTTCAAAATAGTGAAAACCCGTCGACATCAAAATGGTGGTCAGCAATAGGCCAGTAAGTGAAGGAAACAAACCGGTAATCGCCGTACCGACAGTGAGCATCGCCAGCGATATCAACATGAAGCGTTGCTCGCGAATGAACGCCAACACAAACACCACGGTAAAGGCCAAGAAGCCAGGGATCTCACGAACACTTTGCAATAAACCAATATCCGCACCATCAAAGTTCGCTTTCTCAATAACAAAGTTATTCAGCAGCGCCATCCAGCTCGAAAACGCGATAGGGACAACAATTGAAATCAGTAATAAGAAGTTTTGCGGCGTTTTCCAGCTCGCGGTTTTATCGAACATTGACGGACTCCTGTTCGTCTAATTGGTTAAGCACTCGTAAGGTTAGTTGCTCGGTATACGGGTTGATCTTCCAATGCTCAGGGCTCCAACCTTTAACAAAACGTTGAAAATCAGCCCATGCCACGTAAAACATTGGTCGCCATGCGGCTTCAACATCATCGAATGAAAGGTGTGGCTGATAGTGCATGAGTGCCGCTTTCAAGTATCGAAAGTAAGCCTCCAAGATCTCTGCTTCAAGCTGCGCGCAATCTTGCGGCCTAACCGCGCTGCTCATGAACAAGGCCACATCTTTCATCGCACAACCACGCCCAACGTATTGGAAATCAACGGCAGCAGCGCGCTCGCTTTTTAAATCAAAGCAGAAGTTGGCAAGCTTAGCGTCACCATGTACCAAGGTTTGATATGGGCACGCCCTTAATAGATTATCAATGTGCTGCGCTTGGCTCTTAAGCGGTAAATCAGCCAATGCGTTTAACTCGTCAGGCCGCGTGTCTAAATGCCAATATGTGCCGACTTGCCACAATGAAGCTGAATGTTCTTGATCGACATTGATGTGCTTTGCGTGAAAGTTACCGAGCCATTTAAGGCAAGCATCGCGTTGGTTTTGCTCTTCTAGTGTGTAACCAGACGCCAGATCAGACTGAGTATCTTTGATTACTAAATCATCAAAAGCAGCAAGCACATCAAACTGAGAAGTTAACGGAAAACCGATTTCGGCCAAGTCTTGCATAACGATAAGCCACTCGTTCTCTTGTAGCTCACATTGCAACCCCACAGGTACAGGACAACGCTCATCCCACAGTTGGGTAAACGACTGATACCACGCGGTCTCAACTTGGTAAGAGTGTACTTTACGCTGATGAGATAGCTTGGTATTCCACCCCTTCGGGTGTTCTGCTTTATCTGGCAATGCGACATGTTTAACAATTACGCTGTTGAATGAAGAACGCCTTTCTTTAGAAAAAACCAAACGAACTAATTCACCATACCCGCCCCATAGGCTTTGAATTACCTGGACATCAAACCCTTGATGACAACCCAGTGAGGCCGCTATTTTTTGATAAAGCTCATTTTGATAAAACTCTTGTTGATAAAGCTCTGGCTGATTTTGACTTGAATTCGCTATCGGTTGAGCGAGATTTTTTGACGATATTGATTGAGACATATACTCGTTGCTATGCTTTATCGGATAGAAGATGAGCCCACTGTGGCTGCCTATTCATATAGTGAATCACATAACTACAAATCGGTACAATTTTAAAACCTGCTTGTTCAATTTCAGGCAGTACCGACTCCATCATCACCTTACCGAAGCCCTTACCTTGAAGCTCATCAGGAATACGTGTCGATGTGATATGTAGTACATCTCCGTCCTTTTGATACTTAACAACCGCGAACTGGTTGGGTTTTAGCTCAACTGTGATCTGGTTCGCTTCTTGATCCCATTTTGTTGCGTGCATTCTCAACTCCTGAAAATAATTGATACGACAAACAATAAAAATTTGAAGTATTCATTCCTTGTAATAGACTATCTCAAGCTCATACAAATAGAACTAAGTACTTGCAAACAAAGTAAATAACTCTGTGCCACCGGCTTAATAACGAATTTGTAAAGATAAAGGCACCCTATAAAGCCATGCAGGTACATTTAGCCAGCATATGTAACTGCACTTAATTTATGTAATTGCACCTACTAAATCTAGCACGTATTTGCCCCTTATTAGTAAGTTACCAATATAACAAACAGACGCATGTTGGCGCATGGAGAACATATAATGAACGCACCACTGAAGAAGCCTTTGGAGCATAATCAGGCACTTCAAGATCCTCGTAACCGCACCGTTTCTACGTTAAATAGCACCGATGCACTGGCTATGATAGAGCACGGCAGTGAACTGACATTAAATGTATCGACTCCAGTTGGTACTAAGTTTCTCGCCACCACCAAATTTATCGGTACGCACAGTGATAACTGCATTGTGGTTGAGGTTCCCGACGTATCCAACGACGATCTGAGCTTTTTCTTCCAAGAAGGTTTTTGGATGACAGCTCGTGCGTACTCTCTGCGAGGAGAAGGCGCTCTTATCCACTTTAAAAGCCAAATTCACCATAGGATTGGGGATCCCTTCCCTATTCTTGTGCTATCTACACCAAGCTCGATGCAAGTAACTCAACTGCGTAAAGAGACACGCTACGAGGTGAATTTAGCTTCCAGAATCATCTTCAACGATCAACGAGCAAACTGTGAGATTAGAGACTTATCGAAAAGTGGTTGTCGTTTTGTTACCTCACCGACTTCTCGTGCGATTCAAATTGCCGATCGAGTCTCTATTGAAGTTACACCTGAGAACTACAATGGCCCACTTATACCGCCATTGAAAGGCATCATCTGTAATCTCCAAAAATCAACGCACTACGCTCGATACGGGGTAGAATTTGATGATATTGGCCGCTCTAATGCCAAGCACTTATTGGCGAAGCTGAAGTTCGATGGCACCAAGCTCTGTTTGCGAAATAGGTAAAGTCATTTAGCACATTACATTCACCGAATACCGTAAGCAGACCAGATACAGACGACTCAATAGCGAGCAAAGTCGCAATCAAAAAAAGCCATCGATTTTTATGTCGATGGCTTTTTAGTTTTGTCTATTTGTCTATTTGTCTATTTGTCTATTTGTCTGATTTTCAAACACTTATCTAATTAAAAAGCTAGCTGGGTCTATAGATATTAGACTATTTACGCAGTGCGTTCAGTTTAGCTTGAGCGATACCAAAGATAGTATCGATTGGATAGCTCCCCTCGTCACTCGCCTCACCGGCGGCTTTGCCTGTAAACAGCTCAATCGCTTCGGTCACATGGTCGATAGCCCAAATATTAAACTCGCCCTTTTCAACCGCTTTTACGATGTCATTACGCAGCATCAAATTGTGAACATTTGAACGTGGGATGATCACCCCTTGCTCATTTGAACGTCCTTTGATTTCGCACACATCAAAGAAGCCTTCAATTTTCTCATTCACACCACCAATAGGCTGGGACTCACCGAACTGGTTCATCGACCCGGTAATCGCGATGTCTTGACGGTTCGGCTGCTTAGAAAATGCAGACACTACCGCACAGAACTCGGCCATACTCGCGCTATCACCATCGACGCCACCATACGATTGTTCGAAAGTGATATTGGTAGTAAGCGGTACTTTCGCTGTCTTACCAAATACCGAAGAAAGGTAAGCCGATAAGATCATCACCCCTTTCGAGTGAATACTGCCACCTAGGTCTACGTTTCTCTCTATATCAATCACTTCACCGTCACCATAAGCCGTGGTTGCCGTGATCCGGTTCGGTGCGCCAAACATATGATCAGTCGTACTGAGTACAGACAGCGCATTGACCTGCCCAACCGCCTGACCATCCACATGAATCAGTGTTGTACCGTTGGTGAAAGTTTCCATGACGCTGTCTTGCAGTCGCCCGACACGCATCTGTTGGTTAGATAGCGCTTGGTCGACATGCGTAGCACGAATCAGGTTCGACTTCGCCCCTTTCGCCACGTAGTTTGACTCACGAAGCAGGTTGGCAATGTGTGCCGAGTGCAACGACAACTTACTTTGGTCACCCGCCTGACGAGAACTGTGCTCAATGATGCGAGCAATCGCTTTGCGATCACAATGCAGCATGTTGTTGTCGTGCACGATGCTTGAGATGAAGCGTGCGTAATGCATTTCAGAATCCGCAGTACGCTTCATCTCATCTTCAAAATCGGCCGTCACACGGAACAATTCACCAAACTCCGCATCGTAATGTTGCAGTAGTTGATAAGTTCGATAATCACCAAACAGGATGATCTTAACGTCCAATGGAATAGGCTCAGGATCAAGTGATACCGCCCCCGTTAACGTGACCTCTTTTTCTAATGACGTGAAGCTCAATTGACGCGAACGTAGCGCGCGCTTCAGGCCTTCCCAAACATAAGGCTGTTCGAGGACTTTAACCGCATCCATCAACAAGACGCCGCCATTGGCTCTATGTAAGCTACCTGCACGAATCAAAGAGAAGTCCGTAAATACGGTGCCTTTGAACGTTGCCGTCTCGACATAACCAAACAGAGAGTGATAATTTGGATTCTCTTCCACCACGATCGGCAGAGTCTCCTCCTTCTGGCTCACAATCACGTTCACCTTGTAGCGACGTGGCATTTTCTTATCCAAAGAGGCGGTCGCAACTTCTGCTTGCTCTGTACTCTCTTCTAAGAAAATATCTGCGTTGTCGACAATGTCTTTACGCAGTGCTGTCAGGTACTTTTTAATGTCTGGATATTGGCTGTAATCTTGCTTCAGTTGCTTGATGAAGTGGGTAATAACATCTCGCGCCGTATCATCATTCAACTTTTGAACTTTCTCTGTGTACGTCTCTTCAAGCTCAGTCAGTTCACGAGAAATGGTCCGCAGCCCGACTTCCAATCCATCAATGGTTTTATCGAATTGATCTTGCTCTTCTGGCGTGAGTAAGTCGAAGCTCTCTTCGGTATGAAGATCATCGCCATTCATCGCGACAAATTGGTAGTCACCCTGAGTCGTGATCGTCAGGTTGATGCCCTTATCTTTTGCTTCTTGACTGATCGCTTCTAACGCCGCTTGTTGCTTAGCGGCCAACTGATTTTTTAATCGGTCAGCGCGGTTAAAGTACATCTCGTTATCGAATGCGAGTGGCATTGCTTTAAGAAGCTTACGCATCAGCTTTTCAATATCTTGCTTCAAACTGCTGCCAACACCACGAGGCAATTTCAGCACCTTAGGTGTACGAATGTCTTCAAAATTCGCGATATAGCACCAATCAAAAAGCTCCTGTACTTCTTGAGGATGTCGGTTTAGGTAGCGCAAGATCATGGTACGTTTACCCAGACCATTTCGACCTATCGCATAAATGTTGTAACCCTTTTCCTTAATTGACATCGCGAACTCAACGGCCTTTTGTGCACGTTCTTGCCCGACGATTTCGTCAATTGGAGCCAGTTCTTTGGTCGACTTACATGGTAGCTTATCGAGTTCCGCTACCTTATACAGCTGTTCTGTATTGAGTCTTTGCATCGCCATCGCCGCCTCCTTAGTCCTTCATTACTTGGGTGTAGATAAAATCAGTGTAGATGTAATTACCTATAAATTTAGTGACTTACGCTGCACAGCTGTTCAACTGAACAAATAACACACAATTTACCCCGTTTTTAGCAATAACGAGAGATTTAATTCACCAACTTAGCATGTGAATGATTTTAATTTGCAATTGATAATAAATATCATTAACATTTTAGGATATTTAAAATTAAGGATGTGGACATGGAAATTGAACGCTGCTGGATGCACTACCTAAAAGCTGAACAGTTAATGGAACAAGGTCATTGGCCCGAAGCACAGCGCCTCTATAATGATGTTCTCACCTCTCTTCCTCATCACATCCAAAACGCGGCATACCAAAGTGACATCAAACCCTGCCAGTTTGCTTGCTTAATTTCAGGCCTTAGAGACGCCAGTGTCGCTCAATCAGAGATTCTCAATCGTTTAGGCCAACAGCAACAAGCCTTCGACACCTTGAACCAATCTTATGCATTGATGCAATTTATCTCTCTTGAGGGTACAGAGTTGATTCAACGTACCTTTAGGTTATTGGAAAAGCAGAGCGAAGATTTACTCAATCACCTGATCGCATTTTGCAGTGCTCAGCGCAGCTCACATTGGATGCTCGAGCTAGAACAAATTCAACGCGCTCATCACCATTTTGGGCAGCTTAAAACCACTTCAGAAGTTCAATCTTCACCTAATGTCTTAAATTGATAAGGATATATCATGTCGGACCGGGCTATTCTTAAAGTTAATAATCTCTCCGTTAAATTCATAACCAATGATGGAATCATTGATGCGGTAAAAAAGATTAACTTTACTCTTAATTCTAGTGAAACCTTGGCCATTGTTGGCGAATCGGGTTCAGGTAAATCTGTCTCTTCCAACGCTTTAATGCGTTTGCTTCCTGATAACGCCATCATTGATGCTCAATCGGAAATCGAATTTGAAGGTCAGTCGATACTCAAAAAGACTGAACGAGAGATGCAGTCAATTCGTGGTGACAGGATTGGAATGATCTTTCAAGAACCAATGACATCTCTAAACCCATATCTACGCGTGGGCACACAAGTGGCTGAAGCCATTATGTGTCATCGTAATGTATCGAAATCTCAAGCGAAGCAGCGTGTACTTGAGCTTTTCAACCTTGTGCATCTGCCAATGCCAGAGCAGGCATATAACAAATACCCGCATGAGTTTTCAGGCGGCCAGTTACAACGCATCATGATCGCAATGGCTCTGATCAATGAACCAGATATTCTGATTGCAGACGAACCGACTACGGCTTTAGATGTAACGGTTCAGGCTGAAGTGCTTTCTCTTATCAAAGAAATTCAAAGCAAGATGGGCATGGCGATTTTGTTCATTACCCATGATCTCGGTGTAGTGAAACACTTTGCCGACCGTGTTCTGGTGATGTGTAAAGGGGAGTTGGTCGAAGAAGGACTCACTCAAGAGCTATTCGAAAATCCTAAGCACGATTACACACGCATGTTGATCAACTCAATTCCGAAAGGCGCTAAGGTTCCTGTAGAAGCATCGGCGCCAGAGCTACTGTGTGCCGATGATATCCGTGTTCAATTCTTAGTGAAATCCCACTTCATTAAGAGTAAGAGTCAATATTTCGAAGCTGTAAAAGGCATCTCATTGACCCTAAAACAAGGTGAAACATTAGGCATTGTTGGTGAATCTGGATCAGGTAAATCAACACTAGGACGCGCACTGATCGGCTTACTGCCAAGTACCGGACGTATTGTTTACAAAGGCCAAGACGTTAGCTTGTTAACCGATAAAGAACGTCACAAGCTTAAGAAAGATGTACAGATGGTATTCCAAGACCCTTATGGTTCTTTATCACCACGCATGACAGTTGGGGAAATCATCACCGAAGGCTTAACGGTGCATCAACCTCATCTATCCAAGCAAGAACGTTTAGAACGAGCTCGCAAAGCATTGATTGAGGTTCGCTTAGAACCCAATTCAATTAACCGCTATCCACATGAGTTCTCGGGCGGACAAAGACAACGTATTGCGATTGCTCGCGCGTTGATTCTTGAGCCATCTTTCATTCTATTGGATGAACCGACTTCAGCACTCGATCGCTCTGTACAACTGACGGTGATTGACCTGTTAAAAGACATTCAAGCCAAGCACAATATCGGCTTCCTATTCATCAGCCACGACCTTTCGGTAGTCAAAGCCTTATCGGATCGTGTATTGGTGATGCAGAAAGGTGAAGTGATGGAAGAAGGGTCTGCAGAAGAGATTTTCAATGCACCGAAAAATGACTACACCAAGAAATTAATCGCAGCGTCATTCGACTTAGAAAATAAATCGAAAAAAAATGCCGCGTAAAGGGAACTAATCAACATTAACAGCGTCTTACAAGTACATTCTGAATAATCTCCTAATGGATTGAAATCTAGAATGGATATAGCAAAACTGGTTTGGCCGCCAAAAGAAAAATGTCGCATGGATGCGGCATTTTTCGTTTCTGGCGTATATGAAAAATTAACTCAATGATTCGAGCCAGTGATTATGAAGGTCTGCTCAAGTTGACGAACTTTAAACAGGGTTAGCTGATAGTCGGATCACAGTCGCAGAGCGGCTTCGTTCAGCTCGTTTTTGGACAGAACCTTCTTAGAGTAAACATTTAAATTAACCAAATACGGATAACTTTAGGTATCGAAAAGTCGCTTTGTGCAGTGTTTAGTCTAGCTGGTACCGATTCGGCTGGTGGTGGGTTACCTAAAGTTATGATATTTATTAGTTTCTGCGAACCAAGCTATAGTCTTAACGAATTATCCTCATATAATATCCATTAAATCTCATATCTTTGGGTAATCATATGACTCAAACAATCACAGCATCTAGCACTCCAGAAGCCGTAACTCCCGTGCCTTATCTACAGAAAGGTGAAGTCGCTATTCGATACCCTTCCTTTGATGTTTGGCATCCACTAAATGAGGCCACTTTAAAGCGAATTAAAGGGGTAGCCGAATTTAATCAAGACTATCAATCAGAACTGTCCAACAACCAAGGTCGTTTAACCAGTACACTATACAAATCACTTCAGTTACCCAATTTAGCGTTCTTCGCTGGTTCTGGAACTTCGTTGAAAGAACCCAACGGACCTAGTATGTGGGGGCTATGGGTGGCTTGCATGTTCAATGATGGTCATGACGATGAGGTCACAGACAACATCGCTCAAATGACTGAAGAAGCGAAAGAAATATGCGACCTCGTCAGATACAATGAGTTAGATAATCCAAATATCGAGCATTTCCTTTCTTGTTGTGATGCTTACCAAGTAGTCTATCAAAACGAAACTGTCGCAGCTTTCATTAGGAAGGTAAAAACCCAAGTTTTAAAGTTATGTAGTGATTTTTTGGATTCAGATGAGAGTGATATTTCGGCTTATCGAGACCTATTGAGAAAGTTAGCAAAACGTAGAACAAGAGACCCAAGGCTTAAAGTATTTACTACTAATTATGACATGTGTTTTGAAAACGCTTCTGCTGATCTAGGTATGATGGTTGTTGATGGCTTTTCTTATACTCGAAAGCGACGCTTCGATGGCCAGTATTTCAATTTCGATGTAGTTCGTCGTGATAATGAAGGGCAATCCTTTATACAAGGCGTTATCCAGTTATACAAGCTCCATGGCTCTGTAAGTTGGGAACGAAACAGAACTGAGATATTCGAGTCTTTACGCCCTGACCCCGACAATGCATGCTTGATATATCCCGCAAAGGGAAAGTATCAACAAGCTTTTATACAACCGCACTTAGAACTACTTTCTAGGTTTTTGGAATTCTTGCGTGAACCTAATAGCTGCTTACTAATGAGTGGATTTGGATTTAATGATGATCACTTATCTGAGCCAATTCTTTCAGCTGTAAAATCCAATCCAAGCTTTAAGTTAATCGTTACAGATTTTGGAGCCTGTTCTCAAATTACCAATCAAAATAAATATTGGAAGCGACTTTCTGATGAATCCTTAAACGGTGCGGATGTTACCTTTATAAATGCATCGTTTAAAGATATTACAAGCTTTATTCCTAATTTGACTGCTTTAAGTCCTGCCGAGCAACTAGCAAAGTCAATACAAGTAATGGGTGTTGGGGATGTAAATAATGAATGATGAATGATGAATTATCTATTGGTGTTTTAGATTCAACCTTAAAAATTGGGATAATTGCAGGTGTTAGCGCACATGGTATTACTGTCAACCTTAGCCATGCAGGATTAAGATCTGCTTCATATCATAAAGGTGGTAGATATGGACGTGGGGAAGTCGGTGAAATTATTCTCATTGAAGGGCAAACCTCATTAACTATCGGAAAAGTCCTTGATATCAAACTTCCCGAAAAAGAAAGAACGTCATTACACACACCTGCATCTCAAGATGAAAAAGTAGATGCTATAGGTTATGTGCAAGTACTAGGTTCAGTCAACATATGTTCGTTAGCTGTATCAGCAGGAGTCGTAAGTTATCCCAGGATCGGAGATATTGTTTATTCCGCTCCTGCAAGATTTTTAGCGATGCTTCCTAAACTCACTGATAGCGATCTACACAAAGAGCTTGATAATTCAGTTGTAATTAACCTGGGAAGTATCGCTGATGATAGTTTGAATAACGTGGCTATATCACCAGAGAAATTATTTGGACGACACTGTGCAATTTTAGGCTCTACTGGAGGAGGCAAAAGTTGGACAACCGCTCATCTGATCCAAGAGTGTGCCAAA
The DNA here is from genome assembly GCF_000153005.1 of Vibrio sp. MED222. Taxonomy (NCBI): domain Bacteria; kingdom Pseudomonadati; phylum Pseudomonadota; class Gammaproteobacteria; order Vibrionales; family Vibrionaceae; genus Vibrio; species Vibrio sp. MED222. The sequence goes on along the minus strand of NZ_CH902606.1, from coordinate 1,418,835 downwards.
TTTAATAAAGCAAAAGTAGTTGTATTAGATGCAACGGGCGAATACAGGAATCTTCCAAATGAATTCACAATGCATAAACACCTTGGTGAACCTCTCAATAAAAACCAACTGTCTGAGTCCTTTAGGATACCACCAACAGATTTTGAAGAGTCTGATTTCTTAACGCTTTTTGAACCATCAGGGAAAGTACAAGGGCCTAAATTAAGAGCCGCAATGAAGAGTTTACGATTAGCTCAACTTTCACCTGAAGCTGCTGATAAAGGTATCATACGTAAAATTGGGCAAAGCAAGGAACGTTACAGAGCTGCCTTAAAAAAAGATAATAACTCTTCGTTAGTGGATAGACCATCCCAGCCTTTTGATGTAAGTAGGTTGATACCGCAAATCATTGAAGAATGCCACTATATAAATGGTAATAATTGGGGAAATAGAAACGATGCTGAGATTGGTTATTGTTCATCTCTATTTACCCGTATTCAGTCAGTTGTTTATTCTCCTTCATTCCATGCTGTCTTTGGTCAAAGCAACCATGAATCTCTTGATAGCGTTTTAAGTGCATTTTTAGGCTCTGATAAGCAAGTACTTAGACTTTGCTTAAGTAGTACTAGTTATGAATTCAATGCGAGAGAGATCCTCGCAAATGCAATCGGCCGTAAATTACTATCTTATGCACGAGGTGAAAAGTTCATCAAACAACCACTATTAGCTATAGTCGATGAAGCACATAATTTTTTAGGTAAACGAATTGGTATTGAAGAGTATGCAATAAAGTTAGATGCTTTTGAGATAATAGCTAAAGAAGGGCGCAAATACGGTCTAAATATTTGCCTTGCTACTCAAAGGCCTAGGGATATAACAGAGGGTGTTATTAGCCAGATGGGAACGTTATTAGTCCATAGGCTGACTAACAGTAATGACCGTGAAATAGTTGAGCGAGCTTGTGGTGAGGTCGATAAGACAATGATCGCATTCTTGCCGAACTTAAAGCAAGGGGAACTTGCTGTTGTTGGTGTCGACTTCCCTATTCCATTAACGATTCAGGTGCACAAACCTTCACCGCCTCCTCTTTCAGATAGCCCAAGTTATCAACATTATTGGTCATGAATCAGAAGATTTCAAAGCGTGCGGATCTTCTATCTTGTCTAGCTATTGAATCATGAATAGGAACCGAAATTGGCTGATTCATGTTTGAAATAGCAGCTAACTGCAACTTCTCATGAATACTTGAACATAATCGATACAGGAACCATTTATGCCGTATGACTATCCATCAAAATCCTCAGACATCCAAGCTCGACTAATAAGCTTAGGCCTGCAGCCAAGCCACCTCAAGATGATGGGGGCATATATTACAGTCTATGGCATGTTTGAAACTACTCTCGAGCGAGCGCTTTGGACGTTGAGCGAAATAAAGGTAGAAGGTGTTCGCCCTTTTACTGAAAAGATGAACACCGAAGCTCAGTTTAAGATGTTAAGCGATGGCAACCCCAAGCTGACTAGTAAATGCAATGCCATCCTAAATGTAGCAGCGCATGCTGCAAGAGATCTGAATGAATACCGCAATAGTCTTGTTCATGGCTACCTGCTGTCTTTCGGACCCGACAGCGTTCCTAGTTTCATGAAAAACCCTCGATGGTATGGAGAGGATAGGAAGAAGGCTGTTGGGGATGCTTACATCGATGAGCCCGTTCAAGACTTAGTTCTCATCGCAGTTTGGAACCTGTTTGAACTCGTTAGCAATGTTGAAAAGATCTTCACCGACCCAAAGGCACAGAAAGCTATTGAAGACATGAAGGAAAATGTTGATCGAGCACAAAGTTACGCGAACGAAGCCCGTCATCTACGTTCACTCATGAACCATGAAAAGTATTGACAACCTCGGGAAATGATGGTCGTCAGACTTTTAAAGGATCCAATTTTGAGATTCATTTTTTGTGTATAGCAACCAAAACAGTATATTAGAGCTAGTTGCCTAACATAACTTATAGACAGGATGAGCATGACAACACCACTAGAAGTAAGGCTACGTATGGCTAAAGCTCAATACGCGACTATTGAGATGGCATTACATTCGCTACACCTTTACAGAGAGATCCCTACAGAGGCTCACCACAGCTTTAATCATGTTGGCGAAGTCTTGATGAATGACTTGATAATCAATTGGCACTCTATTTTTTGTAAGGCGAATACCAACAAAATTAGCTTTACCAAGAATAACTTTAACCATGATGATTTAGGTAAATTTGATGTCTCAATAATGTTACAAGACTTAGGGCTGACAACGCATGAGTGGGGGGAAATCAAAAAAGCAGTATCAACATCAAGAAATAGATACGTAGCGCATGTGGATATAGACGTAGAGGACGCAGTTCCAAAACTTAAACTACAGCCACTAGAGGATACTTTGTTCTATTACAGAAATTGGCTAGTAAAGACAATTAATCTACATACTCCTAAGCCTTTATTGGATAAGAGCATAATCTACGATAACGCTACCTTATCAAGTCTTCTTAAGGAAAGTAAGCAGCACATACGCAAGTCATTTTAGTGATCAATTTTGGCTTGTGAGTAACTGGTACGGCCTAATTTTTATTGATTAGAAAAAGTAAGGCCATTTGTGACCCATTTTTGTTAATTGATATTTATCTCTAAAAGACAAAGGGGAAAATCCAAGTTAGGGCAGAGGTGCCAACTTATCTATTGTGATGAGAAAAATTAATTCCAATATTGACTGCAAGTTGAGTGGCAGTAACCTAAGCCGCTCGAATTAACAGCCTTAATTCAGACTTCATTTTGTTGTCCTAGCATTTTTAAATCCAAATGCTACCTCTGCATTCTTTACAACACTTTTTCTGTCTTTATTGAATTTGATTCTGATATTTTGGACCAAATTAACGACTTCTGGTGCAATGATATCCTTTCTATTCTTTATAGAAGTAGAGTTGTACTCGTTGAATAAATAGTTCAAGAATTCTTCTGTCAACTCCAAGCGCTTTTTCACTCGATTAAGTCTATCAATCGCCTGCATCGTTCCTATTGAATCTAACTCTTTGTGAAGTTTTTTCATCTTCTTGTAGGACTTATTATCTCTGATTGGAGTATCTAGCAAAACGACCTCCAAATAACTAAAGTCTTTTAGAAGCTCTTCAATATAGTAGATTCCGGAGCTAGTTGCTCTAACATGAGAACTGCTAACCTCCTCATCTTTGATACTTTTTTCCGTCTCAATTATTCGCTTTCCATTGAATGTGCTAAGTATTGAAGATGTTACTTCCGGAGGAACGCCCAGCGTATTGCAGTCTGCAATAACATTTTCAATTGCTACAAAGCCTGTTCCTAGGTAATTGGTAGCACTTTTAGAGTGAAGTATTTTCCCGAGAACAATAAGGCGGTTAAAATTCGAAGAATCAGTTCCTCCAGAAGTGTTAAACATGTTTATTACATCACACTTTCCTTCGGAATAGGTTTCCAAGTCTCTTAAAATAATGGCATTCAGGAACTCATGAAATGGGATAGGAAACCCTTTTGGTTGCGGTTTTCTTTCATCTCTGATTACTGCAGCAAGGTTTGTATGCCCTGAAACCATAAATGCCGCGACAGTATCTAATGCTCGACGCGTGTCGCGAGCAGCCATCGACTCGATATACTTTATATACCTTTTATCTGAGCCTAGCAGGGTTTTTACGAGTCTATCGAAAACTCTAGTCAAGTCCTCAGAAGTCACTTCTACATCTGAGTTCGTAGTATCAAAAATTTGATTTGCAAAATCTTTATTCTCAATCAGGTTCCTAGCATATTTGAAACGCTTGGACAAAACTTGCTCAAACGTCGCTGGTTGCACTCGATATGCCGTAGTATGGAACGCGTTAAGAGGACCGGAATCACGTGTTTTCCAATAACTTTCCTCCCGCATTGACAACAATGCATAACATTCAATATCTGTGGTTAGTTTTTCTGCAATCAAAAAAATATCATTTTGAGTTTTAGGGTTTAATTGGTCTGCATTATCAAATACTAAAAAAACACTTCTATTGAAGCGGTTCGAAGCAGTTTTAAGTTGTCTAGTTGTATGAGAAGCTGGAGAATGTTCTATCCAAGCTTCAACCTTTTCTGAGAATTTGAGCTCGAAGTCTTCTGGTGACTTATTGTATAGCGGGGCTAGAACACCTGACTTCAATCGGTTGTATTCTGAATGATATACTTGCTTTAAGAAGTTCCAATTATCCACTTCTAAATGAGCATAATCCTCACTTAAGATAGAAGAAATTTGACCAAATACAAATTCATCGAGATTGTCACCGGTATCACTAAAATGTTTAAAATTCACATAAATCCAAATGCCATTTTCATCAATATCTTTTTTTGCAAGTACTTTTCGAAACCTTTGGATGAATGTGCTTTTTCCTACACCAACACTACCTAATAACAAAATGATTTCTTTGTGAGCAATCTTTCCCGCTTTAAGTGATGTCGTAATTTTTCTTTGAAAATCGCCTGCATCCTTTTTGGAAACAGTCAATGGAGTAGACGAAATATCAATAAAAGGCGTTTTTCTATCTGTTTTCTTTGGTGAATCAACGTAGCAGTGCTCTAGTATTTCTGATTCAGCTGATTTTGATGCTAAATCTTGGAACACTCTATGAACAATCTCCCCAATGAAAGGAAATAAAGGATTTCTTTCCTTATTTCTAACAGTTCTTAAATGTTCTAGGTTTAATTTTTGATAATTAGCAGAAGGGTTCGTTAGCCCATGCTTTACGGGAATGCTGTCAATCATATCCCCATTATCAACACTTGACTTTGCTAAAGATTGGCAAAACAACTTAAAGTTATTTTTAATGTCGGAATGACCTCTAAAAATTAGTGCAGTTTGGTCTGCCCAATCAATCCCTTGCTGGTTTCCAGAGCGAAAAAACACATAACCGGTCCCATTTGTAACAGCACAAAACAAAATGCCTTTCGAGTTAGCATAATCTCGGGCTTGGATCATCGCTCTTTTTAGCAGCTTACAATTGGAAAGAACCCCTCCAATTTTGTAATAGTGTTTAGTTTGCGAAATGGGAAATTCAAAATGAATAGCTGTGCTTTTAGCCTCGATGATGAAACACGGCGTCGTTGTTGTAAGTTTATAATCGAGGAAAGTATTCGATTCAACACACCTTTCTTCGCGTTTGATATCGTCCTCATCCCAACCTAAATTATAAAGCATCTTATCAATCAACTTGCTTCGAGTGTCAGATTCAGAATACTCTTCGAATGACTTTAAATGCAGCTGCCCCAAATGTTCTAAAGCAATGTCAATATCCCAAGTTAAATCCATTTAATAAAGCCCACCAAGTTTATATGCCATTAAATGCAATCTATAAAAATTGATTTAAATGAGCAACCACCTCTGTATGACTTTACTGAGTCGATCTCATTTTAATCCTCAAATGATTAGCGTGAGTAGGGCAACGGTTTTATCTTCTACTTTGAAGTACATCTTTAGATGCCGGAAATTGTCTTTTGCCACCTTCAAAATCAGCTAGTCACATAGCCCTAATTCGACCCAACGACATAAACTACAAGCGCATGGCAATGTGATGTCAATCTCATTGAACAGATTATTTTCTTAATTTTCGATGACTTATTGTAGCGTTAAAAATTACGGGGTCTTGTCTTTTGACTCTTATTACTTTTTGTATATCAAAGTTGACTGGGCATCATTGTGTGATTTTGAGGCATAACTCAATTTGGATCAGAAATGTTTTAGCTTACCTGCCCCGTATTGAACAATGTGAACGCGCAAATATAAGCAGTGAGAGCGATAGCTTTACTCAGCGGTATTCCTGCTCCATGGTCCGCATTGACATCAATACGGACCATCACGGGCGCACCACCTTGATGCTTATATTTAAATTAACGATACAAAGACTTAGTCGACTCTCTGACGATTAAATCAATCGGTGGTAATCGAGCTTCATGTCGCTCGCCAGATAACAAGTTCAAGATCGACTGAGCACACACTTCACCAATCTCTTCAATTGGCTGCCTTAATGTTGTTAACGCGGGTGTGAAATACTTCGACGTTGGCAAGTCATCAAACCCAATAACTGACACATCTTCTGGCACTTTATAACCGTGATCGTGTAGCGCCTTAATCGCCCCGTAAGCGGTTTGGTCATTGGCTGCAAATAGAGCGGAAAAATGAACTTTCGACTCGATTAATTCAACGGTCTTCTCATAGCCAATTTCACTACTGAAGTCACCTTGTTTGACGAGTTTTGGCATCACTTTAATCCCCGCCTCTTGAAGTGCTTTCTTGTAACCTTCAAAGCGACTTCCCGAATCAGGTTGGCTTGAAAGACCCTTGATATGAGCAATGTTCACGTGCCCTTGTTGCAGTAAGTGAAGGGTCGCCATGTAGCCGCCCAGCACATTATCAATGTTGATCGTGCGGATGTTGTCATCAATGATGTCATACCCCACCGCCACGACAGGGATGTCTTGTGCATATTTGGCGATATCTTCTTTACTCACGCTTCCGGTCACGATGATCATGCCATCAACATTACTTTTCGCCAGATACTCCAGTGCATGTAATTCCAGTTTTTTCTGCCAATGCCCTGTCGCAATCACCAAAGAATAACCTTGAGCTATCAGAGTTTTCTCCATGTCGTTGAGGATCCGACTGGTATAAGGGCTGTCAGGGTGTTGCACCAATACACCAATCGTCAATGAACGGCGGTTGATGTTCTCCTGCATTTGAAAGTTAGGCTTGTAGCCTGTGTCTTTGATCGCCTGCTCGATGTTCTGGCTTTTATCATCCGACACATAAGTGGTTCGATTAAGAAAACGAGAAACCGTGCTTGGGGAAACACCAGCGAGCCTCGCTACATCGTATACGGTGGTTTTTTTAGTTTTAGTGCGCATCTCGATACCCTAATCCAGTGACATTTGGGGAGCCCGAAAGCTCCCCACCTATTTCAACCTGCATACCACTGCTTTTGTTGAAACTCGTGTCGTTTAGTTAATACATGTAGGCGAAAATCATCCCCGGTCTGAAATAACGACCTGCGGTATATTTCAAGCCGGTACTCAACAGCCATTTGTGAAGAACGATGGCTTGCTCCGCTGAGGTTTCGCCTTGCAGCATACTAACAAATTTATCACTGTCTTTAGTCAGGCTAGGACTCACTCGACCGTCAGATAGCACACACTTTTGCAATTTAAGGGCAGTAAGCCACTTTTTCGCATCACTTTGTGACAATTTAAAAGATTCTGAAAGATCTTCCTCATCAAATGAGACTGAGCAGTTGAACCCTTCTGGCGCTGCAAATGGAATTTTTGAATAGTCATACAACGCGGTATACACAGTATCCATCAATGTTTCCGCTTGCTGAGATTTACCCGCCAGACTCAACGCTGTCGCGACACTAAACTGCACGCCAATCCACACGTCTTGCGCTTGAAACGCTTCATGCGGTGAGCCATCAGCCTGCGTCATGTTCGCGACACCAAGCTTAGGGCTATTGATCTCAAAGTTGTGCTTATAAACATAATCTAGGGCACGTTGGATATTCTCTTGCGGGAAAATACCTTCTAAACCGATGAGCTTTAGATAGCTGTCGGCCAACAAGGCATCGCCAAAGCTGTTGTCGGAATCTGGCACTAAATCTAAGTATTCTTGTGTAAATGCTTGAGGCGCGGTATCGCTAAGCAAGCGTTTCTTAGAGACTCTTTGAGATACTTTACTGACGTTGATGGAGGTATCCGTTTCATTTAGATAGGTATTGAGCGTGTTTTTGTCAGCAATCGCATCACCCGTCAAAATCAGACCTAAGGTTTCCAGTGCTTGGTAGCCTTCACCTGTTAAATGCTTAGCTTGAACGGGCGTGACGAAGAAGTGGTAGTAACCCTCTTTGTCATCCCACAAGCTTTGCTCAACTGTTGCTAACGCCTTTTTCGAACGCGTTAAGTAACCGCTAGCTAGTTCGCTTTCACCCATCAATTGTGCAAGCTCGCTTGCTGCTTGAAGACCAGCAACCCACAGGCTCGCACAGTAAATAGAGATGCCGTGAGACGCGAGGTTATCGAAGGTATCGTCTGTGCCACGGGTTAGTGGTAAATCATCGCCTTCAGCGATCAAGTTCGATAAGAAATCGATGCTCTCTGTTACGGCCTGCCAGCACTCTTTAACCACAGAAATATCTTGTGTGTTTTGATAGTGGCGGTACACCATCAGAATGTACTTCGGTGCTAAGTCCTTCCACTCTTTCACGTTGTGCCAGCTGTACGCGTCAGGCTGGATGTCGAACGGGCTGCCCAAATCGTGGATTACAGCGCCTCGAATGGCACGTACGCCCTGGTACTTGTCATCAATCAACTCTGCATTAGGCGTCGCTTCATATTCCCAGTATCGGCGCTCGGTAAAGTCTTCGGCCAAAATAGCTTTCGAGAACTCTTTCATCACGCAGCCATCAAGCTCAGGCAGCAAGTAAAGCAGAGAGAATGAGCCGTAGAAATACACATCCAGAGAGTTAAAGAATGGGTAATCGACACACTCTTTCACTAAGAACTTGTCTTCTTTATCCCATACCGTTGATTCAGCTAGGAAGGACAATGAATTCATCGCCATCGTCGCATAGCGCAGTGCCGATTCAGGCTGCGAGATCTTGCTTTGAGCTTGCTCTAAGAAGGCCGTTTGTTGCGCGACGATCTGTTGCTCAATGGTTTCGAGCTTTGGCAACATGTCTTCTAACATCGGCAGAGCCGGTTGCGTTTGAGGGTAGAATTGCGTGTAAGCCTTGTCTGAATGCCAGCCATTAAGCATGACTTTGCTGTGAGCCATCACCTGTGTAAAACGCAGATCAACAGACTCACCCGCTTCCAATTCAACCTGAACCACAACCAATGCGCTCAACGCTTCACGCCCTGTGTAAATTCCTGTTTGGAATTCAGCGTTGGTACGGCCTGTTTTCAATGCGAACTCTGTTTGTTCCGCTGTCTTAGAGCTATAAAGCGTTGGCTTGACAGAAATCGAAACCTTGCCAGATTCTGTCAGTTGATTATCCGCTTGAACACCAAACACCACTTCACCTTCAATATCACTTTGATAGGGAGACTGACTGGTCAGTTGAACACCCGTAAAGCTGTGACTTTCACCCTTTAAGTTAACCGTTTGATGCTGCTGAGCAATTGGGTTTTGAGACAAGGTACAAGCCGAATCTTGAATACCATCACGTCCTTTTTGGTAGGTTGATCCAATCAAGTTTTTTAGCGGCTGAGCAAGCGTAATCACACGTGTTTGCGATGAATTATTGGTTAATGCAAAGTGATTCCAGTGCATCGGCAAAGAACACAGTCGTTTGTCCTCTTTAACGATCGGAGAGACTACCTTACGCTTTATTTTAATATCATCGAAACTACTGTATTTATATTCAGCCAGTGGATATAAAGCTTGATACTCTATATCTCTACCATTAACACTACCTGTATCATTATTTTCACCCGCAGTAAGTGATAATAATCTCGTTGTATCATTAATTAATAAACCATTAAAGAAATCTAAGGCGACATATAATTGACAAATAATCGACGATGAATCTTCTTCAATCAATAATTGAGTCTTATTTGAAAACTCAACGTTCCACTTTGTAAAGTTAGATTTATTATCCTGGTAGAAGTGACCATTTTTCAATGCCGCGCGAATGTGGTTAATCGCATCCGACATTTCTGAGCTTTCAATCTTCTTACCATCAAACAAGGCAGGATAGAAGTTTAGGTGAACACTCAGCTCTTGCTCATCAATGACTTGTAGCGTGTCGATGGTTGGCACATTCATCACCGAGGCATAAAAATCATTAAAATTAACCACTTGCTCTGAGCAATCAACAAATATACCTGGAATAAAACTGAAGTTCGGCGTGTTACCATTTGGCGTCAGTGTAAATGTGTTACCAATTCCGCCTATCGCCATGCCAGTGTTTTCTGGCGTAGTGGAAATTGGCGTGTACCAAGGTTGAATAAATTCAACTGCATCACCTTTTTTGCAAAGGTGTTCTGAATTTCCTGAATAGCTTGTATATGGAATTTTATTATTCATTTTAAAACCGCCATTGAATATTTTTTTCTTCTTGTTAATATCTTTTTAAAATGGAGACATCAACATGTTTAAAATTATAAATGAAAAATTTGGAAATATTGACTCAGTCACATTAATAAACCACCAACATGGTATAGAACTTCAAATAATCAATGGGTTTGGCGCTGTTATAAATAAATATATTGTCAACAACAGTCCATTCTCTTTTATTTGTGGTTATCAGAATTATGATGAACTGATCAACCAACATCCGTTCTTTTCCCGCAGTGCTAAATTATTCCCTTTTCCAAACCGTTTAAACTTAGGTCGTTACAGTTTCGATAACCAAAACCATCAACTCCCAGCTAACTTTCCATGGTCTGATCACGCCGTACACGGCCTGCTCTACAACCAACCTTTTTCAATCACAAACAGCGTAACCACTGAAGAATCCGCCAGTGTGACGTTGCAGTATCAAACGTCATCTTTGCATCCTGCTTTCCCGTTTGCGTTCAACCTTGAAGTCACCTTCACTATCGATACCACGGGTAAACTCACTTCCTCAACGACCGTCTCTAATTTGGGTGATTCCGCCTTCCCATTCGGAGATGCTTGGCACCCTTATTTTTCACTCGGTACTGAGCTAGCACAATGTGGACTCGCTATGTCGCCTTGCTCTGAGGTCATACACGAAAACGACCTACCCAATGGTGAAAAACTGGCTTTTGACTGTTTGTCTTTGGGTGATTCACTCACCAATCAAAGCTTAAATCACTGCTTTGAATTTGATTCCAAGACAACCAACCAACTTGCGTTTACACGCTCAGATTCGTCTGCCGCTATTCGCTATCAACAAGATGCAAGCTACCCATTCGTTCAGCTTTACACGCCGACGAGCGAACAAAGTATTGCAATAGAACCCATGACTTGCCCAGCTGATGCATTCAATAACCAGATCGGCTTATTGACACTTAGCCCGAACCAATCTCAAACCTTTACTTGGCAATGCCAAGCCAGCTATCAGCCAACATAAAGAAAGCAAAGTAAAGCAACTGCTGTATGCGAAATCAGCCCCCAGAGAACGCATTGCTAACGAAACAACTGCAACGAAAGAACCAAACGAAAGAACCAAACTAAAGAAGCAATAAAGGGCGCATAAAGCGCCCTTCTCTTTGTTAACCTAAAATTACCTCGATGGTGTGCTCACCAGAGGTAAACACTGGCGCTTTATTACCTGAAATCAGGTCACCATTGACCTTCATCTCAACCACGCCCTTACATACTTTATTCGGGTTAGTGACATGAATATGATAAGTCGCGCCACGGAACTGACGACGGACTTTAAACTCAGGCCACTCAGCCGGAATACAAGGGTCCACCAACAAACCATCCACTTCAGGGCGAACACCTAGAATCCACTGCGTGCCTGCAACGTATGTCCAAGATGAAGTACCAGAAAGCCACGCATTACGACCTAAGCCGAACTGTTTATGTTCGTCACCCAAGATATTTTGTGGGTAGCAGTACGGTTCAGATTCGAAGGTATCAATATCATCGTTCTTAGACGCTGGGTTAATTTGACGGTAGTACTCATAAGCACGTTCACCGTTACCCATTTTCGCTTCTGCGATCATCACCCAAGGGTTGGAATGCAGGAATATACCGCCGTTCTCTTTCGCACCTGGTGGGTAAGTCGAAACACCACCTAGCTGCGGATCAAAGCCGTTGTAACCAGGAGTTGAAAGCTTAATGCCATTCGCTGTATTCAGCTTGTTGTAAACCGAATCTAGCGCCTGAGTAGCACGTTCTTGAGTCGCAAAACCAGAAATCACAGGCCAGCTTTGACCATTGGTGTAGATCTGCCCTTGCTCATTTTTATGAGAACCGATCGGCAAGCCCTGCTCATCAAAGTAACGAACAAACCATTCGCCATCCCAGCCGCATTCATTGACGGTGCTCTGCATCTGTTGGTACTGATCTTTAAACTTAGCCGTCAGTTGCGCTTCACCACGCAGCTCACACAAGTCCAACATGTCGAGCAATGCTTTGCCGTACATGTTCGCCACCATCATCGACTCAGCACCCGTTGGCAGGTTCACCGTGTCATTCCAGTCAGCAAAACCTAACAACGGTAGGCCGTGCTCACCAGTATTGGTATAAGTAAATTCAATCGCGCGGCACAGGTGGTTCCAAACCGTTCCCGTTTCAACTGGGTTGCCCGCTTTGTCTTTTTGATAGAACGGGATCTCTTTATTCAAGAAGTCTGCATTACCCGTTTCTTTCACATATTGCGTCACCGCGTAGATGATCCACAGGTGATCATCGCCGTAATAATCAGGGCGATCTTCCTCTTCACGTGAGTCACCCGCGTTCGCTTCCATCGTTGATGGGAAGAACTGGTGCATCGCAGAACCGTTGGTGTTCTGAACAGACAACAGACGCTCAATGAACTCACGCGCCTCTTCCGGCATGTGTGTAATTACGCCTAAAGTATCTTGCGAAGAATCACGGAAACCGATGCCACGAGCGCCATAGCCAAGCTGATACAGAGACAGGTAACGAGACCAGTTTTTGGTTGTGTGACACTGACGTGGGTTATGTACGTTAAGCATTGAATTCATTGCCGGATCTGGCGTTTCAACCTGAACTGCTTGTAGGTAACCATCCCAATGTTCAGCCAGTTCAGCGAAAGCAGAATCGACCACTTGATGGTCACGATATTTAGCCAACAGAGGAAGTGCGGCTTCTAGGCTCTGTTCTTGCGCGATTTGTACAATCGTACGTTCTGTCTGCTCTGGAGATAACCAACCTAGGCGCAGGTTAAGTGCACCAATGTTGTCGCCACGCAAACACTCGGTGTTGCCCAATCCATCATTGTTCAGTGCTTCTGGCGCTGCCCATGTGCCGTAGCCCAAATTACCTAGGAACGATTGGCGATCACCATCAAAAGACGTCGCAGGGCGATCCGCTGTCATCAGGTTCACCGCGTAGTCACGCTTCATGAAGGCATACTGCTCAAGCACGGTATGACCCGACTCTTGCTGATGCGCTTTCAGCGTCATGGTTTGTGGAACCCAGTCCGCATTGAGTAGCTGTTTAAGCGCATCGAAGTGTGTAAATTCATACACAGGTACCACATCAACGTGCAGTGCTTTGTCTGAAATGTTGGTGACTTTGATGTCTTGTAGCAGTACTTGGTCAGCTTTTGGTACAAAGAAAGTCGCTTCACAACGCACACCAAAGGCTTCTGCAATGATGGTTGTATATGATAAACCGGTGTGGTTTTCAAACTTATCTAACGGCTTTAAAGTTGGCGTGTAGAAAGGTGAGAACACCTCTACATTGCCCGCTTCATCACGCACCTTAAGGTACATGGTCGAGCCTTTAAAATCTGAATTTGGCAGTTGTGCAATGTACTTAGTGATGCGGTTGAGCGCAGGATCGCCCTTACACAGTAGTACGCCGCCGTTGCTATCGACAATGCCACCGAAATCTAATGTGCCGACATAGTTACACCATTTGATCGGTGTACACGGCGTGGTTGCTACGTATTCTTTGTTTTTATCGTCAAAATATCCGAATTTCATCATCACTATCCCTAGCCCCTCCCAAATCAGGAGGAGCCAAAACAATTTGTCGTAAGTTGGTTGGTGTCAGCTCAATGACTGATTTAAATCGACTAGCTCGCTAGCGAGTTCTCACTCAGAGCATCAAACAAGTGGAAAGCATCCAAATCCAAGTAAAGCGTCAGATCTTTTACATCGACTTCAGCCGCTTGGGTTTCAACCATCAGCGGTTGACCGCCAATTTCTGTTTTCAGAAGAATGCTTGCGCCCAGTAATTCCTTGTCTTTGATTTTCACAGGGAATGGCAGCACGCGGTCGTGGTCAACTTGCTCGGCACGTAGGTGGATGTCTGTTGGACGAACACCAAAATGCAGCGCTAGGTTCTTAGACGCCAGAGACTTAAAGCGCTCAGGCAGTGGGATATGAACATCGCCGATTTCAACGAAGTACTCGCCTTCTTTTTCAATCAGTTTTGCTTCCAACATGTTCATTGACGGGTTACCAATGAATTGTGCGACAAACTTGTTTGCCGGACGCTGGAACACCTCGGTTGGTGTACCAACTTGAGCAACATAACCGTCTTTCAGGATCACGATGCGATCTGCCAGTGTCATCGCTTCGATCTGATCGTGGGTTACGTAGATCGTGGTGGTTTTTAGTTCACGGTGTAGATGTTTGATCTCTTCACGCATCACGCCACGAAGTTTTGCATCTAGGTTAGATAGCGGCTCATCAAACAAGAAAACCTTAGGCGTACGAACCATCGCACGGCCCATTGCCACACGCTGACGTTGACCACCAGAAAGCTCTTTCGGCTTACGATTCAGTAGTGGGTCAAGCTCTAGCATTTTCGCTGCTTTTAGCACTTCTACGTCGATTTCTGCTTTCGGCATGCCCTTTAGCTTCAGAGCAAACGCGATGTTCTCGTAAACCGTCATGTGCGGGTACAGTGCGTAGCTTTGGAATACCATCGCCAAGTCACGGTCTTTCGCGTCGACTTTATTCATCAGCTTGCCGCCAACCACGATATCGCCAGAGCTGATGCTTTCAAGGCCAGCAAGCATGCGTAGCGTTGTCGATTTACCACAGCCTGATGGGCCAAGGAAAACCACGAACTCACCGTCTTCAACCGTAAAATCAAACTCTTTGACGACTTCAACATCACCGAATGATTTTTTGATGTTCTTAAATTCTACTTTAGCCATTATCTGTTCTCCTCAGCGCGCTCTAGCAGCATATTTCTGTACGCAATTGCGCTCTGTTTCAATGTTCTTTCTTGGGTGGTGTAGTCAACATGGACGATGCCAAAACGCTGGCAGTAGCCGAATGCCCACTCAAAGTTATCCATCAGGCTCCAAGCGAAGTAACCGTCGACTTTCACACCCGCTTCAACGGCGTTGTGAACCGCTTCGATATGACCTTGGAAATAACGAACTCGTTGGTCGTCCATCACTTGTCCGTTAACACGTTCATCGTTGCCCGCTGCACCATTTTCAGTAATGTAGATAGGTGGCATATTTTCGTAGCGAGCATCCAGTCTTACCAATAAATCGGTTAAACCTTGTGGGTTAATTTCCCAGCCGATGTAAGTGTGTTCTGCGGCAGTCTGTTTTACTGATTCAATGTCGCCATTCTCGTTGAAGCGAGCGACATTGCGTGTGTAGTAGTTGATGCCGATGTAATCGACCGGTGCGCTGATGATGTCTAAGTCACCTTCTAGAATCATCGGCATGTTCATCGCTTGGCGTTCAACCACTAACTGTGGGTACTCACCTTTCAATACTGGGTCGATGAACCAGTGGTAGTTCTCCGCTTCGCAGTAGTCTGCTGCCGCTTGGTCTTGTGGCGTCAGCGGGTAAGCTGGCGTCGCGTTGAATACCACACCATGCTTAGCATGAGGGGCATTGTTACGAAGGATCGGCATTGCCAAACCGTGTGCCAACATTAGGTGGTGAGATGCTAGGTAGCCTTCTTTCTCACCTTTGATACCTGGCGCGTGTTCGCCCCAACGGTAGCCTAGGAATGCAGACACAAACGGTTCATTGAGCGTGGTGTACACATCGATGTTGTCACCAAAGTATTTGCTCACCACTTCTGCGTATTCTGCGAATTTGTAAGACGTTTCGCGGTTTAGCCAGCCGCCTTTATCTTCAAGGTATTGCGGAAGATCCCAGTGATACAGCGTCACATATACCTTCATGCCACGAGCATGACACTCATCGATGATCTGACCGTAAAACTCTAGACCTTGCTGGTTGACGACACCGTCTTGTGGCAGGATGCGCGGCCATGCAATAGAGAGACGGTAAGCATCAACGCCTAAGCCTTGAATCATCTCGATATCTTGTTTCCATAAGTGGTAGTGGTCACACGCCACATCACCATTGTCGCCGTTATCGACCTTGCCCGGCGTCTTGCAGAAAGTGTCCCAGATAGACGGTGTACGACCGCCCTCTTCAACGCCGCCTTCAATTTGGTATGAAGATGTCGCGACACCGAATACAAATTCCTTACTGCGTAACTTTGAATCACTTGGAAGTTGATATTTATTCATTGTTATAACCCTTAAACCTAACCTTTGACTGCGCCGGACGTTAAACCACTGATCATCTGTTTCGATGCGAACAAGTAAGTAATCACGAGCGGTAAAATAGAAATTGTGGTACCTAGCATTACCGCGCCCCATGGCGTATTCGGAATACCTTGAACACTTCGAAGTGCTTGCGTAATAACATAGTTATCTGGGTTGTTAAGCACCACGAGAGGCTGCATAAACATGTTCCAGAAGAAAACGAACTGAACGATAGCCAGTGTTGCCAGTGCTGGTTTCATCAGTGGCAGTACCACGCTCCAGTACGTTCTGAACTCACCTGCACCATCCAATTTCGCCGCTTCAAGTAGCTCTTTTGGAATCGATGCAATCACGTGCTGACGCATCAAGAAGATACCAAATGGTGTGGTGGTGAACGGTAGCCATACCGCCATGTGGTTATCCAACAAGCCTAAGAATTTCACGATCATGAAGTAAGGGATCAAGCTAAGCACAGGCGGAATCGCCATTGAGCCAACCAGCATGCCGAACAACACGTTCTTACCGCGGAACTTAAACACAGCAAATGCGTAGCCACCCATGCTACAAAACAGCAGCGAGATGGTGGTGCCTAAGAAAGCCACGTAAATCGAGTTAAACATCGCTTTCCAAAACGGCATGATTTCAAGCAATTTGGCGTAGTTAATCGCCAGGCTATCGCCAATCGCAAAGCTAATGCCCGTGCCGAAAATTTCAGAACGGTCACGCGTTGATAGCAGTGCCGACCATACAAATGGAAAGACTGTAATTAGCGCTGAAACAACCAGTAAGATACCTAGCATGACCATCAAGATCTTAGTCAGAATGAACATGCTGCGCTCGCTTGGTATCAGTCCACTTAGTGGTGAGGTATTTGTCTTAATTGATGTCGACATCTTAATGTTCCCCTAAGCCTTTCTTACCGAAGAGTAAAAATTGAACCAATGTACAAGTCGCGATGAGTGCAAACAGTAACCACGAGATAGCAGATGCTGTACCCATTTCTAGCCATTCCCAGCCCACTTTGTAGAGGTACATCGAGATAGTTAAACCAGATTGGCCAGTACCACCTGTACCACGCGTTAGGACGAACGGTTCTTCAAACATTTGCAGGTTACCGATGATGGTCATCGTGATAGCAAAGAAGATGAATGGACGAATCATTGGTAGTGAAATGTTCCAGAAGCGGCGGAAGGCATTGGCACCATCCATACGTGCAGCTTCTAAGATGTCTTTAGGAATCGTCATTAAACCCGTGGTGTAAAGGACGATGTTAAAACCGGTGTATTTCCAGAAAACCATGATTGCGATAGACGGCTTCACCATAGTGGCATCGTCTAACCAACGGATTGGTTGGAAATCGTTAACCCAAGCGAATGCCCAACCAAACAGCGTGCTATCGGCCAGAGCCATTAGCGTTTGGTTAATAATTCCTGAGTTAGGAGAGTACATATTGAAGAAAATCAGTGACGCTGCGACCGTTGATGTAATGAACGGTAGAAAGTACGCCGATGTTAGCCAGTGACGCATACGGTCACCCATTGAAACCAACATGTAAGCCACTGGAATAGCGACTAAGTGCTGAGCCACGCCTGAAGTGATCGCTAGCCAAAGCGTGTTCTTCAATGAACGCCATAGCCATGGGTCCGTTAAAGCAATGTGATAGTTCTCAAAACCAACGAACTCCATCGCATCCATGCCTCTTACCGGGTTCCACTCGTGGAACGACAGGTAAACAGAGAACAACAGCGGGAAGATCCCAAATACAGAAAAAATGATCAGAAACGGCAGAAGAAATCCATACGGTGTAAGCGCTTTCAAATTTAGACGAGAAAAAAGGCTTTTGTCCGCAGGTTCTATCGTTGTGCTCGCTGTATGATTCATAGTAACGACCTCTTAAAAAGGAAGCGCGTTATCCACGCTTCCTCACTTACTTAAAGTAAAAACAAATTAAAGATTACGCGTGCGACGCTTGATTAGACGCTCTGCCTCTTTAAGCGCAGTCTTGATGTCTTTGCCTTCATCAAGTACTTCCATCAATGCGTTCTCTAAGATAATAGAACGTGCAACGTGGTCGCCTTGTGCTGGAGATACTGGTTTGATGTTCTGTGCCACTTCAGCAAACAGTAGACGAGCTTTTTGCCCACCTAGGAATTCCATCTCTTCTTGGAAAAGCTCATCGTCATACGTGGTGATGTTCGCAGGGAAAGCAGCAATCGTTTCGAAGTGTTTAAGCTGTACTTCACGATCCGTCGTCATGTATTCAATAAGCGCCCAAGCTTCATCTGGGTTTTCTGATTGAGTTGGAATAGAAAGGAATGAACCACCCCAGCTTCCGTAGATGCCATCAGGTAGGTTTTCTACTGCCCACTTACCTTTAGTTTCAGGAGCAATCCAGTTATTTAGGTGACCAAGAAGCCAAGCGCCAGAAAGTTGAGTTGCAAATGTGCCGTTGCGGAAGCCTTCGTACCATTCGTTAGACCAAGCCAAAATGCGGCCGTCTAAGCCTTTGTCGCGAATCTCTTTTGCTACTTCAAAAGCGTGAACAAAACGCTCTGATGTCACGACAGGGTTGCCATCTTTATCGAAGTACAAACCTTCACCTTCAGGAACCGTCGTGAAGATAATCGCTTGTGCCACGTCGGCTGCCGAAGCGATAAGTTGTACGTTTTGCTCTTTCAGTTTTTCACCAGCAGCGATGTATGAGTCCCAATCTTTGATTGCGTCTTCTACATTAATACCTGCTTTTTCGAACACGTCAGTGCGGTAGTACATAACGCCAGGACCAAGGTCGACAGGGATGCCGTACATATCGCCATCAGCGCCTTTGCCCTGTGCCCATGCGTAAGGTGCGAATCGCTCTTCGTATTTATCTGCACCGTAGTTTTCAGACAGGTTAACTAGGCCGCCAGAACCCACGAATGGACCAATTTTCTCAACGTCGACAACAATCACATCACCGGCACCAGAGCCCGTTGCAAGGTTCGTTGTGAGTTTCGTGTGGTGGTCACCGTGGTTGTTCATAAGGTAATCAACTTTGATACCCGTTTCCTTTTCGAAATCAGGCAGTAATACCTTCAGGCTGCTATCGAAATCAGGGAAACCGTCGAAACGAATTTCTTTGTCTGCTGCATTTGCAGCTGTTGTACCTAATCCTAAAGCAACCGCGCATGAAAGCGCTAAGGTCTTAAATTTCATGTTCTATCCTTAATATTTTTATAGGGTAACTGGTAAATCCGATACCGAGTTTCTAGTGACCAACGTCGGTAGCAATTTAAAGTTCACGTCATGTTTTATTTTTTTTAGCTTCTGTAGAGTGAGCTGTACTGCTTCAACGCTCATCTCTTCAATAGGGAAATTAATGGTGGTCAAACTAGGGGTCAGATAGCGCGCGAAGATGGTGTTATCGAAGCCCACCAGTGATACATCTTTAGGAACAGACAGTCCCTCTTGATGCAACACCTCGAAGGCGCCAAATGCCATGTGGTCATTCGAAGCAAATACTGCTGTGAAATGACACTTACGATTAATCAGCTTCTTCATAGCACTGATGCCCGTCTCTTCAGTAAAGCCCGCTTCCGAGACTAATGCTTCATCGTATGGCACACCCGCTTCTTCCAAGGCCTTTCGATACCCCTGCAAACGCCCCCTAGCGTCTGCTTTATCTAAAGGCCCGGTAATACACGCGATATCTGTATGTCCCTTTTGCAAAAGATATTGAGTAGCGAGTAGCCCCCCGACTTCGTTATCAATATCAATGCAACTCATCGCCATTTCTGGGATGAAGCGGTTAATCAAAACCACAGGGGTCCCCTGTTCTTCCAATTCAATTAAATAATCATCACTGAGCAGTTGAGTATGAAGAATCAAAGCATCAACACGACGCCCCAGCAGAAACTCCACAGACTCACGTTGCCCTTGTTCAGTGTTCGAACCCGCTGTAACCACAGCGTGATAACCAAAGCGGCGTAGGTTTTCTTCTATGCAATGCAAGATGCCTGAATAGAAAGAACCACCAAGTTCTGGAACAACAACGCCCACACTACCGGTACGACTTGATGCCAAAGCTTGAGCGATAGAGTTCGGGCGATAACCCAATTCTTTGATCGCTTTTTCAACCTTTAGCTTTTTGTCATGACTGACTCTGCTAGTGCCATTAATAACTCTAGACACTGTCGCCTGAGACACACCTGCATGTTCTGATACGTGTTTAATTGTCGCCACTCGAACCTCGATACTTCATTAGCTTGTAACCGCTTACAAAACGATTATTAAAGAAAGGCGTCTTGGTTGAAGTGAGTGTCATCACACTAAACTTGGACGTAAAAAGGCCAGTTGTGGAAATCATGAAAGCGCTTACAGATTCACTTCACGCCATGAAACTGTTTCATGAAATCATGAATCCATCGTGAGTCAGTTTTGTTAAAAGCCTTAGTTCCGTGAAGGGGTTTCAACACACCTATTGGCGTATCAAATACGATGGGTATCGAGTATTTTCCACCATCTAGGCTATTGATATGCAAAGGCTACGACGTGAGTTAGCCATTACAATTACTAGGGATAAAGCAGGGTACGCGAGATAGATTAAAATAATATGAAACGAGGTATTGAAGATGTCATGGAGAGCAGAGGGAGAGGCAATCCAAAATGATACAACAGATATTCAAGACGAAAAAAAGGGCACAAAGAATGTGCCCAAGAATGGAGTTAATTGAAACGTGCCCTAATTAATCTGCCTTTAGGGCTAAAATGGACAGTATTTACTACTTTTAAACACAGGCTCTTTGAAAATATGCCTAATTCAAAGAGCTGCTGTCGCTAGCTTGTGATTACCACCAAGCTTCAAACATCGCACCGAATGACAATGTATCTACATTACCATTGTCTTTTGGAGCGCCTTTTGTCTCTACATCACCCACAGTTGTGTAAAAGCGAAGCATTGGACGACTCCAAGGTAAGCCACCTAGAGAAACGTTTTGAGATAGAGTTACCTTCCACGCGTTTTCTTCGCCGTCGTCATCGTAATCAACCATGCCGTAACCCGCTTCTAACCATGTAGAATGAACGTCATCCCATTGGTACTGTGGACGAACGATACCTGCATACTCAGTGTTATCGCGAGCTAAGTCTGCACCAGAGTTATCTTTATACGACACTAGGTAATCAATGATGAATTTATCCGATGCTGCGTAGTTACCTTCAATGCTTGCGTAAAAAGTTTTATAGTCGCCTTTCAACTCAAATACCGATGAATCTGCACCATCACCGTATTTCACTATTAATCGGTTAGAATCGCCTAAGCCTAACGTCGCACCTACCAAGTAAGCCGTTTCATCACTGACTTTAGTACCTGCAGTCACCACTTTTTCCGTTAAACCTGTATCTTGATCGATTACGTACTCAGTAGAGCTTGCTGTATCCGCTTCGCTCGACGCAAAACCGTAGTTCGCGTAGAAATCTAGGTTACCAATACCAGCGTCAATGCTGTGTAGTTTCGCGGTCACAGCGTATCGACCGTTGTCATTCACTAGGCCGCCTTTCACTTGACCGACAAAGCCCATATCTAGCTTAGCGCCACCGAAATCTAGGTTGTTAAAACCTGCACCTTGACCATCGTGTGTCATCCAGAAGTAATCATTCAAACCTTGTTGCGGACGTTGGTGGAAGTCGCGACCAGCCCACATGTAAAGTTCTGGTTGACTTTCAAATACATTAGTTACACCAGCGTACATTTTTTTCATACTTAGGCCGCCATCGTCAGCCCAAGCGTCTGCTTCCCAGTGGTCTGCCATGAATACGACGTCCCAAATCGCACCATTGTCAGCTTCGAAAAGCTTAGCTAGCTGAACCTCACCACCATTAGCTTCGTTACCTAAACGACCGACAGAACGACCTGTTGTACCGATGTCTACGTAACGCTCATCACCGCTCTTGTAGTGAGCGCCGTAACGAGCATAACCAGAGAAGACGATGCCATCTGGCACCTTAGTTTCTGCAGTTAAAACCGCGGGTTGTTGATCGTTAACATAATCAATATCAACAACCTTAGATTCTAACTCTTGAATTCGTTTTTCTAGTGCTTCGATATTAGTATCAGCAGCAAAAGAAGAGAGTGAAGCAAGCGAAGCCGCCACTGCGACCGTTATTGGCAAAAGCTTAAATTTTTGCATTGTAATTCCCTATTATTTTTTTGAGTTTTCATCGAACAGGGAAATATTAAGCAATGAAAGCGTTGAAAAGTTGGTCGCTGTTCACACTGATAAATCAGCTTAAATGTCATGAAACCTTTAGAAAATTCACGGAGAAAACTACTGCATTTAAATCAATAAGTTATGAACAAACATCCGTGAAATGTCAGCTTGAAATCGCTTTCATTTCATCAGTAATGGTGGCGGCTATCACGGAAAACAGTGTGTGAAAGTGAGGGGAATATGGTGCAGCTTTGATTGGTTTTCATATATATGAAAAGCCTCAAAATCTAAGGCAGATTTTGAGGCTTTTTGGATTGAGTCAAATACCCAGTTATCTAAAATTAAGTATTTTCTAGATTGAATCTAGGGACTCTATTCCCATATTGAACAGGGTAAATGCGTAGATATCAGCAGTGAGATCGATCGCTTTACTCAACGGCATTCCAGCACCATGGCCCGCATTAACATCGATACGAATCATCACGGGCGCACCGCCTTCATGCTTATCTTGCAGCTCTGAGATGAACTTATAAGAGTGAGCAGGTACCACGCGGTCATCGTGATCGGCAGTCGTCACCAGAGTTGCTGGATAATCCGTGCCACGCACCACATTATGAACCGGAGAATAACCAAGCAGATATTCGAACATCTCTTTGTTTTGCGCGGATGTGCCATAGTCGTACGCCCAACCTTCGCCAGACGTGAATGTGTGGTAACGCAACATGTCCAACACCCCAACCGCAGGCAGAGCCACTTGGAACAGCTCTGGCCTTTGTGTCATACAAGCGCCTACCAGCAAGCCTCCGTTAGAACCGCCGCGAATCGCCAACTTATCGCTACTGGTATAGTTTTCTTCAATTAAGAACTCGGCAGCAGCAATGAAGTCATCAAATACGTTTTGCTTCTGTTGTTGTGTACCCGCTTTGTGCCACGCCTTACCATACTCGCCACCGCCACGCAGGTTTGGCACCGCATATACGCCACCCAGTTCTAGCCAACTGCCAACAGTCCCCGAGAAAGAAGGCGTTAGGCTAACGTTAAAGCCACCATAGGCGTACAACATGGTTGGATTATTGCCATCTAACACTAACCCCTTCTTATAAGAGATAAGCATCGGAACCTTGGTGCCATCCTTCGAGGTATAGGAGACTTGTTTAGACTCAAATTGATCCGACTCAAACGGAGACTCAGAGCGTTGGTAGATTTCAGAGCTTCCAGATTCAACATCGAAAGAGAAAATCGTTGGCGGCGTTACATAGTTGGTAAAGGTGTAATAAAGCTGAGTTTGCTCGTTTTTTCCACCTAAGCCACTGGCCGTTCCTAGCCCAGGCAAATGAATTTCACGAACGAGGTTGCCTTGGTAATCCAACTGCTCAATCTTAGACACCACATCGACCATGTAGTGGGCAAACAAGTAGCCACCGCCCGTACTGATATCCAATGGCTGTGGCTTTTCAGGGATGATTTCGAGCCATTTCCCATCGCGAGTATCAAAGCTCACCACCTTGCCATTAGGCGCATCTAGATTGGTGTATAAAATGAAGGTCTCATCTTGGTTATCGATGAGATAAGTGTCGCTATCCACATGATCAATCAGCGTATTCAGCTGTTGTTCTGGTGAGTTTAAATCGATATAGAACAGTCTGTTACCCGATGTCGACTCTCGCCCTAGAATGATCAAGTAACGGTCATCTTCGGTGGTGTAGCCTGATACATAGCGGTGCTGCTCGGCGTTGTTCTCACCAAAGATAACTTTGTCGTTAGCTTGTTCGGTACCCAACTCATGGAAGTAAAGTTTGTGCTGTTCGGTACGTGCAGAAAGCTGGCTGCCGTCGGGCTTGTCATAGCTAGAGTAATAAAAGCCACGGTTCCCTAACCAAGAAATACCGGTAAATTTAGCGTCTGTGATTTCGGCTTCAAGCTGCTGTTTAGTCTCGGTATCAATCACGAAGATCTTGCGCCAGTCACTGCCGCCCTCAGAAATGCTGTACGCCACTAAGCCGTAATCTTTCGAAAACGACACCGAACCCAGTGATGTGGTGCCATCTTCCGAGAAGGTATTCGGATCTAGGAACACTTCAACCTGCAGGCCTTCTTTCTGACGATAAAGAATGCTGTGATTCTGCAGGCCGTCGTTCTTATAGAAATAGGTGTAATCACCTCGCACAAACGGCTGCGAGCTCTTTTTGTAGTCTTGCGCTTTCGCTAATCGCTCTCGCAGTTCTGCGCGATACGGGATTTGAGCAAGGTAATCGAATGTGACTTCATTTTGACTCGCCACCCATTGCGCGGTTTCGTCACTTCTGTCGTCTTCTAACCAGCGATATGGGTCTTCGATTATCTGACCAAAATAGTCATCGCTGACGATCTGTTTGTTGGTGACTGGATATTGATACTCTTTTAAATAGCTCATCGTGATCCTTATTAAAAATAATGTGAAATCGTCAGATAACGCGTTCTGATGTGTTCAATCAATAACTTAATCTTGTTCGGTGGCTGACGAGTGAACGGGTACACCGCATAAATACCCAGCTTTTTACCGACTAAGTCAGGGAAGATATCCACCAGCTGGCCGTTGCGAATATCGTGATACACCAGACAACGTGGCACGTACGCCACACCATGACCGCCCAAAGCGGCTTTTCTTAATGCCGTCGCATTATCGGTAGAGAAAGAGCCAGAGACGCGCACGATGTATTTGTCGTTGTCGGTACAGCCATCCTTACTGTGTAAAAACTGCCATTCACTGGCACCTGTCGTTTGATAAGCGTATTGCAAGCAATTGTGCTCGACCAAATCCTTGGGCTGCATCGGCTTACCGTTCTTAGCGATATAAGACGGCGAGGCACATACCACCCATTGTGAGTCCAAGATATGACGGGCAATTAAGCTGGAGTCTTCCAAGTAACCAGTTCGAATGACCAAGTCGAGACCATCCTCAACCAAATCAACAAATCGATTGTTAAGAGACATATCGACCGTTAAACCTGGGTGCATATTACAAAACTCGGCAACAGCGTCTGCGAGAATCAAATCTCCGGAGATAGTAGGCACTGACATTTTGATATGACCACTGACATTTTCACCAAAGCCTGAAACTGCGTCCATAGCCTCTTGAGCCGCCTGCTTCACATTTTTGGCTCCGTGTAACATTGCCTTACCCGCCTCGGTCAGGGTCAATTTACGCGTGGTTCGATATAATAGCTGCACGCCAATCTCTTCTTCCAAACGCGCAATTCTCTTACTAACTACCGAATTTGTAAGGTTATTTTGTTCTGCCACCTTACTAAAACTACCCAGCTCTACTACCTGTGAAAACAGGATCAAATCGTCTGCTCGCATTTGATTATGCCAATTTTGGAATTAATTATTTTCATTATTTCCCTATATCAATAAAAAATAAAGGGGTAAATTCACGCCAAATTAACAAAACAATTACAAAAACAGCTTTTGCAATCACATCGGTTACAAATAAAGCGACTCTAATTACAACAATTGAATCCATGAGATTCAGATTACACCTACAAAACTAATGACGTGTTATTCACTTCAAACATGAACGTTTGAAAACAAGTACGAGGAAGTACCCATGAGTGAAACTCTACTAGCTTTATTGGCCTTTTCGCCAATAGTTGTTGCAGCGATTCTGCTGGTTGGCCTTAACTGGCCTGCAAAAAAAGCGATGCCCGTGGCATTTGCATTAACCGTTGCTATCGCCTTATTCGCATGGGATATGTCTAGCACTCGCGTGCTGGCTTCAGTATTCCAAGGCTTCGGCATTACCGTGTCGGTTCTCTGGATTGTGTTTGGCGCCATCTTCTTATTAAACACTTTGAAACACACCGGAGCTATCACCACCATCCGCAACGGATTTACTGACATATCAGCAGACCGTCGTGTACAAGCGATCATCATTGCTTGGTGTTTTGGTTCATTCATTGAAGGTGCGTCTGGCTTCGGCACACCCGCTGCAATCGCCGCTCCATTATTGGTTGCAATTGGCTTCCCAGCGTTAGCCGCGGTACTGATGGGCATGATGATTCAATCTACGCCGGTATCGTTTGGCGCGGTTGGTACACCTATCATCGTTGGCGTAAACAAAGGTTTGGATACGCACAACATCGGTGAAAGCCTGATTGCCAATGGTTCAACATGGGATGCTTACCTACAACAGATCACATCAAGTGTTGCGATCATCCACGCCTGCGTTGGTGTGATGATTCCTGTATTGATGGCAATGATGCTGACTCGCTTCTTCGGTAAGAATAAAAGCTGGACTGAAGGTCTTGATATCCTGCCATTCGCACTGTTCGCAGGTGCCGCTTTCACCATTCCTTACGCACTAACGGGTGTTTTCCTCGGAGCTGAGTTCCCATCACTGATTGGTGGTTTGGTTGGCCTTGCTATTGTTGTAACAGCAGCAAAACGTGGCTTCCTAGTCCCTAAATCAAAATGGGATTTCGAAAGCGAAGATAAGTGGCCAGCAGAATGGCTAGGCTCTTTGAAAATCGACCTTGATGATGACAACCAAAGCCATAAAAAAATGAGCATGGCGATGGCGTGGGCACCTTACGTTCTGCTCGCTGTCACTCTAGTTGCTAGCCGTGTGAGCCCTGAGTTCAAAGGCCTGCTTAAGAGCGTTAGCCTTTCTTTCAGCAACATCCTTGGTGAGACAGGCGTAAGCACAGCGATTCAACCTCTGTATCTACCTGGCGGTATCTTGGTCTTCGTCGCACTGGTTGCTGTTCTAATGCAATCACGCAGCGCAACACCACTGGCTAAAGCTTTTGGTGAGTCGAGCAAGACTCTGATTGGCGCAGGCTTTGTGTTGGTGTTCACCATCCCAATGGTTCGTATCTTCATTAACTCTGGCGTGAACGGCGCTGATTTAGCAAGTATGCCAGTAACCACGGCCAATTTTGCAGCTGACCTAGTCGGCAGCGCATTCCCAGCGTTAAGTGCCACAGTTGGTGCGTTAGGTGCCTTCATTGCAGGTTCGAACACCGTTTCAAACATGATGTTCAGCCAGTTCCAATTCGAAGTAGCACAAACTCTATCTATCTCTAGTGCTGTGGTTGTTGCTCTGCAAGCCGTTGGTGCTGCAGCAGGTAACATGATTGCAATTCACAACGTGGTAGCCGCATCGGCGACCGTAGGCTTGCTAGGACGCGAAGGCGCAACACTACGTAAGACAATCATCCCAACGTTCTACTACTTGGTGATGACAGGAATCATCGGCCTAGTGGTTATCTACGGCTTCAAAATGACAGACGCACTTATGTAAACCATAAGTCGTTACAAAAGCACTTGGCGTTAATACTCAATTCCCCGACTGCAACACCGTCTAATAAGACAGTTGATGAGTTTTGGAATGGATACTAGAACACATCAACACCCTCGGGTATTAACGCCATTTTATTGCTTCTCTGTTTCACTGTTTATTTGCTTCACCGACTAATTGCTTAACTGGTTAATCGCTTCACTGTTTAAGAAAGAACAAACACTTACTTTTCAAGAATTAAAGCAGCCCAAGCCAAGCTCTCATAGAAGGGCAACATCCCAAGAATTTAGGACTGAAATTATGATCATATCCGCATCGACTGATTACCGCGCCGCAGCAAAAGCGAAATTACCACCGTTTCTTTTCCACTACATTGACGGCGGTTCTTACGGAGAACATACCCTACGCCGCAACACCGCCGATCTTGCAGAGATCGCGCTCAAGCAACGTGTCCTCAATGACATGTCAGACCTAAATTTAGAAACCGAGTTGTTTGGCGAAAAGCTGGCGATGCCGATTGCATTAGCTCCGGTTGGCCTAACAGGCATGTACGCACGACGTGGTGAAGTCCAAGCTGCAAAAGCCGCCGACAACAAAGGCATCCCTTTTACGATGTCGACCGTATCGGTATGCCCGATCGAAGAAGTCGCACCTAAGATTGAACGCCCAATGTGGTTCCAACTTTACGTGCTAAAAGATCGTGGCTTCATGAAGAACGTATTGGAACGTGCCAAAGCGGCAGGCGTGACGACACTGGTCTTCACCGTTGATATGCCAGTACCCGGCGCTCGTTACCGTGACATGCACTCAGGAATGAGTGGTCCAAATGCAGCAATTCGTCGTGTATTTCAATCTATGCGTCATCCTAGGTGGGCGGTGGATGTTGGTCTGTTGGGTAAACCACACGATCTTGGCAATATCTCGACTTACCGCGGTTCTCCAACCAAACTGGAAGACTACATCGGTTGGTTAGGTGATAACTTCGACCCGTCGATTTCATGGAAAGACCTAGAGTGGATCCGTGATTTCTGGGACGGCCCGATGGTCATTAAAGGCATTCTTGATGAAGAAGATGCAAAAGACGCCGTGAGATTTGGCGCAGACGGTATCGTAGTTTCAAACCACGGTGGTCGTCAGCTTGATGGTGTTCTATCAAGTGCTAAAGCACTGCCTGCGATTGCAGATGCGGTAAAAGGCGACACTAAGATTCTGGTCGACTCTGGCATTCGTACTGGCTTAGATGTGGTTCGTATGATGGCGATGGGCGCAGACTGCACCTTGCTTGGTCGCTCTTTCGTCTACGCGTTAGCAGCGCAAGGACAAGCAGGCGTTGAGAACCTACTCGACCTGTATGACAAAGAGATGCGCGTTGCGATGACTCTAACAGGCGCGAAGACAATCAAAGACTTAACTCGTGAATCTTTGGTGGGGCTAGATTAAACCTCCGCGACTAAGATTCGGATTCAGGTCAGGATTCGGACTAATGCTTTGGTCTACTTAGACTGAAGTTCAATCGGTGTCACAGCAATTCCACTGCCGTTGTGACACCGTTTAAGCACTGGAAAATAAAATAAAAAGCTAGGGCGTGTTGATCTTTCGAGCTGATTTTTGCAGCGAGTTGCTGGGTATTTATACAAGGCAGAGGCTTTGATGTGTAGCTAGCCTACATAAGAAGCCGATAACGTAGTAGAAATGGCCAGCAAACGCTGCCCGAAGGGTTCAGCTAAAAGCGTTTTACTCTTTGTTGAGGGGGATTTGCTTAGAGTGCTAGGCTACTTCCCCCTCGCCGCGATTAAAACGCTTTTATCTCGAACAAAATTTAATCACGAAAGGTCAACACGCCCTGAACAGTGCCAAATAAGAAGCACAAGGAAGCAAAGATGGAGACAACCACATCCGATGAGCGAGTAATAGACGCACAAGCTTATCAGCAGCTTGAAGCGATACTGGCTCAAAAAATAGAAACAGAACGCATTGTCACGCAAGAGGCAAAGCGCTTGGCTTACGGCACCGATGCGAGTTTTTATCGCTTGGTGCCGAAAATGGTTCTAAGGCTCAAAAACTTAGACGAAGTCATATTTACCATTCAAAGCTGTCGCGAGCTAGGCATTCATTTTACCTTTCGCGCTGCGGGCACCAGCCTTTCAGGGCAAGCTGTTTCAGACTCGGTACTCATCACACTGACCGATGACTGGCGTGGCCACGAAATCGTAGATAACGGTAATCAGATCATCCTTCAACCGGGTGTGATTGGCGCCGATGCCAACAAATACCTTGCCCCTTTCCAACGTAAAATCGGCCCAGATCCAGCCTCTATCAATACCTGTAAAATCGGTGGTATTGCCGCGAACAACGCCAGTGGCATGTGTTGTGGTACTGCGCAAAACTCTTATCGCACCGTCGAGAGCATGAAAATCGTATTGAGTGATGGCTCCCTGCTTGATACGGCTGACAACGCAAGTGTTGAGGCATTCAAGCAATCGCACAAAGAACTGTTTGAAGGCATTGTTGAATTACATCAACAGACAGCGTCAAACCAAGAACTCGCCGACAGAATTCGCCACAAGTACCGCCTCAAAAACACCACTGGCTACGCTCTAAACGCCTTGGTCGATTACCACGATCCAATTGAGATCATCAAACACTTGATGATTGGCTCAGAAGGCACACTAGGTTTCATTGCTGAGATTACCTACAACACGGTTATCGAACATCCGAACAAAGCCTCGGCTCTGTTGGTGTTTTCCGACATAGAACAAGCCAGTAAAGCCGTTACTACACTATCAAAAACGCCGGTTGCTGCGGTTGAATTGATGGACGGCAGAGCGCTGCGTTCAGTGGCTGATAAACCGGGTATGCCTGCATTCATGCCAAGCTTGGACTTGGAAGCCGCAGCGATTTTAGTTGAATCACACGCCAGCTCCCAGCAGGACTTAGATTTACAATGTAAATCAATTTTGGATGCATTAGCTGATTACACGATTGTTGAATCGGTGCCTTTCACTTCCGATCCAAAGACAGTCGCGACTCTTTGGGGCATCCGAAAAGGCATGTTCCCAGCAGTTGGCGCAGTGCGTGAAATCGGGACGACCGTTATCATTGAAGACGTGGCTTTCCCTGTCGAAAACCTCGCTAACGGCATTCGAGAGCTACAAGAACTGTTCGACAAATACGATTACAGCGAAGCGATTATTTTTGGTCACGCCCTCGAAGGCAACCTGCATTTTGTATTCACTCAAGGCTTCGACAGCCAAACAGAAATCGATCGCTACGGCGGTTTCATGGATGACGTTGCCGAACTGGTCGCGGTGAAATACCAAGGTTCTCTGAAAGCAGAACATGGCACTGGCCGTAATATGGCACCTTATGTCGAATTGGAATGGGGTAAAGATGGCTACGCCTTGATGCAACAGATCAAAGCCTTGTTTGATCCAGAAAGACTGCTCAACCCCGGCGTTATTATTAACGACAATCCAAATTCACACATCACGAATTTGAAGCCAATGCCTGCTGCCGACGACCTTGTCGACCGCTGTATCGAGTGTGGCTTCTGTGAGCCTGTTTGTCCGTCTCGTACCTTAACTCTATCGCCACGCCAACGTATCGTGCTGTACCGCGAGTTACAACGCCGACGCGCTGCGGGCGAAGAGATGGAAGCAAGCGAACTAGAGAAAACCTTCGAATATCAAGGTATCGATACCTGCGCTGCAACCGGCCTGTGTGCCGAGCGTTGCCCAGTGGGAATCAACACCGGTGATTTGATTAAGAAGCTTCGTATTGCCAAGTACGAGAAATTTACGCCAATCGCTAAGTGGACAGCGGATCATTTCTCGACCACCACTAAACTGACTAAGGCCGGCCTCAAAACCAACCAAGTGGCGAGTAAAGTATTAGGCGCAAATACCGTCGGCAAGCTAACCAACGGCTTGCGCTCAATAACTAAAGGTGCGACGCCTGTTTGGATGCCTGAGATGCCGCAATCCAATAGTCACTCGCTAGTCTCATCACCAGTGACGGCAGAATCCTCAAGCAATCATAAGAAGGTGGTTTACCTCCCTTCGTGTGCGAGTCGAACCATGGGTCAACAAAGCGATGCGGGCGATCAACGTCCTCTAACTGAAGTGACTATGTCTTTGCTTAACAAAGCCGGATTTGAGGTTATTCTTCCGAAGAAGCTAGACGACCAATGTTGTGGTATGCCTTACGACAGCAAAGGGATGACCGATTTAGCCCACTCTAAAGCACAACAACTCGAAGAAGTGTTGTGGCAAGCCAGTCGTCAGGGTGAATACCCAGTATTAATGGATACCAGCCCATGTGCTAAACGCAGTATTGAACAGTTCACCAAACCGTTAGAGGTATTAGAGCCGACAGGGTTTGTGAACCAATACCTGCTTGAGCACCTGACACTTGAGCCAATTAAAGAAACCGTAATGCTGCATGTCACGTGTAGTTCTCGTCGAATGGGCTTAGAAGGCGCGATGTTGAATCTTGCTAAAGCCTGTACCGAAGAGGTGATTGTTCCTGAGCATATTCAGTGTTGTGGTTGGGCGGGTGATAAAGGTTTTACCACGCCAGAGCTGAATGAAGCGGCGGTACACCCACTCAAAGAACAAGTGCCGAGCAACTGTACTCGTGGATTCAGCAACAGCCGAACCTGTGAGATCGGTTTATCACATCACAGTGGCATTCCGTATCAATCAATCTTGTACTTGGTGGACGAAGTCGCGCAATAGCGGAGCCTCCCCACTTAAGGTATCGAGCAATTAGCTTAAACCTAAAACGAAAAATGGCAGCCCAATCAGGCTGCCATTTCTTTATTCGTTTGTTCGAAAGATGCTACTTAACTGGATGCTGATGAGCTAACCGTTATTAAGCTAGATATTACAAAGCTAAGCGCATCAACTCTTCTGGCGAGTAGTGTTCTGCTTCTGCACCTTTGGCGATTAAGTCGATCACTTGAAATTCGCTCATGTCACCAAACTCTTTGGTTAAGTAATCACGAAACGCTTTCTCGTTCGGCCACTTACCTCGCACGATATAGCCATCTTCTTTATCAAAATCTTCCGTCTCAAAGAAAGAAAAGTCGGTCATACCAATATTGTGGCAATACAAAACGAGATACATAATTTTTCCTCAAAATGGGGTTACTAATAAAAACTCACAGGGAGATAGAAATCAAGCTCAAACACTTCATCACTGTTTAGAAAATGATTCTGATGATAATGCACATAAGCCGGAGTGGAACGCTGCTTGAAGCCAGACGTAGGTAGCCACTTTTCTAACACCATACTGATCTGTGGTAGCAGCTCACCATAACGGCCATTCAGTCGAAATACAGCATGTAAACCACCCGGAATCACCATCTGGTTCACGACACTGCGATACTTAATCGGTTCATCTATCGCGATACACGCTACATAGCGACACTGATCCATTTCAACCCAAGCAGGGTTAGAGTGATGCAAGCCAAATTGGCTCGAAAAGTCGCGCTGTTCGGAATTCGCCCACGCTTTCAATATCAGCCACGCGTTGCGAATGGAGCGGTTATAACCCGTATGTCGAACATAAGCCGCCATGCGCTCTGGTGTTTCAACGATCTTAGGTTCGGGTAACACTCTCTGCGCCACGTTCAAATAACCCGCCGCTACTTCGGGATCTTTCAAATAGGGTTTTTCTGCTATCTGTAGGTCGTGTTTACGCCATTCTCCCGGTGACATGTTAAAGGTCGCTTTGAATGCTCGGCTGAAAGATGACACCGAACTAAAGCCACATTTACTGGCAATCTCTACCACTGACGACGTGGTATCGAACATCAATTGATTGGCTGCATACTCCATTCGAGTGCGTCGAATGTACTGATGTAACGACTCCCCAACCACGCTTTTGAAGGTGCGGTGGAAGTGTTGTTCTGAATAAGCCGCAATCTCGGAGAGCGCTTTTGCCGACAGAGGTTGGCTGATGTCTTGATGAATATGGAACAAAACATCATTGATTCGGGATAAGTGTTGTCGTGACATCGTTTAAATAGCATAAATGGACATGTTTAAGAGCATAAACGGACACGCTTGTTTTTACAATTGCCGTGTAATATCAAGCGATAGAATAAAAACGAAAAACGACGAGACACAACACATGGAAATCGCACAGTCATTACAACAGATTCAATCTTCATACATTCGAGAGATCCTCGCAGCCGCAAGCGATCCAAATGTCATCTCATTGGCCGGTGGTTTACCGGACGAGAAAACATTCCCTATCGATTTAATGAAGCCAACGCTAGAAAACTTAGCGAACATGCCTGAAGTTTTCCAATACGGTTCGACCGCAGGTTATGGCCCGTTGCTTGATCACCTAACACAAAGCTACCAATTGCCAGAATCTCACACGGCAATGATCTGTACAGGTTCTCAGCAAGGTTTGGATTTGATTGCGCGTGCGTATGTTGACCCGGGTGATGTGGTTGTGATGGAAGCGCCAAGCTACCTAGGTGCGATGCAGGTGTTTGGCTTAGTTCAAGCAAACATTGCAACCGTGTCTCAAACTGAATTTGGCCCGAACCTAGATGAACTGGAAACATGCTTTGCCGAGCAAGCGCCAAAAATGTTCTATGCCGTGCCTGATTTCCACAACCCAACCGGTGTGTGCTGGGCAACAGAAACTCGTCAAAAAGTGGCTGAGCTGTGTATCAAATACAACGTAGCCTTCATTGAAGATGCACCATACCGTGAGCTACGTTTCACTGGTACGGAACTGCCATTGGTTTCTTCATTCTGCCCTGACAACTCTATCGTTCTTCGTTCATTCTCTAAAATTGCATCGCCAGGTTTACGTATTGGTGCGGTAACAGGCAAACGCAGCTACCTTGAGCCACTTATCAAAGTGAAGCAAGGCGCTGACTTACACTCAAGTGTACCAATGCAAGCGCTGCTTGTTGGTCTTCTAAAACATGAAGACTTCAACGTACACATGGAAAACATTCGTACTTTGTACAAGTCTCGTTATGAGGTGCTGTTTTCTGAGCTCGAAAAACAGTTGCCTGCTGAGTGTGTATTAAAATCCGTTGATGGCGGAATGTTCATTTGGATTGAAATCCCAGAGTGCGACACCTTCGAATTGGCTAAAACTCTATTATCGAATGGTGTGGCAGTTGTACCAAGCCCAGTATTTTATCCAAAGGCCGATGAAGCAAAAGCCGCACTGCGCTTAAACTTCACCAACGCCAATCCAGAAGAATTGACGGAAGCGGTGAAACGCTTAGCTGAAGTACTTAACCAAGCGTAATCACCGATTAAGTAAAACGGACTAGATACCAAGGCCCTGCTGTGTTTTTACAACAGGGCCTTTTGGGTTTGGGAATACGTGTTGTAATTCGAACCAGATAAAACGATTTCATTGCATTTCTTAGTCCATAAACCATACAAATTGAAATGATAAATAGCCCTACTTTTGGTTGGTTTTTGTCCTTCCTTGGCTTGGTTATACTGCGGCGGATTTTAATAAGCCAATATGGGCAAACCTGAGTAAATCAAACTCAGTCTGTATCATAAAAGGCAACGCTCTGGATTTACGTTCCAGCTCGCAGAAAGGAAAAACCATGTCTCAATATGTTGTATGTGCTCTGTATAAATTCGTAGCACTTGATGATTACCAAGAAATTCGCCAGCCACTCACTGACGTGTTAGAAGCCAACCAAATCCGCGGTACTTTGCTACTTGCGAGTGAAGGTATCAACGGCACCGTTGCAGGTAAGCGCGAATCTATCGACGCTCTTCTTAAATGGTTCAAACAAGATTCTCGTTTGGCTGATGTTGTTTACAAGGAGTCGTTCAACGAAGAACAACCATTCAACCGCACCAAGGTTAAGCTCAAGAAAGAGATCGTAACCATGGGCGTTGAGGGTATCGACCCACGCCACGTTGTCGGCACTTACGTGAAACCAAACGAATGGAACGCATTGATCTCTGATCCTGATGTGATTCTGGTTGATACTCGTAACGATTACGAAGTCGATATCGGTACATTCAAAAATGCTGTAAACCCAAACACAGAAACCTTCCGTGAATTCCCTCAATACGTTGAAGAAAATCTCGATCCTAAGAAACACAAAAAAGTCGCGATGTTCTGTACTGGCGGTATTCGTTGCGAAAAATCAACAGCCTACATGAAAGAACAAGGCTTTGATGAGGTTTACCACCTTGAAGGCGGCATTCTTAAGTACCTAGAAGAAGTACCAGAAGAAGAGAGCATGTGGGAAGGCGACTGCTACGTATTTGATGGTCGTGTTGCAGTTAACCACCAGCTAGAGAAGAGCGGCTACGACGTGTGTAACGCTTGTCGCCTGCCAATCACAGACGAAGACAAAGCATCTGAGCACTTTGAGAAAGGCGTAAGCTGCCCTAAGTGTGTTGATAAACACAGCGATGAGCAGAAAGCGCGTTTCCGCGAACGTGAAAAGCAAGTTCAATTGTCGAATGCTCGTGGCGAAACCCACGTAGGTGGCGAAGCCGCTCACCTTATCGATCAACGTAAGAAAGAAAAGCTAGCACACAAAGAGCAGCAACGC
Organism: Vibrio sp. MED222; assembly: GCF_000153005.1. Taxonomy (NCBI): domain Bacteria; kingdom Pseudomonadati; phylum Pseudomonadota; class Gammaproteobacteria; order Vibrionales; family Vibrionaceae; genus Vibrio; species Vibrio sp. MED222. The sequence continues at coordinate 1,382,599 of NZ_CH902606.1, read as the reverse complement.
TCTGGTAAGAAAGCGAAGTAATCCTTCTGCTTTCAACACGCATAGTTCCAAACATATAACTATAAATAGTTAGCTATATACATACAAAAGGGCGCAAGTTCGAAGATGATTCCTCGAGTTTGTGCCCTTTTTTGATCGCTTTACGGCTTTGTGTTTTGAACCACATTTCTTTCGATAAATTGCTTCTATACTGTCAGGGCGTGTTGACCTTCCGCGGTTGGATTTTGTTCGAGATAAAAGCGTTTTAATCGCGGCGAGGGAGAAGTAGCCTAGTCATTCTAAGCAAATCTCCCTTAACAAAGAGTAAAACGCTTTTAGCCGAACCCTTCGGGCAGCGTTTGCTGGTTATTTCAACTACGTTATCGGCCTCTCATGTAGGCTAGCTACACATCAAAGCCTCTGCCTTGTAGAAATACCCAGCAATTCGCCGCAAAAACAAGCTCGAAAGATCAACACGCCCTAAAAATCCGACTAGAGAGGAAGTGCCAATGCTCAATGAAAACCATGCCTTTATCTTAGATTTCCCAGATCTTAAATTAGACATTGTTCAGCTCAACCACGACGACGAAAAATTCAAAGCAGACATGCAAAAATATCACCAACTCGACTACGACATCCGTCAGCTAGAAATCTCTGGCAGCCCTATCGATGACGACAGCATGCACAACCTCAAAGTAGAACGCATGGAGCTAAAAGACTCGCTACACAAACAGCTCACGCGCCACCACGCACTTAAGATCGTATAGAAAAATCAGTCCAAGACTTTATTCTAAGCCATGCATCACGCATGGCTTTTTGGTTTCATCACATCGCAAATCTAAGCTAATTCGGCTTCTTCAATTATGTTACTGTTTGCTTATTCAAAGGCGTTTGATAAGGAAGAAAGCAAAGTGGCAAGACAAGAAGAGAATATACAACTCCAGCTCGTTTCAAATTCTGAATTCGAAGAACTGTTTACGTGTGTTAAACAAGGTCTTTTCATACACGTAGATAACGCTTTCGGATGGGACGACGACTTCCAACGTCAACGCCTAATCAATGATTATCATCCCTCTTGGTTTCATTGGATATATAGCGAAAATGAGAAAGTAGGACTAGTCTGCTTTAAGCCTTATGACAACGCATACCATATTCATCTGCTGATCATTTCCCCTCAATACCAAGGTCAGTCTCTTGGTAAAAAAGTCATGTCACTCATCCACGAAAAAGCCCATCAAGAACAACGAAACCAAGTCACTCTGTCGAGCTTTAGAAGTAACACCCGCGCCATCAGTTTTTATCAGGCGCTTGGCTACCAAATTGTTGATGATAGTGATACTAATTTCGTGGGGATGACTCTCTATTTAAACTAGAAGCGACTTCGCTAATTAAACGCTCTCGCCACTCGCCCTTTGCTGCTCAATTCGTAATGGCCAATATAAGCTGGGATAAATACCGATTGCCCTTTGGTGAGGGTTAAGTGCTCGCCTTTCTGACTCATTAGCACTAGATCATCATCTATTGCCATTAAAATTTCAGCGCCACTTGTGATAACTTCTTCTTGATGAGGACGATGAAAGATATTGAAATTGAAGTCACTGACTGGGATATCATAACAATCACATTTACCCAGCTTTGATGGCTCTAACAACAAGCCTTCGAACGGAATTGGCGTGAATTTTGTGCAGGCGACTAACTCAGCGACATCAATGTGTTTTGGCGTTAAACCTGCTCGTAGCACGTTGTCTGAATTTGCCATAATCTCAAGCCCGGTACCTTTAATGTAAGCGTGCGGAGTGTTCGCATTCAAATACATCGCTTCACTCGGCTCCAATGTGATCAAGTTAAGCAGCAGAACACAAAACAAACCGATATCGTTCGGGTACTGATGGCTAAGCTCAGTAACCAAAGCAAATTCAGCTTGGTCTTGATGAGACTCTGCGTAAGTCAGAAGTTGATCTAATGCTTGATGTTTACGTTGGTCATCTAGCGTTAACAGATCGCGGAAAAAAGCTTCTAAGCCTAGAGAGTCAAGATTGTTACCAAACTCTTCAACCAAACCAGCCAGCTCGCTCGAATCCAACTTTCTGAACAGACCTAATATTTCATCGAATTCTCGAAAGCCATTCATCGCTTGATATTCAGTGATCGCGTAAACCAATTCAGGTTTATGGTTAGAGTCTTTGTAATTACGATGCCCTGCAGTCAGAGGGATTCCTGCTTGCTCCTCTCTCGCAAAGCCTAACTCGGCTTGGTGCTTGTTTGGGTGGACCTGGACCGATAGCGCTTTTTCCGCTGCCAAGATCTTAAACAAGAACGGCAGTTCACCGAAATCCTGCGCAATATCAGTAGATAAATAAGCGGGTTTATTCTTGTTAATCAGCTCAGAGAGAGGCACCAAATGTTGGTCAAGCTTAACCATTGAGCAACCTTTTGGATGCGCTCCCATCCAAACTTCCGCTTGCGGCTCTTGTGACTCATTCTTAAAGCCAAACAGTTCACGTATCGAAGAAATACTCCCCCATGCATAATTTTGGATGGTGTTTTCCATTGGGAAAAATGAGTGTTCTGAGAAGTGGCTGAGTGACATGGCGTTTTCCGTAGTGAGCCCTTTGAACACAATTCAGAGAGCTGATTTCTAATAACGTAAATAATTAGAAAGACTACAGAGAGCAGCTAGAACCCACATGAGATGAGGTCTTAGACGCAATAGGAAAAATTCTTAGAAACAGGTGAGAACCATGAAAAGCGTGAAAAGAGTCACATTTGAATGCTACGTATAAAAAACGCTGAAGATAGGGTAGCTGCATAATAACCAGAGGACCATTAGCAGCTATCTTATTTACGAAGAAATCCCTTAAAAGCCAGAGCGAACCTCTGCACTTTTCTGAGGCGATTGAGCTTGTAGGAAAGGCAGTAGCAGCAAGCCAATAACGGCCGCACAAGTCGAGATGGTAATGAAGAACCCACTCCAACCATAAGTTTCTAGAACGAGCGCTAATGGGTAGCCAGAAAGTGCTGCACCCATATAGGCAAATAAGCCAACAAAGCCTGTCGCAGCTCCTGCGGAGTCTTTATGTGAGCATTCCGCGGCAGCCATACCTATTAGCATTTGAGGGCCAAACACAAAAAAGCCTACACAAAACAGCCCAGCCGCTTGAAACACAAAGTTGGTTAGAGGCATAAGCCATAAAGCGGATACCGAGAGGAAGATACCAATCGCGAACAGGATATTCATGGGACCACGGTTACCACCAAACAGCCTATCCGATCCCCATCCAGCAACAAGTGAACCAACGAAACCGCCAATCTCAAACAGAGACAACGCAGCGTTAGCGTTTATCAAACTATAATCGTGCTCTTCGGTGAGATATAAATTGCCCCAGTCGTTAACTGCCGTTCTTACGATGTAAACCAACACATAGCTAAAGGCAAGCAGCCAAATGTACTTATTGCTGAACACATAGGTTTTCAGGATCTCTCGATAGCTTAACCCTTGCCCATGGCTCTCTTGCGCCAATTCTAGATGGTCATTGCGCCACTTCCCTACCGTCGGAAGCCCCATGGTCGTGGGCTTATCACGTAAGCGCCAACAGACAATAAGACCAATAAAAACACCAATCACACCCGGCCATATAAACCCAGATCGCCAACTGTATTGGAGAGTTAGATAGCCGACGAGAATAGGAATCAATGCCCCACCAACGTTGTGTGCTGTATTCCATATAGCCCAGCGAAAGCCTCTTTCGGAGCGAGAATACCAGGTCGTCAATAACTTGGAACACGATGGCCAGCCCCAACCTTGGAACCATGCATTAAGCACCCAAAGCGATATAAAAGCCGCCAACGAACTAGAAAAACCAAACGCGATATTGATCAAGCCTGTCGCGATTAGGCCGAGCCCCATGAAGTAACGCGGGTTGGACCTATCCGATATGGTGCCTGAAATAAACTTAGATAAGCCGTAAGAAAGATAAAAGAGCGTGCCAATCAAGCCGATATCGCCTTTGTCTAAGCCAAGATCGGTGATCATGGCTGGCGCGGCATAATTAAAGGTTTTACGAGTGAAGTAAAAACCTGCATAGCCGACATACATTCCTATCATGATGTGAAGACGCCAATAACGATAACGCTGATTGACCTCATCATCGCTTAGAGTATGACTTTTTGACGTTGTTGAGCGCAGAAATCCAAACATATTCGTTCTCACACTTTAGGTAATGTAACGCTGATATTAGTACCCGAAGAAGAGTCATTAGCGTTGATTGCCATCTTGCCACCGAGCGCCTGAACACGCTCTTGCATACCACGAACACCCATTCCTTTGAGAAGATCCTGCGCTGTAAAACCAACACCATTGTCTGTAATTCGAAGATAAGCTTGATCATCTAGAATCAGTTCTATTCTAATTTCACTTGCTTCAGCATATTTGTGGGCATTGTTTAAAGACTCTTGGCACAGTCGGAAGAGAGTAACCTTGAGCGTGTCACTCAAACATGAGTAGTCACCGTGCCAATTTAGCTGGATATCAACGCCGTGATCTGAAAACTCCATTTCCCGTATGAGCTGTTCAACGGAGTCCTTCAGGTCAAGGTCGTCCAACATTTTTGGTCTTAGCTTTGTTAGCAAACGCTTGGTGGTGTCATAAACATTCAACGACAATGATTCAATCGTACCAGCACAGCGAACGCTCATTTCAGCCGCATCGACACGTTTGATAATGCTCGCTTGAGTCCGAATTGCCGTGATGTTCTGGCCTATCTCATCATGTAACTCACGGGCAATATCACGACGAACCGATTCTTCAGCCGTGATTAGCTGACGGGAAAGGTTTTGATTCCTAGAGAGCTCACTGCGTAATTTCGAGTTGAGATCTTTTTGTTTTTGAACAGCTAAACCAAGCAAAATACCTGTGATGGTCTGAGCGGAAAGAGACAAGAGTAAATCAGTAATTTCGAGTTTGGACGTGCCACTGTGGGCTGCAATCAACGCGACGCTATTTAGCAGGGTAGCGAGCAAGGCGCCTTGCCATCCATAACGAACGGCGAGCAAGATAATAGGGATAGCCATACAGAACGGGGCGAAGCGCCTTAGCTCATCTGGCAAACTGGTTTGTATCAAAATACTGACGACCAACAAGAGGCTGTATAAAGCGATGTGACGGATTTTGAACTCAATGACATTGTTGATTAAGTAAGAGCTCAGTGGCGCCCACTTATTTTGGAATAGGTAATTCCATACCAGATAACACATCGGCACTAACATCAAACCACCTGTGGTGCTCACCAACCACACCATGTAAACAGCCGGAACATGAGAACTGACCGCGGCAACATTGATGAGTGCTGTGACCATGATTAAGCTCGCCATCACCAACAAGTGACGATTCAGGTCACCAGAATAATAACGTTTGGCAAATAGAGTGGCTGGAATACTTAGTCCACTGGCGATTAGTATCGTCAGCCATTGAGGTTCATCAAGTAGGAGAGCTAGGGCAATCGCGAGCCCCCACTCTGCAATATAGATAGCAGGCCAATAGTGAGTGCGAGTGTGCAGCGTCATTCCTAACCGGAGTGAGAATGGGAAAAGCAGAATGGCTAACTCAGGGTCATTAATGAAATAGAAGGCAATAACCCATAAACAGAACCATGCACAGCCAGCCATAAAAACCCCGCATAAGGAGGTGGCTAGATAAGAACGCATTAGTACTGGTCTTGAGCGAACAATTTAGCTAACTCAACGTTGTTCTTAACATTGAGTTTGTCCATGGCATTGGCACGGTGCACATGTACCGTTTTATGGCTAACCCCTAACTCGACAGCAATAGATTTCACGTCGAGCCCTGTCGCCAATAACTGGCACACTTCGCTTTCCCTGCGGGTGAGCTGATTTAACGAGGCTTTATTCTTCATTGGTGTCGCAAGTTTTATGGCGATATCTGGCGTAAGGTAGCAGCCGCCATTTGCGCTCGTGTGTACGGCCTGAATTAACTCATCAGGGCTACAGCGTTTACTGAGATAACCTTTAGCTCCTAACTCTAATGACTTTTCAACCATCGCCGGAGAGTCATGTACGCTCAACATAATACTAGCAATGCCAGATGGAATCTCTTCCAATAAGCTCAGGCCACTTTCATCTTGCATTGAAATATCCAAGATAACGACATCAGGGTGACAACTTGGCAGTCCGAGGCGCGCTTCTGCCGCAGAGTTAAACTCCCCCACGACCGTTATATCAGTTTCAAGACTGAGTAATTGAGCGAAGCCAGATCGAACAATGACGTGGTCATCAACAAGCGCAACATTAATCATGATATTAACCAAAATTAAGAGTGAGAAAGAAAAATAGCCCCAACAGGAGCTATCTAAAATTAAGTTTATTGGTAGAGATGATACTGAATCGAACTAACGATTGGTATGATCTCACGTGCTTTAAACCAATAAAGCACGTGAAACTATCTACCCGAAACTCTCTTTGCGAGAACAAGTACTCAGACAAGCTACGCGTTTTGAGCCGCTAGGTGCATCTTCTTCGCGTGACGAATCTTCTTCTCTTCCGCAATAGCAACGAACAACAGTAAAACAATACAAATGGCAGCAGAAGTATCGAGTGCTGCAAATGTCCCTTTCCAACCTGTTAAGCCGAAAATAGGCGTTCCGTCTGCAATCATGCCTAGGCCAAGTTTGGCAAAACTGTCACCAATTAGGTAAGCAAATGTGCCTTTCACGCCATCAGCCACACTGATTGCTTTCTTAGGAACAAAACCTACCGCAGCAACACCAATCAACAGCTGAGGACCGAATACTAGGAAGCCAAGTACGAATAGTGATGCTAGGTACATGAACTCGCTCGTTGCATGCTGATAAAACTCTAGAGATACAATAATCAGTCCAAGCGATACACAAGCAACTAAAGCACGACGTCCGTTAGCAAGGTCTGATAAATAACCCCACATTAATGTACCGACCAGAGCGCCAACTTCAAACAGAGTAAAGCCTGAAATAGCCGTTTCTTTTGATAGACCTAACTCTTGATACGCATAAACTGTTGACCATTGATCGATACCGATACGAACAATGTACAAAAAGATATTCGCGAAGCAGAGTAACCAGATCACTTTGTTTTTAAGGATATATTCAACAAAGATCTCTTTCTTAGTCATTTGATTTTCTTCAGCAATAGTATCTTCTTCGCTGATTTCTTCGTCAAACAACTCTTCAACTGTACCTAAACCGTATGCTTCTGGAGAGTCGTTACCGAAACGCATCCCAATAAAACCAACCACAATCGCGATGATCGATGGGAACACGAACATACCAATTACGTTGCCATCAAAAAAGTAGTTAGCGCCAAACAGCGCTACACCAGCAGCACCTGCACCACCTACGTTGTGTGACATGTTCCAAAGACCTAAATACGACCCACGCTTATTACGAGGCGTCCATTTAGTAATAGTCGAATAACTTGAAGGACCACCGGTACTTTGAAAGAAACCACTCAATGCGTAGAAGGCAACCATCATGAATAAGCTAGCGCTGCCGCCACCCAAGCTGAAGCTAAAGCCCAACATGGCAAGGCCAGATAGGATAAGCATGAATGGCAGGAACTGCTTGGTGTTTTTGCCATCCGCGTAGTAGGAAACAACCGTTTTACCAATACCATAAGTAATTGAAAAGCCAAGACCAATAAGACCTAGATCGGTCATTGATAATCCATAAGTAGAAATCATGTCGTTTTGCGCGACATTGAAGTTCTTACGGATTAAATACATGGTCAAATAGCCAATGAATACGACTAGGTACGATTGTAGGAATGGTTTAAACCACATTTTTCTTCTAGTTTCGACCGGAAGATCCAGCGTCGGTTTTCTAACCTGATCTAGGAACTTTAACATTGTGAACTCTCTTATTATTGATGAGGTCTGCACGGAACATTACTGACCATGCACTCTTTGCAATTCGATGATGAAATAATAAGGAGTCTAAAAAGCGACCGCATGAGAGAGGGTCTTAGAATAACTAGGAAAAATTCTTAGTTCAGAATTGGGAGTCAAGAAAGCGTGAACAGCATCACTTTATTTAAAATGTGTTATGTCGTGAAGAGGTATTGGAAAGGTGTCGTTAGTTAAGATATTTAGTAGGTGCCCCAAGCAAACTAAACATCGATTGTATTGAGCAGTTGATTGAAGTCTAAAGTGGCTAATAAAAGCCACATTAGATTCGCTTTACGGTATCGTAACCTAAACGATAGATAATAGAGTTTAATTATTCTTAGACACATCCAACTTATTCAGCAACGACGGAAAACCCCAACCGTTCTCGCCTTCGACCACAGGTTCTCCGGTCAAATACTCAAACAGCGTTGGCGCTAAAGATCCGTTAGCTTCGATTTTCAATTGCTGAGACTTATCGCCAATTGGCGCTCCCCAGAATCCGATGAAGGCATCTTTCTCTAAGTAATCCTCACCAGCATGACGCCCTGGTACCTTGGTGTTGTAGCCAATTCCTGCTTTAGGGAACAAGTTAACCGTGCCAGCCCTATCTTCAAGGTAGATATTAGCCAGTTGATTTACTGAATCTGGTCGAGGTGTGGGTTGCGTCAATGAAGTCCACTCAGCACTGCTACACCACGTTGTCACATCCGCCTTAACCGCTCGGTTAATACACTTTTCTACTAATTGAGAGTACTGTGAAAAATCAGCTTCGCTTGGTGATGCTAGGTATGGATTTAACCTTTGCGTATTGAGCAAAATTGGCGCTCGGTTGTCTTCCAATGACTCATAGAAAAGCTTGTCACCTTCACGTGTGATCAATTCATCGACCCGTTTTAAATCACGGTTGCCAATCACACGAACAGCGCAACGTTGTTGATCACATGTGCTTTCTCTTACGACCATATAATCAAGACTCTCAGGCAAGCGTTGCGCTATCTGATTAATGATGTCTATGTTCTGACCAGCTGGCGCTGCAATCGGAGACCACTGCGTGAGTTCTTGGTAAACAGGCTGAACCTGCCACCCTTGAGCCGAATTAAAGAAGTCCATCATGAAGTTACCACCAGCAGTCGAGGCAACCACCACATCCAATTCCTTCGAGCTTGGGTAGCTTAGCGCATTGGTGATTTTAGGCCCTTCCCCCTCGTCCGAAGATATTTTCTTAACCACAATTGGATAATCTAGCTCTGCTTGTAAGCCTTCAAATACCTGCTTTTCGGGATTGAGCGCGTAGAACACCGGCGTTAAACCATGATCCCCAGCCATGCCCCATAGCGTTTTATCGTAAACGCCAGCACTGCGGTAGGTCGCTTCAATCTGGCGAATCCAATAGTCCAGTCGGTTAAGCTCTCCAGTCGGCATCAGAATTTCGTCACTAAAAGGACCGGTAAAGTGCGCGAAGTGATCCGGCCATGGGTTATACACCAAGGTGTAGTCTGGCATCCCTTTTCCATCTAACTCGGCAAACTGAGTGATCGACTGTTTAACCAGAGCTCTCTTTGAAAACTTAGTGAAAAAATCAAAGCCAGATATAGACTGATACGCTTCAATATCTTCAATCAAAGCTTGACGCTTTTCTTGCAAAACCACTTCGACTTCTGAACGTTCTTGAAGCTCTTTAACGCAACGTTTCTCACCATAATCACGCAGTGACTCACCCAAACCTAGGTTTACTAGCCCATCGTAAGTGGTGTGAGCATTCCAATCATATTGAGCGTTGCAGTTCAGCGTTTTGAGGTAATCAAGGCGATCAAACATGGTCTGCACCTTGTTGTTTGCCATCAACACATCCAATTGCAGGGCATCATTGCCGAAGAAGTAATAAGCTCGGTCGATCTCTCGGTCAACAAAGTGGAAATTAGGGATACCCGTACCACCGTTACCAGACACTTTTGCGCCCGTTTTAATGATAGGTAGGTTACGTACGCTGATTGTGGGAGTTGAAGAGATACCCACTCGGCTAATATTGCCTCGATGCTCTTGATAGAGACTTTTGAAGAACGGAAGGTAATTCGGATCACGGTAGGTTTGTTCTGATAGAACTTCCATGAACCGAACCTGCTGTTGATGCTCAGGCTCAATCACCGTTTCTAGCTGAGGTTTGTATTGCGCTCGGTTTTTATGATTTTGGTAAGCCACTGAGATGAAAGGCGCATTCTCATCGACTAACCCCTCGAGCAATCCTTGCTGTAAACCATCGACGGTCACTTGGACCGCAAAACGTTTTTGCTGTTGGGATTCTAAGAATTGAATGAGCGCATCAGGCTGGTCACTGAACGCTTGCTGCATCCAATCATCTAGCGCTGCTGCGCGTTCTTCTTTAAACACAAACTGTCGGTAGGCTTTCAGCAAGTTTAAGCGCACAAAATCAATAAGCGTGATGGTAAGAGCTTGTGCTTTGTTATTCGGCTTATCAGCGTTTTCTGGTTTACCATCTTCTGCAATCGCCAACATTGCAGACTTCATGTCGCCGTCTTCCATTCCCAATGCCGCTTTACCGATCAAATCAACGATGATCGGTTGAATCTGAGCGATGATCGCCAAATCTTCAGGGCTGTTCGTTAAATAGGTGTAGTTATCAGGGAGGGTGTCCATATCCTGCCAAACACCAATTTCGAATAACGCATCGTAGATAACCACCATGTTGGCAATGAACTGTTCATCGATACGAATACCTTCATGATGTCCCGTTGCTTCAGTCGAGGTATCTGGCTCGCGATGCTCTGAGGTTGGCTTATCTCCAACATGATAGAGGCTATGTTCAAAACCCTTTAGCGCCTGCTTATCATAAACCGTCGACAAGTAAGATTTGAACACATCTTCACTGCCCAAGCCTGAATAGCGGTCGTAATAACTATAGAGAAAATAACCCAAAGGAATTGAGTACGTCGGGTTAGATAACTGAGCAACGACTCTGGCTTTTGTTTTGACATCTAGAGGGAGAGCGAGAATGTACGCATCTAATGTGACGCCACCAATGGTGAAAAGAGCTGCATCACGAGTGAGTTTGGCAGAATAACTTAGGCTTGAAAGCACCTGATTTTTCAACACTTCACTGGAGCTAAACACGCCACCAATGACGGGCGTTGTTGATATATCAGCGGCACTCGGAGCTGATGCAAGCGCCAACGATAAGGCACTGAATAAACTGGCGTAACTGCGAACGTGAGAATAAGAGCTCATCAAATTTCCTTTAGATCAACACACTTCTATAAATGCAGCGTATTGTTTCAGTTTGCATTTATTAGTCAACCTATGAAAACGTTTGTTTTCTGATTCGAAGAGCTCGAATACTCTTACAATCGCTTACCGCTACCGTCTTCCCACATCACTTCGCATTCGTCTTTAATGGCCGCTTTCAATAGTTCAACTAACGGGAAAGCTCGGCTACCGATATTAACAGGCGCTTCAACAACCGCTTCTTCACTGTTATCATCGGTATTTTCTTGTTCTACCTGCTTGCTCTGCTCAGCGGCGATCGCAGCACGCAAATTGCTTAACGCTTGAGAAACCTCTGAAGCATCAATTGCTCCTGGGATCGTGCCACTATGTCCAAGCATCTTAATGAACTGAAGACCGACTTCACCAAACATCGTGACGCTAGCATGAGCTTTGCAACTAAAGGTAATTAACATTATGAGCCTCTATCAAATTTAGGTATCTATAAACATTAGCTATCTACAAACTATGTTGAGTAACGCATTGGAAAGCAAGTAGATAACAGCCAAGTCAATTATTGCAACTCGAACTTTAATGGTCTCACTCTCGGACATGTCCGCACCGTTAGTGACACGCGTCACTATTTATTATGAGCCACTTATTATTTAAATATGAAATCTTGATAGTAGTCACAATAAAAAGACCACTAACACTCTGCTATCACTTTTATTTAATCTACTATTAACACCAATTATCGAAATCTTTGGCACAAATCACATGAAAAGGCTGGTCGGCAGACACCTAGAAGAAATGGCGGACATACGATCCACTCGCAAGCAAAAAATTGTCCACTCCTTTTCACTGGCTGCCGCTGCGTTATTCACATTCTACACTTGGGCTTACTTCCAAGGTCAGCATTACACGCTATCAATTTTCGAACTGTGTTTTGCACTTATCGCTATCTCCAATGCATTTTACGTGAAAAAAGTCACTGCCGCTGAGTATTCAGAATTGATTCTAAGTGGTGTTCTGCTCGTTCAAGGAGTCATCCTATTCTTGTACAGTCACGCCATTCCCGAGCGGACACTTTGGCTCTACCCGATTTTGGCTGCCGTTATTTTCATAAACGATTTTAGAATTGGCATTATATTCAGTACCTCATTTTGTGTATTTATCAGCACCTTGATTACAGCGATGCCTAGCAGCTTTTCTTTACCTTTTAGCAGCTCACACCGATTTATTCTTAGCTTATTTACAATGAGCTTGGTATGTCACACATCAGCTTATTACTACACAAAAGCCGTCAGTTATATTCAACGCCTATATAAAGAGGGGATTGAAGATCTGGCCTATAGAGATCAACTAACAGGCTTGGCAAACCGTTGGAGCTTTGAACGCTGGGCGACAGAAAAACTTGCGACAGTGGATAGTGAACGCTCACTGACTGCATTAGTTTTTTTGGACATAGATGACTTTAAAGGCATTAATGATAGCTACGGGCACGACGTCGGAGACAGTGTTTTGCAGCATTTTGCGAATCGTTTGAGCAACAACATCCGAACCAGAGACAGGGTAAGTCATGAATACGATTATTCGATTGCGCGCTTTGCTGGAGATGAGTTTGTTTTGATGCTCTACGATGTACCAACTCGCAAAGATCTAGACGGTATTTTAGATCGGATTTGTGGGCTATTCGAAAGTGGTTGCCAGACAAACGAGAGAATCAAGGAATTGACACTCAGTGTTGGGGTTTCGTTGTACCCGCAAGATGCTCAAGAATTACATGAGCTGACGAGATGTGCTGATAAAGCGATGTATGTTGCCAAACATTCAGGAAAAAATCGATACGCTTATTATCACGATAATCCCGTATCAACCTTGATAGAAGAGCTACCAACGAACCTCGCCTTCTCAGAATCGGAATCATCTGAGCTTGAAGGTTGTCTTGAAGCGAAGGTCGAAGGGAACAATGTTACGTTATTAAAAACGCGTCCACGCTAGCCTGCCATATACATGGCCCATAAACTCACTAAGCCAATAACAATAATCCATACGACTTGTCGTACTAAATTTCGGTTTTCGTTCTTAGATTTAGCAACGGTTTTAAAAGCGGCTTGCTTGGCCGAGTGTATAAAAGGCCCATCTGCTTGGTGCTTTCTAACACGGCGCTTAACCGCTTTATTCGCAACCTCTGTAAAACGCTGACCTTGCTCCGTTGTAAAATCGTTATCAAAGCCCATCCGACCTTGCCTTTCGCCATGTTTTTGCTGTACTGCCATAGCGGCCTCCTTGGCGGTCTGCTCTCTATTCAAGTATAGACATAATTTCATATTCTTACCTGTTCAAAATTTTCGAATAAGTCACTCAACACTGTGCCATCTTCTTTTTAAATCAAATTACATAAACTACAGCTATTCAAGTTTATGAGGATTTCAAAATGACGAGTGTAAGAGCAGTAGATCATGTGATTGCAGCACACGCTACCTCCGATGGTGATGGCGTAAAAATACAAAGACTTGCTGGTTTCAATAACACGCGTTTCTCTCCATTTTTGATGATTGATGAACTTAAGTCGGATGAAAGCAAAGATTATGTTGGCGGCTTTCCTCCACACCCTCACCGTGGGATAGAAACGCTCACTTACATGCTGCGAGGTCACTTCCAGCACAAAGACCACATGAGGAATGTTGGAGAGCTTCGCAGCGGTGGTGCACAGTGGATGGCCGCGGGTCGTGGTGTGATTCACAGCGAAATGCCAATGATGGAAGAAGGTGCACTGCATGGATTTCAGATTTGGATAAACCAACCTGCAACACACAAAATGCAACCAGCGCAATATCACGACTTCCAAAGTGAAAGCATCGCGGAGCATCAAAGTGAACAAAATGGTTTATTGAGAGTTATTGCTGGTGTATTCGAACTGCATAACCTAGCTGACCATGATGTAGAGGCTTTACGAACGCAAGGCCCACTGCAACAAACAGGTGTGCCGTTAAGTGTAGCGGATTGGCGATCTCATTCTGGGCAAAAAATAACATTAGGGATAGATGTTAATCACAATGCCATGACTTACGTGTACCGAGGCAGTATTAAGATCGGTGATAAAGTCATCAACCAAGGTCAACTTGCGTTACTCACTAAAGCTGACTTGCTGTCTTTGAGTAGTTTAGAAGATTCAGGTGTACTGATTTTTTCTGGTGAGTCGATTAATGAACCTGTTGTGCACTATGGTCCGTTTGTCATGAACTCGATGGAAGAAATTGAACAGACGATTCAGGACTACAACAATGGCGTTTTTGAGACTTACTAATTGACGACGTCTTTGCGCTTTTAGCTTTGAATTGAAGTTAAAGATTGAAGAGATTTTGCAACGAACAACAATTTGGTCATCCATTTGATGACTGTAAAAACAAGTGACACTATCCACTGCCGGTTATTATCACTTATTTAACCACGCTCCTAGAGCGTGGTTTTTTTCTATTAAGCCATAGATAAACGATACTCTGGTTGAACGAACTCAGGCCTTCCTACAAGTATTCACACAGGTAAGCTGTCGCTTCTTTAACCTGTAAATCGAATGAAGAGTCACCCGCAACGTCAAAAGACTCACCAGATTGGAATGTCGTCCAATCGTCATCGCCAACACGCTTTACAATTAAAGCACCTTTAACAACAGTCATCTTTTCCGGAGCTGCAGTACCGAATGTGTATTCACCAGCGGCCATCACACCAACACTCACATCAGCACCAGACTGGTTAAACGCTAACGACTTAACACCGCCTTCAAAGTATGTATTTTCTTTAATCATTGTACTTCCTTGTTATCTCAAAATTGCATTACTAGGCTCAACGAATAAGCCTATGCGTAAATTTAGGTGCTAATTGTTTTAACCAATTCGAGACTGTCCTACAAGAAATAAATGAATATAGCTTAGGATCTGTTGACCTTTCGAAGTTAAATTTCGTTCGAGATGAAATCATTTTAGGCGTGGCATTGGGTATACAACCTAATCATTCTAAGTAAATATTCCTTAACAAAGCATGAAGACTGAATGTGTGGGTAAAAAATCACTGAGGCAGTTTGATTCAAAAGAACATTCGATCCTGCTTCTAACTCTTATAAGAACCTTTGCAACCTATCGTTTTATTTTATAGAATCATCACCAGTATGAGTAACTAAAATGAAGATATAATGGCTAAAAATACCACGAAAAGCAGCGATATATTGGCCAATTCGTTACTCTACGCCTTCTTAATGGCTGGCTTTATGATTGCCCTCACCGTCGGCTATTTCGGCTACCAAGCCTACCAAAAATCTGTAAGCCCAAGTAACGTCCATGGCACATGGATCGAGATTGGTGCTCCACCTTACAAAACAGATATTCTTACACTTTCCGATGATGGTGTGATGATGAACTATCGTTTCATCAGTACCTCGTTTGATTTTGATGGTAACGATGTCACGATCAACACAGGTTCAGGCCCAACGATTTATACCATTAGCGGTACCTATAATTCACCTCGTTTAAAGCGATTAGTGCCTAACACACCATCCAAACAATTCATAAAAGAAGGGTATGAAGATACTGTAGCGGGTGATACTCAAGGACTCATGCAGCAACGACGCTCAGTATTAGCTGAGCAATTCAAAAAATAGCGTTTTAACAAAATCCTATGTAACAACACCCTTTACATCAACACTACCTGCCCCTTTACAAGCACCGGCATGACGTGCTTCAGATTATGATACCGCTTCAGTCGCGATATTTTATTGTAGCCTGTCGCACTTTTTCATAACTTCATGTCGTGTAATTTCACTTATGAGACTTTCCTTCTGAGTAAGGTTTTATTTTATAAAACATGGACTCAGCCTCTCATTCATTAAGCAACAGAATTGTAACAAGATACAATTTTTTAGTTGTCCATCGAAAACGGATTTATTTTCAGTCATGAAATTAAAACTCTCTCGAATACTGACGGGGAAGCTCCTTCAAAACTGACGGGAGCCGATTCTAGGACCACTTGGTTCTAAACCTTCAAGGAATGAGAGAAATAGTATGATTCGTATAAACACCTGTGCTGCGAGTATTGCTCTAGCGCTATCTGGTACGGCATTGGCCGCGCCAACAGCACCTAGCATTGATATGTACGGTTCCAACAACCTACAGTTTTCTAAAATTGAACTCGCGATGGAAACCACCTCTGGCTACAACCAGATGGTTAAATATCACGATAAAGCAAAAGTCGACGTTAAGTTCAACCAATGGAGCGGAACGTCAGGAAACACGTACAACATCTACTTTGATGGCGTTAAAGTAGCGACGGGCCCAATCACTGGAAGCCAAACCACGGCTTCATTCGAATACGGTCAAGGCGGCTTATTCGATATGGAAATTGAAGCGTGTGACGAAACAGGTTGTAGCAAAAGCGCACCCGCTAAAATCACGATTGCCGATACCGATGGATCACACCTAGCACCACTTGCGATGAATGTGGATCCAAACAACAAGTCATACAACACAGATCCAAACACGGTAGTAGGTACTTACTTTGTTGAGTGGGGCATCTATGGCCGTGATTACACAGTCGATAACCTACCTGCTGACAATTTGACCCATATCCTTTATGGCTTCATCCCAATTTGTGGTCCTAACGAATCAGTAAAATCAGTGGGCGGCAACAGTTACAACGCACTAATGACAGCATGTCAGGGCGTTAACGATTACGAAGTGGTGATTCACGACCCTTGGGCGGCTTTCCAAAAGAGTTTCCCGCAAGCGGGTCATGAATACAGCTCCCCTATCAAGGGCAACTACGCAATGATGATGGCGCTAAAACAGCGTAACCCTGATTTGAAGATCATCCCATCGATTGGTGGCTGGACGCTGTCTGACCCATTCTTTGATTTCACAACCAAAACCAACCGTGACACCTTCGTTGCGTCGGTTAAGAAATTCCTTAACACGTGGAAATTCTACGACGGTGTCGATATTGACTGGGAATTCCCTGGTGGAGGCGGTGCGGCGCCAAATCTTGGTGACCCTGTGAATGATGGCCCAGCTTACATTGCACTCATGGCAGAGCTTCGCACCATGCTTGATCAACTAGAAGCGGAAAACGGTCGTACTTACGAGCTAACTTCTGCGATTGGTGTTGGTCACGACAAGATCGAAGACGTGAACTATGGTGAAGCAATCCAATACATGGACTATATCTTCGCAATGACTTACGACTTTTACGGCGGTTGGAACAACGTGTTAGGCCACCAAACAGCACTCAACTGCGGTAACTTCATGCGCCCGGGTCAATGTGATGGTACAGGGCTAGATGAAAATGGCGAACAGTACACTGGCCCAGCCTACACTACAGACAACGGCATCCAATTGCTTCTTGCGCAAGGCGTTCCAGCGAACAAACTTGTGGTTGGTACAGCAATGTACGGTCGTGGTTGGGAAGGCGTATTACCGTCATCACTTTCAGATCCTAGCGATCCAATGACAGGCGTGGGTAATGGCAAACTAACCGGCAGCTCTGCGCAAGGCGTATGGGAAGATGGCGTTATTGACTACAAAGGCATAAAAGCGAACATGCTTGGTGCAAACAACCAAGGCATCAACGGCTTTGAATATGGCTACGACGAAATGGCAGAAGCGCCTTACGTTTGGAACCGTACTTCAGGCAAGTTGATCACATTTGATGATGACCGCTCAGTAAAAGCAAAAGGTGCATACGTTCGTAGCCTTGGCCTTGCGGGTCTATTCTCTTGGGAAATTGATGCGGATAACGGCGATATTCTGAATGCGATGCACGAAGGTCTTGCGGGCGGTACGACAGATCCTGTCAACCGTAAACCAACGGCAGCTGCAGGTGCAGATCAATCGGTTGAAGGCCCTGCTTCTGTTTCTCTAGACGGTAGCACTTCAAAAGACAGTGACGGTACGATTGCGAGCTACGCTTGGTCACAAGTAAGCGGTACGGCGGTAACGCTAGCCAGCGCGAATGCGGCTGTTGCGAGTTTCGATGTTGTGGAAGTCGCACAACAAGAGACTCTGACATTCAGCCTAACCGTAACAGACAACGAAGGCGCAACGTCAACAGACACAGTTGTTGTCACGGTAAACCCTAAGGACACAGGCCCAAGCAACACCGCTCCGGTAGCAGTGGTTGCAGCTCCGGCTGAAGTCAATGCGGGTGACGTTGTTGTGGTTGATGCTTCGGCTTCGAGCGATGCGGATCAAGACACATTAACCTTCACGTGGGATTTACCAGCAGGTATTAACGCAACAGTACAAGGCGCTTCAGTAAGCTTTGTCGCAGCGGAATACACGCAAGACACGGTACTGAACTTCTCTGTGACAGTGAGTGATGGTACAGATACATCAGTCGCGGCTACTTCAGTGAAAGTTCTTAAGAAAACCACAGGCGGCGGTACTTGTACTAACGCTTGGGATTCAAATGCGGTCTACACTGGCGGCGACCAAGTAACTCAAGGCGGTAAGGTTTGGGAAGCGAAATGGTGGACAACTGGTGAAGATCCAACAACGACAGGCCAATGGGGCGTGTGGAAAGAGATCGGCCCAGCAAGCTGTGCTAACTAAAAGTAGGGTTTAGCTAAACATTAACTAAACACCTAAAAGTAAAGGCCAACCAGATAACCTCTGGTTGGCCTTTTTATTATGTTTTCTTAATTGGCGTTCTACTTGCTTGATTCGTTAAACTTAGCCAATCAAGTTATCAAAACTCTCAAACACTTGCGGGCACTTCATCACTCGTCCGTGGCCTTGGCCTTGAGTCGCGATTAAGGTGACAAGATCCATTTCATAGGCTGCACGCTTCGACACATCAAACTTAGTAAACTTATCTTGTTCATCATGAACAATGATAGTTTGAGACTCACGAAGCGCTAGCTTTCCATAAGGATCAACAGATTGAATCGGGTAGTTAAATTGCTCTTCTACTTCTCCGACTACCGCCTCAAACAGTTTCATTGAGTAACCAGAACGAGCAACACTGCCAAATAGGTTTTCTAGATAATCCAGTACAGGTGCAATCAGCAATAACGGCTTGTTTTCCAATTTAACGTGCTTACATTCCAATGCAGACGCGGTACCCATGCTGTGACCGACCAAACCTGCTACCTCTCCCACTGAATCGAGAATGGCTTCAAGACCGTTCACAAACGCTGGGATATGACCATGTACGCCATCACTGCCACCGTGCGCCGGGTGATCATAAGCCAGAGCCGTAAAACCTTTGGCTGCAATATGTTCCATCAGAGGGAAGAACTGACTCGCGGTGCCAGACCAACCATGAGTCAGAACCCAAACTGGACCCGTGCCCAAAGAATACGTTTTTAAGACGCCATCACGACCTTTGATTTCACTCTTGATAAGCCCTTGCGGATCGGCATTTTTCTGCTCAGTACGCATTGGAGTGAGCAGCAGCTTACGTGCCGTTTTCTTTGCGTGGCTCGGTGCTAGGATGTAGTGCAGATTGGTTGTAGCGCCAATCAAGCTACGCTTGAAGCTGAACTTGTTCGATGTATTGAAATAGATTTTGTCACTCATGACCGTTCCTTGTATCGCCATCATTATTGGCGGATCGAGCTCGGCCCTAAAAATCGAACGACCGTGCTATTTGTTAGTATAAAAAATGGCGATAGCGCTGTTTATGACGGCTTGCCGCCACTTCTCTAAAATTTTGTTGTAAACCTTACTTCAGCAAGACTCACATGATTTGCGAGTTAACCTTCTGTATGTATTAAACCGCTTTCCAACTGGCTACCAAGCGCTCGACACCACTCCAAAAATGAGTGTGGCTCGCTTGTTGCCCTCGTAATGAGTAGAACAAGTTCGCACTTAAATAGAGACCGTACAACTCGAAGGTTGCCTGTTTCGGGTCTAAATCAGTTCTGAATTGTTTGCTTTCAACCGCTTTTGCTACCTGAATCGTCAAGTAATCAATCCACACTGAAATGGTTTTTTGCAGTGCCTTCTGAATCACAGAGGTTTCGCTGCCTGCATCTTTCCAAGCATCAATAAACATGCAGCTGCCTTGGAATGAATGATTCCAACCCAACCAATTGTCGAGCAACTGTTTCAATTTCGCTTCGATATCACCATCCCCCAGCTCTCTTGCGGGAATAATGACTCTCTCAGTGAATATGGCGTTGGAGTACTCGAGTACAGAGAGTTGCAGGTTTTCTTTAGAGTTGAAGTGCGCAAACAATCCACTCTTAGACATGCCACACTGCTTGGCTAACTCGCCAATCGTCAAACTCTCAAGCCCATTCTCACTCGCAAGCGCGAATGCATGGCTCAAAATATACTCTTTGGTTATCTTTCCCTTGCTCATTATTCACCAATAATAAATCTCATGTTTCATTTTTAGCACGTTCGTTCTTTTTTTCAAGGTTTTTTACTTAACCCTTGGTATTCATTTTGTCTTATCAAAGAACTGTGGAAAAATGCGACAGTATTCAAAGGAAATTGAAATCGACTAACAAAGGAAAAACAATGAACACACTTTGGGAACAGTTTGCGTTTTCGGCGTCAGTAACAGGCCCTATCTGTTTAATGCTGTTTCTTGGTGTGATGCTCAAGCGAATCGGTTTGATCAATGATAATTTCATTGATGTCGCGTCCAAAGTGGTGTTTCAAGTCACCCTACCCGCGATGCTATTTCTGAGTATTGTTCAATCGAATCACAACTTTTCAGCCAGTAGCGCGTTAGTTGCGTTTGGCGTCATCGCTAACTTTGTCTTTTTCTTGTTCACGATTTTCTCAACCAAGTTGGTATTCAAAAGCTCTAAAGATCAAGGTGTGATCATCCAAGGTGGATTCCGCGCTAATACCGCGATCATCGGCCTCGCCTACGTGGCTAATATTTATGGCAACCAAGGCGTGGCATTGGCTGCTATCTATGTCGCATCTCTGACCGTACTGTATAACATTCAAGCCGTGATAGCACTGACACCCAAAGGCAAAGACACCGGCGCTAAAGCCATTAAAGTGATCGCCAAGTCCATCACCAAAAACCCGTTAATCATCGCTATTTTCTTAGCAGTCGTCTTCTATGCACTTTCAATTCCGATTCCAAAAATGGTGACTGATGCTGGGCAATACTTTGCCAACATGACTTTGCCTTTGGCTCTACTTTGTACTGGTGGTTCTCTAGATATTAGTTCGCTTAAACAAGAAAAGTTGTCTACGTGGTTCGCCTCTAGTTACAAGTTAATCGCCTCACCTTTACTGACTACACTGGCTGGTTGGTACTTAGGGTTTGAAGGGCTCGATCTCGGACTTATCTTCTTGATGAGCGCAGCACCAACGGCAGCGGCAAGCTATGTTATGGCGCGTGCGATGGGAGGAAACTCAACACTCGCGGCTAACATCATCGCTCTTACTACTGTTGTTTCTCTTATCACTTGTACACTAGGTATATTTGCACTCACTGCAATGGATTTAATATAGCTGCGACAAGCTTCAAAAAACCGACACAAGCCTTGAAACAAAGGTCATAAGCCTTGATTTAGGACTAACTGGTTGGGCATAAAGGCTGCTAGATTTCGTAAAAATTTTACTGAGAGATCTGATATGTCTTCCGTTCAACATACGCCTTCACAACACATCGCCAGTATCGAGTTAGGCAGAGTGATTGCTATCTTGGCGATCATTGGTTTGCACGGCCAAATGGCACTCACTTATTGGCAAATAGATGAGGTGCCTTGGATCGGTTATGTGCTCAACCAAACCGCTCGTTTTGCCGTGCCTCTGTTCTTCCTTATTTCAGGCTATCTGATTCAACCTAAGCTCACAGCATCACCTTGGACAGCCTTCATCAACTACTCCAAACCACTACTCAAAGTTTGGTTGGCATGGAGCATCATTTGCTTAGTGATGCCATTCAATCTCGCGAAAGTAGAAGAGTTTGGCTATCTAGGCGAACGTGAAGGCTATTGGGGTTTCTTAATGAATACCCCACTCAACTCTTTCTTAGAGGGTGGGTTGGTACATTTATGGTTCATTCCCGCCCTTGTGTGCGCGGTTTTGATCATCGCCTTAATGGTAGAGATGAAACTCGATAAGCTTCTACTACCGGTGGCCATTCTGCTTTACGTCTATGGTGTATTGGCGGGCAGCTACACAAGCTTAACCGACCTTAGTGCCCCTTTCTTCACGCGTAACGGTCCGTTCTTCAGCACGTTAATGGTGACCTTAGGTTTCCTCATTCGTCAGCATCAATGGAAAGTGTCCTCAGCCAAAGCATTAGGGTTATTGGCGTTAGGCATGGTCATCCACTTTGCCGAAGCGGCATGGCTAACCCAATTTGATATCGCCTTTAATATTCACGATTTCTTGTTTGGTACAGCTTTGTGGGGGATTGGTGTGTTCATGTGGCTTTTAGCTAATCCAAACATCGGCGATTACGCATGGCTTCACGCTATCTCGAATCGTATGCTGGGTATCTACGTTTGCCATCTGTTGATCATTATTTTGCTATTCAATGTCTGCGGAGTATTGGGCATCACTGAACTCGCTAAAGACATTACCGTGTTCTTCGGCACCTTTACCCTGAGCTTTATATTGATCGCTGGTATAGAAAAAACGCCACTGCGCCACTGGTTACTTCGTTAGTGCTCATCTAGCCAACGACGTATTACAGGCCTAGTGACAATCCTCAGTCTGTAATTTGCCTTGATGCAACATTCTTTTCTGCAACGAGGTTCGCCTTGCCAGTGAAAGCACTAACTCGCTTTCACTGGCAACTTTAAACTTCAACATCCCTTTCCCTCTTATGCGTTACTCTCTTTTAACCACTGACGTGGCGACACACCCGATACATGCTGAAATGCGCGTGAGAAACCTGAATAACTGTTGTAACCGACTTCATCGGCAACCCAGTTGATGGGCTTATTTTGCAGTAACAGAGATTGAGCAACGGAAACACGCCACTTTTGCACGTAATCTCCCGGCGTTTCACCCACCTCACGCTTGAACGCCTCAATAAACTGAGTACGAGACATCACAGCCAATGACGCCATTTCTGCAACCGAAAAGTGACGAGCAGGCAACCGGTGAATAGCCGTCACCACAGCAGCAAGCCTTGGGTGTGCAAGAGCAGAGAAAACGCCGCTATCGATTTTTTGTTGTTCAATGAGATGACGAAAAATCAACGCCATCAACGCATCACTCAACTTGTCCATTAGGTATTGCTTCCCTGACGATTGTTGTCCTGAAGATGCTTGCCCCGACTCTCGAAACAGCACCTCAATCACAGGCATTAAGTTCGGTGCATCTTCAAACGGAATCACTATCATGTCGGGCAGAACCGATAATAAAGGATTCATCTGCCCTGAACGATACTCCACGTTCGCACACACAAGCTCTGCACCCTCTCCCACACCTTCAATTGCATGTGGTGTGCTATTCGGCAGGTAAATAATACAGGGCTGAGAAAGCTGCCGGCATTCCGTATGAGCACCAGACAAGGTCAACTCCCCCGAGCTTAATACATGAAGGTGCCCTTCTTTGCCTTGTTGCGCGTTAAATGACGACACCCCACACAGGTTTCCAGAATAGAAAACGCCAGTGCGTATCGAGAAGTGTTCCATTAATTGTGACAGCAGATCCATGCACCCTCCGAACGATTCGCTTAGTTTTTAGTTCTTTCGTCCCTCTATAGACCGGACAAGTGGGCTAAATTACTTCAAACAAAATAACCAACACTGACAAGGAACTTGATATGTCACACATGAAATCGACCAGTCAAAAAATCACTCTATTGGCCGCGTTACTAGGAACCAGCTTTTCGTTAATGGCAGCAGACCTTGATATGAGTGTCGACAACAATGATCTCGCCATTAAAGGTTATGACCCTGTTGCTTACTTTGCCAATGAGGGGCCAGTTAAAGGCACATCTGAATTCACAGCGACTTATAAGAATGCGATTTATAACTTTGTGAGCAGTGAAAACCGAGATGAATTCCGATCTAACCCATCGGCTTATGCACCTCAATATGGTGGCTATTGTGCCTTTGGTGTGGCAATGGGTAAGAAATTTGAAACGGACCCACTAGCTTGGAAAGTAGAAGGTGGGAAGCTGTACTTAAACTTAGATAAGTCAGTTCAAAAGCGTTGGCTGGAGAATACGCAAGAATTCATCCAAGACGCCAACAGCAATTGGACCACTATAAAAACCGTGGAAGCCTACAAGCTTTAAGTTCTAGGTGCTAGGTTCTAGCCTTCAACGTTTATCCATTGCCCACTAACAAAACGGAAGCGACCGAACGCTTCCGTTTTTATTTTCACGGCTCAAATACAAATAAGCAGCCAATTATTGATAACACCAAGATAAACAGCGATGTAACGCTCAAATCAGAGAGAAATCAGTGCGATTTCAGCACGAATCAAAACCATTTTTATTCTATACTCCTAAAGATAAGCTTTTCTTTTCATGGAAGAATAATGATATTACCTAGGATTTTAGCAATCGGACTCTATGCTTTATCAACACTGACTTACGCTGCTCCATGGCAGTTCGTGAAAAGTGAAGATGGCATCATAATTGATAAGAGACCTCACACTGAAGGCTTGGTAGAAATACGAGCACAAATGCAAACGCCCACCACTTATTCTGGTTTTTTGCTGTTATTGGAAGACAGCGCGAACGTGCCAAACTGGATAGATAACGTATCGGAAAGTCGTGTTTTGATGCAGATATCTGAGGATGAAAATATCGTCTATACCCAGTTCAAAGCGCCTTGGCCTGCCAGAGACCGCGATATGGTGACCTACTCAAAATACAGCGTCGAGGATGGGCAGTTTGTCTTGTCGATCAAGGATGCGTCTGATTATTTGGCGAAAGAGTCGGGATACATTCGAATTTATGATGTAGATGCCTTATGGACTCTGCAACCGCTCACCAATGGTAATACCTATATCACCTATACCGCTTACGCGAACGCAGGTGGCATCCTGCCAAATTGGTTAATGAACAAATTATCGATTGATAGTGCACTGAGCACGTTTAAAGGGCTAAAAGAACAATTACAGAAGTACCAAGGCCAGCAGCACCCTAACCTGCCAAGTGAGTCTCGCTAGCGATACCAGTCGATGGGTAGATAACTAGGTAGCTAAGTAAGTGAGTAGATAAGTGGTAGATAAATAGATACTAAGGCCTTCTAGCGAGGTCGCGAGCTAAGATAAGTGCTAAACCAAACACCTGAAGAAACAGGGCAATATTCTTGTAGAAAGCCATTTTTTCATCGAGCCTTTGGATTAATTCAACCAAGGTCAGATTATCCAAATAGTAGTCATCAATTCGTGCTCGTTGGGCTTCTTGAGCACTGTTTATCAGCATCATAAGCTTGGGTAAATTAGCCAACGAGATGGCTGGCACCTCCTCACTCACCCAACTCCGGAGTTGGCCGCGCAGCGCTTCATCGAGGATGGTGGCAGGTTGAGCGGTTTCTGTTGAGGGTTTATCTAGGTGGATCAGAATGGCTTCACGCTTGCGCTCTAAGGTTTCGATCGTATTCCAGGCCAGTTGTATTGAGTACACATTGCCGTATTTACGATCGTTGTATTCCGATTTTTCCGCTTCAATTTTGTCGAGCACCAAGCTCGACATGACAATAGCCATGACGTTCAGTATGAGACCTGCAAGGACAATCGCCCAAGCAGGAGGAAGGCGCAATGCCATAATGCTCCCTAGAACATTTTATCAAAAGGTAGGTAAGCTAAGTTTAGGACAATCAAAGAGATCATGCAGATAAGCGTCAACACCATGCCCACTTTTCTACCCTTTAAGTTTTTTGCCAGAATACCTTTTGCATGAATCACACGCCCCAGAATAAATGCAACACCAATGGCATGAATAAGCCACACACTGGCACCATTCATCTCCAAAAAGCCCATCAAAATAACCGTAATTGGGATGTAATCCATTGCATTACTTTGTGCGGAACGTGCTATCTGTAGCGACTCAACACCGCCATCTGCATGAGCAACCAGATTGATTCGTCTTTGCTTAATGACTTCTATCGCCAACCAAATCATTACGACCGTCAGCAAGGCTGCGTAAAGTGCTGTAACCATTATATTTTCCTATTACTTTGAGTTTGTTGAGCGTATTTCGCTCACCTATCGACGGATGAGTTCGACAACGAATGATATTCGCGCCCGAACATTTGTAAGAGATCTCTCACACCGAACGTAAGAGATCACAGTCAAGCTTCGCAGAAAAAAGTAAAATTACAAACCCAACCCCTTGTTTTATATGAATCCACGCATATTTATTTTAGTTAACGAGGATATTTATTTCCTAAGGCTAATTGCGAATAAAGCCTCCAAAGTGTTTAATACTCATGTCGACAGGGAGTGGCAGGAACAGGAAAAGCCTAACGGATTAGGTATCTTCAGGATGAAGATTTGATGGCTTAGGATTAGTGATCAGCAAGGAAGTTTTACTCTAGGATAGAGTCACTTGTCAGGATGATGAGTTAGCATGGACACCGCTAGGAAGGCGATGGATTGGATAGGTTAAAGGATTTAGCCAAATCAAGGAACGATGCAAGGAGCATACGTGACCTTATTAAAAAATAAGTAACAACGTCAGTAGCAGGATGGCTACGAAAAAAAAGAAACCCCGTTTGGTGAAAACCAAACGGGGTTTCTTTTTTCAACGTCGAAAAGCTATTAGTAGATAATCGTTCAAATAGTAGCTAACCGTTCAAAGCCACGTTACAAAATAATGTTCATCAAAAACATTGCACCAAACGCATTCAATACTGAAATCGCGATCATCACAGGGATATAACGACCTTCAGTACCAATTGGTCCCATGATGCGTCCCATATATTGCACCTGAGAACCCATCAAGTAGATAGCTGGCGCCAAGATAGCAATATGGTTGCCGTTCAGAATGCCTTGGTCAAACAGCGTGATAACCACACCGACTGCACCACCCATCGACATCCACGCGCCAATCAATACTGCTGCCGCTTCGCCCGGTAAACCAAATACCGCCATGATAGGTGCAAACACACTACCCATCAGATCCAGTGCACCCGTAATCTGCAACGCCTTAATAATCACAAACGCCATCAGAACATTAGGTACTGTAGAGGTTGTAGCAATAACCCAGCCTTTCTTAGCACCTTCAACGAAAATATCAGTAACCATTGGTTTCTTTGCTTTAACTTCGCTCATTATGCTACTTCCTCTTCCAGTTTTTGTTCTTTGTCTGATTTTGTTTTGTCTTCTTTACCTTCAGTAATATTGAGGTAAAGGCGGAATAAGTTCGCACCAACAAACTTGAAGATAAACATCACCGCAACAGCAAGACCTATTGACGATGTCACTGCCAAAGAACCATCCATCGCCGTTAGAGTGAACAACACCGCACCTGAAGAGAAAAAGTTAACGATCGCCGCACCCGCAGTAAACTGGAACATGGTGAACACATCGGTTTCACGCTTAGTCAAATGCCCTTCATCTTTGAGCTGACGTGTCATCGCAGCACCCGCATCGGTACTTTGCAGAGAAGCAATCAGTGCCAAGCCTGAGTTGCCCGGAATGCCCATTAAAGGACGAAGTAGTGGAGTTAGTAGTTTACGAGCCGCGTCCAGTGCACCGTAGTGCTCAAGTACGTTGATCATACCCAGTGCAAACATCACGGTCGGAATAAGTGTCAATGCAAAAATGAAACCGTCGCGCGCACCACTACCGCCTTTACCACGCAGTGACGTCGTTGCCGCTTGGATACCATCAGCCGACTCACTCACATCGTAAGCGACCTTACCAAATGAACCGTTGAGCGTCGTAAAATCGAGCACTCCATACCATTCATTGGACTGCATTAAGCCTGAAAAGAACACAATCGCGAACGCGAGTGCGATATAGCTTCCGATCGTGACTTTACGATCGGTTTTGGTTGGATTAGTCATAAGGACCTCTATACATCTCGTTTATGTGGAACAGAACACGTATAGATAGTGCAAACTAATGAGCAAAAGGTTAATGACCAAAATCAAATAGTGCATCGGTTTAAATAAAAGAACCAAAGCAACATATAAAACTGTGATTCAAATTTTAAAGTAGATGTATACGCTAAAAAAATTAGAATGTTTCTCATACAAAACTAAACAAACCTAGCTTCAACACCGCAACCAAAAACGCACATAATCGCCACAATAATCAGGCTTCGAATAGAAAGCTCAAAGAAATCTTTCGTCGTGATCTCACGTTTTCACCCAATCTACTGTTTTCTATATAATCTATTGAATTATTAAGATATCTATCACACTGCACATGGTTATTTAGGTCTACGCTTTTACCCGTGTTAATAACTTATTAACTTCGGAGCGTAATCCATGTTAGGTATCCAGCTTTCTGCTGTTTTCTCTTTGTTATTTTTTTCCACGGTAGCAGGCGCTGCCACTTCTCAGTTAGGAGAACCGCTCAAGCTAACTAGCTCGTTCGCTGGCTACTTGTCGCTGGCCATTTTCGTTGTCGCCTACATCGTGGTGATGATGGAAGAATACCTAAAGCTCCGAAAGTCCAAACCCGTTTTGCTTGCTGCAGGCCTGATCTGGATAATCATTGGTTTCACTTACCAAGAACACAACCTTGTTGAAGTCGCTAAACAAGCGCTCGAACACAACCTGCTGGAATATGCCGAGCTATTACTCTTTCTACTCGTCGCCATGACATACATTAGCGCCATGGAAGAGAGGAGACTGTTTGATGCGCTGCAAGCGTGGATGGTAGGCAAAGGCTTTAACTTTCGCTCTTTGTTCTGGATAACCGGTATTCTGGCCTTCTTTATCTCACCTATCGCCGACAACCTCACGACAGCTCTACTGATGTGCGCTGTGGTTCTTAAAGTGGCAGGTTCTAATCCTAAATTCGTCAACCTAGCTTGCGTGAATATCGTGATAGCCGCCAATGCTGGCGGTGCATTCAGTCCATTCGGAGACATCACAACGCTCATGGTGTGGCAGGCTGGTTATGTGAGTTTTAGTGAGTTCATTCCTTTGTTTATTCCTTCGGTGATGAATTACCTCGTCCCTGCGTTGATCATGTCTTACTTTGTACCCACCACTCAGCCCGACACAGTCCATCAACACGTTGAATTAAAACGTGGTGCGAGGCGCATCGTATTCTTGTTTATTATGACAATAGCGACCGCTGTTGCTTTCCATGCCGTACTCCACTTCCCTCCAGTAATGGGCATGATGATGGGGCTCGCCTATCTGCAGTTCTTTGGCTATTACTTACGCAAGACTTTGCCCAACTCACTCGCCAAGAAAAAGGCGGTGGCGATCGCCAATAACGATGAAGGGGCCCTGAAACGACTCGGTTCTGTTGTGCCATTCGATGTATTTCGAAGAGTGTCGCATGCCGAATGGGACACGCTTTTGTTCTTCTACGGCGTGGTAATGTGTGTCGGTGGCTTGAGTCTACTTGGTTACTTGGAATTAGCTTCGGGCGTGATGTATAGCCAGTGGGATCCAATTTGGGCCAACGTCATGGTGGGAATCTTATCGGCTATTGTCGATAACATTCCGGTGATGTTTGCCGTGTTATCCATGGAACCCCAAATGTCGATGGGCAACTGGCTACTGATCACCCTAACCGCGGGCGTTGGCGGCAGCTTATTGTCTATTGGTAGTGCCGCTGGTGTGGCATTAATGGGGGCAGCACATGGTAAGTACACCTTCTTTGGCCATTTGAAATGGATGCCAGTAATCATGATTGGTTATGGGGTCAGTATCGCCGCTCACCTATGGCTGAACGGTGATATGTTCTAGTCTGAGGCATATCAACTAAAGGCGTATCAACACGTGTCCAGACGTTGCTTAACTGCACTGCTGGACACTGGTTGCAGGTTAACACCGCTCCTTCTTGTTGAATACGCATCATCAGCCCAGAATCCACTCGGCTATTTCCTGAATTCAACTCAATGTTAATCAAATCATTTTCAATACGATAAGTTCTAGTGACCGTGTTACCGATTGTTTGATAGGTCATTTGTCCTGACTCAAAAAGTAGATAGCTGTTATCGTCCGCGTTCTCATACATCCCTTTGAACAAAACAAGCTGCGGTACTTCAAAGGGGCGATTAGTATCAGTTAAACAACCGGTCAGCAATAAC
Organism: Vibrio sp. MED222; assembly: GCF_000153005.1. Taxonomy (NCBI): domain Bacteria; kingdom Pseudomonadati; phylum Pseudomonadota; class Gammaproteobacteria; order Vibrionales; family Vibrionaceae; genus Vibrio; species Vibrio sp. MED222. The sequence continues at coordinate 1,352,310 of NZ_CH902606.1, read as the reverse complement.
ACACTAGTGAAAGCTATTATCAGAAAATGATGGTTATTCATTTGGGCATCCTTGCCTAAAAAACATGGCTAAATAATATGCAACCAAATCATTATTTTCCAGAAAGTGGCGAATTTATTGCAAAGTCACGTTTTTATTGCAGAGTCACGCTTGAAGCCTCTTAATATTCCTCCTCAGTCGTACAAACCTTCAACCTTAACCGACAGAACAGCGTTTCAAGTTGCTAGCTCAGTAGCTTTCTAAGTTTGTTTTCTTTCCTCAATCACTAACAAGCGTTGTTTACGTTCTACGCCACCCGCATAACCCGTCAGCTTTCCATTTTTACCTATCACACGATGACACGGCACAATCACAGACACAGGGTTTTTGCCATTTGCCAAACCCACTGCACGCACCGCTTTAGGGTTACCAATTGCATCGGCCAATTGAGCATAGCTCCATGTTTCTCCATAAGGAATGGTAGTAAGCGCCTGCCAAACCGACAGCTGAAATGGAGTACCCTTGGCTGCGATCGGCACAGAAAACTGGATTGTTTCACCAGCAAAATAACGATTGAGCTGTTTGATAGCCAACGCGAAGATCGGAAAGCTATCATCTTGAACACCTAACTGTTCAGGTTTGGTAGTGTGAGTTTCAAACCAAAGGCCGAGCAGCCCTTCATCGTTCGCCTGTAACGTCACGGTGCCCAGAGGGCTCTCGTAGTAAGTAAAACGGTTAGTCATAATCTCTCCTAGCTTGGTAATTCCGATGTTTATTCATTGCTTCTATATCAGAGAGGTATCTCTATTCCACTTGAAACATCATTTAGGACTGATTCCAACAATGGAACGTGGCGTAACTTCCCCAAGGCGAAACACTCTCTGTATTAATGGTAGGGCGATGCTCGATGAATTTCTTCACCACCAAATCGCCTACTAGCAAGTGGTTAGGTTCACTGAGCCCGCGCAGCAGCGCATATTGAATCGTCCAAGGACCAATACCTTTGAGATCAATCCACTTAGAAGGATGCTCAGCTTCGTTATCGACCATGTATTGGGCAAAACGCTTTAAGGTTTCCTTACGACTTCCCGGCATCCTTAGAAAGCTCACATCAGCATCAGCTATTTGTTTAGGTGTAGGGAAATACGCTTTCTCTGATGCATCAGCTATTTGTGGTAAGTCAGAGCACTCTTGTGAATTAGCTTGCTCTTGTGAATCAAACACCTGATATGAACCTGAGAGCTTTCGCACCAACAAGTTGAGCTGACCAATGGCCGCTGTTACCGAGACTTGCTGCCCGAGAATCGCTCTTACTCCGGCTTCCCAAGCACTCCACACACCAGGGATACGAATACCACTCTTAGCCACCAAGTTGGGATCAATGGTGCTAAAGAAATCTTCAACTTTGCTGATATCAACATCAAGGTCGAACATACGTCGAATATTGGCGATCAAACTTCTTAATTGGCTCATATCATCCAACTCAAACTCAATATCCAAACTGCGCTCTTTGGCTAAAGTGGCCTTGAACCAGCCCTTCGAGCCGTTCACGTTCACTGTGCGTTGGTAATAACCGTCGCCCACCTCTTCTAAGCCTTCGATCATTCGTCGTCGATAAAAGCCCAGCAAATGATCCCAGTCCAACGGGCCATGGAAACTGAGTTGGATATGATTACTTAGATTGTTACTTGGCTTAGCTCTTCGTATTTGACTTGGCGAAAGCTGCAGCTCTTTTAGAAAGGCATCATTGAAACGACGCGTGCTATTAAAACCACTCGCAAAGCCAACATCGGTAATGCTCATGCTACTGGTGTGCAGCAACTGCTTGGCAAACATCAATTGGCTATAAAGGCTATATTGCTTCGGCGACACGCCGATGTAATTGTCGAATAAGGTTCGTAAATAGCGATCGGAAATACCTAATCGAGTGGCAAGGTCGACGATTGATCCTGAGTTCAGCGCACCATGATCAATCAACTGTAAAGCACGCAAGAAAGTCGTTTCAACACCTTTCCAAGCCGGAGAAAAAGGTGCGCTGTCTGGCCGGCAACGTAAGCATGGGCGATACCCAGCCTTCAAGGCTTGAGCTTGATGAGAAAAATACTCGACATTTTCTTCTTTGGGCGGGCTTGCTGGGCAAATCGGACGACAAAAAATTCCGGTGGTTTTTACCGCCGTAAAAAACATCCCATCAAAGCGAGCGTCTCGCGCATATCGAGCCAAATGGCACTGCTCACTCGTTAACGTACTGTTGTGATGAATATTTCTCGACATGCTGTGCTCTTCCCATTTGCCATAACTTTTACTCCGATACCTAAAAGTTTACCGTGAACTGTCATTGTCGCTAGCCACTTTCGGAACTGAAGGTTAGATAAATCACAAAAAAGGGTTTTCTTTTTACGCAATTCGACTAAATTTAACCTTGAGAAGAAACTCTTCTCACAACGTCAACGATAGGTACTTAGCACACTAAGATGCAGAGACCTGTCGAATATAAAAAGGAAAAGGCTATGGTTCTTCACACGTGTCGTATTGTTTTATCAAACCAACAGGTTCTCACCAGTCAATCAGTCGAGCAGTCTCTCAGCTTTCTTGAAGACGAAGCGAGTAAGGGGATTTCTAAAATTGAGATTGACGCAACGGATGGCAATCAAATCCATTCATACCTGTCACACTCTCTTGAAGAGTCTATTGAGAATCTAATGAATCTCTAGAATTTTCGAAGAATAGTGCTTTGAAGTGATAGGGCTTTTAAAAGGTTACGCATACCAGGCTTAAACTGATTTATCCGAGTTAGGGTTATCTCTGACTTGGCAATGAAGATCATCTCTGGTTTAAAACGAAAATGGCTCCCAACTATATAACTAGTTAGGAGCCATTTTTTATTGAATCTAATCAACAAAGCCGTTGCTTACCGCGAATGCCGCTACTCTGGTGCTTGTTCAGCGGCTTGTTGCAACGTATAAGCGGTCGATGGATCAATCTCGTTAACCAACTTCTCGACTTGCATGATCGCATCAACCGAGGTGCTGCTTTTGCGGTAGCTGAGATAAATTGGGCGATACCAATCTTCAACCCCTTTCACCTTATGCAGCTGACCTGAGTCGATAAAAGGTTCAACCATAGAAACAGGTAAATACGCACTGCCACCTTTCTCTAAAATGAAATCGAGGGCAATACGAGCCGTAGAGGTACGTAAATACGGAGCTGGAACTTTAGGGTGACGTTCTGCGTGTTCAGAACCGAAGCGCGTTCCCCAATCGACATACACATACTTATGTTGGAACACAGATTCCAGATCATCTTGCTGCGTTGATACCAACACCAAAACCAAATCAGCGACTTTTTTACAGTTTAGCTCTTCCGCTTTAATCTGATCGAAGGCGAAAGCCATATCTAAGGTTCGCTCTAGCAAATTACGGTTCAGTTGCTCGCGCCCCATCACCTCAGCCATAAAGCCATAACCACCAAACGAATCGGTCACTACGCTTAAACAGTTTTGCAGATACGCATCCCAAATATTCGGAGTGCCACCTAGTGTTAACTGCAAGGCTTTTCCACTCTCTAACGACAGCTCAAACTTGGCTTGTTGTAAGGTGGATACCATCACTTCAGCATAACCAATCAAGCGCTCACCGGAAGAGGTAAGCTTGATGTTATTGCGGTCACGAATGAAGAGCTGAGTATCAAAATAGCCTTCAAGCTGTTTGATCCGCGCACTCACCGCTGCTTGTGTTAAATACAAGTTTTCAGCTGCGCGCCCAAAGTGGCGCACCCTTGCAACCTCAAGAAAGGTTCTAAATACTTTCACATCCATCAAAAATACATCTCTGTAATAAATCTGCTAACTAGCCGATCTAGGATTGTTTATCGTAAAGGCAAAAACGTTTTGTTTCCTATTTTAGCCTTTTAACAATATTTTCGCGTGAGCAATAAACACTAATTTCTATCTAACCACATTACTGAGGCTGATATGTCTGAGACCGAATTCCGACACGGAAAAAAACGTTTTTATGACACCATTAAATTCCCACGAGGGTTCGCTAAGTCAGGTGATTTTACTCTTTCAGAAGAAGAAATCCTAACCTTGTTTGGCGACACTATGCTTGCACTTGAGACTGGTGAACTAACACCGACCAATGCTGAAGAAAGACATTTCATCAAAGTATTGGCTCACCCTCATAAGGCTAAGTCCAAGTTAGACCGTGTTTGGTTGAAGTACATTCAACTGGCTCGTGGACGCCGTCGCTTTCATACCCTAAACGGCTGCAAACGCGGTGAAGTGCCTAGGGAAGAATACGAAAGAGAGTTAGTGTTAGAAGATTAGTAAAACTGCTCAAAGTGATACCTAATCACTTTGGGCTTTTTTCATAGCATATTAGCGGCAACTTAAAACAAACACGCATCTTCTTCGTAATTAGTAAGTTTAGCCAACCTGTCCAGTTTTACCAATATTTATAGAAAATTCATAGTGATAGCTTTGAATAATCACTATTCTTAAATATACCCATGCTCATTCACGCCTGTCGGTGATACTTCCTCACTTTTTCTCCTCTTTCTTGCACGGCAGTGCCACATAAGCATCACTCTTTGATCATACTTCCATTGCACTCCTGACCATCCAACCACTCATCCACTAAACAAAGCTTGTTGATCTTTCAGACCCTGAATCAAACCCACCTGACGATATATGACAAACGTATTAATCTTGTTTAACGCTACCAAATATCCATACAATAATTGTGCAAATTTGAGAGTTCTAGTCACAGATACGACGAAAAAAGCAAAAACTTGACCTAAAACAATAGCGGAATTTAATAACTTATTTTATAATGCGAATTAATGTTTCAGAACACTATAAAATTTTATTTCTAGGGGCAAAATCAATGAGACTTATTCCATTAAGCAACAAAGCTAAAGTAGGTAAATGGGCTGCTCGTCACATCGCAGATTCTATCAACAAATTCGCTCCAACTGCTGAGCGTCCATTTGTACTAGGTCTTCCTACTGGTAGCACACCTCTAACTACTTACGCTGAGCTAATTGAACTTTACAAAGCTGGCGAAGTAAGCTTCAAGCACGTTGTAACATTCAACATGGATGAGTACGTTGGTATCGACCCTAACCACCCAGAGTCTTACCGCACATTCATGCACGAGAACTTTTTCAACCACGTTGATATCCAAGCAGAAAACATCAACCTGCTAGACGGCAAAGCTGAAGACATCGATGCTCACTGTGCAGCATACGAAGAGAAAATCCGTTCATACGGCAAAATCAACCTGTTCATGGGCGGCGTAGGCATCGACGGTCACATCGCATTCAATGAGCCAGGTTCTTCTCTATCTTCACGCACTCGTATCAAAACGTTGACTGAAGACACTCGTATCGCGAACTCTCGTTTCTTCGATGGCGACATCAACCAAGTTCCTAAATACGCACTAACTATCGGTGTTGCTACTCTTCTAGATTCTGAAGAAGTAATGATCCTTTCTCTAGGCCACAACAAAGCGCAAGCGCTTCAAATGGCTATCGAAGGTTCTGTAAACCACATGTGGACTGTTACCGCTCTACAGATGCACCGTAAAGCTATCATCGTTGCTGATGAGCCAGCTCAACAAGAGCTAAAAGTTAAGACTCTTCGCTACTTCCAAGAGCTAGAAGCTGAGAACATTCAAGACCTATAATTTGATGTAGATCTTGATTGTAGAATTAAAACCACTTCTTCTATCGGAAGTGGTTTTTTTTTTATGTCACAATCGCTATCAACTAAAAAATATGGAAATAGACATGTTGTTGAATGAAATTGTCGAGGTCATCGAACTGACTGACAGTGATCACCTCTCAGAGGCATTAGAAGAGTTTAATCTACATAACGTAGTTCACTCTAACCACCTTCCTTTTTTAAATATTGTCTACGATAACGCCAAGCCACACTTGCTAAAAAAACTGTGCAGCATTGGCTTTAAAGGACAAATTCAATGTGAAAAATTGATAAGTGGTGACTATATTATTTTCAATGCAGACACCTATACGCCCGAACAAGCTAGCTCAAAATTCAGGTAAAACAGACTTCAATTTATTAGGAACTGACTTAAATGACAGACACAACTAACCTAAGCAATGAACAACTATCTCTACTTGGAAAAGCTCTGCTTTCAGTACAAAGGTTGGAAAACTCACTCTACCAGTCGATTAGAGCACTTTGTAAACAAAACAGTTCTAGTGATACCCAAGCCATTGAAAACCTGACTTCAGAGCAGTTTCTGAAAGGCACTATCACAGAGCTAAAGCCAGTTATACAACAGTTATATGATGTGTTTGGGGAGACCCTTGCGCTTTCATCAGCAGAGTTAAATGAGTTCCTATACAAAAGAAACCTAGTCTCACTGAGTTTTTGGCAGGTAACGACAACAAGTGTAAAAGGAAATGAGAAACTTGCGAACCCAACACAATTTTTGCAAGAGCTCATCGATCAGTGTGATCTGTGGTTGACAAAAGTAGATCATAAATAGCACCGAGCTTACTTTCACTACCTAGAGATAGCTTAAGAGGTCAGCACATTCTCTTTCGCTAACTGCTGATGTATATCATTAACCGCTAGCACTATCGTAGAGCGCACTTTTTGAAAATGGCGCTCTAAAAACATCCGCTTCATATCATCAGACATGCCTTCGACCAACTCTGGGGCGTAGTCGATTGGCATCATTTTTTGAATAGCATTGATACGATTAAGTTCAAAAACGACATCTTGGTCCCAGAAATTCACCTGACCTTCTTGAATATTTACCCACTCTTTTAGAGTAACGAAAACTTCAATATCGTCATACACCTCTTTACTGATCACGCCTAACCCTAACAATAATTTTGTTCGAACCAGAATTTCCCCTAAAGGGCCATCGGTGGTGAGGAGAGGGTCAACAACAAATTTTACTGCGTAGTCATCTTTATAGAAGATACTTTTCAACAAAGCGTCCAGCATGTCTTCTAAGACATCGTAGGCGCACAGCAGGCACTCCGCAGCATCAGCTGATTCGGCTAGTTCTTCAAGTAACTCTGATTCGTGTGTTGTATGTATGGGCATGGTTGCTCTAAAAGAATAAAGTGCCACTGGTGTGGCACTTTGATGGTTTATCATTTCAATGCTAGATAAGCTTCTTCCGCTAGTTTAACAACTTCTGAGTCACTATTCAGCTCAGAATAATGCGCTAATGTCTCAGCAAAGCCTTTTTCTGCGAACATTGCTTGAAGTTCAACCGCTTGAGGGTCGTCTTCGTTCTTGTAATGGAACGCAGCAGCGATTGCTTTTACTAGGTGAGCATTCGGTAGGCCGTACTCTAATGTACCGTTTAGAGGCTTAACTAGGCGATCTTGTGGGCTCAGCTTACGAATAGGTTGACGACCAACGCGATCCACTTCATCACGTAGGAACGGGTTAGCAAAACGACCTAGAATCTTTTGGATGTAGGCAGCGTGAGCTTCTGGATCAAAGCCGTAACGCTTAATCAGAACCGCACCACTCTCTTCCATCGTCGCTGTTACTTCAGCGCGGATTACGTCATCTTCGATAGAATCTTTAATAGTCTCATGACCGGCAAGCACACCAAGGTATGCCGTTACTAAGTGACCTGTGTTTAGCGTAAACAGTTTACGCTCAACGAAAGCCATTAGGTTGTCAGTGCATTCCATACCTGGGATATTTGGAATCTCACCTTTGAATTGTGTTTGGTCTACGATCCACTCGCTGAACGTTTCAACGGTTACGGCTAGAGGGTCTGTTTCGCCCGCTTCTGCCGGTGGAACAATACGGTCGACCGCTGAATCAACAAAGCCAATGTGCTCTTCAGTGAAGGCTTTCATTTCATCAGAAAGGTGCTCTAACACTGCTGCTTTTAATTGGCTAGTACCGCGAACCATGTTCTCTGCCGCGATAATGTTCATTGGTGCCGTGTTGTTTGCTGCTGCACGCTTTTCAATGCCTTGAGCGATAGATTTAGAGATGATTTTAAGAACAGTAGGGCCAACGGCTGTCGTCACAAGATCAGACTCAGCGATGCAATCGACTACAGCGCTTGTCGCTGAGTTTACTGCTGTCACGTTCTTAACCACTTCTACAACACACTCTTCGCCAACAATCTTAACTGGGTATTCTTGGCGTTCAATTAACGCATTTACAACCGTTTCATTTACGTCAGCAAACGTAACCTTCATACCAGCATCAGAAAGAAGCTTACCAATGAAACCACGACCGATATTACCTGCACCAAAATGTAACGCTTTCATAATTTTGACCTTATAAATATTTGAATCTAAATAGCTAACCACTCAAACACATGCCGCTTTCAATTACGTCCTAGGCATTAAGCAGTGACCTATTCAGACCGAACCCTTATCTACAGATAAAGATTGAGACCGGAAATGAGGCCAGTAGGGGGATACTGGCCTCCTTCACTCAGGAGCTTGACTAGAGCTTTTTAGTTTCCGTTGAGAATACGTAGAACATCAGCAGGGTTTGTTGTGTTCTGTAAGCATTCCACAGCTTCTTCATCATCGAGTGAATTGGTAATAGCCATCAGCACCATGTTGTGCTCATCGCCTTGTGCGGCAATACCGATAACCATCTTCGCGATATCATCTTCATCTTCGCCCCACTGAATACCTTCAGGGTACTGACAGAAAACAATGCCGGTTTTTTGTACATATTGTTTCGCTTCAATTGTGCCGTGTGGCACAGCGATAGACTCACCTAGGTAAGTAGACACAAGCTCTTCACGAGCAAACATGCCATCTACGTATTCCGGTGATACGTTGCCAAGTTTTACTAATTGTTCGCCAGCAAACTTGATTGCGTCTTCTTTCTGAGTCGCTTTTAGGCCAAGGAAGATGCTGTCGTCTGTCAGTGCAAGCTTGTTGCCTTCTTGTGCTGGAGCTGCAGCAGGCGCCGGAGCTTCTACTTTCGCTTCACCACTTTGAGCATCGACAAGCTCAGCAACTAGTTGGTCGTATACGCCGCCGTCTAGGAAGTTGCTTAGAGACATATGCATCGCACCTGGCACAGTGCTACGAGCACGGTCTGTTAGGTCTTTATGCGTAATAACGATTTGCGAATCAGCCGGTAGGTTGTTGATTGCGTAGTTGGTCACTTCAATGTCTAGGCCAGCTGTTGCTACTTTCTTACGTAGTAGACCTGCACCCATTGCACTTGAACCCATACCCGCATCACACGCTACATAAACAGCTTTAACATCCGCTAGGTTTATATCAGCTCCTGATGCTGCACCTTTAGAAGACGCTTTCATGTCTTTCATCTGTGCAGACGCTTTTTCTAGTGAGTCTTCGTCATCACCTTGAGCTGAAGTCTTAAGTAGGATTGAAGCTACGATGAAAGACACAGCCGTTGCAGCGATTACAGAAAGTACAACACCGATGTAAGAGCCTTTAGGTGTCATCAACAAGATAGCGAAGATAGAACCTGGAGATGCTGGAGAGATAAGGCCAGAATCGAACACTACGTTAGTGAATACACCCGCCATACCACCTGCAATTACAGCAAGAATTAGACGTGGGTTCATTAGAACGTAAGGGAAGTAAATTTCGTGGATACCACCTAGGAAATGGATGATAGATGCACCAGCAGCAGACTGCTTCGCGCTACCTTTACCAAACACCATGTAAGCAAGCAGAAGACCAAGACCCGGACCTGGGTTTGCTTCGATTAAGAAGAAGATTGAACGACCAATCTCTTCAGATTGCTGGATACCTAGTGGAGAGAAGATACCGTGGTTGATTGCGTTATTTAGGAATAGAATTTTCGCAGGTTCAACAAAAATAGATGCTAGAGGTAATGCACCTGCTTCTACCATTGCGTTTACGCCAGCAGCAAGTCCGCCAGATAGAATCTTAACCGCAGGACCAATCACGATGAACGCGATGATCGCACAGATCATGCCGATGATACCCGCGGAGAAGTTGTTCACTAGCATTTCGAAACCACTCTTCACTTTACCGTGAACAGCTTCATCGAATTTCTTAATTGCGATACCACCTAGTGGACCCACAATCATTGCACCCATGAACATTGGGATATCAGTACCAACGATAACACCCATTGTCGTGATGGCACCTACTACCGCACCGCGGTCACCACCAACCATTTTACCACCGGTGTAACCAATCAATAGTGGCAATAGGTATGTAATCATAGGGCCAACCATTGATGCTAACGTTTCGTTAGGCCACCAACCGGTTGGGATGAATAGTGCAGTAATGAAACCCCACGCAATAAATGCGCCGATGTTTGGCATTACCATATTGGATAAGAAACGACCAAAGTTTTGAACCTTAATCTTTGCTTCTGGTGATAACATAGGTAGAACCCCGTAATGTATTGGTTGGTCAAATGACCGAAAGTGTGTACTCAAAAGTCGATTAAAATGTATCACAACATTTCCAAAATGCACCTTAGCCCAACTTTCGTGACAACCATCACACACGAAAAACACTTTAGGGTTAACAAGAGCACCTTAGATCACAAAAACACCATGAACTTAAATTACAAAGCCAAATTGATGAGAATAAATATCATTAACATAAGACCTGGATCACACTTTATTTTGTAATACTTAAAAATAAATAGTGATCAAAATCACACTTAATAAAATATAGCATCTAAGATCTATATAAACCGTATAAAAGAACATCGTGTCACGTATAGAAAACATGCACCCAGATGAGCAAAATTGCTAATTATGTAATTTAATTACAAAAATAACCACATTTCCCACAAAATCAAAATCAGACATGACTTTCTACTAAAAACATAGACCAGTGAGCTGCAGTTAGTATCAACAGTTGTGTTATTGTATTTCCCTATTCTATACAACAGCCCCTCAACATTAATCAGCAGTTCTACTGCTAATTGAGAAACAGACTATGCCAGACAAGATTTCCACATCAGCACTAGCCAAACAAAAAGGGATAGAAGCGAAGGCTCTATTCAGTGATTTGAAAACAGCTGGCTATATCGTGCGTTCACAGGAGCGTTGGGTACTCACAGAACGAGGCGAAAGCTTTGGTGGGGAGTATGTCGAACACAAGAAGTTTGGTGTCTTTATTGTCTGGCCAGAAAAACTACTCATCGACCTAGATTCTTTCTCTGGAAAAACGCTAACGGCAACTCAACTAGGCAGTGCCTTTCAACTTAGCGCAAAAAAAATTAACCTGTTGCTCAGCGAGCTTGGTTGGATAACACGTGAAGAAGATGGTTGGCATGTCACCTCAACAGGCTTAAAAGCAGGCGGTGAGCAAAGGGAAGATAAAGCGACTCAAAACCTATTTGTGGTATGGCACGATTCGTTGGTTCGCAATAAACGTTTGAAGCAGTCTGTTGTCGAATTTCTAGGGCATGATGCTGAAAGCCACTCTACCGATGTCTCGTTTTCTAGCTTTCGTCAGAAATTTGAGGCGAAACACCGAACCTTAGACGGACATTATGTACGTTCAAAGGGAGAGCTGATCATCGATAACTGGCTTTATATGGCGGGAGTGGTTCATGCCTATGAACGTCCGCTCCCGATATCAAAAGAAGTAATGAGCGATTTCTACCTGCCAAGCGGCAAGGTATACATTCAATTCTGGGGAACAGATTCAGGCCCTATAGAAGAAGACAAACGAAATGCGACCAAGAAAGTTTACCAAGAGCACGGTTTTAGCTTGATTGAACTTAACCCTGAAGATATCCCAAACCTCGACAGTGTACTTCCCTCTTTATTACGCCAATATGGAATCAAAGCGTACTAACTGGCTGATTTTCGAAAACCAACACACATCCAGATCACACTAATCAAATCATTATGGATATTATTAACCATAGTGATTTGATGTGTTCGCTATTTTTCCCAAGCCAATCTTCTATTATCTTACACCCATCGACTTGAGCTACCGCAGATACTCGATTTATTGGGGCATGTTCGATAGCCATTTAAGCGTTCAGCCTTTTAGAGGCTGACTGTTCTAGAAACGACTTCTATAGAGATATAGCCTAAATGCGTTATCCGTTTATTGTTGACGTTACCGAACATAAAACCCTACAACATTTATATTGATAGATATTAGGATTCAACATGACTCATCCAATCATTTCAGATCTAAACACTCGCTACACAGCTAAAAAATACGATGCAGAAAAGCGCATCTCTGCGGAAGACATGGAAGTAATCAAAGAAGCACTTCGTTTGTCAGCTTCTTCTATCAACTCTCAGCCTTGGAAATTCATCATCATTGAGAGTGACGCAGCAAAACAACGCTTCCACAATACTTTCGAGAACATGTTCCAGTTTAACCAACCGCATGCGAAAGAAGCGTCACATACGATCCTGTTTGCTCACGATCCTAAGTACACTAAAGAGAAATTCGCAAAGCGTGCTGACACAGAAGTAAGCTCTGGTCACCTACCCGCTGAAATGTACGAGCAGTTCTTAGGGGCGTACGCATTCGCAGAAATGAACACAGATGAGACTGGTTTCAACGGAAACTGGACTAAGTCTCAAGTGTACATCGCGCTAGGTAACACAATGCACACACTGGCTCGTCTTGGTATTGCTTCAACACCGATGGAAGGCGTAGATGCCGCTATGATCGGTGAAGAGTTTGCTGACGAACTAGACGGTCACGTTGTTGATGTAGCGCTAGCAATCGGCTACCACAAAGACGGCGAAGACTATAACCACGGTAAACCAAAAGCACGTCTAGCTCTTGATGAAATCGTGACGACGCTTTAACGCGTGAATTAAGATGACGAATGAATCAACAGCTATAACACGTTAAACAGTTACAACGCTTAACTGCTACAACGCTTTAATTTTTAAAACGCTTTTTCGTTTTACAAAATATAGTTTCAATAGCACTTCAGACTGTTAAATTACACTGCCTTGTTTTGGCCAGACACTCGTCTGGCCTTTTTCATTTCTGTATTTCGCATCCATCCTTTCTATCTCAGCTTTAGCCATTCCAGCCGCTTTTTAGACCACCAATACTTGATCAATCCACGTGTTCTAATTCGCGAAGCGCAGGAGTTACGCTATAATCCCCTTTGTTGAAACATGTCCCTCACCCTGCTCTTTCTGAGCAAACATCATTAACTTTCTTGTCAAACCGCTATAAACCCACAAAGTCATAAAGACACCTAAGATTCATTTTAACCATAAAACTCAGCGAGTCAAAATGACTCATTAGACAACATAAACGCCAAACAAACATATTGAAAACAGTCAGTTAAAAACATGGCACAACTAGTGCAATGATGACCTTAGATATTTAAATAGGGTATTATCATTATGACTATTCACGTTAAATCAAATGTTCACTGGGTTGGCGTCCACGATTGGGAAACAGAACACTTCCATGGTAAGGAATACCACATGAACAAAGGTACCAGCTATAACTCGTACCTGATTCGTGAAGAGAAAACGGTGCTTGTTGATACCGTTGATCATCGCTTTACTGAACAATTCCTTGCAAACCTTGAGATGGAAATCGACATCAATGAGATCGACTACATCATTTGTCAGCATGCTGAAGAAGACCACTCAGGTGCCCTTTCGGCACTATTAGCCAAAATTCCAAACACACCCGTCTACTGCACAGAAGCTGGCGTTAACTCTATTGTTGGCCATCACCATCAGCCTGACTGGAACTTCCGAACCGTTAAAACAGGCGACACGCTCGATGTCGGTAACGGTAAGCAACTCATCTTTGTTGAGATGAAAATGCTGCACTGGCCAGACTCAATGGCAACATACCTCACAGGTGACGAGATCCTGTTCAGTAACGATGCGTTCGGTCAGCACTACTGTGATGAGAACCTATTCAACGATCAGCTAGACCAAGTCGAGCTTCATGACCAATGTCTGCGTTACTTCTCGAACATCCTCACACCTTTCGCACCTTTGGTGAAAGCGAAGATAGAAGAAGTATTGAGCTTAGGTGTGCCTATCGATGTTATCGCAACCTCTCATGGCTGTATTTGGCGCGACAACGCGACGCAAATTGTTGAGCAATACTACGAGTGGTCTAAAGCCTACAAAGAAGATCGTATCACCATTGTCTATGACACCATGTCGAACAACACTCGCATGATGGCTGACGCAATCGCAAAAGGTATCCGTAAAGGCAGCCCAGAAACAGCAATCAAAGTCTTTAATATCTCTAAGCACGATAAGAATGACATCCTTGCCAATATCTTCCGTTCAAAAGGGGTTCTAGTCGGTTCATCGACCATGAACAATGTGATGATGCCGCAAATCGCAGCGCTACTAGAAGAGATCCACGGACTTCGCTTTGCTGGTAAAAGAGCCGCAGCATTTGGCTCTTCAGGTTGGACAGGTGGCGCGGTAAAACGCATCGACGCTCGTTTACATGAAGCTAACTTCGAAGTCAGTGCACCACAACACATCTATTGGAAACCAGACACAGACGCTCTTCGCCAATGTATCGATTACGGCATGACACTGGCCGAGGTTTGGCGTGTAGAAGCAGATGAAGTGAGCACACCGAAACAAGTATCACGTAATGTAACACCGCTTGAAGCCACACCAGCACCGGTAAACACCACTGCCGAGCTCAAAGACACAACAGAGCTGAAGCCAGAAGAAGCGCAAGATAAGCCAGTACACAGTGCAGACTGCACTTGCTGGCGTTGCACAGTGTGTGAATGGGTGTACGACCCACAATTGGGCGAACCCTACCAAGGCGTCGAACCTGGAACTCCTTGGGCGCAAGTTCCTGATGATTTCCTTTGCCCTGAATGCCATTTAGGCAAAGAAGTGTTTGTGGAGAAGTAGCATGTCGAACATTGTTATTGTGGGTGGCGGTTTCGCTGCCCTACAAACCATCAAGATGGTACGTAAGCTTGACCAAGATATCGCGATTACTATGATCACCGCCGATGCCGGGGTTGAGTACAGTAAGCCGAATCTTTCGCACGCGTTCAGTCAGGAACAAACGCCGGAAACACTGGCAGTACATAACGCTCAACAATTGGCAGAGCAGTACAACGTGGTCATCAAAACCAAAGCACTTGTGAGCGAGATAGATACTGAGCAGCAGTGTGTTCATGTTGATGGCCAATCTATCCACTATTCAAAGTTGGTATTAGCGACGGGCGCGACGCCTTTTATACCACCAGCGGAAGGGCTTAAACGCAGCGCAACCATTACGTTAAATAGTTTGGAAGAGTTTGATAAACACAAAGCTCAGATCGATGACGCTCAACGGATCACAGTGATAGGTGGAGGCTTGATTGGGGTCGAGCTCGCATTCGACCTTCAAACTGCGGGTAAAGATGTCACGGTTATCGAACCCGCAAGTTATCTATTGAATAACCTAGTGCCACCTTTCGTTTCGCTTGAATTGGAAAGAGAACTAACAAAAGCAGGGGTTGCCGTCGAAACCGATTCTGCTGTGTGTCGCGCAACGTATCTCCCTGACGGGGTGAGGTTGCAAACCACGTCTTCTCGATTAATACGAACCAATATCGTGATTGCCGCAGCAGGGCTAAGACCAAACACGCAGTTAGCCACACAAGCGGGAATAGAAGTAAACAAAGGGATTGTGGTCGATACTATCATGAGAACCAATGTCGAGAATGTGTATGCGATTGGTGACTGCGCCGAAATAGAGGGGCGTGTGATGGCTTATCTTCAGCCCGCTATTTTGTCTGCAAACGTGTTGGCTAAGCAGTTGGTTATGAGTAAAGGAGAAATCAAAGTGGGCGAAGGAAAGCTCAGCTTGCCTCACATCATCACTAAGGTGAAAACACCGAGTTACCCGATTCAACTCGCAGGGCGCGATATTCAAACCGCTCAGAGCTGGGAAACTCGATTCGATCCTAAAGGCATTGTCGCTAAGGGCTTTAATGAAGATAACCAGTTGGTTGGATTCATTGTCACGGGAGAACACACCAAAGCGGCGTTCCCTCTGCTCAAAGAGCTACAGGCAAGCTCACCCGCATAGGCTCAATGACATACGCTCAATAATATACGTTGAATAAAATAAGCGGCATTCGCTAAAACAAAAAAAGCCAGTCAATCGACTGGCTTTCTTGTATCTGCATACTTCGTTATTGGTGCGTTCGCACTATCCGATAAACGAGATGTAACCTTGTAGGATAATCAGGTTAACGATATCGATAAAAAAGGCACCAACAATTGGCACAACCATGAAGGCTTGTGGCGACGGACCGAATCGGTTCACCAAAGAACCCATGTTCATTACCGCTGTTGGTGTTGCACCTAGGCCGAAACCACAGTGACCACCCGCCATAACCGCTGCGTCGTAGTTAGAACCCATTACTTTGAACGTTACAAAGTAAGAGAAGATACCTAACACCACAGCCTGAACCGCAAGAATAACCAAGAACGGAATCGCAAGGTCAAAGATGTTCCAAAGCTTAAGGCTCATTAGCGCCATCGCTAAGAATAGCGACAATGACACCGTACCAAGAATATCGACCGTTTCACTGTCGGTTTTATGCAGCTTAGTCACTTCAAAAACGTTAGTGATGAACACACCGATAAACAACGCGTAAACGAAGTCAGGAATCATCAACCAAGAAATTTCAAAAGTCGCTACCCACTGCTCTAAATATTTCGCACCCGTAATACAGATAAGAAGAATGAACAATACTTCAATCACCTTCTTCGCCGTCACTTTGTCTTCTTCATACTCGTTGTAAGTAACAAGTTCAGGAAAACGTTCGTGGGTTTGCGTGCCAGTGCCGTACTCAGATTCAAGCTGGTTTTTATCGATCAACTTTTGAGCAACTGGGCTACCGATAATACCACCGATGATCAAACCAAAGGTCGCTGAAGCCATCGCTATTTCTAGAGTATTGGCAATGCCAAACGTGTCTGAAAAAGTTTGAGACCAAGCCGCGCCTGTACCGTGCCCACCCGAAAGCGTGATAGAACCAGCAATCAAACCCATCAAGGGCTCAAGGCCTAGTGCCGTTGCTAAGGTTACGCCTACACCGTTTTGGATAATGATGTAAACCGAAGCCACCCCTAAGAATAGGAATACCTTAGCACCACCTTTCATCAGCTGCGTGTAGTTAGCCGCAAGACCTACCGTTGCAAAGAACATCAACATAAATGTGTTCTGCAAGGGCAAAGAAAACTCAAGATCAAGGCCGTTAAAGTGCAGGGCTGTAATAGCAAAAGCGACAATCAAGCCGCCGACAATGGGCTCTGGGATATTGTACTTTTTGAGAACAGGAAGCTTTGCATTGACGAAATGACCTAGAAACAAAACACTAATCGCGATTAGGAAGGATTCTAGTGGTCCAATTGAAATTAATTGATTCATATAACCTCTATTTTTTTACGTTCTCATCTTCCTTAACGAGTCTAGTTTTATCTGTAATTATCTGTGCTGCTCTACCTATATTTATACAAACTGGAGAGAAATTGTAGATTCGAAAAGCGAACACATTACTGCGTTCACTTGGTGCCATGTTAGTGGCACGTTAACTTTTATAGGAGATAAAAGGATTTGTGACAACAATCACCTCTAAAAAGTTGAAAACGGCGTGAGTATTCTTACCGCTGACTCTGCTTTTTTAATACCTAAAAAAGCAAAAAGGAGCTATTGCTAGCTCCTTTTTCATCACCATCACTGGCAATTAGAATTTTTTCGGTGCGTAACCAGTCATAACCTCAATGCGAAGCTCTTTACCGATCTTGGTCATTGGGTGAACAATTACTAATCCTTTAACAGACTTTTTAAGTTTACCCATATCCGCTTGTTCAGCCTTAGTAATCTCACGCTTAAATGGCATATCAACCAGAGACTTACGCTCTTGGTTTACATCGTAGCTTTCTTTATGTTTCAGCTGAGCGATTTTCTTGGTTAGCTTCTTAATTTCATCTTCAAATTGACGAACAACAGGACGATCATTACGAGTTTTAGCAGCCGCTAACTTGTTGCGACACTTGTCTAGACGGTTGTTAATTTGTTGAAGTTCGTTTTTAACGCTCATAATAATTTCCTAAGATTTAACAAGCCAATTCGGATTGGGGCGCGGAGTATAGCACAAGGGTTCACTTGAACCGAAATTTATCTTAAACATCGCTACCTAAACGAATCATTTAAGACCAACACAATAGCTCCAAACACAGAAACGCCCCTATTCTTTCGTGTAAACAATAAGGGCGAATGAGCATTTCCTACGGAGCTGATTGACCCCATATTTTTTCGCGAAATTGAGGAATAAGTTGGCCAGCACCAAATTCATTCAGGTGATCGTCATCAACGTATGTTGGGTGATTGTTGATATCCCCTCGGCACAGCTGATCATCACAAAATATCGGTTCAGGGTCTATAAGAGTAACTCGACAGTTTTGGCTGATTTTTTCATAAGATTTCGTAATCAATGCGGTTCTTTGTCGGTACTCTTCAAGAGGAATGGAAACCGAAATATCAGATTGATTTAGAATCGAATACTTATACATAGTTTTAGGTACATCTTTCTTCAGCTCAGGGATTGGCTTGACCAAATAAACAGGGTTAGATTGACTAAGCTCGCACATGGTCTTTTCAAAACTGGATAAGATTGAGTTCAGGTACTCTTCAGATCTGGTCTGAAACCTTTTATCCCCTGCGATTAAACTGATCTTTTCGTTCTCACTTTGCCATCCATCTTCATTCGAACCATATAGATAGCCGCCCATTCTGTTAATAACAACAACAGGAACGTTAGTGTAGTTGGTTTTAGCTTTAATTAACGATGCTGAGACAAAATCCCCACACTCTTCTGATAACTCACCACTTGAGAGCACTCTTTTGATACCTGAAATCGTCGGACATGCGCTTCTCGTCCAGTCGATGACCGATGTATCGTTAGGTGCTGACGCCTCAACACTTCTCACTATCGATGCGCCATGACTATCGCCTAAAACAATCGCGGATACGGGTCCTGAGCCATAGTGACATTCAGGAGACGGTCCAAATTCGACGTGGCACTCTCCGCTTCGTGGATTCCGGTCATAGACACTTTGTGCAATGACTAGCTGTGTTTTATCCAGGCGCCAAAGTAATCCTTCACTTTCATAAATAACCTGCCCTATCAAGGCAATAAAGGAAGCAAGAATGAGAGGGTAATAGTTCAAAAAGAACTTACCGCCTTTGCGTGTCTCCTTAGGTCGGTAACTTTCAATGAACTTAAATGAAAGGATCCCCATCAATACCGATACCATTACTCCAACTATATTGTGAGTAATAGTGTTGCTCGTGAGGTTCTTAATGAAAACACTAATAGGCCAATGCCAGAGATAAATTGAGTAGGAACATAACCCAACCCCTTGTATCAGCCGTGATTTATGAAAGGTAAAATTGAGGTCCAAATTCAAAAGCAGAATTATCGCGGTAGCAATGACCGGAATAAGCGTCACATGACTCGGCCAAAGTGTGCTGCTGTCGATCATGAAAGGAGATATAAACAGTGAGGCAATAGCAACTAACAGCAATAACTGAACATTGGATTTTTTGAATTCAATGCGCTCTCTTTTCAAAGCAACTACCGAACCTGCGAGCAGTTCCCATGCACGAGACGGTAATGTGTAATAAGAAGCCGAACTCCCCAAATACGCATAGTTATAAGCTAGACTTCCTATTAGAGTCGTTCCAATAGCAACGGCTGCACCTTTAGCTCCGAATAACTTGTAGGTCGCCATTAAAACGAGAGGATATAATACATAGAATTGCCATTCTACGGATAAAGACCAAGTGTGAAGCAACCACTTGCTTTGCGCGGCCACATCAAAGTATCCCGACTCTTTTAAATAGGTATGGTTAGAAACAAACCCGACACTGGTGAGAATATGCTTACCTAGTTTTCTTAACGCCCAAGGGTCTAGGTAAATAATGCCAACGAGTAACACAACAAGGCACATGACCGCTAAAGCAGGAATAATGCGTTTTGCCCTCGCTAAGTAAAAGCCCTTTAATGAGAAGGTATTAGTTTCCAAACTCGACATGATAATCTTTGTCATCAGGAAGCCTGAAATGACAAAAAACACATCCACACCTAAAAAGCCGCCAGTGATAAAACCCGGGAAAAAATGGAAAATGACGACGATTGAGACAGCTAATGCACGTAATGCATTGATGTCATACCTGAAATTTTTATTCATTATTTATTCGTTATAACCTTAAATCAATAAACGGCCTAAAACTACCCACAATGAAATTGGCGTAATATACCGGTTTCATTACGCTTCTGTTCTCACTTGTAGTTTTAGTAGTACTCCAATAAACACAAAGTACATCACAGCTAAATCACCATTCCTGAAAGGTGAATCGAATAGACACATGAAAGAAAAATAAACAACCGGTAACAATACAATAGGCGATAGCTTGTATCTAGAATTAAACAAAGGGTACATCAAACTAAGCATGAGAAGGGCAATGCCTACCAAGCCAGATGACGCTGCTTTATCAATATAATTGTTATGCAGGTGTGCATTAACGATAAACCTCTTTCCCGAATTTGTTGGAGTAAATGAGAGTTTATCTAATTGCGCTTCTTTATCGCCTCCAATGCCGAGCAAGGGGCTATCCACAAAGAAGTCGAACCCTGCTTGATACATTTGTAATCTTAAGCCTATGGAAGTATCCATGTTGCCTTGTGATATCTCATGGTACTCATGCAAGCTATAGTCAATACGTTCACTTACCACGTCATATTTCGACATCAAAAACACAGAAAAAACGACCATGGCACTAATACCAAGCAGCGCCTTGTACTGACGATGCTGCATCATCATTTTGAATAGGACAACTAAACCAATAAAAATAACGGCTAGTAGAGGTCCTCTTGACCCCACCAAAAACATTGATAAAAAGCCTATAAATGCCAAGATAGCTATTGCTTTGGTTTTTTTTCCTTCATACGAAACACAGCCAAGTGCGAGCAATAAAATGACAGAGAAACCTTGAATTGAAGCTATAACAAGAGCATTAGACGGCAAGGTCCCCCGATCCCCGGAGAGAAAAAAGATATAATAAGCAACGAGGACAGTTGTACTGACAACAGAAGTGAAGCATAAGTTCTGTATATCTGATAACTTCACAAAGCCATTTCGATAAAAAAGGAAAAATACCAGAGCAATCAAAGTTGCCCTTAGTTCTTGACTACTGAAGCCATGCAACTCGTAAGATATAGTGGAAAAAATAGAGAGCAAGAGCAGTATCCACACCCAGCCATCTTCAAACCAGTCATGTTTCTCCTTGTTTTTTCGGTACAAAAGAGCACAACAGGCCGCTATCAATAAAGTGATACCCACAAGTGGCTTACTCCCCTGACCTAGCCACACCTGAACGGTAACAATCCAAAACAAAGGCAGTGTAATGAGTATCTTTTGAATTAAATTCGTGTTGATTCTAACCATAACTAATCTAAAAATGCTGAGAAGAGTTGCACTCTAAAACAAACTTGCCACTGTCGCAAACGAACTGTAGTGACATACAGCGGAAAACAAAGAAACTAGTCCCTTTAGGGCTTTGTCCATGAATCATTTACCTATAATTCATATGTCCAAACTCAGCCCATCTAACGGCTTTGGCATCAAACTCCAAAACCACGACTAGATAGGTTAGCTTAATCCTTCTGTCTTACGTATTAGGAGTTAGGAGTTAGGAGCTTAAACCCTAGACCTTTACTTTATACTTAAGATCTTGGGCTTCATCGCCAGTCATTCCTCGAAAGCCCCAGCAATGCGATGGCTGCTCCTTGATGGTGATCTCGATATCAATGGGAGAGATAGACAGCTGCTTTTCTATTTCAGAAAATATCTTCTTAATCAGGCGCTTTTTGGTATTCACCGCTCGCCCTTCCATCATATTAATTTCTATGACGGTATAAGCTTCTGTTCGCCCTTCGGGATAAAAGAAATCATCTCTTTCTAATGGTACAAACCGATGCGCTCGTTTGTCATCAGGTAACCCCATCTCACTGTTCAAACATTGTTGTAAGACATTAGAAAGCTGTAACTTAATCGGATTTAAGCACTCTTTGATACCATAAATAACGATCATGACCATTCCTTTGATGTGATGTCAGGTAAAGAAGAACTAAGAGATAAACAACGTAAGATAAGCGTGTCACTTGTTATCTACCCATTGACTAATTCTTAACCCATATTACCTAATGCCGTAAGTTAAAAAAGGTTAAACCGATTAAATTGCGAATAAACGCGACAAAAAACCATGTCTCCCTCTCTCTAACTTCCTGTTCAATACATCACCCCACATTGATCGAACTTCAACGAGCACGCGTATACATCTCTGAATTACGTACGAATCAAATCCGTACAGACTCAATCATGTATGAACTAAGGAGTGCTATGTGCCGAATTCAGCTGAGAAGATCACACGGATAGAAACCGAATCAGAAACACCCGTAGAGACTTCTCAAGAGCTTGCGGTGTTTCCTCTCCCGTTATTCATTTTGCCAAGGGGCAGACAAAGACTGCGTATTTACGAGCCCAAGTATTTGAAAATGGTCGCTCATGCTGCGCAAGGAGACGGCTTCATCATTGCGACTCAGGACGACACCAACTCCGAACGTCTGAGTTCTTGGGGGACAAAAGTGTCTATTGTCGATTTCAATATGTCCGATGATCAAATCTTGGAAATCGATGTTGAAGGCGAACAGTTGGTCCAGCTTCACTCGTCCTTCCGCGACACAGATGATTTAATAAAAAGTGATTTCCGCCCGTTGCCTCACTGGCCGCAACACAGCTATAAGGTGCCGAACGTGGTGACTGCATTTCTTGTCGAGTTGTTTCTAGAACACGATTCAATCAGAGCACTTTACCCCACTCCTGACTTTGAAAGTCCTCAATGGATCTGTGCTCGACTCCTCGAAATGATGCCTATCCCATTGGAAAAGAAAACCAAATTCACAGAACCCGCTAGTTTTCCGTCTTTAGTTCCCTTTTTGAATCAAATCATTACAGGGCAATAAGCACTTTTATTCACTATAATTTTGTATAGTAGAAATTAATTTAAAATAAAGTGATCCCTACTATCACTCTCCACGTAGTGTCTATCAAATTCGCATGATGGTTGATTACTATGCAAGTGGAAAGCAGAAGAACAGGGAACGGCAAGGAGCATGTCATTATCCCCGACAACAAACTACCTACCGAAAGTAAGGTACCTACAGAGCTCTCAAGCTGGCTGATTTTGGTTGGTTCAGACAGAGATAAGCAGGCATTTACTTGCTTGTTTAAATTCTTTGCTCCCAAAATCAAGCGTTTTGGCATCAGTAAGTTGGGCGGTGAAGCCGCTGCCAACGAGCTAGTCCAAGACACGATGACCAACGTTTGGAAGAAAGCGCATCTCTACAACGAAGAGAAAGGCGCAGCAACCACTTGGGTTTATACCGTTATGCGGAACGCCGCCTTTGATATGTTAAGAAAGGTAAAAGCGAAAGCAGAGCAAACCATCGCTGACGACATTTGGCCAATTGACGCCATGGTAGCCGAATCACAAAGTGATCAGCTTCAGTTTGGCGATCATCTAATGAGCCGTCATGTAATGACTCAAATCGAAAAGTTGCCTCTCGCTCAAAAAACCATTGTGAAAGGTGTCTACTTCCAAGAGTTATCGCAAGAGCAGCTCGCCCAACAACTCGATGTCCCGCTTGGAACTGTTAAATCACGTCTAAGACTCGCACTCGCCAAACTAAAAGTTCACATGGGGGAACAAGACCATGATTAAACATCACCCAAATGCGGCAATCTTGAAAGATTTTGTCGATGGCAATCTAGCGGATTCGGTTTCTCTGATTGTTTCTAGCCATGTAGAGCTTTGTGAACACTGTCAAAAACAAGTAAGCATGTTGACGGCGCAAGCCGCTGACTCAGTCTTTGAAAGCGATACAGCAGGGCTAAAACGGTCTGACAGCGAAATGGATGCGTTCCTATCTGACGATGGGGAGTTCGATTTTGATGCTATTGACCAGATCACAGCTGATTTGTCTCAGGCTGTCGAAGTTGTTGTTGAAGCGCAACAAGAGACTGTGTCTAACACAACCTTCACGATTCCTCGCGCACTCAATTCAGTCGCAAGAAAAGACTGGTTGAACTTGGGCAAGATTTCTCGCGCACGTCTCGATTTTGATGACGAATCACACCACACCAGCTTGCTGCATATAGATAAGGATGGACAGGTGCCTTGTCACACTCACAAAGGCTTCGAGATCACGCTTCTTTTAGAAGGCAGCTTCGAAGACGAAATGGGCGTTTACAACAAAGGTGACTTCATCTGGTTAGACGGAGAACACACTCATCAGCCTGCGACCAAAGAAGGCTGTGTGTGTTTAACCGTTTCAAGTGATGCCTTGTATTTCACTAAAGGGGTGAGCCAATTGTTCAACCCACTGGGTAAATACATTTATTAATTTTAAAAGATTTACCGGATACGTCACAAGACTCATAGGGTTGGCTAGTAAGAAAAGTAAAAACCGAACTAAAGTAATGTTTAATAAGCAACAAAACACACAACATAAGAATAACAACGAGCAATGAGCGTAAGGAATTGACCAATGGATAAAAAAATAAAAATAGGCATTAGTGCATGTGTCGCCGGTCATAAAGTTCGGTTCGATACTGGCCATAAGCGTTCTCGTTTTTGCACAGACGATCTTGCAGACTACGTAGAGCTTGAGCCAGTTTGCCCAGAGATGGGGGTTGGACTTCCAACGCCTCGTCCTACGATTCGTCAAACAAGAATGTTAGACGACATTATTCATGTTTCTCGACCTGATGGTTCTGGCGATGTCACCGATGAACTGATTGAGTTTGGGCAAAACTATTCAAAGAATAACCAACACATCGCAGGGTTTATTGTGTGTCAGAAAAGTCCAACCTGTGGCATGGAGCGAGTAAAGGTTTATCACCACCACGGGCGTGGTTCTGAGTCGACAGGCGTTGGCTTGTTTACTCAGCAAGTAATGCAAGGCAACCCTCTACTTCCAGTAGAAGAGAATGGTCGCCTCAACGATCCAATTCTGCGTGAAAACTTTATGACACGTGTTTTCACTTACCAAAAGTGGCTCGATCTTGTTGATGAAGGTGTCACCAAACACAAACTGATTCAATTCCACAGCGCTCACAAATACCTAGTGATGTGCCACCACATTGAAGGCTACAAGAGCCTAGGCAAACTTTTAGCGAGTAACGATTTAGAGATCGATGAGTTGGCAGAAAAGTACATCGAAGGACTGATGACGGCGCTAATGCATCATGCAAATCGCGGCAGTCATGCTAATACTCTGCATCACTTGCAAGGTTACTTTAAGAAACAACTGAGCAGCGCTCACAAACAAGAGCTCACCAATCAGATTTCTTCATTCAGAGAAGGGCTAGTTCCTCTGTTAGTTCCACTAACGCTGATCAACCACTATCTAATGGAATACCCAAACGAGTACCTAGAATCACAAGTTTATCTAAACCCGCACCCACAAGAACTTAAGCTGAGATACGGATATTGAGCGACATTCTATGGATAAGACGAGACCTGAGGATTCACGATAACCCAGCGCTCGTCTCTGCAGTTGAAAACGGCGTCTCTATCGCCGTTTTTATTTCAACCCCGCAGCAATGGCAACAACATCACCTGGCACCGATAAAAGCGGACTTCATTTATCGCCACCTGAAACAGTTCGAGTCACAACTCGCTGAATTCGGTATCACTCTGCTGCACCTCAAAGCCACAGACTTTAACGATCAAGCTATTCAACTCATCAACTTGTGCAAACAGGTCGATGCGACGTATGTGTATGCCAATTCAGAGCCGGAAGTGGATGAGCAGTTAAGAGACAAACACTTAATCGCAAGCGGCATCAAACTGAAAATAACCGACTGCGATACGATTCTGCCATTAGGTAGCGTACTGAATAAACAAGGTGAGATGTTCAAGGTTTTCACACCTTTCAAAAACGCATGGTTAAAAGAAGTGCAAGCGAAAGGCATTATTTGCAGCCCAACTCCAGTGCATTCAACAGGATCAGCGCAAGCAGGTTCATCTGAAACGGATTCGCTTCAGAATCCATCACAACTGAAACAATCGTTAAGTGGTTTTTCTGGCGAGTACGATTTCGAATTTCCGCGTACCGATTCAGAGCGTTGGCCACTAAGCCAAGACGTCCTTGAGAGCGTGATCCCCAATTTCTTAGCCAATAAAGTTAATGACTATTCTCGCCTTAGGGATATTCCATCGGTAAAAGGCACGTCTGGCCTTTCCCCTTACTTAACCATTGGCGCTGTGAGCCCACGATGGTTAGCGATTCAATTGATTCAACAACAGCCGGACTTGTTATTTGATACTCAGTTGCCAGCCTTTTCTTGGCTTAATGAATTGATTTGGCGAGATTTTTATAAGCATTTGATGTTCCATCATCCTATACTGGTTAAAGGTGCGAACTTTCAGCAGAAATACAACGGCTTAGATTGGTATCACGACAACCCTAGCTTCAAGGCGTGGTGCGAAGGAAGAACCGGATATCCATTGGTTGATGCAGCAATGCGTCAATTAGTTGAGACAGGCTGGATGCACAACAGGCTAAGAATGGTGGTGGCAAGCTTCCTAACCAAGCACCTGCTGATCGATTGGCGTTGGGGTGAGCGTTTCTTTATGTCGCACCTTATCGATGGTGATTTCAGCGCGAATAATGGTGGCTGGCAGTGGGCTTCAAGTACTGGCTGTGATGCTCAACCCTACTTCCGAATTTTCAATCCAATCACTCAGAGTGAAAAGTTTGATCCAAAAGGAATTTTTATTCGTAAATACATACCAGAGCTGCAAAACATCCCAGATAAACATGTTCATTTCCCACATGACTTTATCGCTAAAAACGGAATAGACAGCGAATACTGGCAACCCATCGTTGAGCACAAAGAAGCACGATTGAGAGCCTTAGCCTTCTTCAAATAATTAGAGTGAATATTATGGATAACTCTCTATGGCTTGATAACTTTCTCAACATGTATCGAGAACTCGGAACCGACAATTTCGACGTGCTTAAGACGGTTTATCACCCTGATATTGAATTCCAAGACCCGCTGCATCATGTCAGCGGTATTTCGGCGCTTACGCACTACTTCGAGAACCTCTATACCCAGGTAACGAGCTGTTACTTTCATATCGAACACACTTTCGAAGTGAACGACGAAGCTTCGGTGTATTGGACGATGCAATTTTCTCATAAGCAGCTGAACGGTCAAAAGCCGATCGAAGTGCAAGGACACAGCCACCTCAAGATGCTCGACGGTCAAGTGGTTTATCACAGAGACTATCTTGATGTCGGCTCTATGTTGTACGAACACATTCCAGTTCTGGGCTGCGCCATCAAATCCATCAAAAAGAGAGCGAGCCAATAATGCGTATTATGATCACAGGCGCGACCTCAGGCATCGGCCAATCACTCGCTATCGATTATGCTCAACAAGGGCATCAGGTGATTGCTTGCGGCCGTAACCCAGACAAGCTGCAAGCCTTAGTTGATTCTCACGAGACAGACATCGCGCATTCATCCATTACGCCGCTCTGTTTCGACTTAACCGATTACCACAACTTCCCAGAGCTCGACCAAGACAAGCCGCTCGATCTGCTGATTTTAAATGCGGGTGATTGTGAATACATCAACGACCCCGTGAATTTTGATGCTGAGCTTTTCGAGCGCGTCATCAACATCAATCTAATTTCAATTGGCTACGCCCTTAAAGCCTGGCTAAAAAACATTAAGCCGGGCGGCCGTTTGGTTTTAGTAAGTTCCAGCGCCAGCTTTTTACCTTTGCCAAGAGCCGAGGCTTATGGCGCTTCAAAGGCAGCCCTCACCTACTTAGGCAGAACACTGTCGGTTGATCTGGCCGAGCACAATATTCATGTCTCAATTGTGCACCCAGGCTTTGTTGAAACACCATTAACCGAGCGAAACTCCTTCGCTATGCCTATGATTATTAGTAGCGAGGCAGCC
The DNA here is from genome assembly GCF_000153005.1 of Vibrio sp. MED222. NCBI lineage: Bacteria > Pseudomonadati > Pseudomonadota > Gammaproteobacteria > Vibrionales > Vibrionaceae > Vibrio > Vibrio sp. MED222. The sequence goes on along the minus strand of NZ_CH902606.1, from coordinate 1,324,295 downwards.
ACTCAACGAATCGTAAATGGTATTGCTCAAGGAAAGAGCGAGATCGACTTCCCAAGACGATTCATATTAATAATGAAATTACTAAGAATGCTACCGACTCCAGTTTGGCAAAAACTCGCTTCAAGGATGGTATAACAATGAAAAAAATCGCCATTATAGGTTCAGGTATCTCTGGACTGACTTGCGCACATGTATTAGATAAGCACCACGACGTTACGGTATTCGAGAAAAATGACTACGTCGGCGGGCACACTGCTACGGTTGATATTGAACACCGAGGCAAGGCGTTTTCAATTGACACTGGCTTCATCGTTTTCAACGACAGAACCTACCCAAACTTCAACCAACTGCTTGAGCAACTCGGTGTCGAAAGGCAACCGACCGAAATGAGCTTCAGCGTACACAACACCACGACTAAATTCGAATACAACGGCCACAGCATTAATTCGTTATTCGCTCAGAGGAGTAATATTTTCAAACCTCAGTTCTGGTCTTTAGTATCTGACATCCTCAAGTTCAATAAGCTATGTAAAGCCCAGTTCGAAAGCAACCAATTCACGCCAGATGTTACCCTCGGCAACTTCCTGCGCGAGAATCAGTTTTCCGACTTTTTCAGCCAGCATTACATCCTACCGATGGGCGCAGCAATTTGGTCGACAAGCTTAGAGGAAATGGAAGAATTTGAGCTTAAATTCTTCATTCAATTCTTCTACAACCACGGGCTACTCGACATCGCGAACCGTCCACAATGGTATGTAATTCCTAAAGGGTCGCGCTCTTACGTTGAAATCATCCTTTCACGCTTGAACAAATCCGTCGCTTTGAACACATCGATCAAACAAGTCACTCGCAATGAAGCGGGCGTCACGATTGAATTTGAAGATGGCGCTACACAAGACTTCGACGAAGTGATATTTGCTTGTCACTCAGACCAAGCGTTACGTTTACTCGGCGATGCGACAGAGCAAGAGCAACAGGTTCTAGGCGAGATCCCATACAGTCGTAATGAAGTGGTTCTGCACACTGATACCCGCTTACTGCCAGATAGAAAGCTGGCTTGGGCAAGCTGGAACTACATGTTGGATGGTGACAGTAAACGACCTGCCTGTGTGACTTACAACATGAACATTCTGCAAGGCATCGAAAGCCAAGACACCTTCTGTGTCACCTTGAATCAAAGCGAAGCCATCGACCCAAAAAAAATTATTCGCAGCTTTGTTTATCATCACCCGGTACTTAATTCGAACACGGTCGAAGCTCAGCACAAGCGTGAGCAGATTTGTGGCAAAAACCAGACGCACTTCGCCGGCGCATACTGGTACAACGGCTTCCATGAAGATGGCGTCCACAGCGCACTCGATGTGACCAAACACTTCGGTTTAGATTTGAGTACGAGTTCAGCGCTATGAACAGTCAAACCCTGACATCCGAAATGGAGATCGCATCCGAAAAGAGTGAAGAGCTCAGCGGTATCTATTGGGGTAACGTCAGACATCGCCGCTTTGGCGACATCACCCATGAGTTCAGCTATCAGCTTTATATGATGGGGTTAGATCTTGATGAGCTGCCCCAAACCACAGCGCGTAGTGCGCTGTTCGGAACTCGATGGTACAACCCGATTCGCTTCGTCGAATCAGATTATCTCGCTGAAAAAAAAGAAAATGCCACCACGGATGAACCAAAATCACTTAAACAACGTATAGCTTCCAAAGTGCAAAAACTTGGTGGGGTTTGGTCTGATTCTAACCGTGTGACGATGCTGGCTCAGTGCCGCTGTTTAGGTATCTATTTCAGCCCAATCAACTGTTTCTTCTGTTACGACGAAACTGGAGATTGTAAGTACATGTTGGCAGAAGTGAGTAACACGCCTTGGCGCCAACGACATTACTACCTGATCGACATGCACCAAGAGTTAAAGGTTAAGAAAGAGTTTCACGTTTCGCCGTTCATGGATTTGAACATGACTTATTTTTGGAAGATTAAGCCACCAGCGAAACGCACGTTAGTTCATATCGAAAGCCGCCGAGACGACAAGCTTTTCGATGCGACACTGGCTTTGACGAAACAGTCAGTAACCAAGACAAACATTAGACGAACGGTATTCAAGATTCCGGCAATGACGATTAAAGTCGTGATAGGAATTTATTATCAGGCTCTCAAATTATTCCTGAAAAAAGTACCGTTTGTGGGGCATCCAGATTCAACATCTTAAGTGTCTTCACAGCAACTAAATAATAGAACTCGACCTTAGCTTGGGTTCGCTCCAACCAAGGGCATAACCCAGCTTAGTTGGCACAAATATTAGAATGAGTTATCAGCGAGGTTTACATGGAACAGCTTGCCAAACAAAACAACAACATTGAACAACAAGCTAAAGCCGTTGCTGTTTCAAGCAACTGTAAATATCGAGCTTTAATCTTTAAGGTTCTAGAAAGCCTGCAATTCGCGACGCTTGAGATTATTGAGCGCGACCAGCATTCGGTGTTCGGCGATCGAGAAGCCGACTTGAAAGGTCGAATCGTGATTCACGATGCAACCTTTTTTAGAGATGTCGTGATTGACGGCAGTATTGGCGCATCTGAGGCCTACATCGATGGCAAATGGACAAGCCCAGACCTCACCAAAGTAATTCAAATTATGGCTCGAAATCAATCCCAACTCGACGAGCTTGACGACAAAACGCAATGGATTTCTCGCATCAAAAACCTATTGCTGCGTCGTAAGAATGCCAACACAGAACAGGGCTCTAAGCGAAATATTCTTGCTCACTACGATATTGGCAATGAGTTGTATGAACGCTTCTTAGACAGCTCGATGCAATACTCTTCCGCTATCTACAGCGAAGAAGCAGAAACCCTATCCAAAGCTCAGCAAAACAAAATGAAAACCATCTGTGAGCGATTAGAGTTGTCAGAGAAAGATAACGTGGTCGAGATAGGCACAGGCTGGGGTGGCTTAGCGATATTCATGGCGCAACACTACGGATGCCATGTCACCACAACCACAATCTCAGATGCCCAACACGCGCTTGCAGAACAGAGAGTAAAAGCGCTTGGCTTAACCGACAAAATCACCCTGCTTAAAGAAGATTATCGCAACCTCACTGGTGAGTATGACAAGTTGGTCTCTATCGAGATGATTGAGGCGGTCGGCCATGAATATCTACAGACCTTCTTTGAGAAATGTTCTTCACTGTTGAAACCATCAGGCAAAATGCTAATTCAAGCAATCACCATTGCCGACAGTCGTTATGACAAATACCGCAAAGGCGTCGACTTTATTCAGAAGTACATTTTCCCGGGCGGTTGCCTACCTTCGGTTTCAGTGATGACCCAACACCTTGCGACCAGTACAGACCTTGTTGTACAAGAAATCGATGACATTGGCCTGCACTACGCTCGAACGCTTAGTGATTGGAATGTTGCCTTTGAAAACAGTTGGGAAGAGTTAGAGTCTCTCGGCTATTCAGAAGAGTTTAAGCGCTTGTGGATCTTCTACTTCTGCTACTGTGAAGGTGCATTCAAAGAGCGCGTGATCAGTACTCATCACTTAGTTGCTAGAAAACCTCGTTACTTTGGAGTAAAAGATGAAACGGTTTTGGATTATTAATCTCGTTCTGTTTCAAGCGACCTGGGTTTGCAGCGCGTTCTTTACCGCGCAAGCCCCGTTCGTGGCGCCACTGATTGTGGCCGTTCACTTCCTTCTCTCCCCTACTCGCAGTAGCGATCTGAAAATACTCATTTTATTACCATTGGGGCTGTTGCTTGATAGCCTCTTACTTCACTTCGGCGTGTTTGCCGTCGACTCTGAAATTGCTAATCAATCTTGGTTCCCAGTGTGGCTCGTTTGCCTGTGGATCATGTTTTTAATCAGTTTTAACCACAGCCTAAATTGGCTTTTAAAATGCTCGAAAGTGATCTTGTTTGTCATAGGGTTCGTAGCAGGTACTAGTAGTTATTGGGGAGGCATCAAAGCAGGCGCCCTTCTGACTACTTGGCCAGACGCATCGGTGTTAGCTGTCCTTGCAATAAGTTGGGGGATTTTGTTGCCCTTACTGGTGGCCGCTTACTCCAACTTAATACAACCCAAAATGGCAACAACGAGGTGACTTATGGCTTTTCCACGCAACCCTACGCAAGCGTTCAAATCTGAGAGCGATGTTAGTCACGTTCGCACTCAAGCAAGCGTGCAATCAAGAAATCGATTATTTAGCTTAGCCACCCTAACCCTCATTTGCGCAGCACTCCTTTTTACCGGGAATGCCAACGCTTCTGCTGTCGATGATTTAAACAAGCGTGGCCAAGGTGAGATGAGTTACTTGTTTTGGACTTTGTATTCTGCAGAGTTTTACACCACTCCTTCTAACTCTGAGCGTGCTTTGAAACTTGAGTACTACCGAGCAATTGACAGCGAAGACCTTGTAGACGCAACCAAAGACCAATGGAGCAAACTTGGTTACTCCAACAACAATATCCAACGTTGGTTGAAGCCTTTGTACGCAATGTGGCCTAACGTTGAGGAAGGCAGCACGCTGACTATCCGAGTTGCTGAAGACAACGTAAGTCGCTTCTATTTCGATGAGCAACCCATCGGCACCATCCAAGACAAGCAGTTTGGTGACGCTTTCTTAGCGATTTGGTTATCTGAAAACACCTCTGAGCCCGGTCTACGCAAACAACTTTTAGGTTTAAATAAATGAGTCCAAAAACAAAAATAATCAAACTCGCCCTGACAATATTGTCGCTCGCTTGGCTAACAGGTTGTGGCTCTGCAAGTTTAGAGAACCACGCAGACACGACCCCAGAACTCAAGCTGGAAACCTTCTTTGACGGTGAATTGATGGCCTACGGCATCGTGCTTGACCGCTCTGGTAACTTACTGCGCCGCTTTGATGCCAAGCTCATCGCTACTTGGGATGGAGACAACGGAGAAATCAAAGAGTGGTTCTCCTTTGCTGATGGCGAGCGTTCAACTCGCGTTTGGAACCTCATCAAAACCGGTGACAACACCTACACAGGCACCGCCAACGATGTCGTTGGCACGGCATATGGAGAGACCCAAGGTTCAGCGCTTTACTGGAAATACGATTTAGAAATCGAAGTAGACGGCAGCACTTATGAAGTGGTGCTTGATGATTGGATGTTCTTGATGGACGATAAACGCCTGTTCAACAAAACCGAGATGTCTAAGTTCGGCTTTAAAGTCGGTGAAGTGATTTTGTATATCGAGAAAATTTAATTAACTGTCGTTTCTGATTCTCAGCTCCATCAGCGATAACGTTTACCCCAAAAGACAATCTCAGCCCACAACAGAAAATTGTGGGTTGTTCTGTTTAATCCCTCGAATAGCATACCTGTATGCTCAAGCCTTTGTGCTAAGATGCGCCACCAGCATACAAATGGGCTAAACTCAGTTGAGCGAACGTGGTACACAGTTCCACCAATTATGAGCACTTCCCCATTGGTTTCGCTAAGCGTAGATTCCCTACCATGAATAATTGAAAAGGCTTTAAAGCATGAGCAAGTTGACCTCAGCGGAGCGTAAAGCTCGCGACAATGAACGTTTCTCACAACGTGTAAACGACCGCAGAGAAAAAGGCGAAGACGTAGTTGCTTACGCACTGACCAACAAAAAAGCTGTAAAATTCCTGACTAAGTCAGAGAAAAAACGTTTCAACGAAACAAGAGCAACTCTTCAAGAAGAGAAGCGAGCAAAAGAACAAGAAGAGCTTAACCGAATCGAAGACGCGTTCACGACTAAACAGTTCGACGACGAGTAATCTGATTTTCAAAAGCGCTGGCCCTATGCCGGCGTTTTTACTTTTTAGTACTCCTTCTTTTTTCCTTCCTGGCTTACATTACTTTCTCAAACCTCAACTCTATCGAGCAATCTTAGTCATGAGCCTCAGCATCTTGGTCTTAGATCTCAGAAAACACGCTTTCAAAGCCTTACTATCTCGATTCCATTCAACAATTCCGAGTCCCCATGATTTTAATCACCGGATCAAGCAGCGGTTTAGGCGCAGCTTTAGCTAAGCAATATACGAACACATCAAACAGCCATCAGCGCTTAATGATCACTGGTCGCAGCTCACAGCGTTTAGCTGAATTAGCGAAAAGCCTGCCAGCAGATACCGTTAGCCAAACCTGTGATCTATGTGACCCGAACTCCGTGAGCGAACTGCTTGATGCATTGCCAGAAACACCAAAACTGGTGGTTCACAGCGCTGGCAGTGGATACTTCGGTAAGATAGAACAGCAAGATCCAGCGGCGATCAGCGACATGCTAAAAAACAATATCGAATCGTCGATATTTCTGATTCGTGAGCTGGTTCAGCGTTACAAAGATCAACCCGTCACCATTGCGGTCGTGATGTCGACCGCAGCTCAAGGCGCTAAAGCAGAAGAGTCCACCTACTGCGCAGCAAAATGGGCAGTAAAAGGCTTTATCGAATCGGTAAGGTTGGAGCTCAAAGGTCACCCGATGAAAATCGTTGCGGTTTATCCCGGCGGAATGGCGACAGAGTTTTGGGGAACCAGTGGCAAAGCGATGGATACTTCAAGCTTTATGACAGCTCAAGAAGCCGCTCAAATGCTGCAACAGGCGTTAACCAGCACTGAGCATGGATTTGTATCAGATATCACGATAAACCGCGGTTAACGGCTAATGAGAGCGTCGAACAGGTAAACAGAGCTATTCGAGCTAATTATTTGTGAGGGTGAGCATGAAAGTGTGCGACAATGCTCGGCGTAAATTCATATTCAAGGTTTATTATGAAACTTCTAGTTCGTAACCTATCGCGCTCTACTGCTGAGCAAGACATCCGTGTTCTATTTTCTGAGTTCGGCTCAGTAAAAGAGTGCAGCCTAGTTTTAGACCAAAACACTGGCGAATCTAAAGGCTTTGCATTTGTTGAAATGCCAGAGCACGAAGAAGCGAAAGCGGCACTAAACAAGCTGAACATGTCAAAGCTTGGCAGCAACACGATTCGTGTAAAAGTCGCTAACTCTTAATCGAGTAAACGCTTTATAAGCCACATGGCTTAGCTTAAGCAGCACAAGCACAGATGATAAAGCCCGTAACGATATTGCGCTGAAAAACGTAATATCGTTACGGGCTTTTTGCTGCTCGCGATTCTCTTTTCACAACACGACCGATTCACTTATCGTTTGCGCTTACAACCCTTCATGCTCATCAATAGCACGCCTTGCTTCTACCAATGAACATCCTGATTCCATCACTAACTGCGCGACCGTCATCGAGGGCATAGCGGCTAACAACGATGCCAAACACACCACAGGCTTAGGCAGCACTTTGTCTATTGCAGTTGCTATCCAATCGTCTTTTTCATGAGTTAACATGGTTTTAAATTCAATGAGTTGATGATCTTGAGCCACCAACAGCCAGTTGCGTGAACGTCGAACTCGCTTCAACTGGCATCCACACTCAGTCGCATTCGCCATCACTTGGCTTTTATCACTCACACGATGTACAAAACTATTCAGTGGGACGCTAAACATAACTCTCTGCCAACCAATCTCTACCAATCATTCAAGTGCTCTCGAACTACCACTCAACACTTCAATTTCATCTCAATAAAATCATGCTTAGGATTACACAGACACAAAAAAACCGCCAGTCATGCGCTAAGCAGCCTCGCGGTTTTTCGTTCTATAGAGCCTAATGTTCAGTATCAGCGGCTAAGCATTTTCAATTCAACATGGATAATCAGCAGCAACTTTTTGAATCGCCTTTATCGCAGCAGTTTGAACTCTCCTGGCTTCCTCGCTCAAAACCCTCAATCGCATCAGCCAACGCAGTAAATGATTGCTCAATATTGTCACGCGAGGTGGCGATGTTCATTCGCATAAAATGATAACTCTCAGCGCCAAACCAGCCACCCGGTGTTAATCCCATTTTAGCTTGTTCAAACACCACGTTCTTTAAATCTTCTTCCGAGAAACCTAACTCAGAAAAATCAAACCACACTTGGTAAGTGCCTTGCGGTTGGAAGACTTTTAACTGAGGAATTCGCTGCTCTGCAAATTCGGAAATCCACTTAACTGTGTCTTGCAGATACGCCAACATACCATCCAACCACTCTTCACCCTTTTCGAAGGCAGCAATCGTCGCAAACGTCGTCAAGGCATTACCATGGTCAAGATACATCGCCGCGACATTGGTTTTGAACGCTTCAAATAGCTCATTGTTGTTGGTGTACACATAGCCGTTTGAGATGCTGTGCATGCCGAAGGTTTTCGCCGGAGAGCCAATCAAGGTGATGACCTTGTCGTAATCAAAGCTGGTCAAGCTCGTGAAAGCGTGACCTTCAAAGATAATGTCTGAGTGGATTTCATCGCTGATGATCAGCACATCGTGGCGCTTGGCGATCTCGATGACTTGTTCAATTTCTTGAGGTGTCCACACTCGCCCAGTCGGATTATGCGGATTGCAGAAAATCATCGTCTTCACTTGCTGTTCGATGATCTGTTGCTCCATACCAGAAAAATCAATCTGATAACTCTGTCCGTCATTAATCAACGGGCTATTCACGACCTGACGACCTGCTTTATTCACCAAATTAGCGAACTGATGGTAAGCCGGCGTATGAATAAGTACACCATCACCCTCATTAGTAAACTGGCGCAGTAACAACGCGATGCCTGGTAACACTCCCGGAACCTGAACGAATTTGTCTGAAGACAGATTTAAACCATGACGCTTTGAATACCATAGAGATAGCGCCTCAAACACCGCCTGTTCATGAAATTCATACGAATACACACCACGCTCAACCAAGCGATTAAGCTCTTGAGTGATCGGTTCCGCTACCTTAAAGTCCATATCGGCAACCCAATATGGGAATACATCGGTGGTGTTGTAAATGCTCTCTAGCATCTCTGGTTTGCTTTTGATAAACGCATGTTCACCGTAATTCGATGCACTGTTAAACGCTGTCATGGAGGGTTCCTCAAATAGTGTGTTTGGTTCTTTTGCAATCAACTGGATTGCCTGAATACCCTTAAGACGATGACAAGGCTCAAAAGACGAAGCTTCCAGAGAAATCTTGTGACTAATTTAAATTAATCTCGCATCTCGACCACAATTTCAGTCTTGACCGAGTTCGCGATAAAGCAGTTTTTGTGCGCTAAATGATGCAGTTTGTCGAGCTGTTTGGCAGTTGGCTTCTTAGTGCCTAAGAACACAATATCAGGTCGCAGAGTCACCTTAGTGATAGACGAGCGGCCAGATTCATCTTCTTCCAGCACACCAATCGCATCATCCACATAAGAGTCGATCACGTACTTCTGCTTTGCAGCAATGCCCAAAAACGTCAGCATATGGCAGCTAGAAAGTGCCGCGATAAACGCTTCTTCTGGGTCGACATTCGCTTCCACCGAAAACGGCAGTGGCACAACATGAGGAGAAGATGAAGCTGGCACAGTGATACCACCATCGAACTCCCACGTATGACCGCGACTGTATTGGTTGTCACTAAAGGCTTCATCGTCACCACGAGCCCAACGAATCACCGCACTATATTCAGACATAATCCCTTCCTCTATCCATTAGTTATCAAATAATTGGTTCTCAAACGACGAGTTATTTAGCGATCAGCAGGGTGATTGACACCATCATTAGTCACCACATCGCCAATATCAAAAGGGTTTACTCCTTCCAAACAACCGATGTTAAATCCATATTCATTGAGGCTTGAGCGGCGTTGGTGATGAGTATAGATACCGCAGTTTGAGCAGAAGTAATGCTTCGCGGTGTGGGTATTGAATTGATAAAGCTTGAGATGCTCAGCACCTTTGAGGATCTTGATACCATCCAGCGCCACAGAGCCTACAATCGCCCCTCTACGACGGCAGATAGAACAATCACAACGGCGTGGTTTTTCTATCCCGTTAGGTAAGCTGAGCTCTAATTCAACCGCACCACAATGGCAGGCTGCCTTGTGAAAAGGTTTGATAACCGTATCTCCGACCTGTTTCATGAGCACTCCTTGTTCTAGTTACTGGTTGCTGGTTACTTTTCACCCATCATATCGTGATTTGTTATTTTGGTAAAAAAATGTGTTTTCCAACAAATATATAGCGCATGTTCTCAACACATAATTTAAGCTAAATCTCGGCACCACTGACTCTACCATCATCGACACAACGATCACTGAGTCGTATTCAAACTATTTAATCTCTTTCTACAGGGCACACCTATATGAATCTCAATCTGATTAAACACTTTCTCGCAGCCTATGACTTCAAGAGTATTTCTAAGGCAGCAGAACATATGAATATGACTCAGCCATCAATGACCGCCGCGATAAAAAACTTTGAAGAGCAGAGCGGAAAGATCATGTTTTATCGCACCAGTCGTTCAATTCAGCCGACAGAAGATGCGCATTATCTTGCTGAGCAATGCCGAGAAATATTAGGTCGGCTCGACTCAGTATTTGAAGAAGAGAGAAAGCTAAAAATCTGCTGCCCAGAAGTGATCATGCAGGCACTCCCTGGCTATGAAGGCGTCTACTTTGTTGAAACTCCCGCCATCGAATACAGCATTTTGGACAAACTAAGAACCGGAGAGGTGGATATTGTTGTCGACGACATCTCTGTTACTGATCACTCCTTTATTGTCGAATCGATCGGCTCCCAAAAGCTCGCACTTGCGTGTCGTAAAGACCACCCAACGATTGGCGATACCATCTCCCTTGAGCAGTTCAAAAACGCCGAGCACATCATGCTGCGCCTAAAAGACAAAAATGTAAGCGCGCTAGAAACCCGAACTGAAGAAGCATTTGAGCGTAACGTGGTTCGAGAAGTTTCCGGTCAATCGAATCTACTGCTGAACGCTCGTAACTCTGACGCGGTGTGTATTGTCAGTGAGTCCATGTTTAATTTAGCAGAAGAGTTAGGGCTAAAAGTCCTCGAACCGCCATTTGCGTTGCGTAACTACGAAATGAAAATGATTTATCACAAACGCAGTATTCAAGATCAGCGACATGCTCAAGTTCGAGAACACATCAAAAAGCATCTAACGCCACCTTCCAAGAAATAAACAAAAACTATGCAAGTAATGAGAAGTCGCAAATAAAGACAAAATAAACCAAATTACATAGATAAAATCTATGTGTTTTATAGTTACTACCCAATGGTTCGCCGCTTAAAAACTGCCTAAGATATCGTCATCAACGAGGCCTATTACACACCCTCGTATCCTTCAACTTTTGAAGAACGACGAAACAGGATGGATTCTGAGTCTGATTCATACGAAATACAGAACCAGGGTAACACTATGAAAAAAACCATTATTGCTCTCTCAATCTTAGCGTCTTGCAATGTGATGGCTCACTCTCATCACGCATCAGAGCGTTTAACTCACGGCGACCATGACCACTCATTCGATATGAGCGAGTACGATGTTGTGCTTTCTAATAACTATGACCCGTTTGCTAATGGCATTGAGTTTCTCTCTCCAACCATGTCTGCTGAGCAGCAAAGTTACTTCCCTTTATCTGAAAATGCCTCGACAAAACTAGCGGGGTCATTCCCAGAAATAATCTGGCGAGGTGAACCTCTATTCACGCCGGAATACAACAAAGAAAACATGGAAAAGGCGCAGCAAGAAGGCAAAATTCATCCAGAGTTAGCAGCGATGGAAGAAGCAATGACCAACCCTGTGATCTTTAAGCTATCAGACCGCATGTACAACGCATTTGGCTTTGAGGGAGCTTCGATCACCTTCCTTCAGGGTGACAAAGGACTGATCATTATCGACGCTGGTTCAACGGCTGAAACCGGTGAAGCCATGCTGTCGGCTTACCGTGACGCAACTGGAGACGAGCGTGAGGTTCATACGATTTTCTATACTCACCACCACCCAGATCAATGGGCAGGAACCGAGGGGCTAGCAACGCGTGAAGACTTCGAATCTGGCAAAATTAATGTCATCGCTCATGTTGATTTCCAGAAGAAAATGAATGAAGAGTCTGGCATTTATCTTAATCAACAGTCGATTCGAACCGCGTATGCATTTGGTGCCTTTATCCCTCATAACAATGACTACGATAAAGGGGTAAACCAAGGTGTTGGCTACCCAGCAGACATCGTGATGCAATCACAAAACAAATCCTTCTTCGCGCCAAATATCTTAGTCGACGATCTGATGATCATGAAGGTAGATGGCCTTACATTGGAGTTTTTCCACACCCCAGGAGAAGCGCCAGATGGTGTTGCACTCTATGTACATGAAACGGGAGACATGGTCGGTGGCGATACCATTCAAGGTGAAACCATTCCAAACCTCTACACCATTCGTGGTACCGAGTACCGTGACGGCCTTGAATGGGCAGACTCTATAGACCGCATGCGCCGCTATCAGCCAAAAACGCTTTCCCTACACCACGGCCGTTCTGCAGTAAGCCAAGAGCGTGTTGAAGATGTAATGAAAGCCTACGCGGATTCACTGCGCTACATGCAAGATCAAACGGTTCGCCATATCAACAAAGGCTATACCATGCATGAGCTTTCGGACAGTATCCGTCTGCCTGAAGAACTCAAAGATCACGATTACCTTCGCCCGTTGCGTGGCTCAGAATATCAAAATGTTGCCAATATCTATGCGGGTAATGTTGGTTGGTTCAATGGTGATGCCAGTGAGCTTGCGAAGCCTGCACACAAAGACATGGCGCAACTTTACGTTGATATGATGGGTGGCTCAGACGCCATTAGAAAGGCTGCGGATCGCATGATCGAGAAACAACAGTACGGTGAAGCGATGCAGATCCTAACGCATGTTATCCGAGTCGATCACAACGATATGTATGCTCGTGGACAAAAAGCCGTTGCGCTAGAGCGTTGGGGTTGGGAACAATCGACCCCGGGTTGGCGTCACTGGGCACTCACAGGTGCAGCAGAGCTTCGCGGAGAACTAGATGGCGTACTCGATACAATGAACTTTTTTGGCGATGCCAGCAAGTTCGTTGAGGCACCAACCGATGATGTGATGTCACTGATTCCAACTCGCCTAATAGCCGAGCAATTGAACACCAACGAGACGCACGTCATCAACCTTGTTGTGGATGGAAGCCCATACCTTGTCAACGTGTCTAACCGCACAATGGCTGTCGACAATGGTTTTAGCTCTGAGAGCGCCGATCTCACCGTCGATATGTCAAAACAAGACCTTGTTCACTTGTTCTTAGTCAAAGACATCAATGTTGAAGAATCAACAGCGAAAGCAACCAAGGGCGATATCAAGCAACTTCAACGTTTGGTTGATGTGATTGATACCTTCTCTCCGTTCTATCTACACCTTCGTTAACCCCAATAAATAACCCGTGCCTCATTCATTTGAGGCACGATAAGAGGTGCCCATGATAGACAAAGATACTTTTATCCCAAGGGCGTTAGCGGTTGCCATCGTTGTATTTCTTTTACTTGTTTAACTCGGAAATTAACGACTCGAGCTGACGTAATCGCCAAACCGCTCAAACAGAAAATCCAAAAACAGTCGGATACGCTTCGGCTGATATTTCTTGCTGATGTACACCACATTCAAGTCGGCGCTCGACACCGACATCGCGGTATTGAAGTTTTTCATGTAGCCATTAAGCAGAGTCACAAGGCGTTGGTTATTGATGTCATCTTGCACATCCAACACCGATTTAAGCGCAATGCCCTCACCTTTTAATGCCCAGTAGCGAATCACTTCGCCATCGTCTGAAAATCGCTTCGGCACAACCGTCACCGACTTCTTCATATCATTGTCTTGGAAGTGCCATGTCTTGAGCTCTTCATTGCTACGCAGCATGGCTAAACAGTCGTGTTCGACCAAATCTTGTGGTGTTAACGGTGTTCCATGTTTAGCAAGATATTCAGGAGAAGCGCACAACACACGTCGGCTTGGTGATAAGCGTCTGGATATCAAACTGCTGTCGACCAGTTCACCATAACGAATCACGATATCCATGCCAGATTCAGCAATGTTCGAGAGGTTATCGTTCAAATACAGGTAAGGAATAACGTCCGGATACTGCTGGCAAAACTCCGAAAGAATAGGAAGAATGTACTGCTTTCCGATGTCTTTTGGCGCGGCAATCTTTAGCGAGCCTTTGACTTCTTTTACGCCATTTTGAATCAGGTTTTCGGCCTCACTGACGTTGTCTAAAATCTCCAAACATGCCTTGTGATACAACTCCCCAGAGTCGGTCAAAGACACATGACGCGTGCTTCGATTCAACAACTTCACACCATATCGTTCTTCAAGCGCCTGCAGCCTTGCTGTCATGGTCGCAGGAGAAAGCCCTAACTCTCGCCCAGCCGCAGCTAACCCGTGATGCTTAACAATGCTCACGAACATCGCCATATCTGAAAACTTATCCATACGATTCTCGCTTCCACCTCTTCGTCTTACTTCTCGATCTTAATGCTCGATTTGAATACTCAGCCACACTATTCAGTTTAACCGAATAATGAATTTATATTTTAACCAATTATCAAATTTAGTCGAATAAATATAATGGCAAACATCAACAGAACAACGCAGGAATTCAGAGCATGACTAACGAATCGACTAAACAAGAGAAACACACTTTCGTCATCATTGGTGGCACATCAGGTATCGGCAAAGCACTAGCGATGCAACTAAGAAACGAGAACAACACGGTACATATTGCCAGCCGACACACCGGCGTTGATATCACGGATGAAAAGTCGATTTGTGAATACTTCGAATCGATTGGCGTGTTTGACCACTTAATCGTAACGGCTGGCTCATCCGCTCCCGCAGGAAAAGTAACAGACGTAGCAACCGCAGACGCTAAGACAGCTTTTGACACTAAGTTTTGGGGCAGCTTAAACGTAGCCAAACATGCCGCTCGTTACATGACACCAAACGGCTCTATCACGTTCACAACTGGCATGTTGTCACGCAAGGTTGTGGCAGGCACTTACGTAAAAACCGCCATCAACGCCGCACTAGAAAGCGTAACCAAAATACTGGCGAAAGAGCTATCCCCCATTCGAGTCAATGCCGTTAGCCCGGGTTTAACCATGACGGAAGCCTACAAAAACATGGACGATTCCGCTCGTACAAGCATGTACGACAACGCCAAAAACAACCTACCCGCAGGCAAGGTTGGCGAGCCTTCAGAGATAGCCATGGGTTACCTGTTCGCAATTAATAACCCATACGTCACTGGGTCAATCATCGATATCGATGGCGGCGCTCTACTCGGCTAACACTCCGCAAAGAAGCAAAGACATAAAGAACAATCGTTAGGGCGTGTATCTCACGTCCTAACAAACAAGAATTTACATAGGTAGATCATCATGAAACAAGAAACTGTCCACCAAGAAACTATCCATAAAGAAACTACCCATAAAGAAAAGATTCCATTCCAAGTTTGGATACTGACACTCGCTGCATTTGCAATCGGCACGGCTGAGTTTGTTATCGCAGGCATTCTTCCACAGATCGCCACATCACTTTCAATCACAGAAGGTCAAGCTGGCTACCTTATCAGTGCTTACGCGTTGGCTATCGTTATCGGCGGCCCGATCTTAACCATCTACCTAGCACGTTTTAACAAGAAGATGGTGCTGATTGGCTTAATGGCACTGTTCATCATCGGTAATGTCTTATCAGCCCTTGCTCCTAGCTACCCACTTCTACTTGCCAGCCGTGTTATCGCAGGCTTAGTGCAAGGCCCTTTTTATGGTATCGGTGCGGTTGTTGCAACCAACTTAGTGTCTGAAAAAATGGCAGGTCGTGCCGTTGGCCAGATGTTCGCAGGCTTAACACTCGCTAACGTTCTTGGCGTTCCAGCTGGTACATGGGTCAGCTTGCAATTCGGTTGGCACACCACTTTCTTTACCGTGGCAGCACTTGGCACTATCGCGATGCTTGCCATTCTGACTTCGATTAAGTCGACAGGTCACAGTGAAGCGAAGGACATCAAAACTCAGCTTCTAGCGTTCAAAAATCCAATGTTACTGATCAGCTTAGCAATCACCGCTTTTGCTTGGTCTGGCTTCATGACGCTTTACGGCTACCTTGCGCCAATCGCCATGCACATCACAGGTTACAGTCAAGAATCAGTGACTTGGATCTTAGTGATAGTGGGTGTTGGCTTAATCATCGGTAACACCTTGGGCGGACGCTCTTCAGATAAAAACCTAGGCAAAGCTTCAATGTTTTGGGCTATCGCGATGATCATTTCATTGGTGGTAGTTGGCCTTGTGGTAGACAACAAAATCCTCTTCGTTGCAGCTGCATTTGTCTTTGGTATTGCATCATTTGCGAACGTCCCTGCCATGCAACTTCGAGTAATGAACCACGGTGGCGAAGGGCAAGAGCTAGCAGCAACTGCGAATATCTCAGCGTTTAACTTAGCCAATGCCTTTGGTGGATTCCTTGGTGGCATGGTACTCGACAGCCAACTAGGCGCAGGCATGATTCCGTTCGCAGCCGTTGTGGTTCCTATCGTCGGCTTGTTCTTAATCGCTAAAGCTAACCGAAAAGAGAAACCACAAAGCAACTCAATATTTGCACCCACAGAAGCTAAATAATTTAAGAACTCCGTAACTTCAAAGTGCCAATTCATTATCAAACTGGAATTGGCACAGCACTAAAAATTCATAAAGGTAGAGATCATGAACAAGTTATTCGAAACATCAGAACTGAAAGGCCTAGAGCTGCAAAACCGTGTGGTTATGGCACCCATGACACGCGCTCGCACCAGCCAGCCTGGAAACGTGCCAAACGACATGATGGCGACTTATTACCAACAACGAGCAAGTGCAGGGCTAATCATCACTGAAGCCACACAAATTTCAGATGACTCTCAAGGTTACTCATTCACACCCGGCGTCTATACCGATGCGCAAATCGAAGGTTGGAAATCAGTAACAACAGCAGCAAAAGAGCAAGGTGCCGCGATATTCTGCCAACTATGGCACGTAGGCCGAGTATCACACCCTACCTTTCAAAAAGGCGAGTTGCCGATTGCACCTTCAGCACTGGCACCTATAGAAACGCAGGTTTGGATCTCTGATGAGAATGGTAACGGCAACATGGTGGATTGCATCCAACCAAGAGAGATGACCCAAGCCGATATCGATCGTGTTGTTCAAGATTTTGCTAACTCAGCGAAAAAAGCAGTCGAGGCAGGGTTCAACGGAGTGGAAATCCACGGTGGTAATGGCTACCTCATCGATCAATTCCTAAGAACCAATTCAAATAAGCGCACCGACAACTATGGAGGCAGCCGCGAGAACCGACTTCGTTTTCTAATCGAAGTGGTGGATGCAGTGATTGATGCGATTGGTGCCGATAAGGTGGGTGTTCGTTTAGCTCCGTTCATCACCTTCAAAGACATGAACTGCCCAGACATCGTGCCAACTATTTTAGAAGCTTCAAAGGCGCTACAAGCACGCGACATCGCTTACCTGCATCTATCAGAAGCAGATTGGGATGACGCACCTGTGATACCTGAAAGCTTCCGTTTAGAGCTAAGAGAGCTATTCTCTAACACCATCATCGTTGCTGGCAGCTACACACCAGAACGCGCCGAAGAAGTGTTAAGCAAAGGCTACGCCGACCTCGTCGCATTTGGTCGCCCATTCGTTGCGAATCCAGACCTCGTATCACGCCTACAAAACGGCAATGAACTATCCGATCTTGATGGCGCCACTCTGTTCGGCGGCAACGAAAAAGGCTATATCGATTACCCTGCGTTGTAGTGATAAAGCATTAAACAAACACCAAGCCTGCAGAGTACTGCAGGCTTAATTGTCTAGAAACGTGACCGAGCCGATACCTTTTTACACTCGAAAATCCAATTGCACATTTCAACTTAAACCACTGTTATATTTGAACTTTACACAAAAATTAATTATAGAAATATCAATAATAATTCCGATTTAAACGGATAAATGAGGACTCTCCATTGTTCAATGTAGGACAGGTTTACAATCGACGTACAGATATACACGGTCATTACAAAGGTCAGCAATATGGCGGTATCGCGACGCCGGCTGCTCACCCATATGTGTTTATCTTCACTAGCGATGCTGGTGAAGAATTTGGCTACTCTGATGGTTTTAGTGCAGACGGCACTTTCCGATATACAGGAGAAGGGCAAGAAGGTGATATGCAAATGGTTAAAGGAAACTTGGCCATCTTTGAACACCAAAACAACCTCAAAGAGATTCTCTTATTCGAATCAGTCTCAACTGGCTTCGTAAGATTCGTCGGTGTTTGCAACTACATCTGTCATCACATCGAACAGCGCCCAGACAAGAACGATCAACTCCGTGATGCAATAGTTTTCCATTTAGATATCGTCCCTCAAAGTATCGGAAACATCATTCAATCTCCGAAAGTTTCATACCTTACTAAGCCGACTAAAAGTAAGTCTCTGAAGCAATTACGAGACATTGCGTTAGCTTCAACGCCACTAAAAGCTGACCCCAAAGAACAACTCACGCATGTGAAGTACCGCAGTGAAGCAATCAAGCTTTACGCAAAGAAACGAGCAAATGGGCTTTGTGAAGGTTGTGGTGTGCCCTCGCCTTTTGAGACCAAGTCAGGTCCTTACCTAGAAGTGCATCACCTGACACGGTTAGCTGATGGTGGAGCTGATTGCCCTGAAAATGTAATTGCACTCTGTCCGACTTGCCATCGTAAAGCACATTACTCTGTGGAAGCTGCAGATTTCAATGCGAAACTCATCGAGAAAGCACTAAAAATTGAAGAGAATCTGTTGTAAACATTTTCGACAGGCAAAAGAAAGGCTCGCGTGACTAGTGCGAGCCTTATGCAGTTTAGGGGGTAAACCACAATCTGATATTAATTTGGGTAATTATTTAACTTATGAGCCAGTATGCACCTGTGCGCATTGATGTACTATTTTTATATGATTCATCGCGATAAATCAATCGATAAAAGTTAGAGTTTGGTCAATTTAAACCATACAGATTGAAATGATTTAGCGATCTACATCTCGAAAATCATCATAAAACCCATAAAAATCAGATCTATAGGCTTCTCATTTGCCAGTAGCCTTCACCATTGGTCGAGAGTTGGCTGTGTAAATAATCAAGCGTATCTGCGACTATTCCTGAAATGCCTTGTGGTGGGTTGAATAACAACAAACCACTGCCGATTAGGCGATCATCACCCTTAGGGTCTCGAAGGCGAAGCTCCGACTTAATCGGACTTGGCAGCAAACCATCTTTCACTGCAGTAACACAGTGATTCAGAATCAGTGAGCTCTTGTCATCCGTGTAAAGCGGGTACCAAATTAGTGCAGATACCTTATCAGATTGTTGATACGCCTTAACCAAGGCATCGATCACCGCGAGATATTCAGAATCGGTTTCATAGGGAGGATCGATAACAATCAGGTGATGATTATCGTGTTTTGCTACGTCATCAGGCAACGCTTTAAGCCCATCACCCGCGGAAATAGTCAGCTTGCTTGAGACATCAAGGTCACGTTGTAACGTCTCAATATTAGTTTGCAGTAAATCAGCTTCATCTTGCTGAATGTCTGAAAAATAGAAACTATCTTGGCTACGGCCTTGTTGGTAAGTGATGGCTGCTGAGCCCGGATAGAGAGAGATAAGTTGATTCGGATTGTAGTATTCCAGCACCGACATAAATGAAGCAAAGGCCGGAGGAAGATAAGCTTTATTTCGCCACAAGTACCCGACCCCTTCTGCAAACTCACCCGCGTGATTGCTTGGTGCGGTAGTTAAATCATAACAGCCTGTACCTGAGTGGGTGTCGATAACATTCAGGCGTGAATGCTGCTGCATTAATGATTTAACCAGTGCACTCAATACTGGATGCTTGAGTGCATCACCGTGGTCGCCTACATGACATTGATGTCGATATTCCATTCCCTTGCCTCATTTCTACTGACGTCATATAAACATACTTCATATAATGAGGGCTTGCCTGCTCAATCCATTGTTTTTTTAAATAGGCTCACTTTTCTCTAACCATTTGACTCTTATAAAAAATAAAGCCCTTCGTCTTGCTACAAACGAAAGGCTTTGCTGAACTCACTCGTTGGTCAATGAGGACTAAGGCTGAGCGCTATCCAATTAGAAAACTTAAGCAATCAGGAAACTAAGGATACTCACCCTCAACTTCTACTACTGGTTTCACCTGATAGTGACAAGGCTGTAGGCCAAGTAATTTAGGTAGGGTGATGCCTACTGAAATGGAGGACCACGTACCGCTGACAATACCCACAACGAGTGCAATAGCGAAACCTTGCAGTGCCGCGCCACCCAGTAGCCAAAGCGCAGAGACGGTTATTAGAGTTGTTCCTGAAGTCACCATGGTGCGTGAGAAGGTCGCTTTAACTGATTCGTTAAGCAGGTTGTCAGTATCACCGCTTGGATTGCCACGCAGCATTTCACGAACACGGTCGGCAATGATGATCGAGTCATTCAATGAATAACCCAAAATCGCCAACACAGCCGCTAACACAGTCAGGTTGAACTCAAACTGAGTAAAAGCGAACAGACCCAAGATAAGCGTCACGTCATAGATGATCGCGGCAAGGGCACCGAGTGCTAAACGCCATTCAAATCGTACACTCAGGTACAGCATGATCATTAGGAAACACACCAATACCGCCAAGCCACCTTGGTCAACCATGTCTTGACCCACTTGAGGGCCAACCACGCTGCTGTTAAGCACTTTTACTTGGTCACTTACAGAAGACAAAGCATCCACTAAGTTTGGCTGTGGAGCGTCTGTCAGTTGACTGTAACGAATTGTCCAGCGATCCTGTTCTGCCATACCAACCACTTGTACGTCTTGTTGGAAAGCCGTATCAAGTTTGGTTTTTAACGCATCTTTGGTTACTTGATCAGAGAGCTGAACCTCGGCAACCACACCGCCAGTAAAGTCCAAGCCCCAGTTAAAACCTTTCACTGCCACCAGCATCACAGAGCTCATGAACAGCACAATAGAAATCACAGACATCACCTTACGAAGGCGAGTCATGCTGCTGTTTGAAATAGTCATATTTGAAATACTCATGCTTAAATTCTTACATCGTGGCGTTGGTCACGCCCCCAAACCAAATTGATGATCGCTCGTGAAGCAAAAATGCCCGTGAACATACTGGTTAGAAGGCCTAAGCCCAGTGTCAGAGCGAAGCCCTGAATCGGTCCATTACCAATGGTATATAGAGCCACAGCAACGATCATGGTGGTGACGTTAGCATCGAAAATAGAAGAGAACGCACTGTCAAAACCACGATCGATGGAGCTAGCAAAGCTGCGGCCTTCTTTCATCTTGTCTCGAATACGTTCGAAGATAAGCACATTGGTATCTACCGCCATACCGACGGTCAGTACTAAACCCGCAATACCCGGCAGAGTTAATACCGCACCCGGTAGCAGCGCAATCAAACCAAACAATGTGGTCATGTTAACCACCAATGCGCAGTTCGCGACCCAACCAAGACGGCGGTACCATAGCGCCATAAACGTTAGCGTAAGGCCAAGGCCAAGTGCCAAAGCAGCAAAGCCGTTAGTTACGTTTTCAGCACCCAAAGATGGGCCAATGGTACGTTCTTCAATGATGGTCACTGGCGCAGTCAATGAACCCGCACGCAGCAGTAACGCAAGCTCTTGCGCTTCAGCCAAGCTGCCAGCACCAGTAATTCTGAAACGACTACCCAGTTGAGACTGGATGTTTGCCACACTGATCACTTCACTGTCTTGCTTGCTGTTGCCCGCTCTATCACGACTGTATTCGCTGTACACGGTTGCCATTGGCTTACCGATGTTATGACGTGAGAACTCGGACATTTTCTTACCACCAGAAGAATCTAGGGTAATGTTTACTTCTGCGCTGCCCATCTCACCAATGCCACTACGAGCATCAATAATGTGTTCACCGCTCAGTACTGCTTTGCGAGCGACAACGACACGATTGCCATCTGTATCTTTTAGCGTTTGAGTATTACGAGTTGCATTGTCGTAAACAGAGTAGAACGCCAAAGATGCGGTTGCACCAATCACGTCTTTTGCTGCTGCAGGGTCTTGAACACCTGGCAATTCAATACGAATACGGCTTTCACCTTGGCGTTGAATCGATGCTTCTGTGATGCCTAATTCTTCAATACGGCTGCGCATGATTTGCAGGTTTTGTTGAACTGTTAGGTTGCGTAGCGTTCTTTGCTCTTCTTCAGACTGAGTTAACGTCAGTGACTTATCTGAACGATCACGTAGCCAATGTGGGAACTCTTCACGAATCAGCTTTTGTGCTTTTTCGAAATCGGCGTCGGTACGGAAATCAAACTGAACCTGGTCGTTGACCACTTTACCGCGTGCATAACGCACCTGACTGGTCACCTCGTCGACCATCGCTTGAGCTTGTGCGTGGTAAACCGGTTCCATGTCCACTTCTAATAAGAACTGCACTCCACCGCGTAAATCTAGGCCTAGCTGAATCGGTGCAAAGCCCATGTCAGTCAGCCATTTAGGTGCTGCTGGCTCCATCGCTAGCGCAACCGTCGCGTTGTCGAGGAAGCGCTCATTGAGTACTTCTTTGGCTTTCGCTTGTTGCTCAGCATCTTCTAAGATGACCACTAAACGTTTGTCTTTTTGAAAGGCTGATTTGGCTTGAATGCCTTCGCTAGCAAGATATTGCGTCACTTGAGTGGCGTCGATCGTCTGCTCAGAGCGGTTACTGATTTGAACCGAGGCATCTTCGCCAAACCAAGAAGGTAGAGCGCTTAGAATCATGATGATGATGGTGGCAATAAGCACCACGTATTTCCACTTTGAGTAGTGGTTAATTTGTTTTCTTGGAATGCGTTTTTTCACAGTCAAGATCTCTTCTTTTTACCAATCACCGTAAACACGTGCTCAAAAATAGCGCCGGGAAAAAGCAGTGATCGAGCGTTTTAACCAGCTAGGATGGCCAGTTATTTACTGCGATTGGTATAACTAATGTTTTGCGAACACAAACGACAACTAGTCACAACCAAAACAAGCTGATTGAGTAACAGTGAGGCTAATAATTGTGTGTCGCTATATTGGGTTAATTGGCGAGTTCAACGAGCGCGAGGCGATCATCGATACGACCAATTTAAGGTCAAACGATTAGCTAAGAAGTTCTCGGAAATGCGAGTATTGAATGTTGCCCTCTTTCCACCCAGAAAGCCGGGAGGACGGAGAACTCACAATGCTGGTCCAGTGCTGCTTGGAATCCAACAACGGCGTGTTGAAGAGCAGAGAAGCCAGTAATGAAGGGGGTGAAAAGTCGATCAGTAGATGATAAGCAGGCTCAAGATCGGCCACGCTTTCTTGCTCGTTACTGAGCATACGTCTGAAGTTTGCAGCTTGGAGGCTCGACTCGGTGTCATGATAGTTGGAACTGTCACCATAAGGCACGGTACCAAACGGAACCTTATCGCACTCTAAGTAGCTCGACGGATTATCCGTAGCGGCTTGTTTACACTGTTTTATCGAGGAAGATTGTTCATTCTGTGAAGATTGCTCTTGAGCCGAATGAATTTGAAATGGCTTAGAAGGGAACGAATAGCCGTTAGAGTTCACTAAGCCAAAGCTCAGTAAAAACAACATTAAGACTAATCGGGTACCTAATTTAAGCAATCTAATATCCAAACAACATTCTCGTAGATCGTCAATCTACAATACAAATGAAACGCTGTCTTGATTTAAAACATTTTTTTAGAAAATGATACGATGCAACCGATTAGGCACTCACGGCATTTAGATTTATATACCTCAAAAAGAGCTCAACAAAGCTTGGTGCATAGATATTATGAATGGTGTAAAAACAAGAAAGCCAAGCGATGTGCGCTTGGCTTTGGGTTAAGTGTTTCAGTCTGCTTTAGGCTTTAGGCTTTAGGCTTTAGGCTTTAGGCTTTAGGACGCATGATGTTCTTAACCTTACGGCTATTTTCACCAAAGATGCGTTGGACAAGTTGATTCATATCTTCACGAGAAATTGAGTTAACCGTCGCTTTCACGTTAAACAAGGCTTCTACACCATAGTCGTGCAAAAGATAACGAGACACGAACCATGCTTGATCAACAACACTAGTATCTAAAGGCGTAAAGTCCGCTTCTAGTTGCTTGCCTGCCGCTCTAATCTCATCATTTGATACGCCCTTCAGAAGGTCTCCAATCACTTTATCAATCGCGACCTCTATCTTATCGGCATTTTTAGGGTCGATCAGCGCACCAATAAACCAGTCATGGCTTGTATCACCATCTTGCGATACACAGTAAGCATAAGGTGAGTAATCTAGACTTAAATCTTCACGTATGTACGCGTCTAAACGAGTAACAAGCAGGCGTTGCAGCATGTCTTCCATAAAGATATCTTTCGCCGTTTTCCCTCTTACTATTCCAGTTTGCTCGGAAGGCTCCGCAATGACTCTTAGCATGTACTCAGTGCTATTAGCCGTGTTGACCGACAAATCAATACGCGCTTTAGATGGGTGCTTGTACGCGACGTTAAAGTCAGGCACAACGGCTTTTTCCAATGGAATAGAAGCCAAGTACTGGCGAACCAGAGGTTTCAGTTCACTTGGATCAATGTCGCCCACAATAACCAGCTGATTATTTCGGAATTGACCAAACAACTGCTGATGGACGCTCTTTATCTCTTCAACAGAAACCGTTTCCACACTTTTACTATCGAGCAGCACATGATCACTGTCCGCTTGATAGGTATTTTGGTTCATTGCATATGCGAACTGACCAGTAGGGCTTGCTAAGTAAGAATCTCGATTTTGAATGAACTCTTGCTTAACCGCCTCCAGTTGCTCTGGCGATACCTTGACTGATGTAACGATCGCGTTGAGCGCAGCAAAAGTTTCCGCTAAGCCATTACTGGTGAGCTTAAATTCGACGCCATGGTGAGTAAAATCGATAAACGGATAAACCTGAATATCTTCACGATCCAAATGCGCATCAAGCTCCGTTCCTGAAAAACTGCCAACACCACTTCTACCGATAGCAGCAAGAGCTAACTCTGACGCTGGATATAACTTAGGATCGAGTGCGGCCTTACCACCTAAGCTTGTGTAGTAAATACCTATGTCATCGCCTGCGAGATAGTCACGCAGATACCACATATCGATACCATTGCTAAGCGTCCACTTTTGAACATATGGGTCTACATACATCTGTTCCACTAACTCAATATCGCCTTGCGAACTAGGAACAGCAAAAGCACTGCTGGTCACCGAAAACAACGGTTTGGCACCCTTTTCGCTATAAGTTGCTTTCAAGCTCTCGATGGCTTGGGTAACGGCGACTTTATCTTCACTTTCATTCATACCAACCACTACAAAATAGTCGCTAGAAAGCAAAGCCTTAATATTGGCATTAATCGCATCAAGATCGAGGTTTGCGACAAACTCTTCAAGGCTCGCTTCATAGTCTCGTTGTGATTGCACGATTTGTTCGTTCACTAAAGCCGTCGCTTTCTGGTTAGCGTGCTGCACGCTGTCCATATTGTCCCAATCGATCTCAACATTATCGAGCAAGTCTTGATAATAATGCTGTTCGCTAATTATCTCATTTTCAGAGACGCCATAATCACGCAGAGATGCCAATGTGGCGATTAGCTCCTTTTGAGTCACCTCACGAGCGCCGACAGGAAAGCCAACATCCACCAATGAATAGCGCTGATATTCCATAGAATAATGTTTGGAACTTATCCATTGAGTTGGCAAAGCCGCATCATTGAACTTGGTATTAAGTCGCTGCCTGATCAGTTGCTGTGCTGTCTCATCAAGCCAAAGTTGATGCTGTTGCGCGCGAGTGTCTACCGCACTTGCCCCTCGGTTGATCATCAAAGAGATACTTGGCGCTTCCGATTCTGCATACTCAATATAATCACCTTCATTAAAGGTGGTAATTCTTTGTTTTACTGGCTTGGGAGTTTGTCCTCGCTGCCAATCTGAAAACTTCTGTTCAATTAATGGAATGACGGTTTTTGTGTCAATGTCACCGGAGACAATCACCTCAACGTTCTGAGGTTGATACCAAGTCTGATAAAAGTTATTTAGCCCTTGGGAAGTCGCGCTGAGTACAGACTCTTTAGTACCAAGTGCATCTTGGCCTTCATACTGACCACCCTCAATGAAGTGGTCTAAAAACTGTTCTGCGAATGGCTTGTCGTCTAAGCGTGCATAACGGAACTCACCAAGAATCACACCTTTCTCTTTTTCGACTTCTGAACTTGATAGGTCCAGAGCATCACCAATGTCTCGCATCCACGTCAGGGCAGACTGTAATTGGACATTGTCAGGTAAATCTAATTGATACACAGTTTCTTGGTAAGAAGTGTAGGCATTGATATCAGCGCCAAAGCTAGCGCCTGCATCTTCGAATAGACGAATCACGTCATTTTGAGAGAAATTTTTACTGCCATTGAATGCCATGTGCTCCAAAAAGTGCGCATAACCTTCTTGTTGGTCAGTCTCTTGGAACGAACCCGCGTGCACAACTAAACGAACAGATACGGATTCTTCATGATCTGGATAAACATGGTAGGTAAGGCCATTTTCTAGCTGGCCTGATGTCCATGCCGGATCCGGCTGGATTAAGGTTTCGGTGATACTTGATGTTGAACTACAGCCAACCAAGGTGAGGCATACAGCCGCCGCTAAATAATATGTTTTCATAACAACCTCTTAATGTCATTCATCGACAATATACAGATTGAGTTAACGATTATTATTTAATATTGAACCGGATGAGTATCTTTGTGATCTAGATCTTTATTTTATAAATTGCACTCAGTTATATAAGGCGCAAATTACGAGCATTTAAAAGTCAGTAACTAGTTTAAAAGTGACAAGCTTGAAAGTGATGAATTAAAAAGTAACGAGTTTAAAGACTAACCCTAACCCAAATAAAAAAGCCAAATGACGGTGCATTTGGCTTAGGTTCGATATCTTAGATTTAAGGTTGAAAGCGACTTTTCTACAAGGTCACTCTCTCAATGGGCTTAACTTTTTGGCCTTAACAAGTTCTTCAACTGGTAGCTGTTATCTCCAAAAATTTCTTTAGCATACTCCGTCATATCTTTACTAGAAATTGAATCTGTCGTTCCCTGTAAGTCAAACAGTGCCTCAACACCTTAGTCATGAATTAAGTAACGTGAAATAAACCAAGCTTGTTGAGTAGGCTTATATTGAAGTGGCGTGAGGTCAGCCACTAGCTGTTTAGCAGCGGTTCGAGTCTCATCTTCAGAAATGCCTTTAACGGCTTCAGCAATAACTTTATCAATCGCCTGTTCTATCTTATCTGAGTTCTCAGGCGCAGCTAAAGAGCCGACCAACCAGTCATAACTTGGCTCACTGTCTTGAGATACCGAATACACAAAAGGCGCATAATCCAAGCCTAATTCTTCGCGAACATAAGCCGTTAGACGGCTCGACAATACACGCTGAAGCATATCGTCCATAAACACATCCTTTGCTGTTTTCTCTCGAGCTTGCTGAGAAATAATACGCAATAAGTACTGGCTGCTGTCTTCATTATTGATGGATATATCGATTCGTTCTTTCGAATCAGTGCTATAGGCAACTTGATAATCAGGAGACACAACGGCTTCCAATGGCAATGAAGCAACATATTGGCGTACGAGAGGCTTAATTTCAGATGGCTTAATATCAGCAACGATGACAAGCGTATTGTCTCTTAACTTCTGAAAGAGTTGGTGCTGAACGTCAAGTATATCTTGAGATGTCACGGCTTCAATATCTTCACTTTCCAACATGATATGACGACTGCTATCTTGATAACTATTATGGTTAACCATCTGAATAAACTGACCCACTGGGGTTTCTAGATAAGCCGTGCGATCTTGTGCAAATTCAGATTTTACAGCCTCAAGCTGATCGCTGTCGATTTTAGGTTCGGTCACAATGGTATACAATGCAGCCAAGCCTTCTGCGAGCGTCTTTTTCTTAGTGCTGATTTCCAGCCCATGATGAGTAAAGTTGATGAAGGGATAAATTTGGATGTCTTTGCGTTTCAAATGGGTATTTAATTCCGATCCACTGAATTTACCAACACCACTACGGATCGATGCTGAAATCGCCACCTCTGACGCAGGAAATAAAGAAGAATCTAGGGCTGCTTTTCCACCTTCACTCGCATAATAAACACCAACATTATTACCCACCTCAGGGTTTCGTAAATACCAAACCTCGATACCATTGCTCAATGTCCATTGTTGTAAGTTAGGATCCTCACTCACCTGAATTTGTTTCACAATGTCGCCTTGAGATTCTGGCACGCTAAACGCAGAACTTGCGGTAACGAGCAGTGGCTTGTTACCTTTCTTTTCATAGGCTTTTCTGACATCTTTTAGCTCATTATCCATTGCTAGCATGTCTTCCTTAGAAGATAAACCTAACCCCAAAATGTAAGGGCTAGAAAGCAAATCATCTAAGTTATCATTCACAGCCTCGAGATCCGTATTCGCAAGAAACGTTTTCAAACTCGACTTATAATCAAGCTGTGATTGAACAGGCTGGTTAATCACCAATGCTGTCGATTTACCATCAGCATGAGCCACAGCATCCATTTGATCCCAGTTTAATTGAATGTCATCGAGGTTCGCTTGGTATTGCTGAAGCACACTCGCCAACTCATACTCACTTACGCCATAGTCACGCAAAGAGGCGAGAGTAGAAACAAACTGCTGCTGACTTTGCTCTCGGCTATTAACAGGAAAACCGACGGTAGTAATCGAATACCTTTGGTATTCTAATAAATAGGGTGTTGAAGCAGCCCACTGCACAGGTAACGCAGCGTCAACAAAGTCAGAATTCAACCTTTGTTGGATAAGTTGTTGAGCAATATCATCTAACCAAAGCTGATGTTGTTGCTCATGGCTCTGTGTCACTCTTTCCCCACGGTCAATGACTATCCCGATGCTCGGTGGCTCGACACCAGATCCATACGCCACAAAATCTTGAGTATTGTAATCCACTGACGTGTTCTTCACGGGAACCGGTGTTATGCCTCTTTGCCAATCAGAGAAAGTATCTTCAATCAAAGGGATAACTTCTGCCAGTGTGATATCACCAGAGACAATCACTTCGGTTAACTGAGGTTGATACCAGGTTTGGTAGTAGTTCTTTAATTCTTGAACATTCGCTTTAGAAACGGATTCTTTATTGCCAATAGGATCGTTACTTTGGTAAGTCGTCCCTTCAACCAGATGATCGTAGAACTTAAACGAGAGAGGTTTATCTTCAACTCGCGTGTATCGAAACTCCCCAAGTATCACACCTTTCTCTTTTTCGATTTCAGCTTCGGACAGCAGTAAACCATCGCCAATGTCTCTAAACCAAGCCAGGGCTTTGTCTAGGTTCTTATTGTCGGGCAGATCTAATTTATAGAGGGTTTCTTGGTAAGAGGTGTAAGCATTTAAGTCTGCACCAAAACTGGCACCAGATTGCTCAAATAGCTCGACCACCTCATTTCCTGAAAAGTTCTTGCTGCCATTAAACGCCATATGCTCAACAAAGTGGGCGTACCCTTTCTGTTGTTCGCTCTCTTGCAAAGATCCGGCATGCACGAGTAAGCGTACCGAGACAGGTTGTTCTTGGTCAGGGTAGACATGGTAGGTTAATCCGTTATCTAACTCTCCTTTGACCCAGTATGGATCGGATTTCAATAACGTTTGTTGTTGAGGAGTAGAGCTGCAACCTAGCAATGTGGAGCTCAATACGACGACTAAATAGTATGCTTTCATAACGATCTCTTTGGAGGGCTTTCCTCCAATATATCCGATCGCAATAGCATAATAATTTTATATAAATTCAGTCATTTAAATTTTGAGAGACAATCTGAACATGCATGAAACTGTCAACTTTATAAATTACACAATCTGATAGTCATAGGTTATAGATCGGGTGATTTCACACCCCTTAAAACTGATTTATTAAATTCCCTTAAACAGGTTTCTCACATCCCTTTAAAAAGAGCTTGCGAGGCGCGGCTGATCGGTAACTTCTCGCCGGAGACATAAGCCGACATCTGGCCTGAGAGCCCTTTCTTCACCTTATCAATGGCCGAGACTTTCACCACCACTGAGCGGTGGATCTGCCAAAATTCATCAGGATTGAGCTGCGCTATCAACTCTTTTAGTGACACACGAAGAATAAACTCCTCTAGAGAACTGCCTTGGCCTTTTTTGAATATCGAGACGTACTTGTCTTCTGCTTTGAAATAAGCCACATCATCGACGGCGATTAGGTGAATGTCTTCCCCGACACTGGCTTTGAGCCATGTGAGGTGCTTTTGCTGCGATCGATAGGGAGGTTGTTGTGAAGTCGATTTTGATAACTGTTGAAGCTGAGCCATTAACGCCGTGATATCGGGCTGTTCTGGCGTAATACCTGATTGTGTTTGATTGCTCGACAGACGCGCTTGCACCTTCTGGCATGTCGCCAGTAAGCGCTCTTCATTGATTGGCTTAAGCAGGTAATCCATCGCATTATGTTCAAAGGCTTTAACTGCGTATTCGTCATAAGCCGTAATGAACACAATCAATGGCGGCGAATCTAGCTTGTTCAATTGTTTCGCCAGCGAGATTCCATCCAGCTCAGGCATACGAATATCGAGAAACGCCACGTCGGGCTTAAGCTGCTGAATACTCTGCATCGCCTCCAAACCGTTTTGTGCCTTGCTGACGATCTCCAGCTCCGGCCAAACCTCAGCAAGGCTCTTGTCTAGGTGGTGCCTTAACAGTGCTTCATCGTCTGCGATAATCGCCGTTACGCTCGGCTGTATTGCTGGGTTGTTCATGGTTAGTCCTTTAAATTCACACTGTAAATCGTCTATTTTTCGTCACTGTTCTGTGCTTTCTGGTCTGTAATTCTAAGCGGCTGCGTCAGTCAGTGGTAACAAGATCGTAGAGACTACCCCACCCTCAGCTTGTTCAGTAATCGTTAGGCTCGCCTGATCACCATAAAGGGTTTCGATTCTTTGACGAATATTGCTTAACCCAACACCATGCCCCGTATTCGCAGAAGGTATTTTCAACCCTGCACCACTGTCTGACACTTCAATCTTCAACTGCTCGGCTTGTTGAGTAATACGGATATTCACTTGGCCACCCGCCGCTTTGGGCTCAATGCCGTGCGTGAGTGCATTCTCGACCAAGGGTTGAATCAAGAACGGTGGAATCACCTGAAAATCACTAATCTCGTGTGTTTCAATCGAGAACGTTAAGCGCTCCCCCAAGCGTATCTTTTGGATATTAAGATAAGCGTCTAACAAGTCGACCTCTTGTGCGATGGTCGATTGCTCGTTGCGGCTGTTTTTCAAAGTCACACGCAATAAGTCAGTCAGTTTTTCGAGCATCAACTTGGCTTTCGCGCTGTCACTCTCAATCAACACATTGATGGTCGCAAGTGTGTTGAACAAGAAGTGCGGTTCAATTTGGCTCTGTAGTTGTTTAAGCTGACTGAGCACCACCACCTTTTCTTGATCGGCCTGACGACGCTTGGCCACTTCCAATTCGTTATCGGCACGTAACTGCTGCTCTCGGGTATAGAAATAGTAATAGCAAACCGAACAGAAGATCACACCGAGCAACACCACAGATTTAAGATCCGAGATATTGGCCCCGAAATACCCGTTCAACCAATAGTGCGCGTTCAAGGTACCAAAGGTCATCGCGAACACCATTGAGATTCCCACTTCAAGCGTTCGTGATGTTCTCTTAAACAATTTCACAAAGATGAAAGAAGAACCCACGGCGCTGTAACCAAAGCCAAAACTGATTGCCAGGTTAACCGTTAATCCGCCGCCCCAAATCGTATGGGTTGTAATCGCAATAAGAACACAAAATAACGTGGTGAACGCGAAACTCTTAATCCATGAAAATCGACTGTTTGAAGAAGTGTCCATTAAAATCGTCCTTTGATATTTAAGAGAATCATATGACTATCGGGTAAGCTGGCGTAAGCAGAATCACTTTTGCCGCCTAGAAAGCGTGCAGCAAGTTCCAAATCCAACGATGAATTACCATTATCTAGAGCCTGATAATTGAGCCACTGAGTCGCAATAAAACCGCCATCTTGTGGAGACAACATGACATCGAATGTTGGCGTGATATCTTCAAGCCAGCCATGTGTCGAATCCAGAGACCAGTGAAACATTATGTTGTGTTGAACCAAATTGGCGTGCTGATAGCCTTGCGCATAAGAACCTGCCAATGAAGATGTCATCGGATTAACCGACAAAGACTCTGCACTTTCTATTGCACTTTGCCACTCAGAGTTGCTCCACGCTCGGCTATCAAACCAGTATTCCAACACCACATTGTGGCCAGTGTCATTTGCCCATGTTAATCCGGCTAACGCTTGATAGGCCTCGCCCTGCTCTTCGAGGTAAACAGGTTTAAGCATTGAATCAGGCTGGCTGTAACCAAGGCTTTGTCGTTGATAGACCGCCGAGCCATGAAATTCCCACGCGAGATTCAATACCGAGACTAAATTCGCCCCAAGCAAGCCGTGACGCACATCGTCATAATAGGCGACCCATTGATACTCGTGATCGCCCACCAGGTTGTAACGACGTACCCCAAAGCCTTGTTGCTGGTTCTTCTTTTCGAATTCATTTATGTCTTGGGAAGTCCATGACGAATCGCTATAAAGCAGTGTCCACTCGCCCGTCATATCGAACAGTGACGCCGAAGCCACTCCCGCGCCTTCTTCTGCGACAATGCCCACCGGGTTTTGTCGATAAGGCTTGATGATGTCTAACGGTCGATAGCCATAACCCACGCCCCAATCAAGGCGAACCTTACCGAGTGTGACATCTAGGTAATGGTCACCGAACGCCGAATTCGACAGTTCAACCCCACCTTGCCAGAACAACTCACGCACAATGAATTCCGACTCAAAGCTCGCGTCATGTTGTTGAGGGTTATTGCTTAGAATATCGTTGGCTTTCACTGCGAACAGACCAAGCCAATTGTTATATCCAACCTCTAGATCCAACAAGCCATTGAATGACTGACGATTATCAGATGGTAAAGGGCTGAATGGCGACTCTCTCGATTCGATGGCTTCTGCACTGAGTTGCCAGTCCCACGCCAAGCTCAGATCGTCCGCTTGAATCGTGTTACTCACACAAAACAAGGCAAGCAAAGTAGCGATTGAAGACTTGATGTGGAATCGGCGATTGGAAGCTTTCATGACGTCCACCTACAGCCCAGACACGCTGTTACGCGATAGGTAGGCAGGGTTGTAATATTTATCTGCCAAGCTTTGTTCAATCACTTCGCGATACTCAATCACGGTTTTCTTACTCGGCTGAATCTTATCGAGCAAGGTCATCGACACCACTGTGGGTAATCCATCACGCACGCCTTCAGTAAACCAAGCTTGTTTCGCCAGTTTTCCAGAACGCAGATACAGATCCGCTTTAACTGGAAACGCTCGGTCTGTCGTTAACCACAGATCAATCGACTGATAACTCGCACCCTTGGTTTTCGCCGCGAGCTTTAGGTGATGGGTATCGAGTGTCTCGCCAGTCGGCATCTCAACCTGTTGCTCGGCAACCCACTCGCCTTGGTAATCTTCACTCCAAGTCAGCGTCGAGATGTCCCCAACCGAGGCTTCGCCCAACAATTTTTGCATCGGTGTGATACGAATTGGGCGACGAGATTTCGGCATCAACAACCAATAGTTATCTTCAATCATCAGCATCTTCTGCCCAGCCTCGACCGCCGACTTGAACACGACCAACGACTCTCGATTTGGTCTTGTATAGACGTTGTATTCACGGGTTTTGTCCAGTTGCTCGTCTTGATATAACGCCACCAAAGACACTACCTTAGACGCTTGTGCGCTGTTCAAACGATAGCTGTCTGCCTTGGCAATCATCTCAGTGACTTGTTGTGAATCGACAGCCCAGCTTGGTGTCGATACTAGAACCAATGCAGAACCTAAAACAGTGAGTAAACGAGTAAACTTATACATAAACCAGCGCCTCCGTGATTGGCTTATTCACGCCTTTGCGAGCAGAGAAATAAGCAGCCAGCAAACATATCGTCAGCACACCTAAAGTGGCGTAACCAACTAATTCCAGTGAGAAGTAAATGTTGAGTGGGTAACCTTCGGTTCTGCCTGGAGGTGGCGGCATCTGTATATCAACTACCAGCAATAACAGCGACACTAAACCACTCACTAACGCACCGATCGCACTGCCAATCACCGCCAGTAATCCCGCCTCTTTTAAGAAACCAGCCACGATTTCAGATGGGTAACTACCAAGAGCCGACAAGGTGCCAATTTCACGAGTGCGCTCGGTCACCGACATGGTCATGGTGTTAAACAACGACACAAACACCACCAATGCCATAACAGCACCCATGATGCCGAAGATCCGGTCGTAAAGATTTTTGACCTTGGTGTAGAAAAACGCGCGATCTTGCCACGGGGTGATCTCGATCTCTGTGCCTTGATCGTTTTGGCTCGCGCTATTTCGATCTAAAGTCGCTTGAATGCGTTGTTGAACGGTCGAGGTCTTGCTGGTTTCAAATAGGAACACCGACAAGGTGCTGACTTTGTCTGAGGCTAAAAGCTCTTGTGCGGTGGTGATGTGTACATACAGCTGACGCTTGTCCAGCTCAGGAACCCCAGTCGAGTAGATGCCCTGCACCTTAAAATCAAAAGCATTCAAAGCGCCGTCACTGGTGGTGGCGAGTAATGTTACCCAATCGCCAACCGCAACTTTGAGGTTACGAGCAAGGTCTGTTCCCAGCATGACTTGTGGCTCTTGGCTGTCGTATCTTGGTGACTTCACATCCGATAGGGTTTGTCCGCTGCGCACATCTAAGAAAGGACCTTTCATGTCGAACTCACGCTCATTGACGCCAGTTCCCATAAAGATGGTCGACTTACTGCCGTTAGACACCAAGCCGCTAAAATAGACTCTAGGCTGCACACCACGCACGTCGCTGTCACCAATGATGCTCTTGGTTAGCGCTTGAACATTATCGAGACCATTGCTCAGCGGCATGTCCTCATCTTGTTCAAAGTATCCCGGCGTGCTCAAGGTGAGATGACCAGTATCGCGCGCGGTCGATTCTCTCAAAGATTCATAAGTGTAAAGCCCATAACCACCAGCACTGGTCAGCGCAAATACGGCAATGGCAATAATCAATACCGATAGCAAACTACGACGACCATTTCTTAATAAATTAAGCCACGCCAAACGCACCGAAGTTGGAAGTAAAAACGTGCTCATTCTTTGTGTTAACTTGCCCATGAGATCGCCTCCGTAGTTACAGCTTGTGGAGCCAGTTGTCCGTCGATAAGTTCAATTACTCGATCGCAGCGCTGCGCCATTCTTGGGTCGTGCGTTGCGACAATAAAGGTGGTGCCCATTTCGTGGCCGAGCTCTTTCATAATATCGATCACTAGGTTGGCGGTGTGGCTGTCTAGGCTGGCGGTCGGCTCATCGGCAATCACTAAGCTTGGGTTGTGGATCAGTGCTCTGGCTATTGCGACACGTTGCTGCTGACCACCAGAAAGATTGTCTGGGCGGTGATGAACGTAATCCCCTAGCCCAACACGCTCTAACATGTCTTGCGCTCTGCTCTGCTGTTCTTGCTTAGAGCATTGGTTCAGCATCAATGGATAAGCGACGTTCTCAAGCGCCGTCATCACAGGAACCAGATTGAAACGCTGAAACACAAACCCCAACGACTGACGACGAAAACGTGCAGCGGCGATTTGCTCTGTCGGATAAGGTTTGCCGTCAATATTGATCTGCCCTCGGTAGTCCATGTCCAACAAACCCAAAATATTCAAAAGTGTGCTTTTCCCTGAACCCGACGGGCCACATAACGCCACCATTTCACCGCGTTGGATATGTCCATCGACCCCGTTTAATGCATCAACACGTTGACCGCCCGTGACATACGCTTTGCCGATATTTTTAAATTCAATCATTCCCTTGTCCTCTGATTACCCATCATTCTTAAGCGTTCGCTGTTGTTAATAAGCTTAAGTAAACCGCTATTTAGCATTCGCAGCTGTTACTTGGCTTTCGCTATTAGGGCCTTCGCTGTCATGGTCTCGATGTTTCCGGCATCGGTACTTTCCATTTTTTCAAGCCACACCTGTGCTTGCTCGAAGTCTTCAGCACGAATCGATGCGGTAATGGCGTAACGGTAAATCCACGAGGTCGCAGCGAAATGTTGTTGTTGGAAATCATCTTCCGCGAGTAACGAGAGGAACAAGTCATAACCACGATCGAAATGGTTAAACATGTCTGGCAGAGAAGTGTAAGTCACAGCAGCCATGGCGCGAGTTAGGTAAGAATCTGGCAGCCCTTGAACACGAGGTTGTTCATGAATCGGTTGGTCTTCGTCTTTAAGCAGCACCAGTGATTTATCAATGGTCGACAAACCCTTTTCCACATACTTCATCTTGTTCCAAGGTAAGAACGCATCACGCCCCATCAGGGTTTCTGTGCTTCCGAGGTAAACCAAGGTCAGTGGTGTCGCACCGTCTTGTTGCAGCGTGTCGTTCAGACGTTCGTAAGCCACCTCAACCAGATCTTCATTGCCTTGAGCGGCTTGATTGTAGATATCAAGAACGTCTGAACTTGGGTTAGCCTGCGCCAAAGTGGGTGCGAATGAAACAAGTGCAACCAGTAATGAACGCTTAAGCACAGAAGTGGTAGAACCTGAATTAAATGAGTGTGAAGTAGTCATGATTTCTAATCCCTTTCAAATGTTGACGTTGAAAGGTTAACTAGAATTTGTCGTGCAGTTTTATCAATGCGACGAATGGTAATTACCAGGAGTGAATGGTTGAGCGAGGGTGTGAATGGTGGGA
This sequence comes from Vibrio sp. MED222, assembly GCF_000153005.1. NCBI lineage: Bacteria > Pseudomonadati > Pseudomonadota > Gammaproteobacteria > Vibrionales > Vibrionaceae > Vibrio > Vibrio sp. MED222. The sequence goes on along the minus strand of NZ_CH902606.1, from coordinate 1,287,394 downwards.
ACGATAAACAAGAAGCAAGAACTTGTGTCCACCTGTAAACATGCCCAACTGAATAAACAAGGGCTAACGGTCTCTTTCTTAACCAAATATCGTAAGGCGATCGTATCTATGTAGACGCTGAAGCAGGCAAAAGAGAGGCGTGTTATGCGCCTCCTTAAGTTACAACAAACTAACCTGAGTAAGCATGCGGTCCTGAGTATTTCCACAAAGGTTTCCAGTAAGACTCAAGCAAATCGTTAACAGGTTCACCTTCAATAAGGTAATTGACCTCGGCCAAATTACCAGGATAAAGGTTATCCGAACCGACGATACAAACCTCATCATCGACAATCATTACTTTTGAATGATTACCGGGAGCTGAATCAACAGCCCCATAAAAGAACCCACTCGCACTCACTGTCGTCCAAAATGGATGCCCAATCACTCCTTGCTCCGGTGGTCTCTCTGACAATGGCTGAGCCTTGAGTGTTGCTGTTTTTCCCTGCTCTGGAAGATTTGGCCATTTGTACGTATCGCCTTCAGTCGTCTTATCTTCCGGTACTTTATCGGTAAAAAAGAACGGCGCGATAAAGAGACGAGATAAAGCGTCCTGACGCTTACCATCACTGTCATCAAGGCGTTGATCGGTATCTGCATCGTGAGTCATGTAATACTCCATCAAACCAAATGTCCGTACCGCTCCCGATCCAAATGAGTATTGATCGCCTTCAGCCCCTGCGCCTGCATCTAGGGGCGATACAACGATCTGAACAGTTAGCCCTTCATTTTTCAGCAATGCTTCGATAATCCAATGACATACAACGTGATCTTTCCAGTTCTTTTTCCAAGCACTGATCACATCCTGCTGCGACATACGGATAACATTTTTCGCATTTAAAATTAGGCTCTTTTTCATGATTTCCGAGCCTATCTTAAAATCGGTATCTCGGTTAGGCCCTGTCCAATACTTACCGACCGTGAGTATACGGTCGGACTTTTTGTAGTCCTCTAGCTTATCGTATGAATGGTACACCTGACGCTCTTCAAAAACGTTAGCATCTAAGTCTGAGACTGAGCGCAAATCAAACTTTTCGATTTGATTAATTGAAGGCAACGGAGGTAAAGCTGGAGGTTGAGGATCGACTCCAGGTTGAATACCGGTTTCATGGACCTCTAGAATACTATTCTGTTTTTCCTGTATGTAATCCTGAACATAACTAATCATAAGAGGATCATGTGGATAGTTGGGTTCGCTATCCCTGTTGTACCAAGTGAGGTCATCAGTATCTAATGATTCCTTAGTAAGCAGAAATGTATCCGCCGTCCATAGTTCGTTAAGGAACAGTTGAGAACCTAAACTGGCCGCACCGTGAACGACAACAGAAACATCATGGACAGGAGGATAGCTTCGGAAAAGATCCATATTCAGGTTATGGCCACCAACCAAAGACTCAACACCATCACAGGCTATAATTTTGGTGTGATTCCAAGTCATTTTTGTATCAGAATCAGAAATTAATGACTCCGGAAGAAATTTCTTCTGTGCTGACATCCAAGAACCAGTCGCTCTTTGGTAGAACCTACCCACAACGAATTCAGGCATGATCTCCCAATATGCTGAGCGTGCTCTGATTAAGCGAACCAGAGCAGCTTTAAAGTCGATAAGATTATCTGGCTCATTGATAGGGTAAAGTGGCGTCTGACCAAATATGAACCGGAACTGTGGTGATTCGTTTCGGCCCATAGGCTTCGTAAGTGCGGTATCTATTGCTCCCAGAATCGCTCTCGCCCAATCAGGATCTGGGCTGTTTAACGACGAGATATCACACCGATAACGAGTCTTCTGTACTACCTCAACAATTGCCCGCTCAAATTCTCCCTGACGTTCAATAGCACGAGGCATTATCTCTGGACCAAACGACATCCCCCATATACTGGGAGTATCAAGTAACCTGACATAGTTCATATCACTGTCATGGTAGAAAAGGTCGTTTTTTAATAGTTCTTCTTTGATTAACTCTATTTTACTCATCTTCACCTTAACCTGCTGTTTATAAACAGCTTGTCAATTTACAAGCGGATTTCGATTTAACTCTGCTATCGATTAATTTGGGGATCATAAAAACTTCCAGTCAACCCACCCTTTGTTGCTTCGCTCTGTAGTTACCGGATAAGCGAGTTTATATGGGGGATCGCCAACTACATCGTCCATATAATAAGTATCGTTTGGGTTACGCCCCCAAATTGATGAGATTCTTCGAACATACGGCCTTCCGGGAAGGGAGTTACTATTACGAGTTTCTCCTCCCCCCATAATGTCGAACTCACGATGGAAGGTATGAATTTCTTTTCTTAGCTCTGTAACACTTTTTTCAACAGCGCAAGGAACAGCAAAATCGGTTCCCCATTGGGTCAGGTAACCTCTAGCCATTTTGTAGATTAGCTCAGGGATAGGAGCAACCGTTGCGCTTACCTTATCAGCAGAATAATAACCATCACTGGTAGTATTCCCGGCTACTGTGCCGTGTCTGCCACGGCAGGCATAGAGCTCATAACCAACAGGTTGAGGTCTGTTACTATCTGGAGCAAGAGGATCAGCTTGTTGTACATCGTTTGCCATGCTTGCCCAGCCTGGATACCTTTTTATCCAGTCCCACCATGACTGACTGTGGATAGTGATATCGTTATTTTCGTTTCTCATCCTTCCATTTGGCCGAGGAACTAGAGCTTGGAAGGCATGATCTTGTACGTTTAGATTGTATGATTGATCCCAAGAATAAACGCCTACGTAGTTAACGACATTTGGAGGTAGTTGAGTAAGAAGACTCCACCATGTGCCAGGCCCAGGAACCGGATCTATTGCGAAGATATTAACAGGCGTATTACGTGTTTTTTCGTCACCATATGCATATAAGAACCATGCAGCCATGATAGCTTCACAGGCTCCCCGACTATGCCCTATTAGGTTAAACACATCACCTTCACTTGCCGCAGCCAAGTTTGCTCCGTGCAGTGCTAACGCGGGCATAGTCCAACCCGCAAGGGACTCCTTATACTTGGTATACTGGTTTCCGCTAATATAGCTAGAAATATCAGACAGCAGTTCATCTGGCGCGTTAAGTGGACCGTTGACCATCAGTGGTTCACTGGTATCTCTGGTATGAGCCCAGTCATTCTCACCTGCCCCCCTGACCGTCATTCCAACACCTTTCAGCTCATTGATGATTCTAACGGGAATATAACCTGTTGAAGGAAGGTAGATATTTTTATCACTTTCCTCACGGGATACTTCCCCTTCATCACGAGTGCAAGCAGTGCCAGAGAAAGATACTGTCATTACACCTGTTTTCTCAGCGAATGAGAATCTCGGAAGAGCCGGAACAGAGGTGCTTATAAGTAAACCTGAACCACCTATCAAGCCTGATTTAAGGAAATCTCGCCTTCTTATATTCATATGCCTTACTCCCAAAAGTACTCAAAAATATTTTACTGTTTTGGAGCAAGTCCGAGCCTTGCTCTAGTCGAGACATTAACAGCAAGGGGATTATCTAAATGTAAGCAAATGTAATCAAGCGCAATGCACACGATTGCGCACGAAAAATTAATCTATGAAGAGAGTTACTGAGTTAAGTCAAAACGATTTATTCGGCCAATTTAAGCCAAGTAGTACATTCAGATACACATATACCAGACAAAAAAATAGCCGCTCAATGGCGGCTATCTTGTCGTGGTCTAAATTACTACATCTAAACCAAGGGTGCTTAATTTCTAAAGAAAAAGCACACTAGCATCGACTGGTTATTTATCTAGCTTAAAATAGCTTAGTTCTGAGTTGAGTTCTTTCGTCACTTCAACAACGCTTTGGTTTGCTTGAGCTGATTGATCAATGCCTTCAATATTTTGTTGAACCAGTACGTTCATATTTTCAAGCTGTGTCGATATATCTGTCGTAACGGCACTTTGCTCTTCTGATGCCGTAGCAACAATGGCATTCACTTCTGAAATACTTAAAACCTTTTCTGATATCGAATGAAAAGATTGAGCAAGCTCATCGGTCGTAGACTTTGTTAAGCGCATCAGTTCAACGTTTTTCACCATAGATTCATCCGCTTGCTTAGATTGGTCTTGTAACTGCGCAATGATTTCTTGAATATCGATAGTCGACTGCTGAGTTTTCCCAGCCAAAGCTCTTACTTCATCAGCAACAACAGCAAACCCTCTTCCTTGTTCACCGGCTCTAGCCGCTTCAATCGCGGCATTAAGCGCTAACAAGTTAGTTTGCTCAGAGATGTTCTTAATTACCTCAACAACACTGCTGATACGCTCTGAGTGCTCTCTAAGTAAATTCACGACCGTTTGAGTTTCTGATATTGATTCAGAAATTTCTTCTGTCGTGTCAGTTGAGTTTTTCAATGTTCCATGGCTTAGCTGAATAATGTCATTCGCTTCCATTGCTGACTGCTCAGCTCTTTGTGCGTTGTCAGCAACGTCTCTCGCTGTTGAAGATAACTCAGTCGCGGCCGTCGCGATTTGCTCTACCGATGATAGTTCATTCAAAGAGTTACTCTGGGATCGCTCTATCAGAGCTAAAGACTCTTCTTGCTTTTGGTTAATTGAATTCATGCTTACACCTGCCTGTGACAGGATATCATTCAATTTTGCAGACAGTTGAGACAAAGAATCTGAAATAGTGTCGAGCTCATTTCCACCCTCTTTCAATTTAACGTCCGATAAACGTCCATTCTCAAGGGCTTTAATCCAATTTACGATCAATGGTAAATTTCTCAATTCTCTTTTCACTAGGAAATAAGATGAACCAGAAGCAACGATAGAAGAGAAAAGAACCAACCACCATGAGAAAGAAGAGTTGGACTCTAAAACTGAATCAGAATGGGCTAATTCTTCCTTAGCGACGTCCAATTGCAATGAGATCAATTCACCAAGAACACCTCCCATATCATCGACAAGGAGATAAAGCTGAGTGATCATCTCAGAATCATCAATCATCATATTTCTATGTTTATCAAGAATTAATGGTACTTCTCGCTCTACCTTATCTATTTTAAGTTGAAGCTCTTTTGCCAACCCCTCTTCTTCTCTTGTTAGCTGCGTTGCCAGATAATGAAGGAATAGCTCATGAGCCTCTTTCATCGCAACAGAAACACCAGAATAAAAAGCCGCCTGCTCTATCATTCCCACATGGTATTTATTCGCCGCATCAATCACGCTTACCGCATACAAATCCGAAATGCTTTTCAAATCAGATAACGGAATGACTCGGTCCTCGTACACAGAGTGAAAACTGTCCATAACCTCATTTGAGGTAGCTTCGCTTTTTAAGTTGCTTACAACTAAAAAGATAGAAAAGAGCAGTGGAACTAGAAGAAGCTTTGTTGATATTGATTTCATATAATCCTGAAAAATAATGCATGGGAATTTACTAATAATGATAATTATATCACGTTTTTTTATTATTTTATCATTGACTTATAAGCCAACCACCTAAACAGGCCAGTTCAGGCAGTGATTATTTCTCAACTATTTTGTAATGAAATGGCAATATAATTCAAACAATTAAACAATTCACAGCATAGAGCGAAGTGAAATTGATACAGATCTCGCAGCACACGAACGGTGCTGATGGACTTTCAACCAAAACAAGCTTACAACCACTTACATTGTTGAAAAATATGTTATTTTTCTTTTTGATTAAAAATAAAAAATAGCCGCTAGTTAGCGGCTATTTTGTCAAAACAGAACGAAGCTTCGACGACTTTTAGTCTCTCTACTTAATCTCGTCTACTATTCAAATTCTTCTATTTCTTAGTTTCTTCTACTTTTTCGTCTCTTCTACTTCTTAGTCTCTTCAACTACGGCTTTCATCAATACCGAGGTATCCATGCGGCCTTGTCCTTCCGCAGACAATGCCTTGTAAGCGTTGTTGGTTTTTTCGGTCAGTGGAAGTTGGATGCCTTGGCGCTCAGCTTCATCTAAGCAGAAACCTAAGTCTTTGATCATCCAATCAATGGCGAAGCCGAAATCGAACTTGTCTTGCGCCATTGTGGTCGCGCGGTTTTCCATCTGCCATGAACCTGCTGCGCCGTTTTTAAGGCAATCAACCAGAGTTGGGATATCCAAACCTGATTTTTCAGCAAGTACCAAGCCTTCAGATAAACCGTTCAATACACCCGCAATGCAGATCTGATTGACCATCTTTGCGCGTTGGCCTTGGCCGACTTTACCCATCAGAACTGACGACTTACCGTAAGCTTCGAACACAGGTTGAAGGTCGTTGAAAAGCGCTTGTTCGCCGCCACACATGATGGTTAGCACGCCGTTTTCTGCGCCCGCTTGGCCACCAGACACTGGCGCGTCCATAAAGCGAACACCAGCTTGCTTCGCTGCCACTTCAAGCTCTTCAGACAGCACAGCAGACGTTGTAGTGTGGTCGACAAGAATCGCGTTTGGCTTCATTGCTGCCAATGCGCCTGTTTCGCTGGTTGTCATGCTGCGTACGTCGTCATCATTACCTACACAAACCAATACCACGTCAGCTTCTGCGACACACTCAGCCACAGATTCTGCCGTTTTACCTTGGTGTTTATCAGCCCAGTCTAATGCTTTGTTGTGAGTGCGGTTAAACACCGTTACTTCAAAACCGGCTTTGACTAGGTGGCCTGCCATTGGGAAGCCCATAACGCCTAGCCCGATAAAACTTACTTTCATTTCTTTCTCCTTTTATTTGACCAAGTCATCGCTATGAAAAGATCGAACACTCTCAATCAACGCATCAATAAGCAGGGTCAAAGCCTTTGGCTGATATTTTCTTTCTTTGTACACTAAATACGCTTGGCGATCACCCCGATGATACTCAGGGAGCACTTGAATCAAATTCATCTCGGGGGATACATGACGAAAAGGCAATGAAGCAAGCCCCAAGCCTTTTTGCGCCGCGGCCGCTACCGCATGAATATCGTTGACAATAAACTTGGGTTTAATCGTGATCATCTGCTCTAAGCGGTCGGATTTGTAGAGCGGCATATCAAACACATCATCAACGTTGATCCAGTCTTGAAGCTCTAGGTCGTCCGGATTTTCAATCGTCTCACGCGAATCTAAGTATTCTTGGCTCGCGAAAAATCCGTGTTTGGCTTTGAAAAGTGGACGAGCAATCATGCCTTCCATCTCTGAGATCTTAAACGTGATCAGTAAGTCACGGTCGGTCTGCGGGATAAACTGTTGCTGGCTCAAGGTAAGATCGAGCTGAACGTTCGGATATTGAGTGAGGAATTGCTCTACCATCGACCTTAAAAAGCCACTATAGAAGTTGTGAGGTACGGCGAGCTTTATCTTGCCTTGAATAGCGTCACGCTCTTCTAGCAAGCTATTAAAGCCCTGATGAATCGACTCCATGCCGCTGCTCAGTGCAGAAAAGGCCGCCTCGCCGTCTTTGGTGGCCACCAGCTCACGACCTTTCTTTTCTAAAAGTCGGATATTCAGGCGATCTTCCAATGCGGTTAGCCTACGCGACATAGTCGACACTGGGAGTTGCAGCCGTTTAGAAGCCGATAGCAAAGAGCCCTCTTCAACCACTGCACAGAATAAGAACAGATCATCAATGTTTCCAAATATGGAATTCATACTTCTATATGTGCCTATTTTTCTCATTAATGGATAGATGTAACCTTATCTCATCAACAACAGAAAATCACGGGAGAACACAGTATGAACAACAAACAATTTTGGGTAACCGCGATTTTATCCTCCCTGACCATGGCGACTATCATGTCTGGGTTAATTTCTGGCTACAAAATGGGATTCAGCCCCGAGTGGCCGCCAATCTGGCTGCAAAGCTTTTTCATTGCTTGGCCGTGTGCTATCACGCTCAACCTCACCGTGCTTCCTTTGATCAGAAAACTCTCAGCATGGATTTGTCGCCCGAGAGCGCTTTACATACCAGAGGTCACGGAACGATGATCAAGGGCTTATGCTCTAGGAGCTATGATCTAGAAGCTGCCATCAAGGGGCTGCGATCAAAGAGTCATGCTCACGGATAAACGTCTGAATTACGCCCATAAAAAAACCGAGCACTAGGCTCGGTTTTTTGTATTCTACATTCTACTCACAAGAGCAAAGCTATCAATTATAGATTGATATTACAGCTCAGCGTTGTGGTAAACCTGCTGAACGTCATCACAGTCGTCAAGCATGTCTAAGAACTTCTGGAATTTTTCAGAATCTTCTTCAGCTACTGGCGTAGTTGTTTGAGGAACGAAAGTGATTTCCTCAACGTCTAGCGTTAGGTCTGGGAACGCAGCGTTTAGTGCTGTCTTCGTTTTGAAGAACTCAGTCGTTGGAGCGAATACAGTGATAACACCGTCTTCTAGCTCAACGTCAGTCACGTCTACGTCTTCCATCATTAGCGTTTCTAGGATGATCTCGTCATCTTCGCCTGCAAACTGGAATACAGCTTGGTGAGCGAACATGTGAGAAACAGTACCTTCAACACCGATTTTCGCGCCAGTTTTAACGAAACATTGGCGAACGTCTTGGAAAGTACGGTTACCGTTGTCAGTTAGACAGTCAACGATTACGCTTGTGCCACCTGGGCCAAAACCTTCGTAACGAGCTGGTTGGAAGTCTTCACCGCCGCCGCCGTTCGCTTTATCGATCGCTTTGTCGATAACGTGAGCGGGTACTTGGTCTTTCTTCGCTTTAGCAATCAGGTGCTTAAGAGGTAGGTTCATGTCTGGGTCAGAGCTACCGTTCTTAGCCAGTACGTAAATCTCTTTACCGTATTTAGAATAAACTTTAATTTTTGCGCCTGCAGTTTTCGCCATTGAGGCCTTGCGCACTTCAAAACTTCTTCCCATCGGGATCTTCTCTCTGATTCAATTAACGGTGCAAATTCTAGCAAATTACTGCGTCATTTCAATTCAACAGCTTTGCTGGGTAAGGTTTATCTGCGTTTATGCGACACCCATTACCCGTTTGTATTTTTCTACAGACTGCTCAAACCAAGCCTTTTCTTCTGGATCACCTAGCTTCATTGCTTCTTCAACAATGGCTTCAGGGCCACATTTCGCTTGCTTCAATTTCCATACAAGAAACGATGCTTGCTTATCCAGTTCGATTTTATTTTTCTCACTGGGTGAAAGGAGTGAAAGGTTGATAGACATTATTAGCCTTCGTCTGTAATACGCTTGGCCGAGAAATATATCATAGAGCAGCCTCATAAAACCAATACTATGAGTAACAGAAAGGGTTTATGAGACAAGAAACCAAGCAAGTCGCTGATGCAGGTCAAGCTAGTTTGAGAGAAGTTATACCCTTGATGAGAAAGTATCGCTTATTCGACTCACCTAATGAGCCGAATAATTAGATAATCGCATCACAGAACCAAGAAAGACGCCTCCTCGAACCCCAAAAGTCTATTCATTCACGGCGAACACATCGCAACGTGAGGCGCAGATGAAGTCATTTTTGTGCAGACCTTTGATTGAGTGGCTCCACCAAGTGACGGTGACTTTGCCCCACTCCAGTAAGATCGAAGGGTGGTGAAACTCTTCTTCCGCCAATTCTGACACTTTGTTGCTGAATGCCCACGCTTGTTTGTAGTTCTTAAACTTAAACACCTTCTCAAGCTGTGGGATGCTGTCTCTCTCGATGATTTGCCAGTCAGACAACTCCAACAATAAAGACTGTTGCTCGTCTTTACTTAGGGCAATCGCGTCAATACTGCAGGCTTCGCATTGTTGTTCATTCAACATGTGTTGGTTCCTTGGGTTCAAAAAGTGGTGGTAGTAGCCCCGCGTCGATGGCGAGATCAGCTTGCTGTAATAGGTTTTCCTGACTGATTTGGAAGAGCTCAGACAGTTCGTCGATCACGTAATATTTCGGCTGCATGATGTCGATACGATAAGGCGTTCTTAACACCGTTTGCAGATCGAACCGCTCACGAACCGCCAAATCACCACCCAATGCATACATGGTTTCCGCCGGAGACGAGAGAATACCACCGCCATAAATTTTCAGTTTTTGTCCCTCTTTTACTAAACCGAACTCAACCGTAAACCAATACAAACGGGCAAGATAGGCGCGCTGTTTAGATGTGGCGGCTTGGCCTAGTTTTCCATAATGCTCAGTGAAAGCCGCGAAATCGGCATTGGTGAGCATGGCACAGTGGCCGAAAATTTCATGAAAGAAATCAGGTTCTTGTAAGTAATCGAACTCATCTCGCGTTCTCAGAAATGTCGCAACTGGGAATTTTTTATTAGCGAGCAAATCAAAGAATCGGTCGAAATCGATCAATGCGGGCACAGGCTGAACCTGCCAACCTGTTGTTTCCATTAGCACCTTGTTTATCTCTGGAAGCTGAGGGACTCTGTCTAATGGCAGATCCAGCAGGGTCAAACCGTGCAAATAAGCATCGCATGCGCGGTCATTAATGGCGTCCAGTTGCCTTTTCACTAAGTCGTGCCAAATGGCGTCTTCTTCGAGGCTCCACTCAACCCATCCCTCTTGGCTCACGGGCTTAGAATGATATTGAGTCATTACACACCTCCTTTCGAATGTCTCACTTTAAGCCTATCTCCACTCCTTATATCCGCCAATTTGCACGATTTTTCGAAACGGGCGATCGTGTAACATTTTATTTACACAATTCCAGCTACCCCTTATTTTGCTGATCTTTTGACTTTGTAAAACCTAAATACCAGACTGAAATCGTTAACATTTTGTTAAAGGTAAAGGAATGCACGAGAGCAATAAGCCAATTTGGCAACCCAGTGACCAGCGTATCGCACACGCCAACGTAACCCGATTTATGGATAACCTCGATCAACAAGACATATTCGAGCGGAAATTGAAAAACTACACGGAGATTCATCAATGGTCTGTGGAGCAACCGGAGTCGTTTTGGCAGAACGTGTGGCAGTTTTGTGGAATGGTGGGTTCGCAAGACTGTATTAACAAGGCAGAAAGCGAGCACATCAAAACTCTAGGTGAAAGTCGCTGGCAGCAGCCGAAATCGAATCGCGATGCGGTGTGGTTTCCGAATGCTCAAGTTAACTACGCCGAAAACTTGCTGCATTCAGCAAAAACGTTGCCAAACGAGATTGCGATTTGGTTTGAGAATGAGCGTGGCGAACAGCAGAGTTACACATGGAAAACCTTGCGTGAGGAAGTATCTAGCGTTAAACAATGGCTTGTCGATAGCGGCGTGGGGCAAGGTGATATAGTTGCTGCATATACGCCCTACCTGCCACAAACCGTTATAGCGATGTTGGCAACCACCAGCTTAGGGGCGATTTGGACATCGACCTCGCCTGATTTTGGCGTCGAGAGTGTGATTGAGCGATTTGGCCAAGTGAAACCTAAGGTACTGTTAACCTGTGATGGCTACACCTTCAATGGTAAAACATTTGATATGGCAGACAAGAACCGTGAAATCATCGAGCACTTAAACGCGCTAAAACAGGTGTGTGAGATCGGTTATTTGAAACCGACTCGTGATTTAGAGAAGAACAACGTTAAACATGATGTGTCACCTCAAAGCTGGCACAGCATCATTCATCACTATCAGCCACAACCTCTTCGATTTACTCGTGTCGGCTTCAATGATCCGCTGTTTGTGCTCTACTCTTCCGGTACCACCGGAAAGCCCAAGTGTATTGTTCACTCTGTTGGTGGCACTACCATCAACCACCTAAAAGAGCATCAGCTTCATTGCGATATTAAACCGAGAGATCGCGTGTTCTACTACACCACTTGTGGTTGGATGATGTGGAACTGGCACGTCTCTGCGCTCGCCAGCGGTGCTTGTTTGGTGATCTTTGATGGTAGCCCGGTTTATCCGCAACCTAGCGTTCTGTGGGATTTAGCGCAGCGAGCTGATGTATCGACATTTGGCACCTCAGCCAAGTACCTAGAGGCGATTGAGAAAGTGGAACTCTCACCGATCGACAGCCACTCTCTTCCCCACTTAAGAACACTGTGCTCGACGGGTTCAGTGCTCTACCCTGAGCAATTCGATTACGTCTACAAACACATCAAGCAAGACCTACATTTGGCGTCTATTTCTGGCGGCACGGATATTTGTGGCTGCTTTGTTTTAGGCAACCCTATCTCGCCGGTGTATCGTGGTGAGTGCCAACAGGCAGGGCTCGGCGTCGACATCAAGGTGTTCAATTCGTCTGGTCACAAGGTTAATCATGAACGTGGCGAACTGGTGTGTACCAACTCCCTACCCAACTTCCCTGTTGGCTTCTGGAATGACACCGGAGAGCGCTATCACAGCACCTATTGGGATAGGTTCGATAATGTGTGGCATCACGGCGATGAAGTCGCACAGAGCGTTCATGGTGGCTATCTGTTCTACGGGCGAGGCGACACCACACTCAACCCTGGTGGTGTGCGAATTGGTACTGCCGAGATCTACCAGCAAGTGAACACTATTGAAGGCATTGTGGATTCGATAGCAGTCGGAAAAGACATCGACCGCAACGAGCAGATATGGCTGTTTGTCCAACTGCAGCAAGGTGTGGATCTAGATGATGAGTTACTGACAGCCATCAAAAGCAAACTCAAATCATCCTGTTCACCAAGACACGTGCCAAGCCAGATATTTGCGATCAGCGACGTGCCAAAAACACGCTCTGGCAAACTGGTGGAGCTGGCAGTGAAACAGGTCATCAATGGTAAGAGTGTAGAAAACCTCGGGGCTATCGCTAACGCCGAGGTTTTGAAAGAGATAAAGCGTGTTGTTTCGCTCTAGTGTTGAGACATAAAAGAGCGTGACCTAGAAATAAAAAGGGAGCCTTGACTAGAGGTTCCCTTAAGTAACACCGACGATAGGGGGGAGGGGTGTTAATCTTCAGCCTTCAGGAGATATAGCAGAAGGTTTCTAAAATCGACTAGATGCGTCCTTCACTGCCACACATATGAATTTTGTCCATCACGACTTGCTTCATCGCTGCTTTGCCTGGAGTAATGTATTTACGTGGGTCGTTGGCATCGGGATGATCAGCAAAGTGCTGTTTTACCGCGTCAGAGAATGCAATTTTCAGCTCAGTCGCCACGTTGACTTTAGAAACTCCGAGGTCAATGCAACGACGAACCATTTCATCTGGTACACCTGACGCACCATGCAGAACGAGCGGAATATCAACCACAGATCGGATCTTGTCCAGACGAGAAAAGTCGAGTTTCGGTTCTGCTTTGTACAGACCATGAGCAGTGCCAATTGCCACAGCTAACGAATCAATACCGGTACGACGAACAAACTCAGCAGCTGATGCAGGGTCAGTCATTAACGCATCGGCAGTATCAACGATTAAATCATCTTCTTGGCCACCCAAACGCCCTAATTCAGCTTCAACGCTTGCATCAAAGCGGTTGCAGTATTGAACCACAGAACGCACGATGTCTATATTTTGGTCGAAGGCATGATGAGAGCCATCGATCATAACAGAGCGAATACCATGGCCCACCTTAGTGCGGATATCCTGCAGATCTTCATGGTGATCAAGGTGTAAAACGAGCGGAATTGAGTGTTTATGCGCAGCTTCTTTGCAGATACTGATTAGATAATCGGTGCCTGCATAGTCGTAGGTGCCTGGTGTGCCAGCAAGAATAACTGGAGAGCCCATTTCTGATGCTGTCTCAACAATAACCTGCACAGTTTCTAAGTTGTGAATGTTGAATGCAGGAACTGCATAACCACCTTGTTGAGCACGTTTTAACATTTCACGAGAAGAGATTAGATACATAAAGCCTCCTGACTTGGTACGGATTCAGTTTCGAATACAAGATGTCCGTTCACCCAAGTTTTAGTAATTGAGAAATCTGATTTAACTGCCACCATAGAAGCGCGTTTACCCACTTCTAAACTGCCTAATAAATGTTGTAAGCCTAGCGATTTAGCCGGTGTTAAAGAGGCCATCAACCATGCTTGTTCAAGTGGCAGGTTTAGCCACTTCTGAATGTTTTGTACCGCTAGCGGTAAGGTCAAAGTGCTACCAGCTAAGCTGCCGCTATCGGTGGTTACTACTCCATATTTCATGCGCACCGTGTACTCTCCAAGAGTGTAATCTCCATCAGGCATCCCAGTAGCACTCATCGAGTCTGTAATGAGCGTCATACGTCTACCACAGCAGCGATGTGCTATATCTATAGCTGCCGAATGCACATGGTGCCCATCAGCGATCATCTCTACATAGCTGTTGGGGTGGGTAAGGCCAGCTCCAACCACTCCGGGGTCACGGTGATGCAATCCACGCATACCGTTGTAGCAATGGACAATGCCATTCGCACCAGCCTCTAGAGCCTGCTGAACCTGCTCATAACTGGCATCGGTGTGACCAAGCATCACTTTTACATTGTGTTTTCGTAAATACCGGATAGCTTCCAACGCCCCTGGCTTTTCGGGAGCAAGCGCGACTGTAATTAATTGGTTATCACTGTAAGACATCCACTTATCGAGCTCTTCGACAGATAGATCTCTAAACCATGTGGTTGGATGTGCTCCGCGGTTTTTCTCCGTGAAGTAAGGCCCTTCTAAATACGCACCGAGGATTTCAGCACCGACAACACCCCGTCGCTTGCTTTTAGCCACTTGTTGAAGTGCAGCCCGAATTTTTGCCACTGGCGCAGTTACTGTCGTAGCAACGAACGCTGTGACGCCAAGGCTGGCAAAGTAACGTGACATTGTGTTCAAACTGTCATGGCTAGCATCCATAACATCGCAGCCCTTTGAGCCATGTACGTGACTATCAATCATGCCGGGAAGTAAACTAACATCACCTAAATCAATAAAATCTATATGCTTCTGAGGTTCAAATGGCTCGATAGCGTCAATAATCCCCTCGCCATTAATAGTGATTAAGGCATTGGTAAGCCAAGTCTCACCGTGTAATATCCGCTGAACTCGATAGCTATTGCGCACATTCGTGTGTCGTTCAGATCCCATCTTCTTCTACCGTATCTGTAATTGGTGCTCTTTGTTCCATTTCCGCAGCCAATGAAGTAATTCCTCTATACCCACATTCGACAGCTTGCTTGCGAAACTCGATCAGACTAAGCTCATCGCGTTCAAGTAACATTTCCGCAGCCATCTGCATGTTTGTCCCTGTGACCACTTCAATGTCGTCTCTTTTCTGACTCAGAAGAGATGCGGTACGAAATGGTGTGCCTCCCAGCAAATCAGTCAGAAAAACAATGCCTTCTCCAGAATCAATTTCTTTTATCGCCTCTCGCATTGCCTTTTCAAGCTGTGATGTAGTTGCCTCTTCCGGGAAGTCGATAAACCTAAACTGAGGCTGTTCGCCAATGACTTGGAATACTGCTTTTGCTAGACCAGACGCGAACCCACCGTGACCAGATAAAATTACTGCAATCATTTCTATTTCCCTTATTAGGGCCGATTACTCAGCCCCTGTTAATCATGTGGAGGTAAGTTTTATAAGAAGCCCATAAAGCGACCTACTACACCCAGAGCGACAGTCAGGCCAATCAGTTTGAGCGGACTCCAACCTCGCTTAACCAAGGCGTACATTGTCAGGGTATAAACAAGTGGTAAGAACGCTGGCATCAGTTTGTCGATAACATCATCTTGTAGTTTTACTACTGCGTCGCCCGCGGTAATTTCAGCTGTTGTTGACAGGCGGACATAAGTTGCAACCAATGCGCCGATGACCGTCATTCCGACCATAGATGCGGCGTGTCCCACCTTCTTGGTATTAGCTTTAATCACTGGAATGGCCGCTACTCCCATGCGGTAGGCGTAATGTGCCAGACCAAAACGAAGACCGAAGTGCACCACGTTAAACAAAACGAAAAAGAACACTGCCCCCATAATTGAGCCCTGGAGTGCAAGGTCAGCACCGATGCCACCACAGATAGGTAATAGTGTTAACCAGAACATCGCATCACCGATACCACCCATTGGCGCACCGACTGCAATCTTGGTGCTTTGGATACTGTTGATGTTCTGCTTTGAGCGCTCCATTGCCAGAATGATACCCATTACAAATGTCACCAAAAATGGGTGTGTATTAAAGAACCCCATGTGACCTTGCATCGCTTTAGAAAGGTCAGCTTTATTTGTGTGTATCTTCTTCAGCGCTGGTAGCAGACCATATAACCAGCCAGAAGCCTGCATACGCTCGTAGTTAAAAGAGGCTTGGAGCAACAATGAGCGCCATGCCATGCTGTTGATGTCCGCTTTGGTTAGCTCAGCGCCAATTTCTTTGTTTTCATATTCATCTGCGCTAACACCAGGAGCTGGCTGCACATCAGCGTTTTGTTTACGAAGGTCTAGTTCGTTGCTTACATTAGATTCCATCTTCAAAGTCCTCAGCGGGTGCAGTTACAGGAGTTGGTTCTGTTTTACGAATAAAGTCGATGATTGCCATCGCTGTCGCGGCGGCCGCAATCGCAAGAATTGGGAGTTGTACCCAAGCTGCCGCAACGAAACCTAAGATGAAGTAAGGGATGTAAGCATTCTTCATCATGATCTTCATCAGTACTGCGAAACCAATAGCTGGCATGATGCCGCCGGCAACACCTAGGCCGTCGATAAGGTCTTTTGGTAGGACTTCAACGATTTTTCCAGCGTGCTCTGCACCAAGGTAGGTAGGTAAGAAAGCACATAAAAAGTAGAATGAACCTAGTACGGAAAGCGCCATATAGTTCACGCGTTCAATACCGTCGGTATCTGCGTTTTGTGCAAACTCATCACACTTAGACATAACAGCTGACATTGCAGAGAACAGTAGGGTGATACCCATTTGAACTGCAACCGCAAAAGGAACAGCGACACCAACCGCGACATTAGGCTCAACTTTAGTGGTAATTGCGAAAGCCGTACCAACGATAGTACCGATGATAACGTTTGGTGGCTGAGCGCCAGCAAGCGGAGCTAGACCCATCCAGATCAGTTCTAGCGTACCACCGACTAAAATACCGGTTTGCAAGTCGCCTAAAATTAGACCAACAAGCGGACCAAGTACTACTGGACGGTGGAAGTGAGTCAGACCGTTGAACATATCAAGGCCCGCAAAGAAGGCTAGGATGCCGAGCATCACCGCCTGTAAGAGTCCTATTTCCATGATTGGTGTCCTTATTATTAGATAAGAGTAAAAATGTCAGTTGCACTTTCAGTTGGTACACCTTGAATTGTGCATGTCACCCCAAGTGCTTTTAGTCGTGCAAATTCCGCCACATCTTCAGCATCAACTGAAACTGTTTTAGCAATTTGTTTTTTACCTTCGGCGTAGTGCATGTTACCTACGTTGATACTGCTAATTGGTAAGCCGCCTTCGACCAATTGACGGAAATCTTTTGGAGTACGACAAACCAATAGAATGCGCTGACGAACAGCCGCTTTATGGATGGTTTCGATAGCCTTTTTTACTGTCCAGAAACGGATTGCGATACCATCAGCGATGACCATTTCCATTAGGTTTTGTTGAATAGTGTCTTCTGCTACTTCATCGTTAACGACAACTATAATATTGGCATCTGCAAAACCCACCCACTGCACACCTACTTGCCCGTGAACAAGGCGTTCATCAATACGACTTAAAACGATATTTGGCATGGTCTAATTTCCTTATAGAACTCTTTACTGATTGAATGGGTATATTGTGACGCCTTGCACCACACGGTTAACTTCACCAGTTGGGCATGGGTTATCTGGTCCCAAACCAAGTTGGAGTGATTTTTCACATGCCAACATTTGGCAGAACAAAATGAAGGGGAAGCACAGCCACTGATCGCCAAAGCCTAATACCCCAAGTTCAAAAACCCCTTCTTCATTGAGCGCGACTTCTGAGATAGCAACATGGCCGAGAGCCTGTTTGTCTCGACGGATTTCATTGAACAGGTCCATATCGTATTGACGCGTGTACGACTTGCTAGAAAGTAGCTGAATAACTAATGCTTTGTCGTTAATGGTAAATTTGGGACCATGACGAAAACCTAACGATGAATCGAAAGTCGTCATCACTTTACCCGCGCTGAGCTCCAACGATTTCAATGAAGCTTCTCGCGCTAAGCCGGAAAAGCCACCGCTGCCTAACACAACCAGGCGTTCATAAGGCATGCATGCCAGTGCTTTAATAGCTGGTTGCCACTGTTTTAGCTTGTCTTCACACAAGGTTGCTGTCGCGGCTATTTGTTCATTCCATTGGCTTGGCGACTGCCCACCAAGTAGCGTCAATGTCGCCATCAACATGCAACTGAAACTAGAGGTCATTGCGAAACTTTTATCGTTGGAGCCTTCAGGCATCAGCATGCAGTAAGCATTATCAGCAGTTTGGGCATAATGAGAGAGCCTCCCTTCTCCATTACAGGTTAAAAACAGGTGGTGGCAGTCACTAACCAATTGTTCGACCAGTGCCACTGCGGCGACGCTTTCAGGACTATTGCCAGAGCGTGCATAAGAGACAAGCAGGGTCGGACGAGATGGGTCAAGGTACTGCTCAGGATTTGACACTAAATCGGTCGTTGGAATTGACGTCACTTGGAAACCAACTCCTTGTTGAATAAACGGCGCGGCTGCATCACCAACAAAAGCTGACGTACCTGCACCTGTCAAAATGATGCGTAAGTCAGAGTGTTGTAACAGTGGATTCAAAAATGCACTTACCGCATCATGTTGTTGCTCCAAAATATCGGCCAATGCACGCCATAAGCGTGGCTGATGGCTGATTTCTTTCGCTGTATGAATACCATTATGTTGCTCTAGCCATGGCTGTTCGTAGCCTAAAAATAGGTTCATTAAATCGTCTCCTTACAAACCACTGCATTTGAATAACAGGCTGCGGAATAGACCTCAGTCACTTCCATAACCTTGTGAATTACGATGTCAGCGGGATGGTTTTCAATTTGATTTTGAGAAATGGCCTTAGCCTGATTTGGCAAATATTGGCTAAGGATCGTTACTGGCAACGGACTGGCAGCCAGGTTGTCAAATAAAGCCTTCTGCGATGCTTTCACTTCTGGATGAGTCCAGTAGTAACGAATGCGATCGCTCAGGCTGTAGCTGCAATCAAGGAATTGCTGGTGGCCTTTGCTTGAGTAGTGTGAGCGCCAATAACTTGGTTGTTCATGCATTACCTGTTCAATGGTGTCACGTAAATGCGAAGAGTGATGAGTTCCCAGCCATTCTTTTTCGGCGCGTTCAAGGCCATAGAGAGCTTCACGCAAAGCAAATGTCAGAGCAGGACCCACTTTAAGAATGGCGAAATGGTCACCCACTAGTTGGTGGTAGGCTGGTGG
This sequence comes from Vibrio sp. MED222, assembly GCF_000153005.1. Taxonomy (NCBI): domain Bacteria; kingdom Pseudomonadati; phylum Pseudomonadota; class Gammaproteobacteria; order Vibrionales; family Vibrionaceae; genus Vibrio; species Vibrio sp. MED222. The sequence continues at coordinate 1,268,134 of NZ_CH902606.1, read as the reverse complement.
GTTCTGGTAGTCGGTAGAGTGAGCTTCAAACACAAGGTGTGGCTGACTATCGATCATCTTACTCAGTGATTGAGCCTCATGACTTCGATAGTGGTGCACCATATGGTGGTCAAACTCAACGCCCGGCTGAACAACTAAAGCAATAACTCGCGGCCAGACATAACCAAGTCCAGCATCGCTGAATGCCCGATGATGAGCATCCAATGTTGCCAACGCCTTCTCTGGCTTAGTCACTTCGATACACTCTTCCTGCAGCGAGTCAAGTGCACCGCCTGGAGTAGGTACTTCCGTTCCAACTACATAAACAGGCGCTTCACCGCCAATACTTTTCCATGCCTGCTCCGCAACCACACACAGCTTTGCGGCACGATCTGCCATTAGTTCTTCACTAAGAGGCAGTTGGTCATCAACACAAGGCATTGAACAGTCGAGGTGAATTTTCTTAAATCCTGCACAAACATAGTCATGTATCATCTGAGCTGAATATTCCATTGCCTGACTTGAAGATAAGTTTTGCCAACAGTTTGGGCCAAGGTGGTCACCACCCAACACAACTTTATCTGCAGGAAAATTGAGACGTTCAGCTAAAGAGAACACATGGCTAGAAAAATCTTGCGGTGTCATTCCGGTGTAGCCACCAAATTGATTCACCTGATTAGACGTCGCTTCTATGAGCACCAATTGTTTATCTTGTGCCGCTTGTTTAATGGCGGCTTCAAGAACTAGCGGGTGCGCCGAGCAAACAGAGTAAATACCAGTTGATTGGCCTTGCTTATGCTGTTCAATTAAAGAAAGTAACGCTTTCATATTTATTCCTAGTTAACAGTTTGATCGGCAATAATCACTTCAACACCCATTTCAATGAGCGCTCGGTGCGTTGCGTGGGGAATATTGCTATCGGTTACCAATACATCGATTTGGTTTGCTGCGCGGATCATACAAAAGCTCTTTCGCCCAAATTTGCTTGAATCCGTAACAGCAATAATTTGGCGAGCGACTTCGCACATAGATCGGTTAACTTGTGCTTCTTGAGAGTCCGGCGTGGTCACTCCAGCCTGTAGATCGAATCCGTCCACGCCCAGGAACAGCTTGTCAAAAAGGTAAGAGCGGATTTGTTGCTCTCCATGATTTCCAATCAATGAACAAGACGCTCGGCGAAGGCTTCCACCGACAACATGAAGGTCGATGTTTTCGAATTTACTAAGTTGATAAGCAGTATTGAGTGCATTGGTCATGACAACCAATTGTTGCTTGTTCATCAAATACTGAGGCATAAGACCTATTGTGGTACCTGAATCTAAGATAACCGCCTCACCATCGTGAATAAGATTCGCTGCTACTTGAGCAATGGATTGCTTGGCACTGCGATTAAGCTGATCTTTGCGGTACAAAGGTTGGTCAAATGCAAAGTTAGGGTTAAGCGTTGCGCCACCATAACAACGAAATACGCAGCCTTCTTTTTCGAGCAAATTGAGGTCATGTCGAATCGTGACTGCGGAAACATTGTACTGGTCTGAAAACTCATCCACTTTGCCTGAGCCATGGCTACGTATGTGCGCCATAATTTGCTGTCTTCGTTCTGCACTGCTCATATACGAAACCTCTTACGTTTCATTTCACTTTAAGCATGAAATGTTTCGACTTTCTTTTGGTTGGTATTAAAGCAGGACAAATAATAAAAAAGTGAAACCTAGATCACAGCCAATTAGCTTTCGATTTCAGGCTAAAAAACCTTTCACTTTAGGATAAGTGAAAGTATTTACTTTCACTTATGATTGAGGATTACGCATTGAAAGAGCCATAAAGGCTGACTTTCGCAATTTAACAAGTGAAAGAGAGTGAGAAACTGACTCGATTGGTGGAGTTTCGAAGCCCAGCCTGCGTGAGATCACAAACTGGATTATCTGCTGATATTTTTGTGGTTAGCGAAATGCAAAACCAGCCTCGTTCAGGCTGGTTCTATTCGTTCTTGTAGCACTGATTTGGCTAAAAGGTAGGAAGTTGGAAAGCTGAGTTAATCCACTATTCGCACATCAACACCAAGATCAGTGAGCTGGTCGACGTAAGTCTGAGGAATTCCGCTATCTGTGATTAGCATGTTGATCTGCTCAGGACTAGCAATCAGACAAAAGCTATGGCGATCAAACTTCGATGAGTCTGTCACTGCAATCACAGTTTGTGCTGCTTCAAGCATTTTTCGATTGATGTTTGCTTCACCTTGATGAGGAGTTGTAATGCCAGATGTCTTGTCAAAACCATCAACCCCTAAGAACAATTTGTTGAATCGAAAAACCGTCAAAAAGTCCTCGCCGCCTGTCCCATGTACCGAGTAAGAATTGTCACGCATAGTTCCCCCCGTGACCATAACTGATACATTACTTTGATTAGCAAGATGGTAAGCGATGTTAATACCGTTAGTCATAACAACCAAATCTTGCTTCCCTTCCAGATGATAAGCAATTTGCTCTGTAGTCGAGCCTGAATCAAGAATGACTTTGTCACCGTCTACAATCAGTGATGCTGCATACTCTCCTAGCTTCGCTTTAGTATTGTTGTTGAGCTGCTTTTTATCATTGAGTGGTCGCTCAAAGGCAAACTGATTATTGAGCACAGCACCGCCATAACACCTTTTTAAACAGCCTTTCTTTTCTAGATAGTTAAGGTCATTGCGAATCGTAACCTCTGAAACATTGTACAGTTCCGAAAAATGGTTAACTTCACCTTTTTGGTGAGTTTGAATGTAGTGAAGGATCTCTTCACGTCTTTGAGCCGAGGTGGTCATAGGGGAACGTTCCGACAAGTAATCATTTGCTCTAACTAATTTCAACAGAGCACCATAACAAGCACCTTACTCCATGATGTAATGCGGTGTCACCCGGCAAGTTAGCTAGTGACACCCTTCTTTCAGGCATTTCATGATAGTTCTTCACGTCTCGTTGCCGTGTGACTTAAATCGTCGACGGCCGCTGCCGATTGAAAACCCATAACTTCGTGAAGCAAGCAACGGGAGAAACACTGAACACTTTAAGCCGCTCTTGATTTGCCGATACGTGTAATTACATTCGGCTAATCTAGAAGTAGGGCGCAAGTACGCTTCAGGCACAATAAATGACAATAGAGACATCGTATTTTTTCAATGAATCATACGACTTATACCTAGACCTAAAAGGACCGAGCTGCGTCTTAAATCAGCCTTTGAAAAACTATTTTCGCCAATAAAAACCGAATCAAAACCGAATCAAAACCACTATTTAAGCTAATGTCCTCCCCGCTTCAATTTGGCTCCGTATCTTTTCTAAAGCTCTTAATGCGATCTGAACGTCATATTTAAAACAAAATTTGAAAATTAATCATTTTATAGCCAGAGATAATATTCACTAAAGACGAATCATTTATACAAAAAAAGAGTCCACTACTGGATTGTATCCAAGCTTATGGAATATTTAATCGAATTACAATAACTCCCGTTTCCACAGCTCCATTTCTAGTGAAATGATAATTTGATAGCTATCACATTTAGAACAGTTATTTTCCCATACTATCTCGGCATGTTAATTACTTAAGAGTAATTAAAAAACTAGTCACTCCTATTAATAAGATTGAATTTAATTAGAAACAAGCGGTTAATCCCTACGTAAAATAAATAAAATAATTATTAAATGATCGGAGACATTATCATGCGCATAGTATTAGCTTTAGGCGGTAACGCTCTTTTAGCAAGAGGCCAAGCATTAACGGCTGAGAACCAACGTGAAAATATAATCAAATCAGCGGCGAGTATTGCTGCGATAGCACGCGAGCATGAGATTGTTATCGTTCATGGTAATGGCCCACAAGTAGGTTTGTTGATGGAACAAAACGCGGCTTATAGCGAATATTCGCCAGAGACGACACCATACCCAATGGATGTACTCGGCTCTCAAACCTGTGGCATGGTGGGCTACATGTTACAACAAGAGCTCAGAAACATTGACCCTGAATTAGACGTAGCAACGCTAGTCACGCAAACTGAAGTATGCAAAAAAGACCCTGCGTTTGCTAACCCGACTAAATTTGTTGGCCCTGTATATACAGAGCAACGAGCTAAAGAATTAATGGCTCAAAGCACAATGCAGTTTAAAGCTGATGGCGAGTACTACCGACGCGTTGTGCCTTCTCCTATGCCAAAAAGCATTGTTGAAATTCAGCAAATTGAAACACTTCTAGATACAGAAAACCTTGTTATCGCTTGTGGCGGCGGCGGTGTTCCCGTGAGTATTGAGCAAGGTAAGAGTACTGGCGTAGAGTGCGTCATTGACAAAGATCTTACGGCTGAATTACTGGCTGAAAAAATCCATGCCGACTTATTTATTATCTTAACCGATGGTTCGATTTTCCGTAACTACGGTAAAGAAGACCAAGCAGAAATGAAGCAAGCAACGCCTACTGGTTTAGCAGAATTTTCATTCCCTGCTGGTTCTATGGGGCCAAAAATTGATGCCGTTTGTAAATTCGTTGAAGCTGGATTGGGTAATGCGGCGATTGGTTCATTATTTGATTTAGATAAAATAATCACCAATGAAGCTGGTACTCTGATTACAAAAGGCGAAGGTATTGTTTATTACTAAAGTTATCGAGAGATAACCATCACTAATATAAACCCATTAAACAGGCCTCTTATTTAATAATAATGAGGCTTATTTTATTCGGACCGTTTAATACTAGATGAGATAAATATTCATAAAATTGGAAATTAAACCTGAAAAGAATGAATACATAATATCTTTAAATATACCAAATCGTAATTATAACGTAATTTAATCCAAATAACGTTTCCAGTTCATTGAAAAGAATTCAATACGTTCACATCGGTGCATTCGCATCCGCTTGGTTCTCTGGCATCGCCTCGATAAAAGCGGGTAACTGGTTACACGCTTCGACAATCGAGTTAATTAACGGATACGGCGACATATCAACGCCAAAGCGCAGCGCGTTATACACCTGCGGCACCAAGCAGATATCGACAATACAGGGAGAATCCGAGAGGCTATACACCGAGTCACCATGTGTTTTCCTGTGCTTAGTCAGTTTCTCTTCTAACGCCGAAAAACCTTGGCTCATCCAATAGTGTAGCCAGTCCATTTTTGCCTCTGGCTCACACGACAACTCTCGCTCCAAGTACTGCAACACACGCAAGTTATTAAGAGGATGAATTTCTATCGCAATATCCTGAGCCATCGCCAACGCTTGATAGCGCAGTGGTATTTGCTCAGGAATCAACAAGGAGTCTGGGCTGCTTTCACACAAATAGTGTTCATCGAGATATTGAAGAATAGCCAGTGACTGATTGAGTTGAACTTCACCATCCACCAGCACGGGCACTAATTCACTGGCGTTGAGATCACGATATTGTGGGTCATGCTGCTCGCCGCCATTACGCACCAAGTGCACCGATTTAGACTCATAGTTGAGTTGTTTTAGGTTCAACCCAATACGTACTCGATAGGCAGCCGAAGAGCGCCAATAACCGTAAAGTATAATGTTCTTGTTCACGATGCTCTCGCTCATACAGAAATCCTATTACGTGGACTATAGCGCTCGATATTGACTGACTTTCTGGTCAATCGCGCCAAAAATGGAGTCACCCGCTACATCGAACATCTCAAGCTTGATCGAGTCACCAAACGACATGAATTGAGTCGACGGTTTGCCATCTCGAATCGTCTCTATCATGCGTACTTCAGCAATGCATGAATAGCCTACACCGCCCTCAGCAATTGAGGTGCCGTGGTCAGTACCTTGTTTATTGGAAACCGTGCCCGAGCCAATGATTGCACCGGCCGATAGTGGGCGAGTTTTCGCAGCATGGACTACTAGTTCAGCAAAGTTGAAAGTCATATCGACGCCCGCATTCGGACAACCAAAAGGTTGGTCGTTGTAGGTCGATATCAACGATAGATGTACCTTGCTGCCTTTCCATTGCTCGCCAAGCTCATCAGGTGTTACCGCAACCGGGGAGAACGCCGAAGAAGGCTTAGACTGGAAGAAACCAAAGCCTTTCGCGAGCTCAGCCGGAATCAAACCGCGCAGCGACACATCGTTCACCAACATCAGTAATCGAATCGACTCGTGCGCCTGTTTAGCACTGGCACCCATTGGCACGTCACCGGTGACAATCGCAACCTCACCTTCGAAATCGATGCCCCACTCGTCGCTGGCAAACTCGATGTTGTCACGAGGGCCGATAAAGGCATCTGAACCGCCTTGATACATTAATGGATCGACCCAGAAGCTTTCTGGCATTTCAGCACCACGTGCTTTACGCACCAATTCAACGTGGTTTACATACGCGCTGCCATCAGCCCATTGATAAGCACGTGGCAGAGGCGATTCACAATACTGAGGTGCAAACACTTCACTGCCTGTCACATGCCCGTTGTTTAACGAGGTGTATAACTCTTCTAACTGAGAAACAACGCTGTCCCAGTTATCCAATGCTACCTGCATGGTGGGTGCAAGGTGCATCGCATGGAAGATTTCAGTGGCAGCCACACATTGTTTGAGATCTTTGCTCACGACCATCAATAGACCATCGCGAGTGCCATTTTTCTTGCTTGCTAATTTCATCCTTGTTGCCCCTTACTTCTCTTGCCAACTGTAGACATATTCTTTGTTCTCAACGCTATCGAGTTCGTCAGAGAACTGCAGTGCATGGCGAGTATCAATCATCACCGCCACTTCGTCGGTAAACTTCTTCTTATGCGCCTGACCTGCCTTAAAGGCTTTAGGGTGAGGTCCATGCGTGAAGCCTGCTGGATGGAAAGTCACCATGCCCGCTTCAATATTGTCACGGCTAAAAAAGTCACCAGCGTGATAGAAGAGTACTTCGTCGTAGTCGTCATTGTTGTGGTAGAACGGCACTTTCAATGCACCTGGATCGCTCTCAATCGGGCGTGGTACAAAGGTGCACACTACAAAGCCTGCGCCAACAAACGTCGTATGCGCAGATGGTGGCAAGTGGTAGCGATGTGACATCAGCGGTCTGATATCGCGCCAATTCACTTTCACCACCGCTAAGTCGCCATGCCAGCCAATTGCATCCAATGGATTGAACGGATAGGTGATCACGCTGACTTTGTCGTGGCGCTTCACCTGAACCTGAGTCTGGTTTTCAGAATACTGAGCGCGAAATTGATCATTGATTGAAGGAATGTCGAGCACCGCAGGATCAAACACCGCGTGATTACCGACCATGCCTTTCTCTGGCAAGGAGTAAGCCGCGTCTGTGTTCTCAATCATCAAGATAAACATCGGCTCGCTTGGCTCTAAACGCCAGTTGGTCGAGCGCGGGATCATCACGTAATCCCCTTCACTCACCACTAGATGACCATAGTCACAATAGAGATCGGCGCTGCCTTGATGAATGAACAGCAGCTCATCGCCATCGGAGTTACGCACCAAGAAATCCATCTTCTCATCCATGCGCCATACGCGGATTTTGCAGTCTGCGTTATGCAAAAGATGAGGCACCGCCCAAGGGGTTATCTGGCTAGCTTTCTCCACCAGCGTAAAATCAAAAGCGCGAGGGCGCAAATCACCCTCCCACTCCGACCAACCTGTTGGGGCATGTTGGTGATGAAAATGAGCGGCAGGGCCGAAGAATCCACTTCGGCCCGCCTCTCGCTCATAAATTGCCTCTTCAGGGAAGTCGGCGTGCGCTTGTTTAGAGCACACCCCTTCCCGGTGAGGAAACGAGATCCATTTATGCATCGTCTAATACTCCTCGACGAATCTGGTCCTCTTCAATCGATTCAAACAGCGCCTTGAAGTTACCTTCGCCAAAGCCTTCATTGCCTTTACGCTGAATGATTTCAAAGAACACAGGCCCAATTACCGTCTGTGTGAAAATTTGCAGCAAGATGCCGTCTTTGGTCGGCGCGCCATCAATCAGAACGCGTAAGTCACGCAACAGATCAGTGTCTTCCCCGTGGCCTTTCACACGATCGTCAACTTTCTCATAGTAGGTATCTGGGGTTGGCATAAAGTCCATGCCGCGATCACGCAGAGTCTTCACCGTTTTGTAGATGTCATCGGTGGCGAGTGCGATGTGTTGGATACCTTCGCCGTTGTATTCGCGAATAAACTCTTCGATTTGTGATTTGTCGTCCGAAGACTCATTGATAGGGATACGGATTTTGCCACACGGTGAGGTCATGGCGCGGCTCACAAGGCCTGTCAGCTTGCCTTCAATGTCGAAGTAACGAATCTCACGGAAGTTACCAAGACGCTCATAGAACCCAGACCACACATCCATATTGCCTTGCTTAACGTTGTGCGTGAGGTGGTCGATTTCATACAAGCCAACATTAGCTTCTGCCATGCGCTGTTCTGCATCATCATAAAATCGGAAGTCAACATCATAGATACTCTGCTTACCATAACGATCCACAAAATAGAGCAGGCTTTCACCGATGCCGTAAATGGCAGGAATGCTCAGTTCCATCGGCCCTATTTCCGTTTTGTACTCTTCACCGCCGCCCTTAAACGCTTGCTCCATTGCAGCGGTTGCTTCGTTGACACGAAAAGCCATGCCACAGACCGATGGCCCATGCACTTTAGCGAACGCTTCCGCTTGGCTGTGAGGCTGTTCATTGACGATAAAGTTGATGTCACCTTGTCGATACAGCCAAGCCTCTTTTGAGCGGTGCTTGGCGATCTCAGCAAAACCAAGTGACACAAGCAGCGCTTTAAGTTGCTCAATTCCCTTGTGGTCAACGGCCGTGTATTCAACAAACTCGAATCCATCCGTGCCAAGCGGGTTGTATGTATCCACCATGAACTTTCTCCTTGTACCTATCGGTTTTGTGTTGTGTTGTGTATTTTTTGTCCTTAATTAAATTTGGCCCACAAGCCGAGATAATGGAATGGGTGGAGGAAAATGGGCAATTTCGATGAAATCCTGTCAGTTTGTAAAATATTTGTTACACACAAACTGTCAAGACAAGAAAGTGAGTGCTATCAAGGGATTGAAATATGGTGGTTTGATTTACAGCAGAGCAAGAGATGTTACTGAATTGTTACATGCATCCTTTTGTCAGCTAAGGTAATAAATCGAACATTAGACTGAAGATGCAAAAAAGCCGCTGTAGTCAGCGGCTTGATGAGTTCTAGAGCGAACCTAATTCGACTATAAGATTCGTGTTAATCCCAGTTGAGAATCGACCAATTCGGTTGATCGGCTAACGCTTTCAAACGCGGACATGGGTTTACCAAGTAAGCAAAATCAGCGTGTTCACACAAAGGTAAGTCGTTGATTGAATCGGTATAAAAGTGAATGTCTGAGTAGTTAGTTTCTTGATTGTCTAACCACTCTTTTAAACGGGTGACTTTACCTTCACGGTAGCTTGGCACACCTGATATTTGAGACGTGAAGCGGCCTTGGTTTTCTACCAAATCGATACCGAGTGCGTTCTCAATACCAATCTTACAACCGACCGCTTCCACTAAGAAAGTCACGCTGGCAGAGATGATCAACATGTCGATATCATCATTCTCAAGCTGCTCAATCAAAGGTTTCGACTGCTTGAATTGCTTAGGTAAAATATGCTTCTCGACACACTCTTCCACCAAAGTAGTAACTTGCTCTGTTGGCATGTTCGCGAGTGGCTGCATGGAAAATGTTAGGTAATCTTCCATGTTCAATTTGCCTTCCGAATACAGGCCCATTAAACGCTTATCTTCATCAATAAAGTTGGGCGCAGTGGCAATGCCCTTTTCAACCAAGAACTCATTCCAAAGCATCGCTGCATCGGCATTGATCAGCGTTTCATCCATATCAAATACATACAAAGGTTTGAACATCTTAGGCTCTCACAGGTTGAGTTTCGTTAAGGTTAAAAAGGAGTTCTAGTTGGCTGCATGCTATAACTGGATTGTGACATTAAGAGCATATTTTAGTGGCAGTTGTATTTCACGGCTATGACAATCAACACATGCTTGTTTTTAAATACAACAGCTTATGGATTCAATCAGTATTGATACGCGACGTATTTAACTATATGTATTTAACTAACTATGTGTATTTAGCTAACTAGATGTATTAGCTAACCAAGTGCTCATTAGCAAAAAAAAGAAACTCCGACTGATTCTGTCGGAGTTTCTTATAGAGTTGGATATGCTTTAGCGAGACATCAGCTAATTGAACTTAAACGATTTTCTGCTCATTTTCCTTGCTCGACTCAGTTCCTTTCGACAAGAAACTGGCAACGATCTCTCTCAGTTTCCCTTGATTGACGGGTTTTGGTAAAAATTCATCCATACCCACATCGAAGCACAAATGCTTATCTCGTTGCACGACGTTGGCCGTCAGCGCAACGATCGGAATGTGTTTAGAGGTTCCTTCTTCGAGCGCTCGGATCTGCTTGGTCGCTTCGAAACCATCAAGAACTGGCATCTGGCAATCCATAAAAATCATCTCGTATTCGTTGGCCTGGAATTTCTCGACACCAATTTCACCGTTGTCTGCAATATCCACCTCAAACCCGAGCTTCTTAAGCATCATTTTGGCGACTTGTTGATTCACTCTAGAATCTTCAACGACCAAAACCTTACCACTAAACGGAGCAGCCACTGGTTTTGGCTCTTCTTTGATTGGAGCTTGTTTGTCTATTTGTGTCGTTCTAACAGAAGCAGATGTCGTAGCTTCAACAGAACCCGATGGTTTGGTTAATGGCACGGGTTGATTATCTTTAAACGCTACCTCACCTCGATTTGGATAGGTAAAGATTGAGGTATCAGCCGATCTCGCCAGGACTTCACTCAGCGTCCATTTAAGCTGATTATCTTGATAAGGGCGAGCAATGTATGCAACAAAACCCACTTGTTTGGCGCGTGCTTCATCCTGTTTTCGAGGATCGGCAGAAATCATCACTAGCTTCGGACAAGCTTTGTCAAAACGCTCAATCAAACTTCTTGCTAATTGGAATCCATCAATAGACGGCATCACTTTATCAATCAGCACCAGATCATAAGGCAACGACTTCGCCACAGACTCTGAAACAAGCTCTAACGCTTGAGTGGCGGTTTCACAGCACTCAGACTTAACGCCGAATGATTGAAGTTGTGTTGAGGTAATACGCATGTTCAACTGGCTGTCATCAACCAAAAGTACCGAGACTTTATTAAAATCGATGTTGCTCTCGTCAACGTCTAAGCTCGGGTCAAAGTCAGCGGTAAAGTAGAATGTACTTCCCTTACCTACGACACTGGTTAGCTCAAGCTTACTGCCCATTAAGGTCACGATCTTATCGCATATCGTAAGACCAAGCCCCGTGCCTCCGTAGATGCGGGTGGTGCTACCGTCGGCTTGTTGAAACTTATCGAATACCGATTGTTGCTTGTCTTCTGCGATACCAATACCACTATCGGTCACCTCAAATTTCACTCTGAGCTTTTGTTCCGGCTCTATGACTTCTTCTAAACGAAGTGAGAGCATGACATGACCATGTTCGGTAAATTTGATGGCATTGCCAACTAGGTTATTCAGTACTTGTCTTAACTGAGTACCATCGCCAATCACCATGGTTGGGATCTTAGGATCAATCGCCAGTTGGAATTTGAGCCCTTTTTGCTCGGCTTTAACTCTGAAGGTCGACTCTACGTCGGCAGCAATACCCATCATTTTCATCGGTTCTTGCTGAAGCTCTAAACGACCCGCTTCAATCTTCGAGTAGTCGAGAATGTCATTGATTAAATCGAGTAGAGTAAGCGAAGAGGTGTTGAGCATGTCGACATACTCTTTTTGCTCTTTCGGCATATCCATTTCAGAAAGCAGTGATGAAAGCCCGATAATCCCGTTCATTGGAGTGCGGATTTCGTGGCTCATGTTGGCAAGAAATTCACTCTTGTTGCGGTTCGCTACCTCTGCAGTATCTTTGGCTTTTTCCAATTCTTGGTATTGTTGACGAATACGTTCAATCGACTGATTGTAGCTACTCTCTAGTGTAGAGATCTCATCACTGTATGTAGAGTTAGTGGGTGTTAGAAATCGCGGTTTGTTGTCTTCAACCTGTTGATGGTTGATCTGAGAAGACATGGTCATTAAGCGCTTAACTACAAGGCGGTAGACGATGGTTAAACATACCAGAGACAATAAGAAGATTTTAACTGCTTCGAAGGCGAGCAATAATAACACCCGGTCTTCAAAGTCGTTGAGAATCATACTTAGATCAGACTGCACCGTGAGCGTCGCCAGTTGGAACTCTGAGCCTCCCATCTGATGCACCATATCCCAAGATTGAGAATAAGACTGACCGGACGTCTGTTGACCTAATTCTAAAATTTTTTCATCGGGGCTTTCTATTAACAGATAACTGACCGAGGGTAAGCGGGAGATACCTTCAGCTTGCACAAACAGTTGCTCTCGGTCTTCAACCCACAAACTGGCGGTTAAGCCAGAAAGATAACCATCCTTAACTTGTTCGATCTGAGAACTGATAAAAGAAACTCGATTTTGGTACTCCACATACAAACCTAGACCTGTCACTATGACTGTGAATAAGGTACTGATTGCGATGATTACCCCGATCAACTGTCGGGAGAGTCCAATATAGCGTTTTCCTTTATTCACCATACAAAAATTACCATTATTGTTATCCTAGCAAACTACAATTACTCAACTAGTATAATAGTAGTCATTCATCAAATAACTAGGGAAGGTTATGAAAAAACATCTAATAGTTGCATCCATAGTCAGTTTGTTTTCAAACAGTTATGCTTTTGCAAGCGAACCTGTTCACTACTACATTATTGCAAGCCAAGCGCAACCTTTTCAGATCGAAACTGACGGGTCATCTCACAGAGGAATGGTTTCGGATATTGTTGAAGCCGTATTTGACGACAGCCAATACGAGATCGATTACCACACCTACCCTTTCAACCGAATGATCGATAAGCTCGACGCTAGAGAGAATCCAAACTGGGTCACCTATGGCAGCCCAAGTTGGGGAAATATCCAATCTGTAAACCTGTCTAAAGATCCGATTTACAATGTAAAACATGTGTTACTTAGCAGCGGCAAGAAGCCATTTGAGTTCAACACTATCGATGATTTAAACGGAAAAGCGGTTGTATTGCTGGTGGGGTTTGAATATCCAAATCTAGAGCCTTATATCCAACAAGGTAAGCTTAACGAGATTCGAGTTAAAGATTACAGCGCGGCTTTTCGTGTATTAAACCGAACTCCGGGTGATACCGTTTTTGTTGAAATGGAATCTCGAATCAAATACAACCTAAATGAGCAGAAACTCAGTATTGATGACTACCAGATGCAAGAGTTTGGCTCAGTGATTAATAACTACCCCATCCATTTAGCATTTGACCCAGAGATGGATCCTAAACTGCAAAGCTTCATCGACCAGCGCCTCGACCAAATGAAAGACGATGGTCAGCTCAACGACATCGTACAGAGTTACTTATAGCAACAGCATCAGTTGTAACCTTCGCATAAAGGTATAGCTTAGGTATCGTAATTTAGCTCTCTTCGATGACTAACTCGCTCTTAAGCCTAAAAGGCTGCCCTGATTAGCACAGAAGCTAAGTAGGGCGGCCTTTTTTAATTCATCTTTAAGGGCTAAAAGAGTTTACCTGTAATCGACCTACTTAATTTGGAACCACGGAGGTAAATGGATTAGTGTGCAGCAATCAAATGCAGTTGCTGAGTACGAAGCTCTTGTCGTACTGCCATCAGAATCTTGCCTAAATGGTTCTCGCCGGTTCCATCGCCACCATCCCCCCAGAAGTGGTCTTTGTGCGAATGTTCTTTTATCACCGAATCTCCGGTATTAGTAAGAAACAACGCAAACTGTGGGTTCTGCCTGAACTTCTCTGTGACAATGAACTGCATCACTTCAACACGAATGTCATACCAATCTTCCCGAACTTGGTCTTCATAATCACGGCTTAAAGAGAATGCTTCAGCAGGAGTCGAGGCTTCGAGAATGGTGTTACGCAGCGCTTGAGAGGCAAACTTCATCGCTTGATAATAATGCTCGCTGGTTGCCCAAACTTGATCGTCGATTTTGATAGGACAAGCGGCAAAATTTGACAGGTACCCGTTTGGATCTTCAGGTTCATAGAACAGCACTTCTTTGGCTTTAGCCACCGAATTAGACATAGCCTTCTCCTTACCAACAACATCGCATATTTTTGCTTTAACTTTAAAATTAGTGGCGTTGCATATAACTGTCAAACAACTTAGTTAAAGAGTATGCCAAGGGCATGTTTTTAGTCGAGAACAAATAATGTAGAGGAAGGACAATGGATTTAAATGGTGAGAGGCAAGGAGCATGGTTTACTTATAAAAAGCACAAACTTCTTTAAAAAAGGCATATAAATCAAAGGGTGGCGGTGCGCCACCCTTCTAAATGCAATGGGGATTGTTAATGAATTAGACCTAGCTCCCTCGCTTCTTCCAGGCTAAAACCGCTTTCTCTAATTTCTCTTAGAGCTTCAATACGACGACGAGCTTCAGCAGATTTCATTTTCTTTTCTGGTTTGAAAGATACTTCTTCTTCAGCATCCCACTTATTTGCAATATTTGTCATTTCATCATGGTTGATAGAATTAATGGACATGTTTTCCTCCGAAAAGCACCATGTAATGGACAGGTAATCTGTAGCAAATGCTATTTCGCTTGTTAAGCAATTCTGTACTGAAATGTGATGATTCCGACGCTTCACAAAGCTAATTAATAAATGCCTCATTTAAACTTTGCCAAAGCCATTTTCTGCCATTACATTTAAAAGATTCCCCATAAGAAATGTGGTTTGATCCACCTCTCATTTTCCTCGTTCTCATTTCCTATTTCCCGCTGAAACTTCATGAAATAATCAAAAAATAATTCGAGTCACTTCATTCTTTTTGTGCTCTTCTCTTCCACTAAATTCAACACATGTTAATGATAATAGTTATCAATATTATAACTGAGTGTTTATCATGTCTAGGGAAAATTCAGAGACACCTCTTCTCGAAGTGAAGAATCTATGTGTCGATTACATTACCGATGACGGCGATTTTAATGCCGTAAAATCCGTAAGCTTTAATATAGGCCAAGGCGAGATTTTTGGTTTAGCGGGAGAATCCGGGTGTGGCAAAAGTACCATCGCATTTGCCATTAACCGCCTGCATAAGCCACCGGCTTTCATCTCTGGCGGGCAAATACTGTTTGGCGGGCAAGATCTGCTGAGCTTATCGGACAGCCACTTGAACACCTTACGTTGGAGTGAGATCGCAATGGTGTTCCAGAGCGCGATGAACTCGCTTAACCCTGTACTGACCATTGAAGAACAGTTTGCCGATGTATTGCGCCACCACAAGGGCATGAACAACGAGCAAGCAAAAGATCGCGCCGAAAAGTTACTCGACCTAGTCAATATCCCTCGCCACCGTCTAACCGAGTACCCGCACCAGTTTAGCGGTGGGATGCGTCAACGTTTGGTGATTGCTATAGCTCTCGCGCTCAACCCTAAGTTGATTATCATGGATGAACCGACCACGGCACTGGATGTGGTTGTACAGCGCGAAATTCTGCAGCAAATACACCAACTCAGAGAAGAGTTTGGTTTCTCAATATTGTTTATCACCCACGACCTCGCACTAATGAGCCAACTGTGCGATCGAATTGCCATCATGCGTCATGGACAGATAGTTGAAGTCAACCAAGCCCATGAGATTCGCAATAACCCTCAGCACTCCTACACCCAAAAGCTATGGAGTTCCTTCCCCAATATTCACGAACACGCTCACGCAACTGCGTGCTAGGAGAGCTCCATGTCACAACCTATTTTTCAAGTAAAAAACCTCGTTAGAGAATTCACTGTTGGTGGTGGATTTGGCAAAGAAGAGATCTTTAGAGCACTGCATGGGGTGAGTTTTGATTTACATGCAGGTAAAACATTGGCACTAGTTGGCGAATCAGGCTGCGGGAAAAGCACCTGCGCTCGACTGATGACCAAAGTGTATCCGCCAACAGAGGGAGAAATACTGTTCAATGGCAGAGATATTTCTACCTTAAAAAGTCGTAAAGATATCTTGGATTACCGAAGCCGCGTGCAAATGATATTTCAAGACCCATTTGGCTCACTCAATCCAACCCACACCATTGAACACCACTTAACACGGCCCCTTAAGATCCACAAGCAAGTTGCTACGAAACAAGCTCTCGCAGAGCGTCTCAACGAGTTATTAACGCTGGTGGAGTTACCCATCGAAACTCTCACCAAATACCCTCATGAGCTCAGTGGAGGCCAAAGACAGCGCATAAACTTAGCCAGAGCACTCGCAGTCGGTGCTGAGGTTATCCTTGCCGATGAACCCACCTCGATGTTGGATGTTTCAATACGACTCGGTGTTTTGAACCTAATGCAGAGGATGAAGAAAGAGTTAGGGATAGGTTTTTTGTACATTACGCATGATCTCGCAACAGCACACTACATCGCAGAAGAGACAGCTGTGATGTACAAGGGACAGATCGTTGAGTGGGGATCAACCCAGTCGATCTTAACCAACCCACAACACCCATACACTAAGTTATTGATCTCTGCTGTGCCCGATCCTGATCTACCATTTGGCGAACTCGTGAAAAATGAGCCAAACTATTCAATAGACGCTGGTCGTATTCGTGAACAAAGCAGTGAAATACAGCATGAGATCAAGCAAGTTTCAGATAATCACTATGTTAAACAGTGGGATAACGTTGCATGAATGAACTAGACACTTGGTTAGAGCGGATCGGAAATTGGTACAAAGACCGAAAGCATGATCAAGTGGAGAAGTTAGAGCCTTTGATCTTAACGCCTCCAGATGCACTCTGGGGGCCTTTGATCACGGATGAACAGAGCAAAGGCATCGCATGCTGGTTAGACGGATGCTTGAGAATCTTTACGTTTTATCGATATAAAGATGAAATTCTGACGGCATCGACAAAGCTTCCACCACCAAGCCCACCATCTATCTCAAACGAACTTAGTGGCTCGCACCATCAGGAAAAAGCTTTCCAATACCTGATGTTTGCCTATAGCAAGCTTCAAGCTGTGTCTTGTAATCCAAAATCAGAACCTGACTTACAAGAGTGGTGTACACAGCGGCTACAGCACTTGTGTGTATTGGCTTTGGAGTTTACCAACCAACAACAAGAACCGCGCTGGAAAGAAGAATCAGAAAAATTGATCGAATCGCATGTACGCTTTATGGCAAGTCAATACCAGAACGATGATCAAAGAGCTTCGATTGCTCCACATTAAGATCGGCCAGTTACCCAATGTGCCCTCACACCAGTTTAAAATATGAGGGCACAAGCTTGAGCCTTACATCAGATATCAATGTCCGCCACATACTTAAAGTCAGAAACATTTAAGCATGTAGTATCTAAGCTACGCATATTCTCAGGCTCATTGATCGAACTAAGAATCAAATTTTTCAGGCAAGGAACACTATCTTGGGCATCAGTCAATATACCATGAGAACCTTGATCGTAGGTCAAGCTGAGCATATTCGAGAATTTCTTAGCAGAAACTTCAGCCAGCGCAGGTGGTGTAATACCGTCATTCGCGCCGTTGAGAATGAGCACAGGATAATCAACCTTCTCCATAGAAGCATAAGAGCTGCTGCTTACAGGCTCAACATCCATGGCTTGACATGCTTCAAGCGTCAATCCCAAATTAGTACTATTATCTACTACATTTTGTACATCCGCTCCCCACTTTGCTCGACTCTCATGATGACTTGTGTAGTAGGGCTGTTTAACTGGTTCCTCAGAACAAATATTTGCTAACCCCATTGCAGCAAAATGACTTGGATTAGAAGGGTTATAAGCATTGGCCTCAAAAGCAATTAATGCGTCTAACACAGTTTCTGTTTCTTCTTTGGTTAATTTAACCAATTCAACTGGGTTAAATTTACCAGCGGTAGGTATACTGTCATCGCGACGGATGCTTCTTGTGGTCAAGTAGCTGACAAAAAAATCATGGTACTTCTCATCAATCTGAGCAAGTTTAATATTTAAATCTGATTTAAATTTCGTTTCATCGCAGTAGCCGGTACTGCGCGCGCACACCTCTAGAACTCTATCTAGCGCTTCATAGTTTGACCAAGGCATATCCTTAATGCCATTCATTTCGATGGGAAAGACACCGTCTAATACCATCATTTGAATTGTATTGGATGCCTGATACCCAGCTTTAATCTGCTTTTGCTCTTCACGAGCCATTGTCATAGCTAGACGTGTTCCATATGACACACCATAAAGCTTCCACCCACCGTCTATTTCTTTAACTTCAGAGAGTTTCTTCTCTAGCAACAGTAAGTCTAATGCATTGTTTATATTAGTATGTTGATTCAAGTCCACGCCATCGTTGACATATTTATCCTTGCAACCTTTAATCTGCTGAGCAGTACCAGAGTCTTCAAATTCGCAGCTCAAAGAGGGAGTAGAATACCCGGTACCACGTTGATCAACAAAATAGATGTCATGATTAGCCGATAAAACAGAAAGATCATTTTCAATTTCTTGGGCCCAATCAATAGACATGCCGCCCGGACCACCATTAAGGTGTAAGAAGGCGCCTTTTTTGGGTCCCTGCGAAAGAGTTTTAGCAACCGCAACTTTAATTTTTTTCCCCTCTGGCTGCGTGTAGTCTTCTGGCACCTCTAGAAGCCAACAACTATCAACCGTCCTAGGCTTTACATAGTTCTTGCCAACCAATTGTAGTTGATTACATTGCACCGTCTGCAGTTGAACCGACACATTTGATAGCGTTGATAAGTTTACTAGGCTAGTACCGGTTACTGATGGAGTACTGCCTTCATCCCCTCCTCCACATCCAGCGATCGCTGTTGCAATCACTAATACTGCTAATTTTCTATTCATCTACAAAACGTCCCTACCAAAATATAATTAGGGAAGGGTATTATTGATTTTCAAAATTAAACATGAAAAGAATGGTCTTGATAATTGCGTCTTTTTATATTTGAAGAAGCTATAGAAGGAATATTGGCAATAAATACGTAAAGATGATCAAGTTATACGGCCTTGATCATCTTTGCGGAATGAGTATGTAATACTCTGAATTTTGGGCAAAAAAAAGCGAGTCCCTAAGGAACTCGCAAAAATCTATTCAGTATGATGTAACAAAATATGAGCCAATCTATTAATCATAAGAAAGGACAAAGGTTGTCTATTCGGGATAAATAATAATCAACTAGATGCGTTACTTTGTCATCACTTTGTCAGCGTTAGGTGCGGTTTTAATCAGCACCTAATGTGTTAAAACTATCCATTCGTCGACCGTAAATATGGGCTTCTTACAACTGAGCAGTGACAGTGATTGGTGGTTAGTGGCCAATCGCCATTTCGTCGAGCGCTAGGAACACGTTTTCGTCTAAATGACCTTCGTGAACTTGTTTACACACTTTACGACGCACAGCTAAACCAGAGATCAAGCGCTCAATAGACAAGTGTCGATTGCTAGTGCTGTCACGGTCGTTGTAAAGCTCAATCAAACGACTCAGTGTTTCGTATGGGATAACGTCCTCCCCTACTCTCAACCAATCAAGCTTCTCAATGAGCTCAGAACACTCTTCTTTGATTGAAGCATGTGAATGCCCTGTCATAGCAGATAAAGCCGTTATGCTGCGTTCTAGAGCCTCTGCAGAGGTATATTTAGAGAGAGTAATCATGATTTCGTCAGCGTTGATCTCAACAGAGTGTTTACGCTGCTTAACTCGACGTCCCAATTTGCCTCTTGGCGACGGTGCTTTGCGCTGAATTGGCTCAAACTCACCATCAATAATCTCAGACAACTCTTCCAATTTCTGCTTAGACACCATTTCATTACGCAGTGGGTTCGGTAACGTTGGTGCCATATTACGCTTGCCTGCATTGGTGGTGCGTGCTCTTGAGTAACGTAAGACTTCTTCCACATTACATTTGATATCAACCTGATAATCAGTCGTTTTGCCTTTTTCGATCAACGCGGTGATCGTTAAGTGATACCCCCAAAGGTTAACCAGGAAGGTATCTTCTTGATCCCCTACTTCACCTAACTTTCTGAGCTCGCGGATCAGATCCATAGAAAAACGACGCCAATCGATGTTACGCGCCAATTTCTGATTCAGCTCGCTGAGCAACATGCAATCTGTATGGCGGCGTGCCATACGGCTTCTAAAGTACGAATACATTTGGAAGACCAAGGTATGTTGCTTCAGGATTTCTGGCGGAAATAGGAAGAAATAATCACGAGTGAGCAGCTCTTCGTAGAACGACGGTTCCCAAACCAGGATGTACAGGTTCGGTTTAATGCGAATTTCGCCGTCAGAGCCTTCTGTAGGCGCTTCTTCCGATGCGGTAATGGTTCTAGCTAGGAATCGGAAACGATCACTCTTAAAGCCTTCTGGCATGTTCTCACTAAGCCAACGGCCTGTGAGCTCATGCAATTGGAAGTCGGTAAATTCGATACGATCAATACTGTCACGGATCGAATCACGTGCCGGCCCGCTGTCTTTCTTGCCACGCAAGGACAAAATATCCGTGATGTAAAGTGGTGTTTTGTTCGGTGTGTGTTTAGCGTCTAGATGGTAATCATCTTGGTGATGATCATGATATTGAACAGTAAGCGTGAATAACGCGAATAGCGTCATCAGATCATCAACCGTCATAATGTTTTTTGAAGATCGTGTCTCGATCACCGCTCGAGTGCCAGAGATCGAAACCATTGATTTTTGGTAGCTCTTGCGCGTTCTAGGGGGCGCTAAGGCTTGATCAATAATACCTGCCCAATTAGTTGGCGACACAATAAATTGATCGGCTTCGTCTTTCATCGTTGGTGGGGTATTGAGTCCGTGTTCATTCAATAAGCGCTTGTTGACTTTGGTTTGAGCTAGAGCTTTAGATCGCTTTTGCTTCTCATTTTGCTTCACGCTTTCTGTCACTAAGCTAGTAGCACCCAGTACCGATATCAATTGGTTTGGGTTCACAAAGCGATGCAGCATAGTTTTGCCAGCAAGACCTTCTTCAAAGCGAACCGGAATTTGTTTGAAAAGACCGATACTAACCGCAGCTCTTAACCTTTGCTGTAAGGCTGCACGAGTAACTTGGCCATCGGTTGATTCAATAATCTCGGTAGTGGAAACGTAACCGTCTTTGCTGCTAAACCCACGAAGTGAAATTAGGTTAAGAAGCTCAACAATGCTTTTGGTGACACCTTTGAAGTGTTGATATTGTTCTATCCATTCAACGGCTGTTTCAGATACCTCAAATAAATGACCATCTTTGTGGCTTCGTGCCTTAATTAACAATTTCTCTTCTGGTTTCATTTTTGATCCGTATCACACTAACCGTAATTTCACTATAGTTCCTGAATGATAAAGAAAGAATGATCATAAATAAAGAGAATTTATTAGCTTTTAAATAACTGATCTTTTTGATTAATATGATCTTAAATGATTAAGTGATCTAATGATCTGGCTGTTTCTTTGCTTTTAAGTTGCTGAATTTAAAAGTTTAAAATAAAACCCCTTGGAAAGCATGATCATAAAAACCCCGAAACTATGATCATTAAATCAAAGAAAGCATGATCACAGAGCGTCAGAAGTATGATCATTAAGTCATTGTAAGCATGATCATTATTGGCTTGAAAGCATGATCATTATACTTATACAGCTTATCCACAGTTCGGAAGTCAACATCATCTTCTAAGTCACTTCATACACATCAATGTGGATATTTATGATGGCCAATCTATAGGAACAATGATCAAGTGATGGTACTTTTTATCCTTCCCGCCCTATTTAGGATAAAGTTTAATCTGTATCTGTTGAAAATGGATAGCTTTGATGTATTTAGCGCAGGTGGGAGTTAACTTGGAAGCATGATCATGAAATTGTCATGTTTGCGTATTCTCGGTCAGTGTAGATTGAATTTTCAATCATTGAGCCCTTATAGGCGTTGAATCCCCATTGCAAAAGCATTTGTCCGTAACTTAGCTCTTAAATTACATGCTTCCGGAACGATATTTACTTGATCATTTTTCCGTAATTTGATCATTTGTAATGTGCAGTTGTTCGGATCAATATTGCTAAGTTTACGCCTTGATCATGCTTCATAATTGGGTGTTATTAATTATCTTACACTGGATATGTTCCATGATCATTCTTCCGCTCAGGTTAGAATCCTCTGTTGTTTTTTTTGCACCTCCTCTTCTCTTCTGTTTTGAATTTTTTGTCCATTGAGCGTTTTTTAATTTTTATTGAATTGAAAATCTATAAATTCGAATGCAAATCACACCAACCGTAATCTATAGTTGTGTTTCAATCGTTCCGCAGTTTTTTAGCGATAATTTCATTTACATTGTAAATAAGTGATGCTGTAACATTTTAAATGTGCACTAGAAATAACATGGTTGTGCATGATGAAAATGATGACTTTCAGTATTACTCTGAGGTGATGTTTCATCAAATTGTAAAAACACTGTCTATTTTATGTGAGTTTACTCATAAATGCATGTTCATGTTTTTGTTGTGTTTGTTGTTAATCGCTGTACAATTTGTACTTAGTTAATCATTACGGAAACTGGCAATGAAAAGAGAACAAACGATTGATAAGCTCTATCAGCTAGCCGAACAAACTCAACAAGTTCAGGCTGACCGAATTGAGATTATTTTGGAAGAGCGAAGTGATGAACATTTCCCTCCAATGTCTAAAGCTATGATGGAGACTCGTTCTGGTTTAACGCGTCGTAAACTCGATGAAGCGATCACTAAACTTGAAGCTGATGGCCATCAGTTTACAAAGAACAATGCCAATCACTACTCGATTTCATTGACAGAAGCTCACATGTTGATGGACGCGGCAGAAGTGCCGAAGTTCCATCAACGTAAGCAGCATGCTGACAACAAACCATGGATTATCAACGTACAAAACCAAAAGGGCGGTACGGGTAAATCAATGACGGCAGTTCACTTAGCTGCGTGCTTATCTCTAAATTTGGACAAGCGCTACCGTATCTGTTTGATTGACTTGGATCCACAAGGCTCTTTGCGTCTGTTCTTAAACCCACAAATTAGTGGTGCAGAGCATGACAGCATTTATTCTGCAGTTGATATCATGTTGGATAATGTGCCAGAAGAGCAGGATGTTGACCTAGAATTCTTGCGTAAGAACGTGCTGTTGCCAACTCAGTATCCTAATTTGAAGACTATTTCAGCCTTCCCAGAAGATGCGATGTTTAACGCTGAAGCATGGCAAAGTCTGTCTAGAGATCAGTCACTTGATATTGTTCGTCTTTTGAAAGAAAAGCTTATCGACAAAATCGCCGATGATTTTGATGTGATCATGATTGATACTGGACCACACGTGGACCCGTTAGTGTGGAATGCAATGTACGCGTCGAACGCACTTTTAATACCATGTGCAGCCAAGCGTTTGGACTGGGCTTCAACGGTTAACTTCTTCCAGCACTTGCCAACGGTTTATGAAATGTTCCCGGACGATTGGAAAGGGCTTGAGTTCGTTCGTCTAATGCCAACGATGTTTGAAGACGACAATAAAAAGCAGGTATCAGTTCTGACTGAGATGAACTACCTGTTGAATGACCAAGTAATGATGGCCACGATTCCAAGAAGCCGCGCCTTTGAAACTTGTGCTGACACTTACAGCACGGTTTTCGATCTGACGGTAAGCGACTTTGAGGGCGGTAAGAAAACTCTGGCTGTGGCTCAAGACGCAGTACAAAAAAGTGCTCTAGAATTAGAGCGTGTATTACATAGCAACTGGCCTTCACTTAATCAGGGATAACAAGAATGGCAATTAAAACATCTGACTTAAATGCAAAGCTATTTGGTAAAGCAAACAAACGTCGCGTAGCTACGCCACAAGAAGCTCAAACTGCGGTAAAAGAGCAAGCTCAAGTGATTGAGCTTTCTGTTGCGGGTGAAGATTTAGTTTCATTTGAATTGGTTCGAATTCCAGCCGCTGATGTAGCAACACGAACGGTTGTTTTTGAAGAGAATGCTCGTGAGCAGTCTTTCTTGAATGAGCACGCGCTTTCTGACGTACTAACTACGCTTAAAGAGCGCGGCCAGCAATATCCAGCGGTTGGCCGTAAGAACAAAGACGGCAAGATTGAAGTTCTTGATGGTAGCCGTCGTCGTATGTCATGTATTTTGGCTGACAAAGAGTTCTTGATCTATGTCGCTGAAAACATTAACGGCGAACATGCTAAGTTTTTATCAGATGTAGCTAACGCTCATAAACCACTTTCTCTCTATGAGAAGGGGAAGGAGATGCAAGCGAAGCTTGATAAAGGCGAAGCTGAAGACCAGAAAGCACTCGCTAAAATGTTCCAGTGCAGTGAAGCTTTGGTGAGTGGCGCGTTGAAAGCGGCCGCTTTACCACTTGAATTATTACAAGCTTACCCAAATGTGAGCGATCTTGGCCGTCCGACTATTGTTAAGTTACACAAACAATTTAGCGGTCTTACTAGTGAGCAGCAACAAACATTACTGACCAAGTGTGGTGCTTCTGAAGGTTTTGTGTGGCAGCGCAGCGAAGCTCAAGGCGTAACTCGTTTAACAAAAGACGTGACAGAGACTTTAGAAGGTTGGGTGCTCGAACTAGCACCAGCACCCGCGAAGAAAGCTTCTCCAAAAGTTGAACTTATTAAAGGTCGAGCGTCATATAGCCGTAAGGGTTCAAACTTGGCGTTAAATCTTAAGAAAGTTGATGATACAACAATGGAAGAAATCCTAGCATTCGTACAATCTAAGTTAGACTAAGTCACGACTTTCATTACTCCTCTAAAGCCGCTTTATGCGGCTTTTTATTTGGCTGTGATAAACTGTGTTTAGATGAATCTGGACGCTAACTATGACAAACCCAACCAATACTTTTCTGCATACACTTTCTAATATTGCCCAACACAATGGTCACCGTTACGGTGTGGTCTTTGATGGCGACTTTGATTGGCAAAACTCTGCTGTTTTAACCTTCCTTGAAAATTCGTACACTCCGAGCAACTTCCAGATTGGTGGAACTCCGTTTGAAGGAGTGATTCATGCTCCAGTCAAAAAAGGCCAACAATTGCTTGGTCGTGAGTCCCAAGTTCTTGTTTGTGATTTTAGAGAGCAGTTTGATGCGAATGGTTTTAGCGCTGCACTAGGTTCGTTAATCGGTGGTGGGCTGTTGTTGGTGTTGCCGCCAAAAGTTGATGACTCTGAAGATAACGAGAGCTTTGGCCAACGTTGGTTAAAGGAGAATTTCAATAAGCTCATTTCGGTTTCACAACATAACGAAACAGACGATGTTGTTCAAGCGACTAAAGCACTTCCTCTGAAGCAAGACTTTGAAAACAGTTTGGACAAATTTGAACAGCAAAATCTGGCCGTTGAGTTGGTTAAAAAAGTGGTGTCTGGGCATCGTAAACGTCCTTTAGTTCTCACGGCAGATAGAGGGCGTGGTAAAAGCTCTACATTGGGTATTGCCGCTGCTCAGCTTTTAGTTGAGCGTCATGGATTAAATATCATCGTGACAGCGCCTTCAGTGAAAGCAATCGAGCCTGTATTTTCCCACGCGAGTCAACGCCTAGAAGACTGTGAAGTGGTCAACGCTACTTACATTTGCTATCAAAGCGGAAGTTTAAGATTCGTAGCACCAGATGAATTACTTAAGTCTAAGCCTGATTGTGATTTGCTATTAGTCGATGAAGCGGCTGCAATTCCAATCCCGATGCTCAAATCTATGGTTGGCATTTATCATCGTATGGTTTTTTCAACCACCGTTCACGGATACGAGGGGAGTGGGAGAGGGTTTGGACTTAAGTTCGAGTCTTGGCTTTCAGATCATCGCCCAGGGTGGAAAGGTTTTAAGCTCGATCAGCCCATTCGTTGGAATCGCAATGATCCACTAGAGCGCTGGTTGTTTGATTGCTTCCTGCTTGGTAACGACGCGTCGCTAAGTGACTCGGTGATTCATGAGTTAGATAGCTTTTCTGATCTGGCAATCAACCAACTGAGCTTGGTCGAGTTATCAAAGGCAGAATGCTTGGCGAATCCGGAGCCGCTACAGCAATGTTTTTCTCTTCTTGTTGACGCTCATTATCAAACGTCACCAAACGATCTAATGCAGTTTCTCAACAATCCAGCAATCCGTTTGTACGCTGCTTGGCAGAAAAACGAATGTTTAGGTTGTATGTTGGTAACTGAAGAAGGTGGGTTGGATAGCGATCTGATTGCTCAGATTCAACTTGGAAAACGAAGACCTCAAGGTCACCTAGCTCCAGTATTACTCGCAAACCAACTGGGTTGTACGCAAGCGGCGAGCAGTCGTTGCCTTCGAGTTATGCGTATTGCCGTTTCAACACGTCATCAAGGTTCGGGGATTGGTCGTTGGATGTTGGGGCAGTTGTCAAAGCAAACTAATCAGGCGGATTACTTAGCAACGAGCTTTGGCGCGACCAGTGAATTAATTTCATTCTGGCGCGATAACGATTTTGTACCTATGCACATTGGCCACCAGCGCGATCAAGCAAGCGGCTGTCACTCGGTATTGATGGTTAAGCCACTTAATGAAAACGCACAGAATTGGATCTACAATCTGATAAGTCACTTTGAACGTAGTTTCTGTTTTCTCACTTCTGGTTCTTTGGCTTCTCTCGAGGTTGATATGGTGCGCGCATTATTGCCAAGGCAAGCGGAATCTATAGCAGAGTCTGAAATCCAACTCCTCAGGAATTATGTCGATGGTGGTAATAGTTACGACAGCATTGGTTTCAGTGCCCTGAATTTGATTCTCCAGAGTAATGGTCATCAAGCTCACATAGCTGAACCTGACGCTATAATCGATACAGGTTTCGTTGTTTCAGACTTACTTATCGCGAAAGTCGTGCAGCAGAAAGAGTGGGGGACTTGTGTCGAACAGTTTAATCTAGTCGGACGAAAACAAGCTGAGCTACAGTTTAGAAAAGATGTCGGTACTCTACTATCAAATTTACACTGTAAATAGGTAGATCAACGATTGTCACTAAATTTGGAACGACAGAGCATATGTAGAGCTGTTAATTAGATTTACAGTGTAAATTAGAAGGCCGGATTTACACTGTAAACTGAACAGCAGTATGTAATGACCTATGTAATTTCAATTATCCAATCTTTATGCAATTTCTCACTTTGTTGAACATGTCCATCATGACGCTCATTTCCTATCTCAATTCTACCGATCTAATCATCGCCGTTGTTTGGAAGGTATAATTTCATATTATCACATCCATTCATCCCGAATCGTTTGGTGATGAAGATCCGTCGCTGTATTGCGATCTTATGCTCGTACCCAATATTCATAGTTTGAAAAATCGTGAAAGAATTTTTCTTGTAAAGGTGAAGAAGAGATTAGAATCGGTCAGTCTTATTTATGAGTCCCTTTGCAACATCGAAAGTAAGTGATGTGACGCTGATTATTCTACTGTAGTGATTCTAAGCACTGAGCGAATTATATAGACTGCATAACAACAGAGTTATTAAGGGTACACAATTCGAATGTGGGATAGCATCGTTACATTGTCGGAAGATAGGAAGCAAGTGATGGCATGTCTGCCGTCTGGGTTTGTGGTCAACGCAAGCTTTGACAATAAGACATTACCAACAACCTTAGAAGCTTTGAACGCATCAAACTATTTTATTTTCGAAGAAGAGATACTGCGTTTTGTCACTCTTGCTAAAGAAGGTAAGGGAGAAGCTTATCAAGGAATATTGATTGCTGAAGTTCGTAATTCCAGTGTTACGGTTGAACTGTCTGATGATGAGATGCTCGCAAGTCTTGTTGTAACTGGGGCATATAATGGGCAGGCATTACGTGGCAGCGATATCATTCATTGCTTGGCTCAGGCTCACATAACGAAAGGAATTAATAAGCTAGCACTTAGAAAAGTCTTAATGATGAGTAGCAAGCTAAAGCCGGGTGAAAAATTTACTCAGCCCGTTGCCAAAGGTTCTCCAGCTGTGAAGGGTAAAGATGCTAAGTTTTCAGCATTGGTTGAAGATATTACTCATCAAGTATTAAAGCCTCGTAGTAAAGACGCCGGTAAGATCGATATGCGAGATCTCGGCGAAACCATTACCGTTGGCCAGAATGACCCGCTAATGAAACGTACTCCTGCCACCAAAGGTATTGCGGGCTTTACCGTCCAAGGTCGAATTATCCCACCCCTTCCGGGCCAAGACAGTTTGATTAAGCCAGGAAAAGGAACCCACATTTCCCCTGACGACCCTAATTTATTACTTTCTTCATCCTCTGGTCTGCCCATTATTAAAGAGCGAAGTATCGAAGTGGATGACGCCTTATGTGTTAGCAATGTCGACGTATCTACTGGGCACGTTAAATTCAAAGGTAATGTGTTTGTCTCTGGGAATATAGAACCTGGAATGATAGTGAAGGCGACCGGAAGCATTACTGTTGGTGGCTTTATTGAATCTGCAGAAGTTCAGGCTCAGGGGGATATAAAAGTCGCGAAAGGAATTATTGGTCATACGACCAAAGAGGATGAGCCAAAAAGCTGTAAGGTACTTAGCAAAGGCTCTATCACAGCAAGCTACGCACAGAATACTGAACTGCAAACCGGCAATGACATTCTACTCAATCTACATAGCATGAGTAACGACATTCGTTGTGGCAACAACCTCATTGTGATGGATACCTTTAAGAAGCATGGCACACTTAGTGGCGGTGAAGCTAAAGTCGGCGGTAAAGTGGAATGTGTTTTCTTAGGCGTTGAAGGGGATACAGCAACTAAGGTTCATGGTTTTGCTCGCTTCGAGGGATATCAAAAAAAGATAGCTCAACTGAAGGAGATTTATAAGCACGCTCAAGAACAAACCATGGACGTCATCCGTCAAGAACTCGAATTTAAGAAGCGACCAAAAGCGGAAAGAAGCGAAGAGCAAGCGTTGGAGATTGAGCAGCAACGGGAAAAAAACAATCAAGCGATAGAGAAGACTAAATCGCAGTTGGATACACTCGAAGCTGAATTTGAGACAAACCTTGCCGAGTGCACAGTAGAGGCGCACGAGAAAGTGTACACCCGTGTATCTGTTTTGTTTGGTGATGAGATGGTGACGACTAAGAGAACGCACGGCGGCAGTGTTTTCTCGTTCAATCAATATGAAATTCAATGTTCTTTCAAAATGGAGAAAGAAGATATCTCATTGTAATTGAGCGACTCTGAAATTGCCCAAGACAGAATAGAGCGGTTCGAGCCGTTTTCACTCATTAGAACAAATAAGAAAGGGGGAGCTGATGCTCCCCCTTTGTTTTTGCTGATATTGATTTAGTTTGATTCTTTAAGTCACATGAGCGCTTTAACTTGCCGCTTTTACCTTTCCTTGCTTTAAGTCTGACAGAACTTGTGATTTTGGTCCGTCGGCAATAATGCTGCCTTTCTCCATCACAATCACTCTATCTACGATATCCAACATCGACGTTTTGTGGGTGATAAGAATCAAAGTCTCACTAGGTAACAGCTGGCTCAGCTGATGCTTAATGTGCATCTCTGAACGGTTATCCATAGCGCTGGTAGGTTCGTCCATCAATAATACAGGAGGGCGCCCTAGGAAGGCTCTAGCTATGGCTATCGACTGACGTTGACCTCCTGAGAGTAAACCACCACCTTCACCTACTTGGCGTTCTAAGCCTGCCGGATCTTGCTGAGTAAAAGCGGTTACACCTGCACGGTTGGCAGCATCCATGACATCACGATCGTCAACCAACGGGCGTCCCAAGGTAATGTTGTCTCTTACCGTGCCATAGAATAGGTTACTGTCCTGCGGCACACAGCCTATATTGCGTCGTACGTCGACATGGTGAAGTTGTTCCATATCGGTGTCATCAATGCGAACATGACCTTCTGTGGGCTTATACAGGCCCATAATCAGGCGTTCAAGTGTGCTTTTACCTGAACCAATTCGCCCAATAATCGCGACCTTTTCACCTGGACTAATATTAAGAGTCAGGTCTCTTATAGACGCGATTGGCGAATCAGGGTAATGGAATGTTACTTTATCAAGCGCGATATGCCCTTGAATAATCGGACGGTGGATGTATCGCTTACCTTCCTCTTGTTCACTGGGCATCGACATGACTTGTTCAATCAAGGTCATTGATGACTTCGCTTGGTTATAACGCGTAGAAAGCAATGATAACTGGACAAGAGGACCAATTGCTCTACCACTCAACATAGTAGCGGCAATCAAGCCACCCATTGTAAGAGTGCCTTCTGCCATTAGGTACACACCAAAAATAATCATTCCCACATTGGTACTTTGTTGAACAAAGCCAGCAGTATTTTGGATGCTATCGGTAATACGACGACTCTTGATATTCCAGTTCGCCATGTGCGCAACAGCTTCTTCCCAGCGGAATTGGAACTGGCTTTGAGCGCTGAATAGCTTAACGGTTTCTAGCCCCGCTAAACTCTCAATTAAGTTTGCGTACTTCTGAGAAGCAAGGCGAGAGCCTTCTTCAATGGTACGACGCAGCGGGCCTTGTATTAACAACGCATAGATGATCAGTATCACCACGCCAACGACAGGAACAAACACAAGGTTGCCAGCCATTAACCAAATTAACGCCAAGAACATAAGAGCGAATGGCAAATCGATTAATGAGCCTATTGTTGCCGAAGTAAAGAACTCACGGATTGACTCGAATTCTTGCAGGTTTTTAGCAAAAGCACCGACAGAAGCAGGCTTCGCTTCCATACGAATCCCGAGCACCTTACTGAACAACTTAGATGAAATCAGGATATCGGATTTCTTACCCGCAACGTCAATAAAGTAGCTTCGCATTAACTTTAAAAGTAAGTCAAAGAGGAAGACGACAAAAATACCACTCGCGAGTACCCATAGCGTCTCAAACGCAAGGTTTGGTACCACTTTGTCGTACACCAAACGAGTAAACATTGGAGCTGCAATAGCGAAAAGGTTGATTAGAATTGATGCGATCAGCACATCACGATAGATTTTTTTAGATTGCCAAATCGTGCTCCAAAACCAGTGACCTTCGCGCGTTTTTAAAATTTCTGGTGAGCGTTCATCATAACGGAATTGTTTCTTTACTAAGAAGTAACGGCCGATGAATTGCTCTTTCAATTCTTCGATAGGGATGACGATTGGCATCATCCCACTTTCCGTTGTGATGATTTCGGCTTCTTGCTTCTCAATATCGATACTATTAAGAACGCAAGCCTCACCTTGCTTGAGTAACAATACGGCTGGCAGAATTAAGTGAGGGATGTTTTCTAGATCGGAACGGTTTTCTTTGGCCACTAACCCCGCACGCTCGGCAGAGCGAGGGAATAGGAAAGGGGTTAGCTTTCCATCAGAGAGTGGTAGCCCATTGATCAACGCTTCGGGCGAGTTGGCTAACCCGTAATACCGACTAACGTAGATCAGTGAGTTTAATAGTGGATCTTGCATGCGATATAACCTTACAACTATTTATCAACAATGAAGCCTTGGAACACTTCTACGTAGTTATCAGACAAAATATCTAACTGAGTCTGAGTTTCAATTCGTGACGCAATAGTCGTCACACCAAGGTTATGAGCCGTTCTTGAGATAGACGTTAACGTAAATTTCTGTTTTTCGTCATCAAGGTTATGAGTAAATAGGTAATCCAGCTTCACATAGCTAGGGCGGTACTCGTTGATGTAATCGAGTGATTGGAAGTTGCGTCCATAGTTATCGACACCAAACACCGCATCAGCGTTGCGAATGGTGTTACACAATAGTGCTGTGTAGTGAGGAACATTGACGAAACAGTTTTCTGGAATTTCAAAATGCAACAGATGAGCGATTGACGCATTTTTCTCAAGAGACTTTCCGATCCAACGGATGAAGCTTGGCTGAGAAATACTGCTTGGCGAGATATTGATAGCAACGGGGCTCGTAAGCTCTTTTGCATTCAGTTTATCAATCATCTTCTCGATAACGTATTGATCGAGGATGTGGCTCATTTCAAGCTGTTCTAATGCGTATAAGTATTGGTTGGCACCGTAACGAACCCCCTCTTTCTCAATCGCAGAGAACACTTCTTGGTGATAGGTTTTGCCAAAACTATTATTTGCAGCTTGGAAGCGGAAAGTTACTAGGTCATTGATGATTGCTTCTTCGACCAACATGCGCCATTGCTGTTTACCCATTACAGCGCCATGGTCGTCAGCAGTTACGTAACCGTAAGCGAGCTCACGGTTAGCTTTCGCGCTAGACAGTGCGTTATCGACCAAAGACATGATTTCAGTACTGGTTTTACGTTTCTTGCTGTATGTCACACCGAGAGCTATGTGTGGATTTGCCATACCTGTTGGATCTGAACCTAGATTTTGAATGCAGTTTACGATGCTGCTCGCGACGAGTTTCAGTTCATTTTCATCAATGTTCGGCATAATGAAGCCAAACTCATCACTAGAAATACGAGCGATAGTAATATCTGGAGATGAAATAGAAGCCTGTAGCTGTTCAGCTAATTGGTGAACTAAGGCATCGCCTTCTTGATAGCCTTTGTCATCATATTCTTCACTAATAAATTCGGCTTTTAGCACCGCCAGACCACCTAAACTAGACTCTTCTAACCACTGAGTTAGTTGAGACATGTAGTAAGCACGGTTACCTAACTGAGATACAGGATCGATATACGCGCGTTCACGAAGTCGTTGCGCTTCTTGTGCTTGGCTCTTAAATGCAAGTTCAACTTGAGTCGACATGTGGTTAATACCGTCGACGACTAAGATGAGGTCTTTTGTTTTAGGGCGAACCAGAGGCTCACCGAACTGATTTTTGGCGATTTGATCCATTTTTTTTATGATTAATGACAGCGGACGTAGTGCTCGTTGGAGTATCCATGAAATCGAGATCAAACCCAGTAAGAAAATCGCTCCAAAGAAGGTCACTAGCCGTGTAAATGCCTCCCAAAGCTGAGTATAGGCTGGGCCTGGGTGGCTCACTATCTCAACTTCAGCAAGTTGCATCCAACCACTGGTAATCACGCGGCGATCATGAATCGGTTTAAACAAATTCAGGTTGGTAAACCATTGTGGGACACCACTTGGTTTCACAGGGTATGAACGAAGAATATCATCTCCTGTGTCTAAAAAAATCAATCGTACGACAGAGTAAGAACTACCATCAAACAGTGCGTTGATAACAGACTCTACAGCCACTTGATCCTTTTCTTCGAGGTAAGGGGCGAGCGCCAGTCCAACAGTATTAATGGTATTATTTACTTCAGAGCGTTGCTGCTCTTCTAAGTAGTCACGGGTGGTATTGAATTCGATCATAAAAACTGAGGTCATCAGTAATATGAAAACCGCAACCATTCCGACCACAAGCTGTTTATATAAAGTCATTGTACCTACTCATCGTAATTGATAATGGGTTTGTTTAATTTTAGAGAGCGCTCACGCGAACGTAAGTCGTTCCATAAGCTCAATCTTGAAGATTTTCCTGATAACTTGCCGCTGCCTGCCGCCGACTTGATTAACCATAGGTTTTTACCATTGAAGCTGTATATCGGTCGTAGATCTCTGCGCTTGGAGCCGCGTTTTATTTCAGGGTTTAAGTTGTCTAAAATTAGTGGTTCTGCACTGGGTGTAGAGTAGTAAGCCAACACCATATGGAATTGGTTTAACTCAAGTGCTTTTACATACACTAATCGTAATTTCTTATCTGGGACGCCGAGTTCAAGTAAAGAGAAGTATTTTGCGATAGTGAAATCTTCACAGTCACCCGCGTTACTGCCCAAAAATTCCAGCGGTGTCGCCCAGTAGTCATTCTTTCCCCAAAGTATACTGTCATCGACAAAGTACATTTGGTTGAAGAACCGATTTACCGAATCGAGTTTCTCTTTTTCACTTAACCCTGCGTACGACGTCATATTTGAGCGCCATGTCGACACTCGCTTCCCTGCTCTTTCTCCGTAGGTTACAGAGACTGCGTCGATCCACCTTTGGTCACTCTTGTTCAGTGCCCCGGAAGTAAAAGAGGTAAGGAACAGTAGCAATAACGAAAACCGAGACTTCATTGCTGCTGCTCTTGTTTTTTCACTGCTCGTAGGAAGACGTTATCAAGCATTAACCGTCCTTACTCTTTTAGTGCATTGTTTTGAGCACTCAAAATTGGCTTCAACATATATTCAAGCACGGTTCTTTTGCCGGTGATGATATCGACAGAAGCGGTCATACCAGGAATGATAGGCAGCTCTTCATTAGCCCCAAAGCTGTACTTCTCGGTACGAACACGCACGATGTAAAAACTATTGCCTTCTTCATCTTGAGTGGTGTCAGCACTGATGTGTTCTAACACACCCACTAAACCACCATATTTAGTAAAGTCATAGGCACTGAATTTAACCACAGCGCTCAATTCTGGACGGAGGAATGCGATATCTTGTGGAGCAATTTTCGCCTCAACTAATAGGGAATCTTCAGTTGGTACAATCTCAACAATGTCCATACCCGGCTGGATAACACCGCCTACGGTATTAATACCAAGCGTTTTGACGGTTCCTGTTACTGGAGAAACTACTACAGTTCGATTAACTCTGTCTTCAAGGCCAACCGCTGATTCCGTCATTGCAGAGAGCTTATCTTGTGCTTGGTTTAGCTTCTCTTGTTGTTCTGATCGGAAGTTCAATGCAGCATCGATACGACTGAGCATCGCTTCTTTGATTGCTGAACGTAGAAGAGGGATTTTGAGTTCGCTAGAGGTCATTTCTCGGCGAGTGTCGTTAACTTGTCTTTGCAGCTTGAGCAGTTCAATTTTTGGCACCACCCCTTCATCAGCAAGAGGCTTGGTAATATCCAGCTCTTGGCGGGCAAAGTTGTAACTCTGTCTTAAATTCTGAACACGCGCTTTTATTTCAACTAGGTCTTGTTGCTTCTGTCCAACCTGTTGATCAAAAACGGAAAGTTGGTTCTTCAGGTTATTCAGATCTTGACGATATTCTGCTTTTTGGCGATTAACCAATTTGGGGTGAAGGTCGTAGAATAGTGGTGGGAAGGCGAGTTTACCATAATCGAGTAAGACACTTTTTTTCCACTCTTTTACTGAGAATTCTTCATTGATAACCACACTGGTCAGTGAGGCGGACAGCATGAGTACATTAGCCGTTAAGTTCGCAACTTGTTGCTCACGTTCACGAAAGTCAGAGCGGAATCGAGTGTCATCTATTAATAGTAATTGTTGCCCTTTTTGAACTCGTTGCCCTTCTTTGACTAAAATTTCTTTAACCAAACCACCTTCAAGGTTTTGCACCACCTGAATCTGAGAGGAAGGGATCACCTTGCCTTGGCCAACAGTCACTTTGTCGATTTCAGCCCAAGCAGACCAACCAATAGCAGCGACAAAAAACAGAACGATAACCCACAACATAATACGCGCACTGGTGGGCGTATTGAGGAGCAGTGCCGCTGTTTTGTCATCGACATACTCAAGTTCGGTCTCATTCAATTTGCTGAAATTTTTCTGACTCATAACAGTCCTTGTTCGCTAAATAAAAGTGCAAGCTTTGTGAGTGTATTCTTACTTTTGATAAATGTTAAGGCTTTGCTCCTTTAAATCTTTGAATTTATATATTTTTTAACTCTTATTGTTTTTTGAAATCTGTTTTATCAAGTTGGTGCTTTCTCAGCTTGTCATAAAGCGTTTTTCGCGATACTTGCAGCTCTTGCTGTACCTCTTTTAAGCGCCCTTGATGACGATGTAGTGCCTCTATCAAGAGGATTTGCTCAAAGCTATCGGTTCGTTGGCTTAATGACAGTTGTTGCTCTTCAGTCTTTAGAACGATGTGGTCTTTGTCGCTTTGCTCTTGATTATGATTAGGCTCTGATTCAAGCGATGCCAGCTTGGGTTTAGTCAACACTCTGAGCTCTGCATGTTGGCGAAGCTGTCGAATATTTTCACTCCAGTGAGTGGCGATCAATCGTTGAACCTCTTTTTCTGTAATCACCGGAGGGGGTAACTGATATCGACTTGCCGCACCACGAGCAAAATGTTTAAACAAAGAACCAATATCTTCTGTTCGTTGCGCTAGCGGTAGCAAATCAAATCGACGGAACTCACTTACCATTGTAGTAGGAAGTATTGTGGTTGCTAAAATGATACAAGTTGCACTGGTCTTGCATGAGTTTTCACGAAGTAGAGTGGGTTTTAGGTTCGCTAGCCACTGCCATTGGTCTTGAGTTAATGCTTCTGTTTCATGGATATAAAGTGTCCCACCCTGATGTTTCAAGAACAGTTGCAAAACAAACTGATGGAATGTCGCTTCGTCACTGCGTGGCAAATTAAACGCAGCAACAGGGCAAAGCTCTGCGGCTTGATGGCTGTGAAGATCGTGCGTGTACTGCGCCGTGACCCTTTTACCCGTTCCTAAATCGCCGACGAACAGTAGAAGTGGGTTAGTTTTGGTATCTAGAGAGATCAGTTCTCGGCGTAATGTCTGCATTGATGGCGATTGACCAATCAACTTTGGACCCACCTGATTCTGTACCGCCAACTCTTTACGTAATAGATTATTCTCTTCAACCAGTGCCAGCTTATCCGATGCTTTTTTTACTGCGGTCAGCAGGGCATCGACCACAAACGGTTTTTCCAAAAAATCATAAGCGCCAGCTTTCATTGCGGATACGGCTGTTTGCACATCCCCATGGCCTGTCTGTACGATGACCTGAAAATGAGGGTTTTGATTCAGCAGCTTTTGTGTCAATTGAATACCATCCATCACTGGCATGTGAATATCGGTAATGACAATCCCAGCTTGCGTCACATCTATTCTCTTTAGTGCCTCAATGGCATTGGGGAAGCAGGTAATATCGATGCCTTCAATGAGCATGGCTTGTTCTACGGAGTCTCGAATGGCGGGTTCATCATCGACAAAATAGAGTTTAGGCAGAGGGTGCAAAAGTCGAATCCTTAACAGTATGTGAGGTTAGCTATGTGTGAAATTAGCAGTATGTAAAATTCATTTTCTAATCAACGATAACAACGGCACGTTAGCCCTTATCGTTATATAACGGGATGTTTAGCGAGAATACCATGCCTGAAGGCTCTAATCGGTTGGCGCTGATCGTGCCGTGATAAGCTTCAATAATCCGTTTCGATATTGAAAGCCCTAGCCCTAAGCCTTCCGGTTTAGTGGTAAAAAATGGGTTGAACAGCTGTTCTAGCTTATCGTCCGGCATGCCAATTCCGTTGTCCCAAATGATCAGCTGACAAGAGTTATGATGCAGTTGCCATTCGATGCCTATCTGTGGGCTGGCCGGTTGGTCAACGTTTTCCAGGTTTTGTTGCTCCTGCAAGATTTTCTGTTCAAGAACTTGTTGTTGAAGCGCTTGGGTCGCGTTGTGAATTAGATTCACCAGTACTTGCTCAAGTTCGGTTGGATGAATGGCAATATTAATGTGATTTGGCACTGTGCTTAACCTTAGCGTGATGCCTTGTTTGATCATTAGCGCACTAAGAATACTGGTCGCGTTGTTGATCGATTGATGCAGGTTTGCGACGTGATGTTCTTGCTTGGTGACCTTACGAGTGAAGACTTTAAGACGCGCGATGATGTCGGTAATTGAGGTATTCAAAGCAATCATCTTATCGAGATTGCTTTTGACCAAATCTGTCCGTTCCATTTCTAGCAGCTTTAAGCTGTTCTCACTGTAGGTTCGAAGCGCTGCAAGCGGTTGGTTGATTTCGTGGTTAATGCTGGCTGACAGCTCTCCGAGTACCGCTAATTTTGCTGTTTGGGTCAGCTCTTGTTCTGTCTGCTTCAGCTTTAACTGCGATGCTTGGTATTGAAAAATGGTTTGCTGAAGTTGTTGATTGGATTTCTTCAAATAGTGAGTACGTTTATTAACGGTTTGTTCTAGGTTTTGGTTGAGCCGGGTTAGCGCCACTTTCGCGACGTAAGTCTGTCGCCACGACCACGCGATGAGCATCACCAAGCTGTAAATCACCACGAAGATGACATCGATCTGCAGCACTTTAATAAGTTCTGCTTCGGCCTTTTTTAATGCGACAACTTGGCACTGATTGTTACTGAAGGTTGCGGGGTAAAGATTGAACGGCCCAAGTTTAAACAATCGGTTTGCCGTGAGTTCTCTTTGTACTCGATTTGGTTGAATGTTGTTGGGCTGATTGGCGTCGTTAACTTGTTGTTGATAGTTGGAAGAGCGAAAAGCTTCTATGATCGAAATTTCGCTTTGACCGTATTGGCGCTGCAGGGCGATATCGGTTTGTTGCTTCTGGCTTAATGGCAACAACGAGTGATAAAGCCACTGAGTTTGGCTGGAGAGAAAAACCACTTGGTTAGAGTCGAGTACCACAATCTCAAAATCATCGCTGGTTAGGATGTTTTCAAGGTTCTCTAGACTCACTTTAACGGTGATAACCCCAACAATGTCATTCTCTATATACAGGGGCGAAGACAAAAAGTAACCGCGTACGTTGGAGCGAGCACCCAGTGCGACATAGTGTGTGCTGTTACCTTCAATCGCGGACGCAAAATAAGGACGAAACGAGAAGTTCTCACCCACGAAAGTACCGAGCTTCTGGTAATTACTGGAAGCGACCACAGTACCGCTTGGGTCATGAATATAGATGGTGTCAGCTTGGCTTTGATTAGACCATTCAAATAGCAATTGATTGAGCTGCGCCGCGGAAATCTTGTCTGTTTGTGGTGATGAGTCAAAATAAGAGAGCAGACGTGGGTCATGGCTGAGCAAATCAGGGATCTGTTTGAATTTATCCAGTTCAGAGTCGATTTGTAGGTTCGCTTTATTGGCTGCTTCGTTGAGCTTTTGAGTGACCACTTTTTCTTGAAATTGTACTGCCAAAAAATGAGTTGCGCTCAGCCCAATAGCCCCCAATAACAATGAGAATAAAACGAAGGGAGTCATTATGTTAAGCAGTATCTTAGTCACTAGGATCTCAGCATGTCATCGGTTTGTATAAAGATTATCAATATGATGGATAGAGTACCGAGATCTTGTTAACACAGAGCACCTTCTGTGAGACAAAACCATGGCTTAGACTT
This sequence comes from Vibrio sp. MED222, assembly GCF_000153005.1. Taxonomy (NCBI): domain Bacteria; kingdom Pseudomonadati; phylum Pseudomonadota; class Gammaproteobacteria; order Vibrionales; family Vibrionaceae; genus Vibrio; species Vibrio sp. MED222. The sequence continues at coordinate 1,229,034 of NZ_CH902606.1, read as the reverse complement.
GTGTTTCAAAGGATTACAGCGCAAAATCAAAAAAAATTGAAAGGAGCAACCAAATGGAACTGACCGATATTCGTCGCGAATACGCTAAGGGTGGATTGAGACGTAAAGACTTAGCCGCAGACCCGATTGAGCAATTCAATCTATGGCTAGAGCAAGCTATTGAAGCTAAGTTGACGGACCCTACTGCCATGACAGTTGCTACGGTTGATGAAAATGGTCAGCCATTCCAGCGAATTGTTCTGCTAAAGAATGTTGATAAAGACGGCTTCGTTTTTTACACCAACTTAGGTAGCCGTAAAGCGCATCAGCTAGAGCACAATAGCAAAATCAGTTTGCATTTCCCTTGGCACCCTCTTGAGCGACAAGTTCATATTACGGGCACGGCTGAAAAACTGACAGCAATGGAAAATATGAAGTACTTCTCGTCACGACCAAAAGAGAGCCAATTGGCCGCAATTGCAAGTAAGCAAAGTAGCCGTATCTCTGCTCGTGGGATTTTAGAAGGTAAATATCTAGAGCTTAAACAGAAGTTCGCGAAAGGAGAGATTCCTGTGCCTTCTTTCTGGGGTGGCTTCCGTGTGCGTGTGGATAGCATTGAGTTTTGGCAAGGTGGAGAGCACCGCTTGCATGATCGCTTCTTGTTCTCACGCCAAGATAGCCGTTGGGATATCGACCGCCTAGCGCCTTAATTTGCTTAACTGCTTAACTGATCCAAAAATACCGTTGATTAGACTTATCAACGGTATTTTTTTGTCTGCATCTCATCAAACCAATATCTAGTCACTGTGCAGAACAACGGAGATCTGCTTTTTAAGCAGGGTTTCTGGGATCATAGAGCCTAGCCCCGAGTCCAACGCATACTCAATCAACCGGCTTTTACTGCGCGCATCAAATTTCTGTTTCAACCTGGCGACATGCCCTTCGACTGTTTTGATTGAAATGTTCAACGTAGACGCGATGTACTGTGGTTTCTTGCCGAATAGCAGCAAGAACAGCACTTCTGATTCTCGCGAAGTCAGTCGCTTTTTGAGCTTTGATATGCGTGGCTTTGATCCTGCAATGGACACTTGATTGTCTTTTTCGCAAGTTGCCTGACACACCCAATGGCCTACTTCTAAGATGGCGGTGTCGGTGAGTTCTTGACCATAAAAAATGGTGCCTTGAACTTCGCCATTCCCATCAAGCCAAGGGGTTTTAGTAAAAATATGGGCGTGCCAGCGTCCGTCTGGATAAGGGTGAATATCGAGGATTTTAAGAGTACTGCGTGTATCCATTACATGTTTGTCTTGAGCCCTGAAATCCTGCGCGCATTCGGTTGTTTGACTAGGCATATCGAAATCGGTTAAGCCCGTACAAGTTTCGTTGGGTTTTAAGCCAATTAATTGGTTGTAAGCAAGGTTGGCATACACGAAGACAGAGTCAGTATCTTTGCACCCCCAGCAACCTGGAAGTTGTTCAAATAAAGAACGATGTATGGAGTTGAGGGGATTCGGCAAGGTTTTATCTCGTAAGAGGAAGCATTGCAATGATATCAGTTTCTTATAGAGCTGCAATGACAATTAGAAGTCGAGTTATGCATCAAAAATGGAGTGTGATTAATGGTTGAACGGTATGTTGTTTAAGTGTGCCTTTATTGATCAATAGCTAAGCAAAAAGGATGAGAAAAAAGCAAAAAAAAACCAGCCTGAAGAAGGGCTGGCCAAAGACAAGATATACCTTGTCGACACGTAGAAGATTTCCAGTTTAATTTACGAGGGTCATGTAAATTAAGCTGAGGTATCAGATAGATACCCAGAGTGACTTACTACTCTATCGACGAATTTACTCCTAGGCGAGATCGAATATAAGGAGGGAATTCTCCTATAAACACTGACTCAACCTGATACTAGGAGAATCTAAGGTAAATATTTGAGGGCTTTGAGGAATACCAAGAGCTTATAGCTCTCGTAATACTCGGAATCCTAAGTAGTTAGCGGCAGTAGAAGGCGAAACGTACAGTTCAGCAAACACTTTTGCCTCTTCAGGAGAGAAGCTCCACGCGCCCCCCTTAGCGATGCCTTTTTGGGTTGCAGTCCATTCCCAAACGTTACCTACCATGTCGTAGAAACCCGTTGGCGTTGGCAAGAATGATTTTACAGGAGAAGTACTGACGTTTGACCACTGTGTACCAGACCAACCAGTATTAGCTCTACCTGAACGGAATTTGTTGCCCCACCAGAAGCTGGTATCTTGACCCGCTCTTGCCGCCGCTTCCCACTCTTGTTGTGTTGGTAGGCGGTAAGTAAAGCCTGTTTTTTTAGATAACCAACGTGTGTACGCTTTCGCATCGCTTTGGCTGACGCATACAACGGGTGAGTTATCGACTTGCTTGAAACCAGGAGCTTTCCAGTCATTGTCTGACACAGTCGTGATTTCTGCATTCACGAAGGTATCACAAGTGTTCATCAGCTCTGCGTCTGTCTGGTAACCCGTATTTTTCACAAATGCTTTAAAATCTTGAACACGAGTTGGGGTTGCCGCTAATGCAAATGGCTGTTTGATCGTGACTTGCTCAGCGTTATTTTCACCGAGTAGGTAAGTCCCAGATCCAACCACAATCATTTCTGGACTTTGAGCACCATTGCCCATTGGGTCAGCAAACTTAGTCCCCACATTCAGTGAGTTCTGCTTCGCTTGTAATACTGCTCTTAGGTTGTGATCTCGGGCTATTTTCAGCTCTTGGTGGAAAGAAAGGTAACCTTCTTTCTCAATCGTAACCATGTGTTGCCCTGTAGGTAGCATCACTTCAACCGGTGTGCTGCCATAGTTCACACCATTGATAGAAACCTTGTCATTATATTGATTTGAACGAACCACCAAGTTAACCCAAGCAACTTCTTTCTGCTGATCATCGGCTTGCAGATCGCTCTGATCGAAACAGTTTGAGGATTGAATGCCAAGTAAGCGGCAAGGAGTGTTCTTATCTGGACGAGTTTCTAAATTCGCAGCAACCACTGCTCGGTAACGGTTATCTTCGGAGAAGCCAGATGATTTCACGCTGTGTTGTAGAACGTGAATATTCAAAGATGCAGACGCTAGGTGTTCTTTTACTATTTTTGATTCTGTCGCGTTGGATACAAGGCTATTTTGAAATTGTTTTACTGCTTTTTGAAGTGTCAAAGCCACCGTTTGGTCTGAACATTGAGCTAACGTCATGTCGCTGCTACAGCGGTTGGTAAAGCTAACAGTATGTTCTTGTGTTTGAGTGACCTCGCTTCTTAATCTCTCAGCTCTTGCTCTTAGTTTGTCTTGATTCAAATGGGCGATAGACATTTCTACAGCCGATTTTTCGGCTTTGATGGCCTCTAGTTCCATCACTAAGCTTTGAAGCTTTTGCTCTGAATCCGAAATCGTAAGCTTGTGCTCTTTTACCGATTTCCAGGCATCTTGAAAGCGGTTTTGAGCTGGTGAGATATCGAAATCTGGCTCATCAATCATGCGAGTGTAATCTTGCTCTAGGCTAGTTTTCGCCGTTGCGAGTTTTTGCTCTGATTGAGCTAATAACTTGGCTTGACGTGCCATTTGCTCTGCTTGGTTGTCGACTTGATTTTGTTTGTCCGCCATCTTCTTCTCGATAGCCGTTAAACTGGCATGTTCTTCGAAAAGAGAGCTTTCAATGTCGATGACTGATGACGTGATTGCTGGAGATGTCGCTTCAGCGAAAACAGCAGGCGTCATTAAGCATGGAGCAAGTGCAAATAATAGAGTAGGAAAACCTTGGCGCATGTTGGGCTACTTCAGTCGTAATTTAGGTTAATTGAATATTCTAACGAAAACGCCATTTCGTTTGAAGCTACTTTCTATAACTACAAACAAGATGGCGAGTATTCATTCAGCTTTGTGAAATAGGCACGGCTATTTATATCAGGCTTAGCTTTATATATTTAGATTTCATTTTCTTTACTAGGAAGGAGTTTCACCCAAATAGTATCGCTGCCGTTGATAGTCACTGTGCGGTTGTATGATTCGTAACCTTCTTTTGAAATGGTTACTTGGTGACGACCGCTCGGTAGCGAAACCTCTAGGGGTGTGCTGCCGTATTTAATGCCGTTGATAGTGACTGAGTCATTGTACTGATCAGAACGTACCATCACGTTTGCCCACTGCTTGTCGCTCTTCTTTGTAACCTTAACGTCGCTGTCCGTTAAACAGTAGCGAGTTGAAACGTTCAATAAGTTACATGCTGCAATCGCTTCTGGTTTTGCTTGAAGTTGAGCTTGCATCTGCACAAAGTAAGAGTTGTTTCCAGAGAAACCGCTCTTGATTGCTTGGCTGTCTTGAACATGAATGTTCAATTGAACACCTTGTAAGTTTTGCTTCGCTAGCGTGCTTTCTGTGAGCTGTTCAAGTAATTTGCTCTTGAAGTTTTGTACTGCTTTCTGCTTCGTCAGGTGTTTACCTTGAGCAATACACTCACCCAGTGTCATTGTTGATGAACATGTGGTGGTGTAGCTCGTTTCAAGAACGGCACTTTCACGAAGTTCTGTTGCAATACGTTTAACGCGAGCTTCAACTTTTGATTCTTTCAAGTTAGCCAGCTCATTATTCAAACGAGCTTGCTTTTGCTTAATTTGAGAAAGGTAAATTTCGTTCTCATTCATCGCTTGCTGATTATCTAGCTGAGACGATTGATTCTCTTTAACCGCAGCCCAAGCATCTTGGTATCCTTTCTGAAAAGAAACCAGATCCGTTTCTGGATCGTCAAGTAAGCGACTGTATTGTTTGTCGAGTACAGATTTAGCTCGGTTACGTTTTGCCTTTAACTCTTCACCTTCACGTAACAACTTACTGTTCTGGTTTTGTAGTTGTTTTAAGGTCTCAGTTGCCGATACTTTGGTCGCTGAAATACGCTCAATATCTGAGTTTTTCTCTGTTAGCTTTGCATCGATAGCTGAAACGGGATCGACTTGATTCAGTTCTTCAGCTGATAACGATGCAGATACCCAAAGTGGGGATAGCGCAAGTAAAAGCGCTGAAATTCGAAAGTTAGTCATAGGTCCCTGCAACTTGTATATTTAAAATTGGCTCGTTAATAAAGTGTCTACTTCCTAGTTGTCAGTCACTAGTTATTAGCAATTAACACAGTACCCGTCTTTATACCGTTTTATTGCCCTCCAATCTACTCAAAAGCTAAGTTTCGGTACTTCGGATACACTTTTTACATATTTACACCGAAATAATTGAGCTATATAAGAAAATATTGTCGTTATGGTGTAGTCATTTGGTTTCCATTTGTGACTTGCTTTGACTTTTGGTGCTCAGATTTATTTGCTCTTGGAACAAGCAAGAGTGGCCTAAAGATTGGAAGGTTGACTTTACAAAGCCCGTAGTTTGGGCTCACTTGATCATACTTCCGGAGACATGATCACGTGGTTATCAATAATGATCTTTCTTTGAAGAAGAGAAAACATCTCTCATGATCATTTACAAATTCATCTTCTGCAGATTTCAGAGTATTATTCTTACTATGTCGACCTGAGTATTTTGATGTTATGCCTAAACCGTTACCCTTTCCGAACTTTGACTTGTCCCCGCTAAGCCTTACTGGCCCTCGCCCTGCGGAGATCATTACTTTGCCTTCGCATATGGACTGTCACGATCATCATTATTCGCAGGTGGTGATTGGTTTAAAAGGTCAGGCTGAATTTGAAGTGAGCGGTAAAGGCAATCTTGTCGGCCCAGGTCAAGGTTGTGTGGTAACGGCGAGCTCTGATCATGCTTTCGGTGGTGTGGTTGGCCAGTCGGACATCCTAGTACTCAATATGCCAGTGCCAACGGATGATGACCCTCTGATGCTAGAGAAGATCAATCAGTTAGAATCATCGAACGTCTACTTCCAATTAGACGCGCAAATTCAAAAGCTTATCCATATGTTGGTGCAAGAGATGCAGGCCAGTCCTGATGATCTGTTGTTGAGTCGAGCTTGTAATGACACGGTGATTGCGTTGATGCAAAGACACATCTCGGCATTTGAAACCTCGATTAAAGATTCGCGTTTCGATCTTGAGTCGTTGGATCGCTACATCGAACAACACTTGGCTAATAAGATCTCAGTCGCGCAGCTTGCAGGCAGTGTGTTCTTGGGCGAAAGCCAATTCCACATGCTATTCAAAGATCAAATGGGCATTACCCCTCACCAATATGTTTTAGGAAAGCGTATCGACCGCTCTCGACACCTTATTGAACAAGGTAATTTAAGCCTTGGACAGGTTGCAGAACTGGCTGGTTTTTCCGGTCAATCCTCCTTTACTCACACCTTTTCTCGCCTTCAAGGCATGTCACCATCTCAATACAAAAAGCAAACTTCTGTTAAATAGTGAAACAAAACGGCATATTATATTAAAGTTTCATATGTGACCTTGTGTTTGTTTTGTTAATAAAGCGAGTTTTTAGCAAAAAACTCGGAGTTTTTGACAAGTAATCCTTATATACTCTAAATACACTGCAGCCATTGTAGAGATCCCGGGCTAATTCCGGGTGTGAGATTAAGGAAAACGCATGTTTACAGCTACTGATGTGTTAAAGCCAGAATTCAACGAGCAGTCGCTTGCTGATCTATGGTCGCTTATCTCACCATTATATATGGTGGATGAAACCCAATGGCTAGAGCAACTTCTGCCGCTAGCTACCCCTTCTGAGTCAGAAAAGCAGCAGATCACAGACAAAACGACATCATTGATCGAAGCTATCCGTGCGGATAAGACTTCTATCCAGATGATCGATGCATTGTTGCTTGAATACAGCTTAGATACTCAAGAGGGCATCTTGCTAATGTGTCTGGCGGAAGCCTTGATGCGTATTCCTGATTCAGCAACCGCTGATGCGCTGATTCGTGACAAATTAAGCGTTGCGGATTGGAAGTCTCACCTAAAGAATTCAGACTCAGTATTTGTTAACGCATCCACTTGGGGATTAATGCTAACAGGTAAGGTGGTTGGACTTTCATCTAAAGAGCAGAGTGCGGGTCAAGCCGTTAATCGCTTAGTGAACAAGCTTTCTGAGCCGGTGATTCGTAAAGCGATGCACCAAGCAATGAAGGTGATGGGTCACCAATTCGTTCTTGGCCGCAGCATTGCTGAAGCGCAAAAGAACGGTAAGTCTATGCGTGATAAAGGCTTTACCTACTCATACGACATGCTAGGTGAAGCGGCACTGACCACTGCTGACGCAAATAAATACTTCAAAGATTACCTAATGGCGATTGAAGCCGTAGGTCGAGACAACTATGTTTCTCCACAATCGAAGGTCTCTTCAAAATCGAGCCCTGCGCCATCGGTATCGATCAAGCTTTCTGCGCTTCACCCACGTTATGAAGTGGCGAACGAAGACCGCGTACTGACTGAACTTTGCGACACGCTAGAGCAGCTATTGCGCCGTGCAGTAGAGCTCGATGTTGCGATTACGATTGATGCGGAAGAAGCGGATCGCCTAGAGCTTTCTCTTAAATTATTCGAAAAACTGTACCGTACTGATCTTGTAAAAGGTTGGGGTAAATTTGGTCTGGTTATTCAAGCCTACTCAAAGCGTGCACTACCGGTTCTAGTATGGCTAAACCGCCTAGCGAAAGAGCAGGGTGATTTGATCCCGCTTCGCTTGGTGAAAGGCGCGTACTGGGACAGCGAAATCAAATGGTCGCAACAAGCTGGCTTTACTGATTACCCAGTTTACACTCGTAAAGAAGCTACTGACGTAGCTTACCTTGCTTGTGCGCGTTACCTATTGAGCCCAAGTGTTCGAGGCAATATCTTCCCGCAGTTTGCGAGCCACAATGCTCATACGGTTTCTGCTATTGCCGTCATGACCGACCATAAAGACTTTGAATTCCAACGCTTACACGGCATGGGTGATTCTCTGTACAACCATGCGATGGAAGCTTACCAACAGTCGGTACGTATATACGCACCGGTTGGCAGCCATAAAGATCTACTGCCATACCTAGTACGTCGCTTGCTAGAAAATGGTGCAAACAGCTCGTTTGTCCACCGCCTAGTTGATGCGCGTTGCCCTGTGGCAGAGCTGACTCAACATCCTGTCGATATGCTTCTGGCATTCGATACATTGCACAACACTAAGATTCCTCTGCCTCCAGCGGTATTCCCTGAGCGTAAGAACTCTTACGGTGTGAACATTGATATTGAAAGCGAAGCGCATCAATTTGAAGAGAAAGTAAAAAGCTTCTTAAACAACCAATGGACTGCGGGCCCTGTGATCAACGGTGAATCTCTTGCCGAAAGCATGATCAAGGCTGATCAGAACGTTGAGCAAGTGACGGCACCTTATGATCGTCGTATTCATGTGGGTCAGGTGGCTTTTGCTAACCTTGATCATGTTTCCGCAGCGATCACTGGCGCAGACGCAGCATTCGCTGATTGGAACGCAACTTCGGTTGAAACCAAAGCGGCTGCACTTGATAAGTTGGCTGACCTGATGGAAGACAACCTCGCTGAGCTGGTGGCGATTTGTCATCAAGAAGCGGGTAAGACAATTCACGATAGTGTTGATGAAGTACGTGAAGCAGTCGATTTCTGTCGTTACTACGCAAAACAAGCTGACAATCTACAAGGTTTCGAACTAAAAGGTTTTGATGGCCAAACACGAATCGCTTCTCGACAAGGTCGTGGTGTGTTCGTTTGTATCAGCCCTTGGAACTTCCCTCTAGCTATCTTCCTTGGCCAAATTACTGCAGCACTAGTGGCGGGTAATACGGTTGTGGCTAAGCCTGCCGAGCAAACAAGCTTGATTGCTGCTCGTGCGGTTGAACTGATGAATGAAGCGGGCTTCCCTGCTGGCACGATTCAGCTACTACTGGGTCGCGGTGCTGAGATCGGCAGTGCGCTCACCAGTCATGATGCGATTGCGGGCGTTGCCTTTACTGGTTCTACACCAACGGCACAGCGTATCAATGTGTCATTAGCCACTCGTAATGCTAAGCCAGTTCCGTTTATTGCGGAAACAGGCGGCCAGAATGCGATGATCGTCGACAGTACTGCACTGCCTGAACAGGTAGTTCGTGATGTGATTCGTTCAGCATTCGCTTCAGCAGGTCAGCGTTGTTCTGCACTACGTGTGCTTTACATCCAAGAAGACATTGCAGACCGCGTGGTTGGATTGATTCACGGTGCAATGGACGAGCTGAGTGTTGGCATTCCACACCTTCATAAAACCGATGTTGGCCCTGTTATCGACCAAAACGCAAAACAGAAGCTAATGGCGCACTTAGAAAACATGACCAATACCCAGAAGAAGGTGGCTCAACTTTCTCTAGGTAGTGATTGTGAACATGGTGATTTTGTTCCACCAAGTGCTTTTGAAATTGATGACATCAACTGCTTGAAAGAAGAACAGTTTGGCCCAGTGCTACACATTGTTCGCTTCAAAGCGAGTGAGCTAGCGCAAGTGGTAGACCAAATCAACCAAACGGGCTTTGGCTTAACCATGGGTATCCACAGCCGTAACGAGACAACTTACCGTTGGATCGAAAAACACGTTCGTGTGGGTAACTGCTACATCAACCGTGACCAAGTGGGCGCCGTTGTTGGTGTTCAACCATTTGGTGGTCAAGGCTTGTCAGGTACTGGCCCTAAAGCGGGTGGTCCTCACTACCTATATCGCTTTACTGATATTCATTTCTCTCAATCACAAGACAAGGCATAAGGAGCATTATCATGGTTCATCAAGTGACAGGTTTTTCTGATGCTTTGCTAGCGTGGGAACAATGGAATCTTACCGATTTTGATTACAAGAGTGCTCAGGTACTTGCGCTTAAATCAGAGATCGAAAGTCAATCTGCGCCTTTGGCGATGGTGGCGACTTATCATCTAGAGCAAGCGTCTGCACTGCTTTCTGAACATCACCTAATGGCAGGTCCTACGGGCGAAACCAATGAGCTATATGCCGCAGGTCGCGGTGTGGCTTTGGTGATTGTTGATGATTGCGAAGTGAAAGTGCCAGCGCTGCAAACTGCAATGGCTTTGATTACTGCCGCGCTATTGGCAGGTAACAGCGTTCAATTGTGCAGTGATGATGTGCAGTTCAATACGTTAGTTGCAGACGCAGCTAAGTCGGCGAACTTGCCAACTAACTTGGTGCAAGTTGCCTCGTATGACGCTGCTCAACAGTTGTTGTCTTGCGATGTACGTAGCGTGGGTTACGTAGGTAACTCGCAAACGGCACAAGCTATCAATTTACAGCTTGCTAAGCGTGACGGTGCAATCGTCGGTTTAGTAGCTGAAACGGATCTGGTGACAATGAATGTTGCTAATGATCCACACCTATCGCTGCGCTTCATTACCGAGCGTACGCGAACTATAAATATAACAGCCGTGGGCGGTAACGCGACCTTGCTCGAACTTGGAAGTGAAGCTCACTAACCTTCAGTAAAATTGGCTCTAAGTACTTTTGGTTTTTTCCATTGTTGGGTTTTCTCCATCTTTGGATTTAATTCATAGTGCCTTGGAGCCTCAATACCTAACTCAATGCACTCGCTTGCCTTACGGTGAGTGTCTTGCATTGAATTAGGCATGGAAGGCTTTCTACAAAATGAGGACTATCAAATGATAGAAAACAGTTTTGCAATAACGACGACGTTCATTGCGTATCTAATTATGATGCTAGCGATCGGTGTTATTGCTTACAAACGTACATCTAACTCAACAGACTACTTCCTAGGTGGTCGTTCGTTAGGCCCATGGCCTGCTGCACTTTCTGCTGGTGCATCAGACATGAGTGGTTGGTTGCTACTTGGCCTGCCTGGTTACGCTTACGCTGCTGGCTTTGAAGCATTTTGGCTTGCTGGTGGTCTACTTGTTGGTACTTGGGCAAACTGGTTAATCAGTGCAAAACGTCTACGTACTTACAGCATTACGACTGAATCACTGACGCTGCCTGAGTTCCTATCTCGTCGTTTCAATGATAATTCTAAGCTGATCCAAACAATTTCTGCTTTCTTTATCCTTTTATTCTTCCTTTTCTACACAAGTTCAGGCTTGGTAGCAGGTGGTAAATTGTTTGAAACGGTATTCGGCCTTGATTACACAACAGCGGTAATTATCGGTACAGTCTGTGTAGTTTCGTACACTCTGTTTGGTGGTTTCCTAGCGGTATCTTGGACTGACTTGGTTCAAGGTCTACTCATGTCTGCAGCGCTATTGATTGTACCAATCGCGGCAATGAACGGTGGCCTAGGTCAGCTTTCTAGCGACCTACACAACATCAACCCAGAGCTGCTAACGCTATGGAATGATGCGAAGGGTGAGCCACTGTCTGCTATTGCGATCATCTCACTAGCGGCATGGGGTTTGGGTTACTTCGGTCAACCACACATCCTTGCGCGTTTCAAAGCAACACGTAGTAATAAAGACCTAACAACAGCGCGCCGCATTGCCGTTATCTGGACTGCACTGTCTATGATTGGTGCAATGCTTGTGGGTCTTGTTGGTCTAATCTATGTGACGAACTCTGGCGCACCTAAGCTAGACGATGGCGAGAAGATCTTCATGCTTCTTGTGAACGCGATGTTCCACCCAGTAATCGCCGGCATCCTACTTGCTGCCATTCTAGCGGCAATCATGAGTACTGCGGATTCACAACTTCTTGTTTCTTCATCTGCAATGGCAGAAGACCTGTATAAGCAAGTTTTGAAGAAAGACGCAACGTCAGAAGAGATTGTTCGTGTCGGCCGTTTCGCGGTTATTCTAATTTCTCTTGTTGCTCTTGTTCTGGCGATGACACCAGACAGCTCAGTACTTGGCCTTGTATCTTACGCATGGGCTGGTTTTGGTGCTGCATTCGGTCCTGCAATCGTATTAAGCCTATACTGGTCTCGTATGAACCGTAACGGCGCTCTAGCGGGTATCGTGGTTGGTGGTGTTACGATTGTACTTTGGAAGCAGTTCACGGGCGGTTGGTTCGATGTTTACGAAATCGTACCGGGAATCATCCTATCGACGCTTTCTATCGTTATTGTGAGCCTAATGACTGGCGAGCCAGAAGACGAAGTGAAAAAGCAACACGCTGAGTTCAAGAAGAACCTAGTTGAGCTAGACTAATTTACATTGTAAAACATATGTGAATTAGCAAAGAACATTAGCTAAAAAGCAATTGTAAAAAGTAATTGAAAAATAAAAGTAATAGAGTCACTTCGGTGGCTCTATTTTTTTATGTGGGCACTACCTTTGTCTTATAAAAAACCAGTAGGATACAGAAGAAGCACGGCTGTTATGAGGTTTACAATGTAAATCGAAACCAAATGATAGAAGGGAAATAAATAGAAGATAAAGGCTTTTCATAGCGCTTGATGTCAAAAAATAACCGATAAAATGGCTATTTTTTGAACTTGGCGCTCACTTTTGTTATTAGCTCGGTGAATTATTACACTGAATTGGACATCATGTGTCAATTATCAGTAACCACTAAAGACCTATAGGACAAAGGTATGCCTGATCTCTATTGCAAAGGATGTAAAAAAACAACACTACATAAGTCTATAATGAAACGTTGTGAATCTGAGCCTGAGACAACCTCTGGCCGTGTGATGCAATGGACGTCAAAGCTATTTAGTGGAAACCTGTACTACGACATGGAAACTCAACACTTCTGTCGAACGTGTAACTGTCGTTGTGAAACAGGAACTGCAGTTCCCCAAGTTGGTCTGGCTTAGATTGTAGTAAGTGCTTACTAACTTAGATTTAAAAACCTCCCTGATGGAGGTTTTTTCGTTTTTTATGCCGCTTTTAGTGAAGGTTCTGCCTCGACGACATTACCATCAATCTTAACTTCCCAGCCATAGTTTGAGTATTCACTTGCGAGTGCTTGGGCAACATCTTTTGATACCGTTACGTGTGTCCATGAACCGATTCCGTAAGGTTTATATGCGAGTTCTTGCGTTTTCATAATAGAGTCATCCTTTCTCTTTGAGAATTCTATTATTCACTTTGGCCTATATCCTTTCTTTCGTTTCTGGCTCAACTTATTTGTTAATCGGGTCATTTCTATAATAATTTGTTAATAACTGGAGTTTGATTTATAAGGGTTGTTATCGCTCCGTTCGGTTTTATATTTAACGTGAATAGGAATGGTCTATTTAGTTTTCTAAATGTGTGAGCAAGGTTTTCTTCGATTGCTCTTAGTATGGAATATACTGAGCGCAATCTAGAATGTTTAAGGAATATTATGTCTCAGCATCAACTCGATCGTATCGATAAAGAGATACTAAGAATTCTGCATATGAAAGGCCGTTTGCCCGTTGTTGAACTAGCGAAACAGGTCAACCTAACAACTTCACCTTGCTCTGATAGGTTGAAGCGATTGGAAAAAGTGGGCTACATCACAGGCTATCATGCTGAGCTTTGTTCAGAAAAGTTGGGGCTCGATGTCCAAGTGTTTATCCATATTCGCCTCGATCAAACCAGTTTTTCAATTTTTGATAAATTTGCACAAGCGGTTGAAACGATGCCTGAGGTCGAAGAGTGCTATTCGCTGTCGGGGGATTTTGACACCATGATCAAGGTTCGAGTAAAAGACATGAAGGCGTACCAAGCGTTTATGGCAACGAAATTGGGTACCCTGCCAGGTGTGATTCAGACACGCAGCGAAGTGGTGATTGAAGAACACAAGAAGGGCTTTGGTGTTAACCCTGAGCTGTTGGCCACCATAAAATAGTGACCTGCTTTCGCCTTACCAAGGTTATTTACATATAAAAAATGGAAGCCAATAAGCTTCCATTTTTTGTTGAACGTCAGATAAAGAGCAATCGGATAAACTTCTCCGTCTTACAGCGTAATTGCGGCAGAGATTAAACCAATCACACCGCCGAATACCCCACCCCAAACGACCAACCAACCAAGGTGTTTTTTGATCATGGTCTGAACCATCTCTTTAACCAGTTTTGGTGTCAGTTCATTCAAGCGCTGATCGATGATCGCTTCAATGTTCTCTTTGATTTCATCCATCATCGCAGGTGATTCAAGTTCATCCTTGATGGCATTTTTTACCGAATCACTCTTGCTGATTTCGATCACAGACTCTTGCATCTTCTCCACGAATGGCGCTTTCATTGGCTGTAGTGCTTCAGTGCCGCCAACCATCGCTAGCATGCCACCAAACTGTGAGTTTTCGATAACATGCACCAGCGATTCGAATGCAGGGTTAAAGTCGATCTTCTTAATCACAGGCTCTAGGTTGAGTGACTTTCCTGTCATCTCACTACTCAGAAAACGGTCGATGTTACTTTCGGTAAAGAACTGTTCCATCATCAGTTGTTTGATGGCTGCCTTGAACTCTTCAAAGCGCGCTGGAATAACGCCAGAACCATATAGGCCGGGTACTTTCTCGAACAACATGTGAATCGCAAGCCAGTTGGTGATGGCACCAGAAAATGCGAATAAACCTGCATAAAGCAAGTATTGGTTTGCTGTCGCATAGCCGCCAGCAAGCAGTGCTAACGCAATAACGTTAGTTAAGACACTTTTGTTCATGGTTGATCTCTAAAAAGAATACTGCGCGCATTTTAAGAAAAAAACGCCAAGAAAAAAACAAAAGGATCGATGAAGTTTATAGAACCAATGAAAACAGATGAGAAAGGGGCAGAGAATAACAGGCATAAAAAAGGCTAGCCTCCCCCCGAAGTCTAGCCTTATTCCAGAACGCGCAAGCGAAGCGTCATTGCTGTTAATGTCATTATATGATTACGACATAACATTCTGCCATGTGTAATTTACCGCCAATTAACATTTTGGTGTGAATTACGCCGCACTTTTAAAATGGAATATAAATTAAGCGCTCGTTGTCTGTTCAAGATCATCACCAATAAAGCCACCAGTCTGGTGATTCCACAATTGAGCATAGATGCCATTTTGTGTAATCAGCTCTTGGTGCGTGCCTTCTTCGACGATATTACCTTGGTCGAGTACGATCAAACGGTCCATTGCTGCAATCGTCGATAAACGGTGTGCAATCGCGATAACGGTTTTGCCTTCCATTAGTTCAATCAAGCTCTCTTGAATCGCTGCTTCTACCTCAGAATCGAGAGCAGATGTTGCTTCATCTAGAACCAACAGCGGAGCATTTTTCAGAAGAACACGTGAGATAGCGACACGTTGACGCTGCCCACCAGAAAGCTTAACGCCACGTTCACCTACTTGAGCATCGTAGCCAACGTTACCAAACGGGTCAGTTAGCGTTTCGATAAACTCATGAGCGTGTGCCTGTTTAGTCGCCGCGTATACCTCTTCGTCTGATGCCTCTGGTCGACCGTAAAGAATGTTGTCTTTGATCGAACGGTGCAGCAGTGAGGTATCTTGAGTCACCATACCTATGTTGCTACGCAGAGAATCTTGAGTAACGCTCGAGATCTCTTGGTCATCAATCAGGATGCGACCACTTTCTACATCGTGGAAACGCAGCAGTAAGTTAACTAGGGTCGATTTACCTGCACCTGAACGGCCAACCAAGCCGACTTTTTCACCCGGTTTGATGTTTAGGTTTAGGTTGTTAATCACCCCCTTATTCTCACCGTAGTTAAAGCTCACGTTGTCGAAGTTGATACCGCCTTGTGGAACGTCCAAAGGCTTTGCGTCTTTCTTGTCTTCGATAGCAATGGGCTTAGACAGTGTTTTAATACCATCAATTACAGTACCTAGGTTTTCAAACAGACCGCCGATTTCCCACATGATCCATTTCGACATACCGTTAATACGCAGAGCCAAGCTGACTGCAATCGCAATCGCACCGACCGTGATTGCGTTATCTAACCATAGGTAAATAGAGATACCGGCAATGCTGAATACCAATAGATAGTTAGCAAATTCAACGCAGATGTTGAAGCCTGTAACCAAGCGCATTTGGCGATGGACTGTGTCTAGGAAGCCTTCCATCCCTTCTTCTGCGTACTCGGTTTCTCTTTTACTATGAGAGAAAAGTTTGACCGTAGCGATGTTGGTGTAGCTATCAACAATGCGTCCTGTCATCAGTGAGCGAGCATCCGCCTGTTCTGAAGACACGTCTTTCAGCTTTGGTACGAAGTGCAGTTGGATACCGACGTAAATGAACAACCAAATCAACATTGGAGCCATTAAGCGCCAATCCGATTCAGCGAGCATGAACAGCATCGCTGTAAAGTAAACCGTCACGTAAACAAACACATCGACCATTTTGGTCACGGTTTCACGTACCGCGAGCGATGTTTGCATGACTTTGGTGGCAACACGCCCGGCAAAGTCATCTTGATAGAACGACAAACTTTGCTTCAAAAGGTAGCGGTGCGCTAACCAACGAATCGACATTGGATAGTTGCCCAGCAAAGTTTGGTGAAGCAATAGCGAATAAACACTGATCAAGATTGGCATCACGACCAACAGCAGAACGCCGAGCCCCATCAGTGTCGACTCGTTGTCTGCTAAGAAAGTGTCCGGGTTGCTGGTTGATAGCCAGTCAACCAGTTGTCCCATGTAACCGAACAGCGCAACTTCGATGATCGCGATGGTCATGCTCATCAATCCGAGCAAGATCAACGGCTTTTCAAAACCTCGTGTGTAATGGCGGCAGAATGCCAGTATTCCAGTAGGAGGTTGTATCGGCTCTCCCTTTGGAAAGGCTTCAGTAAAGCCTTCAAATTTCTTGTACATAGTTTTCCCTTTATAAGCTACTGCATCTTTGATGCTAGAGCATCGTGATGTGCAGCTTTGTTTTTATAGTCTTGATTTGAATTTTTCAGTTTTAGTTTGAAATTATATAAGTGCCAACGCGTTCTTATAAGTATTAAGCCATTCGATAGATTTTTGTTTAGTTCTTATGTAAGTACTTGGTTTAAGCGACACAGAACACCTCCAAAGAGTGTCTTTCATGAAGCTAATTTTAGATTGAATTAGACAGGAAAAGTTAAGCTTATTTCAAACGTAATTGATGGTTATGCAACGGTGATAATCCTAACGTTAAATGGATTAAATTGTAATCAAAACTCGTGTGGAGTTGAAAAATGAAATGAGAATATTTATCCAGTAAATTCTTTAACGAATATGCATACAGTTGGTTCTTTCTGATGTGCTGTTATCTTGCAGTAAAAATTACCGACTAATCTAAAATTCGCAGTAATTACTTGGGATAAATATTCAAATCATTGTGATTTTCAGTGAATTTTGTCGTAACAAGTTGTTTACAATTCTGAGGTAAATAAAAGATAGGGACGGTTAAAATGTTAAACCTACACAAAAAATCACTGCATATTACTAATGTTCAAAACGCAAATTGCGTTGTTATGGTGCCGCCAAAAGAATTTAAATTTAACGAAGAAACAGCCCGTGATAACGAGTTTCAGCACAGAGTCGATCTGACTGAAGCTGAGGTAAAGTTAGAAACGATGGCCGAGTTTAAGGCTATGGTGGTTTCGCTACGTAAAGAAGGTGTGCAAGTTGTAGAGTTTGATTATCCGGAACTGGGTGTTGAAACCCCTGACGCAGTGTTCCCAAACAACTGGTTCAGTACTTGTAGTGATGGAAGCCTATTCACTTTCCCTATGGCGTGTGAAAACCGTCAAAATGAAGTTAAGCCGAATGCACTTATTGAAGCGTTGGAAGCGTCTGGTCGCATTGTTAATCACAGTGAGTCTATGGAGTCGTACGTTGCTCAAGGTTCTTATCTAGAGAGCACAGGCGTGATGGTGATCGACCATATCAACAAGACCATTTATGCTGCGCTTTCACAACGTTGTGACCGCGAAGTATTGGAAGATTACGCGAAGCGCATTGGCTATTCTCGCGTGGTCTCGTTCCAAACGGCATTACCGTCTGGTCAACCGATTTACCATACCAATGTGATGATGGCGATTGGCGATAATTTCTGCGTGATCTGTGATGAAGTGATCCCAGAGTTTGAGCGCCGCTTTGTTGTGAAGTCTCTTGCCAAAGACAAGCAAGTTATCTCTATCTCAATCGATCAGATGAATCGTTTTTGTGGCAACATCCTTCAGCTTGAAACTGTGAATGGCGACAAGGTGATCGCGATGTCTCAATCGGCTTATGATGCGTTTTCTCCAGCTCAGTTAGCTCAGCTTTCGACACACGGTAAGCTACTACCATTTAACGTGAAAACGATCGAAGACATCGGCGGTGGTTCGGTGCGATGCATGTTGGGCGAGGTGTTCTTACCAACCCGAGTGAATCGTCTGTAGCAAGTATAGAAAGTATAGCAAGCGCTCATTTCCAGCAATGGATCTTCGAATACCACTCTTATCGCAGAGTGGTATTTTTGTTTTTATCTATCACAAATAAGAGAACAAGAGCTCGATACAGGAGTCAACGCGCAAAGCTACTGAAAAAAGCTATGAAGCGTCCTTAAAAGCTCTGTGTTCAATGAACTGAGCCGACAGTGTTACGACTTCCTTAGAGTAGACCAGCGCTGTGTGGTTGAGTTTGAGGGCGTAAGTATCAGTGGCTCCTCTCAGGTTGGCGTCTTCGAGTGTTACTGTGCCATCCCCAGGATTTCTTCCCAATACAATGCGTCCTACGCCAGCGTCGTAGGTGCCAGTAATTACGCCAATCGGCACATCAATATCGTAGTCACCCAAGCCATCGCTTAAAATCATTTTGCTCGAACCAAATATAAATCCAAGCCCATGATTAGACAGTGTTTTGGCGATGGTTGCCCCATTGTGCGGAGTGCCTGCTGTAATAATGCAGGTGTCGGCGAAGTGTGGTTGGTAGAATTTAAAGTAATGACGAATCAGCAAGCCACCCAGTGAGTGACCGAAAAAATAGACCTCATCATACTCATTAAAACGAGCATTCACGAAACGATTGAGACGTTTGGCTGCAGAAGGGAAACGCAGCGAGTTGTAGGCAAACTTGTGCGTTGTAAAGCCGCGTTTTTTGAAGTTTCTATCCAGATATTGCATGATCAACGCAGGCATATATAGACCATGAATTAAAACTATATGTTTGTTTTTATTATTCATTTTTGTCCTCCGTCTGATGGTGTCTCCAGTATATTTAGTCGCAAATCTAAACTCAATAAAACTTGCGGCTAATGGGACACAAAAGACAGAGCCTTCGCTATAGAAAGAATGTGCGTTATAGACAAAGAGTGGGTTACTCTGATCTCACTCCTCCATACACATCAATCGTTAACCCAACTTGTTTGGCATAGGTATTCGGTGTTAGGCCTGTTACCTTATTGAAGCTTCACTTTTTGCTTCAGGTTCAACCAAAACCTTTATCACGCCTTTTTGTAAAATCAGGTTGTTGGGGTAGGTGATAATGTTACCCGAACTGTGTCGAAGAATAACGTGGAACATGGTGATATCGATGATCACACCGCTGATGTCTTCGTCTTTCTCCGCGACTCTTACTCTGTCGCCAATGCGATAAGGGAAGACAAAAAATATTAGTACGCTGGCTGTGAGGTTACTTAGAATGGACCATTGCGCGAATAAAGCGACACCCAGCACCGCAAATATGGATGATAAGAACAGCGAAATATCACCAAAACCCAAGTTAAGAACAATCGTAAACACAGCGATGAAGAGTAGAAACAGAACAATATTGAAACACTTAATCACGAACTGCTTTCGCTTCAATTCGACACGCTTATTTTCCGCTAATGTTTCTATCCAGTTCTTACCTAAGCGTTTGATCACCCAATACACAGTGATAAGAAGTAAACCTAAAACTACTTGTCTAAGCCACATATTGGATTGCAAAAACTCAACCATTAAATAAACCTCAATTTTTTCAAAATAATGACCTCTGCCGCTATGACTACGAGCAGCCCAACGCAAAATAGTGGGAATGCTATTGGGTTATCTGTTCCGGGTATCCCCGCGATATTGACACCCAGTAAACCGGTGAAAAACCCAGCAGGGAGGAAAATACCTGCAATGATAGAAAATAGGTACGTATTTCTATTCATTTTTTCAGCTTGTTGCTGACTTAGGCTCGCTAAAAATACATTAATTTGTTCGATGTAAAACTCAACAGACTCGTTAATTCTCAGGATGGTATCAAGGCTGTTCTTTATATGACTGTTGTGATTACTCAATGGTGCAGGTAGGTCACTCATTAAATCTTCAAAAACGTATTTCTGTGGCTTCAAATAACGCCTTAGTCTGAGTAGCCTTGAATGTAGAGCGTTAATGGATCTTATGTCGATATTGGAGTTAGATTCTAACTCGTCAATTAATAGTTCGACGGGTGCTAGGAAGGTTGAAATACTGTGGTTGATTCCACGGATCATGCCCAACAACACATCAGGCAATGATGTGGGGCCTTGGTTTTGAATGAGATCAGACACCAGATTACTGACCGCTTTTGAAGGAACTTTACGTGTCGATATTAAAGTGCCTTTGTACCATAAGATGCGTAGGCTAAGCATGTCGTCAGGGTTAGCACCTTCGTTTAGATTAATGCCTCGCAGAATCATCAAAAAACAGTCGTGTCCAAACTGTTCGAACCGAGGGCGGGTGTCATCGGTGAGTAATGAATCGATGATGGCATTTGGAACCGTATTACTGTGGAGCCATTCTCTCAAACCGTCAGCATCTCTTTGGCAGTGATACCAAGTTGATTGCTCGAATGAGGCTGGGCTGGTGGTGTGTTCATGTGCCACACCCTCAGAAAATTGCCAGCTTGAAATTATGAAAGCGTCCATTCATTTGTCCTTAATGATATGACATTAACATTGATATTAGGCGCCATTCAGGCGCGGTATTGAACTGAGCTAATCTTGGTAAGTTCAATGAGCGATGTGAGTGAGATAAAGTCTAATAAGACAGGTTGGTCTTTGGAGCACGACGGACTCTTCCATTATTGTTTCTATTAAATGTAGCTCATTGTTTCGTCGTTATAAATTAGCACTCTGGCTCCATGTTAGCGACGAAAAAAAGAAAAGACCGAGGTCTTTTCTTTTTAGGGGAAGTTGAGGAGAGCTTATTCAGGCAACTCGAGTTTTCCGATGGTTTACATAAGCAAAAACACTACCGACACGCAGCAAAAATATCTTGGCTCGCTCGGTATTCTTTAGTTTGCACGTCCATCAGGCCAAGCAAGGAGTCGAACAGGTTATCGTGAGAAAAGCTCTGCTCTTTCCCCGCCTTTCTTAAGCAGGTCTCGCTTATCCCTTTCTGCGCAGCAAAACCATCAGACATCCATAGGATCATCGGTACGTGGGTTTGTTCTTTTGGTGCCAGCGAGTAGGGCATGCCGTGAAGATACACGCCATTCTCCCCTAAAGACTCTCCGTGATCCGAGATATACATCAGTGCGACATTGTACTTGTCGGTCAGTTTCTCCAGTTTCCGAATCGCCTGTGAGAGAAAGAAATCCGTGTACAAGATGGTGTTGTCGTAGGTGTTAACCACTTGCTCTTTGGTGCAGTTTTCAATGTCTGCACGAGCGCAGTCAGGCGTAAATTTCTTATGTTCTTCTGGATAACGCTCAAAGTACGTTGGGCCGTGAGACCCCGAAATATGATAGAAAATGATGCTATCTTGTTTAAGATCTTGAGTATCTTGTTCGAAGTTCTCTAGCATGGCTGTGTCATAGCACACATCTTTATTACACAGCGGGTCGCTGTCTTTGGCGACGAGCGTCATCTCTTTGATTCGATGTGCGACCGCCTTGTCTCCCCCATCATGCTCTCGCCAGATAGAGTGAATGCCCGCGCGGTTCATCATGTCGACCACGTTATCTTGGTTGTAGGCTTTGTCGCGATCGTAGTTGCTGCGATTCATGTTCGAGAACATACATGGCACAGAAACCGCGGTGGCTGTTCCGCACGACTGAACATCAGAGAAAAATATCGGGTTGTAAGGCTTGGTATGAGCGTTGGTTTCTCTCTCATAGCCATGATATTGGTAGTTGTACACGCGTGCGGTTTCACCAAGAACAAACACTAATAATGTTGGTTTGGTTGCCGCTTTGGCTTGTGCTGTTTGCTTCGCATCTAATCCTAACTCTTGATAAGGGATGGGCTGTTTTATGTAAGTGTTATTGATATATTTAACCGTTGATGACACATACTCGGTCGGGATGATCATCTTTTTGATGTGCGAATGATTACGACCAATCGATACGTAATCTTTGTAGAAAAGCCCGGCAATAATGGCAATGACGATCAAGGAAGAGAGCAGCCCAATCGATTTCCAGACAAAGAAATCTTTCCAAGATTCTTTTTCAAGTTTGGTGAACAACAGGATGAACGATGGAATACCGCCCATGGCAAGTAACCATAAGATGGAGTGGGTACTTACATAGCTTGCTGCTTCACCACTATTGGTCTCAAACACATTCTCTATCATCCCGTAGTCGACGAATATGCCGTAATTGAACATGCTGTAGCTGACTAAGGTTGAGGTGATCAGTAATAAGATGAAAAACGGCTTGGAGAATATCGGCCAATTAAAGACTTGGAAGATAAAATTGAAGGCAGCAAGGAAGAAGAACGGGATGGATATAAGAAACGCGACACTTTCAGACTTTGATACCTGAACAATACTAAACAGTTCTAGGGAGAGAGGGATGTTGATGATAAGCAGATAATACACAGCCAACACAAAGGGCAGTTTGTTTATCGACATGTTTAAGCTTGGTAGATTCATAGGTCTTTTTTCCTGCGTATCTTATCTCTTTATTTTAGTCTCCCTATCAAGAAAGCTCTAATATCAACGCATAAAGATCGAGAAGTGATGGTGAGTGATAACCGGCTAAAGTGAAATGACTCGATAGGGTGTATAGATACAAAAATTCACTTTACTGTGCTGCCTTATCATAGGGCAGAGTAGCAAAGTGAATTTGAGTTATTTACTTACAACGTGGCCGTGAGGAGCACATTAGAAGTTGTATGAACCACCGAAGCTAACACTGTTGAACGCTAGTGTGTGGTCATCGTTTTTGAGAGAACCCTGATAGGAATAGTCATCAACACTCACCGCGTCAGCTTGTGAAATAAGGCGAAGTGTTAAGTGTTCAATCGGCGTGTATTCAACACCTACGCCAAAGTGGAAGCCAGTACCGCTGTCGTCCCCATAGTTTGCCGCTTGATTCGCGTGAAGGTCAACAGAGCTTAAACCAGCCAACACGAATGGACGAATAGTGTTGTCAAACGTATAACCGATATTCGCTGATGCAGAAATAGAGGTTGGCGAGAGTTTTTCTGCGCCATTTTTGTAATCTGCATAATCGTTGTAGCCAAGCTCTACGCCAACAATACGGTTGAATTGGTAACCACCGTATAGGTTATAACCCATACCATCTGAATCTAAATTACCGTGACCATCTGTATCGGAGTCTTGATAGACACTAAGTCCACCACCTACATACGCGCCACCATTTGTGCTTGCTGCAAAAGTTGGAAGTGAAACTAAACCGATTAAGCCGAGTGCTAATACTGATTTTTTCATGATAATACCTTGTTTACTCATCCTGTGATGTAAGTCACGGTATCGCTGACGAATGATTTATAAAACCCTCACAAATGAAACCTATTTTTTCATTGATAAAGTGACTATCTGTAGTCCTTGATTTATCAAGAGGTAAGGTCATATTTGTTGGTTATATTCTTTATAAATAAAATTCACATATTGACAAAAGGTTAAATTTGCTAAATAAAACGATGTTTTTTAAGGTTGAAGTGAGGTCGGGTTTATCTAACTAATGGAAAATAAAACATAACAAACATTGTATTTATTCTATTGTAGTATTTGTTGCGGTGTTTGTTGAAAGCAAAGCAGTACGCTGATTCTAATCATGACAAGGAGAGTTGGATGTTAAACCGAGCAAACACAGGTTTGGTGGTTGTGGACTTGGATGAGGCTTTGAGTGGGATGAGATATTGCATGTTTGCATTTTAGGAGGAATAAACGGGGAGATGTTAGCACCAGCCCCCGTATTTACAGTCAATATGACGGTATTCTATGCTCAGTCCTTGAGCACCAGCGAAAGTATTGAATGTCAGGTAGAAGCTTCCAAGACCAAACTTTTGGTGTCGTCAGTTGGTTCGTGGACAAATAACGACGAGTTAAGCTTTGCAGTAAACGCGTGCTTCTCGTGGTGTATAAATACCAAAAGTCACGGCTGCTAGTAAACCATTCACGAATGTCTCTTGAACTTCAACTTTAGCAACGTTGTCGATACCGTTACATACTTTAGCTGCATCAATTTGCTTTTTCTGCGCTAGACCGTTGATGAAAAAGTGGTGTGACTTTTCAGTTGTTGGTGTTGTTGCTTCGCTCTCTTGAGGGGCCATTACGAAAGTTTGTTGAGCGCAACCTGTTGCTACTAGCGATAGTGCCGCGATGATCAGTAGTTTTTTCATGTGTTTCTCCGGAGATAAAATTCAGCTCACGTCAGTAAGGGTGAACGAGTGTTGTATGGTTTGAAGGGGATATGTGGTCCCCTCCAGCTGATGTTGAACATTATTCCAGAGATGATTGGTCGTTACTGTATGAGTTTGTCAGTCGAATCGTTACACAGTGGAAAGGCTATAGTGAATACGGCGCCCTTTAAAGTATTGCTTTGTGCGACTTGTACTGTTGCACCGTGTTGAACACAGATCTTCTTGACGATAGAAAGCCCTAGACCATGGCCACTCTTGGCTTTGTTACGCGCTTTATCTCCAACATAAAAAGGTTCGAATAGGCGAGAACGGTGCTCTTTTGCTACGCCGTCACCGTCGTCATGCACGGCGATTTGTAGCATATCGTGGTGCACGCTTGCTTCTATCGAAATTTGTGAACGTGCGAATTTCATCGCGTTACGTACTAGGTTATCTAACGCGCGATTGAGCAGCGTATCATCTGCTAATATCAAATGAGGTTGTTCTGGTAGTGATAGATCAATGTTAAACTCAGTCTCTTTGTTCCAACGGCTCATTGCATGATCGAGAAAGTCTCTTATCTCTAATGGCTGTTGCAAGTTCTCTAGATCACAACTGTCGAGTTTTGCGTAATATAGTAACTCATCGACCATTTTTTCCATCTCTTCTGTGTCTTCAACAATGCTCTCGATAGTATCTTGCTGCCCCTCGTTGAGTGGCGTGTCTTTGAGCATTTCAGCCTGCCATTGAATTCTAAATATCGGAGTTCGCAGTTCATGAGCTACCGCATTGGTAAGTGAACGATTACTCTCGATTAAGCTATGGATTCGGTCGGCCATCAGATTAAAGGATTTATTCAGAGTTCCAATTGCACTGCCGCCTGATGTTTCAGCTCGCGAAGAGAGGTCGCCTTCAGAGAAGCGTAATGTGGCATTTTCAAGCTTCTTAACTCTGCGGAAAATAATCAACAGATGACCCAGGCCATATACGATGAAGCTCGCGATAAAGAATACCCAAATGAGGTCATCTTCGAGCTCTATTTTTTGTCGAACGAGCGTGTCGTCGTTGGGCAGGTAATGATAGATGTTTTTACTGTTAGCTAAGCGAAACCATAACTCCCGATAGTCGTCGTGAAAAATAAATACGTTGGGGTTAGCAGTAAAGAACTCAGAAACTGGAGTCGGTACTTCATCATTCGATTTGAATGTGACGAGGGTATAGCGGGAGGTGTCAACAAACTGATTTATGGCTTGATGAGCGGCTTCGAGGCCCTGATTATTCGCTATGTTTTCTAGGAGCTGTTGGTGGGCCGTTGCTTCGTAATCTTGCAATATATATTCATAGTCGGTATTGAGCTGATAGACACAAATTTCGTAGGCGAGAAGACCAACAATAAAGCAAGTTAACAGCCCTAGTAGGGACTCCAAATAGATACGTCGCATAATCGCTCTCTTTCATTGCGCCCGTACTGAGCGCGGTTAATGCCATGCGGTCGAAACAAATAAGTAACCTTTTCCGCGAATGGTTTGAATTTTCTCTGCTGGTGCTTTGTCGTCACCAAGTATTTTTCGCAAACGTACTACTTTGTTGTCAATCGTCCGGTCGATCCCGTCGTACTCGATCCCACGCAGCGTTTGAGTTAAGTAATCACGTGACAGCGGGGTATCAGGGTTGGATGCTAACAGCCAAAGTAGGTCAAATTCACTGTCTGTCAGTGATAAAACTACATCTGAAAGCTCGCACTTTTTATAGGTGTTTTTCAGCGTAAGTTGACCAAACTGAAGGCTACTTGAATCATCAACCAGAGGTGTATTGGTTTCTTGACGGCGTAATAGCGAGCGGACCCTTGCCAGTAGAACTCTTGGTTTGATTGGCTTGGTGACATAGTCATCAGCACCTGTCTCTAAACCTGCAACGTGATCAAAATCATCATCGCTGGCGGTGAGCATTAAAATTTTACCCTTAAAGAGCGTACGAGTCTGTCGGCAAATTGTCAGCCCATCGGTTACAGGAAGCATTAAATCCAACAACACGATATCAGGTTGATCGTCAAGGATGGTTTGCACAGCATCACTGCCATCGTCTAACGCGGTGACCTCAAAGTCTTGTGCTACAAAGTAATCCTTTAGCATTTGCTGAAGTTTTAAATCGTCTTCAACGATGATCATTTTAGGTTTTGTCATTCCGTTATCAGCCTTGTTGTGCGTTTAATTTATTGAAATTACGTGAGTGCGTTTAATTTTGGCAGCTCCTACTGTTGCATATTCATCACAAATGCGTCACGAAGAAATTCCTGATGTGAATGATTAAACACTTTCCATGCTAGTTCAATGCCGATTTGTAATTTTTGCTTGGGTTTTTCAGTAGGTTAGAGGTGGTGTTTTAGTCTGTTAGCGAAGAAGGCCGGAAATGAGAGCTCTAATGTCGAGTTTTTAGTTTAATAACAGAAGAGCCAGCCATGAAGCATCTTTTTAAAGAGGTTTCATGGCTGGTTGGAACTTAATTGGATTTTAACTCAAAAATTAAGGCCTACGGTTTGAACCTAAGCATGCGTATTTATGAGTTCCGAGTTATGATTTTTGGCAAACAGAACAAAATCGTCTAGTGGCATTGGTTTTGCGAAATAGAAGCCTTGTACTTCGTGACACCCTGCTCGGCCTAAAAATTCAAGTTGCTCTTTTTCTTCAATGCCTTCAGCAAGTACATTGAGTGAGAGTTCGGTTGCTAGCTTACAAATCATGCTCAAGATAGCTTGGTCATCGGTGTTGCTAAGTAAGTCCTTTACAAACTCTCGATCTATTTTCAGTCGATCTATAGGGAGTAGCTTCAAATAGCTAAGAGATGAATAACCAGTACCGAAATCATCTAACGCTATTTCAATGTTTAACTTCTTTAAGTCATTCAATACAGCCACGACCTTCGACACATCACCCAACATGGCACTTTCTGTTACTTCTAATTCCAGTAAACTCGGAGAAAGGCCAGTTTTTTCTAAGGTTAGTTGTGTCAGATCTAAAATGTTCTGTTCCGAAAACTGAATGCTCGAAATATTAACGGCAACCTTTACACCTGCAAGCGCTTTATGATTCTGCCACTGTTGGCAATCAGTGGTAGCTTGTTCGAAAATATGAGCCCCCATTGGAATGATTAAATGGGATTGCTCTGCCAGTTCTATAAAAAGGTCAGGCCTTACGAGGTCTCCATTTGGCTTTTTCCAACGCATGAGCGCTTCGGCACCAATGATACGATTGGTCTTTAAGCAAAATTGAGGTTGGTAATAAGGAATAAATTCTCTGTTTTCAATCGCATTGTTTATCTCTTTGATTAACGTTATACGTCGCAACGCAGCATTTGACAGTTCAGGTTGATGCTTAACCGTAATGTCATCGCCTTTTTCCTTGGATACATATAGAGCGATGTTCGCTTGAATGAGCATTTCAGAACTGCTTTGTGCGCCATTTGAACTGCAGGTTGCACCAAGGTTAGCCACTAGTTTTATCTTGTTCTCATCAATGATAATTTCATTTGAAACCACATCAATCAACATAGCAAAAAAAGCATCAGAACCTTGATCGCCATTGTGTTCTTTCGCAGGCACTGCGATACAGAACTTATTTTCATCCAATCGAGCTAGGTTAAAATCAACCATGGTTGCGCATGCGGATAAGCGGTTGGCTAGATGAAGCAAGATTGTGTCCCCAGCTTTATAGCCGAGTGTATTGTTGATATCTCTAAAACGCTTAATATCAATGATTAACACGGTGATGCGTTCATTTTTTTCTTTGTGTTTATTAAGCAACTCATCAAGCGAACGCAAAAACCCAAGACGGTTCGGCAACTTAGTGAGCGAATCATAGTAAGCCAGTGTTTCGATTTCTTTTGTTAATGCTCTGCGTTGCTGTTCTTTATCATAAAGGCTAGAAAAAGCACTTTGTAGTTCTGTTATCTCGTAATATTTTGCTGGTGGTAAAGACGCACTTTCTTCTTTGCCTTGTGCCAATAAACTAAGAGAGCGAGTGATGTTTTTTAACGGAGTCGATACTCGACGAGCGATGGCAAAGTTAATAAACATCACCGTCATAAAGCTGATTATGCTAATAGACATCAAAGATTGATTGATCATCTTTCCATATGTTAGCCATTCATCTACAACTGTATTTACCTCGAGAATCCCTCGTACATCGTTGAGTTCCCAATCGTGTTTAGGCTAGTCGGGGTGGCTATTGTGGCAGTTTACACAAGTTTGGTCATTGAGGCGGTCTGCCCGAGCGACGCGTACTCGGGTTCTGTCTTGCTCTTGTACAAACTCGACGTAGAACTCATCTGGTTTCTTGTTAATCGCTACCCACGCCCGTTGTTGAAATTCGTCAAAAAGCCTACCTTGACGGTTTTTAAAAGGATAAGGGCTGGTAAACGAGGTCGTGATGGTGAGATCTTTATCAGATTTATCAAGCATTTCGATTAAGAAGGTAGCAGGAACCGGAATAGTGTTCTCTAAGGATTGGTGCTGGGCTGTTGCCACGAGTTCTTGACTATCAACAACTTTCTGTATGACATTTGATGAGTAATAGTTACGAATACTATGAAATGTAGTCACGTAGTTCTTTGCATTTTCAACCGACACTTTTTGAACGAAATCTTCAAGGATAACGGTCGATATTAAAGAGAATAGTAAAATACAAGCAAGTGCTATTCCTATGATTGGATAAATAATGGTCCAAGATAGTGAACGCTTCATTGTCTACCTTTATTGATATTTTTAATTGCCTGACACTACTGAAGTGGCTTTCCATGTGGCTTGTTGATGATTTGTTAGCATTATATATAATTTTAGAGTGGCTGAATGTAAGCTCGTGTAACTGGTCTTATGAGTTGGTTTGCACTCTGAAGTGAGTGTTTTTAGCAAGGAAGGGGGGCGAGGATATAGATGAAATACATTCCATTACATAGTTACGACAGATAATTTAATTGTTAACCAATAGAATTTCTCCAATCAAAATTTTGGGGAATAATGGTATGAAGTACTATCGAAATACGTTGCTAGCGTTACCTTTGGCTCTCTTGGCTGGCTGTAATTCAAGTTCAAACACGGGACAATCAACCACCATTTCGCAAAAGGAACCGAAGGCTGACTACGTATTTTCTTCAGCTAAACTTGGTGAGTTGTATCAAGAGAGGCAAGAGCTCCAAGAAGAGGCTATGAAGCTCTCTTACGATGGTATTTTGTATGAAAAAATTCAGTTTGCTGAAGACATTAGTGATAAGCAAAAAGTGATTAGGCTTTTGGATGGCTTAGGTCAAAGTGTTGATCTGTACTTTCCTGAAGCTGGGTTTGATAGTTGTGGTATTTATACAGAGAGCAAGGGCTTGGATCTATTTGATTGTGATGCAGCACAACGCTTTACTTCTAGTGATACTACGTCAATAAAAGCAATGACGAAGGATAAAAAAGTCTCCGTTAATCTTGAATACCAAAACGAGTTGTCGCAATACGTGACGAGCCTAGGTTCGACGATTCTGAGTAAATCCAAAAATGGTAATAAAGTCACCATTACCACATCGTTTGCCTTCAACGCTTTTTACCGCGATGTGCTCAACGAGACTGGCGCTGTTGAACGGATTACTTCCACTCTAGGCGCATCAACCTATTCTCAGCTTTTTGATATCGTGAAGTTATACCGAGGCAGTGAGATGACGTTGAAGTTTACCAACCATATTGGCGGTAGTGCTGATGACGAAATCAACATGTACACCGGGCGTATGATCAATAACAACAAGATGACGACGGTTGTGACTCCAACGGGTTCGGTTTTTTCGGGTGGTACGGATCTATTTGCTGCTGGCAACCCACGCATATTGCAACGCGCTGATACTACCAAGGTCATTGAACTGAATAAACAGGTGGGTGTGCATAGTTGGGCTGAAGGGAATAAAACGGCCAAAGAATTCCCATACACCAATGAGAGTCATCGTCAGCAAGCGACCTATTTTAAAAAGGTGATGGGAGAAAAAGGGATAGACTTCTATATCTTCACTTTAGATTCTGCCCCGGCTTCCGGTGAACACTGGATGACCAAAGCAGACTCTGATAAGTACGGTTTTATTACTCGTATTGAGTAGTCAAAGAAAGTAACAATAACGACTCCGCAAAGGTTGGTGATGGCTCTGTCATTATCGGCCTTTTTTTTGTTCATGTCTTGATTCGTTACTTTGTTGAGTGCAGATTTCCTAATCTTAAATTTCAGTATTAAGACTCATTGATACTACCTTTTAACTTCCCCCCAAAAAGTGTCTACACGTATTCCTACTGATTTATTTTTTGCTCTTCCTAAGCAAAACTTTTGACCCGTAACCATCATACCTCAAATCTTTAATGATTTTATTTAGTGATCTAAATGATATTTAAAGCATTGTTTTAAAATAATTTATTTGATTTTGAATGGTGTGTTGTTACGAATTTGTTTTAAATAATCATTTGAACCCTAATTAAATTTCTGTCATTTTATACTTAACTGAACGTTCAATATAAAATAGAAGGAATAAGAAATGCCCAAGGTTGGGATGCCTGACATACGTAAACCACAGCTTGTTCAAGCCACCATGACGGTGATTGATCGAGTGGGTTTGCATGCCGCGAGTATTGCGTTGATCAGCAAAGAAGCGGGAGTCTCCACTGGCATTATTAATCACTATTTTGGTGGAAAGCATGGGCTGCTCGAAGAGACCATGCGAGAAATACTGCGCCAACTTTCGAATACCGTAACAACAGAATTAAAAGCGCTCCCTGCTGATGCTCACCAGCAAAGGATCAACGCTATCATCAACGGTAATTTCGAAGGCTATCAAGCGGAAAATAAAGTGTCGAAAACATGGCTCGCATTCTGGTCTTATTCGATGCATGACGCTCAACTCAAGCGCCTTCAGCGCGTGAATGAAAAGCGTTTGATTTCTCACTTACTTATTGAATTAAAATCGTTTTTTCAACCTGATCAAGCGGAATTGATCGCACACGGCATCGCATCATTAATTGATGGCATCTGGCTGAGAGGGACGCTCAATCCTGAAGGCATTAACGCCGACAAAGCTCGTGCAATCATCAATGACTACTTAGACAAGCAGCTTACGTTTTACTCGTGTCAGCGTGATTAATGAGTCATCAAAAATTCTAGTGAGTGAGCTCAAAAGGCTCGCTCTCAACAACGATATGCATTCACAAATACATAGACCGATAGAGTCTAACAACAATAATTAAGTCAGAAGATCAAATGGAAATGAACTCGTTATACATCGATGGTAAAGCGGTTGACGCTACCTCAGGCGAAACTTTCGTCAGCATTAACCCTGCAAACGGCGAACCTATCGCAACGCTTGGCCAAGCTTCTTCAGCTGACGTCGAAAATGCGATTGAATCGGCGAAGCGCGGGTTTGCGGTATGGTCAGCAATGACAGCCGTAGAACGCAGCCGCATTCTTTTAAAGGCGGTAGAGATACTTAGAGCTCGAAATAATGACCTTGCGAACCTTGAGGTTGTCGATACGGGCAAGCCATTACAAGAAGCGATCGAAGTCGATGTGGCTTCTGGCGCCGACGTTATTGAGTACTTCGCAGGGCTAGCACCTACGCTGCAAGGCGATCAACAACCTCTTAGTGACACCCAATTTTTCTACACACGTCGTGAACCGCTAGGTATCTGTGCGGGCATTGGCGCGTGGAACTATCCTATCCAAATCGCAATGTGGAAATCGGCTCCAGCACTCGCTGCGGGTAACGCGATGATTTTCAAGCCTTCAGAAGAAACGCCGCTAACGGCACTTAAACTTGCTGAGATCTTCACAGAAGCTGGCCTTCCTGATGGTGTGTTTAACGTAGTTCAGGGCGATTACCGTGTCGGCCAAATGCTAACGGCGCACCCAGACATCGCTAAAGTGTCGTTCACAGGCGAAACCGGTACGGGCAAAGCGGTAATGTCAGACAGTGCTAAAACACTCAAGTCTGTAACGATGGAGCTCGGCGGTAAATCACCAATGATCATCTTTGATGATGCGAAATTGGACGATGCGGTGTCGGCTTCAATGGTCGCTAATTTCTACACCCAAGGCGAAGTATGTACTAACGGTACTCGTGTTTATGTACACGAAAACATCTATGACGTATTTATCGACCAACTTAAAACACGCACTGAGAAGCTAATCATTGGTAACCCAATGGATATGGAGACTCAGATCGGCGCGTTGATTTCTAAAGAACACCTTTCAAAAGTCCTTGAAGCAATTGAGCTGGCTAAACAGTCGGGCGCAACCCTGCTGACTGGCGGTTATCAAGTGACGGACAACGGCTTAGCAAACGGCAACTTTGTTATTCCTACGGTATTCACCGATTGCCATGACGACATGCCTCACGTTCAGCAAGAAATTTTCGGCCCTGTTATGTCAGTGTTGAAGTTCACCGATGAAGACGATGTGATTCGTCGTGCTAACGATACCAAATACGGCCTTGCGGCTGGTGTGTTCACGCAAAACCTTTCTCGCGCTCACCGTGTTATTCATCAAATGCAGGCGGGTATTTGTTGGGTTAATACATGGGGTGACTCACCTGCAGAAATGCCTGTTGGTGGCTACAAACTTTCAGGGGTTGGCCGCGAAAACGGGCCAGAGACTCTACTCCACTATACGCAGACTAAGAGCATTCTTATTGAACTTGGCGACTACGCCAGCCCTTATGCCTAACGCGTAACACTCAATTTTATGGGTTAGCTTAACAGAGCTAGCCCTACTGACTTATCTCAGGGAAATCAAAACATGGAACAACGCTACGATTATATTATCGTCGGCGCGGGTTCGGCCGGCTGTGTGTTAGCGGATAGGCTAACGGAAAGCGGTGAACATAGCGTTTTACTATTGGAAGCGGGTGGTACGGATAAGAGTATTTTTATCCAAATGCCGACTGCGCTTTCTTACCCGATGAATACTGAAAAGTACGCTTGGCAATTTGAGACCCAACAAGAACCGGGCCTTGATGGACGTGAACTGCATTGTCCACGCGGCAAGGTGTTGGGTGGCAGCTCATCGATCAACGGCATGGTTTACGTTCGTGGCCACGCTTGTGACTTTGACCAATGGGAAGAAGAGGGCGCAGCCGGTTGGAATTACCAAGCTTGCTTGCCTTACTTCCGCCGTGCTGAATCATGGAATAAAGGTGGTGACGAATATCGTGGCGACAATGGCCCTGTCGGCACTTGTAACGGTAACGATATGGAGCTCAACCCGCTTTACCAAGCATTCATTGATGCAGGTAAAGACGCCGGTTACCCAGAAACACAAGATTACAACGGCTACCAGCAAGAAGGCTTTGGCACCATGCATATGACGGTAGACAAGGGTGTTAGAGCCTCAACCTCTAACGCTTATCTACGTCGTGCATTGAAGCGTTCAAATCTTACCTTGAAAAAAGGCATCGTGGCACGTCGTTTCTTACTTGAAGCACTCGTCGCAAAAGACCAGTCATCAGAAGGTCAATCAGGCCTGAAAGCGGTTGGTGTTGAGTTTGAAAAGTCAGGCAATACCCAAGTGGCCGTGGCGAACAAAGAAGTGATCTCTTCTGCGGGTTCTATTGGCTCGGTTCAACTGCTGCAACTTTCTGGTATCGGCCCGAAAGCGGTACTTGAGAAGGCGGGTGTTGAGCTTAAACACGAACTCAGTGGCGTCGGTGAAAACCTACAAGACCACTTGGAAGTGTACTTCCAATATCACTGTAACGAACCCATCACGCTCAACAGCAAGCTTGGTTTAGTCAGCAAAGGCATGATTGGCGCAGAGTGGATTCTGACTCGCAAAGGCCTTGGTGCCACTAACCACTTTGAATCGTGCGCGTTCATTCGTTCTCGCAAAGGATTGAAGTGGCCAAACATTCAATATCACTTCCTGCCAGCAGCGATGCGTTACGACGGGCAAGCGGCCTTTGATGGTCACGGTTTCCAAGTACACGTTGGGCCTAACAAGCCAGAGAGTCGCGGTACGGTTGCGATCACTTCTGCTGATCCGCATGCCAAGCCAGAGATCATTTTCAACTACATCTCGACTGAACAAGATCGCCAAGATTGGCGCGATTGTATTCGTCTGACGCGTGAGATTTTGTCTCAACCTGCGATGGATGTGTACCGAGGCAAAGAGATTCAGCCGGGTCTAAATATTACTTCTGATGAAGCGATTGACGAATGGGTTAAGCAGAACGTTGAAAGTGCATATCACCCTTCATGTGGCTGCAAAATGGGTTCAGATAACGACCCAATGGCGGTGCTTGATGAAGAGTGTCGCGTTCGCGGTATCGACAGCTTACGTGTTGTCGACTCATCGGTTTTCCCAATCATTCCAAACGGTAATTTGAACGCCCCGACCATTATGGTTGCCGAGCGTGCTTCCGATTTGATTTTGGGTAAGCCAATGCTCAAAGCGCAGGACGTTCCAGTGTGGATTGCACCTGAGTGGCAAGAGAAGCAAAGAATAAATAAACCAGTAAGAGAAGCGTAAGCCTCTGTTATTAGTTCAAAAATAGAAAATAGTTCAAAAATAGAAAAAGCAAAAAGTAACAACAAAAATTAGTCAAAAGTCAAAAGTCAGAAGAACTGCTCTCTATCGGTGTTGATATCGAGCAGAAAAAGGAAAGATAAAAAGGAACCATTATGACGACTCTAAATATTCAGAACATGACCACGAAAACGTTAACAGCACTAGCCATCAGTTCATTTGCATTTGCATTTGGTGCTAACGCTTCTATTGAACCACAACAATGTGAAAACGTACGCTTCGCTGATGTTGGTTGGACAGACATTACCGCAACAACGGCGGTCACTTCAGAGCTACTGAAAGGCCTAGGCTACAAAACAAAAACTGACCTACTTTCAGTACCTGTTACTTACTCTTCAATGGCGAACGGCGATATTGACGTATTCCTAGGTAACTGGATGCCAACTATGGAAGGCGACATCGCTAAGTACCGCGAAGCGGGAACGGTAGAGACAGTGCGTGCCAACCTTGAAGGTGCGAAATACACACTAGCCGTACCAAAATACGTGTACGACTCTGGCGTGAAAAGCTTCGCCGACCTAGCAAAACATGCCGACAAATTTAAAGACCGCATCTACGGTATTGAGCCGGGTAACGATGGCAACCGCTTAATCCAATCAATGATTGATGCTGACGCGTTTGGCTTGAAAGATTTCAGCCTAGTGGAATCAAGTGAAGCGGGCATGGTATCGCAAGTATCTCGCGCTGCTCGTCGTAGCCAGTGGATCGTTTACCTTGGTTGGGCACCGCACCCAATGAACAGCAATGTTGAGATGGAATACCTATCAGGTGGTGACGACTTCTTCGGCCCTAACTACGGTGGCGCGAATGTTTACACCAATGTTCGTTCAAACTACGTGTCTGAATGTGCAAACGTCGGTCAACTTCTGCAAAACCTAGAGTTCACTCTAGAGATGGAAAACCAGTTGATGGAAGAGATTCTTAACCAAAAAGTGAAGCCTGAGAAAGCGGCTCAACAATGGTTGAACAATAACCCTCAACAAGTTGAAGCTTGGTTAGAGAACGTAAAAACGCATAAAGGTGAATCAGCGGCTCAAGCGGTTACTGAATACCTAAAACAAGTTAAAGCTTAGTTTTACCTACCTATCGATCTATTTATCAAAGCTCTATAAATAAAAAAGGTGGGCTTGCCAATTGTCTATTGGTTTGAAGTAGCCCACCCATAATAAAAGGCAATATTGTGAATTTTATTACGGAAAACAAAATCCCTGTTGGTCAATGGATGGAAGCGGGTGTTGATTGGCTAACAATCAATGCAGCAGGATTCTTTGACGCTATTTCGATTTTTCTAGAAACCGTCATTATGTTTTTAGTCGATGTATTTAAGTGGATGCCACCGGCTTTACCAATCGTGATGACCGCAGCGATTGCATGGTATTTACACCGTAAACCCTCGCTTGTGATTTTCGTGGTTGCAGCTTTGCTGACTATTTTAAACCTTGGCTACTGGCAAGAAATGCTGGAAACCTTTGTCCTCGTGTTTGCAGCGACAACGATTTCCGTATTAATTGGCGTTCCAGTTGGCATTATGGCCGCGCATCGCCCTTGGTTATATACGGTGCTTAGACCCATTCTTGATTTAATGCAGACGGTTCCAACGTTTGTGTATCTGATTCCGACTTTGGTTTTATTCGGCTTGGGCATCGTTCCTGGCTTAATCTCGACCATCATCTTCGCCATTGCCGCACCAATTCGTTTGACTTACTTAGGCGTCACCAAAGTACCTGAAGAGTTGATTGAAGCGGGTAAAGCGTTTGGTGCGAGCCGCATGAAATTGCTGATGAAGGTCGAATTACCGGCTGCTTTACCAAGTATTATGGCAGGTGTCACTCAATGTATTATGTTGTCGCTTTCGATGGTGGTTATCGCTGCTCTTGTCGGTGCTGACGGGCTTGGTAAACCTGTTGTTCGCGCATTGAACACAGTGAACATCTCACAAGGTTTTGAAGCCGGGCTGGCGATTGTATTAGTCGCTATCATTCTTGATCGCTTGTGCAAAACACCAAACCAGAAGGAAGCATAATCATGTCTAACTCTCAGGAAAAAAAGACAATGGACGCGATTACCATTAAGAATCTCGATGTTGTGTTTGGTGATAAGCCGAAGCAAGCGCTTGAGTTGCTCGATCAAGGTAAAACTCGCCAAGAGATCATTGATGAGACTGGCCAAGTCGTTGGCGTAGATAATGTGTCGCTGACCGTTGAAGAAGGCGAGATTTGTGTGCTGATGGGTTTGTCTGGTTCTGGTAAATCATCTTTGCTTCGCGCAGTTAACGGCTTGAATGAGATCAGCCGTGGCTCATTGGCGATCAAAGATGGAGACAAGCTGGTTGATTTAGGTGAACAGTGCGACGAAGCGACCTTGCGTCATCTTCGTACTCACCGCGTTTCTATGGTGTTCCAAAAATTTGCCCTAATGCCTTGGTTAAACGTGTTAGATAACGTGGCGTTTGGTCTAGAGATGCAAGGTGTCGCCAAAGATGTTCGTCGTGCTAAAGCGCGTGAACAACTTGAAATGGTGGGTTTGGCTGAGTGGGAAACCAAGTATCCGCATGAGCTTTCTGGCGGTATGCAGCAACGTGTTGGCCTAGCGCGTGCTTTTGCGATGGATACCGACATTCTTCTTATGGATGAACCGTTTTCAGCGCTTGATCCGCTGATTCGTGCGCAGTTGCAAGATGAGCTAATTCTATTGCAAAACAAGCTTAACAAAACGATTCTGTTCGTGAGTCATGATTTAGACGAAGCGCTGAAGATTGGTAATAACATTGCGATCATGGAGTCAGGCAAGTTGATTCAACATGGTAAGCCTGAAGAGATCGTACTCACACCAAAAACGGAATATGTGAAAGATTTTGTCGCACACACTAACCCGTTGAACGTATTGAAAGGTCGTTCGTTGATGCAGCCACTGGATTCTTTGAAACAAGAAGATGAAAGTTGGAAGATCTGTGACTCTAAAGACTTATGGATTGAGCAGAGTGAAGGTACTTTATCTGTAAAAGGTGAATCAACTTTAGCGCTTGTTGAGTGGAACGAATCTGACGATTTAACGGCAATCAGCGCGTCGAGTGTGGTAGTGGCAAGCCCAGAGATTGGCATGCGCGATGCGATTAAACTGAAACAGCTAAGTAATCATCCGATTTTGCTGGTGGAAGACAATAAACTGGTCGGTATTTTGGATAACAGTGAATTTTATAATGCGCTTACTGGTAACTTTCAGATGAATACCGCTGCGTAAAATTTCGTTTTTAAGCTTAGCAATTTAGGCTGGTTTTTTATTAGGTAGAGAGGGCTAAATCTCTCTACCTCTATGATTATTAAAATATATTATTCTTTTAGTTTGTATTCTCTGACTCATTATTTTTGCCGTCATTGAAGCTTTGATTCCCCCTTCATTAAGCAAAAGTGCCGTACCACGCAAGTTTAGTGGTATAGAAAAGATTGAGAATAGTATTAACATCAGTACAATGCGGAAAAATCAATGAAGTAAATTATCAATTTACAGTGTAATTCGAGCGATCCTAAGCTGTTCAGTTTGGAAAATCTCATCGCCACGACCCTGTAAAGTCACTCACAGTATATTAGTACAAAGGTCTGCATCTTGGATAAACATGACGAAATCTTGGTCGCTATTCGCCAAATTATTCGCGCTATCGATTTACACTCGAAAAAGCTGAGTAAAGAGTATGGTTTGACGGGCCCTCAATTGATTTTAATGCGCGCAATCCAAGAGATGGGTAATGTGACGATCAAAGAATTGTCTAATCAAACTAATGTGAGTCAAGCGACGACAACGACGATCATCGATCGCTTGGAATTGAACGGCTACGTACAACGTGTTCGCAGCTCGTCAGATCGCCGCAAAGTACACGCAAATCTGACTGAAAAAGGTCAAGAGCTACTTAACAATGCGCCACCACCGCTACAAGATAACTTCGTTAAAAAATTCCAAAATTTAGAAGCATGGGAGCAAAGCTTACTGCTTTCTTCGATGCAACGTGTGTCTGCAATGATGAACGCCGAAGACATCGACGCAGCTCCAGTTCTACAGCTTGAAGGCATTGCAAACGTCGTCAAGAGCTAACGTAGTTTTAAATTGTCTAGCTAAGAAAAAGTTTAAAGAGTTATAAAATGGTCGCATCAAGCGGCCATTTTTTGATCTTGGCCTCCCAATTTTTCTGACTTTACTAATAAAAATCATCTTTTAGTTGTAGCCTATCGATATAAGCTAAGGTTTTCGAAAGACCAAGTATCAAGCGAAGGTATCTATATAGGCTATTGTATCAAGTTTGTGCTGACATATGATGATCTTCTCGTTGTGTTTAATCTCCCCCGCTTCTAAGCGACAAAACTTTTTTCAAGATAAGCGCATGCCATAAAACGAAAATAACAACCTTAAACGGCTCGTTTGGTGCCTTAAAATGGCCAAATTATGGTGTTTTAAGTTGCTGTTTTTGTTGGTTTTTAATTTGATGTTTTCTTAAGATCACAATGGTAGTCTTAGCTTGATTTCTTTAGGGGGTTAAATGGACACTAATAACAGCACTTATCATCAGCACAGTTTTGCTCAGCAAGATCTATCAGAGCTTACATTTACGGCCTGTACGTTTATCCGTTGTGATTTCAGACGTTCGAACTTACGTGATGCAACGTTTATTAACTGTAAGTTTATTGAACAAGGCGATATTGAGGGGTGCCACTTTGATATTGCCGATTTACGAGACGCAAGTTTCCAGAATTGCCAGTTGGCGATGGCGAACTTTAGTAATGCGAATTGCTATGGGATTGAGCTGCGTGAATGCGATTTAAAAGGAGCGAATTTTACTCGTGCTAACTTTGCCAATCAAGTAAGCAATAGGATGTACTTTTGCTCTGCGTATATTACGGGCTGTAACTTGTCATACGCCAACTTGGAGCAGGCCTGCTTGGAAAAGTGTGAGTTGTTTGAAAACCGCTGGATAGGGACTTACCTTGGCGGTGCGTCACTGAAAGAGTCTGATCTCAGCCGAGGCGTGTTCTCCGAAGATGTATGGGGGCAATTCAGTATGCAGGGGGCTAACTTGTGTCATGCGGAATTAGAAGGGTTAGACCCTCGTAAAGTGGATACGACAGGGATTAAGATTGTCGCTTGGCAACAAGATCAGTTGCTTGAAACCATGGGTATTGTTGTGATGCCTGATTGATTTTCCAATTCTGCATATCACGCTGTAAAACTCGGTTGTCGTATCACTCTGTCGTAATTAACCACAGCAGTTAGAAGAAAAGCCCAAAGCTAACAACTTTGGGCTTTTCCGTATTTGGAGTCCGTAACCTGCAATTTATCAAAGCGACTCGTCAAACTGAGAGCGAAGTAATCTTGTGAGTCTTTCGGTTTGATATACTCAGTGTTCATTCGATTAAGATGATGGAGATGATATGTCGAAAACCGCGAAGATCATTAATGAAGATAAATTGCTAAAGAAAGCTCTGGAAGTCGGTTCTAAAATGGCAAAGTTACAAGGCTTTGATTTGCCACACTCATCTCAACCTATAAAAGTTAAGGCTGTGTACTTGTTTCTTGTTGGAGTTAATCAGATCACGCCTTTACCTGAAAGTAAGCTTGATGGCGCGAATATTAAGAAGCGTTTAGCATTATGGATACACAAGGCTCTGCCTGATAATGATCCCCTGAAGTAATTCGCGATTAACTCAGTGATTCGAATTTGTTTCTTTTGATTGATTGCCAATTTATGTTTACTTGAAAAACCTAGCTATCTCACGCTAGGTTTTTTTGTTTTAGGTATCTGCGTTTCAATATTAGAGCCTAAGCCATCTCTTTTTAGAGCGTCACTGTTTACCTTATTCAGTATTGGAGTCGTCGATATTTTTGCTGATTCCTATCCTTCCTACTCAGGCACTTGAACGCTGTATTTTATGAATTGCACTAACGATTTCCTTTCGTCTATTCCCTTCAAGACTCTCAAATTTATACCGACCCAATAAATACATTAGAACTCAAAGTATTATTTAATACATATAATACTTGCGCAAGTGTGATCTTCGTCGCTAAAATTTGATTTTTAGCGCTAATGTGTTGATCTTTGTGTATGGGAAATGCTCATAATTAAAAGGAATTTAATTAGAGTTCAAAGGAAATGTCTCGGTATGATTACATCAGCGCCTTGGATATTGTATCCAGAGGTTGTAGAAAAGATGATTGAAAAATGGAATTTTCGTGAGCCAGAAGTTTCGGATGGCAACAACATTTATCAATTAATTTCAGAGTGCCCTCCATTAGATACTAACTCTTCATATTGCAATTTCTTGCAGTCTACTCACTTTAGTAAAACTTGTATTTTAGTGGAGCATGAAGGTGACCTTGCTGGCTTTATTTCTAGTTACCAAAAACCCAGTGAGCCCAATGTTCTCTTTATTTGGCAAGTGGCGGTGGCGCCTAAGTTTAGAGGCAATGCTTTAGCCTACAAGATGCTGAACACCTTACTTAAACGAGAGGGCCTAAAGAGCATTGAAGCGATAGAAACGACTATCACTGAATCAAACCAAGCGTCTTGGGCATTGTTCAAAAAGCTGGACGAAAAAAACGGTAACACCGGGAAAGTGACTACTTTCTTAGATGAAAATCTTCACTTTAACGGGCAGCACGATACCGAATACCTCTATCGAATCCTCCTTAAATAATCAAACACTTATAGGAATTAAATAACGGCATTATCATGGATATTTTTAAAAAGCAGGAATCTAACGTACGTTCATACTCGAATAGTTTTCCAGTTACTTTTAGTAAATCAAAAGGTTGCTGGCTTGAAACGAAACAAGGTGATCGTTACATCGATTTTCTTGCTGGAGCAGGATCTCTCAATTACGGTCACAACAATCCAATACTTAAGCAAGCCTTGCTTGATTACATTGAAATGGATGGGATTACGCACGGTTTAGATATGCATTCAGAAGCCAAAGCTGAATTTTTAGAAGCGCTTACTCGCTTAATTCTAGAACCAAGAGATCTCAATTATAAAGTTCAATTTACAGGCCCAACAGGAACTAATGCCGTTGAAGCCGCGATTAAATTGGCTAAAAAAGTGAAAGGCCGAAGTAGCATTGTAGCGTTTACCAATGGTTTTCATGGTTGTACTGCAGGTGCACTGGCTGCTACGGGTAACCAACATCATAGACAAGGCGCGGGCTCAAACCTTAACAACGTTACGCGTTTGCCATTTGAGGGTTACGCTGGCATTGATGGATTAAAATTGTTCGAAACGATGTTAGCTGATAATTCTGCCGGTATGGATAAGCCAGCAGCCGTCTTATTGGAAACGGTTCAAGGTGAAGGTGGATTGAATGTCGCTTCAAATGAGTGGCTACAGCGTTTGAGTAAAATTTGTAAAGCTCACGATATCTTAGTCATTGTCGATGATATCCAAGCGGGTTGTGGTCGAACGGGTACGTTCTTTAGCTTTGAACCATCAGGTATCAAGCCAGATATAGTCACGCTGTCTAAGTCGATAAGTGGTTATGGCTTACCGATGGCCGTCGTTTTATTAAAGCCTGAATTAGACAAATGGCAGCCGGGAGAACACAACGGCACCTTCCGTGGTAATAACCATGCGTTCGTTACCGCTACGAAAGCGTTAGAAATGTATTGGTCAAATGATGATTTTGAAAATCATATTCAACGTAGCTCAAGCATGGTCGATGATGTCATTCAACGCAATATCAAGCGTTTCCCAGAGCTATTCGTTCAACGCAAGGGACGTGGAATGATGATTGGCATTGAATGTAAAGATGGAAACACGGCTGACGAAATTGCCAAAACGTGTTTTGAAAACGGTATGGTCATTGAAACAGCTGGCCCTAACGATGAAATAGTTAAGTTCTTTTGCCCACTGACGATATCTGAATCGGAACTGATGCAAGGTTTAACCATCTTCGAAGATTCAGTAGAAATTGTAGCAACTAAGTATTTCAAAAAAGTATCGTAATAGGGACAGCAAAATGATTGTTAGAACACTTGATGAATGTCGCAATAGCGAAAGACGTATTGTTTCGGATAATTGGGAAAGTACTCGCATGTTGTTGAAAGATGACAACATGGGTTTTTCATTTCATATCACGACAATTTATGAAGCGACGGAAACACATATTCATTACCAAAACCATTTAGAATCAGTATATTGCATGAGTGGTGAAGGCGAAATTGAAGTGGTTGGTGGTGAGACTTATCCCATCAAACCTGGGACGCTTTATATCCTTGATAAGCACGATGAACACTATTTACGTGCGTATAAAAACAAAGAAATGGTTATGGCGTGTGTATTCAATCCGCCAATTACTGGCGCTGAAGTTCACGATGAAAACGGCGTTTATCCTCTGGTTGATTAACCGACTTTTTCTGGGGTGAAATCTCACCCCAATTTCCATTTATCTAGTCTTTATTGCTTCTCTATAACTAAGGTCTTTTATGACATTTACCGTAGAAAAAATCGGCGGTACATCCATGACAGCATTTGATGCTGTGCTCGACAATATTATTCTCCGCCCGAAAAACCCGTACAATCGAATTTTTGTTGTGTCTGCTTATAGCGGGATGACAGATGCACTTTTGGAGTGCAAAAAAACAGGCAAGCCAGGTGTTTATCAATTGATCGCAATGCGTGATGATTCTTGGGAAGAAGCGTTATCTTACATTGAAAGCCGTATGTTGTTGATCAACGAGCATATTTTTGCAGATCCTATGAATCGTGCGCGTGCTGATAAGTTCATCCGGTCGCGTATTTCAGAAGCGAAGAACTGTATTACAAATATCCTTGAAACGTGTCAATACGGTCAGTTTTCATTGAGGCATTACTTGCCTCAGATCCGCGAGTTTCTTTCTTCAATTGGCGAGTCACATAGTGCGTATAATACGGCTCTTAAATTGAAAAATATTGGTATTAATTCAACCTTTGTTGACCTTTCTGGTTGGGATAACAAGACTCCTCAGAGTTTGGACGATACCATCAGAGATGCTTTTTCAGACATAAATGTGGCTGAAGAGCTACCTATAGTGACGGGTTATGCCTATTGTAAAGAAGGTTTGATGCATACTTATGATCGTGGTTACAGTGAGATGACGTTTAGCCGTATCGCGACTATGACTAAGGCATCACTAGCTATTATTCATAAGGAGTATCACTTTAGTTCGGCCGATCCAAAAGTGGTTGGGGTTAGCTC
The DNA here is from genome assembly GCF_000153005.1 of Vibrio sp. MED222. Classification (NCBI taxonomy): domain Bacteria; kingdom Pseudomonadati; phylum Pseudomonadota; class Gammaproteobacteria; order Vibrionales; family Vibrionaceae; genus Vibrio; species Vibrio sp. MED222. Next base: position 1,184,900 of record NZ_CH902606.1, on the reverse strand, counting down.
TGTTAAACCAATTGGAGCGACTAATTATGATGTTGCCGATCAGTTAGCAAACCTTGGTATGGAAGCTATTCATTCTAATGCCGCAGCAGGGTTGCGCGAGAGTGGAATCGAACTACAAATAAAGAACACTTTTGAACCAGAGCATGAAGGTACACTGATTTCTTCAGATTACCGCCCAGACACCAATCAGATAGAGATTATTGCTGGAAAGCAGAAAGTATATGCATTGCATGTATTTGATCAGGGGATGGTCGGTAAGGCTGATAACGTCAGTTATGAACTAATGGAAATTATCGCGGATGCGAGAGTTAACCTTATCGGAAAAGAGATGAATGCTAACTCTATTACGTATTATCTAGGCGGCAGTTCAGAAAGTTTAAATAAGGTGTTTTATAAGGCAGAGAAGCGATATCCGAAAGCATCTATTTCGGGACGTATGGTCGCTATCATTTCGGCGATCGGCTCTCAAATTGACACCAATAAAACGCTAGCGAATGGCATATTGGCTTTGATGAGCAATAGTGTTACGCCCATTGCGTTACATTCGTCGATGAGAAACGTGAATGTACAATTTGTTGTGAGCGACGATAAGTATCAAGAGGCCATTTGTGCATTACATGAAGAGTTTTTTGAACAAAAGCAAAAGGTCACATCATCAGTGAATGCTGCTTAAATAAAGAGCGGTGAGCCCATCCCATCCCATCGACTAACTGAACGTTTGATCTGTAGGGTTGAGACTGCAAAAAATTCTGTGTAAAGGCCATTTTTATGATTAATGCCGATCGTTTAAGAAGACTTGAACGATCTTGCAGTTAGCAGATAATCCCCATCAACAACGTTGATGGGGATTTTTTTATGCTTGAACAAGAATTAGCAATGGCACACGAGACCATTGAAGATGCCGACAATTATGAATCTGTTGTCGACGCCATTCAGATTGAGTGGATAGAACAAGCTCTTCTTGAAACCAATAAAGCGAGCATAAGACGACGTCGGCTTCCCGCTCAGCAAGCTGTCTGGTTAGTTATTTGGATGGGGCTGCAACGCAACATGTCTATCAAAGAGGTGTGCAGTTCATTAGACATTGCACTTCAGCCTAAACCTGAAGATAGCTGGTCTCGTGTTGCACCCAGTGTCCTAACTGATTCACGCCGACGTCTAGATGAGAGTCCGTTAGCGGCTCTGTTTCACACAACGGTAAAGGCTTGGAATGGAGATATCCTTCAACAAGACAAAGACTTAGAGCTTAATGTTCTTGCTGTCGATGGGACAACATTTAGGTGCCAAGATTCCCCAGAGAACGCTGAAGAATTTGGGTTCATCTCTAAAAAATTGAAACCTTACCCTCAACTTCGTTTAGTCGCTTTGATGTCAACAGAAACTCGAATGATTATGGGGGCGGCTTTTGATGGCTGTCATGTCGGTGAAACGACCTTAGCTAAGCGCCTATTCAATGATATCCCCGCACATTCATTGACCTTATTTGATCGTTGTTATTTCTCGGCAGACCTCTTGTTGTCGTGGCAAGAGAGTGCGGAAAATGCTCACTGGTTAATGCCTGCAAAGCGTAAGCTACGCTATGAAGTGTTGGAGAAATATGCGGAGAACGACATGCTCATCTCAATGCCCATCTCTCCTCAAGCTCAACGGCAGAATCCGAATTTACCCGCACGTTGGGAAGCCAGATTAGTCCTATATCAAGAGCCAAAAGGTGAGATAAAAGGTTTTATTACTTCACTTACAGACCCTAGTAGATACTCGCTAGAAAGCCTGCTGCGTATTTATTGGCAACGCTGGGAGATAGAAGAAGGTTATGGTGAAATTAAACAGACTCAACTGCAAAGTCACGTCACTTTACGAAGTCGTTTTTCTGCCGGTGTGAAGCAAGAGCTGTGGGGCGTATTACTTGCCTATAACTTAGTGCGATTAGAGATGGTTAAGATAGCTTCAGAAGCCGGGGTTCGAGCGACTAGGGTCAGTTTTACCGCCGCAATTAACCTTATTGATGCGCAATTACGTTGGTTAGCTTTAAGTCCAGACGGAACTCTACCTGTAAAACTGAAAAGGATGAGAGACAGTTTGAGTCACTTCATTCTTCCAGATAAAAGAAAGGACCGAACGTTTCCACGTTCAGTCCTCTTTGTCCCAGCCAAATATCCGTTCAGGTTCAAGCAATAATGCTTATCCGAACGGCATTAATTTTTATGATGGCCTTTTTCGTACCTGCTCGATGACATATTGTGATTTCAGTCCTTATTTTGTAAAACAAGGTTATGAACTTTAAGGTGCGGCATTTAATGTCGGTGTTGTTGTTATTTCACGCGAATAATTCAGGAGCAAGGTATGAGTACTCATCAAATAAAAAATGTGGTATTTGACGTCGGCAATGTGATTGTACGTTGGTCACCGCTAGAAATTACTCGCCTGACTTTCGGGGAACTTGATGATCTGGAAACCCAAGCGAGTTCAATTTTCCAAAGTACGATTTGGTTGGATTTGAACAAAGGGTTCTTAACCGAAAATGAAGCCAAACTTCGCTACCAACAAGAGTTAGATTTATCTTCATTAGAGTGCGATCGCCTGTTCTACTACGTAAAGCAAACGCAGATCTTACTGTACGGTTCTATTGACCTCATCAAGCAAGTAAAACGAGCAGGCTATGCCGTGTATGCGTTAACCGATAACGTGGTTGAGATTGTTGAGTACCTAAAAGCCACCTACCAATTTTGGCCGCTGTTTGATGGCGCGGCGGTATCCGCTGAATTGGGCATGCTTAAACCGCAGCCTGAGATTTACCAAGCGCTGCTGTCTAATAATGGTCTTGAAGCTTCAGAAACCGTCTTCATTGATGATATGCCCTATAACGTTGAAGGGGCAAAGGCTGTAGGTATGGCCGGTATCCAGTTTAGTGATGTGTCTCAGTGTGAAAGAGAATTGCTTGCACTGGGTATTGATTTGAATCGTTAACGGATTTGATGATTTCGGGTTAACGATTTAACTCTTCTTTCTAAGGGTTTAACAAGATGAAAAAATACTCAGTAAGATCAATGATCACTTTTTTGGTTCTCGCTTTATCTGGGTTGGTTCTTATTGTGGCAGCAATGCTGCAGATGCAAGGTGAAGAACCCTGTCACAATTGCTATGAATCAGATAAAGGGCAGTTTAAGTATGTCCTTTACGATGGAACCTCACCTTCGATAATTCCAAGTATTCACAACGAGCTATTGCTCAAACAGGCTCCTTTGATGAAGAGCTTCGGCCTTGATTCAATACCTGTCATAACGGTGAGAGTATGGCGAAACCAAAAAGCCTATTTGGATGAGCAGGAGCGGAGCACAGGGTATCGATATGCTTTCTCTACGGGGTATATTGACCCTAAAAGCAATGAAATTAGGCTGCTCTATTTTGGTGGTGAGATCCATAAAACCGCACTGCATGAGTTCGTACATTTACTGACTCTGCAAGTGAATCCGAACTTTGCGAATAATCCGCGTTGGTTGTGGGAAGCTATCGCTATCTACAAATCTGAAGATTATTGGTTTCACGTCAATAACAGGACTGCCATCAGTCGCCGTTTCGATGGGCTAGTTCAGGATTTATACCATAAGCCAAACAGTAGCTCGGCTGTTTATGAGCTTGGCTATACGGTCGGTGAGTTTATTGAACGTTCATGGGGGGAGGAGGCGTTTGTTTATCTCATTAAAAGCAATGGTGATCCATCACAACTTACAGAGCAACCAATAGAATCGCTGTTTTCTGATTGGGAAAAGTTCGTCAAAACCACGTACTTGAGTAGCCCGAAAAGTGAGTATGAAAAGGCCATGGAACGAAATCCATTCGATAGAAGAGACACGTCTAACTAATCAAAAAAGAGGTGATGTTTCATATGAACATCGCCTCTTTTCTATTTGTTGTTCTAAGTGGCTTCATTCTACTGATACGTTTTATTCTTCTCTTTAGCTTTATTGTTCGGTATTCAGATGTCGAATCAACTTCGCTGGTGTACCGCCGTATAAGCAGTCTGGCGGTACATCACTGTTGACCACAGAGTTCGCAGCAATCACTGAACGAGCCCCAATTGTCACGCCTTGATTGATCACTGAGTTACCGCCAACCCATACATCATCTTCGATTGTTATTGGTAAACAGAAGGTTTCCCATTTACGGCGGCTACGATAATCAAGGGAGTGTGATGGCGTATAGAATTGCGCACTTGGTCCAATTAAAACATTGTTGCCGATTTTGATGTTCGCACCATCTAGCATTACGGCGTTCATATTAATGAAGGTGTCGTCGCCAATCTCGATGGTTTTGCCAAACTCACAATGAAAAGGGGGTTGGATTAAGCTGCTACTACCAACCTTACCAAATAGCTGCTCTTGCAATGTGTGTTGCTGGTTTGGGTCTTGGTGGTGGTTGAAAGCCATTAGCGACTTTCTGGCATTGGCACGCATGGTATCAATTTCTTGATCTGCACCATCATACACTTGTCCAGATAGCATTTTTTCTAGTTCAGTTTTATTGTTTTTATTACTCATGCTTATCCACTTTACGAGAGTCTCGGTCTACATGACGAATACTGCAAGATTAGCGACTTTTAGACATAAAAAAAGAGAAAAGCGTCAGCCTTTCTCTTCCTGTTTTGTGCTTTAAGCACTAATGCTAAGTGAGCCCTGCTATTCAGCAAAAGGCGCGCTTTGCCAAATTAGATTTGCTCAACGAAACCCATTAGGTGCTGTTTCACTTCGTCTGAAGCAAAAGCGCTGTCGACTGAGTATTTGTAGATTTCTACGTAGTCTTCTTTTGTTAGGCCGAATGTTTCACACACACGCTTCACTTCGTTGGTCATGGTTGTGTTCGACACAGTGCGGTTGTCTGTGTTGATCGTTACAACGATGCCATCTTTTTTGAATTCAGCAATTGGGTGATCGCTGAATTGGTGAATACATTTAGTTTGAACGTTACTTGTTGGGCAAGTTTCAAGCGCAACTTGCTTCTCTTTAACGATGTTGTATGCGTCTTCGTTACCTTGGATGTGAACACCGTGGCCGATGCGTTCAGCGTCAAGCATTGTCACTGCATCGTAAACGTTTTGACCATGCCATTGCTCGCCAGCATGCACGGTAATGCGGTAGCCTTTTTCAAGAGCGTATTGCGTGTATTCAGGGAATTCAGCACAGAAGCCTGGTTTTTCGCCGCCCGCGATATCAAACGCCACAACACCTTTACCTAGGTAGGGTTGGCCTGCGTCGATTACGTCTTTGATAGAATCTTTAGGGAACATACGAAGCACAGACATGATGTAGTTGCCTCTGATGTCGTATTTCTCTTCAGCGCGCTTCATGCCTTTTACTGCACTTGCAATGATCGTATCAAGAGACAGACCTTTATTTACGTGCAGGATTGGTGCGAAGCGAACTTCTAGGTATTTAACGTTTTCTAGTGCAGCGTCTTCGTAAAGCTCAAAAGAGATACGTTCAATCGCTTCTTCAGTCTGCATTACTTGCAGTGGCAGGCTGAAACAAGCCAGGTACTCATCTAGGTTTTTGCAATCTTCTGGCACCGTTAGAGATTGAACAACCGCGTCGCGATCTTCAGGTAGTTCGATATTGTACTGTTTTGCTAGGTCAATAATCGTGTCTGGGCGAACACTTCCGTCTAGGTGGCAGTGTAAATCAATCTTTGGTAGTGCTAGAAAATCCATGAGTATTCCTTAATTCTATTATTCTTTGAGTGTTTTAACTCACATGCGCTAAATTTACCAAGACAATGATATGATTTAAAGTGACAATTAATCATCATTAACCTGAATTTAGGGAATATCATGGTAGATGTTAAAAGCTTACTTAAATGCGATATGAATTTGCTGCTTTGCCTGCACGTTCTCATTGAAGAGCGAAGCGTGAGCAAAACCGCAGAGCGACTCTTTTTGAGTCAATCTGCGGTAAGTAAACAGCTCACCAAACTCAGAGCTTTGTTTGATGATCCGCTGTTTGAGCGAGAATCTAAAGGGCTATTTCCCACACCCAAAGCACTCGCGTTAGCGCCTAAGATCCACCAAATTCTACTGCAAATCGAAAAGCTGACCGTTCCCGAAGTTTTCGATCCTAAAGACAGTGAGCGTACCTTCACTATAGACCTTGTTGAAACCGCCTACACAGCGATCTATCCGCATTTTATGCCGACAGCACTTGCCGATGCGCCGCACATTACCATCAACAGTTCGACGTGGAGCAGCGACAGCTTCAAGCGCTTACTCAAACGTGAGGTGGATTTTGGCATTGGTATTTTCGAATTGGATGAACGCGCTTCTACCCACGTGCAGTGTATCCCTGACGAGTTGGATTACGTGGAACTGTGCTTGGATTACTCGGTGTGTTTGATGCGAAATGACCACCCAGCCTTGCTGGAAGAGTGGAACCTCGACACTTTCTTGAAGTATCGACACATACAGTTGGTGACGGGTGGAGCGGGTGACTGGTTATTGATGGAAGTGCTTAACTCAAAGCAGCTTGAAATCAACAAAGCCGCGAATGTTTCAGACATCACCAGTGCCATTAAGCTGTGTAAGCAGAGTGATTTACTTATGTGTTACCCATACAACTCGGTACGCGATTACATTGATAGTGGAGAGTTGGTGATGAAGCCTGTCCCGGTTGATTTGGTGCCGGGAGGCTTGTTCCTTCTATGGCACAAATACTTCGATTCAGAACCTAGCCATAAATGGTTGCGCGATCTGATCATCGAGCAGACTCGATAGTTGAGATGTATAATCTATTCAAGCTTTTGAAAGATAAAACAAACGTAGTTGTTTGATAAAAAATCCAGTTTTATTTCGTCTTTTGGAATTAAGCTTCGTCTTATTCTGGGTGCTATTTTTATTTGGAAGATGAGAGATGACAATTCCACGGTTACCACAACAAATTATTGAAGACGCGTGTGAGTGGGCGATCATGCACGGTGTTGCGTTTCGCCAGTCAGATAATACTGCTAGGCATTGTCCTTTCAGCATTGCTCCTATGACTATGGAGCGCGAGGTTTTTGAACACTTGTTGAAGGTAACACCGCTGATCACCAAGTTAATCAGCAATGTTTCCGAAGATCATGATTTCTTGCAGTCATCACTGAGTGATATGGCCAAAGCTGATCCGTTTTTTGGCCGCTTGATGGAGCTGCATCAACAAGCGCATGGCGAGGTGTCTCATCGACTTTATCCTGCTCGCCAACCGCTGTTATTAATGCGTACTGACTTCATGGATGATCGCCAACATGGTGCGAAAGTGATCGAGTTTAATGGCATTGCTGCAGGTATGGCTCCGTTTGGGCAAAAGGCCACAGAGTTCCATGATTACATGCAAAATCAATGGCCTGAGACTTATCAGAGCTGGCTTGAAGATAAATCTGCAACTCCTGCTGAAAACCAAGGCTTAACGCAGTTGGCTTATGGTATAGCGACTTCAGCAAGAAAAGTGCGAGCTGACTTTAATGATTCAGATAAGCCAACATTCTTGATGGTAGTACAAAAGAATGAAGACAATGTTTACGACCAACACCTACTCGAAATTGAACTGCAAAAGCAGGGTGTACGTACGGTTCGTCGTACCTTTGAGCAATTGAGCTGTCAGCTTTCATCGGGTGATAACCAACGTTTGTTACTGCAAGATGTCGGCGCTGTCGATGTGGTGTATTTAAGAGCTGGCTATCAGTATTCAGACTACTGGGCTCCAGAACTCAACGAATCGGTTTGTTGTCATACACTAAGCCAAACGCGCGTGTTTATGGAACAACACCATGTCGCAATGAACGCGACCATCAATCAACAATTAGCGACCAGTAAAACCATGCAAATGCTGCTGACCATGATGCCAGCATCTGAATACGCACGTTGGGGTTTAACGCTAGAAGATGCGGAATTGGTGAAGAGTGTTTTAGCAGATATGAAGCCAATCACCAGTGACTCGATTGAATGGTTTAACACACAAGCTAACAAGCAAGAGTGGGTGCTGAAAAACCAAGGTGAGGGCGGTGGCCATTGTGTATTTGGTGACGACATCAGCGAACAACTGAGCCAGCTTAAACCAGAAGAGTACGATGCGTGGGCATTGATGCAGCGCTTGTATCCACACCAACGCGACGTACCAACCATTGCAGTGCGTGACACTCAACAAACGCTAGTGACAGATTTAGTCAGCGAAGTCGGCCTATTTACCGCTTACTACCAAGGTAAGCCAGTGACCGAACTGGAAGGTTACGCGGGTTACTTAATCCGCAGCAAACCCGCCAGCGAAAACGAAGGTGGAATCCACAGCGGCAAAGGCATTCTAGATTCGTTGGTGTTGATTGATTAGTTACAAATGGTTAATCCACAACTGATCGAGTTCGCACCAACCGAAACCATTCACTTGCGCGCCGTGTATCTTTTCAGAAACCTCTAAGTTGAACGCCTCTTGCTTAAGCTCAACCACATTCCCAGTTGCATTCAACCAATGCTTGAATGCCAACAGTGCATTCATCGCTAATTCAAAGTTTGGCTGGTTTCTTATTTCGGCTAAGCCTTGTTGGATTTTCTCTAGCATTTCAGCAGGCAGCGCCAAGTCCTCAAACGGGAAGCGAGTGAAAAAGCTTAACCACGAAGTGAAGGGGTCGTTCTCATCAATAATGCTGCACAACACGACGTCTTTGGTTGTTAGGTAGCTAGTTAGGTAGTTTCCATATTCCACGCTGGTTTTGTGGTCGCCAGACACAGACAACAGCTCGAAAAGGGCTTGGCATTCAGAGGTGTCTTCAACGGTGAATTCACGCTCTGTTTTCGACAACGCTGGGTTTTGAATCTTAAAGAAGGTTGAGCCGAATTCCGGTTTGGAATAATGGTCGCCACCACGCACGTTGGTGGTCTTTTCGGGCAGTTTCACGCACACCTGATTTTGAGCGCAGGCTTTGCTCTGTGCCCATTCTGGATAGACCCACAACTCGACTCGATTGAGAATCGGCGTGCTGTGTGAATACGCGCTATTACGGCTTAATCTCAACATCTTGCTTGAGAAGATGTCTAATGAGAACGCGCCAGATCCAATCAGCCTATCAGTCGGTGATGAGGGATCAAATACGGAGGCTTCAACTCTGGAAAGTAAGCGCGGTAAATGCCAATCAGGTTGATTCAATTTCACGACAACCACATTACCTGCCGAGGCAGAGACCTCATCAATATGCTGATAACAGCGACGCCATATTTTGCTTTGGCAGAGTGAATTAAGGTTGCGCGCTATGTCTTGAGGTTCGAGTGTTCGACCTTTATGAAAGTGAACGCCATTACGTATTTGAAAGTGCCACCGTGTCGCATCTTCATTAGGCTGCCAATGATAAGCCAGATCGCCGCTGAGTTTACCGTGCTTAACAGAGGTTAGGCGTTGGCAAACTTGCATCACTAGGAAGCGTTCGGTGCGTCTAAGTACTCGTTGAGGGTGAAGAGCCTCGAGCTCTCGGTGAAACGGGATATACGCGATATTCTGCGCCGACGAATTGGTATTGCTTAGAAAGGCTTGCAACTCAGCGCCAGCATTGCGGCCATTGAAGCTTAAGGTGCTAAACACCTGTTCTATATTACCCGCATCGGCTTGGGTTTGTGCGTATTGGTAACACGCCTCAATGGGCTCAACCAGACACGTCAGCTGTGCTTTCTTACTTCGGCCTGAACTGGCTTGCCACTCAATCCAGCCTTGCGCTGTCATCGCTTTGAGTAAGGTTTGAACGTGACGTTCACTCACGTGCAGCAGTGTGGCCAGTTGGTTAACCTGACAATGTGATACTCCAGGCCCAAAAGCCTGAAATATCTTTTCATACAGTTCAAGCTTGCGCTTAAGGTTGCCCAATTTGCTTTTCCTAACGACGAGGTTGAGTTAAATGTGGATAGCCAGAGTCAATGAGTGCGTTTTCCATCGTATCGAGAACTCGAGAGGTTATCTCTGATCTTAGGATATTCGATTCAGTTTTGCCTTGAAGCACCAAATCTGAAAAATGGTCGATTTCAAACTCGAATCCATTCCCTGTCACTGGGTAGTTGATGGTCGATTTTTTCCCTTGATGTTCAATCTCAATAAAGGCCGGATTCCACCATTTTTCGTGAATGGTGATCTTAGTATCAGGCCCACTCAAGTGCGCTGATCGGGGAAGGTTTTGCACTGTTGATGCCGATATCTTACCGTTCATATCACCAGAGAAGGTAAAGTACGCATCGGTATCAACATTTGCCCCCTCATAAAGACACGACATCTTTACCTGAGGTTTTGAAGGGTTCACACCCAGTGTTCGGCATAGATCGTAGAAGAACCAAAGCCCATAGACCCCAACATCGAGCGTTGATCCGCCTGACAAATCCGGATTGAAGATAAACAAATCGGGCTCATAGTCGTGATGGTTGCCAAAGCTGGCTTCGATTGAATCTATTTGAATGTGGTTATCGACCAAGAATGATTGGAGCTCACGATACGCGGGAAACACCACGGTTTTCATCGCTTCTAACAGCATCACGCCATTTTGCTTGGCGAGGGCTTTCATCTCAAGCCAGTCAGCAAGGTTGGTAAAAGCCGGCTTCTCGACCAATACGTGCTTATTGTTCTTTAGAAACAGTTCTGCGAGTGGCTGGTGGTATGGGTGAACGGTGGCGATGTAAACCGCTTCTACTGCTGGGTCATTCGCCATCTCTTCATAAGAACCATAAGCCTTGTCGCAACCAAACTTGTTGGCGAACGTGGCTGCGCGTGTATGGTCTCTCGCGGCAACCGCATAAAGCTCACCATGCAAACAGTGCTCTGTGACTGCCGCTGCGAATCGATTCGCGATATTACCTAGCCCTGCGATGCCCCATTTAATTTTGCGTTGCGTGTCGCTCATCAGTTACTCCAAATCGTTGTTTTGTCTCAGTGTACTCAGAGACGCCACATACAAATAGAGAACAGATTTCTCAACCTGTTCTCTATTTATTTTATTCTAGTTGAAGCTCAGGATTAGCTCTGTAGGGAGCGTTTCCAATCGGCTAGGGCTTGAATGTGTTTTGGTCCGATGCCACAACAGCCACCGACGATATTCGCACCCAATGCGTGCCAGCGTTTGGCGTAAGCTAGGTAACCTTGGCCATCCAGCTCACGCATCTCTTGAAGCATGTCATTGGCCTCATGTTCGCTGCTGATCGGCGCGAAGTTGTTCGCATAGACACCGATTTCCAGATCACAGCCTAGTTCTTCGATCACTTTTTTAGTATCGATGATGGCTTGATCCATCACTTCAGGCACTGAGCAATTAAACATAACGCCTGTAGCGTTGGATTGGCAGGCCAGTTTGATGGCGTCTGTTACGCTCTCGCCAGAACGAATGCTGGCAGAATCGCCCTTGGTGTCTTCCAAACTAAAGGCGTAATAACACGGTTTGTTTGATTGCTTGAGTACTGCATGAATGGATTCGAATTCTTGCAGGCTACAAATCGTTTCCGCGATCCAAAGGTCGATGTTTGGGTCTTGCGCATCGTAAAGGGTTTGAATGATAGGGGCTGCTTCTTCGACCTTAAACAAGTCTGGTCGGTAGCTGCCAAATGGCGGTGGAATCGCGCCTGCTACTTTCACTGTGTGAGGGGCATTGTCAGCAACGGCTTTAGCCAGTTCGCCAGATAGCTCTGCGAGTTCAAAACCTTGTTGTTTGAACAGCTCTTCACCCAAATGAAAAGGTACACAGGCGTAGCTATTGGTGATCAGGATTTCAGCACCAGCATCGACAAAGTTTTGATGCGCTTGGCTAACAAAATCGGGTGCCTCAATCAGCGCTTGAGCACTCCAAAGTGGTTGAGAAAATGGCGCGCCAATTTCTTTGAGTTCTCGGCCCATGCCGCCATCAAGTATGGTTAGTGTTTTCATATTCAATACTATCTAAACAATTGCTGAAGTTCTGCCGTCACCATATCAGACAACTTTGCTAGACAGAAGCCATCAAGCCAAGGTTCAACTATCGATGAGGGAGTTTCGCTATAGGCCGTCTAGTGGGCTAGTCGTGCCACTAAAGTGTTGCCCAATAACGTGAGTGTATATTTGAGTTGTCTTGACATCACTGTGCCCCAGTAGCTCTTGAACCGTTCTGATATCGGAGCCTGACTTTAGAAGTTGCTTAATAAATTGATTGTATCAATAGGCTAGAGCATTGAGAGCTACCTTTTGAGTATTGATGGCGACTTTTTGTTGATTAGCTAAATGAGAAAGAAAGGAGACAACTTCAGCGGCATGCATCTGTTCAGGGTGTTTAAGCTTATGAAAATGAATGAAGTATTTTATCCAGTAACAGTAGGCTTTGATTGTCTTGCGACTATAGCCTCGCATCGTCATATGTTCGCAAATTGCCTGCATGAATTGACTCGCCATATATTCCCCTCACAAAATCTGTACATACAGACAGTTTATTGCTTGTAGAATAATTAATGACTTAAAAAAGAGTGGTTTTTAACTCTGATTGAGCACGAATTTAACGAGAGGTTTATTTTAAATTATTGATTACAATGCAGATTTGTCGGTGGTTAAGAATGAGGCCGAGCGTTACATAGTCGGCAATATGTGCTTGCACGTTTTCACACTTAATGTTTAGACCCACTTTTATATTAAATGCATAGCATTCAGTTGGTTATGAGCGACCTTTTTGATATGTTAAGCGGATGGATTCGTGCTTGCACGATATTAAAATGTTATATTTTTAATTTATTTATGGAGTTTTAATGGACGATAAAGAACAACACCTAAGAGAAATGAATATAGGTTCTCATATAGCATGGGGGGCTGCGATGTGGGGCTCAGCTGAAGCGGCAAAAGAAAGTAATAATTATATGAATGCTGTTATCGGATATTACTATGCTGTATTTCATGTGGGATTTGCTCTCATTAATACTGATCATACTTTCCACCTGGAAAATATGAAAAGTATGAAACATAACAAAATTGAAAAGTGGCTTGAGGATCAACTTCATTGGAAAGATGATATGGATTACAAAACACTTCGAAGAGTAAGAGAGAATGTTAATTACTTGGGTATGGGAGAGCCAAGTACAAAATTAATGGTTGTCCGTGGGCATCAATTTGGTTATGACCTTGGTCATGAGAAAGTTGATTTCTTTGATATGGTTGAAAAAGCCAGTGAGTCTTCTAGAAGAATATTTGAGAATATATTTCAGCAAATTGAAGATTTTTGTGTAACAAATAAGTGGCAACCACTTCAACATGGTCGAGAGTATTATTTTGATGAATACCTTGATGAAGATGTTTTACTCAATGTTTTACCAAGAGATAAGGATGGGCTAGTTGCGCTAAAGAAAGCAATGAATCTAATCTTAGGTAACAAAAAAATATAACAAACTGTTCAAGATGGATTCGCAACGCATGGCATTTTTACCATGCGTTGGTTTAAGTGATTAAGGTGGTATGCGGCGGCTTAGGTATTGCGTTGCTCACCCCTTAACAGGGCTACATGGATTCCCCCGGTTGTCAAACATCCGCTAAACTTATGTTGATGGGTTTTGGACTGCCGCTCTACATTCGGCCTACTTATCGACGATTCGCATACGTCGTGGCCCTGATGACTTGCGCGACTGCGGTGCCTTATTCGTTAGATGACATCTGGTGTGTCCGCCGCATTAACAGGCTCTCCGCAAGTGGTCTTAACCTATCTCCATCATTAGCGTCTGCAATGACCCGGTGGGTTTAACTCTTTATGCTGCTTAGGTTTCTACTTAAGCAGCATAGTTTTCATATTCGGTTTGATTGTGTAAAAGCGACCATATAATTCGTGCGTTCTTCGCGGCAAGTGCCACTATCGCTCGGTTCATTCCTCTTCGTTCTAGAACGCCTCGACACCACTGACTTAGCTTATCTTGCTTGTCGCCAAGGTTGGCAATGACTGTCCTTGCCCCGTGAACTAATAGTGTTCGTAAGTATTTGTCGCCGTGTTTGGTTATTCGACCTAAGCGAGGCTTTCCTCCCGTCGAATATTGCTTTGGTACGAGTCCTAGCCAAGCAGAAAAATCACGGCTTTTATCAAATTGAGTGCCATTGCCTATCGAAGCGAGTATCGCAGTCGCGGTTTGAGGTCCAATGCCCCGAACCTTCATCACTCGTTGAACATTAGTGCTGACCTTAGCAAAAGAATCGAAGACTTGTTCAGTATCGGCGATACGTTGATTCAATTCTCCAAGGTGGTGATAAGCATCGGCAATCACCGTTCTTGCGAGGTGTGGCAGTTCATTTTCTGCGTCTTCCAGCATTAAGGGAACCTGTTTCATTAACGAAGAGCGGCCAACAGGAATGACCAACCCGAATTCAGAGAGTAGGGCACGCATGCGATTCATAAGCGCGGTACGTTCACGAACCCAATGCTCTCTCATTCTATGTACCGATAAGATGGCTTGTTGCTCGGGGGATTTTACGGGTACAAAGCGAGTTGATGGTCGCTGAACAGCTTCGCATATGGCAACAGCATCATTAAGGTCGTTTTTTCCCTTAGTTCGATAAGGAATTACGTATTTAACGGCCATAATGCGGGCGTCGTGACCGAGTGTATTGAGTGTTCTTGCCCAATAATGTGCACCACCACACGCTTCAACGCCTATACGCATGAGTGGCATATTTGCTATTGTAGTCAGTAGTTTAGAGCGAGTTACTGACTTATGAAGTATGACCTTACCATTTTGGTCTACGGCATGAAGACTAAAGTGGTTTTTAGCTAGGTCGATACCGCAGAAATAAGAATAATCAGACATGGTGCCTCCGATGCATTTAAGTACCACATAAGTGTGGCAGATCTTCGGTAGGGGGAATCCATGTCATTCGTTAGCACGTTTTTTAAGTTAATTATAAAAAGGGTAGTATGGAAATTTCAGAAAAATTAATGACTGCGATTATTGCAGGAGGCGTATCACTTTTTGTTGCTTTGATTAGTTTTGTTACGAATGTGTATCAAAACAATATGGCTGAGAAAAAACTTAAAACGGAAATCAAAAATAAGTTTACTGAAAAGTTGTATGAAAAGCGAATTGAGTTATATCCAAAAGCTTTTTTAATCGTTTCAAAAATACAGAAAAGAAAAGCTCCTGAACTAATTATTTCAAAAGATCTGCAAGCTAATGTGTTAACTGAGTTAAATTTATGGGCAGAAAATGAAGCAGGATTGTTTTTATCTAAGGATGTAATTAAATCATATTATTCGCTACGAAAAGAATTGGGAAATAACCCTGGCGATGGTGAAAAATATACCAAAATACAAGCAGATAAAATTTGGAAAGCACGTACGAATTTTCGTTCAGCTTTGAGGTCTGATATTGCTCTTTTACATTATAAATAATTGGAGTTGTAATGGCTAATAAGAAAAAAAATAAAGGAAAATTAGACTCACATCAAAAAAAAGGAAGTAGTTTAATTGCTCCATTTAATCAAATTCCAAACCGAAACTCTATGTCTTGGGTTAATGACCGTCTTCCTTGTATGTTGTGGGCTGGTTTATTGATTAATGGGCTTAGTAGAGATAATGCCCTAGAGGTTTTCAGAGAAATTGGAACTAAGCTAGGGTTGGAGCATAAAGGTATTGACGAAGGTGAAAAGAAAATGCCAAGAATAGGTCTTTATGGCCTTTCTATTATTGATAAAACATTAAAAAATGAATTTTTTAATGTTTTAAGTTTACACCCTGAATCAAAATCAGCTTTGAGACCACTTTTATTGTTAGATTGTCTACCAATGCGCGAAAAGTGGCTTGAATTTTGTGGAGAGGTTGATGTTAAAAAAGAAGATTGGAAAGTTTTAGCACAAACTACTGCTCTATTATTAGATCATCAGTCACAAGAAGCGACTGATTGTCGATGGGCGTATTTATTACCGAGTGTAAATTCAGGTATGTTAGTGCTACAAAATGAAGAACAATATAAAGAGTTTCAAGAATATCCATATTATCAAGACCAAAGAAAAGTTAGGCCATTTATCCGAAGTACTGAAATGTCGATCAGTAATACGGTATTAGAAAATGATAGTTATAAAACAGATAAAGAAATATATTCAAGAGCGTTTTGGGCTGAATGTAAAAATAAAACAGATTGTTTTATTTCGTCACCAGCTAAATATGAAGCTTCATTTAATATTACAAAAACACTTGAAAGTATAGAAAGTTGTTGGGGTGAGCTTAGTCAGCACTTTGTGGAAACTGATACTTTTACACATGTACAGGCTAAAAGGGATGCTTCATTTGGATTTTGTTTTTATGCGTTAACTATCTCTAGGGAAGGATTATTGTCTTCGGGGATAATGGTAACATCTAAATTTTCATTAAGAGTATTAGCTGAACTATATATTACATTCTCATACTTGGTTGCTACTAATGATAAGAAAATGTGGGATGTATATCGTACATATGGGTCAAGCCAAGCAAAATTAACATTTATTAAGCTAGAGGAAGTTTTAGAGGATAAGCCTGAATATTTGAAAAAATCACAAATTGAAAGTTTAGCTAATGAAGATATCTATATGGATTTTCAAGATATTGAACTAGGCAATTGGGCTAAAATCGACCTGAGAAAAATGTCGATTATAGGCAAATGTAAAGATATATACGATGCATATTACTCATGGCCTTCAACGTATGCTCATGGGCAATGGTGTGCTGTTCGAGATACCGTTTTTACGACATGTTTGAATCCGTTGCACAGACTACATCGTGTACCATTGCCTCGACCTAAATATGAAGATCACGCAGAGAAAGATTTAGTCAAATTAACTAACATGACGCTCGATTTATTAAATAAAATATATCCGACGTTTGAACACAGATTATTATTAGTCCGCGATGAAACGTGCTAACAAATGCATCAATACGATTTGCTACATTCGGCATTCTGGGTTTCTTTGAGTTTACCGTGTTAAGTGGTAAATTTGAGCTTAATCTGCATGGTAGCAAACGTGTTATGCAGGCGTTAGGCAAATAGGAATAAATATGGATATTGCTGTACTAACTTTTAACGGATTTAATGAACTGGATTCATTTATAGCTGCGGGCATTTTGAACCGCATGAAAGACGCCGGTTGGAATGTGCAAATAACGAGTCCATCTCAATACGTCACTTCAATGAACGGAGTGACAATCAAATCTCAACAGCCTCTCGAGTTTGCTAACCAAGCCAACGTCGTATTATTTGGCAGTGGTGCACTAACGTGCGATATTGCGAAAGACAGAGATATACTTTCAAGGCTAAAGCTAAACCCTGAAACTCAGTTAATTGGTGGACAATGTTCAGGTACGTTGCTCATGTCAGTACTTGGTTTACTGCATCAAATACCAGCTTGTACCGATTTAACAACGAAACCTTGGGTTGTCGAATCAGGAGTTACCGTTTTAGACCAACCCTTTTATGCTAAAGGTAATCTTGCGACAGCAGGTGGTTGTTTGTCATCAAAGTACTTGGCTACCTGGGTAATTAGCAAGTTGTCGAGTAGGGCGGATGCTGAATCGGCAATTCATTATGTCGCGCCAGTCGGTGAAAAAGAAAGCACGGTTCAGCACTGTATGTCAGTAGTCGGTGCGTATCTGTAAATTTTGCCTAACAAACAACTATAGTGCCAATAGCTAAATTTTGGCGCTGTTTCCATCCCATATAGCCCTATCTATCATCAACCATTTCAGAGCGTTAAATGGTCGGTCACCACAATCTGTAGAGGGAAAGTGCATTGAAGTTAACGAATAAACTCGTACGTTACCCGCACATTGATGTTGATCGTGCGTTTGAAAAAGAAGCTGAGTTATTGCAGCAAATACAGGCCGGTGAAATTGCGCAAGCCTTAATGCTTTGGCAAGCAAAAACGCCGACACTTGTTTTGCCTGCGGGTAAAAAGTGGCCAGTGACGTTAGAGTCTAGAAAGCAACTTGCGGCACAAGGCTGGCAACTTACCTCGCGTAAAACAGGTGGCGCTCCCGTTCCTCAATTGCCGGGGATCATTAACCTGTCGCACATCTACCATTGGCCTCGTGATGAAGCTTACAACATCCAAAAAGCGTATCTACATCTGTGCAATGTCTTAACCCTGTTTTTTAAAGAACTAGGTGTCGATGTGGATGTACACGCGACTCCTGGCTCTTATTGTGATGGTGACTACAACCTCAATATCAATAAACAAAAAATAGTGGGTACTGCACAACGTGTATTGCTTAAACAAGGGGGCGGCCAAATCGTACTTTCGCAAGCTTGTATCTTGTTGGATGTCGACCTAGAGAACATCGTTGCGGCCGTGAATTTTTATAATCAAGTTTGTGGAAATCCAACCGTGGTGGATGCGCAAGTTCATACTCCCTTGTCCGCGCATTTGACGAGCCTTCCCAACGTAGATTCACTCTTTCAGCAGTTAAGCCAAGCTTTCATCAAGTATGCGTAATGCCTTCCTTTGGCTAACGCACAGCTCGCTTTGGGTTTAGGAAGGCCAACTTCTCGCTTATCCCTTCTCTTTATAGATCGCTGGCTTGATATCCAACAGTGGTGTGTTGTTCAAGCAGTCCAAGCCTCTCACGGTTACGGTGCCATTCTCGATTTTTTCAATCGGTAGCACGGCGGCACCGATTGGGTTTGGCCTGTGCGGTGAACGTAGTGCGAAGGTGCCTTTGGTCGGTGTTTCTTCATACCAGCTTTGTATCAGTTCATCTCGATTCGCGCCTTCTAACCAATACAAGATCAAGATGTGGTCGCCGGTGTTTAAGCCTTGTAAACCCGGCTGAAACGCGTTGTCTAACTTGATTTCACCGAGAGGGCCGTTGTCCGGTTGGATATTATTCGGGCAATCCGAAGCCGAGTGATAAGGCGTGGCAATTCGGCCAATAAATTGCAGTTCTGCAGACATCTTCAGCTCCTATTTAGTTCTTTATTTATCTCTTTATTAATCGATTTATTTGTCATCGTTTTTCATGGTCACTAAGGTGTAGATGAAGATCGTAATCAAGATCACCACACCGCCGATAATACTGGTCGTTGGCGGAATTTCGGTGAAGAAGATAAACGCCCAAACTGGTGCTAATACAGTTTCCAACATCAGAGTCATTGATACCTCTGGCGCGGTAATGTGGCGCGTTGCGACCATAGATAACACTCTGCCGACAGGTGCCGTAAACAAGCCCATCATGCCCATGATTAACCACGTTTCAACGCTGTAGCTTGATGGCGTTGCGAAGAAAAACATCACAACCGCTAGCAACAAACCACCTAGGCCCACACTCGCCAATCGGCTGACGTCTTGATATTTACGCAGCAAGGTAAACATCATAGATAAACAGATCACTGCGAATACCGCCAACGCATCGCCCATCCAATTGCCTGAAGAAAATGAACCTGAAACCACAATCGTAATACCAATCATCACCGCAACAATGGCAACCAAAGTCGATCGACTAGTGGCTTCTTTCAAGATCAACCAGCTGAAAACAGCGGCAACAGCAGGGGCGGCACTAAGGATCACAAAGGTATTGGCAATCGAGGTCATCTTAATGCTGAACACCAAGCCTGAGGCACTGCCGAGCATAAGAATACCCGCAGCCAACAATGGCCAACCGCTCTGAATCACAGCTTTACGTATTCCGCGTTTGTCGTTGAACTTAAGCAAAATCGGCATCGAGATCGCGCTGAATAAGCCGAACAAAAAGGCAGTATCGAATCCACTGACACCGGCATAACGAATGAAGATTGGATCAATACTCATTAACACGGCACCTGCGATCGCGAGGGTAAAGCCGAGGGTTCGTGTGCTTCTTGCTTCAGTTTTAGGGAGGTTCATTGTCGTCATTTCTCTATCCAATTATCTATTACCAATAAATCATACCAGCGAGTATGATTTTAAGAATTGGTTGAGTCAACACAAATCATACTTTAAAGTATGATCTCTGTTTTGGGGTGGATGAAGTAATGAGTAAGATTGAGCAGAACAAAGAGAAGAAACGACTCGCGATTTTAAAAGCTGCTAAAGCTGTTTTTTTAGCTGAAGGTTTTACGCTCGCGAGCATGGATGTGATCGCAAGCGAAGCCCAGATGACTAAACAAACGCTCTATCGATATTTCTCATCAAAAGATGTGTTGTTCAAAGCGACATTGCAGCAAATGGGGGCTCAGTTTGATGAGCTTTCTGTCGAGCAGTTAAAAATCTCTGATAATTATCAGGCATTGTATGGGTTCGCTACGGCCTTTTTGGCGTTTCATTTGTCGGACGAACATATCGCTACGTTGAAGCTATTGATTGCAGAAAGCGGTAAGTCTCCCGCTATCTTGGAAAGCTTTATGTCGGTAGGTGAAAACGAAACCGATATTGCACTCGCTCAGTTTTTCAAGGATAGGTTTGATACCGAAGATGTCGCCACTAAGGTTACTCTTTGGACGGGAATGCTATTAAGCTTGAGAAGCGGCGTGTTGATGGGGATGCCAAAACCAAACCTACAAGATATTGAGCAACATGCTCGCGTAAGTACGGAGTTTTTGTTGGCTGCGCTGAATACAGATTGATGTTGTGGAGTGCTCCTAAATACGGAGCTCTCATTGTATCTGACTAGTGAGCGTGGCATTGGCTAGAGCAGTTCTGTAAGTAACTGGTCGAGAGTCGTCATCAGTTTCTGATTTTTCCCCGTATTTAATGCATCAGCATGAGGGGCTTTAAATAGCCCCGAATCATTATCAAAATACTTCCCTGAAGCGTTAGAAAACTCTTCCGATAGTGCGGCTCGGCATAAGATATCAGCGCCAATCCCTAAGTCATTACCTTCCAAACCATACGCATCTTTAACCAATTTACTGCCAAGAAATGAGGCCGGATTAACGGGAATGATTAGAGGCCCTTGATCTCTTAATTGGTGCGCTAGATGGATTGACCACATCGTTAACGCCAACTTACTTTGTGCGTAGATGGGGCCATCTAAAGCGTCAGGATTTGGGCTGACAAGTGCCTCGAGATCGACCGATGACTGAGCGGCTGAAGATAGATTGACGATGCGACCGTTGGCATCAAAAAGTGGTAGCAGCTTTTGAGTCAGTAAATAAGGGGCAATGGTGTTCACAACAAAACGTACATCAAGGTTGTCTGAGGTGGTGACTTCCGAAACCTTGTATACGCCAGCATTGTTAATGAGTACATCGAGCTGTTCATGCTTCGACTTTATTTGGTTGGCGAGGGCTTTAACTTCAGAAAGAGAAGAGAGATCAGCAACATAATTTTCGATAATCGCATCCTTGGATAATCGAGAAAGGCCGGCTTCTACTTTGCTGAGTTTTGTTGGGTTACGTCCATGGATAAGGATGTGATGCCCTTGTTGGGCTAACATTTTCGCGGTCTCTAAACCGATACCATCTGTCGCACCTGTAATCATGATCTTTTTTCGCATCTTCCTTCCTTGAATAAAGAGTCCGGACAACTTTTATAACAAAGTTTGATTGCACAAAGTTTCTACTACTTCACATGCTGAGATATAGAAAGTACGGATGTGTATTACGATTGAGAAACCGTGAAACAAGGGTGTGGCTTTTCATTTTATTTTCTTGATATCGAGTAAAGCTCAAATCAAAAAAGCCTCAACCAGTTTAATGGTTGAGGCTTGGTCGTATTAGCCTTGTTTCAGCCTATTTAGGCCAGTTTGACGTTGTAATTATTTTACCTAAGAGCTGCTTAGTGAGCGTGCTCGTGTGAATCTTGGTACAACTCAGCGTCGACTTCTTCGCCTTTGTTTGGACGAGGAACAATCTCAAAAGAGGTGTCAGCTTCTGTCAATGAAGACAGCAGTTTGTTCAACGATGTTTTGTCTCCTTTCACGCCCGCTTGGCCATCTTCCAATAATTGGTTGAGTGTCGTTTTCTTCAGTACGATGTCTGATACATCTGATTTGTTGATGACCAGTGTGGTATCGGCATCTTGCAGTTCGCTCACTTGAATGTTGTTCAGGTTGCCATTCGACATCTCTACGTAGTAGAACTCTTTCACATCAGGTAATTGGATATTCATGGTAAACGGCGTGTCTTGCGCCTTCAATGAGTCCACTTTTACCGCTAAGTAATCCAGCAAGTTTTCGATGGTCATGTTCGCCAATACATCCGGAGAAGCCGTTTTTGGTGCACCCGGTTGTGTGCCGATACGCAGTTCTTGAGCACCTGTTAGATAGATGTTTCTCCACCCTGCGCCTTCTGATTGGTAGCCTAGCTGTTCATAAGTATCGGCCAGTAAACCACGCGCTTTTTTGTTCTCAGGTTCCGCTTGGACAACCTTGTTCAGTGCCGTTGCAACGAAGCGATATTCACCTTCTTGGAAATCTTGCTGCGCTTTCTCAATCACCGCGTCACTGCCACCCATGTATTCAACAAACTTAACTGACTCTGGGTGAATTTGTAGTGGGTTCAGATTGGCTGGGTTCATGTCGAAGTAACCAAGGTACATGTTGTACACCGCACGAGCATTGTGAGAGTAAGTACCGTGGTAACCATTGGTGTGCCAAGACTGTTGAATGCTGTCTGGCAGGACTTTGTAGATCTCGTCGCCAATGTCTTGCAGAACAACACCATTGTTCGCAAGGCGAAGTGTTTGGTTATGAGTGAAACCGTAAGCGTCACGCTGCATTTTTAGGTAGTCAGAGATTTCTTGTTCGCCCCAAATTGGCGATGAGTGAGAGGCAAATAGCACCTCGGTATCTTCACCCCAAGTGACCAACATCTCGTTGATTTTCTTAGACCACTTCAAGCCATCACGTACTTTTGCACCACGCAATGTGTAGAGGTTGTGCATGCCTTGATACGTTAGCTCACCAGTCCAAAGTGCCTTCATGCTCGGAATGTAGGTCACCATTTCTGATGCCGCTTCAGTGCCTGATGCATCCATGAATTGCATCTCTAGACCATCGATAACCAGCGTTTCAATTTCTTCGTTATGGTTAAGTTCGTAATCCGGCAATACGTAAGTAATGGTGCCAGTCGACAAGCCTTTCGCGAGTGCCGCATCCACAATACCGTGCTCATGACGATTCAGTGTTGCGCCATATTGATAAGCGGTACGTCGAGACATCGCATTACCTGCCAGTACGTTTTCGTCGACGATTTCTTTAGTGATGTTTTTAGAACCGTACACTTTTACGTCTGGGTAAGCTTCTTTGATTGCTCGTGCACCGCCAAAGTGATCGGCATGTGAGTGTGAGTAAATCATCGCTACGACAGGTAAGTCGCCACCATCAGGCACGTTGTTCTTGAAGAACTTTAATGACTTAGCCGCGGATTCTTTTGTGAGAAGAACGTCGTAAGCAATCCAACCATTGTCACTGCGGATGAAAGAAATAGACGCTAAATCGGCACCACGTACTTGGTAAACCTTACCCGGGACAACTTCGTACAAACCTTCAGCAGCTTGGTTCAGCACGGCTTGACGCCAAAGCGAAGGGTTTACTGAATCGGGTGCTTGATCGGCATTGTTCACGCTAGGGTCTATGAAGTTGAAGCTGTTGCGAATAATATCGCCAGTTTCTTGATCGAAGCTCGCGATCAACCCTTTGTTGTTATTGTCGAACGCGCGAGTGTCTTCGAAGTTCAGCGTTTTCGCGAATTCTTGGTTTGCTTTCGTCGTCATCTCAGTCGCGTCTTTGCCACCTTGATCGCCTATATCGCTAAAGTGTGCGTGGTCATGGTTAGCTGCAATAGCAGGAAACGCAAGAGAGATTGCTAGGAACAGTGATGCATTTTTGAAAGTGCGTGATGGAGTCATAGGTGCCTCTTCAATTCGGGATTTCGTTTCGTTGAGGAAATTATATGCCTAAGACATATAGCAAAAAATAAAGTAAGCTTTAGTTAACACATCACGATTAGCTATGTATTGAGTCGTACTATGGTTAGGGAACGAAGATAAAACCTGACCTATGATTGATAAGACGACATTGATAGAGAGAATACGGTGAGCGACATGGAAAAGTTGGATTTAAATCTACTGAGCGTGTTCTTAGAAGTGTACCGATTAAAGTCGATCACGCTTGCATCAGAATCGCTTGGTATGACTCAACCTGGAGTCAGCGGCGCTTTGAAACGGCTTCAAGCACAATTGGGTACAGACCTTTTTATTCGAGAGGGTAGAGGTATAACGCCGACCAATGCAGCGATGCAGTTGGCGTTACGTGTAGAGCCCGCATTGGACGGGATAACCAGCGCGGTCAGCACGCTAAAGCAGTTCGATAATCAGCAGCATCATGTGTTTCGAATTTTGGTCAACGAGATCGGTTTAACCAAGCTTCAGCCCCTTGTGGAAAAGGACGAGACGCTTGGTAACATCTCAATTGAATTCAATATGGTGCCAAGCAATGAAGAAGATCTGCTGCAGAGTTTGAGCATGCAGCAAGCCGACTTAGCGATCGATATTCACTACCCACAAGTGAATGGCTATATGAACCAGCAAGTGATTGAAGATGAGCTCGTGCTGATCGCCAAGAAAGGGCATCCAAGGATTGATGGATCGGTAACGGAAGCGCAGTATTATCATGAGAAACACATCACCTTCAGAATGCGTCGCTCTCACCTTTACACCGCGGATTACTTTACAAAAAATCCGATACAGCAGCGAAAAGTCAGTTCCGAATGTGATTCATTGATGACGATGTGTGTGTTGGTCTCTGGCTCCGACTGTGTTGGTAGTACATCTAGAGGTTTTGCTAATCAGTTTGCGGAGCGATTCCAACTGCAAGTACTCGAGCAGCCTTTTGAGGTATTGCCCATGAAACAGTATATGATTTGGCATAAACGAACAGACTTAAACCCGGCACATCAATGGTTAAGAACCAAGATTCAACAATACATGACGAGCTCTCAAAGCTGTTAACGATTCAATGAAAAACGGCTTCCATTTGGAGGCCGTTTTTGTCTCTGTTACTTGAGGGTTTTAATTAGGTTTTTTGGATTCAATCAACTTATTGTGCGCGTTTCTGACGAGCGGCTTTGAGCATTTTCATTGGCGACATTCCTGTCACCAACATGGTGCCGGTGATAACCAGAATTGAACCAACAATCGTATTGATGCCAATTGCTTCATCTAAGAATAAGTTACCCCAGAGAATACCAAATACCGGAATGATGAAGGTCACGGACAGGGCTGAAGGTGCGCCGAGTTCAGAGACGAGATTGAAGTAAAGTAGATACGCTAACCCAGTACATACCGCGCCTAATAAGATAACCGATGTAGTGATCGTAACGTCGGGTGTTTCTCTCATCGGAATAAAGAATACAAATGGCAAAACCAGCAACACCGCTGCCCACATGCTGCCATGGGCATTGTTGAATGCCTCAACTTTAGGGGCTTGTTTCGTATAGTTTGACGCTATTCCGTAGCTAAAGGCCGCCATCACTGCTGCAAAGATAGGAAGCATAGCCTCGCGGCCAATGTTCATCGCATCCCAACCGACTAACACGCCAACTCCCGTTACCCCAATCCCAAGTCCCAATAAAACTTTCGCCTCGAGTGCTGTTTTGGTCCATATCGCACCAATGATTGCCGCCCATATTGGCGCGGTAGAGTTCAAGATGGCGAGTGTCGAGGCGTTAAGTGTCTGCGCGGAATAAGCGAAAAGCAAAAAAGGAAGTGTGGTGTTAAACAGCCCGAGAATGAAGAAGTGTTTAGCGTGATCATGAAAAGAGAGCTTCTTTTTTAAATAGAAAGAAACTAAAAGCAGAGTAAGTGCTGCAAACAGAACTCGCGCTTCAATCAAGACTGCGGGCCCTAATGGATTGGCCGCCATTCTCATGAAAAGAAACGAGCCTCCCCATATAGCCGCAAGTAGTATCAGTTTTAAAAAGCTCACAGTTTGAATCTCTGATTGTGTAAAACCTGACTATGGAGGAAAGATAACTATTACACAAACATAGATACCAATACTGTGCAGCTAA
This sequence comes from Vibrio sp. MED222, assembly GCF_000153005.1. Taxonomy (NCBI): domain Bacteria; kingdom Pseudomonadati; phylum Pseudomonadota; class Gammaproteobacteria; order Vibrionales; family Vibrionaceae; genus Vibrio; species Vibrio sp. MED222. The sequence continues at coordinate 1,158,973 of NZ_CH902606.1, read as the reverse complement.
TTGTTGGCATTTTGATAACGGAACTGACTATTAAATAGGAACACTTTTGATGAATTATGTTCTGTTTATCCTTCCTTGTCTGACGAGTAATCTAGTGTCATATGTAAACATTAGGTGATAAAAATGAAGATCGAACACATCGCAATTTGGACCAAACAACTCGAAGTGCTTAAACGTTTTTATGAGGATTACTTTGGTGCAACGTCCAACCAGAAATATCACAATCCAAGCAAAGGCTTCTATTCATATTTCTTGTCTTTTGAAAGCGGTAGTCGCTTAGAGATCATGGAAATGTTCTCTGTCCCTGAATCGAAAGACGATATCTATGACCAGTTCACAGGCTTCATTCATATGGCGATATCACTAGGTTCGGAACAAGCGGTCGACCAACTGACTCAACGCTTGGTCGAAGACGGCTATGAGCGCTTAGATGGCCCAAGAAGAACAGGTGATGGCTATTATGAGAGCTGTGTGCTCGATCCTGATGGTAATCGCTTGGAACTTACCGTTTAATGTAGAGACTTAATTGAGTTACTCATCTACTAACGGAACTGAGGTATGACAATGATGAAGCTTGCTGTGACTTTCCTTTTTAGTCTTGGGCTTATGGGATGTGCTACCTCAGAACCGGTGTATGAGCAGGAGACGGACTCGAAACCTGAACCATCACAACCCATAGGTTACCTCGGTTTTAAAGCTCACCAAGAGTGGGCCATTCAATTTAACGACTGTACGGTCTATGATTTAACAGGCGCACAACCCTACCAGTGGTTTGATCGTACTTCAGCCTCTGTAAGCTGTTATGAGTTTAAGCCAAACGATGCTATCGAGCCTCTGTTGGTTTACTCCGAGGCTGACTTCAGAAGCAATAAACTCACTCCGATTAATCGCTTTCAAGAGTTGCAGGTATCAGAATCAGGCTGGGGCATTTTTCCTGCCGTCTACGAGACCAACGGCACCAATTGGCTGAAAGTCAAAGAGGGTTGGATTCACCTCACACTAGCCGATCAGACTTTGGTTCAGTTCTATCCCGGAACTCAAGACCAATCTAGCAAACACACACATGATCAATATTTTGAAGAGCACTGATCGTAACGCTGACTTTTGATTAGTCTGTAGTTCGATCAGAAAAAGATCGTTTAGTCATTGCTGAAACCGGTTTCAATCTGTATCTTTGCTTTTATTGAAATCGGTTTCAGGGCTGTAATGAGCTCTCTAATCCTGATCTTTTTCACGAATAACTTGTAGCGAGTAATGGTATGAACAACGAATTTCCGAACGATTTTTTATGGGGTGGTGCGGTTGCAGCACATCAACTAGAAGGCGGCTGGGATGCGAATGGTAAAGGTGTCAGTGTTGTTGATGTTTTAACAGCGGGCGCTCATGGTGTACAACGTCGAATCACTGACGGCGTGATCGACGGCGAAAACTACCCAAACCAAGTCGCTGTTGATTTCTACCATCGATACAAAGAAGACATTAAGTTATTTTCTGAGATGGGCTTTAAGTGCTTCCGAACCAGTATTGCTTGGACGCGTATTTTCCCAAATGGCGATGAAGCCGAGCCGTGTGAAGCGGGTTTAGCGTTTTACGATGATTTGTTTGATGAGCTGTTGAAATACGATATTCAGCCAGTGGTAACACTGAGTCACTTTGAAATGCCTTACCACCTAGCTAACGAATATGGCGGCTGGATGAACCGAAAAGTGATCGACTTCTTCGTTAAGTACTCGACTACGGTAATGGAACGCTACCAGCACAAGGTGAAGTACTGGATGACGTTTAACGAGATAAATAACCAGATGAACACTTCGGCAGACATCTTCGGTTGGTTGTGCTCTGGTGTTAAGTTCCCGCAATGTGAAAAGCCGCAAGAAGCCATGTATCAAGCGGTTCACCATCAGTTTGTTGCAAGTGCTTTGGTGGTTAAGAAAGGTCACGAGATCAACCCAGAACTTCAGATTGGTGCAATGTGTGCGATGGTGCCTTTCTATCCTCGTTCTTCAAAGCCAGAAGATATCATGGTGGCACAGCAAGCGATGCGTGATCGTTACTTCTTCTCAGATGTGATGGTTCGTGGTCATTACCCAAATTACGCTAAGCGTGACTGGGCAATCAAAGGCTTCAATATTGAAATGCAGCCAGAAGATGAGCAAATCTTGAAAGAAGGTAAAGCGGATTACTTAGGCTTTAGCTACTACATGTCGAATACCTTGGATTCTTCTTCGCATCAGTCAACCGAAGAAGCGATGGACGGCGGTCATGAGAACTCGGTCGATAACCCATTTATCCAGTCTAGCGATTGGGGCTGGCCAATTGATCCAACAGGTTTACGTTTCTGTTTAGCGTCTCTGTATGAACGTTATGAAGTGCCATTGTTTATTGTTGAGAACGGTTTTGGCGCTGTTGATACCATTGAAGAAGATGGCAGCATTAATGATGACTACCGCATTGCTTACCTTGGTGACCACATCAAAGAGATGAAAAAAGCCGTAGCGATTGATGGCGTTGACTTGATGGGCTACACCCCTTGGGGCTGTATCGACTTAGTTTCATTCACCACGGGCGAGATGAAAAAACGCTACGGATTCATTTACGTAGATAAGCACAACGATCAATCTGGCTCACTAGAACGCAAACGCAAGAAGTCGTTCGAGTGGTATAAAGGCGTGATTGCATCTAACGGTACCACTATTTAGAATGCATTTCCCAGCGCAGTTATGTGAACTGTGAGCTGTCATTTTGCAATGAATTAGTCGGCCTATGTCGGCTAATTTTTTATAAAGGAAAAGAAGCGAATGGTAACCATGCTTGATGTCGCGAACCGCGCAGGCGTATCTAAATCGACCGTTTCTCGTGTCTTAAATGGCAAGAACATCGTGCGCCCAGATGTGGTGAAAAAGGTATTCGATGCGATTCAAGAAACAGGTTATCGACCGAACTTGTTGGCTCAGCAATTGGCGACCAAGAAGACCAATTTCATCGGCTTTGTAATCACCAATGAGTTGTTCAATGGCCCTTACTTTTCTTCCTTGATGTATCACGCGGCTTCTTATAGCGAAAAGTCGAACCACCAATTGGTGATCACCGATGGCAAACACAGCGCTGAAGACGAAAGAAAGGCGATCAACTTCCTGCTGGATATGAAGTGCGCGGGCATCATCATCTATCCGCAATGCTTAACCGAAAGCGAGATTGCAAAGATCATCGAAAGTACTGACACACCGATTCTGGTACTCAACCGAGAAATGCCGTCGAAGCCTAATCATGCCATTACCACCGACCATTATCAGAGCGCTTGTTTGATGGTTGAGCACATCATCGAGCAAGGCCATACCGATATTGCAGTGATTCGTGGTAAAGCCGGTTCTTCGACCGATGAGTTGCGTTACCAAGCCTATCAAGATGTGCTAACTAAACAGGGTATTGCATTGGATGAGTCCAAGGTTGTTCAAGGTGATTGGACGATGGAGAGCGGTTATCACGCGGCTCAGGCTCTGGCAAAAAGCAAAACAACATTCACTGCTATCTTGTCGGAAAACGATGACATGGCGATTGGTGCGATTAAGGCGTTAACGGATCTGGAATATTCATTGCCTCAAGATGTTTCTATCGTCGGTTTTGATAACAGCAAAGTGGGGGCGTTTTTAACGCCAAGCTTAACGTCTGTCAGTGTGCCATTAGAGCAAATGACGCAAAAGGCGATCCTGCAAATTGTCGGTGAAACAGAGCAAGCGACCACCATCAATACCACCGGCAGTTTGGTGTTACGTGATTCGATAGCGAAGCTAAATTAGCACTGTTAGAATTTCATATTTCACCTACAAAAAGTGACGAGCTGCGCATCTCTTAAACCAAGCTAAAACACTCCTTATTCACTGTTATTTAGATGTGCGATATTGCGTTTTTGGTCGATGAATTGACCACCATTAGTTAAGTAATGTGAAAACAGTTAAGTCATGTGAAACTAGCTAAGTCATGTGAAACTAGCTAAGTCATATGAAAATAGCTAAGTAATGCGAGAACAGGTAAGTAACGTGAAAACAGAAAAACAAAAAATGCTAGCAGGCGAACCTTATCAGGCTTGGGATAAAGAACTTTATGCCGCTCGTATCGAGTGTCGTAAGGTACTTCAAAAACTCAATAACAGTATTCCTGACACACCCGAATGGGAAGCAGCAACGCAAGAGCTGATTCCAGGCTGTGAAAATGCGCATTTAGAACCTCCATTTCGTTGTGATTACGGCTCGAATATCAAGCTGGGCAAGAACTTCTACGCTAACTTTAACTGCGTGATTTTGGATGTGGCTGAAGTGACTATTGGCGATAATGTACTGCTTGGTCCGAACGTTCAAATCCTGACCGCAGGCCACCCACTCGATGTGAAAGGCCGAGTTGAAGAGGGTGTTGAGTTTGGCACACCGATTAATGTTGGCGACAATGTTTGGCTTGGCGGTGGTGTAATTGTCTGCCCCGGTGTCACCATTGGCGAAAACAGCGTGATTGGCGCGGGCAGTGTGGTAACCAAAGATATCCCAGCCAATATGGTTGCAGTCGGTAACCCGTGTAAAGTGCTGAAAGCGATCGATAACGGACAATAATCAGATGTAAATGACAAAGCCCGAACCTAGGTTCGGGCTTTGTTTTTCTATCCTTGCTAGATGCTAGATGCTAGATGGAACAGCTTGTTGTGCTTGCTTCTTATCTAACGCACCACTGAATCGAGTCAGAACAAGAGCGATCAAAACAATCACAGCACCTACCCAAGGGGTGTTCATTAATCCAGATTTCGCAACAATCAAACCACCGCCCCATGAGCCCAATGCAATACCGACGTTGAAGGCTGCAATGTTCAACCCAGAAGCGACATCGACTGCGTCTGGTGTGTATTTCTCAGCCAGTTTCACAACATACACTTGTAGCCCCGGAACGTTACCGAATGCGAATGCACCCCAAACCAAAATGGTAGCAACAGCTGCGTAAGGGTTTACTGCGGTAAAGTTGAATACCACCAGTACTGCGGCTAAACCAGAGAAGATAACGGTCAACGCTTTAATCGGGCCCATCTTGTCGGCCATTTTTCCGCCCCAGATGTTACCCACCGCCACTGACACACCGTAAACCAACATGATGAGGCTGATTGAGCTCGAATCAAACCCTGATACGTTTTCCAGTATTGGAGCAAGGAAGGTAAAGGCTGTGAATGTGCCGCCATAACCTAGTGCTGTGATAGCGTAAACCAACAGTAATCGTGGTTGAGTTAGAACCTTTAGTTGTGCCGAAACCTTCGCCGCAGGTGGTTGCTTAAGGTTGCTTGGAACCAAGATAGCGCTACCGATAAGAGCAATAAGACCAAGCAGAGCAACGATCAAGAAGGTCGCTTGCCAGCCAAAGGTTTGGCCGATGTAAGTGCCCAGTGGTACGCCGGTTACCAATGCAACTGTTAAACCCGTAAACATGATCGCAATGGCACTGGCTGCTTTATCTTTTGAAACCAAACCTGTCGCGATGGTCGATCCAATCGAGAAGAACACACCATGGGCGAGGCCGGTCAAAATTCGTGCGGCGATCAGCGTGTTATAGCCCGGAGCTTGCCACGCCAATAAGTTACCAATGACAAACAATGCCATCACGGTCAGCAACACCGCCTTACGATTCCATTTGCCGGTTAATGCCGTTAATACTGGTGCGCCAATAGCAACGCCAAGCGCGTATAAACTGACTAATAGGCCTGCCGATGGCAGAGATACATTCAAGTCGCTCGCCATGGTAGGAATCAAGCCTACGATGACAAATTCTGTGGTTCCGATGGCAAAGGCGCTGAGCGTCAATGCAAGTAATGCTAGTGGCATAATCATCTCTCTTACTGTTCTTTGTTAAATACCGAGCGCGATAAAATGGGGCAGCTTTTGGCTGCAATAGGAGCGCTTCGTTTGATGGCGAGGATTATCTAGCAAAATATATTTGTGAAAAATGCCATCATTAACAAATAACCTTTGTGCTATTTGCAATAATTGGAGAGTTAGCCGATCATTGGATTAAGCTGATGAGATCGAAAAGACTCAGATGATTTGAGCTGTGATGAGCACAAGCGTGATGACATTAAACAAAATTAAGATAGCGAAGGAGCCTCATGTTAACCCGTTCAGATGATTTAGAAATGGTACTCACCGTCGTCGATGCTGGTGGTTTTTCTGCGGCAGCAGAGACGTTGGATGTGCAAGTCGCCAAGGTATCTCGTTCGGTGAGTAAGGTTGAGTCGCAACTCGGCGTCTCAATATTCAACCGAACAACGAGACGCGTGGAATTGACGGAGGAAGGGCGGCAGTTTGTCGATTCAGTCAGGGTGGGATTACAAATGATCCAGAGCGCGGAAGAAGAAATCGTGTCGCGCGGTGAGTTGCCTAAAGGTCGTTTAAGAGTCGATGCCGCCAGCCCATTCGTATTCCATCAGCTAGTGCCGTTGGTGCAGTCATTCAAAGAGGCTTACCCAGACATTGAGTTGGAACTCACTTCCAACGAAGGCTTCGTTGATCTTCTCGAAAAGAGAACCGATGTTGCGATTCGAATCGGTAAGTTGTCCGACTCAACACTGCACGCGCGCCCGTTAGGAAAAAGTTTACTCCATATTGTGGCGTCACCTGATTATCTCGCTAAGCGTGGGCTGCCCACCAAACCTGAAGATTTGAGTTCACATCAAATTGTGGGTTTTGCAGGGAACAAAGTGCTTAACCATTGGCCTTTACCAAACCAAAGTGACGTCGCGCCTACTGTGACAGCCAGTAATGGTGAAACCGTGCGTCAACTAGTCTTAGCTGGAAATGGGATCGCTTGTCTGTCGGGGTTTATGGTGCAGGAAGATATGGCTGCGGGTCGCTTAATCCCTATTCTGGAACAAGACAAACTTGCCAACACAGACCGAGAGCGAGTGAATGCGGTTTATTACAAGTCGTCCTCTGTCTCTAAACGTATCTCGGCGTTTATTGACTTTATTCAGCCCCGTTTGAGCTTGTAGGAAAGAATGAAACACTCTTTAGCAGCACACAGCCAAACCGTTATTTGCATCGTTTGAGAACGGGTATTCGTATCAATGTTTAGAGAGCACATATTGTTGTATTGAGATTCGATAGGTGGATGTGATCTCAATAGCGTTTACTGACTTTCAGTGTTTAAAAACCGCCCGCCCACGCATCAAAATCGTCAATGTTGTCGAGCTCTTCTTTAGTTCTTGGGGCTGGGTAATAAGGCAGAGCCAATCTTTGAGCGGAAGGTTGCAGTTCCCAATCGGGCGTAATCTTGAGTCGGGTTAATTCATCGTTGAGGCGCACAAACATATAGTAGCCATCGGTATGGGTATTGGCGTAACTCGCGATTGTGGCGATATCGCCAGAGGGTAATTTTACATCTCGGCCGAGCGGGTAGAGTTGGTGCAATGCGAAACTCACTTTGGGATCTTCAAGTTTGCCTTGCTTAAAGCGTTCTAATCCGATGGCGGTTGAAGTAGTGCGCAGCTTCCACCCTGTGAGGAACAATCCACTCAAGTTATCTTGGAACGGCTTACCCTTTCGATTACCTTCATTGATAATGAATTGAGCCGTCAGCGTGTCTCCCGATTCTTGCAGAATTTTTAAAAACTGTTCACCAGTGCGATCGACCAAAAGCTTCATAATATCCAGCTACCATCAAGAATGAGAGACGATAAAGGGGACTACTTTAGGGGAGGCTTGTGTAGAGACGGTAAAGCTTACGTCGCGTGAACAATGTTTTCGGTGTTGATCCTTTCATGGCCTTAGAGCAACAACAGCTTTAACGCTTACGTAAGTAATGAGTTTGCACGATTTCATCAAGGTACGTCGTGACGCCTTTCAACGTAAAGTCGACCGGAGACACTAAGTCACCAAATAACGGGGATCCACCACCAAGCACGATAGGAATGGTCGAGATGATCAGCTCGTCAATCAGGTCTTCTTTCAGGAAGTTTTGAATGGTGATGCCGCCATCAATGTACAAGTTATTTAGGCCTTTGTTATTCAAATCCGCGACAATCTGTTTAAGCTCACCCTTCATCAAAAATACTTTACCTTCAAGTTCTTGAGGTACTTCATTTAAAGTGTTGCTCAGTACATAGACTGGCTTGCTGTAAGGCCAATCAATGCCAAAGCTCAACACCATGTCCATTGTATTTCGTCCCATGACCAGTGCATCGATACGATCGGTATGAGCGTTGTAACCCATGTCGTCACCGTCTGGATTTGGAATCGCTTGCAGCCAATCTAAGTCGCCTTGTTTGTCTGCAATGTAACCGTCAAGGCTGGTTGCGATGAATACAATATTTGACATTTTTAACCCCGATATCGATGAGAAACTTGGCATCTACACGGTAATAAATTAAAATATTCTACAGTGTAGAAATAAAGTTTAAGAGGTGACGGTATGACTGTCAAGGATCAGAAACGAGGTCGACCAAAGAGTGGATCAAGCCAACTCAGCGCCGAGAGAATTCTCACTATTGCTAAAAGCATGATGCGAGAGAGTGGCAAAGTACCAAGTATTCGAGGGTTGGCGACAGAACTCGGGGTCGATGCGATGGCCATATACCATTACTTCAAAAACAAAAACGATCTGCTTGAGGCAATCACGGTTTCCATGATTGAAGAAGTGGCACAGCCAGAGCTGAATCAAGACTGGCGAGATAACCTATATCGGCTCAGCGTGAGTTACTTGTCGATGCTCAACGAATATAGAGGCTTGTTAGAGACCTTATTGACCATGAAATCCCTCGGGCCGATGGAAGTTTTTAGTGAACGTTTTGAAGCGGTGTTGAGCCCGCTAGCGTTAACCGAAGAGCAAACCCAAAACGCGTTGGATTTGCTGGTGGATTATTTACACGGCTATGCTTTGGCGTTGAACTGCAACCCAGACCGAACTGAACTCACCATTGAAATGGTCGAAAAGCCGCTGAGTTTATACTGTTTGGCACTCACCCAACTTAAGTGATTTGTGGGTGATCTTGACCGGGCTTCTAATTTATAGTCGACAATTACCTATAAATTTCAGGATTTAGCAGTAATAATCAATGAATAGATCGGAATAGCTTGTTCATTGAAAAGCTGTACGGAAAGTTTCTAAAGACGTCATCGTGAAAAGGAAGTCAGATACATGCCTGTGCTCCAACGCATCAGTTTAACGTTAATCTTAATCGCCGTTTTAGGTGGGTGTTCTTCACTTCCTGAAGGCATCGATCACCCGACAGAACCGCCAACCTCTCCTGCACCTAGTTCTTTATCGGTTCTAACCAATGAATTTCAGCCTGAAGCTTTAGAGCAAGGGACCACTGCGGTTCGTCTGCAAGAGTCTGGTTGGGATGCCTTGGCACAGCGATTAGCGCTGGTCGAAAGTGCCGAGCACACCATCGACATTCAATACTACATCTGGAACTCTGACGAATCGGGCAGTTACTTAGCCAGCCGTTTGTTAGCCGCGGCCGAGCGTGGTGTGAAGGTTCGCGTAATGCTGGATGATATCAACCTCAACGAACGTGAAGGTTTGTTGTCGGCACTGGATGCGCACCCTAATGTCGAGATTCGTATCTTCAATCCAACGCCAACACGCCGTGGTTTCAGTAAATGGTTGAGCTTTGTCGGTGACTTTTCTCGTTTAAATCGCCGTATGCACAATAAGTCGTTTACCGTAGATGACACTTTGTCTGTGGTGGGTGGACGTAATATTGGTGATGAATATTTCGACCTTTCTGATGAAATCAATTTCCGAGACCGCGATGTATTAGTCATGGGCTCGGTAGTTAACACCATCCAAACCAGTTTTGTTGAATACTGGAACAGCCGTTGGTCTTACCCTGTCGATATGCTGGGTGATGACGAACAACCTGATCTCTCGAAGATAGATAATATTGTCGTGCCGCATTATCAAAATTATCCTGAATTACCATTAGACCGTGAGGCTGCTGATGGCTTACTGAAAGAGGTGATTGGTGAGATGACATGGGTGAATGCGCGTTTTGTTTACGATCAACCCGTTCCTGATGACTCCGATAATACTGATGAACCGAAAGCGACTGCGATTCTTCTAGGGAAGTTAGCGAGCGAGTCGAAACAAGAGATCTTATTGGAATCCGCTTACCTTGTATTCGATGATGGTCAGCTTGAAGAATGGCAGGTATTGAACAACAAGGGCGTTGAGATAAAAGCGCTAACTAACTCTATGGCGTCTAATGATCTGGTGACTAATCATTCTGCTTATGCAGGCAGACGTTACGACATGTTGGAGCATGGCATCGATCTGTTTGAGCTAAAACCAGAATCTAAGCTGTGTGAAGCATCGACTCAAGACGTGTCTAAATGTGCGCCTGAGACGGCCTATGGCTTGCACGCTAAATCAGTCGTATTCGACCGCAGCATCGCGAGCATCGGCTCATTTAACTTCAACTTGCGCTCTACCTACTTGAACACGGAATCGGTTTTGATCATCGAGAATAAAGAGATTGCTGAAACGTTAGCAGACACCATTGAGCAAGCGATGAGTGAAGATAATAGCTGGCGCTTGGAACTGGAAGACGGTGATGTGTATTGGTATTCAGGCGATCAAAGCTGGGACAGCGAACCAGAAACGGGTAAGTGGGAACGAATGCAGTCAGGCTTTTTGCAATTGCTACCGATTGAGAAATATCTGTAAGCTAGCCGCCTCCGGATAAATAAAAATGTCAGCGTATATTACGCTGACATTTTTTGTTTGTGCTGCTGTTTGCTGTGGTTTGTTGCAAGCTCTTAACGGCTTAACGGCTTAACGGCTTAACGGCTTAACGCTTGGTCAGCTGTTTACTGTTCAAGTAAGGCAGAATGTGCGGGCGAGATTCACCAGACAGCTTCTGTGTGATCTGTTGTGACCAACTGCTTTGCTTCTGATTGCTTGAGCGGTTCGCGTAGTAGCTTTGCATTGAATCGTCGTAGCTGGCAATTTCATCTAGGCTCAGTGGTTGATATTGGTTTTCGTGCATCACCACATGAGCAGGAAGGCGAGGCTTCACCTCTGGTTGTTGTGCCGGGTGACCTAAGCACATTCCGAACAATACGGCGGTGTGTTGTGGTAGTTCTAACAGTTCATCGACTTGTTGTGCGCTGTTACGCAGCCCACCAATGTATACGCCACCCAAACCTAGAGACTCGGCAGCCAGCATGCAGTTTTGCGCCATGATGCCAGAATCTACCGCGCCAATCAGGGTCAGTTCAGTAAAGTCGGTTTTCACTTCAGGGTTGATTTGAGCGTGGCGTTGATAGTCGATACAGAACACTAAAAACTCAGCCGCATTCTCAACGTAAGCTTGGTTACCTGCGTATTCAGCTAACAGTTTGCGCTTCTCTGTGTCTGTCACTCTCACGATAGAAACAGCCTGCAGTAAGCTCGATGATGAAGCCGCGAGGCCAGCCTGAATAATCACATCAAGTTGTGCTTTTTCAATCGGTTGATTTGTATATTGACGAATGGAGCGGTGCCCCAGAATAGTTTCAATCGTGCTGTTCATAACTCTCAGACAGTCCTTGTAATGATGGCGTAGAGAATCACAATAACGACAATTACCATGAGCGTAAAGGGCGTTAGAGCCTTTCTGGTTAGCGGTATGATATTCATGAAATCAAAAGGATTGCTGTCACAGCCAATCCTTTTTTCGTACTGTTTCCTGCTAGAAGCTAGAAGCTAGAAGCTAGAAGCTAGAAGCTAGAATGGAACGCTTAAGATCTCGCTTTAATGGCGAAGAGACAAAGTGACGAAGTGAACTCTGTTGGTCGAATAGCTGCCAGAAGGCTGAAATAGTCCTGAGTCAGCATTAATTTCACCATGGCCTAAATCTTGGTATTGGTAGCTCAATCCTAGGTTTAAGTCATTGGATATCTTCTTCTCAGCGCCGAATCCGATACGCCACTGTTTGTCGAGCGGGAGTAACACATCTCTGTTTTGACTGCTTACAGGGCTCGTGTCACCGCTCACTCCGCTGTACAGCAACCAATCCTCATATGCGTATTCCACACCAACCCCAAGAGAGTAGGTGGTTGAGTATTTGTCATCATAATCTTGCCATGTCTCCATGTTGGAGCTGAGTAGAAGGTTTAAGTCTTCATTTAATGAATGCTTCAACCCTAAGTTTAAGCTTCGAACCCAGGTCAGTTCAGAGCTAATTCCAAAAGCGTTGGCGTTATCAAGGGAAAGGTCGTGATCAAATTGGCCCTGATAGCTGACTCCCAATTGTGTGTTGTCACTGATGTGGTGATTGAGACTCAGACCGAACCCTAGATCAAGGCTATCCCCTTGGAGTTCGAGACCGTTCAAGGCTTGAGTTTCAAGCGCAGCGTGCTGCAATATCAAAGAACCACCAAGAGACAGCTGTTCATTGACCTGATATGACAATGACGACGTTAAGTTGAGTGCCGAAATGCTGTTTTCTTTGATCAATAAAGCAGGGTGCGCGCCAACGCCGTGTGAGTATTCAACGCCAGTGCCGCCAGCTGCATGCAATGCTGCGCCGACGACCCATTGGTCATTGAGCCTTGATGCGTAAGACAAATGAGGGAGAACATCCGCGCTGCTTCCTGTGGTCGAAGCCGAGTTATCGTCACGGACAAAAGTGGTTTCAACATCGAGGTATTGAACGCCGAGAATCCAAGCACTTTCTTCAATAGCCGATAACCCTGCAGCGTTGGTGAGCACGGCGGATGCATCGTTCGCGGTTACGTTCCCTGTGCCTGCCGTGCCGACGCTTTTAGTGGTCGCAATCTGAGATAGATTTAACCCTCCCGCGTGAGCAAGAGAGCTGACTATCCCTGTTACTAACAGAGACAGTGTGATGAAAGGTGTTTTCAAGAATAGAGCCTCATTTTCATTGTATGAGTTATGTTGCTAGCAGTTTGAGTCATGTATTTAGGGATAGAACGAATTGCCACGAGCGAACACTAAGAACGCCGTGGCAATCGACTTGATCTACTTAATTGACCTAAATGGGGCTAGAGTATTTCAACTTGTGGCAATGGGTATTCATTGTCGAGAACGGCTTGAGTTGGCTCATACAGGCGCATGTGAAGATAGAAGTCATCTTGAGGGGCTGGCAGCCAGTTACACGTTGGATCGGACGGTTTTACGTATTGAATGCATATTGGCAAGGTGCCGTCTTCTGCGTATTTCAGCTCATCTTTACGATTGGTCGAGATGGAGTAGCGTTGAATGAAGTTCTCAACCATGAACAGGTTTTTAGCGTCGTACATGGTCAACGACCAAAAGGCGTCAGCGGGTGCATCGGCAGGCATGGTCATTCGATATTGATTGTCTCCCGACAGCTGCTCGCCATTCGAGTCCGTGTATCGATTTGGGTAGAGTGCTCGCTCTGGCACATTCAAACCAGCCGCACGCATATTGATGCTCGCTCGGCTCAGGTAATCATTTCCGTAGCGGCCACCCTCGTACATCATCGACCAGCCATTATTGACATCACCGATGCTTCGACCAGCGTATTGAATGATCTGTTGTGAAGACTCAATCGCGCGCATTAACCCTTTTTTCTGTGCAGAAGTTAGTGCTTCCGGGTTAAAGGGGGTCGTTCCTCCAATACCAATTTGTTGGAATTGATCAACGATGGCAGCATCTTCTGGAATCGGGTTTTTACGTAGTTCACGGTCAATTAGCGAATACCACTCTAACCCTTCAGGCCTCGCCATGGGTGGGATGCGACCTGTCGAAGCTTTGAGCTCTACGATGTCGTGTTCTGCGCCGAGTTGATCAAGTGGGTAGCTGAGGAATTTATCGTGAGTAACCAATGCGTCATTGAGATCTTGCTCGCCAAATACGCCCGTTCGTTGAATTAACCAAACCATAGGAGTGCGAGACTCTACGATACGATCAATCCCCTCTGGCACTTCGCCAGCCCATCCTTTGTTAACCAACAGCACTTTTGAACCTTGGTCGCCGACATTCTTCACATGCAGATCTTCAATCGAATCTGAGTAAGCATCCAATAGCTGAACAATGTAATAACGGTTATCGGTGCGAGGAATATCAATCACCATTGGACCTGATAAATCCAGATCGTAGTGAGCTTGTGAGTAGAGCGTATCGTTGTTGACGGTAGGTACAATTCTATCCTGAGGTCCGGATAGAACGCGCGTTTTACCCATCTCATTCAATGGTGCCATGGCGTTGTCCATTGGCGCATCAACAGATGTGGTCGTTTGCCTAACCGCTGCCACGGTTAATGGGCCTGTACCATAGATAAATGCTTGAACACCTAGGTTGTAAGCGAGCTCTTCTTCAGGATTAATAGATTGTTGGGCAAGGGATGGCATCGCGATAATACTGGATAAAGAACACACTAAACTGGTCAGTACACTTTTCTTATAGAGGAGCTTTCTCATGGAACACCTTAGATCGTAGGAACAGGATTAGGCATTTATCATATGAGCAAGTGAGATTAAGGAGTGTAATAGCCGATATTAAGGATGTTAATAGTCTCTTTTTGCCATTCAAGTGTTTGTTTTAATTAACATTAATTTGGAGTGGTGAAGCGACTCGACGACATGTGCAGGTAGGGGGCCTGAGGCGCTATTGTTTGATTGATTTTCGGTTGATATGTTGGCAAAAAAGTACGGGAATCGATATGAACACATCTACTTATCCTTTTAGCTTATTCATTAAAGCAGAAGGGGCTCAGTGCAATCTGGATTGTAGCTACTGCTATTATCTCAATAGACAAGATGGCGATAAAAGATCGTCAATGTCTCTGGACATGATGGAGCAAATTGTCGGTGCTCATATCGACGCGCAGCCAATGAAAGATCAACAAGTGGATTTTATCTGGCACGGTGGCGAGCCTATGTTAAGAGGGCTCGATTTCTATGAAACGGCGATGAAAGCACAGGCAAGCAAAGCAACGAAAAAGCGCGTCGTGAATACGATGCAGACCAATGGAACCATGATTAATGATCGCTGGGCGAGCTTCTTTGCTAAACACAATTTTATGATGGGCATCAGTATCGATGGGCCCAATATTCTGAATGACATCGCTCGGATCGATAAAAATGGCGAGTCGTCTTTTGAACGCACAATGCGTGGGGTGTCTTACCTTAAAAAGCACAATGTTGATTTTAATACGTTAACGGTCGTGAACAATAAAACCTACAAACACGGTAAAACGATCTATCAGTTTTTGGTTGAAAATGGCAGTGGTTACATGCAGTTTCAACCTTGTATCGATCATGAGTTAGACAGACGAACAGGGCATGATTGGTCGTTAACGGGCGAGCAGTGGGGGCAATTTCTTTGCGACTTGTTTGATGCATGGAGCGCCAATGATGTCGGCAAAGTGTATATCCAGTTTTTTGAAAACTGTTTAATGGTGTTGATGGGCTACCAAAGCCAAATGTGTCATCACAGCGCGACTTGTGGGCAGCAATTAATGGTTGAGCATGACGGCAATGTTTATAGTTGTGACCATTATGGGTATCAAGATCATCAATTGGGCACCATGAACAGTGATAAGCTTGCAACTATGGCGAGCTCACCAGAACAAATCGCGTTTGGCACCAACAAATATGATGAGTTAAACAGCACTTGTCGACGTTGTGATTTTGTTGAACTCTGCCAAGGTGGTTGTCCTAAAAACAGGATCGCAACAACCGAAGACGGCAGTCCGATGAATCATTTGTGCCAAGGGTATGAGATGTTTTTTCGTCACGCATTACCCAAATTATTGCCAATGGTAGAAGCGATGAAAAAAGGGTATTCGCCAGCGTACTTTCCACTTTTCTAAATCACTTGGAGTAGGGCATGACCAAAGACCTAAACTTACTGCGACTCATTTTGGTGCTTAATGAAACTCGTCAAACGGTGAGTGCAGCAAAAGCCTTGAACGTAAGTCAGCCGACGATCAGTGTCATGCTTCGTAAACTCAGAGAACAATTTGATGATGAGTTGTTTGTTCGAGATAAAGCAAGGCTTGAACCCACCCCAAAATGCTTAAAGCTTATCGAAACCTTGCCTCTGCTATTAGAGCAGTTAGATAACCTTTACATACCCAATGATGAGTGGGGGTTGGAAGATTTAAGAGGGGAGGTTCAAATCATGTTGCCTTCCCCGCTGTTGATCCCTGTGGGTGTGCCATTAATCAAGAAGCTGACCAAAGAAGCGCCGCAAGTGACGTTTCAATGTTCACCTTGGTTAGAAAACGGCGTCCAGTCCCTAGAGACCAACCGAATGTGTTGGGGAGTGAGCTATCTTCCCATGGAGGTCAATAAAACCCTTACTGAGCGCCCAGTTGGCTTTGATAAGTTCATGTTGGTGTTAAGAGCTGACCACCCAATTCAAGGTAATTCCCTTGAGGACATTCTGAAATACCCACTCTGTATCAATATGATCCCTGGTTACATTCAGCCGTCCAAGGCGGAAATGTTGATCAAAAAATATGACTTAGATAAACACATCGGGCTCAGAAGTAACAATATGAATTTGATGCTAGAAGTCGTTAAGGACAGCGACTTCATCTATATAACATCGTCGAAATGCCGCTATTTGCTTGATCACTGTTATCGTTGTATCGACTTACCGCCGGAACTGTTGAAAGACACCTATCGTCGAGAATTGGCACTGTTTACCCATCAAGCAAACCGCAATAACCCGTTCACGGATTGGCTTCAAAAAGAAATTACGTCGATTATTCAATCCTAGTGTCACGCTACTATTCCTTTTAAATAACTCCCCTTTCTAACGGCCACTATTAATAATCGTAATAGTGGCTATCAAGCCATTTTTGGCGTCTTTCTTATACCATTTACCTCAACAACGGTTCGCTGAGACATGCACAATTTTCGTTGTGACTTCAGCGATTTACTCATAGTGAATGAGGGTTATAAATGTATAAGTCTTTTGTTAAATCCGCTCTGGCGCTCTCGGTACTGGCGAGCGTCAACGTACATGCAGCGAGCCAACCCAATGTGGTTGCCATCATGCTCGATGATGTGAGCCCAACAGATCTGTCAGCCTACCACCGCGGTTTAGGCGCGGTGGATACGCCGAACATTGATCGAATTGCCGAACGCGGCATGATGGTCAGCGATTACTACGCACAAGGCAGCTCTACTGCGGGGCGATCTGCCTTTATCACGGGTCAATATCCTTTCCGAACAGGCTTAACGTCTGTCGGTCAGCCGGGCTCTTCACTTGGCCTTCAAAAAGAAGATCCAACCCTAGCCGAAATGTTGAAAGACAAAGGCTATGCGACCGTGCATGTTGGTAAAAGTCACTTAGGCGATAACAATAGTCACCTGCCAACGGTGCACGGCTTTGATGAATTCTTCGGTTTCCTTTACCACCTTAATGTTATGGAGATGCCTGAACAGCCGGAATTCCCAACAGATCCTAACTTCAGAGGTCGCCCTCGTAATGTTCTTCACACTGTCGCTACCGAGAGTGTGGACATGCAAGAAGACCCAAGGTTTGGTGTGGTTGGAAAGCAAACGATTGAAGATAAAGGTCCTTTAGGCTCTAAACGCATGCAAACCGTTGATGGCGAATTTTTGGAGTTTGCTACTAATTGGCTCGATAGACATGAAGCAGAGAAAGACGAACAACCTTACTTCATGTGGTACAACCCGACTCGTATGCACCAAAAAACGCACGTGCGCCCGGAATACCAAGGCGCGAGCCAAATCAACACGTATTACGATGGCTTGATTGAACTTGATGACCAGATCGGTGTATTACTCGATAAGTTAGAAGATCTTGGTGAAATTGATAACACGATAATCTTGTTTACCTCAGACAACGGCGTAAACCTAGATCATTGGCCTGATGGTGGTTCTGCCTCTTTCCGTGGTCAAAAAGGCACGACGTGGGATGGCGGTTTCCGTGTACCAATGCTGGTCAGCTGGCCAGATAAAATCCCTCAAGGTGAATACACCGATGGCTTCATGACTTCTGAAGACTGGGTGCCAACCATTATGGCTGCAGTGGGTGAAGGCGACATTAAGCAAGAGCTGCTAGATGGAAAAGAGTTAAATGGCGAGCGTTACCAAGTTCACTTGGATGGTTATAACCAGTTGGATATGTTGACCAAAGGCGAACCGAGTCAACGTCATGAGTTCTTCTTCTACAACGAGCAAGATTTGAATGCGTTCCGAGTGGATGATTGGAAAGTGCACCTAAAAACCAAAACGGAGTGGATTGCGCCTCCTGAAGAGTGGCCACTAGGGATGCTCATCAACATCAAGGCTGATCCTTACGAGCGTAGCCCTGATACTCGTGGTTGGTTCTTATGGATGAAAGAGAAGTCTTGGGTATTACCAAAGCTACAAAAATCAGCGGCGGAATATCAGAAGTCACTCAAAGCGTTTCCACCAAGACAGAAAGCCGGTGGTATTGGTATGGCAGACAAATCAGTGGTTGCTGACTAACGCCAAATACGACTAATACAAGGTGTGCTGTAACAAGCGCACCTTACTATCGGACAATAATATGAAGAAACCGTTACGTCTGCTCACGGGCACCTTTTCCACTTTTACACTCTCTATCTTTGCGCTTATCCCCTTTGTATTTTCCGTTTCCGCTCAAGAAGAACCTGCCAGTGACATGGCTGATCCAATGGCTGTTTATACGGGAGGTGAAATTATTGCGGGCAATAAAGGGCTTGGCGCTACCTTCCAGTTTGGCGTGAATCGTGGCGATTGGGGTGTGTTGGGTAAGCTGGAAGGCAAAAACAACTTTGAAAACTATCGAGCACGATTCTTCACACCCAATAAGAAAACGGGCACCGGCTTATTTGTTGATGCTGGACACGACTTCTCCAACGACGATCTAACATCGAACTACGCCTCTATTGGTGTGATGCAAGCATTCAAGTTAAGCGACAAATTTAAACTCTATAGCGCCATAACGTACGGACAAATGTGGGAGGAGGAGAATAAGTTTGAGGACACGCAAATCATCAGCAGTATCAACTATCTAAAGTACGATTTTGCTGACCAATTTTATCTTCTACTCGCCCCCCAATACACCTACGGGTTAGATGGTGAGAACACTCGAGATTTCTCTGCTGAAATGCAGCTGGGCTACAAGGTCGATAGTGACAACATCATCATTTTTAGTGGTGATACTGACAACAACACTTGGATCACCTTCCGTACTCGTTTTTAGTTAGGACATTAAATGATGAAAAAAAACATACTTGCGGCAGCACTGACTTGTGCTTTCATGGTTGCACTTCCGTCTCCGGTACTCGCGAGCCAATCCGTGGACGCGACGAGCGCATCTGTGGCAACAAAAACAGCAATGGAGATCAAGACGGAAACTCTACCCATTGAGATGGCGAGTTTAGCGTCGCTCAAAAAGGATAATCAGCTATTGGCACAACTTGCCTATGAGTACGCGTACTCGATAGATGAAGCCTACAAATACTTTTACAAAACCGTCGTTGAGCAAGATTACCCTTTGAATCGATTCCAAAATATTCGAATACTTGCTGACGACACTTACACTGCGCACCCGACGATTAACAATGACACGTTACATTTGATGGGTTGGATGGATCTAGCAGCAGAGCCTGTCATCGTTACGATTCCAGACCATGATGACAATCGATACTGGTTGTTCCATACCATGAATATGCAGCACTTTACTGACTCGGCTTTTGGCTCTCCACAGCGAGGCACAAAAGGCGGCAGTTTCATGTATGCAGTTGAAGGGTGGAAAGGTGAAGTGCCTGCGAGTGTCGATCAAGTCATCTATGTCGAGCACCCGCTGGTCAAAATGATGGGTCGAATCATGGACCTTGGCGGTGACGATTCTGCAACTGCTCAAAAGTTAATGGATCAATGGAATGTTAGGACGTTGTCGGAATACTTAGGTCAGAAAGGGCCAGTTCCTATTGAGCGCGAGTATCCAGACCCTGAAGATTCTAATTGGGTCGAACGAACCAATTTCATCCTGTCTGAAGGAACAATGAAGACGCATGACCAAAAGCTGCTTGAACTGTTCGAGTACATTGGCTTAGGAGATGTTGAATTAGGCAAAGCCAATCATCCATTTACGGCAGAGCAGCTTAGTATGATCGAGTCTGGTCAAAAAGACGGACTGGAACGAATCATTAATGCGGGCTTTGATGATTCACGTGACGTATTAGGCACTCGCGATGAAATGACCAAGGTTCCAAGTTTTCAGCACGCCTACGGCACCTTAATGGGCCAATGGGGGCTGCCTGCAAAACACACTATGTACAGCGGTGACTTCTTCGATAGTGAAGGTGGTGCGCTCGATGGTAGTAAGTATGATTACACGGTGACCTTCGATGCGCCGCCGCTAGAAGAGGGTGGTTTTTGGTCATACACGGCCTACAGTGGTGAAACCCGATTGATGGAGAAAAATGACTTAAACCGTCATTCCCGTGGAGACAGAACGCTAACGCCTAATGCTGATGGCAGCTACACCATTTACATGAGTAGCGATGTAAAAGGGCATGAAGATGATCCTAACTTCTTACCTATCCCCGATCATCAATGGTATTCAGTGTTACGTATGTACACGCCCGGTGAAGAGGTAAGAACAGATAAATGGAAATCGACACCATTTACTAAGGTCAAAAAATCCACGATAAAATGATGACTTAAATCGCCTGTTTAAGGTTTTGTTTATAATCGATTAATGCCAGCTGCTATGCCGCTGGCATTTTTTATTGAGCGAAACTTGCTTCGAAATAGGCGTTAAATGCTCAGAACTGTAGAATAAAATAGGGCATACTGGACTGAATATATAAACCAAAGAAAGTAACCACGCGCATGAATCCGATCTGCCTCAACGACCCTTTTTCTCTTCCTAATGGCCAAGTGATCAAAAATCGCCTGTTCAAATCGGCAATGAGTGAACAGCTAGGTGATAAACATCATAACCCTAAGCAAGGTTTAGTCACGCTTTACCAGCGTTGGGCTCAAGGAGGAATTGGCCTATCCATGACGGGCAACGTGATGGTCGATAGAGGTGCGCTTGGTGAACCTAAAAACGTTGTGTTAGATGAGCACAGTGACTTAACCGTATTTCGTGAGTGGGCGAGTGCCGGAACACAGAATGGTTCGCAGATATGGATGCAACTGAATCACCCAGGTAAGCAAATCCCTAAATTCTTATGTGATAGCCCAGTTGCCCCTTCAGCTATCTCTTTAGAGCGCGGATTAGAAAAAGGCTTTAATACGCCACGAGCTCTGACTGAGAAGGAAATAATTGCAATCATTGATAAATTCGCGCTGAGTGCAAAGCTTTCAAAACAAGCGGGTTTTACCGGTGTGCAGATCCACGGTGCTCATGGTTATCTCGTGAGTCAGTTTTTGTCTTCGAGACACAATCAACGCCAAGACAAATGGGGTGGTTCACTCGAAAACAGACTTCGTTTTGTGCTTGAGGCTTATCGTGCGATTCGAAAAGAGGTCGGTGACGATTTCCCCGTCGGGATTAAGCTCAACAGCGCCGACTTCATGAAAGGTGGCTTCACTGAAGAAGAGTCGATGCAGGTTGTACAAACATTGAGTGATAACGGTATCGACTTGATTGAGATCTCCGGCGGCACCTATGAAAGCCCATCAATGATGGGTTCAAAGAATAAGGCTGAATCAATCAAGGCCAGCACAGTAAAGCGTGAAGCGTATTTTATGGATTACATGGTGAAGGCGAGAAAACTCGTCAGCACACCGCTGGTGGTCACGGGTGGTTTTCGAACCGCGCAAGCAATGAATGAAGCATTAAACACCTCGGCGACCGATTTTATTGGTATTGCGCGCACAATGGCGGTTGATCCAGATTTCCCTAACAAGTTAATTGAAAACCCTAGCCACGGTATGCCGCTAACGGTGCCAACCACAGGAAAGCCCGCTTTAGACAGGATGGCGATGGTCGGGCTGGTTTGGTATGAACATCAAATGTGGCGCATCGCCTCTGGCAAGAATGCCGACCCTAAACTAAGCGCATTAGGTGTGGTGTTAAAAACAATTTTCAGCGCTGGCTGGCACGCCTTCAAAAAGCGCAGAGCGTAAGCAGTCATGGATTGTTAAAGCAGAACTTTAAGGAATTGAAGTTCCGCTTTTTCTATGATGATTTATTGTTTAGTTTGTCTAGATAGTAAGAAAGAGTTAAAGATCGTTAAGCGAATCAATCGTCAAATGAGCCATAATGAGAGAGATATTCGCTAAGTTAGCTTTTATCGCCAGACGGCTAAATATCTCCCTGACCAAACTTTAATGACAGGTAACTATGAAACAATTGGATCTCAATTTAATCCGCGTTTTTCTGGTTTTGCTAGAAACCCAAAATACTCGCATTGCTGGCAATAAATTAGCGCTGAGTCAGCCCGCAGTGAGTAAAGCACTAGGGCGATTGAGAGAATACTTTGATGACGAATTGTTTACTCGTGTCCATTCCGGTTTGAAGCCAACTCCACGTGCGTTAGAGCTTGGTGAACGACTGCCAATGATCATGGAAAGCTTAGACGACGTGATTCTTGAAACCCCAAGCTTTGACCCTGCCGAGTATCAAGGCAACATCACGATTGCGATTAACGGTTTTATCTCGAACTGGCTTGGTGCGCGTTTATGCCTTGGTCTCATTCAAGAAGCGCCCAATGCTCAAGTCAATATTGTTAATTGGGGCTCTCAAACGCTGAAAAAGTTGTTGGATGGCGAGATACAAGCTGCTATCAACTTTTCTCCAATCGAAACGAATAAGCAGTTTACCCATCAGATTATCGGTGAGGATGACTTTGTCGGGTTGGTTAAAACCGGCCATCCATTAGCTGGCAAAGTGATTTCACAGCAAGAGATAGATGAAGCGGAATACGCGAGTTTGGTGATACCGGGGTGGAATGATATTCAGCCTTATATCGCCAAGCATTTGTCGTCAGAGCAGCTTAAAGTGAAAGCAAGAAGCTCGTATTTGCACACGCTATTAGAGGTCATTAAACAAAGTGACATGATTCTACCGTGTTCCAAGCAGCTTGCTCTTTATCTTAATGAAGAGTTCGATTATCTCTCTTTTCCTGATTATGCACCGGAAGAGCTCAAAAAAATCGTGCTGGTGGAATCTCATAACAAGAGAATGCACCCGATGAATCAATGGCTTAAGCGAAAAATTATCACTACCTCCCAAACCATCATAAAAGAAAAGCAATAAGCCTCTCAAATGAGAGGCTAGGTTATTGTTAGTAGCTGTTATTGTTAGCAGCTGTTATTGCCAGTTAATTAACACTAATCACTCGCAATTCAGTCGTTATTCCCCGCTATTGAGCAGTGACCTGTGGGAAGTTGTGCATCTCACCTGATGCTACCGCTTCATCACTAGGACGGTATGCACGAACCGCAAAGTTCCAGCCATCATCGTTTACTTCAATTACGTTATTTGCAGCGTCACAGGTTTGCCCTTTTGGCGCAAAGTGGATCGTGTAAGAACCGTCTTTATTGGGTGTTGATGTCGTTGAATCAGCGCTGTTGTTGTCCGTCATTAACCAACCTTGGCTTGAATAGGCTGTAATTGACCAATAACCGCCTTCGTCATAACGTAATGAGGGTGCTTCAAACGTGATGTTTGCACATTCCGTTTTACCTGTACCCGCTCGTGACGTATACACAGCATGCTCTGCCGGCATACCAGCCCAACCTACTGCAGTACCAATCATAAACTGCTTGTTATCTGATGTGGCTGTGATGTTTGGTGTGAAGGCTTCTTCTGTCTTGATGTCATTAACTAGCTTCTCCCATTTTGCTCGGACGTTATCTCGAGAAGCATCATCCCAATCTGAAGCAGGTTCAAAAGGCTTAGCTGATTTCGCATTAATGACCGCCGCATCTTGCAGTCGATGCGCTTCATCTGCGCCAGCACTTGTTGCAGTTCGCATCAGTATGTAGATGTAGTCTGAACCTGCGATTTCTGAGTCGATGTAAATTTCTTCGCCACCATAAATGGCCATGTGGTTATCATGATTGTTATTGAAGATATGCATGATCTGGTACGCATCGCCTTCCGCCAGTTTGAATGTTGCGCCTTCTGAGACATCGACAACCGCGGTTGAATAGAGCAGGTCGGTGTTAGAGCGGATAATCATTTGGTTCTCTACCGTTACGTTTTCGCGATTATGCTCAAAAACATTAACCGGTTGATGCTCTAACTGTTGAGTGAAGTAAAGGTCGCTTTCTGCACGAGCGAAGTTTTCGTCGGTTACTTCAACTGCTGCCATTGTTTGCATTGATGTGATGGTAATCAGTGTTGCTAAAATGGTCTTTTTCATATCGTTTACCTTGAGGTCGTCATTAGGAGATGACACTAATGTATCGGTTTGGTGGTGATTCTAGAAATGAATTGATGTTATTTATGTAATAACCAAAAGGAATCGGAAGGCTGGTTTTTGTGAAGCTTAGAGAGAGTTGTGACTGTTTTTTGTTCGTTTGGTGAAAGTTTTTTGCACGAAGACAGGTCGTTAATTAATGAAGCGATGCTTTGTTCATTAACTAAGGCTTTATCGGCAGGTAAGGCTTTAGTTAATGACTGAGGTATCCGCGCTTTCAAGCACTATGCTTTAGTCATGACTAAAAGAGGATTAATTATGAAATGGCTTATCTTATCTGTAACGCTATTGTTTGTGGCAGGATGTCAATCGACAGGCTCTGACACACCTTCACATGATCAAATGAATCGAGTTCATTCTGGTGGTTGTAGCAGCTAATCCTTTTTTGAAAATACTTTTTAGCTGCTGTTATTATCATTTCTGTCACTGTTCTTATAAAGAACTCACTTCTACAAAGCCTTGCGATTACGTGAGGCTTTCTTCTATGTAAAACAACGCATCCCTGCCGATTTATGTTGTAAATTTGTGAATCTAAACTGTCTATATTCTAGGCTGTGTACTGGATCTCATTTGTGATTTGAGTCCCTTGCTAAGGTAAATAATGAATGTGTACTACCAATCACTTTACTCAACTTAAGAGGTTTCTATGCTAGGTGAAAATCACTCTCTTGTTCACGAATTTCCTGAAATGAAAGACAAAATTGCTGAGCTTGCTAAAACTGACGATGGCTTTGCAGAAGATATGAAGACATACGACAACCTTGATAAAGAGATTCGTAAACTAGAGCTGAAAGATTCACCCATTGATGACGGCTCGATGCACCAACTAAAACATGATCGTTCTGAGCTTAAAGATTCACTGCATGCTCGTTTAATTGCCTAGCTAGCGGGTTGTTTTGCTGAATAGCTAAGTTAAATCGTTAGATCGCTAAACGGTTACTGCAGGTTTAGACAATAAAAACTCCTTCGGGAGTTTTTTTTCGTTTCTGCATTCCAGTCTCTATCTGAACGCATAAGAATATTTGGATATAAGAAACCGTAGATATAGACAAACTCAGTTAGCACTAAGGTTTTGCAAATAGGGTGGATATAAAAAAGCTTAGCGCGGGGGACGCTAAGCTTCGTTGTTAAATATGTTCTTGAACCATGTTTAGGCTGGTGGAATTAGCCGACTTGAGAAAAGCTCACTACTTTGCTTTGTAGCTTCTCTTTCAGGTAATCCGTTACTGCTTGCTGCTCGGATTCACTCATGTACAGGCCAAGCTTGGTTCTACGCCACAAGATGTCTTCGTCAGTCATCGCCATCTCTTCATTGATCAAGTAATCGATTTCAACTTGATAAACGCCATGAGCTTCGCCTGAGAATTGGTTGCCAAGGTCAGCTTCGCAATTTGCTCCTTCCAGTAGCTTCCACGTGTAAGTACCGAATTGAGTCACGTAACGAAGTAATAGCGCTTCAGATGCCCAAGGGTATTTAGTGTGGATCATCTTCGCAAGCTGCTCTCTGCTACAACTGAAGTTACCACCTGGAAGTGTGTTGTTGGCTGTCCAAGGCGCACCCATGTTGGTTAGGTGTGGTTCTAACTTCTTAAGTGCTGCTTCGCCTAGCTTACGATAAGTGGTCAACTTGCCACCGAAGATCGAAAGCAGTGGTGCTTGATCAAGCTCTGCGTCTAATTCGAGCGTGTAGTCACGAGTGATCGCTTGCGGTGAATCAGATTCGTCATCACAAAGCGGTCTTACGCCACTGTATGTCCAAACCACATCTTCACGGCCAAGTTGTTTAACAAAGTGTTGGTTAACAATATCAATCAAGTAATCCACTTCGACATCATCAATTGCGACGTTACGTGGGTCGCCTTTGTATTCAAGGTCGGTGGTGCCGATGATCGAGAACTTATCTAGGTAAGGGATCATGAACACAATGCGATTGTCTTTGTTTTGCAGAATGTATGCTTGTGGTTCGTCGTGAATGCGTGGCACAACAATGTGTGAGCCTTTGATCAGACGAATATTACGAGGCGAAGCCTGCTCTAATCCATCATCAAAGAACTGTTTAACCCAAGGACCAGCTGCGTTGACCAGTGCTTTCGCTTTACGTTCAAAGCGTTGGTTGGTCATGACATCAAGGATCGTCACATGCCAGATGCCGCCTTCACGGTGCGCTTTTTCAACTCGGCAGTAGTTACGAACTTCTGCGTTGTTTTCTTTTGCTGCTAATACGTTGAGCAACACCATACGCGCATCATCAACCCAGCAATCTGAGTATTCGAAGCCTGTCTTCATTTCTGGTTTCAGTAGGCCTGATTTCGCTAAGTTGACGGTCTTACTTCCAGGAAGAGTGGTGCGCTTACCCAAGTTATCGTAAAGGAATAGGCCACAGCGAATCATCCAAGCCGGGCGTAAAAATGGTCGATGTGGTAAACGGAAACGCATTGGTTGAGCAACATGAGGTGCTTTTCTTAACAAGACTTCACGTTCCGCGAGTGCTTCCGAAACCAAACGAAACTCGTAATGTTCAAGGTAGCGTAGGCCACCGTGGATAAGCTTTGAGCTGGCAGAAGACGTTGCAGATGCGAAATCATTTGCTTCGTATAAGCCAACGTTTAGACCACGACCTGATGCGTCTGCCGCGATGCCTGCACCGTTGATGCCGCCGCCAATCACGATCAAGTCTAAAGTGGAAGGTGTACTGTTGTTTGAATTATTTTGTTGAGCACTCATGGTTTTGACCTCTTTCTGAGCGAACGAGCATTTTAGAACATAATTGAATCCTATATGAACTTTCGTTTGCGGTCATTTATTATTTTCGTTTATGCGCGTTTTATGTGATTTGGGCATAAAAAAACCTCTGCTTATGAAGGCAGAGGTTCAAATAAGTCTAATTCGAGCATAGAAGCGACAGTGACAGCGAGCAAGTTTTACTTTATTAACTTTTCTATAAAGAATCGTGAATCATTTAAGAAAGTGGCGTCACTGAGCTCTTATGTTTAGTTATTCGCTCATAGGACGAGCGGTATCGATCACTTCTAATGGTATTGCGGAATCTTTAAGGATGTTGAGAATCTCTTCTGGTGGCTGCTTATTAGTAAACACCATGTGGGCTTGAGAGATATTACCGAGCTTAACCATCGCGTTACGGCCAAACTTAGTGTGGTCGACGGCTAAGAAGATGCTGCGACTGTTTTCGATGATGGCTTGTTTCACTCGAACTTCGTGGTAGTCAAAATCGAGTAACGAGCCGTCAAAGTCGATGCCACTGATGCCCAAGATACCGAAATCGAGGCGGAACTGCTTTACGAAATCGAGTGTCGCTTCACCGACGATGCCACCATCGCGGTTACGTACTTCACCGCCCGCCAAGATAACCTTGATCTCTGGGTTCGGTAGAAGGATGCTTGCAACGTTAATGTTGTTGGTCACAACTCGTAGCTGCTTATGATTCTTGTTGAGTGCGCGAGCAACCGATTCAGGTGTGGTGCCGATATCAACGAACAAGGTTGCGCCATCTGGGATATGTTTAACCAGCTCGTCGGCGATCACGTCTTTTTCGTTGAAGTTAAGCGCTTTACGCGTGTTATAAGAGGTGTTTTCTGAGCTTAAAGGAATGGTTGCACCACCGTGATAGCGACGAATTTTATTGCCATCGGCTAGTTCATTGAGGTCTCGTCTGATGGTTTGTGGGCTGACATCGAACTTTTCAACGAGCTCTTCGGTACTCACATATCCTTGTGTTTTTACCAGATCTACAATCTGCTGGTGTCTTGGTATCTGCTTCACTTAACTTACCACTCCCTGCGCGCAAAGGGCTCTAGCGCGTCAAAATCGAAAATATAAACTCACGCTATTGTGCTCGAATTGATGAAAAGAGAGAAGTAATGATGGTAAGGAATCATGTCTAAACCGCAAAAACGCTGGTCAAAACATGGAATTTGAGCCTGAAACGCAAAAAAGAGCACAAAATAGTGCTCTTTTTAGTTTCGTTTGCTGAGGTTCGAACAATCTAATCGATTAATAAGGGATTATTCGTACTCCTCTGTTAACTCACGCTTAGATTACTCTTCGTCGTCATCGTGCAGTTCAGACCAAACCTGTGCACACTTGATAGCACGCTTCCAACCTTTGTAACGGCGGTTACGCTTCTCTTCGTCGTGGTGTGGCATGAAGGTGCGGTCAAGAACGGCTTTGTCTTGAAGCTCATCAATGCTGTCCCAGAAACCAACCGCTAGGCCAGCAAGGTAAGCGGCACCCAGAGCGGTTACTTCCGTTACTTCAGGGCGGTGAACTTCAGTATCCAGCACGTCTGATTGGAACTGCATTAGGAAGTTATTCGCTACTGCACCGCCATCAACACGTAGTTTCGCTAGCTTGATGCCTGAGTCAGCTTGCATCGCATCTAGCACGTCACGAGTTTGGTAAGCAATACCTTCCAGCGTTGCACGGATGATGTGGTTAGAGTTAACACCACGAGTTAGGCCAACAATCGTACCGCGAGCATAAGCATCCCAGTAGGGTGCGCCTAGGCCAGTAAATGCAGGAACCACGTAAACGCCGTTTGAAGAGTCTACTTTGGTTGCGAAGTACTCAGAGTCTTCTGCACCAGCCAGTAGCTTCATTTCATCACGTAGCCATTGGATTGATGCGCCGCCCATGAATACTGCACCTTCAAGTGCGTATGCAGGCTCACCTTTAGGACCACATGCTAGCGTTGTTAGTAGGCCGTTCTTTGATGTTACTTTCTCTTGGCCTGTGTTCATTAGAAGGAAACAACCTGTGCCGTAAGTGTTCTTAGCTTGGCCTGCTTCTACACACATTTGACCGTAAAGTGCAGCTTGTTGGTCACCTGCAATACCCGCGATTGGGATACGAGTACCGCCTTTACCACCAAGGTTCGTTTGACCGTAAACCTCAGAAGAGCGTTTTACTTCAGGCATCATGATTGACGGAATACCCATCTCATCAAGTAGCTTCTGGTCCCAACATAGGTCATTGATGTTGAACAACATAGTACGTGACGCGTTAGTGTAATCCGTAACGTGTACACGTCCTTGAGTCATTTTCCAAACTAACCAAGTATCAACCGTACCGAACAACAGTTTGCCTGCTTCAGCGTCTTCACGAGCGCCTTCAACGTTGTCTAGAATCCATTTTACTTTGGTACCTGAGAAATACGGGTCAAGGACTAAGCCGGTATTGTCACGTACGTAGTCTTCTAGGCCACGTGCTTTAAGGTCTTCACAGATGTCTGCAGTACGACGACACTGCCATACGATTGCGTTGTAAACCGGTTTGCCAGTTTCTTTGTTCCAAACAATGGTGGTTTCACGTTGGTTCGTGATACCAATGCCCGCTAGCTCATCGCTGCGGATGCCTGCTTTAGCAAGAGCTTCAACCAATGTAGAGCTTTGAGTCGCCCAGATTTCCATTGGATCATGCTCAACCCAACCCGCTTTCGGGTAAATCTGAGTGAATTCTCGTTGAGAAGAACTAACGATGTTTGCATCGTGATCGAGGATTACAGCGCGAGAACTTGTGGTGCCTTGGTCTAGGGCAACAATGTATTTTTGCTCGGTCATGGTAAGAATCCTTTTTCTTTCGTTATTTATATTTTAGTAAATGTAAGGTCGCTTAGGGATTAAGCTTGAGCTTGTTCAGCTTCTTCTTCTGTTTCACATTGGTTTGGAATTGTGCAGCCTTGGCCTTCTACTGGTAGGTAAGCACCGATAACACGTGGGTACAACCAACCACCAAAACACGCACCAGCAATTGGAGCAAGAATTGGAACGATGAAGTAAGGAATATCACGAGCACCGCTTAGTGCGAAATCCCAACCTGCAAAGTAAGCGAACAGTTTTGGTCCGAAGTCACGAGCAGGGTTCATTGCAAAGCCCGTCAGTGGACCTAAAGAACCACCGATAACCGCGATAAGAATACCGATCAGTAGAGGGTTCATTGCACCGCGAGATGCGCCGTTGTTCTCATCACCTAACGCTAAAATGGCAAACATCAACACTGCAGTAATCACGAATTCCACAGCAAAAGCGCCGAAGAAAGAAAGTGAAGCATGTGGGTAAGTCGAGAAGATACCAGCAGTTGATAGTGCGTCTTGGCTGCTACGAACGAAGTTATGTGCGATTTCGTAGTCAGTAAATAGGTTGCTGTACAGGCTGTAAACCAATGCTGCAGAGCAGAAAGCGCCAAGCAGTTGCGAAATGATGTAAGGCACCACTTTCGCTTTATCAAAGCCATGGAACATGGCCAGTGCAATCGTTACGGCTGGGTTGATGTGTGCGCCTGAAACGCCGGCAGTACAGTAAATTGCAATCGCAACACCGAAGCCCCAGATGATGCTGATTTCCCATTGTCCGAATGTCGCACCAGTTAATACCAGAGCGGCCACACAGCCAACGCCAAAGAATATGAGTAATCCTGTACCGATAAATTCAGCCAAGCATTGCCCAAATAAAGAAGGGTGTTTGTTTGTTGTCATGTTCGAGTCCTTTTTAGTTTTGCTTATCTAGCACGTGTATTGTGCATATATTTGCGAACTCGAAAATAAACGAACATCAAAAGTGAGCGTTTGAGCATAAAATTGTTAATTAAAGTCACTTAAAATGTTAATCCGAACACTTTTGCTCGAAAAAGATGCTCGCATGAACGTCATTGCTCGAATTGATAGGTTGCGAAGCCGCTCAAACTACCTATATGTAAATGAATGCGCAACTGGTACGAGGAGTTTATGTTTGGATTTGTGACGCTACTTCGTGAGTGGCGGATTATTAGACTTAATTAGGGAGGGCTGTGTGATGTTTTTGCTATGTAACAAGGGCGTTAACAAATGAGCTTATATGCATAAATGAATAAACTGCCAACTATGTTGTAGTTTGGCAGTTTTCATTTGGGTGTATGTTCTTGTTATACGAGACGAACTTACCGCTCTAAACCAGAGCTGCAACTTTTCCTTTCGAAACCAATTGAGCTCGGATTGAGTCATACGCCCAATTGAACGCAATCGCGTAAAGTACGAAGAAAATAACTAGGCCGATGTCCATGATCAGTACGGTTAGGAAGTCGAGTTGTAGAACCCACATCAAGACAGGTAGAGTCACTGTCATTAAGCCAAGCTCAAAACCTAATCCGTGCAGGATACGTGTTTTCGTGGTTCTTTTGCTTCGGTCTGCTCCGTAAATTTTGTCGTAGCCATAGTTATAAACGTAGTTCCAAGCCATCGCTATCAATGATATTGCGAGCGCTAAGCCTGCCATTTCGCCTGCGCCGTTTCCTGTAATATAGGTTGCAAGCCCTGCCATCAAAATCAAAGCTGCTAATTCAAATAGCACCATGTGCAACATGCGTTCTTTATGTGACATTTTTCTAACTCTCTTTCCGATTAAATAGCCGCCGATGGGCTAATGACTTGCTAGATAATATCTAGTTAAGTGATAATATAAAGATAGTTAGCATCATATATAGTGATAGTAAGTTTTGGGAGAAACCAAATGTACAACATTGAACAGCTGAAAATGTTTGTGTATGCCGTTGAATTAGGGTCATTTTCTGCCAGTGCTCGTCATTTGGGTAAGGTGCAGTCGGCGGTGAGCCAAGGCATCAGTAATCTTGAAATAGATTTTAATGTTGAGCTTTTTGATCGTTCGACTCGAAAGCCTTCACTAACCAAAGCGGGCGAGCAGTTATTTAAACAGGTGAAAGCGATCGTGCTTCAGGTTGAAGATCTGAATGTGACGGTTAACGCGATGGGTAGCGGCGAAGAGGGGCTCATCAAAATTGCATTAGATGATTCATTACTGGTTCCGAACTTATCTAAGATCCTTAGTCAGTTCAGTCAACAATTCCCTGCTACTGAAGTTGAACTGGTTGCGTGTACCACAACAGAGGTCAATCCGTTAATTATCGAAGAGAGAGCCGACATTGGATTGATGTTTACCAACTTGGCTTTTGATGTCGGTTCTGAGCCATGCTTTATCGGTCACTTACCGTTTATTGCTGTGTGTCATCCAAGTCATGCGCTCGCAAAAAAAGGTGTGGCGAAACTCTCTGATTTACTCCCGTATCGTCAGTTAATGTTGAGGGGAGACAAGGGGAAGGTGATGGATCAGTTTCCGCTGATTGCCGGAAAGGTATGGTGGTCAAACAGCTTTATTGTGATCAAAGAGATGGTACTTGGCAGTGATATTGGCTGGGCATACTTACCTAGGCACCTCGTCGAAGAGGAGCTGAATAAGCAGCGTTTAGTGGAGATTAATGTCTCATTCGATCACAAAACATGGTCACCGCCCGTTGATCTTGTTCTGTCTAAAACACGCTCAAAAGGTCCTGCATTACTTTGGCTTGAACAAGCATTGAAAGGCCTATTAGACGAAACTGAATAAAGAAAAGGCTCACCGTTTAACGTGTGAGCCTTTCTGTTCAAAGTGATACTGCTTTTTGTTAGTTCTAGTTCTAGTTCTAGGTGTAGACGTAGATGCTATACGCTAGGTTTCACCGTCTGACCGTTGTAGTACTTGTCTTTCATCTTAAGCGCCACGTTCACTAGGTAAATCAACACAGGTACTTCAATCAGTGGACCGATAACACCGGCAAACGCTTGGTCTGAGTTGATACCGAATACTGAGATAGCAACGGCAATCGCTAGCTCGAAGTTGTTGCCTGTTGCTGTGAATGCAATTGATGCGTTCTTGTCGTATTCAATGCCCATCTTCTTACCAATGAAGAAGCTGATGAAGAACATTGCTGTGAAGTAGATAGTCAGTGGAACCGCAATCAACAATACGTCCATTGGCAGTTCTACAATCATCTCGCCTTTTAGGCTGAACATCAGAACGATAGTAGCCAGTAGTGCAATCAGTGTGATTGGAGAGATACGTGGAATAAACACTTCGTTGTACCACTGCTCGCCTTTCATCGACACAAGGATCTTGCGGCTTAGGAAGCCCGCTAAGAATGGGATACCTAGGTAAATAAGTACACTGTGTGCAATGTCGATCATCGAGATATCAACCATCATGCCTTCGTAACCAAATACTGGTGGAAGAACGCTGATGAACAACCACGCCATAAAGCTGTAGCTCACCACTTGGAATGCACTGTTTAGAGCAACCAATGCCGCGCCGTATTCTTTGTTACCGCCGCCGATGTCGTTCCAAACTAGCACCATCGCCACACAACGAGCTAGACCAATCAGAATCACGCCGACCATGTAACCTGGGTGGTCACCCAAGAAAGTCAGTGCCAACACAAACATCAGAATTGGGCCAACAAGCCAGTTCATGATCAAAGATAGTTTGATCGCTTTCTTATCTTTGACCACAGTGCCTAATAGGTTGTAGTTAACCTTAGCCAGAGGCGGGTACATCATTAAGATAAGGCCAATCGCAAGTGGAATGTTGGTGGTACCAACCGACATAGATTCGTTCCACTGCTCGATCTGTGGGAATAGGATGCCAAGCAGTACACCAAGACCCATGGCAATAAAGATCCACAGCGTTAAGTAGCGATCTAGAAAACCTAATTTTGGCTTCATGATATTTTCTCTTTGGTTGATATCGTCAATCGTCGAAAAGCGATATTGGGAAGCAAAAAAATACGCTTAATTTATTCCGTATTCGACAAACTAAGCGCGATAAATCTATTTCAAAATAGTGTCGATTAGCGTCTCAAATTGCTGAATATTATCTCGATTAATGCGGTAGCACATCTTCGGTGGTATCGATTCAGCAGTGATGAAACCAGAGGTTTTCAAGATTCTTAGGTGCTCTGATACTGTCGATTGCGCCAAACCTAATTCACTAACCAAGTCACTGTTCAAACAGCCGCCCGATTTTTCTAGCGTTGAAAGGATACTCAATATACGAACTCTTGCCGGGTGAGCGAGCGCTTTGGCCAGAGCTGCCATTTGCGTTTCAGCTTCGGTATCACCATGTCCGATTGGTAGAGCACAGCCACCAGTTGTAGGGCAAATTTCGTTCATATTGATGTTTCGCTTTCCATAATCGTTAAAAGACGATTAATGGTAGGCCTATTTCTTTTATTGGTCAATGCGAAATTTATAAGTCGGCTTAAATTGGCATCTCAGAACAATGGTTTTAGTTAAGCTTGATATTCGATTTTTATCTGTTTTTACCTTCTTATTGCGCATAAACAAGATCTTAGATTTAAACAGAGAAATCGACCGAAAAGCATTGCATTCACTGGCTACTCTAGCGATATAATTGAACGCAGAACCGTTACACAAGATAACGAAAAATCATAATTTGCACTTTAATCTTTACTCATAGGTAAGCCCTGAAATGCCACAACAGAACATCAAATTTATCGCTGCTGATATGGACGGCACTCTTCTTAATGAACACGGAAAGTTAGACCCAGAATTCTTCAATCTTTATGAGCGACTAGAAGCTCAAGACATCATTTTTTCTGCGGCATCGGGTCGTCAGTATTACAGCTTGATGGAAACCTTTGCTCCGCTAAAAGATCGCATGATGTTCGTTGCTGAAAACGGCACATTAGTGATGCACAAAGGGCAAGAGCTCTACAGCTGCTTACTTGATACTGATGCCATCAAAGACATCATCAAAGAAGCGCGTGCGATTGAAGGTGCACACGTTGTACTTTGTGGTAAAAAGTCTGCATACATTGAAACCAAAGATGAGCGTGCTTTAGCGGAGATCTCTAAGTACTACCATCGCCGAGAGCAAGTAGAAGACTTACTGGCGGTAGAAGACGATTTCATCAAGGTGGCTATCTGTCACTTCGACGGTTCACAAGAGAAAGTGAACCCAACTATTGATGCCAAATTCGGTGAGAACTACCAAGTGGTTGTCAGTGCAAAAATTTGGTTGGATGTGATGAACGCTGAAGCGTCAAAAGGTGCGGCGATTAAACATCTACAGAACACATTAGGTTTCACTTACGAGCAGACCATGAGCTTTGGTGACTACCTCAATGATTTGGAAATGCTAAAAGAGAGCTACCACTCTTACGCGATGGAAAACGCACATCCAAAGTTAAAAGAGATCGCACGTTTTGCTGCGCCAAGTAACGTTGACGCGGGTGTGTTCCAAGTACTTGAGAAGTTGCTAGCGTAACGCTCTTAAGCTCGACCCGATTTTTGTCAAAGCCAACTCGTGAACATAAGTTGGCTTTTTTGTTCGTTAATGTTGAATTTAGTTAAATTTTAACGATTGTTCAGGTTGTTGTAGTCTGAAGATAAATTGGATGCCTGCTTTTACTGCAGACATGCCTTATCAATGAGCATTTGGAATGACGATGAGCAAGAAACTTCAACTTGATATTATTTCTGACGTAATGTGCCCATGGTGCGTGGTCGGCTACAAAAACTTAGAGCAAGCAGTTTCAGAACTTGGCTTAGCAGAGCAAATTGAACTTGAATGGCAGCCGTTTGAGCTTAACCCTGATATGCCGCAAGAAGGCGAAAACCTGCGTGACCACATCATGAGAAAATACGGCTCTAGCGCAGAAGAGAGTCAAAGTTCACGCGAACAGCTTGCGGCGCGTGGCAAAGCGGTAGGGTTCGATTTCAATTTCTATGACAGCATGAGAATGGTGAATTCACGTCACCTGCATGTGCTGCTCGATTTCGCGTTGGCGCATGGCAAACAGACTGAGTTAAAGCTACGCTTCTTTACTGCTCATTTTTCAGAGCAGAAAAATCTTGCTGATCTTGAGGTTATCGCGCAAGAACTTGAAGCAGTTGGCTTAGACTCAACGAAGGCACTGAAGCGCCTAAAGAACATCGATAACTTGAAGCAAATTGAAGCGCAAGAGTTTGAATGGCAACACATGGGAATCTCAGCGGTTCCTACCGTGGTATTCAACCGCAAGAGTGCGGTCACTGGTGCGCAGACGGTCGAAACGTACAAGCAAATTCTTCAAGAACTTATTGCTGAATCATAAGCCGATTATTGGTATCAATTAGAGTCTGAATTACATGGAATCACTGTCACTCGCTCAAGCGCAAAAACTGGTATTGCTTTCGCAAAAGCTGCCGCCTAAGAAGTTACCACCTAAAAAGCAACGCAATGGGGGCACTTTGGCGAACACGCTGTCTGCGATTGAAAACCTTGGGTATGTTCAAATTGATACCATCTCTGTGATTCAGCGAGCTCACCACCATACGCTGTGGAATCGTAATCAAGACTACAAGCTTGATCATCTCGACAAGCTGCTAGAGCGTCGAGAAGTGTTTGAGTATTGGTCGTACGCTGCTGCTTATCTGCCTATGCGCGACTACCGCTTCAGCCTGCATCGAAAGAACGGGTTTGCGACCGGTAAGCTTAAGCATTGGTATAAAAAGGATGATGCACTGATGGCGCATGTTCTCAAAC
Source organism: Vibrio sp. MED222 (assembly GCF_000153005.1). Classification (NCBI taxonomy): domain Bacteria; kingdom Pseudomonadati; phylum Pseudomonadota; class Gammaproteobacteria; order Vibrionales; family Vibrionaceae; genus Vibrio; species Vibrio sp. MED222. The sequence goes on along the minus strand of NZ_CH902606.1, from coordinate 1,122,241 downwards.
GCATTGAGAGCGAAGGGCCATTAATGGCGAAAGACTTTGAAGGGGATAGACCAAACCCCGGCGGATGGGGCGGTAAACCTGCCAAACAGGCACTAGAGACTTTGTTTATGCAAGGTGACTTAATGGTGCCGAGCCGAGTGAACTTCCATAAGGTGTATGACCTAACCGAACGAGTTTTGCCGAGTGCTATTGATACCTCAGAACCAACGGAACAAGAGTACATCGAGCATCTAATTACGCGTTATTTAGAAGCTAATGGTGTGGGAATAGCGTCGGAAATGAGCTATCTACTCAAGAACACAAAACCTCTGATTCAGACAACACTCCAGCAGATGCTTGAAGATAAACAAGTCGTGAAGGTGGATGTTCAAGGTGCTGATTATTATGTGTTGCCTAATGCGTTTGAACTGCTGAATCAGCCTCTATCTCGAACTAAGTTAAAGATACTGTCTCCGTTCGATAATCTGTTGATTCAACGTAAGCGAATGCAATCACTGTTCAATTTTGATTACCTTCTTGAGTGTTATGTTCCAGAAGCCAAGCGTCAGTTTGGTTATTTTAGCTTACCGATTCTCTGGCAAGGTGAGCTGGTGGCACGAATGGATTGCAAGGTCGACAGGAAGAGTGGTTTGCTCAATATCCGTAACTTGGTTGTGGAAGAGCGAATTAAAAACCATGAGTCTTTGGTTCATGCTTTATGCGATGAACTAAAACACTTCATGGTGTTCAACCAATGTGATGAGATGATCGTCCATAACACCACACCCTCTGATCTTGGTAAGCGCTTGATGAGCCATTGGCAAACAGTCTAGCGGTTTTGTTGTTAAAAAAACTCTTCGTTACTTAGAAGCCTCTTTGCTAATTCGTCAGCGCTTAGTTACTCAGAAAGAGTGGCTAACAAGAATTCGACAAAGGTTCGGTTCTTCAACGACAGTTGCTTGGTTTTGTAGAGCAAGTGAATCGGTTTAGGTAACGGTGCCATGCCGGGCAAGATCTCCAATAGCATTCCACGCTCAATTTCTTCTGCGACTAAGATAGTCGGCTGTAACAACACGCCTACGCCTTGAAGGGCAGCATATCGCAATACATCCCCATTGTTCGACATCAAACGTACTTGTCCTTTGTTCCCCGCAGTGTGAGTTGCTTGGTGACTCTGAGGATCTCGGGATTGAGGTTCACTATTTTGGATATGACGGATGTGAGTATCACGTCCAATAATATCACGACGACTGCTATAGCTGAATCCAAGCGATGGGTGTTGTGCAAGGTCTTCCAACACACGAATCTCAGCATGTTGGTTAAGGTACTCAGGAGCCGCGCAGTAACACATCTCATAATCCCCTAAGTATCTGGCGACTAAACTGGAGTCAGACAGGTCACCGATTCGCACAATCAAATCAATATCGGATGAATAAGGATCGACAAGGTCGTTGTTCAGCACCAGTTCGACATTAATCGTTGGGTGATGCGCGAGGAACTTAGCCACAATCGGGGCAAGCACCTTGTTTCCGTAGGTGACCGGGCAGTTTATCTTTACCGTGCCTTGAGGCTGGTTTTCCAAGGTTTGAATCAGGTTCTCTGCATTGCTGATGTCTTCGAGAATTCGCTTACATTCTCGATAATAAAGCTGACCTGAATCGGTTAACGATTGCTTACGCGTGGTGCGGTGGATCAGTTGAGAGTTGAGGCTCGATTCAAGGTGGTGGACATGTTTACTGATCATGGTCGCCGACAAGTTGAAGTGGTTGGCGGCGCTACGAAAGCTGCCTTGCTCGACCACGTAAACGAAGACCTTCATGCTAGTTAACTTATCCATTAAACACTCTCGGTTGATAAACAATAAACAAAACGTGAGTTTATCAATTATTAGGGGTTAATTATATTAATGGCAAACCGATAATTAACTAAAATAAGAGCGTGAAATGCCTCAGACGAATGAAACCATCTTTGTTACTGCAGAAATTAAGATTAAAACCAACATTGATCGTGAGGCTGCGATTGAAGCTATCGAGCAATTTTGCCGAGACATGCAAAGTGATCCGGGCTGCCTACAAGCAATTGCAAGCTATGATCAAAACCAAAGCGATCGCGTTGTCTTGCTTGAGCAATACGCAAACCGCGAGGCGATCAATCAGCACTTTGTGATGCCTCATACGCAAGCGTTTATTGAGCGTGATATAACGGAATTAGTACAAGCATTTGAAACGCAACGTGGACCTATCAAAACACAAGAGCAGGAGATCTAAGCCATGAAATGGGGAATCCTAGGAACCAGCTTTATCTCAGGTGTAATGGCGGATGCGATTAAAGGCGATGCTCAAAGCGAGCTGTATGCCGTCGCTGGTCGTACTGAAAAAACACTTAACGAGTTTGCAGCCCAATATCAACCAACACTAACCTTCAACAGCTATGGAGCCCTGATTGAAGATGAGTCAGTCGACATTATCTACATCGCTCTACCAAATCACGTTCACCACGAATACGTGATTAAAGCGGCTCAAAAAGGCAAAGCGATCCTGTGTGAAAAATCGCTGTCGGTTGATATGGAAAAAACCGAGCAAGCTCTGCAAGCGGTGAAAGCATCTAGCGTGTTCTTCGCAGAAGGTTTGATGTACTTGAATCATCCATTGTTCGCCAAGCTTCATCAAGAATTAGCGACAGGTGAGATTGGCGAAGTGCGCTCAATTCAAGGTTCCTACGTTTCGGCGATTGATCAGTTCGTTAACCCTGCGAGCAAAGGCGCGCTATACAACCTTGGCTGCTACCCAATGTCGCTGATTCACTCTGTTGCGCAGCAGCAATTTGGCGAGAGTGTGTTCGATGATGTGCAGATCTCGGCAATCGGCCGACGTGGCCAAGATGGCAATATCTGTGAATCGTCGGCGATGATGCGTTTCAACGGCAGTTTTACCGCGCAAATCCATACTGCTGAAGATCACGGCTTAAAGCATGGTTTTACGATTCTAGGCAGCAAAGGCTGTATCACACTCGACACCAACCCATGGCTACCGACCGAAGAAAATACGTTTACGGTAGAGATCTATGAAACGTCGAAACGTGAAGTGAAAGTCGAAGCGCAAGGCGATGGCTTCCATTATCAAGTGCGTAATATCCGCCAAGCAGTTGAGCAAGGTGACACACAACTTGCTGCGCCGATGGCGACGCATCAAGACTCTCGCGTGATCATGAAGTTACTGACTGATTGGGAACAAGCGGCGAGCTAACATCTTCGTAAATCCTATATTCGCCTCATGCTTGATTGCTTCGTCAGTGATCAAGCATGAGGCGTTTCCTCTATATCTTCCAGTAGACTCTTCCCAATAAATACTTTGCATTTGAAACAGCCACAGTGTCCAATGTCGGTTAAGACAACATTGACCGAAAAACCTTATTTTTTAAGGTGTTAAATAGGATGCTTATTTCATGCGTAAATCAGATAAGAAGATCGAAAATCAAATCAGAGACGTGTTAACGGACGTGTGTGAAGACACGTTAAAAGGCTTCGATGGTTTTCTGTGGGTGACTCATACGGTCAATTTCTCTTCATTCCCGCAAAGTTTGAAAATCGTCTGCGTATTCGATACCAATCAGGATAGAACGAACTTCTTAGAGGTGGGAGGTCAGCAGGAGGTCTCTGTTGCTATCCAAAAGGCGTTTAGTCAGGTTGGGATTACATTGAAGAGCATCGATAAGCACGTCAGTTACGATACACAAGAAAATTGCGATCGCGACCATCAAGGGAAGTGGGACAAGAGGTTGTAAATAGGTTTGGGGGATCAGTGACCTGAGTGCTTAGGTAATGTAATGGCTGGGGGGCTATTTAGTTTATTTTAATCAATGGGGAAAGAACCGGGAATTATTAAATTTCGGTCAACCTAATATTAACAATACTTGTCTTTTTAAGCGCATGAGTTAACTCTATTTTTGAGTAAATATAATTGAGGTGAATGGGTGTCACGTATATAAGTATCGCTAATTGAAGTTGACGTATTTTTATGATTAATAGGTAATAAATACAGCTAGTTACTGATATATGAGTCTAGGTGCGCTTAAATTTCAATGGTGTTTAAATGAACAAAAATAAAATTACCCTAACAACACTCGCAATTTTACCTTTGCTTTCAGCATGTGGTAGCGATAGTAAGAGTACCGCCGCCACCACTCCTAAGCCTACCCCTCCTCCCGGATATACCTTGCCAAGCGAATCGAGTTTGATCACCAATTACAATGTCGACAGTGCTTTTAATACGGTATTCCCAAGTAACTACCAGATAGCGAAAGATGCAGGTTTTGATTACTTTATTAAAATACCGTTACGCTCAGATTCAAGTATTAGTATTACCATTCTTGCGACAAAAGGTAGTGATGAGGATCTGCGTCAAGCCATTGGTGTGTGGACTTCTCTTCTGTCCGAAAATGGAGCGAATACAGAACTGAGTAAGCTTGATGTCTTTAAATCGATAAGTCAGCGTCAGGGTACGCTTCTTATGGCATCGTCAGAAGGTGATATTGGTAATCTTCAGCAAGAGCTACTGAGGTTGTTGAAAGCGCGTGAGCCTAAACTTGCCTCAGCTACAGCTGATAACTACCTGCAGCTGATAGCTTCAGATAATGATCTATTCAAAAAATATGGTTGGTTTGTTCATAGCCAAGCGCTTGGTTATAACGAAACGACATACGTTGGTGAGACAGAGTATTTCACTGGTTATAATTCCGTTACCAATGTAGGTAAAAGAGATGCTTCAATAGAAGAAATTCTTCATATAACTCAAGCTCAAGGAATTGCCCCTTTGACCGGTGATGGTAGCAAAGGCGGATTGCAAAAAAGAATTACTGCCCATAGCTTGAGTATTTTCAAAGATTATCGGTATGACAGCACAACAGGCTTATATGTTTACGAGGATAAAGACACTAGCAAAGATTATGTGGCTAAAAGTTCCATTTGGAGTCCACAAGCAGCAGGCGCAACTCTTGATGAAAAACGTGAAGAACAATGGGATGGCGATTGGGGCGGTGACGATATAGGTAAAGACCTAGGAATGCCTGAGCAGTATAAGATGGGGCAAACCTTTTCTCACGAGTATTTTGCCGCACTAGCAGACACGTATTACGGAATGTATGGTGGGTTTAATTCAGAGTTTGGAGGAATGGATAACTACCGTTACGTTACCCGAGAAACTTTGCCTAGTGATAGTACTGGTTTTGCTATCGTCAAAGAATTCTTGCCTGAATATCATCAATATACGGCAAGGATTGATAGTGCAAAGGTCGATACGTATTTGAAAGCGAATCCGTCTTTAAATAATACATTTAAGATCCAAATTTCTTCTGATGATAAAGAAAAGTACACCTTTAAATCTCAATATATTAAAAATTTGAAAATCGTAGGTTCTGAGGCTTTAGATATACTTGGAAATCCTCAGGATAATTATTTTGAGGGGAATTCTGCTAACAACACTTTCGATGGATCTGATGGTACCGATGTATTGAAGATTAATGGTAACAAAAACGATTATTCGATTGAAAAGCTGGCTGGTGGTGTGACAAAAATTTCTGGTAAATCGATTGGAACGGACAAGATTTCCAATGTGGAATACATTAAATTTAACGATGAGGTTGTTAAGGTAGACAAAATCTAGTTAAAGCGACTCAAGCACCTAAATATATCCCTTCTATTTATTCCGGCAAAAACCACTTACATCCGTAGGTGGTTTTCATCGATTGATACTGACACAGCAAGCCTAATCCCCCTCTCATTTGGTTTTTATAACGACCAACATAATCATTTCATCCCGAACTCAAATGACCTTAGAGGTGAAGCTGTCATTTCCCTTTTAAGCTGGCGGTAGTTTCAGATTGTCTTCATTCGGGCATTCGATGGCACACTTAAATGCTCGTCGAACCGGGGGGCTTAACGCTTGAACTATGAACTTTTCTAGACGATACTTTTTTCTTACATTGCTCCCTAATTTGACGCGTAATATGTTGATTTTGAATGAGGTATTTTGATTGGCAATAGTATCGATTAGGAAGTTTGAATCATGAAAACTTACATTTCTGGGCTGCTCACACTCATTCTTTCATATTTAATTACCGGCTATTCTTTTGCTGTTGGTACAGCGATTGTACTGCCAGGGCAACATGAATCCGGCGCTGATCTTTCGGGCTCCCCAATGTCTGCGAATGCTGTCATTGATTGGGAAATTGCGAACAGTGACCTCGTATTTGGCTCTTATGCAGATAAAACCGACAATAAGCGAGCTACGACAATTGGGTATATGTATAACCAAAAAATGGAGCTCAATTCTGGTTGGTTGGAGAATGACCTTCGTAATAACGCAGAATTACATGGCGTTGATTTTGAAGACTTCTTTCTCCATTTTTCTGAAGATACAGTGCTTGCAGAAGTTGATAACACCCACGGTGAAAATACTCTCTTAAGTGGAAAGCCTATGACCTTGGGCTATACAGCCAGTGAAGATCATGCGGGCTTTTGGCTGTATCAAGAGCCTCCTTGGGATGCTGATGTGTTTGAGAATTTCGAACAGGGCGGGGCTTTGTATGTCTATCATGCTGAACAGTTCGAACGTCTGACCTTTAAGTTCTCACAGTTTGCTGTCAGCGGCGAATTCTGGATTGAATACCCAACAGCTATTGACTCTCACGGAAGGGTTTCACAGTGGGAAAGGCTCGATGTAAAGAAAGACAAAACGCTCAATATGACCAGAAACCAATCGGTGATTTGGAACCTTCCGGGTAACTGGGTAAGAGCCACAACTCATGATGGCAGTGGGGTGAGTTATGGTGGCGGCCAGTATTTTGGTTCAACCTTTTTGAGAGAGGGTGGCCGTTTATACGTTGTGAGAGTTCGTTGGCAAAGTGAGAACGCAGACGACAGGCCGCGGTTAAAAGAAGTAAAACTCAAAAATAGCTTTCCAACCGTTAAGTTAACCGACGCTCCGACCACAACTCCGGATGGCAATGCTATCAGCCAATGGCGAAAAATTCGTGGCTTTGACGTGTCTGCAGACCTGAATGGCGATAACTACTTGTCGCCAAGCGAGTATCGAAATCGAACCAATAAGAATGCGACAGCGCGTTTTCGTTGGGAATCAAGAGTGGTGCCATTTGGTCGAATGTGGAGCACGAATTCATCTTGGTCGTTAACGAACGTCGCAAACGCGGATTATTTATTGGCCATTCATCGCTACTACAAGCAAAGCTGGGCAAGCCAAGGTTTGAATGGTGCATACAACGACGACACAAATAAACTCATTGGCTCGAACCAGTTCTATGTCCATTCTGGCGGACATGTTCAAGAGTTAGGATCTGTTGCGGGTTCAAATCAAGCGGATGATCTCTACAAGCAACAATTTTCAGCGTTTCTCCAAAATCTATCTGTTTTAGAAAGTGATGCGTCTATTGGGTTGAACATTGGTATGGCGAACTTGCTGGGTCGAAATGGGCAGTCTCATCTTAGCGAAGCCGGGTCTTTGTATCTGAGAGAGCATTACATTTTTCCGTCTACTGGATTTAGTGGTTACTCGGGGATCTCTAAGTTCTGGGATAATTCTGCGCTCGCCTACAATGGACAAAGAGTTATTTTTCAGGCGACAACGCGTTACGGGCGAGTCCAATATCTAGGAAATAGTGAAGAGAATTGGAAGAAAGACCAATACTCGACCCTAGCGATTTACCACCTCAATCGACATGCTCAACACAGCTATTTTAATCAGTGGAACAATAGTTACGTCTATGGGAGTGATAACACGACTGCAGACACTTTCTGGCAAAGTGGTGTCCCTAAAAATATCGCTTATCAACCAAGTTCGTTATTAGCCGTTGATTTGGGAGAGGCGAGTCATCAGGCCCTACAGGGATTTGAGCCAATTCCTTTGATGTTGTCGACAACGACACCTCAACCCGCAGACTACACCATCGTTGGTGATTCATCGATGAGTGAAGTGGTGCATGCTGATCTGCCTAATGGTATGACTCACGTTCTACCTACGTTCACGTACTTTATGTATCAATCTAAAAATCAGGTGGCCGCGGGTGGCCCTGAAGATATGGTGTTAGCGAGAGAGTTCAGCAATGGTCGTGTGTTGTACCGCACGGATTTCCACGGTAAGAATTCGAGCTTTTATGAGGCAGAGAAGCTGATGATTGTATTGGACGTGCCGATGAAGCCTGTCGATGAAAACGGCAACATCGGAGAGTATGTGACTGAAATTCATATTGGCGGTTATGAAGGGCTGTTCTTGCTTTATTAGAATTATTTAGATAGACGAAGGGGAGCATTTGATAGAGCAGGAGGCAGAAGGCAGAAGGCTCTAGAAATTTTGCATATCGACTGATTGATGACTGAAGCCAATTGATTTTGCCGCATTTAGTAGAGCTTGTTGGGTCTTGAATACCCTTGGTTTCAGCTTTCGGTCGGACTCTAAGAAACTATTTATTCCCCACTTGCTGCTTAGAACCATCAAGTAATAGCCATCATTGTTTGGAGAGTTTACGGCAATTGCTGATTCTAAATCGCCACGTTTGAAATGCTCCTTAAATTCGCGTAATACCATATCAATATCCTTATTCGATGATTAAAAAAGGGAGCGAATCGCTCCCTAGTTAATGTTGGTACTAATGATTACAAGAATGCGCGGTATGGCAGTTCTGGGTCATTTTTAAAGATATCTGCAAAACCACGGAAGTGTTGGTAGTGCATGCGACTTTTATCTGTAGGGTAAGTGTATCGGCCACCGACTTGCCAGAAGAAAGGTGCGAAGCCGTATTGCAGACGTTCTTTCTTCATGTTCCACAGCATTTCAATTTCACGTGGGTCATTTTGGAAGTTAGCCCAGATATCGTGGTGGAAAGGAACAACGACTTCACAATCCAAAGATTCAGCGGCACGTAAAATGTCTGAAGACGTCATTTTGTCAGTTACGCCACGTGGGTTTTCACCGTAAGAAAGCAGTGCAACGTCGATCTTGTGGTCATTACCGTGCTTAGCGTAGTAGTTTGAGTAGTGAGAATCACCAGAGTGGTAAACTGAACCGCCTGTCGTTTCTACTAGGTAGTTCACTGCACGATCGTCCATGCCACCTAAGATATCAGTGTCTAAAGAAGAAGTGCCTTCAGGAAGTGTCACTAGAGCAGTACGGTCGAATGCATCAAGAACCTTAATATTGACGTCTTTGATCTTAATCTCGTCGCCAACTTTCGCGATAACACAACGATCTTCTGGCACACCCCATTTCATCCATAAATCAACACACGCTTTAGGACCAATGAATTTAACGTGCTCGCCACAGTTTTGTAGAACGGCTGCAGCAACGTTGATGTCAATGTGGTCGCCGTGATCATGAGATGCCATAACCGCATCGATCTCTTTAATAGCGAAAGGGTCCAATGGGAAGATTGCAGTACGTAGGTTTGGCTGAAGTGCTTCAACACCGCCCATACGCATCATTTGGTGCTGGTTTTTCATTTTTTGAACAGCTTGTGTTTTTTTACCAGTACCACACCAGAAGTCCATTGATAGGTTTGCACCACCTTCTGATTTTAGCCAAATACCTGTACAGCCAAGCCACCACATAGAAAATGTATTCGGTTGCACGACGGTTTGCTCGATCTCTTCATTTAACCATGTGCCCCACTCAGGGAATGTATTTAGGATCCAAGACTCGCGAGTGATTTCGTTTACGTTGCTCATGATAATACCTTTTATTTCAATAATTTGATTAATTTTGGATGTAGGGAGCCGAGCGCCTTAATTTTGATTAAGGCACTGAGCTAAATTTATTATTATTGGTGGGCTAGTTAGCCCTTCGATTTAAACTAGGATGACTTGCGTCCCTTGAGCTTCAATCCGCTTGACGACTTCGGGGTTGGCATCTTTACCAGTGATGACGATGTCTATTTGCTTGGTGCTGCAAAAGAGCATTCCGGTACGTTGTCCAACCTTTGAACTGTCGACAACAACAACGAGTTTATCGACCTGTTCAAGCATTTGCTGCTCTGCTACAGCAGTTAACATGTCGGCTTTGTAGAGGCCAGCATCGGTTAAGCCTTTACCAGAGGTAAACATCCAGTTTCCAGCATAGCCTCCCAGTGAATTGGGCGCGGGATTTAAAAAGATGTTCTGCGCTTTGTTGTATTGACCGCCAATGATGATGACATCGTCATGATCTTCGTTGATCAAGTAGCTTGCGAGTGGGAAGTAGTTCGTTACGATCTGTACATCTTCCCCACATAACTGTTGTCCAAGTAGGAACGCAGTAGAACCACAGTTGATCACAACTGTATCTCCAGCCTCGCAAAGTCCTGCTGCTGCTTGCGCAATCTCTGCTTTCTCTTCATAGAACTCAGTGCTGTTGATATTGAGTGGTGACCACTTTCTCTTCTGATTCTCTACTCGCTCAGCGCCATTTCGAACTTTTCTAAGTCGGCCAACTTCATCTAATTTAGCGATGTCACGTCTTGCAGTAGCAGGTGAAACACTAAATTTATCAATAATATGTGAGACGTTTATTGTCTGCATATCTTCTAATAGCGACACGATGCCGTTATGTCTTTGTACTTCATTCATATTTATCACTCTTTATGTCGTTGTGACAATTTGATGATTACTTTTGATTTGTTTTGATTCTAATAATCACCATCATGATTGTCAAACTACATTGCTATAAAAACTAGATCTTAATCACAATGATTTATAAGTTATTGATTTTATTTGATTTGTTGTTTTTTGGTGTGATCCGAAGCTCAATTAGGCACATTCTGGGTGTGGTTAATTGATATAAATCAAAGTAATCACAAGTGAGCATTGAATGATTACTTTTGATTGGTAAAGTCTAATTCGTGAGCAAAAATAGACATCATCACATCCTACATACCATTAAAATTAAAATTAATCAGGGGTAAAGATATGGAATTCTTATACGATATTTTCTATATTTTTTACAGTCAGGTAATGACCAAAGCACCTTTGCTACTCGGTCTTGTTACTTGTCTGGGTTACATTCTACTCAAGCGTGACGCAACAACTATTATCTCCGGCTCTATCAAAACCATCGTTGGTTTCATGATAGTGCAGGTAGGTGCAGGAACATTGGTAGCGGGTTTCAAACCAGTGATTCTGAAAATGAGTGAGATTCATGGATTGACGGGGTCAGTGATAGATCCGTACACAACCATGATGTCTACCATGGAGACCATGGGAGACAATTATTCTTGGGTTGGATATGCCGTATTACTGGCACTTGGTCTCAATATTCTTCTTGTTGCCTTCCGCCGCATCACGGGCATCAGAACCATCATGCTTACGGGACATATCATGTTCCAACAAGCTGGCCTCATTGCTGTTTTCTACTTCGTGCTTGGTGCAGGTATGTGGGAAACCATCATCTATTCAGCAATATTGATGGCGTTGTACTGGGGTATCTCGTCTAACATCATGTTCAAGCCTACCCAAGAGGTTACTGGCGGGGCGGGTTTCTCTATTGGTCACCAACAACAGTTTGCGTCATGGGTAGCGACAAAGGTTGCTCCTAAGCTTGGCGACAAAAATGACAGCGTTGACCACATCAAACTGCCTAAATGGTTACACATTTTCCACGACAGTATCGCAGCGACAACGCTAGTCATGACTGCTTTCTTCGGCATTATTCTTCTTTCATTTGGTCTTGATAACCTTCAAGACATGGCAGGAAAAACACACTGGTTTATCTATATTTTCGAAACTGGGTTGAAATTCGCAGTGGCTATTCAAGTTATCGTCACCGGCGTCCGTATGTTCGTAGCGGAATTGTCTGAGGCATTTAATGGTATTTCTCAACGCCTTATTCCTAACGCTGTGTTAGCAATCGATTGTGCGGCTATCTACGCATACTCTCCAAATGCAATGGTGTTCGGTTTCATGTGGGGCGCTGTTGGTCAATTCACAGCCGTTCTTGCAATGTTAGCCTTTGATTCTCCTATCATGATCATTCCTGGCTTTATCCCAATGTTCTTCTCGAACGCGACGATTGGTGTGTTTGCGAACCACTTCGGTGGTTGGAAAGCGGTAATGAAGATCTGTTTCGTGATGGGCATCATCGAGGTGGTTGGTTCTGCTTGGGCAATTCATATCTTTGCTCAATCGGGAGCAGAGTTTAATGGCTGGATGGGTATGGCTGACTGGGCTCTCGTCTTCCCACCTATCATGCAAGGTATTTCGAGCTCTAACATGTTCTTCTTCGGGATTTTGGCTTTAGCTGGTGTCTACATGTACTTCGCTTCTAAACAACTACGAGCTGAAGAAGACGCAGAAGCTGCCGCTGAAACAATGACCGCAGTAACACCTGAGGGCATTGAGGTTGAAGTCGCAGTACCACAACAATCAACAGCAACTGCTCAAGCTCCTTCAGCTTCTGCAACGGCAGCTTCTACAACATCCGAAAATCGAGTCTCACCAGCAGCTGACCAGAAACCGGTTCGTGTCTTAGTGTGCTGTGGTTCAGGGCAAGGTTCTTCAATGATGTGCTCTAAGAAAATCAAAGAGTACTTGGACAAGAAAGGCATTCCTAGTTCGACCTTTAACAGCGCTATCACTGATTACAAATCGCACCTTGGTTCATTCGACATCATCGTTACTTCGGTTGCGCTTGCAGCGAAGATTACGGGTCTGCCGGAAGGTAAGCAACAGTTAGCGGTTAAGAACATGATTATGGTGAAAACTTTCGGCGACGAGCTTGTTTCCATCATCGAGAACAACTTCCACAAATAATGATAAACGGCTCAGTGGTATCGCACTGCTGAGCCAATAAAAACAATTATATAAGTGAGCAATAACATGAACTTAAAAGAATCTCTTATCAAGAATAACTCTATCCTACTGAACGCAAAAGCAACTGACTGGAAAGCGGCGATCAAGCTAGGTACTGACGCATTGGTTAAAGCCGGTGTTGCTGAAGAGCGTTACTACGACGCGATTACCAAAGCGATTGGTGAAGAAGGCCCTTATATCTGTATTCACGATGCGTTCGCTCTGCCTCATTGCCGGCCTGAAGATGGTGTGATTCGTACCGGGTTTGCGTTAACCGTGCTTGAAACGCCCATTACGTTTGAAGGTGTTGATGAGCCAGTTGATGTACTGATCACGCTAGCGGGTAAAGATTCAGAAGAACACATCGACGGTACCATGCAAGTGGCGAACTTGATTGAGTTCGATGAAGATTTCTCAAAACTTCGCGCATGCAAAAGCCCAGAAGAAGTGGCGCGTTTAATTGATGCTGCGTTACTGCAAGCGGAAGCAGCGTAAGGAGACAACTATGTCTATATATAGCCAACTGAAACAACGCGTCTTAGAAGCCAATTTGCAGCTTCCGAAGTATCGTTTGGTGACATTCACTTGGGGCAATGTCTCTGAGTTTGACCGTACTAATGGCGTGATAGCGATTAAGCCATCAGGTGTCGAATACTGCGATATGACAGCTGAAGATATGGTGGTCGTCGATCTAGAAGGCAACATTGTTGAAGGGAAACTTAATCCTTCAAGTGATACCGCAACTCATTTAGAGCTTTATAAAGCTTTCCCGGAAGTGAGTGGCATTGTTCACACGCATTCACGCAGTGCCACAATTTGGGCACAAGCTGGTATCGATATTCCGGCCTTGGGTACTACTCATGCTGACTATTTCTACGGTGACATCCCATGTACTCGTCGATTGTCTCACTCTGAAATTGCTAAAGAGTACGAGAAAAATACCGGCTTGGTGATCATTGAAGAGTTCAAGCAGCGTCGAATCGATCCAATGGCCGTTCCCAGCGTGATTGTTGCAGGACATGCACCTTTCTCTTGGGGCAAAGATGCCAACGATGCGGTTCACAACGCGGTGGTATTAGAAGAAGTTTCTGCAATGGCCTTGGCAACCCGCACCTTGAATAGCGGTATCAAAATTCAGCCAGAACTATCCGACAAACACTACTTACGTAAGCACGGTGAAAATGCTTATTACGGCCAACAGTAAATCGGTTGTTCGTTTAAGTAAGCCGTTTAACGAGCTTCGACTCTAAGTAGTTTCAATATTGATTAGGCCCGACTTCAGGGAATAAGTGAGAGGACTCTATGTATAAAGTGCTGGCGTTAGATCTCGATGGAACCGTGTTAAAGGATGATCACACGATTCATCCAGAACTGAAAAAGGCGATCCAAGAAGCCAAACAAAGTTGTCATGTCGTGATTGTGACTGGTCGACACCACACAGCAGCACGACCTTATTACTACGAATTGGGGTTAGATACGCCAATCATCTGCTGTAACGGCACTTATGTTTACGACTATCAAACTGAAACGGTACTGACTCAAAACGCGATAGATAAAGACAAAGCACTGACCTTCATCGATATGGCAGAAGAGTTTCAGCTCAAAATGGTCATGTACATCACGCATGCCATGACGTACTCACACTACAACCCATTTGCCTACATGTTGGCATTGGAAAGTTGGGCAGAAACGGCACCAGAGCAACATCGCCCTCAAATTTACCAAGTGGAATCATTCATTGAAACGGCTCAGCAAGCCGAACACGTTTGGAAGTTTGTGGTGGAAGGTAGCCAAGACTCAGTAGACCGTTTAATGCAACACCCATGGATAGAAGAGAACTTCAACGGTGAGCGCTCTTGGTCAAACCGAATCGACTTTGCTGCGAAAGGTAACAGTAAGGGCCTACGCCTTGCTGAATACATCGCAGAACTCGGTTATCAAGCCGATGACGTCATTGCCGTCGGTGATAACCACAATGACATTTCCATGCTCAAGTACGCCGGGTTAGGCGTAGCGATGCTCAATGCTGATGACATCGTCAAGTCACACGTTCAATGCGTGTGCTCAACAGATAACAACCATGATGGCTTAGCCCGTCTAATACGTGAACAAATTAAAGGATAACAACATGACTAAACCAATGATTCAGATCGCCCTAGACCAAACAAATCTTCCTGCAGCAATTGAAGTGGCAAACAACGTTGAAAGCTTCGTTGATGTGATTGAAGTGGGCACTATTTTGGCTTTCGCAGAAGGCATGACGGCGGTTTCTACGCTTCGTAAAAACCACCCAGACCATATCCTTGTATGCGATATGAAAACCACCGATGGCGGTGCTATTTTGGCTCGTATGGCATTCGAAGCGGGCGCTGATTGGATTACCGTTTCTGCTGCTGCACACATCGCAACCATTGGTGCATGTAAGAAAGTCGCTGATGAATTTAACGGTGAAATCCAAATCGAAATTTATGGTAACTGGACAATGGACGATGCTCAATCTTGGGTCGACCTAGGTATCTCTCAAGCTATCTATCACCGTTCTCGTGACGCTGAATTAGCTGGTGTGGGCTGGACTGAAGAAGATCTCGTGAAGATGCGTGCATTGTCTGAAATGGGTATCGAGCTTTCTATCACAGGTGGCATCGTGCCTGAAGACCTATACCTATTTGAAGGCATTAAGGCGAAAACCTTTATCGCGGGTCGCGCACTTGCGGGTGACAAAGGTAAAGAAACAGCAGAAGCACTAAAAGCTCAGATCGATCGCTACTGGAACTAGGAGGCGTTATGTATCAAAACTTGTTACGCCACCGTGTAGGGCTTTATGAAAAGGCCCTACCTAACGAACTCAGCTGGGAAGATAAACTTAAGCAAACCAAAGAACTCGGCTTTGATTTTCTTGAGATATCGGTAGACGAATCAGACGAGCGTCGCAGTCGACTAGATTGGAATGACGAAGAAGTGTATGCCTTGCGTCGTCTTTGTGAAAAGCACGGCGTACCGCTGCAATCCATGTGTTTAAGCGCGCATCGTAAGTTCCCATTCGGTTCAGCAGATCCGGCGGTTCGTGAACAAGCGGTTATCCATATGGAGAAAGCGATCTCGTTGGCTTATAAGTTGGGTATTCGTACCATCCAACTGGCTGGCTATGACGTTTACTACGAACCTGCTGATAAAGTGACTAACCATAGGTTCATTGAAGGCATGAAGCTTTCGGCGCAGTTGGCGGAAAGAGCGGGCGTAATGCTTGCTGTGGAAATAATGGACACCGATTACTTGAACTCTTTGAGTAAGTTCGAAGTGCTGAGTCGCGAAGTTAATTCACCGTATTTCACGGCGTATCCTGATGTGGGCAATATCTCTGGTTGGAATTACGACATAGTGACGGAGCTAAAACTGAGTAAGCCTCATATCACTCAGATCCACCTCAAAGACACTTATAAAGTGACTGACGAGTACAAAGGGCAGTTTCGAGACTTAGTGATTGGTGATGGCGAAGTTGACTTCAATGCTATTTTTGAAACGTTGAAAGAGACTGAGTGCGTTGTACCACTCGTGATCGAGATGTGGGCTCAAGATGAACGCTGGAAAGAGAATATACTGACGGCACAAAAACGTTTGAATGAAGTTTGTGTTCAAACGGGTGTTCCGAGATTGTTTGACCACTAACTCTACCTAGAATAATTAACCAGTTTCTCTTTGCGTTCTCGATGCTCATAACGAAAAGAGAAAATGCAGCATATTGCCCCCAATATGCTGCATTTTTATATCAACATGTCGCTCTAAACTGCTGAAGCTGAGGTTATGTCAATTTCGAAATAGTGGCGGTTCTTAAACAGCGATCGTCACATGATCACGGCCCACTTCAGCCATCTGAATCAGGTAGTCCGTGTGGTATTTCTTCTTGATGACGATTTGGCTACCGATTTCAGCAACAATCTTTACCACTTCCAACGCATCAGAAGGATGTAATGAAGAGTCTTTTGAAATTTCGATATTAACGCCTAAATTTGCCAATTTGATGATGTCGCTAGAATGCATGGTCGTGTCCAAGGTATTTGATTTTCGTGGACTATATCATCTTCAATTTATGCAACTCTACTTGGTTTAAGTAAAAATGGGTGAGATGTGTTCAAAATATGATTTCAATAGTAAAACAACGGCTTTTATTGCATCAATTCGTTTAATTGTCGGATTGTTGAATAAGATCATATTAAGACGATCATGAATAGGTTTTATGTATGGTGATTAGTAGTATGAGTCTCAAAACAATATGAGAGATTGACTATGCCAAAGTTAGATAAATATAAAGGAATTATTTTTGATCTCGATGGGACTCTGGTCAATTCTATGGTTGCACACGCTCATGCATGGGAACAAACTTGTCAGAAGTTTGGTATTCCCTACGACAAAGAGTGGCTCGATCAACTTGGTGGGATGCCATCGCGAAAAGTGACTCAAGAGATCCTTAAGCGTTACGATCTAACTCTTGATGCTCAACAAATTACTTCGGACAAAATTGCCAACTTTGAAGCCATTGAGCACAAAGGGGATGTTATTCCAGAAACCTATGCACTCTTACAGCAACAGTATCAGTTGAAAAAGATAGGCATCGGCACTGGTGCTCAAGCCAAGCATGCAAGGGCGATTTTAAAGACGACCGATATCCCATCAATGATACGTACGATTGTGACTTCAGATGACGTAGAAAATCACAAACCTAACCCGGATACTTTTCTGAAAGTCGCTAGCCAGTTAGAGCTTGAACCGAGCGATTGTGTGGTGTTTGAAGATACGATTATAGGCCAGCACGCAGCGACATCGGCAGGCATGGATTGCTACATGGTTGAAAACGGGCAGATAACTAAATTTGTTCCAGCGAATGGTTTGGAAGTGGGTAGCGGACCTGAGCTCTGAAACTAAGCTGCGTTCAATCAGATCGCGCATTAATGAATCAGGCCGAAATATTCGTTTAGAAGTCGACGGTGGTGTGAAAGTTAACAACATAAAAGAGATTGCTGAAGCGGGTGCCGATATGTTCGTTGCGGGCTCTGCTATTTTTGATAGTGAAGATTATCAACAAGCTATCGATTCAATGCGAGCGGAGTTAGCTCAATTGAATTAAGTCGAGTATCGACTGCTGTATAAAGGCTCGAAGTATTCTGTAGATCAGGCTTCGGGCTTTTTTGTATCTAATAGATGTTGATTTAATGGAAAACTACGTGGAGTCAGGGGAGGTTGCGTTGTTGGAGTTCTCTTCAGTTATAGATTTTTCATTGTGTAATAAAACTACAGTTATTATTGACTTTGGTCACATAACGGCGCAAAATTTACCTTAGATCACACAACGATGAGAACACAGTATGAACGCTACAGTAATCACAAATGAAAACAACGCATCACTAGCAAAACCTTCAGTAATGAATGAAGTTCTATTTTTTGCTAAGTCTACCGTTATCATGGGTGCAATTATCCTACTTGTTGCTTCTGCTTGGGTTTAATTTCTTAAATAACCCGCGTTAAGTGTGATCAGTGGTGGTGATTAGCCACTCACTGATTCAAACTAACGTCAGAAGCACTAAATTTATTTACCTTCCCCATTCCACCTTCCCTTTCTCCACCCTGACTTTTAGGCCAATCAGGCCGACTTTCTAGTCATCGACTTAGTTACTGAATCAAGTGATTGACTAAACCAAGTTACCTATCTAAACCAACAGTTTAAACACGATGCTTTAAACTAGACCAGTACAAAACCATCATTAATACATACGCTAATGCGGGCGCAATATAACTCGTACTCAGCGAAAGCTCATCAATCAAACTCGCCTGTACGAATGGTAAAACAACCCCTCCAATTGAACACATAATGAGAATTGCTGCCCCTTGTGAGTTTTGCTTACCTGATGCATGTAGCGCTTGTGCGTAAATGATAGGGTAGAGTGCTGAATTACATAACCCTACGACAAGCATCAAATAGCCAATCCAAACATAATTTTGATAGACCGCAACGGCACTAATCAAAGCTGCAATAACGCAAGACAGTGAGAAGAGATAGTGCTTGTTTACAGTGTTTCCAAACTTGGCGAATAACACTCTTCCAACAAACATTAATACCCAATAAAGAGCGATGATCTGTGTTGCGAAGACCAAACCAAGGTCGCCATATTGCTGGTCGGCAAGATACACAATAGTAAAAGTACCAAAACTGACCTCTACACCGATGTACAGCAACAGTACCAACGCTAATTTCATAAACTGCTGATTTTTAATTAGAAGCCTTAACCCTCGCCAAAAGCCAGTCATCTGTTTTGGTTTGATATCTGGAAGCGTCATTTTGCTAAAAAATACCAGTAAGCCGAAAAAGAACAGGGCGATGAATAAGAACAGATACGAAACTTGATGGGCGGTGTTGTCGACGTTAAAACTTGTAGCCACGAGAATGACAGCGGTAAGCACTAGCGGACCAAGCACAGTGCCAACGGAGTTAGATGCTGTTGCCACACTTTGACGTATAACACTCTTATCGGGTGTCGAGAGAAGTGATACGTAAGGTGAACTCACTACTTGAATTGCTGACACACCTGAGGCCATCAATAAGATCCCAATGAGTGTTGGAACAAGCTCTTCTCCTCGCACTAAATATGCCATGGCTAGACAGCCCAGAAGGCACCATATCAAGCAGAACTTCAGCGTAGTTCTATAGCCAATTTTTGCCATGACAAATGACGTTGGAAGCGACACCGTAATTCGGGTGATAAAGAAGGCCATGGGAAATAGCATCGCCATTTTATAGTCGAGAGAGAAAGCTTCTTTGTAATGTGGAATTAGCGAGTTACTTGAAACGGTAATTAAACCCCAGATAAAAAATATCAGAGACAGTAAGACCAGTGGGGCATCTTTTAACGGGAATACTCTCATAGTGATTCCTTATTGATAGCGATAAAAAAAGCAGAAGATGATCTTCTGCTTTTCGATTGAGACTTTACGGTGTATTGCCTATTAAGCTGTTAATCACGAACGAAATTGATGTGATGAACATGAATGTTGTATTTCTCAATAATCACTTTGGTCGCATGCATACTTTTGATTCGTTGCTCAGAATCTAAAGCAGCAGCCATTGCTGACTCGTTCTCGTAACTGTGCTGCATCATCAGCAGTAGGTTTTTATGGCTTTCAGCTTCAATCGCTTCAGGCTTATTCAGCGTTAACCCTTGGTTGTTCGGGAATGTGCGAATAATAGGCGCGACTTCGTTTTCCATGTATTGGTAGAAGTCTTGCTTTTGTTCTTCAGTTAAATCGGCTTCAAAAAAAGCGGTGCGAAAAATTGTCATGGTCGTTTCCTTACAGTTCAAAGCCAGATTGGTTAGCGATAGATTTCAACGTTGCTTTTGCTTGTTTGATATCTTCGAACCAGTTGTCATTTTGAGCCCACATTTCAATCACTAATGGCGCGCTGTAATCAATTTCAGCGAGTGTTTTGAAAATAGCTGGGAAGTCGACTTGGCCTTCACCAATCACCAGATCTCTGAACTGACCTTTACAGGTCTCTGAAACTCGTAGCGTGTCTTTAAGGTGGACTTGTACTAGGTGATCACGGCTTAGCTTTAGTTCGGTACACACGTCGTAGTTCCAACCAGAAATATTACCGACATCTGGGTAAGCCATGAAGTAAGGTGATGGGATCTCGCGCTTAAGCACTTCAAACTTACTTAATGAATTGAGGTACGGAGTATCCATGATCTCTACACCTAACATGATGCCTGCACGTTCTGCCATTTTGGTGGCTTGTTGCATGCCTTCAATGAAGCGAGCGTGAGTTTCAGCCGATTGCGGTTCGTAATACACATCGTAGCCCGCCATTTGAATACAGCGAATGCCAAGCTTGTAAGCCAATGAAATCGCTTTTTCCATGATGATCAGCGATTCAGTGCGGATACCGTCATCCATTGAGCCAAATGGGAACTTACGGTGCGCGCTCAAACACATCGATTGGAATGGCATTTGATGCTTTTCACATAGGCGGCGAAGTTCATAAATCTCTTCGTCTGACCAATCTAAACGAGCACGTCGCTCGTCGGTCTCATCGACTGAAATTTCTACAAAGTCGAAGCCAGCTTCTTTGGCGTGAACCAAACGCTCTACCCATGTAAGGGTGGTTGGCATCGCTTTTTCGTAAATACCTAATCTGAATTTGTTTTTAGAATCAAACATTCTTTTTCCTTAAAAGAGTTGTTGTTCTATACGCGTTGTTATGTCTTGAATTCTGCTAGCAATTTCTTCGTAGCCGAGAGCTTTCATTTTTGGCGTAAGCGAAGAGACGCTAACCGCGTATACAGGAGAATTGTTCTTGTCAAAAATAGGGACAGCAACACAAGAAATACCTGCTTCGTTCTCTTCATCATCGAGCGCATAACCACGGCTCTTAATTTTATCGAGAACACCAAAAAATTGAGACTTGTCGAGAATCGTGTTTTCAGTTAACGGCTTCATTGTGCTGACATTGCGTTTCCAATAGGTTTCTCGAACGCTGTCAGAGCTAAATGCTAAGTAACATTTTCCTGCCGCTGAGCAATACATTGGAGAATGCAGCCCTACGTAGGTTCGAGTTCTAAAGGAAGAATTAACGGGTTCAAACTTGTCTTTAAAAATGATGTTGTCAGCATCAAAAGAGAGGAAGTTAACCGTTTCATTCACATCGTCGAGTAGCTCAGATAGGTATGGCTTAACGGTGCCAGTGACATCAGAGTTGATAGCAGCGTGTCCAAGCTGAACCAACTTCATTGTTAAGCGATATTCTTTACCTGAACACATTTGAGCAACATAACCAGAGTCTTCAAATGTTGCTAAAATACGGTGGACTGATGACTTGTTGAAGCCAGTCCCTTCAGACACTTTTTGTAACGAAACGCCATTAGGATAATTCCCAAGGAATTCCAATACGGTCAGTGCTTTAGACAACGATTTAATTTGCTCACTCATATATGTGCTACCAGTGTTTACCTATTTCAGTATGGAAGTTTTCTGCGATGTCACGTCCATTGCTACCAGCTAACGCTCGGCCAGCAATAAACGATTTCGCAGACAGATTCTTAAACAAATGCAGATCGTCAGGAACAATACCACCAGTAATGGATAGTTCAATTCCAATATCCGATAATTTCTGCATTTTTATCAAATCTTCTTCGGTCCAGCTCACACCAGCAAGTTCCGCATCACGAGAACGGTGATAAATTGCTTGTTTAATGCCCATGTCGACCCAAGCTTGCGCATCTTCCATTGTCCAGTGTCCATACAGCTCAATTTGCACTTCGCCGTCGAATCCATCCGTTACTTTCTTCGCTGAACGAATAGTTTCGATGTGTGCTGCTGCACTTACTGTTACCCAGTTAGCGCCGGCACCCATCGCTAGACGCGTTAAAATGGCGCTGGCATCGGTGATTTTCATGTCACAGACAATGACGTGATTTGGGTATTTTTCTCGTAGGATTCTTACGCTATCTACGCCGTGGGCGAAGGCTAAAATCGTCCCGATTTCAATCACATCTAACTTATCTGCAACATGCTCTATTGAGGCTAATGCCGTGTCGATATCTGTGGCATCAAGAGCCATTTGTAACAAGGGCTTAGGCATCTATTTCATCCTCAAATTGTTTAAACAACTGCACCAGTCTTTGATAGTGCTTATATTTCTTTTGGTATATGTCGTAGTGTTCAGGGTTCGGCTCGACACGTGACGTAGAATTAGTGATGGCTTGAGTACATTCTTCTAATGAAGCGAACTCACCTGCGCCGACCATTGCCATCATTGCGGCACCTAATGAGCCGGTTTCATCCACGTCTGATATTTCAACGGTCATGCCGGTAAGGTCAGCCAGCATTTGCATCCATACAGGGCTAGATGCAGGGCCGCCTGTCACTTTTAGTCTGTTGGCTTTTGGAAAACGCTGACGCATACGTTCTAGGTGAATGTTGTGACAGAATAAAATGCCTTCCCAAATGGCTTGAATTAGGTGCCCTTTAGTATGGTGCGATTGCAGACCATAGAAGCCTGACTTTAGGCCAAGCCCTTGGTTTGAACCGTAAAGGAATGGCACAAAGTAGATACTGCTTGATGCCGGATCTAATGCTTCGACTAACGCTTGATTTTGCTGGTGGTTAATCTGGCCATTTTCACCAAGGTAGTCGGCGAACCATTCATAATTGCCAGCAGAAGTCGGGCTCGCTTCGTGAATGATGTATTCGTTATCGACGGCGTAATGGCCGTAAACAAAATTGTATGATTCTTGAGTCACTTGTTTTGAGATACCAGACGTGACCGCCCATGTGCCCATCACGTAATTCAGGGTATCTTCTGAAGAGTTGATTCCAGAACAGATCGCGGTAGACACAACATCAAACAAACCGCCGAACACCGGCGTACCTATTGCTAGTCCGGTTTCATTAGCAATGGCCGCAGTGATTTTCCCTGCTTGCTGTTGAGGTTTTACAACGGGTGGTAGCGCATCCCAAATTTCTTCGATGCCAAAGGTTTCCAAAAGTGCTTTGTCATACTCACCAGTGATGGAGTTGAAAAAATTACTTTCTGAAATATTGGTCAGTTCTGCTGCGACTTCGCCCGTTAAGCGATATCGAAGGTAGTCGTGAGACATCATCACTGCGCCAATGTTGTTGTATCGTTCGGCATCGTTTTCTTTGATCCAGCGAATAATCGATACAGGGTGACCTGTCCACAGTGTTTGCAGTGTGGTTGGATAGATCTCTTTTGCTTTACCCTGTTCTAGCCACTCTTTAACGATAGGCAGTGAACGCGAGTCAGAAGACATAATACCGTGGCCGAGGTTTTGTCCCTCTTTATCAAGAAGGTAAACGCCTTTGCCTTGGGCTGAAATGCTCAAGCCTTTGATAGAGGTCGGTTCTACTTTTGTGGTCTCTAAAAGCTGCTTAATGACATCGACAGCGTTACCCCATAGTGCGTTTAGGTCGCGTTCTACCCAACCTTGTTTTTCGTTGATGACGCTCGCCGATACGCGGGTAAGACCTTGTTGTTCACCTTTTGCGTTAAACAACGCGGCTTTCATAAAAGTGCCGCCAGAATCAATTCCAATGTAGTAATTCATTATTTGGCTTCCAGTAAATCGTTGTGAATCTTCACCACCAGTTTTCTTACCGGTTGGCTGTCATCATTTTCAATATTGGTGATATGCACGATATTTGGCGTGAATAAATAAAATTGATTGCGTTTTGCATGAATGAAGCTGAGTTCAATCCCTGGGTATTCGTAAAACTGAAGGTCACGTTCTTGGTTATAAGGTTGTGCGTTGCTGTGTTCGCCAGTGTCTATAGCCCATGCCATCACTTCAGAACCTTCGAGAATGATCTGCAAGTCAGAATGGTATTTATGGACTTCAGGTTGGAAGTTTCCTAGAGGCTCTTTGTCATATTCCAATACAACAAACCATGCTTGTTTTGAATCAAAACCAGGGAGTTCATGGCGACCTAATGCGAGTTTTTCTTGGTCGAGACTGTTCAAGTACTCAAGCACGTTTTGAATAACGACAGGGTACGACTTGCTGATCTGCGTAGGTTGAGTATTTCCGACTAACATAAAAATTCTCTTTAAATATAAACAGCTTAATTAAGCCAATGCTTTAAATTAATGGGCACTAAATAGGTCTTGTAAAAGCGTCGCTAACCCTGTCTTATCATCATTGTTTTTGGGCGTGATTAGGTTGGCTGAGCTTTTTACGGTGTCATCTGCGTTTTGCATTGCGATGCCAAGTCCTGCTGCTTTAAGCATCGAAATGTCATTGTGGTTATCACCAATCGCGACACACTGCTCTAGGCTGATACCGAGCGGCTCAATGTAGCGAGTCAATGCATTACCTTTGCTATTACCTGTTGCTGCGAAATCGACACGATCAATCCAAGATCGTTCGCCGTTGAAGTTCTCTTTCACAAAAGGAATCTCTGCGAATGTGTTTACTTCACCTTCAACGACAAACTTCCACACATACTCTGAAATTTGTGCTTCATGTTGGAAGTCGTCGACCTTTTGAATGTTTGGTCGCTGGCTTTCTGGAAAGGTTTGAGACCACGTCAGTAGCGCTTCCATGTATTCAATAGGGCGTGCTCTCGAGTAGAGCATTGCATCACGCACATACATCACCATTTTCAGATCATGAGCTTGAGATAGGGTGATAAACTCAGCCGCAATTTCTTTGTCGATTGCGTTTTCTTGAATGACCGTATCGTTCTGGTAATCAAAGATGTAAGTGCCATTGCAACAAATTATTGGAGTCGATAAACCAAGCTGATCGTAATAAGGTTTTGCAGCGACATGATGGCGACCCGTAACGATAACCACATGAGTGTGTTGAGCGACTTGCTTGATGGCTTCGACTAACTCTTGACTAATCGTGTGCTGCGAACTGAGAACGGTACCATCGAGATCTAACGCCAATAGCTTGTGCTTATCCAATTTATGTTTATAGGACTTATGCGGTGATGACTTATGCATGTGCGAGGCCTTACTTCTGTCCGTAGTATGAATTCTTACCGTGTTTGCGGTTGTAATGCTTGTCGAGTAGCTCTGGTTGAATTGCTGCTTCTGGACTGATGGCACGAGTAGCTGTTGCCATGGCTGCAATCTCTTCCATTACGACTGCATTGTGCACTGCGTCTGAACCATCCTTGCCCCATGTAAATGGTGCGTGGCCTGCGATGATGACACCTGGCATTGCCTGTGGATCGATATCGCGTTGGTTGAATTCTTCGATAATCACTAAGCCAGTATTTTTCTCGTAATCAGATTCGATTTCAGATTTCGTTAGTAGGCGAGTACAAGGCACATCACCGTAGAAGTAATCGGCGTGTGTGGTTCCAAGCGCTGGAATGTCTCGGCCGGCTTGCGCCCAGATTGTTGCATTGCGAGAGTGTGTGTGAACAATACCGCCAATGGTTGGGAAGGCTTTATAAAGCTCAACGTGCGTTGCTGTGTCGCTTGAAGGGTTTAGGTTACCTTCAACGTGGTTGCCTTCTAAATCGAGAACAACGATGTCATCTGCCGTCATTACATCGTATTCAACACCTGACGGTTTGATTGCAATCACGCCACGTTCACGATCGATTTCAGATACATTGCCCCAAGTGAAAGTCACTAAGCCATATTTAGGAAGTTGCAAGTTTGCTGCGAACACGCGTTCTTTTAATTCTTGGTATTTTTTTTGTTCTTGAGACATTGTGTTTGCCCATGTTGTATTGAGTGAATGACGAGCGGATTGCCTAGCTAAATTCCCTAATTAAAAGAAGACTAGGCAATCGCACTCAATCGCGTTACTTCGCTGCTAGCTTGATCTTGTTGATCATCACATCGCCATTTTTCTCGATGTATGCGCTCCATACTGGCTGAATAGCTTGTTGGAAAGCTGCACCATCAACATCACGGTTTACTTGCATTCCGTTCGCTTCTAGTTGAGCAATCATCTTGTCTTCTTTTTCAATGCTTAGCTTACGTTGCATTGCAACCGCTTCAGCAGAGACTTCTTCAATGATTTTTTGCTCGTCTTCCGTTAGCTTGTCGAACTTACGTAGGTTCATTGTTAAAACTAGTGGTGAGTAAGCGTGTTGTGTAAGGCTTAGGTATTTTTGTACTTCGTCAAACTTGAAAGATAGCGTTACAGAAATTGGGTGGTCTTGAGAGTCAACAACGCCTGTTTCAAGTGCAGTATAAAGTTCAGATACTGGAAGCTGCTGCGGGTTAGCACCGAGCTCATTGAACATGTCGTTTAGCGCTTTCGAGCCATTCACACGCATTTGTAGGCCTTCAACATCTGAAGGAACACGAATAGGTTTTTCGTTGTTGGTCATGTTGCGGTAACCATTTTCAGGGAAACCAAGACCTTTAAGACCGAATTTTTCAAAGTTCGCTAACACTTCTTTACCCGGCTCGCCGTCCAGTACTTTGTATGCTGTTTGACGATCTGGGAACATGAACGGCAGAGTGAAGGCCGCTGATTCAGGCATTAGGCCGTTGTAGTTGTTCAAGCCAACCATCGCTAAATCGACGATGCCAGCACGTGAACCATCGATCATTTGCTTATCACTGCCCAATTGACCTTGTGGGTAGATGTTTACTTTGATTTCGCCGTTTGAACGAGCTTCTACTTCTTTCTTAAAGAACAAAGATAGGTCTTGTTGCAAATCCGACTCTGGTGCAGCGTGCGCCAGTTTTAGAGTCGTAGCGGCAAAAGCGCTAGAGCTCATTGCGATAGTCGAAGCGAGTAGAGTAAGTTTTAGTAGGGTTTTCATTATTATTTTCTCCGTCGAGGATTAACCAATGACAAACGACATTGGCACAGTGATAATGCTTGGGAAGATGACAAACAGTGTGAGCAGAGCCATGTAAGCCGCGATGAAGGGCAATACACCTTTCACTGCAGTCGACATTGGTACTCTCGCTACACCACACACTACGTTTAGTACGGTGCCTACAGGAGGCGTAATCAAGCCAATTGAACAGTTGATAACGAACAGTAGGCCGAAGTACGTTGGGTCAATCCCAGCCATCTTGATGACAGGCATTAAAAGGGGTACAAGGATTAGAATCGTTGGGCTCAAGTCCATAACCATGCCGACACAAAGTACGAGCAACATAATTACTGCCATTAATAGGCGTGGGCTATCCACCAGTGGACCTAACATTTCTGCGAGTTGTTGAGGAAGCTGAGCAACAGTAATTAACCACGCAGCGACCATTGCACAACCCACCAAGAACATAACCATTGCGGTCGAGCGACCAGCGTTGAGTACGATGTGGTAGAACTTCTTAATAGTGAGTTCTTTATAAACAAACGTTGAGATGAAAATAGCGTAAGTGGCGGCGACTACAGCGGCTTCTGTCGGTGTAAAAATACCAAAGCGAATACCGACAATGATGATGACTGGTAACATCAATGCCCATACGCCATCTTTAAGTGCAGCGCGTTTTTCAGCCTTTGTTGCACGTTCAGACGTTTCTAAGTTTTCTTTACGAACCGTCCAGCGCCACACAAACATCAATGTCATACCCATTAACAGGCCAGGAACGATGCCGCCTAGGAATAGGTTTTTGATCGAGATACCGCCAGCAACACCTACAAGGATCAGAGGGATTGAAGGTGGAATAACGGGTGCGATGATACCGCCTGAAGCAAGTAAGCCCATTGAAGGTGCTTCTGGGTATTTCGCTGCTTTCATCATTGGGTAAAGAATACTGACCAAGGCTGCAGCATCTGCTACAGCTGAACCAGAAAGGCCAGCAAGCAGTACCGAAGTCATGATTGCAACGTAACCTAAGCCACCTTGACGGTGTCCCACGTAAGTGGTTGCTAGGCGAACAATACGCTGCGACAAACCACCCGATGCCATTACTTCACCCGCAATGAGGAAGAATGGAATGGCAAGCAGAGTGAAGCTGTCGACACCATTAATTAAAGACTGCGCAAGAATGTCTGCACTAAAGAAGTCCATGTGAAGCATCAGCGCCATTGAAGACAATAACAGTGCAAACGCAACAGGAAGACCAAGTAAGATTGAGACAATCAATACCGATAAGAAAATGGCTAACGTCATTATTCTTTCTCCTCATCTAAGCTATCTAGCTGCCAGTCGGGCTTGAAGATTCGCATAAAGGCAATCACGCCCATTAACAAACCTGACACCACACCGGCTAAGTAAAATAATGCTGAAGGAAGCCCTGTAAGCTGAGAAATATCTGACCAGTTAGACATCATTTGACGGTATGAACCGACGTAAAGCATGCCGACAGAAATCAGTACTATTACCCAGCAGATACGTCTTAGTACGGGTACTGCTTTTGGGAAGAGTCGTTCAGAAAACTCTGCAACAGCGAGGTGTTCACCTCGGCGCAGCACAACGGCGGCACCGAGCATGACAACCCATACAAGACCAAGGCGAGATAGTTCTACAGAGGGACGAAGACCAGAAGAAAAGCCATAACGTAAAACTACGTTAGTAAATACGAGCGTAACCATACAGGTCAGAATGACCGCCATGATGACATCGATACTTTTCCAAATACTCTTTAATACACTTTGCATAACGCTTTCCCTACCTTTGGCTAATTACAGAGACGTAATTTGTTCCCAAATTCCATCGTTAATTTCAATGCCGCCAGCTGCTTCATGTTTCTTAATGAAGTTTTCAATTTCAGAACCAGCAATCATCACTGAACCCGTTTCTGCAGGCTCTGACTCAAGTACATAATCACGGATGCGCTTCATCTCTTGTGCATAAGTGCTTTGATCCATTGTCTTGCTTAAGTCGATAGCGATAAGGAACTGAGATACACCAAACTCGCCACCCATATCTTCAGTCAGTGCAGGTACTGAGTGGCCGCCAGTGATTGCCGTTAGCATCATGTCTAGTACGATTGCCATTGATGAACCTTTCCAGAAACCCATTGGAAGTAGGCGTTTGTTTTCCCACAGTACATGCGGGTCTTTAGTGAGTTCACCTTCGTTGTCAAAGCCACCAACAACAGGGAGTTCTTTGTCAGCAAGCACGAAGTTTTGTAGTTGGCCGTAAGAAAATTGGCTCATTGAACAGTCAACAACCACCGGTGGATCGCCCGCAACCGCCATGATGAGAGGGTTTGAACCAACACGGTGATCTTTACCACCCCATGCT
This sequence comes from Vibrio sp. MED222, assembly GCF_000153005.1. Classification (NCBI taxonomy): domain Bacteria; kingdom Pseudomonadati; phylum Pseudomonadota; class Gammaproteobacteria; order Vibrionales; family Vibrionaceae; genus Vibrio; species Vibrio sp. MED222. The sequence continues at coordinate 1,092,753 of NZ_CH902606.1, read as the reverse complement.
GGCATCACTGCGATTGAGTTGGTTGATGCAATTCCTGCAAAACCTTCGCGAGCCATTTTCAATACGTAAGCACCGCCACGCATCCAGTGGTTAGAATTACGCATACCGACCATGCCAATGCCGTAGTCACGAGCCAATTCCATGGCACGTTCTGCACAGATAAGACCGTTAAGAACGCCTGGGCCGTAGTTACAATCCCATTGCTCGAGTGCACCCATGCTGTTAACGCATTCTGGTTCCGCATTGAGTTTGATTTGACCTTTATCTACTTGGTCAATGAATACTGGAAAACGGTTGATGCCATGTGAGTAAGTGCCTTCGTTTGCCATCTCAACAAAACCAGCCGCAAGCTTGGTTGCCATCTCTGGCTTCATGTCGCGAGCTAAAAGGATTCGTTCGTATTCTTGTTGTAGTTTTTCTGTTGATACTAAAGGCATCTGTGTTCTCCGATAAGTTGAATTCCATAATACGGAATCAATTATTGTTTTTATTCCGAAAATATTCTGTGAGCAAAGTTACGAAATATTTCCTTATTAAGTTTTTCTCTAATAACTGTTAACTGGTTAAAAAGTGAAACAAAAAGACTTACCAATTCCGCAATGTGGAATAAATGATGTGATCTATATTGGATTTCAATCAAATATCTGTGGTCAATTGATTGTTGTTTCGTCCTAACTTTGCAAAATGTGGGGATATTAAGGAACAGTAACTTTACGGATCTTGCTTTTACCGTCGTCAAAACTAAAAGGGGCGTCACAACAAATGGCAACTTTGGGGCGCTCTAATTAGGGAACTTTTATACTATTTGATGTGATTTCTCTTTTTTAGGCTCATTGGTAACACTTACGGATCAACCTCTATGAAAATTGTTATTGCACCAGACTCGTTTAAAGAATCTTTATCGGCGGTATCGGTGGCGGCGTGTATTGAAAAGGGCTTTCGTGAAATCTTTCCTGACGCTGAATTCGTGACCTTACCTTTAGCTGACGGAGGTGAAGGAACGGTAGATGTTTTGCTGCAAGGCTTGGCAGGGCAAAAGCGAACACATCAAGTTGAAGGGCCATTGGGAAAATTGGTTAATGCTGAATGGGCGATGCTTGAACCATCGGAGCATAACCAGAACAAAACGGCATTGATTGAAATAGCTGCAGCATCTGGCTTGGATTTATTGAAACCAGAACAGCGTGATCCTTTGATTGCTTCGTCTTTTGGAACAGGGCAGCTGATTTTGGAAGCGATAGAGCAGGGCGCTCAAACGATTATTCTTGGCTTGGGTGGCAGTGCGACCAATGATGGTGGTGCAGGCATTGTACAAGCGTTAGGTGGTAAATTGCTTGATCGTGCAGGGCAAGAGCTCAGCCGAGGTGGCGCTGCGCTAGCGGATTTGGCTTCAATTGATCTTACAGGCGTCGATTCTCGTTGCTCCGATATTGAGTTGATTGTGGCGTGCGATGTGGATAATCCATTGTGTGGTGATAACGGTGCCAGCTATATATTTGGTCCGCAAAAAGGAGCGACACCTGAACAAGTCTTAATGCTTGATAAGGCGCTTGAGAATTTTGCTCAAGTTGCAGAAACGCAAGGTTATGCCGGTGGCGATGAGCCTGTTTACAAGCGCGTGGGTTATGGCGCAGCTGGTGGCACGCCGATGGGGCTTGGTTTGTTATTCAATATCCAAATTAAACCCGGCATTGAGATGGTGCTCGATGTTTTGCAAGTTGATGATCTATTGAAAGGTGCCGACTTGGTGATTACTGGCGAAGGGCAGATGGACAACCAAACTCTGCAAGGGAAAACGCCTTATGGCATTGCTAAACGAGCGAGCTTACAAGGCATTCCGATCATAGGCATTGCTGGCTCACTGGGAACAGAAGTAGAAGCACTTTATGGTGAAATGAACAGCTTGTTTGGTACGGTTCGTTCTCCTCAGTCACTTGACCAAGTTCTGCTAGAAGCCGAACTAAACCTTACCAGAACGGCGAGAAATATCGCTGCGACTCTGAAAGTAGGCCATGCGATCTTGAAATAAAGTGAGGTTTGACAATTGGTTACTTAACATCATGGTTCGATAGGTTTTATAGATAGCAACGATAAATAGAAACGATTATATTTTATACCATTAGAGGTCTATTCTATATCCATAATATTTTAGGGGCTTTTGAAAGGAAGCCAGTATAAATATCAAGGTGCACTCACTATTGCTGCACCTTTGGACCTTAAGGAATAGATCATGAGTAAAAAACTAACTACAGCTGCGGGTTGTCCTGTTGCTCATAACCAGAATGTTCAAACTGCGGGTAAGCGCGGTCCTCAACTTCTTCAAGATGTTTGGTTTTTAGAAAAGATGGCGCATTTTGACCGCGAAGTCATTCCAGAGCGTCGTATGCACGCGAAAGGTTCAGGCGCTTACGGTACATTTACTGTTACGCATGACATTACCAAATACACCAAGGCAAAACTGTTTTCTGAAATAGGCAAAAAGACCGACCTGTTTGCACGTTTTACAACGGTGGCGGGTGAGCGTGGCGCTGCCGATGCTGAGCGTGATATCCGTGGCTTTGCATTGAAGTTTTATACTGAAGAAGGCAACTGGGACATGGTGGGTAACAACACGCCAGTATTCTTCCTTCGTGATCCTCTCAAGTTCCCAGATCTAAACCATGCGGTTAAGCGTGACCCGCGCACCAACATGCGCAGTGCGAAAAACAACTGGGATTTCTGGACCTCTCTACCTGAAGCGCTTCACCAAATCACCATCGTAATGAGTGACCGTGGTATTCCTGCGACTTACCGTCATATGCATGGTTTTGGTAGCCATACATTCAGCTTTATTAATGCAGACAACGAACGTTTCTGGGTTAAATTCCACTTCAAATCTCAGCAAGGCATTAAGAACCTTTCTGATGCAGAAGCCGGACAATTAATCGGTAATGATCGCGAAAGCCACCAACGCGACTTGTTAGACAGTATCGACAACCAAGACTTCCCTAAATGGACGTTGAAAGTGCAAGTGATGCCAGAAGCGGATGCAGCGACAGTGCCATACAACCCGTTCGATCTTACTAAGATTTGGCCACACGCGGATTACCCGTTAATTGAGGTGGGTGAGTTTGAATTGAACCGTAACCCGCAAAACTTCTTCGCTGAAGTTGAACAGTCGGCATTCAACCCTGCCAACGTGGTTCCGGGTATCAGCTTCTCACCAGACAAGATGCTGCAAGGTCGTTTGTTTGCTTATGGTGATGCGCAGCGTTACCGTTTGGGTGTTAACCATCAGCATATCCCAGTGAACGCACCTCGTTGCCCTGTACACAGCTACCACCGTGATGGTGCGATGCGTGTTGATGGTAACTTTGGTAGCACATTGGGTTATGAGCCAAACAACGAAGGTCAATGGGCAGAGCAACCTGATTTCGCTGAACCAGCATTGAATCTAGATGGCGCAGCGGCACACTGGGATCACCGTGAAGATGAAGATTACTTCTCGCAACCGGGTGACTTGTTCCGCCTAATGACACCAGAGAAGCAAGCGATTCTGTTTGATAACACTGCTCGTAACCTAGGCGGCGTACCAAAAGAGATTCAATTGCGTCACCTAAGACACTGTTACAAAGCCGATCCAGCTTACGGTGAAGGCATTGGTAAATTGCTTGAAATCGATGTGAGCGAATTCAAGTCGTAATCAATAAACTCGTTTAAATAGTCAGAAGGCCGCTGAGTTAATCACTCAGCGGCCTTTATTGATCATGCGAGTATTAGTTGGCCTCTATTCGCGATCCATGTGAGTAGTGCGAATTCCCTGAAGTTCAGTACCATTTCTACTGATAGTTTTTACCTATCGAATTGATAAATATATCCCATTATCTTTATAAGATGGACGGGATTATCCTACGGCTATCAGTTTATAAAGTAATAGAGTTTGAGATGAGTAAAAGCGCATTAATTGTTGAAGGTGGGGCAATGAGAGGCATCTTCGCTGCCGGAGTGTTGGACGCCTTTATGCAAGACGATTTCCGTCCTTATGACTTTGCCATCGGCGTATCTGCAGGTGTGTCGAACCTCGTTGGTTACTTATCTCAAGCGCCAAAGCGCAGTTATAACGTGATTACTACCATGGCGACCGACAAAACCTTCTTTAATCCAACTCGCTTTGCTAAAGGCGGTAACTTGGTGGACGTGAAGTGGTTGTGGGATGAGTCTAACCAACGTTACCCACTCGATTGTGGTGAGCTGTTTTCAAGTATCCCACTCATTGCAGCTGTAACAAACGTCGATACAGGCAGTGCAGACTACTACCATATCAAGCCAGAAAACCTCTCTAACGTGGTGGAAGCGACAACCGCTTTACCTATCGCTTATCGTGAAACGCCGTGCTTCTCTGGTGGTTGTTATACCGATGGTGGTGTAGCCGATTCAATTCCGGTTCGTGAAGCCTATCGTCGCGGCGCACGAGACATTACCGTGATTCTTTCTCATCCTTTGAGTTACCGAATGAAGCCGCAGAAGTATCAGTGGATGCTGAAAAAGCTGCTAAAGAAATTTCCTAATATTGCAGAGTCGATGGCGGTGCGTGCCGAAAACTATAACCAATCTTTGGAGTTCATTCGTAACCCTCCAAAAGATGCGACCATCAAGGTGATTGCGCCGCCAGAAGCGTTCGCGGTTAAGCGATTAACCATGGATCAAACTGTTCTGGACGCAGGTTATCATATGGGCGTGAAGGCAGGTGCAGAGCATCTGGCCATTCGCAAAGGCGTTTATGGTTTGGATACCGAGGATTGTCATTTCTGCGTCTAGGAACGTTTTTAGAATACTAGATAAACGAAAAAGCCACGCTGTTCACTTCAGAATAGCGTGGCTTTGTATTTGTAGAGCTAGTTTGTTTTTAACTCAGTCTGCGATTAACTCAATCTGCTATTAAACGAGTTCGTTGCCGCTGGTGTTCCCAGTAAAGAAGGCATCAACACTGGTGAGCGTTGTATTGGCGATGTTGAACAAAGCATCTTTAGTCAAGAAGGCTTGGTGACCAGTGAACAATACGTTGTGACAAGCGGATAGGCGACGGAATACGTCATCGACAATCACGTCGTTAGATTTGTCTTGGAAGAACAACTCTTTCTCATTGTCGTAAACATCAAGACCAAGCGCGCCGATTTTGTTTTGTTTGAGTGCTTCAATTGCAGCAGTTGAATCCAGCAGTTCACCACGACTGGTGTTGACGATCATCACGCCATCTTTCATTTTGCCAAATGCCGTTGCATCCAACAGGTGGTAGTTCTCTTTACTCATTGGGCAATGCAAAGAAATCACGTCAGATTCTTGGTAAAGCTCGTCGAGTTCTACGTATTTAGCACCCAGTTCTTTTGCCAATGGGTTTGGGTACGGGTCGTAGCACAAGATGTTCATGCCTAAACCTTTCAGAATACGCATCGTCGCTAAGCCAATCTTTCCTGAACCAATTACACCAACGGTTTTACCGTGGAAGTTGAAGCCAACTAGTCCCTCAAGAGAGAAGTTCGCATCACGAGTACGTTGGTATGCCTTGTGTAGTTTACGGTTCAAACACATCATCATGCCGACCGTGTGTTCTGCTACCGATTCTGGTGAATAAGCAGGAACGCGAACCACTTGCAGACCAAACTCTTTGGCTGCGTCTAAGTCGACTTTATCAAAGCCCGCGCAGCGCATCGCGATCAGCTTGGTGCCGCCTTGAGCAAGAATCTCTAACACGTCTCGCGATAGGTCATCGTTTACAAACGCACAAACCACTTCGTTGTCGTGTGCCATTTTTGCTGTTGTTGTAGTGAGTCGAAAATCGTGAAAATGGAACTCGGCGCTGAGTTCGCCTTTTGCAAGTTCAAATGATTTTTCGTCGTATGATTTTGAGCTAAAAAAAGCAATGTTGAGCATGGCTTCCTCTCTTACCTAAAATATAAATAACCCACTGATTCATTCTCTGAAACGGGATTAAAACTAATAACTTTGTCCAGTGTGCTAGAGTTTTTTTGTCTTGTCTATCACCATTAGTCACTGTAATTACTATGGTTATTTGATCTTCTATCATCACTTTTTGAACATCGGAAATCACACTACGAAGTAGCTTGCTTATAAGTTCATCAATATTGAATGGATCTTACTTTCGGGTGTTGAACATCTTCTTGGTCTCTTTCTCAGACCAGAAGTTAATGTTGAATTGTGCGTCGTCGCTAAGCTCTACTCGATGCCAATATTGAGGCGGGCTTGTGGCAAATTGCCCAGCTTCGATTGTGATTACACTTTCTGGTTCTGTCGCTTCTGCATCGGCAAAACCGTAGAAGGTGACGGTGCCTTCCATTACGCAGATCTGGCCGAATACGCCTTCTGCGGTGTTATGGTGATTAAGCAATGCAGCCGGTATGTTGTCTTTGGTGAAAAATGGCGTTGAACGTTGAATTTTCCAGTGTGACGGAATACGTAAATGACTCATATAAAACCTCTTATCTGTCTGTATTTTGAATACAAGCTTTAGCTTTGATGGAATTGGTGACTGTGATTACCAGTAGTTTTCACTGCTGAATTGGCCGGGTTTTCGGCGTAAGTGCTTCTCGAAACCGAAGCTGGTTAGTGCTTCACTTGTGTCGCGAACCATTTGCGGATTGCCACAAAGGTAGAAAAAACTGCGGGTTTGATTGAAAGCGACAGACGTGGTTTGCTCAAGGTCGCCTCCAAGTAACAAGCTTGGGATTCGTCCGCGCAAAGTTCCGGTGACTGATTCTCTAGAAATAATTGGCACATATTGTAGTTTCCCTTGGAAGTGATTAACGAGTTGATTGATTCGATCTTGATACGTGAGGTCTTGCTCTGTTCTTACGGCATGAACCAGTACAAGGTTTTTGAACGAGGTGACTTTTTCAGATTCAGAGCCGTTATGCTGCTGTATCTGCATGCTTTCGAGCATTGAGATAAAAGGCCCAACGGCGGTTCCGGTTGAAAGCATCCATAGATCGTCGGCGATCTCTGGGATCTCCTCTAATGTCATGAACCCACTTGGGTCTTTGCCGACAAATATGTCATCGCCTACCTTCAACTCATGAAGTTGAGGTGAAAGCTGCCCGTTCTGATCCTTAATAATCAAAAATTCCAGATGTTGATGACCTTGTTCGTGCTCTGGCGCATTCACCATGGAATAAGCACGTCTGACAAACTCGCCTTCACTGTTACGTAGCCCCAGCTTAGTGAACTGCCCCGCTTGGTAGGGCGAGACTGGCGCACTGACTTGCAGCGAGAACAGTTGCTCTGTCCATTCGGTCTTGTGTACGACTTTTCCGGTTACTAAGCCATGAGGAATATCTGTCATATCATCACCTTTATTTAGAGAAGTTATCTCATTAAGGATACTCAACTATTTACACTTTGGAGTTGCATGTACCATGCCATTAGTGAGAATGCTTATCAATACTAGTTGTTCGGTAAAAATTAACTTGAATGATGTCAAATAGACTTCGTACTGCTGTGTCTAAATGACATCTTTGTTGTTTTTTGATGTGATTCCTTGTGATTAAGAACGATGAGTTGCTCTATGGGCACAGACCAAAATTAGTTCCGTGGTTTGACCCTTAATGTATTCACCAATAACTAAAGAGAATATTTTATAGATGAGTATAATGGCGGCTTTCGATCTCAATATAGCCGTGTTTTATGCTTGATAATCTTCGTATGGCCTTGAACGTGTTGTTCGTGACCATCAATACCGCAATGACTGCGTTTACCGTGAGCTTTTTTGGCCTCATCAAACTGATTCTTCCAATCTCTATTGTTCAAAAGTCATGTACTCGCTTAGCGAATTTCACATTTTGGTGTTGGGCTTCGCTTAACCTTTGGATGTTGAATGTGAATAACGATATCGAGTGGCAAGTTGAGGGCGGGGAAGACATCTCGACTAAGCAATGGTACTTGATGATGTCGAATCACCTCAGTTGGGCGGATATCGTGATCTTGTCTTCGATCTTGAAAGACAAGATGCCAATGACTAAGTTCTTCCTTAAGCATGAATTGCTGTACGTTCCTTTTGTTGGTTTGGCTTGTTGGGGCTTGGATATGCCTTTCATGAGACGTCACTCACGTGAGTTTTTGATTCGTAACCCTGAGCGTCGCAATGATGATTTCGAGGCAATTAATAAGGCATGTACTAAGTTCAAATGGGCACCGACAACCTTGGTGAATTTTGTGGAAGGGACTCGTGCAAACCACGAGAAACTGGCGACAGCGAAAACACCTTATCGACATCTACTCAAGCCAAAAACCGGCGGTGTGGCGTTCGCTCTATCGGCAATGGGCCCAATCTTGGATGGTATTGTGGATGTCACTCTGGCTTATCCAGAAAATCAGGCTTCTCCATTTGAAGACATGCTGAAGGGTAAAATGACCAAGGTGGTGGTGCGTATTAAACTGCACCCAATGGATGAGAACGTGAACGGTAATTATTTTGAAGATAAAGCGTTTAAACGTCGTTTCCACAGTTGGTTGAATAATACGTGGAAAGAGAAAGACGACTATCTTGATACGGTTTATGGGGTTGATACGCCCTGTGAGGTTGAAACGACTGATGAATCTGATGTGGCTTATAAGAAACAAGAACAGTAAGCTCATACCAAATCGATAGCATCAAAAAAGCCGATAGTTCATTGAACTGTCGGCTTTTTTATTGATTGGACTTTGTCTACTCAAACAGTGCAGTCAGCGCTCACTATGTTTTAAAGCGCTAAAACAAGGATGGTCAAAGAGTGAGGAAGTTAAATCGCTTGGTAAGCCTCAATGATGTGCTTAACCTCACTGGTTTTGCCTTGCTTCTCTTGTCCTTGATGGATGCGCAAGTAGTGCTGCAATGTTTTGGCTTTGTATTGCTGTGATACTTGCTTCTGTTGTTCACAGTTCGGAGTCCAGATCTTGTCGCCGACGCTTGATATCTCAGTTACCGTTCGGTTATTGCCACTTTCATCTAGATTTTTGTCGCTTTCACCTTGGTTATTGCTGACCAATAAAATCTCGTAGTAACGACGGTTCTCTTCAATTAACACTTCATCAATTAGGCCGAAATTGAGCGCCTTTAAATGATTTCTTAGCTCGAACTGCTGATGAACCGGGCAAAGTAAAAAATCGATCGCTTTGTCTGGATGCTTGCAATGAATATCGTCGACGAGCTTTTGTGTTAGATCGCCTCCCACACCCGCAATAATGACCAGATGTCTGCCTGTGTGCTTTTCCAATGGAATCGCTGCGACATCCAAGCAGTAGACTTGCCATTGGCTGGTCATCGCTTGTTGGTCTGAATTATCTTGGGGAAAGTAACGCGTTAGCTTGCCCTCCAGTTCATTCATCAGAGAAGGGACAATATCGACAAAATGAATCTGCGGTGCTTTGTGGTCAGATAATAGCTGAACACCCAAGAAGCCGTGATCACAACAACAGTCCCAAATATGTTGGTAGTCATTACTGACAAGGGAGTGGAGAGTTTGCAGTCGGTTACTTAGCTTCATAAGGCTCGTATCGTTAAAAAAGGGTATTGTTGTATCGAACGCGCATTGTAAAGACTTTCCATAAAAACAAAAGCACCTAGGGGATTAATCCTAGGTGCTTTTTTGTTATCGGTATCGTACCAATCGGTGTGATACGAGCGTGTTAGCTAATGTCTACGACGCTTTGGCTACGCCTCTAATGTGACCTTCTACTCGATTCTTTCCAAGTTGTAGTGCGATAAGCTTTGCTTGTTCCGCAAGGGCTAAAGCAGAGTCTGTTTCGCCGTCTATTTGCGAAAACCCGACGCTGATACTGAGTGACAATGTGATATCCGGAGTGACTATGGTTTTCTCGGCGATGCTGACTCGACATTGTTCCAATTGGTGCTTGGCATCCTTCGCATCATTCGCTTTGAATAAAACGGCGAACTCCTTGTCCCCGACTCGAGCAAGGCAAAGCCCTTTTGGCTTAGGAAAGTAAGAACGCATCGCTTCTCCGGCAAGCTTTATCATCTTGTCGCCAATCGCTTCACCGTAAGCTCGATTTACGTGGTCAAAGTTATCGATATCGAGCAGAGCTACATAGGTATCGGGTTCGCATGCGTAGTTGTCGATCGCGATGTTAAAACTACTTTTGTTGTCTAACTGAGTCATGAGATCTTTACTGCTCAATTGATGGTGGAGCAGTAAGTTAGACAACGAGACTTCCGTGTAATCTTTGATCATGCGTAAAATACTTTGACTGATCGGCAAGGGCGCATTGACGTAAATCACCGCGATTAGCTGGTTACGAGAGTGCAAAGGGATACAGTAGTGGCGTTGGAGTATTTTGAGTTTACGTGCCAATGGATCTGCGTATTTGCTGCTTCGATAAGCCATGGTCTCGGGAGCAAATCGCTCAGCAAGGGCTTTGTCAGTATGTAGCGTTGATTTGTTTCCATGATAATCGATGGTACTGAATGAATGGCTCTCTGCTTGATAAAGGCAGAATTGAATGCCTTTTTGATAGGTAAAGCTATTGAATATGGCTTTTAACTCTCGTTTAAAGCTGGCGAGATCATCAACTTTATTCAGTTGAGATAACGACATGTTCAAGCGGTGAGCTAGGTAGTGTGCGCCAATCCATAATAGAAGCAGTGACCCGAGTACCACGCCAGTTAGCGTAAATTGGTGTGAGCTGGTGAGTATGTCGTGACGATCAGTGCCCGAGACGAATACCCAGTTTAAGCTGTTGTCAGCATCAAATACCGTTATTTTGAAATTATCTTGATAGTAGTATTCGTGTTGGCCGACGGTCTCACCTTGAGAGAGTTGGTGGCTGATGCCGGCATGATAGCTGATGGATTTGGAGCCAATGCGTTTCGGGTCAGGATGGAAAACCAGTCGTTCGGTTGCTCTATCAACCACAAATACATAGCCACGGTCTAATGTCTTTAAGTCTCTCAGGCCTTGTGTGGTATGCAAAAGGTCAAACTCAATCCATATTTCTTTGTTCAACTTTTCCGTCGTGTGTTTGATCGCGAAAACCCAACGACCATCGGGTTTTTGATAGATAGAAGAGATGTAAAAACCTTCTACAACACTATCAATTGGATTCCACTGGATGGCATTGATCTGCTCATTAGAAAGAGGCAGGCCACGAGTTGAAATATATTGTTGGGATTGAGGCTGGTATTGAACAATATCGGAGAAGTTAGGTGTTCTCTTAAGAATATTGTCACTGATGTCCCTGAATTTTTGTTCACCGACGGGGCCTGATGTAGATAAGCTTAAACTGGTTTCCAAAAAATAGAGTTTGCCGAATGTGGCTTCGATGTTGGAATTGATGATGGAACTTGCGATACGAATATTTGATAGTGATTGTTCTTTTGCTGTCGTTTCTACTTTTTCAAGTTGAGCTGCAGCAAGATAGAGCATCCCTCCAGTTAATAAAATAATGCATGGTTTAAAAAGCCGAATTAATGTTTTAGGTAAAGCCATGATATCCAAAGACGTTATAGATTCATTTTTATAGTACGGCCATACTAAACAGTTTTCGTAATCACATCAATGCAAAATGTTCCATATAAAAAATTGAGTTTGTGACGTTCAGCTAATAAAAAAGCCAGTCATAAATATAACTGGCTTCTATGGCTTCGCGCGTTCTATTAAGCTGGTCTGGCTTTTAACCTAAACCTAAACCTAAACCGAATCAGTCTTGTTTGGCGAATAGTGCAAAATTGCCATTGAAACGGGAGATAACAGCATTTCACCTTCGGCATGACCCGGTTTCACGTTTCGCAAGTTGGTATCACAGATGGTGACCCAGTCTTGCTGACGGTCACTCGGTAAAGAAAATCGAGCAGGAGCGTTGGTTTGGTTGATCAGATAAATCAACTCGTCGCCATCTTTGCCGATGCCTAAATGCAAGGCTACGGAGCTTAAACGGTTCCAATCATCATGTTCCATGATTGTGCCATCAACACGGCTCCAGAATATACGGTTAGAGTTACGTTTATCGCCACTGAACGCTTTGATAAACGGCACCATGTATTGCTGACGTGCGGAGATCATCTCAGATAACCAAGCCTTGAAGTAAGTCTTACGCTCGGAATCTTCCCAGTTGAGCCAGCTGGTGACCCCGTCTTGGCAGTACGCGTTGTTGTTACCCTTTTGAGTATGAGATAACACATCGGCCGTCAAAATATGCGGAATACCGAATGCAAATAACAGGCTTGCCATGAAGTTACGTTTTTGCTTTTCACGTGTTGCGATAACTAAAAGGTTTTCTGTGTTGCCTTCAACACCATAGTTTTCAGAGCGATTATCACCGTGTCCATCGCGGTTGCTCTCACCATTTTCTTCATTGTGCTTATGTTTATAAGAAACAAGATCTTGCATGGTGAAACCATCATGATAAGTGATGTAGTTGACGGTTAATTTGTACGGCCAGTGTGCGGCACTGTAGATGTCACGAGAGCCCATTAAGCGAGTCGCAAACTCTTTCAAGTAGCCTTGGTCGCCACGCCAGAAGCTACGAGTGATATCTCGCAGCTTATCGTTACACTCATTCCACCCCAACGGAAAATTGCCAACTTGGTAGCCATTTGGCCCGATGTCCCATGGTTCTGCTATTAACTTGGTTTCTTTCAATACCGGATCTTGGGCAACGGCTTTGAAGAAAGCAGCCTCAGGATTGTAGTTATCGCCTTCGCGCCCCAGTGTTGCTGCCAAATCAAAACGGAAGCCGTCGACTTGGAACTCACTAACCCAGTAGCGCAGTGTATCCATGACTAAGTTCAGTGCTGGTTGGTGGGTGAGGTCGACCGTATTGCCACAACCGGTGAAGTTCGCGTAATGACAGCCATGCTTAATGTAGTAGCGGCTATCCAGTGCTTTTAGGTTGAAGGTTGTACCACCTTCACCGCCTTCTGCAGTGTGGTTGTAGACGACATCAAGAATGACTTCGATACCGTTGCGGTGCAGTTCTCGAATCGCGGTTTTGAGTTCACTTACGGCGTCTTTCTCTGCGTAGCGTGGGTCTGGCACCATAAACAAATATGGATTGTAACCCCAGTAATTCACTTTCCCCATATCCAATAGGTGGGGTTCATGCATACATGCAGCAATGGGTAAAAGTTGTAGAGAATTGATGTTTTGCTGTTTATAGAATGCAAGCATTTCGGGACTAACTAACCCCAAATAACGGCCTTTTGTATTGGTCGCGACTTCTGGGTGAAGTTGAGATAGGCCTTTAACATGGGTTTCGAAAAGAACGGTCTCTTCGCGGCTAATACGCGGCTTTTCGACATCTTGCCAATCGAACGTGTCATCAACTACGAGACACTTCGCCATCGAAAAGCTTTTTTCATTGGTATATGGCGTTGCGTAATCGAGCGGTTCGCTTATTGCTTTAGCGTAAGGGTCGGAAAGTAAGATCGGGCCATTATCAGTTTCAGCAATGAAACCGTATTTTTGTCCCGCTTTAATACCATCAACAAATACATATCTGATATCAGCGTATTCATTTTCCAATTTATAAGTGGTGAACTCATCGTTCTCGTCAAAAAGAGCGAGAGAAAGGGATTTACAGTCAGGGGAATAAATTGAGAAGTTACAGCCAGTGTTACCTAGCGTTGCGCCTAGTGGATAAGGGCGAGCGAGCGTTCTAGTCATTGCTTGATTTCTTGTTCGTTTATCAACATCAGTGAACTATTAGTAAAAGGCTTTGTCCCATTAAGGTCAAGCAACTTCATAGAATAAATTTTGTTGAAAAATAATTCATCGATGAAGTTCAAATTATATATTTGAAGTAGATCTCACTTATGCTGAATAATTAGATCTGTGTGCTGTCTACTCCTCCTAGATTAAGTGATCCAACCCTTTAAAATACCATTCTGTATAAACTCTACTCCCTTCTCATCCCCCTTAATTTAGTTCGGGGTGGAGGAAGTCAAACTTGTCATCCCCTCTTAATATTGGCTCCGTTGAAACGAATCAGGGGAAACCCTAAACCTCTCTATCTTACGCCCGCCATTACTGCCTTTGGTTGTCGCAAGAGAGCAAAAATATAAAACCTAAAATAAATCGTCCTTAATGGAGTTAAGAATGAAAAAAGTAAGTTTGATTGCTGCTGCAGTGGCTTCTGCACTTGTCGCTGGTTCAGCGTTCGCAGAAAATGACGTTGCACTTGATGTAACAAGTGGTGACTCTTCAATGGAAGTAGAGGTGAAAAACCCTACTGACGTTATCACTGACGGCTGGGAAGTTCACGGTTACATGTCTTCTAACGTTCGTGTTGTAGATGGTAAAACAGTAGACACTGAATTCGGTAAGCCAGATTACAAAACAGCGGGTACTCACGGTAAGAGTACTAACCAAGTTGAATTTGTAATTAAGAAGCACTCTGAGTACCAAAATGGTGTGTGGGCCGACTACGTTCTTCGTACTGAATATGGTAACGGTAACTCATACGCTTATTCTTCTGAAGGCGGACAAAAGAAGAATGATGATTCTCAGTTCGAAGTAAAAGAAGCTTTTGTTGAGCTCGGCGGCATTTTAGGTGAAGACACTTCTATTTGGGGTGGTCAACGTTACCTAAACCGTGCAGCTGGCCTTTTATCTGGTGAGTTTTGGAAACAATCATCTGGTATTGGTGCAGGTATTCAAACTAAGCTTGCAGGACATACTGCTGGTATCGCTTATGTGATGGCTGATCCTGATGCAGGTTCTGCAGATTCTTACGCGATAGACTGTAAGCAAAAAGATGGTACTACATCGACAAACCCGAATGAATGTAAAGTGAAGAAAGATGGTGCAAAAGAAAGACAGACACTCTCTTCTATTGACTTGTACTACTACGGCGTGGATGCGGGTATCGGCAGCCTAGACTTTGACTTTAAATATGGTCAGCAAAACATTAATGGCGGTGAGAACGAAGACGGTATCGGTGCAGCTGTAACGCTTAATACAAGTTACTATGGCCTAGACGGTTGGACTCAAAACGTAATTGCTTACGGCTCTGGCGTAATGAAAAACCGTGGTGTTAACTTCGGTGGTTGGTCTGGTGGCGGTGATAAAGAAGAATCACTATTCTTGACTTCTTACGGTGTGCTTAACATCTCTGAAAAATGGCAGTTAGGTACGGAAGCAGTGTACTTTACAGCTCTTGACCAATTGTTTGGTGCTGACGGTTTGACTCGTTACATGGTTGCTGCTCGTCCTTCTTACAAACTGAACGACAACATTCGCTTAGAAGCTACGGCTTCTTATGCACATGAAGAAGGTGATGAAGGTTACTGGAATCGTACTGGTGATGCTGTAGAGAGCGATATTCTTAACCTAGAAATTGCAACTGCATTTACAGCGAACTCTGACTACTTCGGTCGTCCACAAGTTAAGCCTTACATTAGCTACATTAAAGCTGATGATGAAGCAAGTGCTAAACAAATTGGTATCGATAACGGTAAAGACGAATTTGTATTCGGTGTACACACTGAAATTTGGTTCTAAACCGTTTAAAGTATAAGGCAGCCATTGGCTGCCTTTTTCCGTTTCCCCCAACAACAACCAATAGTGAGAGAGATTACAATGACAAATAAAAGCTCTATGTTAGCCGTGGTACTAGGTGCCTTGCTAAGCGGTTGTGCTTCCGATGCTCAGGTTCAAACTAAACTCGATGCACCCACTAATGCAGAAGTATGCTGCAGCGATTTTTCGCAGTACCCATACGCACAATTGAATGATAATGAAGATTTAAAGTTTGATATCGACTTGGGATCACCTGTCGGTACATTTACAACAGGTAATAGCCACTTTGCAGCGTTCAAGTTCAGCGAGCGCTCAGGGGAGATGGTCGTTAAGCTATCGAGCTTAATGATCGATGATTCAGTTTTTGCTCCAGAAGCCATGCTTCTAGATGAAAACTTTAAGCCAGTGCAAACATTGAAGTTTGAAGACTTTAAGGTTCAGGCATCCGACGCTTTTACTCGCACGAGTTACATTGAGCGCTTGCGTATTGATGCGAGTAAGACACCTTATATTGTTATCTACACGCCTGCTGATGAGCTTGGCAATAAGGTGAAAGTTGATCACCCAGCAAAGGTGCGAGCAAAAGAATTTGGTGAGGTGATGCCTATGGTCACCGATCCGGTATACACCAATCAATTAGGTGGTCGTTTAGAGTTAGAAATTAAAACTTTAAAACTTCGCCCTTACCGTGCTAAACCTGCCGTAGCGCCAGTCGTTGCTGCCCCTGCCGCTATGGCAGCGACTGCAACAGCTGTTGTACCGAAGAAAGCAGACACGCAGATACGTGTGCAGCAAGAGACAAAAGACTTCTATTTGTCTGCTATACAAAATGCGGTGAAGTCAGGTGATGTACCGAAAGCTTTAGGTTTGTTAGATGAAGCGAAGGCGCTTAATGTTGAAGGTGCACAAGAAGCTTTTGTGCGAGCCGTCAACGCAAAATAGCTTATTAGCTTATTAGTTAGCTTAATAACTTAATAACTTAATAGATTAGTAGGCTTAATGGCTTAGCAGCCCAGTATCTTAGTCGCTTAGAGATAGAAATAGAGATAGAACGCTCCTTTAAAGGGGCGTTTTTTATATCTGAATTTATAGACACTTCAAGTTTAGAGGTCGTTATGCAATCTGAATTGATTATTATCGATGAGTTCTTTATTCCACAGTTGAATCGAACTCGAACGCTCCGCATTTACCTTCCTGCGGGGTATCACCAAGCAGAGCACGCTTATCCTGTCTTATACATGCATGATGGGCAGAATGTCTTTGAGAAGTCTACAGCGACGTATGGGATGTGTTGGGATGCACAAACGACACTCGATGAGATGCAAAGGCTCGGTAAGTTATCCGGGTTAATTGTTGTCGCTATCGACAGCAGTCATGAGCTTGATGGCATGGAGCGTTACAATGAGTATTCGCCTTGGCGCGCTAACCAAGAGATAAAAGAGTTGGGAGTTGGTGATGAGCTACTTAAATTTGGTGGTGAAGGGGACGAGTATATAGCGTTTATCTGTCATACATTGAAGCCTTATATCGACCAAACATACAGAACAAAGCCGAACCGAGAGTTTACGTACCTTGCTGGCAGTTCAATGGGCGGGCTAATTAGCTTATATGGTGGCTCACTGTACCAGAATACTTTTGGCGTGCTTGGGGTCTTCTCTCCAGCGTTTTGGTTCAATAAATCCTCATACTTCGAGTATATGAAAGAGTTTAACTTTCTGTCTCCAATGAAAATATATATGGATATGGGAACGAATGAAGCTCGTGAAGAGGCAAGCGTAGATTTTGCTGACGTTTATCTGAGTGGTTCAAGGGCAATGAACACGTTACTCACTCAAAAGCCGAACGTGACGCTGTTTTATCAAGAAGGACAAGGTCATCAACACAATGAACTGGCTTGGTCGTTGCGATTCCCGAATTTTATCGACTTTATTTTTAGACAATAAAAGAAGGCCTAACTCCGTTTTGTCTTCGTAAACGGTGTATTAGGCCTGCTTTTTTATCGCTTTATAACCGTATCACTTTATACGTCTATAAAGCGATAGGCTTAGTATCAGCAAAGCTAGTCCTTGGCTGCTGACAATTTTTGCTTATTGCGCTTGTTCAACAAGTAGTCCTTGCTCATCAAACTGTTGTGTTGCCTTGCAAAGTCGGGCTTGGCAAATTGTAAGTCGCATAAGATGGCGTTATTTGGCTTTGGTTGAATCTCAAACTGCGCTTGTTTGTCGTTGACCGTGACCTGTTGTTGGTGACTGTCGATCATGATCTCCAACGATTGTGTTAATGGTGTCGAGATTACGGCAACAGACTCATGGTTTATGTCTAGCGTAAGCACCAATGTGATTTCGGGACTTACCGTATCTTCTAGATTTGACTGAATCTTGTAATGAGAAATCCCATTTTTAGATTCAAATGACAGTCGTAGCTGGTTTCCTTGACCAAAAGGCAACGAAGCCACTAATTCGCTCCAACAACTTGGGAAATTTGGTGTTAGGTGTATCTGATTGTCCAATAAGCGTGGGCAATATCCCAAATAGTCCTGTTGCGCGTTACGAGCGTATTCTGAAACAGACCAGGCTTGAGCAAACGTTCCTGATTCTACAAGGTCGCGGTCACTTTCTTGGAAAGCATCCAAATTTTCACTCATTGTCCCTCTACAGCCTTGTGTAAGGATCTGTTTTGCCAAGTTTTTGGATAGCTGGTAACTGAGATCTTGCTGCTTAAACTTGTTGAGCGCCGTAATAGTAAAGCCCGCATTCCACCCCCAGATCGTCCCGTTGTGATAAGCCGCGTCCTTGTGGTACATAGCTTGATTGTCGTGATAAGGATGAAAATCGACATGCTCTTGTTGTAAGGAGCAGATCCCCCATGGGAACAATAGCGTTTCTACCGCGTTCTTGACGATGTATTGCTCTCTTTCATTCTGATTCAGCGGACTTTTCTGAGGAATTGAAATCGTCATCAACTGATTCGGACGCACGCTATAATCAGGCACATCACCTTGCGATAAATGGTCGGCTAGGCGATGGTTTTTATCATCCCAAAATTTAGTGGCGAAACTCTCTTTCACTTTTCCTGCTTGGATTGTCCAGCTCTTTTCTGATTCAGAGTCGCCCACCAGAATAGCGAGTTGAATAGCGCAGTTTAAGCTTTCAAACCACAAAGCTTGGATGTCATTGGCTTTAGGCCCGCGAGGAGACCAAGGTGTCATCCCATCAATTTTTGCATCCATCCACGTATCAGGGTGGCGATGTGCCATCAGACTGTCTTTATTCGAATAATCTTCATTCAAGCCATCTTTACTCAAGCTATCTTTATTCAAGTAATGTTTTTCGACACCCGTGATGAAACGCTTGAGAGTGGGATAAATGGCCTTAGCGAACGCCACATCGCCAGAGTAGTTGATGTACTCAAGGGCTTCACGAATCATCCAAGGAGTACCATCGGTGGTGTTATAAATGATGTTCGTTTTACTCGTCACTCGATTCGGGATTCGGCCGTAATTTGTGGAATTTTCGTCGAGCATCTGCATGGACGCAAAGTTTTCAATGATCTCTTTTGCTTCACTAAACAGCCCATTAACCAAGCTTGTGCCCGACAAAGCGATAAAGGTGTCACGGCCCCAACAGTCCTTGAACCAAGGTAATCCAGCCCAAATGCCCGTGCCAAATTCATGGCTAACAAAGGTTCGGCTTGCAAGGCGCGACCACATAACCGCTTGGTTGTATTCAAGGTCGTTGGTCCACAAATAATTATTGGTTAAGAACTCATAAATCCGCTGTTGGTGAAGAACGTGTTCGTTATTTTTGACCGCTTGATTCACCAATGAACTAGCGGCTTTAAGGGTTTCAGCAAAGCCGAGGTAGACGATGAGTTCAGTTTGGTTATCTGACGTCGTGAGCATGAGTTTTGCGTTGCTCTCTGAGAGCTGAACTAGGTCGCGAAGTTCAGGGTGAGCGTCTAGCGAGATCTCTCGTGCATGTACAGCATGATTGCTTGCGATGGCGACAAACCTTGGGCAGCCGTCTGGGCAAACTTGAGGGCTGAGTTCTATGACGATATTTGAGTCTGAAGTATGAACTTTAGAGTGAGTGGTCGGTATGTTGAGTTCTGGAATTAGGCTTAAAGCACTCGGTTTGTTTGACGACACAGTGAGTGATACAAGTCTGGAACCTTGAACCAGGCTCAACGACTCTCGGCTATGATCATAATGATGTTCAATACCATAAGGCGTCAGGCTGGCACGTTCAGCTTCTAACTTATTATTGAACTTGCCGTCGATATAGCTAGCGAAGGTTCCCAGTATCCAACCTTGGTGGTGACGATATTTGCCACCGTTTACATAGCTATAGGTTGCTCCATGATAGTAACCATCGACATTATCCCCGAACACAAACGGAAATGACTGTGTCTCTGAGATGGTGAGCTGCTGGAATAGTTGGTCATGTGGAATCGCAAAATCAGGGTGTTGCCAGTGAGGCTGCGACTCCTCAACCTCAATATCAGCCTCAATCAGGTGAGTATCAATAGGCTCACGTTGAGGTGTTGATAGATCATTGTATACCCCCTTGGTTACGGTGATCGTTGGCGTCGAAGATCCAAATTGCACCTTCAAGGAGTATTGACCAGCGACAGCGGGAGAGAGCAGCAGATCATTGCCAATACCTTGTGTGTTGATAAGAGGCATCGCTTGTTCTAATTCGCAGAGTGTGGCTTCACTTTCATGCCCTGAAAGCGTCCATTGCTTGGTGCCATCTGAATCCGAAATTTTGAAGCGATAAAGGTCGGTAGATAAGCATAAGTTTGCTCTGTAAGAGCCGTCTTGCTCTTTGAACAATGGGGTGTCTAACCCCCAGCCATTGAACGTACCTTTTAGGTAAAGAGTAGGGATTTGCATAGCGAGTTGATTTCCAAAACAAAAAAGGCACAGCATGCGCTGTGCCAAAGGACAATAGGATATTAATAAAAAGAAAGGTTATTTGGTGATTTGTTTCGCTGCTGTGTCTAGTGCTTCTCTAACGGTTTGCTTGCCCTGCATTGCGTTATCGATAGCCGCACCTTCAGCGAACCAGTAAGCCGTCATTTGCGGGATGTTTGGCATAATTTCGCCGTTTTCAGCATTCGTCATGGTTGATTTGATGCGATCATCGCTCTCAAGAATTTTTTGGAATGATTTTAGTGTCACCGCGCCAAGAGGCTTGTCATCATTCATGGTTTTCAGAGCGTCGTCTTGGAATAGGTAGTTCTCTAAGAACTCGACAGCAAGATCAGTATTTGGACTCGCAGCATTGATACCCGCACTTAGGATTCCAACAAATGGGTTACCTTTACCGCCATTTAATGTCGGCAGCTCCGCAACGCCATAATTAACACCAAGCTTGTCTAAGTTACCCCAAGACCAAGGGCCATTAATGGTCATTGCCACATTGCCGTTGGTGAACTCTGCTTCTGCGACTGAGTAATCCATATTCGGGTTAACTACCCCTTGGTTTACCATGTCAACTAAGAATTGAAGGCCGCGAACACCCGCTGCATTGTTAACACCTGTGCTTTTAGCGTCATAGCCTGTTGCTGTTTTTTCAAACGCAAAGGCACCACCAGCAGAGATCATCGGCCACGTGAAGTACGCATTTTTCACATCCCACATGATGGCTTTTTTGTTTTGCTTAGCCATCTCTTTCTGAATGTCAGCAAGCTCTTCCCATGTTTTTGGTGGGTTTGGAAGTAGGTCTTTGTTGTAGATTAGAGAAGGTGCTTCGATTGCTAGAGGGTAGCCCACAACTTTACCGTTGACTGTCACCGCATCCCAACTGAAGTCGACAAGCTTTTCTTTGAATTCTTTACTTGGATTAAGTTCGTGAAGTAGCCCTGATTCTGCGTAGCCACCAAAACGGTCGTGTGCCCAGAAAATGATGTCAGGGCCGCCGCCTGTTGCTGCGTGTTGTTGGAATTTAGCTTCCAGTGAGTCTGGGTACTGAACGTTAATTTTTACACCAGTATCTTCTTCGAATTGTTTACCAATTTCAGCAAGACCGGCATAACTTTTATCGCCATTGATCCAGATTGTGATTTCACCTTCTTCCATAGCAAAAGCCGGTGCATTGAAAAGAGCAGCAAGGGTACAAATAGACAGTGTTTTCAATAGAGGTTTCATAGTTTCATTCCATATTCAGAAGGTTATCCATAACGATAATCACTTCTATCAGTTCTTATTATCTGCTGAAAATAATATCGACTAATTTAGCCTTTGAGAAATAGGTAAACGCACCTTTGATATAGTAAAAAGCTATAGCAATGCCGATACAGTGCTGTTTTACAGGCGATCGCCATAGTTTTGTGAAGTGGCGCGTATGGAGAAATGTGAAGGCGGGCTCAAACTATTTTTGGGTGATGAAAGCCATCCAAAACTAAGCGCTAGGTTGCTTAGGTTAAGATGTGAAATGTTGGAGAGAATCGATGGCTTTGGGCAATAAAAAAGGCAAGGAGAACCTTGCCTTTGGTGTGTTGCATTTAACGTATGATTACAGTTTTACAGCAAATGATTCATACGGTGCCAGTTCAAGCTTGGCTGACAACTCAGTGACCGTTTGATAGTTATTGATCAGACAATCAAGCGTCTGAGTTTGGTATTGTTCAGGCATATCCAGTGTCAGGTTGTCGTTTGAGAAGTTACAAACTACAAACAGCATTTCACCATCCAACTCACGTACGTAGGCGAAAACCTTGTCGTGTTCTTCAAAAACAGGGATGAATGAACCGTAGACAATCGCTGGGTGAACTTTTCGTAACTCTATCAATGTCTTGTAGTGATAAAATATGGAACTTGGATCAGCCAACGCACTTTCGACGTTGATCTCTGGGTAGTTTGGATTCAGCTCAATCCAAGGTGTTCCGTCAGAGAAGCCTGCATTTGGTTGGTTGTTCCAATGCATGGGTGTTCTAGCGTTGTCACGGCTGTTCTCGTGAATGGCGTCCATCATGTGTTCATGAGTGACACCCGATTCCGTTTTTACTTTATAGAAATTGTGCGTTTCAATATCTTTATATTGGTCTAGATTGTCAAAAGCGACATTGGTCATGCCAATCTCTTCACCTTGATAGATGTAAGGTGTGCCTTTCAAGAAGTGCAAACACGTCGCCAGCATTTTTGCTGACTCAACTCGGAAATGTTTGTCATCACCGTATTTTGAAACCAAACGTGGCAAATCGTGGTTGTTCCAAAAAAGGGAATTCCAACCACCATCGGCCAGCTCTAGCTGCCACTTGGTCAGCACATTTTTGAACTCTCGAAGATCAAGCGGAATAGGGTTCCATTTGTCACCGTTCTCCCATGTCAGGGTAATGTGCTCAAATTGGAACACCATAGAAAGTTCATTTCTATCTTGTCCGCTGTATAGCTTGGCTATTTCTGGAGTCGCGCCCCAAGTTTCTCCAACGGTTAACAAATCCTTGTTACCAAAGGTCGCCTGATTCATTTGTTGTAATAGCTTGTGCAGCCTTGGTCCGTTACCAGTGATTCCTTTATCGATCTCTTTACCAATAAGATCAATCACATCTAAGCGGAAGCCGCCGATGCCAAGGTCAATCCACCAGTTCATCATAGTATGAACTTCTTCTTGAACCTTCGGGTTTTCCCAGTTCAAATCTGGCTGACGTTTCGAGAATAGATGGAAGTAATATTGTTGTGTGAGTTCATCCCACTGCCAAGCACTTCCGCCAAAGATCGAACCTTGGTCATCCGGTGCGCTGCCATCCTGTTTTGCATCGCGCCAAATGTAATAGTCTCGATACGGATTGTCTTTTGAAGAGCGTGCTTGCTCGAACCAACGGTGCTCATCTGACGTATGGTTTACCACTAAATCCATAACAATCTTAATGTCACGTTCCTTCGCTTCATCCATCAGTCGTTTCATCTCTTCCATCGTGCCAAACTCTTCAGCAATCGCTTGGTAGTCGGAGATGTCGTAGCCGTTATCGTCCATTGGAGATTGATAAACAGGGGAGAGCCAAATGACATTAATGCCTAGTTCTTTGAGGTAATCGAGTTTGCTGATGATTCCATTTAGGTCACCGATACCGTCATTATTCGAGTCTAAAAAGCTACGCGGGTAAATTTGGTAGACCACTGCGTCATGCCACCATTTCTGTTCCATCTCAATGTCCACTTAATAAGTTAATTGACCTTACTATAGTGATTTCATCTTACACTGGGAAATAGCATTACTAATGCTCTCTATAGAAAAATCCTATATCATGAGCTTTATCCGCTGCGCACTGTGTTCAGTGGTTTAATTTGTTGAATTTCTAACCTCGCATTTTGTGATCGAATGCAAACTAAGAGAATCCTATGAACAAGCTATACCGATACTTTCTGATGGTTGCGCATACTGGCAGTATTAAAGGTGCCGCAGAAAAGCTGAATATTAGCCAACCCTCCTTGACCGCTGCGATCAAGAAATTAGAGAGTGATGTTGGTGTGGCTATTTTTACTCGTAAGTCAAAAGGCGTTGAGCTTACTGAGTACGGGGTGTTGTTTCGGGAGTTTGCACAAGAACAGCAAGAAAAGCATCTGTCTTTGATGCACCGCTTTACCGACATGCAGCAGCGCCAATCCGGTAAATTGAAACTCGGCACCGGGGAAGCTTGGTGGGAACAATTTGTTTGCAAGGCGGTTGAGGAATACAAGCAACAAGAAAAAATGGGCTCGCTACATTTAGAGTTCGGTAACAACTTGTCTTTGATGCACCACTTGGTTCAAGGCGATATCGACTTGTTTGTTGGCCATGAAATCTATGGGCTGCATGAGCGATGCAAAGTAACGTTTTACCCACTCTTTCAAGACAAAGAAGCGGTGTTTGTTCGAGCCAACCATCCGTTGCTAACGAAGAAACACTTAGATCCGAGTTTGTTAAGGCGTGAGACATTAGCGTTTCCAATACTCCAAGTGACCCCCGATCATTCTCGACATAACTCTGTACTGTCTGACCACGTAAATTCACAGCCTGGTGGGCGTGATACCGAGGTGGTTGGGCGAGATGTCTATGACGTTGACTCTCTTTTTGCGAGCTTAGATATGTTAAGAATGTCTGATGCTGTCATGCCATACAGTCATAAAATGTGCGATTGGATGAAAGACAAAGGCTTCGAAACCTTACTGATTGATGACTCTAAGCTAGGAAACGTTGGCCTCTACGCGAAACAGGGAGCGGAAGACCTCAAGATCAAGACGTTCATTGAGATCTTACAAAAAGCCAACTTTGATTAAGCATTGCATGAAATACGAAACTCGTTTGGGTAAGCGTCCAATCTTGGTTGTGCAGAGCAGTTTAAATAAAGTCTAAATTTGAACTAGTAGTGATCGGGTAGTACAATATAGCTATTGAATGAGTGATGACATTCAACTAACTAAAGCAACAAATACAAACAGGGTGAGTGATTATGGACACAGCAAATGTAGAAACCGTCAGTTTCTTAAAAAAAAATGCGGCTAACTTGCCTTTAAGTGAACCACTAACGATCACGCAAAATGGAAAACCTACGTATGTAGTTGAGTCGTATGAAGACCATAAAAAACGTCAAGATGCCATTGCGCTAATGAAACTGGTTAGCTTTGCAAAAAATGATGTTGTTCAAGATCGTGTAACTTCGTCTAGAGATTTAAGAAGTCGATTAGCTGCCCGTAAGTAACAAAGGTAAATATGACTCATAAAGTAGAAATTCAATACACGGAAACATTTGAAAATTCGCTAAATGATTCGATTGATCACCTAACTCAATGGAATGATGAAAAATCAGTCATTGAAGGGATTGAGAGTCTTTTAGATGCCTTTGAAGAAAATGTGAGCCATAACCCTAACATGTACTCTAGATGTTCTGAGCTTGTAGGGTTGGGGGTCACTAGTATCAGAGAGTTCAAAAAATCGGGTTTTAGGCTGTTTTATGAGGTGAATAATGGCACGGTTACAGGCCTAGTCTTATTAAGGCAAAAACAAGACATATCAATGGCTCTCGTTGATTATTGCATCATACATAAATAAAGTTATAGCAGAGATTTAGCTCATGTACTTATAACCCCGTTTAGTGACTTACGGGGTGTGTTTTAATTCGAGTTAAGCGGCTGTTGTTAAAAAGCTTTATGATGTGTTCGCTTTAAAATCCAAAGGTTATCAGCCGTAATAGAAAGCCCCTCTACACCCATTCGCTTACTCTTTGGTCTGGTGACCTGTTTTCTTCGCAAACTTTTGCATCGCTTCAGCAAAGGTTGTTGCCCCACCTTTGGCTTGTACCTGTACTACCTTATACCCCAATTTTTCTAGCGCTTGGCGCTCTGCTAAAACAGCGTCATCGTCTTGCTGGCTGCCCTGTGCTGGTTGATGAAGGTAACACCCTTCTAGTTGACCATCTTCGACCAGTTGGTGGTGTTTCAGTGCATTGATATCAAAATTCATAATCAGTCTTTTCGTGTAAATGAGGAATACCTGCGGCAAAGCCCGCAAGTATCTATAATTCGATTGTTTGTACCATAAGGCATTTTAACCATAAAAAGCGAATGGAAAAATAGTAAACCAGTGGAATGTAATCGGGAGCGGTTTATCTTAGAAATGGATGAGGTAACTGAGATCGTGCTGGAACGGTTTTGGACAAAAGTGAGTCAGTTATATTACTAAATTAGAATGTTATTGATTAGGTTTGGTATGGAAGGTAACGCCTGTAATAAGGTGTGCCCCACCGTACTAGCAAAGCACACTGAACCCCGTACCAAAACCGCCGAGTGTAATGCATCACTTTGATTGCTTTGATAACTGAATTATTTCGTAATACTCGTACCAAATATAAAAATCATGTCATCAAAACGAATTTCTACATAAAGTTCTACTGATATAAGAATGTAGATGAGTGTCGATTTCCAGTTTACTTTCATTAGGTTACTCCTTCTTGCTAAGTAACCCAATAGTGCAGAACTCATGTGGCTTTTTGGTGGTTAGCCGAAATTATTTATGGCTGCCATTTTTTAAGTGATTTTAATGCAGCTGAAATATCTCTGTTTAGGTTTGATGCCTTGTCTAGCTCCACACCATGTCTAGCTCCACACCATGCCTAGCTGCCAATTTACTGATATCTTGAGCAATTTGACTACAGTTTGCCGTTGTTCCTTTTTTATACTTTGAAGATTGTTCACTTAGCATTAACGCCATTAAACCTAAACTAGAAACTAAAGTATCTTCAGGTGTTCTCAATAGTCTTTTTTCTGGCTCTGTTATCTTTTGCTCAAGGACTTCCAAGTCCTTACGTAGTACAACTAACTCATTAAATTCCGGTAAATCATCCGTGGGATAAGCTCTTTCAGCGAGTCGATCGAATACTGCCTCCCCATCATTAGTAGTTAAAAAGTCGACAGGCTGAACATACCGTCCTTCTGAATCTAATAATAAGCACCCTTCAAGGTTAACTAACTCCGAATCTGTCCCTGTAATAAAGGACAATAAATGATCTTTAAAAATGCCAGTATTCAACTGTATCTTGAGAGGGCCTTCAATGCGGAAAGGATCTGATAATGAACCAATAGAAAGGCTAATGGCCTTTGGTCCACAAACGTAATTGGTCATTAATTCATCAAGTGTGTAATCCAATATTGATTTATGTGTCACATCTTGGGTTATATTTTCTAAAAACCATCCTCCAATAAGACTTGTATACATTGCAGCTTCTCGAGCCCAGCCATGTCTCACAAGCCAACAGATATCAAGTTCTCCATCAATGCATAGTTGAACTATATCTTTATCTGATACATCTTCTTCACAGATATAAGATAATCTTCTAGCAACATCATCGATGCTTAACCATTGCTTTAATTTGAAAATTTTCTTCATCTAAGCTTCTCTTAAATGCTTTGTATGGCCCTGTAATCCTGACACCTGAGATGACAATGTTAACAATGGGTGCTCTTCATCTAATGCTAACTTACCAATATAGTTCACTAATTCAGTACAAGTTCCATAGTAACTCTGTGCTTTTTCCAAAGAACACGACTCCTGCCAAGAAGCTATGACTGAAGGACAACTTTCTGGCGATACTTCTTCATCATCTATGGTAAAGGTATTGCTTACACTTTCAGTTTTACCATGAGCAAGTGAATTTCTCGCCGAGAACAAGCGAACAACTATATTTACAAATTCATTATTTTTTCGCTCGTCACGGGATACCGTATCTAAGATTGCCTTACATTTTACAATAGGTGGAATTCTGAATTTGTTATCTATTTCTGTAAAATCAGCGCCATCCTTTCCGCTCTCTTCGAAGCACTTTGCTAATTGTTTAGATTTTTGCCCATGTGAAAATTTGATCAGATTATTAGCGAGTAACTCATACCGCTCATCAATACCATATGCTTTTGCAACTCTTTCTTCGAAGCCTAATTTCTTTCCGCAATCATCAAGTTTCGCTACAACATCTAGTGATAAGTCGGAATCAAGCACAGCTTCAATTAACTCGCTCTTGTTTAATAATCTTGAGCAAATGTAGTTAAAATAACTTTCAACCATGAATGCAGTTAACGTTACTACTGTAATTCCCGCACAAGTATCACCAAAATTTTCAGCTTCTAGGGCTCTTTTTGCTGATGCAGCAAACCAAGCATGAGCATAAACTGTACCATTTGAAGTACCTCCCACCATTTATTATTGATCCTCTTACAATTTAGGGAAAAGGGCTAACAGCTTTACATATTGATGTTGGCTGCTTATTACATCAACTATATCCAAAGCACATCCGTATAATCAATTGAATATACGGGGATTTTTTTGTTAGTTCTGTGTGATATGTTGAAACATTCAACATATCACCATCTCCTATATCAAAAGGTTGTGTAAAACCATAAGCAGGTATGAAACAGGATAAGCAACTCTAGAGAATCATTAGCTTAGATAGGGATAAATCAAGCTCGCAGTTTTCTTATTGAAAAGGGCCAACAAGCTTTGGGGCAAAAACAAGTTACAGCTACCCGCCATAGCTGCTTAGAACGTGCTTTGAAAACCAACGACCGTCTGAATTTTACTTATCCGAAGACGACGTTAAGTACCGTTTCCTCTGATTTAACGCCGTCATCACCAGTTACTTTTAGAACGATTGATTAAAGGGGTAACACCCAAGCGAAAGCGGCTAGGGGGGGGAATTCTGCACTGAAGTAACCGACACCATTTTCCACATACAGCGTCTGTTGTTGGACGCCTTCAATATGTTCTTGGAGCGTATAGCTTCCGTCAGCGATGCCTAGTTTTTGAATAACCTCTGCCGTCACCTTCAACTGAATGTGGTCTGTTTTTCTTTGGCTGAAGTTAGCCGCGGCGATAACCAGTTCTTGGTTATCAAAACGCAAGAAAGCATAAACAGAATCACTTAGCTGATTGGATTGGTGTAAGTCTTGGTACGCTCCGGTCATCGATGAATGGTTCAATGAAAACGTCATCACTTGTTGGTAGAAGAGTCTGAGCTGCTTTTCGTCATCGTTGAGCTGCCCGCCATCGAACTTTCCTCCGTTCATCCATTTTTGATGTTGAGGAACACCGATGTAGTCAAATATAGACGTGCGAGAAGGTTGTCCAAAACCTGCATTCTCCGCACCCGGTTCGCCGACTTCTTGCCCGAAGTAAATCATGGTGGGAGAGCTACTTAATAGCGCACTGACTAACATGGCTGGTTTGGCTATGTGTGGGTTACCAACAAACTCAGGAGACGCGACACGCTGCTCATCGTGGTTGTCTAAGAAGTGCATCATGTGGTGTTCGATGTCCATCATTTGATGCTGGATCTCAGGGATGATTGCCGTTGAAGCCTTACCTTGCATGATTGCTTTTAGGCCGTCGTAAAGATCGACTTTGTCATACAGGTAGTCCATTTTACCCAAGCGAATGTAATCACGATAAAGATCCGGTTGATACACTTCCGCCATCAAAAAGGCGTCTTGATTCTTTACTTTGATTGATGAATTGAGATAGCTCCAGAATTCGACCGGTACCATTTCTGCCATATCGTAGCGAAATCCATCGACGCCTTTTTCTAACCAATATAAGGCGATGTCTCGAAACTTAATCCATGAATCCGGCACATCAACTTGCTGCCAGAAATGGTAGTGGGCGAGGTGATCACGCATCGCGTAATCATCCGGTAGTTCAGGGAAGTCTTTCGAACCGTCTGGTCGCACGCCATAGTTAATTTTTACGGTTTCATACCAATCGTCGAAGTTAGGTTTGCTCAAGCGCGATCCGTTGCCTGTCCATTTGGCTGGGGATTCAAGAAACGGTGAGGCTAAATTCGGGTGTTGTTCGCCACCAAGAGGAATGAACGCAGGTTCGATCTCGGGCAGTTCAAATGCGCTGTCAGGAATGTAATAGAAGTTATTGTTGCGATGATACTCAACCGTCGTGTCATCTTGATCGCCAAAGTCACGTACGCCTTCTGGGTTATTCAAGCCTTGGTAATTACGGGCAATGTGGTTAGGGACGATATCAATGATGACGTTCAAACCATTTTCATGGCTTCTTTTGATCAAGGCTTCGAATTCCTGTAAACGCTGCGCTGGGTTGTCAGCAAGATCTGGGTTTACGGAGTAGTAATCTTTGACGGCATAAGGTGAGCCAGCCCGTCCTTTTACAACGCTTGGATGATCGTCTGAGATGCCGATGTGCTTGTAGTCGTTGATCACAGCATGATGTGGTACTCCGGTGTACCAAATATGAGTGATGCCGAGTTCTCTAATTTCTGTCAGCGCTTTATTGGTGAAGTCACTGAACTTGCCCACGCCATTTTGTTCAATGGTTCCCCAAGGTGTGTTCCGTGTATTCTGATTGCCGAACAAACGGGTAAAAACTTGATAGATTGAATGTTTCTTGTTGTACATACTTATATTCCATCTCGAGAAGTGGAGCTGTAGGGCTTTGTCGTTGAAACTGTGCTAGACGTTATGTTTGATATAGACGTTATATTTGATATAGAAGTTATCGTTAGGAGGCTAGCTTAATCAGAATGCGGCTTTATCCTCCTTGGGTAAGAAAATCGGGGCGTAGTTGCTGTGGTATGTGAGCGGCTGCTCAAAAAAAGGGGAGGTTAATACCTCCCCTCGCTCTTCCCCAAAAAAACAGGCTCGTCTGTGATGATTATGTGAATGTGAAGCTTATTGTTTCGTCACAGATACCACGGCTTTTTCTGCGCTGTCATTGAGTTGATGAATCGCATTCAGTGTGAATGTGTAGTTGCCGGCTTCGGTTACATTCAACTTACAGTCGCCTTCGCTGCCAATGTTGATCGAGCCTTTAGCTAAGTCGACGGAGTGACAGCCAATATCCAAGATACCCCAAGTAGAACCGCCAAACTTGAAGCCATATTCACCCACAGCCAAAGCGCCACTGACAGAGTAAACGCCGTTACCAACGAAGCTCATCGCCCAAGCGTCCGTCGGGTTCCATCCGTTCATTGCACCACGTACATAGACGGTCGTTTTGCCATATGGCGGAATCTTAGATACGTCCTTTTGTGAGTTATCAACCGATAACCCAGCACCTTGTGATGCGCCTTGAGTTTGCACAAATACCGCGGTGGTCAATGGCGGAACGGTGAAGGTCTCAGCGGAAAAGGTGGCGCCTTTCACGATGTCATCGGCAGAGTTCTGCTGAATGGTATGGAGTGTAAAGCCCGTCGCTCCCGTGATCTTGAATGATTGAGATTTACTCGTTGAGTTTATGACAACCACAATGGCATCAGCGGTTGGATCTAGGTCTTTGCCTGTGGAGATTCCGTCATCAATAGACATCACGATCAGGCCTTCGATTTGATCTTTGCCCACATTGCGGAAGTCGACACGCTTCATGACTTCTTCTGCTGTGTCTAAGCGGAACAGTTCACTTGAGCTGCGGATTTTTAACAGCTCTAGGAATTGCTGCTTGGTGAGGTCAATGTCTTCTTTTACTGGTTTAGCTGTGCTGTCGGCAATGATGGTTTTGATGAGTTCCCAGTTGGCACCATCTTTGTCTTCACGAGGTAAGCCAACATTCCAGTTATTGCCAGTACCATCAAACATCACACGGTTGTACCAATCGCCAGAGTCGTAAGAATCACGCTGCATCGATTTAGAACGTAACAGTTCAGAACCCATGTGTATGAACGGGATGCCTTGACCCAACATGACGGTCGAGAGCGATACCGACTGCATACGAGCACGTTCTGCAGAGCTTGTACCTTCGGCGATTTTGTAAGCGTTGTTATCCCAAAGAGTTTGGTTATCGTGCTTGGAAACGTAAGAGATGTTCTCTGACGGCATTTTGGTGTAGCCGGCAGGTGCGCCGTTGTAGTCGACGTTTTTGCCCAGTTTGGTATCGCCTTTGTAATCCAGTAATACGTATTCGGCTAAGTTACCGGCCATGCCTAAACGCACAAGATCTTGGTTGTGTAAACGACCGTTGACTGAATCTTGATCAACTTTGGTTTCTTCGTTGGCAAACGCGGCGTTACCGAAGCCTTGGTTAAATCGAAGTGGGTGCTTACCTTCAGAATCGACACCACCATCAAATGGGCTACCGCCGCGTACTGCATCACGCAAACGGTCAGAGAAGGTGCCAATTTCGGTGCCTGCCATATTGATCTGGTTGGCTTGTTCGAAGCGAGCGTTGTTTGCTACTTCGCCAAAGTCCCAACCTTCGCCATAGAACAGGGTATTTGGGTCGATCTTGCGCACTTCTTTCAATGCTTCAACCATTACGCTTTTTGGCTGGTGGCCCATTAAGTCAAAACGAAAACCATCAACCTTATAGTCGTCAGCCCATACCTTGAGTGAGTCGACCATCAACTTACCCATCATTAGGTTTTCAGTTGCGGTGTTATCACAACACGTTGAGCTTTCCACGCCACCAGTGTTCACATTCAGGCGGTGATAATACCCAGGGACGATCTTATCCAGTACGGACTTATCGTTCACGCCAGACGCATTGGTATGGTTATAAACCACGTCCATGATCAGTTTAAGATCCATGTCGTGCGCAGCTTTAACCATTTGACGGAATTCTAGAATACGTTTTGAACCGTTAGGATCTGTCGCGTAACTTCCCTCTGGAACGGTGTAATGGAATGGGTCGTAGCCCCAGTTGAAACTATCTAACATACGCAGATCGTTCATTAGAGCTTGGGCATCGCCTGTTGAAGAGTTATAGCTGTTGAGTACGGCTTCGATGGTTTTGTTTTCATCTTCGGTGCCGCATAAAGTCGCTGTTGGTTTTACGTTACAGAGTTTGCTAACGGTGTCGGTGATATCCACGCGGTTCGCATCATCTTCATTGATGGTAGCGATATCGAATGCAGGTAAGATATGAAGCGTAGTTAAACCGGCATCTTTCAGAGCTTTCAAGTGTTTTACTGACTCACGATCGGCTTCTGTTAGCGCTAGGTACTTGCCGTTTAAGCTTGCTGTACCTAACTTATCACTGAAGCTAAAGTCACGAAGGTGTGATTCGTACAGTACGTGGTCTTCGTCTTTCTTAACCGTTGGGCGCTTATATCCAGCCCAACCTTGTGGCATCAGTGCTGCTTCATCAAGGTCAATCACTTGAGAGTATGCTGAATTCTTCGACAAGCCGAGTGAGTATGGGTCGGTCACAAGGCGAGTTTCGATATTACCAGTGGTTGGGTGATAAACCTTCACTTGGTAACGGTAATAACTATTCACGGCGTTAGAAATTGAATCCGTTGCCCAAATGCCTGTTTCCAAGCTTTCTGTCATTGGGAGCACTTTAGAACTTTGTCGGTCTTCGCTGTAGAGGACGAGTTCAACATCTTGCGCAGTAGGGGCCCAAAGCTTGAAGGTCGTCGTGCTGCCTTCCACAATCGCCCCCAGTGTTTCTCCGATTGCGTTACCGGCCTCTTCGTTGGCAAATACAGCATCAAGTACGCCGGGCTTTTGAACTTCAGTTGAAGAGATAACGTCGCCATTCGCATTATACGCAACAACAATGATCTGAGATTTCAAGATGGTGCGCAGCGTGCTGTCGTCAACATCAATTGATAAAGCGGGTAGGCTTGCTAGATGACGGAAGCGTTCTTTTAATGCAGAGGATAGCTTGCCATCTTTTTTGAGTTCAACGGCCTGCCCACCGACGATCGCCTTATCATCGTTTATCGTGATGCTGTTATCGAGTGCGTAAAACAACTTGAGAGAATCGGCACCGTCTGCAGCTTCCCAAGCGATTGTGTTTGAGTCCAACCAATGTGCCTTCTGGCCATCAATCTTAACTGGGCGTTCTGAAATCGGTTCGTAGTACAGCGCGCTGCTGCCATGGAAACCGAATACAGATTGAGATTGACTCAGTTTGGTGAGATCAATTTTCGAGTTGGCGCTGCCAAACGCCTTATCGCCGCCATTATGCAAGATGAAGTTCATGCACTTATGAGGGTCGGATGCATCTGGGTCGACGTTCAACACGTAGTAGGCGCCATAGGTATCATTGATGCCCTTGAATTCATAAGGTACATCCCAGTCAGTCCCATTGTTACCTAATCCCATGCCGACTAAGTCAGTGCTCGTACAACCTTCACCATTCCAAAGGTGAAGCCCCCAGCCGTCGTAGGTCGAGCCAGAAGCGCGAGCCGCTGCAACATCTCGTTTGTAATAAATAACAACTTCGTTTTCAGCGGCTTTATATAGACTATTGCTGTCAGAGTTTGTTTTGCTAGTGTCGCTTCCACAGCCTGCTACCAAGGTCGCGGTGACGAGAGGCAATATCGCCTTGGCTAAAGCTGAACGTTTGAAGTTGTTTGTTTGCGCAATATTGAAGCTCTTTGTTTTTGCAATCTTCAAGGTACTTTGTAGAATCTCGTGTTTATTGGTATTTATTTCGTTCACGTTTTGATATCCATATTTTTTACGAAGATGAATATCCTAGGCTTAACGATGCTCCACTATTTGTGACGCTTATGTATTAAGTTATTTTTAATCCGTAAAAATAGGAAACCTAGTGTCGATATCACGGATTGTGGTGGTTAACGCGCTTTTTTATTGGTTCAATAGCTCATAAAATACAGTTGGTTAGCCATAGGCGTAGAAGATAGGAGTAGTCGCTAGGGGTGATAACTACGCCTTATTTATGTGAGCTTAGTGGCACTTCACTCGTAGGTTGTTTTTCCTATCAAAAAAAGTTTGTACTCATTCGCCTCAAATAGCCTTAGTGAGTCTTTAATGTGGAATGGTGACGCTATGTTGTTCATTATCCAAAGGAGTTGATGTTGTCTTCATCTATTCAAATCGCTATTACTTATCTGGTATTGGTAGCGGTATCTGCGTTGTTTTCAGAAAGTTCAAAAGCGCTCTTGGTGTGGTATTTAGTTATCGGAATAGTGACGTTTTTTGTGTACGCGAAGGACAAGAGAGCGGCAATCAATGGTAATTGGCGTGTACCAGAGAAAACTCTGCATATTTTTTCTGTTGCTGGTGGTTGGTTAGGGGCGTTAATTGCTCAAGATAAACTGCGTCATAAAACGCAGAAGCAACCATTTAGATTTGCATTTTTCGTGACGGTGTCACTTAATATTGTGGCTTTTGTCTGGACGTTAACGCCGAGTGGGCAGGCGACATTTGGTCAATGGCTAAGCGAGATTATTAAGCTCTTTTAAAGAAACGGATGGTTAGCACCGGTGTACTAACCATCAATAGATAAAGTAAGTCGATTAGATCATCGGAATCGTTGAGGCTAGAAGTAAGCCTGCCATACCGTAGTTGAAGCTCTTGATGCGTACTGGTGTTGTTAACCAGTGTTGCAGTTGTTTGCCTGCCGCTGTCCAGAATGTCACAGAAGGCAAGTTGGCTAGTGTGAAGATACTGGCGATGATCGCGAGCTCCCACCATGAACTGCCACTGCTATACACTGAAATAGCCGTCAGCGCCATTGACCAACCTTTCGGGTTCACCCACTGAAAACTGGCTGCGCCAATGAAGGTCATGGGTTTAAAAGCCTTAGTACTTTTGGCTTTGCCACTCAATGCTATCTTAATCGCAAGGTACACAAGGTAAGCAAGACTCAGGTATTTCAAGATTTGGTGAGAGACCGGATAGGCGTTAAAAATCCCCATTAAGCCGAAGCCAACCAATAGCAACATGGCTGCAAACCCCAGAGCAATGCCAAGCATGTGCGGAATGGTACGAGCAAAGCCAACATTGGCTCCTGATGTCATGAGCATGATGTTATTTGGACCTGGTGTGAAGGTCGAGACAAACGCAAACAAGGCAAGTGCGCTAAGTTGTTCTAAAGGCATTGTGATTCTCCAGCAGTAAAATGAACGAAGTGACTGACCGGTCATGACTTTCACGTGTTCAGAAGCATAGTAGGTGGAAAGTGAGGCAATTATGTGCTTTTATTTCCTCAATTATCACTTAATGCACAATAATAAGTACTTATGGATAGATTTGACGAAAGGATATTGCAAGAGCTTAAATTGGACGGCAGAATCTCCAACATTGAGCTTTCAGAACGTATAGGATTGTCGGCTTCAGCGACCTTAAGGCGAGTACAGGACCTCGAGCGTAAAGGGATCATTCAAGGTTACCGTGCGGTTCTGGATAATGGCCTGATGGGCGTTGGCTTTATAGCTTATGTTTCGATTGGCTTGTCGAGCCACAGCAAAGCGGCTCAGCTAGAATTTGAACAGCACGTCAGTATGGAAAAAGAGGTGGTGGAGTGCCACAACATTACTGGTGCCAACGAGTACTTGCTAAGGGTAGAAACCAAAGATCTACCGGGCTATAAGAAGTTTCATGCCGATGTGCTTGGGGAATGTGCTCAGGTGCAATCGATTACGACTATGGTTGTGATGGACACCCCCAAAGATGAACGTTAGTCGAGTTTTATTTCAGGAGAGGCGCAGTGCCAAATACTAATCAGTTGTTATTGTTCTTAGATGTGGTTCAACAAGGGTCGTTTACCAAAGCGGCAACCTTACACGATATGGACAACTCATCGCTCTCTAAACAGATCAAAAAGCTGGAGCAAGATTTAGGTGTTCAGTTACTCAACCGTTCTACGCGTTCGTTCTCGTTGACGTCGGCAGGGGAAGATATTCTCGCGCAAACCTATGTACTGAAAGATACTATTAATCAGATTCAAGGCATTGCCGACTCGTACCAATCTGAACCCAAAGGTGTGTTACGAATTACGTCGCCGATCTATTTTGGTCAGCAATACTTACAACCTATTATTACTCAGTTCATGAGAAAGTATCCGGATGTTCAGATTGTGCTGTCACTAGACGACAAGATCGCGAATATTATTGCAGGGCAGTTTGATATCGCGTTTCGCTTCAGTAAGCTTGTTGAATCCAATTTGATTGCCAAGAAGATTGCCGACAGTAACTTCATGCTGGTTGCATCGAACGACTTTGTGAAAGAGCACGGTGAGCCAAAGACGCCACAAGATTTGCTCTATTTACCTGCGGTGATTTATACCAATGGCGATATGACGGTTGATCACCTGCGGATCAGTGAAGAGCCGCATGGCAACACTTTCCAAAGCCTAACGATTCGCGGTAACTATAAGGTGAGTGATGTTCGCACCATGGTGTCTTGCGTGAAAGATGGCTTAGGTTATGGCTTCCTTGACCAATCAAACTTGTATGCCTCAATGAAAGAACTGGGCTTGGTTACGTTACTTCCTGATTATGCAATCTCGACGGTTGATACGGCTATTTATGCTGTGTATCCGCATCGTAAGCAGACCAAATTGGTCAAAGAGTTCATTACTACGGTTCAAGACTATATTGGCTCTCCGACCATTTGGGAAAAGATGCAGCAAGGTTAATTATGTCGCTAGACCATAAGCTGATAGATAAGATAGATAAGATAGATAAGATAGATAAGATAGAATAAGTAACGCCCCAAGACTTATAGATAAAAAGCGAGCGGGATCACAGCATTAATGGAGTGCTGACGGATAGATACTCGTAGGCTTTTTATCATTATGTATTCCTGAGATACTGAACAAAATTCATTTTAGGGCGGAACGTTTTAATAACTGCGCTTTTCCCTGTCATTCAAACATACTGCTCGCTATAGGTTGATTGCTTTCCTGTGTAGGGTGCTATTAGCCGAGTTAGGATAAAATATTTTATGAGTACAATGGGAATCGCAATTGGTGCGACCGCTCTTTCGTTAATACTTATTGCTGTTTGGTTGGTCTCTTTGTCGCTAAGAAAAAAGCGCTTGGAACAAGAACGTAAAGCTCGCGCCGTCGCTTACCGAAAAGCGATTGAAAAAGCACGTATCCAAGAGCAAAAAGATCGTCAATTTAAGGCTGAAACTGGGCATGTACCGTCGATTCTGTATTTGGCGAAAGAAGCCGAACGAGTCAATCTTAAGGAAGCTCTATATTGGTACGACAAAGCTGCCCATTTAGACAATGTCAACGGCATGTACGGCATTGTGCGTCTGAGTATGAAGTGCAAAGAAGACCTAATTTTAAGAGAAAAGGCCAATTTTTGGCAGTTAGCGATATCAGCACTGGATAATGATCCGCTTGCAAAATTCGAGGTGGGTAAAGCACTCGTGTTTGGTCGCGGAGTTGAGAAAAACCTTCCGAAAGGCAGCGCCTATATTGAAGAGTCTGCAGCTAGTGGTAACACTGAAGCGATGCTTTTTATGGGGGATTGGTGCTTAGATAGAGAGAACCCAGATTATTCTCCAGAAAGCTCTTTCATGTGGTACAGAAAAGCGGCTGAAAAGAATAGCCTAGACGGAAAAATCAAATTGGGTATGAGCTATTTGAACGGTGTTGGTGTTGTCGCTAATCATCGTGAAGCGGTTTACTGGTTTGAAACGGCAGCTGAAAAAAACTGTGCAGAAGCGATGTTTAAAGCCGGTGAGGCGTGGATTGACCATGGTGAGCACGGCAATGCTATCGCGTATATCTGGTTATTCTTATCGGCTCATTTTGGCTATGCGGATGCGAGGTATTTGAGAGATAAAGTTGGTGGGGATCTTGGTGTTGATGCCGTTGTGGGGTTACAGGCTCTGACTAAGCCAATAATGACCAAGTTGACGCAAGAAGCAATCACCAAGCACTCTATCGTTAAAGCGCTCAACAAGCTCTACAAACGCGATATCCCAGTACATAAGAAAGTGAAAGAAGCCTCTGACGAAGAGGGTGATGAGTTAGGTGTCGATAAGGCGGATTTGGATACTGAAGCCTCAAATGCTCAAGCTTCAAGTGCTCAAGGTTTAAATGGCAACAATCACCAACAGGCGGCTGAAAACCATGATGGTGACAAGGCAAGCGCGAATCGAGCATCACAAGATAAGCAAGCTAACTCTAATAGCGGTTCTTTGGACTTTAGCCAACCGGCAGTCGAGTCTAACTGGAAGAGCAATTAATAAACCGTGTTTATGAGTTATTACCTGTATTCTGAACATGACTGAAACGAGTAGTTCTACAATTTAAAAAATCCAACGATGTTATATGAGTGTAGATGTTATAACTGACTGTATTAAGCCGTTAAGTCATACGGTAGGTATTATTGACTGCGGCGGGTAAAGCACTCAAACAAAAAAAAAGGGAAGCATCTGCTTCCCTTTTTGTTTATGTACGATTTGCTTTTTAGAGCTTAGAGCTTAGAGCTTAGAGCTTAGAGCTTAGAGCTTAGGCTTAGAGCTCAGAACTGTTTAGGTTCAGAGCAGCTAAAGGCTTATTGCTCTTTGTTTTGCTCGGCTTTACATACAGCAGCAGTGAACACTACGTCTGTTGAGCTGTTAAGCGCTGTTTCAGCTGAATCTTGAATCACACCGATAATGAAACCAACCGCTACAACCTGCATTGCTACATCGTTCGAAATACCGAATAGGCCACACGCTAGAGGGATAAGTAGTAGCGAACCGCCAGCAACACCCGATGCGCCACATGCTGATACAGCAGCAACAAGGCTTAGTAGAATCGCAGTGAAGATATCAATCTCAATACCCATAGTGTGTACAGCAGCAAGCGTTAACACAGTGATGGTGATTGCAGCGCCTGCCATGTTGATCGTTGCGCCTAGAGGAATCGATACAGAGTAAGTATCTTCGTCTAGTTTTAGCTTCTTACAAAGGTTCATGTTCACTGGGATGTTTGCAGCGCTTGAACGAGTGAAGAATGCCGTTACACCAGATTCACGAATACATTGCAGTACGAGTGGGTATGGGTTTTGTTTTGTTTTAATAAATACAAGCAGTGGGTTAACTACAAGTGCGATGATCAGCATTGAGCTTAGTAGTACTGCTAGAAGTTGACCGTAGCTTGCCAGTGCATCGAAGCCTGTTGTTGCGAATGTAGCAGAAACAAGACCGAAGATACCGAATGGCGCAAGACGAATAATGAAGCGAACAATGTGTGAAACACTGTGGCTTAGGTCTTCGAAAACCGCTTTGGTTGTTGCAGATGCGTGGTGCAGAGCAAGACCAAGACCGATTGCCCAAGCAAGAATACCGATGTAGTTCGCGTTCATTAGTGCGCTAACTGGGTTGTCTACAAGCTTGAATAGAAGCGTATGAAGAACTTCTGCAATACCTTGAGGAGGGTTAGCACCTTCAGCGCCAGCAACCAGTGTCAAAGTGGTTGGGAACATGAAGCTCAGTACTACAGCAGTCAGTGCAGCAGAGAACGTACCAATCAGGTAAAGCACAATGATTGGACGCATATGGGTATGCTGACCTTTCTTTTGGTTTGCGATAGAAGCTGCAACAAGAATGAATACTAAAATTGGGGCAACAGCTTTCAGAGCACCAACAAACAGGCTACCTAATAGGCCTGCATCTTGAGCTGCTGAAGGAGAAACCATGGCGAGAACGACACCGAAAACAATACCAGCAAGGATCTGTAGAACGAGATTTCCACGAGCGATGCGGGCGAGCATGTTGTGATTTTGCATAAAATACCTGCAATTGTTAATTTATTATAGTGATGTATCTTTTTATGAAGTTGTACCAAATCCAACTATACACTAGCGGAATTGGCGGTCATATTAGCGGGATCTAAGAGGGTGTCTAGGGATAGTTTACTTTTAGGGTTATTGTTTGCGCTATGTGGTGTTTTTAGAGCTAAATGTTAAATAAATGTATTTTGATTGAGCTATAAATCTGCTGATTCTCATTTGATAGATTCAAAACACTGCAAATGTAGAAATGTAAACGGCTATAGGAAAGAACATTGTGTGCATAAATAACCACACCATTATCAAATTGAAACAAAAGCCCCACGTGATTAACACGATGGGGCTCATTGTCTTAAATTAAAGTTATCTTAAGTTAGGTTATCTTAAATACAGCTTATAGCCGTTAACCTTAAACCTTAGTCAGACGCTTTTTTAAGATTGCGGCCTTCTGATTGTACGGTTTTGTACATCTTGGAAAGCTGCTTATTGCTGGCGCGTTGTTCCGCTAACGAGGCGCCATTTCGGGCTTGTTCTCGCAATAACTTTCGATAGTTAGCAAATCGTCGCTCAGACAATTCTCCACTTTCAATCGCCTTGCGTATCTTGCAACCCGGTTCTGATTCATGATGACAATCAGAGAATCGGCAATGCATGGCTAACTCTTCCACATCAGAAAAGGTTTCACTCACGCCTTCAGCGCAGTCAGCAAGTTGTAGCTCTCGCATTCCTGGAGTATCGAGCAGTAAGCCGCCCGATGTTAGCAAGTGGAGCGATCGTGATGTGGTTGTGTGTCGGCCTTTGCTATCGTCTTCACGAATGCCACCTGTGGCTTGTTCAGCCTCACCAAGTAATGAGTTGACTAAGGTGGATTTACCCACACCGGATGAACCCATTAAAGCCACAGTCTTGCCCGTTTTACACCAAGGCGACAAAACTTGAGTTGAGTCTTGGTCTAGGCTATTCACCGCTTCGATCATCAGCATAGAATCTAAGCTTTGCACTTGTTGTACTTTGTCTTCGTAGTCATCACACAAGTCTTTCTTGGTGAGTACGATAACGGCTTCAACCTGTGCTTCATTGGCGAGCGCTAGGTAGCGTTCAATACGGCTTAGATTAAAGTCGTTATTTAACGAAACCACGATAAAAACCGTGTCGATATTAGCTGAGATATATTGTTCGGCGACACGGCTACCTGCAGCTTTACGGCTGAAGAGTGATTGACGGTCTAATAAACGGCCGAATTGCAGTTCAGAGTTCAAGATTACCCAGTCGCCAACCGTCATTGCGGGTTGGTTTTGATGGATAGGGAGAACGATTTCGCCTTGTTCTGACGCTAGTGTATAGCCGCTGCGATGGTGCGCGGTAATACGAGCAATGACGGATTGGTCATAGTCTTCGAGTGTCAGTTGTTGTTGGAATACAGGTTGCCATCCAAGTTGTTGAAGTGACATTGGATGAGAAAATGCGTTTTGTGAATTCATGTCTATTTACCCAGACGTGCGAGCTTTCTTTTCTTGTGAGAGCATTAACTTCTTGTGAGCTCTCTTATTGTTGATGAGATCAAAAGAGTTAATGAGACCAAAAAGAGTTGCTGAGATTAAAAGCGTCGAGCGTCAAAAATGTTTTTAGTTTGGGTCGAATTCAAATAGATAGGACCCCGGATTGAGCCATGCGCTACAGGCATGCAGATATTGATCACTTACGATCAACAGTAAACCGGGTAAAAGTGTGCGGTCGTCACGGGTGACGATGTGTTGGTGGATCGGTATTTAAGTTGGATTAACCAAACAAATTAACGCGCTACTTTTACTGCCAGTCTTAGTGTCTTCATTACAATCATCTTCTATTCTCCTTGGTTATAAATGTGGTCGGGCTTTGAATAAAAAGCGAGCTCAGTTTAGCAAAAAGCCACGATGGCGAGAAGTCATGGTGGCTTAAATTATTTCATCGATTGTGAATTTGATTAATGATGATCGTGATTCATCTTTTTCATGCCGCTCATCACTTTCTTCACTGGCGCATCAAAGGTCTGTGTTTCACCGTTTGCGAAGGTCAGTGTCATTTTGATTTGTTCACCTTCTTTTAGGCTACTTTTTAAGTCAAACAACATGATGTGTAAGCTACCTGGTTTAAGTACCGCTTTACCATTTGCAGGGATGGTGATCGCTTGAACTTGACGCATCTTCATTACGTCGCCATCAACGATAACATCATGAAGTTCAACCTTTCCTGCTGCTGGTGTTGTTGCTGAAACAATAGCGCGATCTTTATCGCTATGGTTCATCAGAGTCGTGAATACCGCGCTGTTCACTGCTGAAGGCGGGGTTGCGCGCGCGTACGCGTCATGAACCATAATGTCGTTATTCGCTTGAGCAAGAGGAGTGAGCAATAAGCCTGCTAGAGCAAGTGCTTTTAACTTCATGTTGTTGTCCTTAATTTTTTGTTTTGGTCTGGGACCTGACTTTTTGTTCGAACTTTATTCGTTAAGTTCTTTATTTTTGTACACGTTGTTTCTCGTCGCTGATGACTTGGTACGTTAGCGCGTTAATGTGTTAATAGCTTCAACAATTGGCGCTGGCGTTAACGTATGCGGCACTTTGGTAATCAGCGTGCCATCGGGTTTTAAAAAATAGAAATATGAGCTGTGGTCTAGGGTGTATTCCAACTCTGAACCTTCAAGCTCGGTCTTTCTAAAAATAACACCGTAGTTGTGTGCAAGCGTTGTTGTCACATCTAACGGGCCACTTAATCCTTCCATCATTGGGTGGAAGTATTGTGCGTATTCGTATGAGGCTTCAGCGGCATCACGTTCTGGATCGAGAGAAACAAACATCGGGCGAATCTTGGCTTTTGCTTCATCAGAAATCTGGTTAAGTGCTCCGGCTAACATTGCTAGAGAAGTAGGGCACACATCTGGGCAACGTGTGAAACCAAAGTAAACGATACGAACTCTGTCATCGGTTTGGTCAAAGATTTCCGTTGGCTGGTTATCTTTGCCGAAAAGGGTTGTCGCGGAGAATTGTTGTTTTGCCGCGTGTTGTTTTTGAGCTTCGTTTTGCCCATCAAGATAACTTTTAACGCCAAAGCCAAGGACAAAAGCGACAACCAATGCTAACGACCAATTTCTACTCATCTTGCCATCCTTATTGCCGGATTTACAGTATCGACACCATCAGTGAGCTCACCGATCCATGTCATCTTGTCTAAAGTACATACAGGTAAAATTACATCACCTTCATAGGTATTATTGCCAATGTTTTTTAATTGAAAACGTGCCGAGCCCATTTCCATCTCTAAACCTGTAAGCGACAGCATTAATGTGTCAGAGGCTGCGCCTTCCCACACTACTTTGATTTTGGTGGGAGCCAGAGGTTGAGCTGTCTCGCGATCAAGTGTCATCGTAACTGTATTTTGCTCACACGATGTGGTGGAAAGCATGCAGTAATCATCTAAGTTAACCTCAGCAGAGGCTCGCTCCATCGCTGATTCAAATTGCTGAATTGCTTGCGGCCCATAAAAGCCTGCCACGAGAGCGATCCCAAGAGCAGCAACCTTTAATGCAGAGTGCATGTCGTGTTCTCATCTAATTTTATAAGAGCGGCGATGTTATCATATCCCTCAATATGTGCTTGTATCAAAAAGTAATTTTGTGCGTATGGTAGAACTAAAAAAGCGAAGCCATTGGCTTCGCTTTTGTCTGTGTCATAGGGGCGTGAGCTTAGTCTTTCTAAGCATTATCCGTTCTAAACGCTTTCCAGAAGTTGGCTGAATGATTAGTCAGCGTTGCGCTCTGCAAATTTCTCTAACCCAAGGACCAGAGCAATCGCTACAAGCATCATCACAATTGCCATTACTAGCTGTGAAGGTTGAGAAGT
Source organism: Vibrio sp. MED222 (assembly GCF_000153005.1). NCBI lineage: Bacteria > Pseudomonadati > Pseudomonadota > Gammaproteobacteria > Vibrionales > Vibrionaceae > Vibrio > Vibrio sp. MED222. Next base: position 1,048,451 of record NZ_CH902606.1, on the reverse strand, counting down.
GATGGCTTCAAAATCAAACGGTGACAAGTTTTCTTGAATCAGAGGAACTTGCTCGCCTTTAGAGTTTGTACGCCAGCTGATCGTTTCTTTCCACGGCCAAATCTTCGGCAGTGTACCGATCATCAAACCAGTCAAGAATACTAATGTGAAGTCGCGGAATGAGCGCAATAACCAAGAAAGTACGTGAGAGAAAGTCAGCAGGCCAACCACACAGCCACCAAGGAATAGGGCAAGTACATCAACCTGAAATTCTTTAACGGCACCAAGTACCGGGCCGTACATTCCAATTAATAGCAGAATGAAGCTCCCTGAGATACCTGGCAAAATCATCGCACAGATCGCAATCGCACCTGCAATGAGAATATTGATACTGGTAGGTTCCATTTGCAGCGGCTTAAGCACGGTAATGCTGTAAGCGAAGGCGACACCAAGCAGCAAAAATACGAATCGAATCATATCGCGCTTTTCTACTTGTTTAAGAATATGGAAAACCGACACCAAGATAAGGCCAAAGAAGAAAGACCATAGTGGAACCGGGTGGGTGACTAATAACCAAGAAATCAGTTTTGCAAATGTCGCAATGCTCGTGAATACGCCAGCGAACAGAGAAATTAGGAAAAAACCATTGATGTGGCTAAACGCGGCTTTGAAACCTTCACGCTTCCATAGTCCAAGTACGCTAGGGTTAATTCTTCGAATGCTTTCTAGTAGCGTATCGTAGATACCAGTGATGAATGCGATGGTTCCGCCCGACACGCCAGGGACAACGTCGGCTGCGCCCATTGCCATGCCTTTGAAAAAAGTACTTAAGTAGTTCATTGCTTCATAGAGTTGAGGGTGATTTTGTGCAGTATACAAACTTTAGTGTCAAAAAAGTATGAATATGCCTTTGGCGAGGTGCTTTTATTACCTCTTTAATTGTAAGGCAATACGTTGATGTGAACATCTGCCTTACATTTAAAATACAACTGCTTGGTGTCTTATTATTATCGGCGGCAGTGAAACCTGTTTTCTATCGATATTGCATCTTGGTTGCATTATGCAAATGCACTTTGCAATTCGCATCATGAATTAGAGGTTTTTATGCGATGTAGGGCTTATAAAACGGCTGAATTAAAGTTGGCACGCTAACTGCATTATATACATTGACCCTTCTTAAGCCGAGGGTCACCTAGCCAACTGACGTTGTTAGTGAACTTATGATTTGTTCACAAATATATAGAGCCAATCGCGATTATTGCGGTTGGCTATTTTTTTGTCTGTCGTTTGGCTCTTTATGATCAGCTATCTGCTATTAACCCCATGCTCCAAACGAAAAAAAAGCCAGTCACCATAGGTAACTAGCTTAAGCTTTTCTCGAATTAATCTCGAATCGTTTAGTACCCCATCAACTGCAGTAAATTCTCCGCTGTGCTGATCGCTTCTTTGCGGTTAGCAATGTTTAGCTTTTGGTAAAGGTTACGGATGTGAGTCTTGATGGTGGTACCTGCTACATCGAGTTCTTGAGCTATCTGCTCGTTACTGAACCCTGAATAAATCAAACCAAGTACTTGCCATTCACGCTGGGTGAGTGGGCTTGTGCGCACAAGTTCAGGAATGTTTGGGTGATTGACTAAGTTTTCAACAAAGTCTTCATCAAAGTGAACCGAGCGGCTGCGTTGGGTGGTCGAGATATCTTTCATGATCTGTTGAGCGCGATGGCGTTCTAAGTCACCTAAGCCAGGCTTGTTGCTCAACTTATCCAAGATATGTCCGATAGTCCCGCCGTCTACTAAGAAGTTGCCGACCATACCGGTTTGGTTAGTCATATGAAGCGCTTCTTCAAGTAGCACGCGTGCGCTGTCTTCATCGTTAATTTGTGTACGTAACACGGCTTCAACGATCAAGTTTCGGTTGGTGTCTGTAATCAGGTGTGAACGCTGGGCTTCACTCTTAAGGAACGTCAGTGCTTCTTCCGCTTCTTCATACTGCTCAAGAATGATGTGAGCGCGAACGATGTTTCTCCATTGCAGTTGGCAGAAGTGGTTGCTTGCCGATTCAGGTCGAACAGCCACATTCAACCAATCACGTATCGCCTCTTTATTGCCTTTTACTTGCCAAAAAAGAATCAAAGAAAGAGAAGCGTTCGCCGTCCAGTCCACGTGGTAAGTCGATTGACGCAAAAGGTGCTGAATTTGGTCGATAAACTTAGATGCTTTATCAATTTCACCGCGACTCAGTGAAATACGAGCCAACATTGAATAACTGTGAAGGTGCTTACTTGGCGAATGGTGACCAAGGATATCCAAGCCTTTGTAACAGCACTCTTCCGCTTCATCTAATCGGTTCCAACACCAGAATATTTGAGCTCTAACACGCAGTAAGAATTCATGCAGAGGCACGTATTTTAGCTGGTGTTCTTCGATCAATTTGAACGCACTGTCTTGCAGCTCGAATGCCGCTTGAACGTAACCCTGTGCAATTAAGATCTCGCTCTGTTGTAGAATCGCCCAAAGCGCTTGGTGGTAAACTTGGTACTGGCGTGCAAGTTTTTCTGTTTGCTGCATCATTGGCAGTGCACGGCTCAAGTTGCCCATTACGTGATTGACTTCACCAACAACAGACGTGGCGACAATTCGGCTACGATAAACGGTGGTGTTCAGCTGACTTAGCGAAAGCTCTGCCAATTCCAAGGCTTTTTCAGGTTCATTACTGTTGATCGCAACTTGCGCGCGTAGGGCGTTGTATTGCCCTTGCTGTTGAGTGTCGAGTTCAATATTTCGAGCTTGATATTGTGTTTCAGCCTCTTCCAATAATGTCCCTACTTGTTCGTAGCGGTGCTGACTTTGTGCTAGCCAAGCTCGTAACATGGACAGTTTAGGGTCGCTGTAAAGTTGATCCGTAGTCAGTTGCTTGATCGCCATCTCTAACGAGGAAAGTTCGCCTTGGTTGAACATCGGCCAGCCGTGGTCTGTCAGTATTTGAATGATCAGCTCTGGGTCTTCAGCGCGCTGTGCATGGCGTAGTGCTTGGTGTGGGGTGTCTTGTTTAATCCACGCCTTCGCGGCACTTCGGTGCAACTCTGCTTCTTGTTGAGGGATTCGAGCTTGACGCTCATGTGCCAAAAATTCAGCAAAGAGGTTATGGAAACGATACCAGTTCTTTTCGCCTTCAAGCGGGTAGATGAATAAACCGAATCGATTTAATGATTCGATCATACCCAGTGCGTCTTCACGTTGTGTTAGCGCACAAACCAGTTCGTCGTTGAAGTGGTCAAGCACTGAACACTGCATCAAGAACTGTCGAGTTTCTTTGTCTAACAGGTCGAAAACCTCTTCAACCAAGTAGTCCCAAAGATGGGCTTGATTAAAGTGGGAGAAGGACTCAGCAGACTGCGCCAGCGTGCGTTTTTGATGTTGGGCTTGCAGCGCAATAAGTTGAAGTGCAGAAGGCCAACCCTCTACATAGGTACAAATACTGTCTGCCGTTGTGTCATCAATACCATCGGCAACACGCTGATTAAAAAAGCGCGTCGTCTCTTCGGTATCAAAAGCCAGCGAGTCATTACCTAATTCGATCATTAAGTCTCGAACGCGAAGGTTTGCCGTACCTAGGGGGGGTGTACCCCGACTGGTTACAACTAGCGTGAGATTGTCGGGCATGTGTTTGAGGAAAAAGCGCATTGCTTCTTGAATGTCATCATTGTTGACTAAATGGTAGTCGTCTAAAACAAGAAAACATTCATGATGATAGTCCGACATCTCGGCGAATACTTCGCTCAATAAAGAATGCAGCGATGAAAACTGTCGTTTCTCTGCCAGTTTTTGGGCATTGGGACAGGAATTTTGAGTCGCTTTATTGAGTGATTGGAGTAGGTAGTTGATAAAACGGAAGGCATCGTTGTCACTATCATCGATGCTGTACCAACCCACATTCGGCTTATCTAACAGCCACTGTGCAGCCATGGTGGTCTTGCCATAGCCCGCAGGAGAACGGAACAATACAAGCTTATAGCAATCTGCGTTCTGGAGCAGATCGAGAACCCTAGGTCGTAGGATTGCATTATGTAAGCGGCCGGGACGAGTCAGTTTCGAAGGGATCCACATGTCGAAGTTTTTCACCTATTCCGTGGCGTATGTTTTGGGGATTCTAAAACCGTAAAAGAGTTGCCCAATCACATCTGCCTAATTACTTAAGTCTGTGCTTATGTTACGTGAAGAAAAATGGCACCGACTATGATTCTCCTCAGAAACCTTGCGGTCTTGCATGTTTTTGGCTTTCTACGCCCTTAATTTGGGACTTTGCTCACGTTGCGTGGTGGTTTGTGAATGTGACTTTGTTCGGTCTTACACTGAGATTTATGCAAAAGATGAGATATGGAAAATAATTTCGTGATCTCAAACTCAGATTTGCTAATCAGTTTATTCCGGTTAAATAAAACTCACATCAATTAACGTTAAGTTATCGAACGGGAGCTTGTGATCTTAGTCACTCCAACTTTTTGTTCGAAGTTAGAACATGAGAGTCAGATCACTAACCTTACATCGGTACGCCCCCTACGCCCTCTCATCTACTCCTAGTTAGTCGTATTAACGGGAGGATGTTTAGTTAATGGTGACCATGCACGATATGTCACAGATGAATTAGAACTATTAAAAGCGAGATTTCTGAAATGAAACCAACTCAGCAAAAAACTTTCGATAAAGTGTCGTTCCAAGAAAGCGTTAAAAAGCATTTATCTGCAACTTACGCAACAACGATTGAAAACGCAGATAGCCGCGCATGGTACCTAGCAATGGGGCGTGCGCTAGCAGAATTGACAACATTTGATCTGCTAGAAACTGAAAATGATGAAAAAATCAAAAACGCGAAGAGCGTTAACTACCTTTCATTAGAGTTTTTGATTGGTCGTCTAACAGGTAACAACCTGATCAGCATGGGTCTGTACGAACAGATTACTCATGCAATGGAAGAGCTAGGCCAAAACCTAACTGACCTTCTAGAAGAAGAACGCGACCCATCGCTAGGTAATGGTGGTCTTGGTCGTCTTGCTGCTTGTTTTATGGATTCTTGTGCTGCACAAGAGTACCCAACAGTAGGCTACGGTCTTCACTACGAATACGGCCTATTCAAACAGTCTTTCCAAGATGGTCGTCAACAAGAAGCACCAGACGCATGGCGTGGTGTTGAAGGTTACCCATGGGAAGTCGCTCGTCCAGAGCTAGCACAACACATTGGTTTTTACGGTCATGTAGAAGTTGAATTCATCGACGGTAAAGAAGTTCGTACTTGGGTTCCAGGTATGGAAGTAAAAGCAATGCCTTGGGATCTACCAATCGTAGGTTACGAGTCAAACACGGTTTACCCATTGCGTCTTTGGGAATGTCAGGCAATTGCACCATTCTCACTAGCAAGCTTTAACAACGGTGATTACTTCGAAGCGCAACACTCGCTAATCGATGCAGGTAACATCACTAAAGTACTTTACCCGAACGACAACCACGAAAAAGGTAAGACACTGCGTCTAATGCAGCAGTACTTCCACTCAGCAGCGTCAGTTCGCGATATTCTACGCCGCCACGAAGCCGCAGGTTTCTCTCTAGAAGATCTGCCTAAGCAAGAAACGATTCAGCTGAACGATACGCACCCAACGATTGCGATTCCTGAGCTAATGCGCATCCTAATCGACGAGAAAGGTCTATCTTGGGATCAAGCATGGGAAATCAGTGCACATACGTTCGCTTACACGAACCACACACTACTTCCAGAAGCGCTAGAGACTTGGTCTGAATCGCTGATCAACCGTCTTCTTCCACGTCACATGGAAATCATTTTTGAAATCAACCACCGCTTCATGCAAGAAGTTCGCAAGATGTGGCCTGGTGACGGTGAGAAACAAGCGAAGCTTTCTATCATCCAAGAAGGTTTCCACCGCATGGTTCGCATGGCAAACCTATGTGTGATTGGTTCTTACAAAGTAAATGGTGTAGCTGCACTTCACTCTCAACTTGTTAAGAAAGACTTGTTCCCAGAGTTCAACGAAATCTTCCCAGGTAAACTGACTAACGTAACGAACGGCATCACGCCACGTCGTTGGTTGAAGTTCTGTAACCCAGGTCTATCTAATCTAATCACAGGTAAGATTGGCTCTGAGTGGCCAGCAAAACTTGAGCAGCTAGAAGGCATCGCTAAGTTTGCAACAGACGCGAAATTCCAAAAAGAATTTATGGCTGTTAAGAAAGAAAACAAACAGCGTCTTGCGGATTGGGTTCAAGAGAATATGGGTATCGAGCTAGATACTAACGCTATCTTCGACGTTCAAATTAAGCGTCTGCACGAATACAAGCGTCAGCACCTAGATTTGCTACACATTCTGTCTCTGTACCACCGTATTCTTAACGAACCTGGTTTCGAGTGTGAGCCACGCGTATGTTTCTTCGCAGCGAAAGCAGCACCGGGTTACCACCTAGCAAAAGAAATCATCTTCGCGGTTAACAAGATTGCAGAGAAGATCAACAACGATCCGCGCATCGGTAACAAGCTGAAAGTGGTATTCATTCCTGACTACCGTGTAAGCATGGCTGAAATCATCATCCCTGCGGCAGACGTTTCTCAGCAAATCTCATTAGCTGGTAAAGAAGCTTCAGGTACGGGCAACATGAAGATGGCTCTAAACGGCGCTCTAACTATCGGTACTATGGATGGTGCAAACGTTGAGATTCGTGAAGAAGTTGGTGATGAAAACATATACATCTTCGGCCTAGAAGTTGACGGTGTTGTTGCACTGAAAGCTCAGGGTTACAACCCATACGATTACTACAATGCAGACCCACTATTGAAAGCATCTCTAGATCTACTGACTGGCGATGAGTTCACTCCAGGTCAACCAGGTCTTCTACGTGCAACGTTTGATAGCCTACTAGACGGTGGTGACCCTTACCTATGTCTTGCTGACTTCGCATCTTATGTGAAAGCGCACGAAGACATGGGTACGCAATACAAAGACCAAGCAGGCTGGGCTAAGAAAGCAATTCTTAACACAGCATTGGTTGGTAAGTTCACATCAGACCGCTCTATTCGCGACTACGTGAACAATATTTGGAAACTTGAAGCGGTTAACCGTTAATAGTTGCAAAGTAGCCAAGGCAGTTTCTGCCTTGGCTCAATTAGCTTGTGAGCAAATAGACGGCTTATTCAGATAGCAATGCTTACAAACTGATTGTCACAAGCTAATTGATTAGTAAAAATTAAATAGACAACCCTACAAAAATTGAAAGCGTCAGAACGTTTTCGGAGAGAGCGATGAAAGAACAGACCGTATTAAAACAAGTCGCAGAAATGGCAAATATTGCCGATAGTTACGTTAGTGCGTGGGGCGATGAAGCACAAGTATCAGAAGAGACGATTACGTCTCTATTGGCTTCATTGGGCTACGATACAAGCAGCGATGATGCACTGCTTAAATCTGCAGAAAGAAAGCACAGAAAAGATGTACTAGACCCGGTTCTTGTCTTGCGTGACGGTGAGCCAGTAGAAGTGACACTCAATCTGGGTGTGAGTGCTCGTGAAAGTGAGTTCAGCTGGCGCTTAGAAACCGAGCAAGGAGAGGTACTTGAAGGCTATCTTCAATCTCAAGTCGTTCGTGACGAGCGTGCCGAGGGTGGCCCTTTAGTGTTTGCATTGCCAAGTGATTTGGCATGGGGTTATCACAAGCTCATTGTGAGTCGTAAGCGCCGTAAGAAACCTTACGAGATGACGTTGATTATTACGCCAAAAGCGTGCTTCAAGCAGTCACCCATTGAGCAAGGCAAAAAGCTTTGGGGACCAAGTGTTCAACTGTACACGCTAAGAACTCAGCACAACTGGGGTATTGGTGATTTCGGTGACCTAAAACAGCTTGTTTCGGATATCGCGTCTCGCGGTGGTGACTTTGTTGGTCTAAACCCAATTCACTCACTGTTCCCTGCGAACCCGGAAGGTGCGAGCCCATACAGCCCGTCTTCACGTCGTTGGTTGAACGTCTTATACATTGATGTGAGTTCAGTTCCTGAGTTCGCATTAAGCGCGGAAGCGCAACAAACGGTAGGCAGCGCCGAGTTCCAGCAGCGCCTACAGAAAGCTCGTGAAGCGCACTGGGTGAATTACACTGAAGTATCTGAGCTGAAGATGAGCATCTTACCTCTGCTATTTGCAGAATTTAAGACTCGTCATCTAGACAAAAACAGCGACCGCGCACAAGCGTTCTTAGCGTTCGTTGAAGAGGGTGGTGAAAGCCTGATGCATCAAGCCGCGTTTGATGCGCTGCACGGTGAACTGCATGCTGAAGATTCAGGTATGTGGGGCTGGCCTGTATTCCCAGAGAAATTCCGTACATTTGAAAGCCCTGCGACCCAGAAATACATCAAAGATAACCTAGATCAAGTGCATCTCTACATGTACCTGCAATGGTTAGCCGATTGCCAAATCAACGATGCACAGTCTCTGGCTGAAGAGAAAGGCATGGCGGTTGGACTGTACCGTGACTTAGCGGTAGGCGTTGCAGATTCTGGCAGCGAGACATGGGCTGATGAAGGCAACCTAGTGATGGATGCGAGCATTGGTGCTCCACCGGATATTCTTGGTCCTCTAGGCCAAAACTGGGGCTTACCGCCACTTAACCCAGAAGTGCTTCAAGAAACCAGCTACGACGCTTACATCAAATTGCTTCGTGCCAACATGAAGCACTGTGGTGCATTGCGTATTGATCATGTTTTAGGTCTACTGCGCTTATGGTGGATTCCAAAAGGTGAAAACGCAACCAAGGGCGCGTACATCTACTACCCAGTACAAGACATGCTGTCGATTCTGGCGCTTGAATCTCATCGTTACCAATGCAGCGTTATCGGTGAAGACTTAGGGACGGTACCGGATGAAATCGTAGACATCCTTGCTGATGCTGGCGTGCATTCTTACAAAGTATTCTTCTTCGAAACATCAGAAAATGACGGTGGTTTTATTTCTCCGAAGCACTACGCGTCACAATCGATGGCAGCACTGTGTACTCACGATATGCCAACGCTTCGCGGCTTCTGGCACTGTGATGACTTGAAAATGGGTCAAGAGATTGGTTTATACCCAGACGCACAACAGCTAGAAACTTTGTTCGATAACCGCTTGGAGTGCAAGCAAGGTATCTTAGACTCAGTGGCATGGCACGGCTTCCTACCAGAAGGTGTTGGGCGTGATGCAAGTCAAGTACCGATGGATTCTTATCTTGCTGAAGCGCTTCAGTTGCACGTTGCGGCTGGTGGCTCAACACTCCTGAGTGTTCAGTTGGAAGATTGGCTAGAGATGGATAAGCCCGTTAACATCCCTGGTACGGTCGATGAGTACCCTAACTGGCGTCGTAAACTATCAATGAACTTGGACGAAATCTTCGCTCATGAAGGCGTGAATCGTATCGCCTCTAAGCTAACTGACGTACGAGAAAAAGCAGCTAAATAATGGAATCGAGTGGCTTGAAAAGAGGTGGTTTTTTGCTTACGCCGTACGAAACTACAACCTCGGTCACTCAATATTGAATGCTCATCTGGTAGAATAAACCGTCGTTATATTGCCCGCACTAATAGCGGGCATTTTTGTATTATGTTTTTTGGATGTTTGGTTAGGGAGAAGCGTTTTGGAACTAAGTTCGATTTCAAAGCAAAAACAAATATATACCCAACTATCACAGGCTTGCTTCACAGACCCATTTGCGTTTTTAGGGCCATACTTACCTTCTGAACAAGGTTCATTACGAGTGTGGATTCCTGGGGCAGATAAAGTCGAGTTGATTGTTGGAAAGGAACCTCGTATTAAGTTAGCGCGAGAGGGTGAAAGTGGTTTCATTCTTAAGCAAGAAAGAGACTTACGTTTTACTCACTACAAGCTTGCGGTTGATTGGAATGGAGTAGAGCAGATCATCGATGATCCATACCAATACCATGATCTGTACGCGAGTTATGAGGATCTTCATACACCTAAAGATATGTATCATCACATGGGAGCTCAGTTTATTACGCTAGAGCGTGATGGACAGACGATTTCAGGCACGCGTTTCTTGGTGTACGCACCGCATGCAACAGCGGCTAGCTTGGTGGGTAACTTCAACGCTTGGGATGGTCGTCGCCACCCAATGCAGCGTCTAGATTATGGTATGTGGGGCTTATTTATTCCTGATCTGGAAGAAGGCGCACAATACAAGTTTGAATTAAAAGGACCCGATGGCGAAGGCTTGCCACATAAAGCTGACCCATGGGGTTTCTACTCTGAGCAGTACCCATCTTTTTCATCTGTGACTTACGATCACGCTCGCTACCAGTGGCAAGATTCTCAATGGCAGAATCGCCCGGTCACGCAAAAGCGCAAAGAAGCCCTTTCATTCTATGAATTGCATGCCGGCTCTTGGAAGCGCAATGCTGAAGGTGAATTCCTAAACTACCGTGAGCTAGCGGCAGAGCTAATCCCATATCTAACGGATCTCGGTTACACACACGTAGAGTTGATGCCGGTTTCAGAGCACCCGTTTTACGGCTCTTGGGGTTATCAGCCAATAGGCTTGTTTGCGCCAACAAGTCGTTTTGGGTCTCCAGATGATTTCAAATTCTTCGTCGACCAATGTCACCAAGCCGGTTTAGGCGTTGTTCTGGACTGGGTTCCTGCACACTTTCCAAGTGATGATCACGGTTTAGCTAACTTTGATGGAACGCCTTTGTTCCATGATCCAGATCCACGCCGTGGTTGGCACCAAGATTGGAACTCGTACATTTACGACTTAGGTAAAGAGCATGTTCGTCGCTTCTTAGTAGCAAATGCATTGTACTGGTTCGAACAATTCCATATCGATGGCATTCGTGTTGATGCGGTTGCTTCGATGTTGTACCTCGATTACTCGCGTAGCCATGATCAATGGATTCCGAATGTAGACGGCGGCAATGAAAATTACGACGCCATCGCGACCCTTAAGTGGATGAACGAAGAAGTTTATAAACACTTCCCTAACGCGATGACAATTGCTGAAGAATCGACGGCTTTCCCGGGTGTTTCAGCACCAACCTTTATGGGCGGTTTAGGTTTCGGTTTTAAGTGGAACATGGGTTGGATGCACGATAGCTTGTCTTACATTCAAGAAGATCCAATCAACCGTAAATATCACCACGATACGATTACCTTCCCGTTGGTTTATGCTCACAGCGAAAACTACGTATTGTCTCTGTCTCATGATGAGGTGGTTTACGGTAAAGGCTCTATCCACAACAAGATGCCGGGTGATGAGTGGCAGCAAACGGCTAACCTACGTGCTTACATGGGGTACATGTATGCACAACCGGGTAAAAAGCTGAACTTCATGGGCGCTGAATTCGGTCAAACGGCTGAATGGAATCATGATGATCAGCTGCAGTGGTTCTTGTTGGAATATGAACGCCACCAAGGTGTTCAACGCTTAACGAAAGATTTGAACAATCTATACCGCTCTGAGGCGGCAATGCACGATCTTGATTTCGACCCGAAAGGTTTTGAATGGCGTCTACAAGATTCTGCTGAAGCAAGTATCTTAGCTCATGAACGTATTAGTGAGTCAGGTGAACGAGTATTGGTTGTTTCTAACTTTACGCCTGTTCCTCATGAGCGCTTCCGTTTAGGTGTTCCAGCCCAAGGCCAGTACTCGCTATTGCTGAATACTGACTCGGCTGATTACGCAGGCAGCGGTTTTGAAGTGAAGCAGGTTGCTCAGGTTGAATCAGTAGCAAGCGAAGGTTTGGAGACGTCGATTGAGCTTCGTTTACCACCACTTTCAACGGTGTTTTACAAATTAAACTAATAACAATCACAGTAAGTCAGTGATCACAAAGACGACAAAGGGAGCCCTGAGGCTCCCTTTTTTTGTTTCGATTTTCACTCTAAAACGGCTTGAATTTCGTTAAGTAGAACATCAAGCAGCACGTTCTTTAAGCGTCGCTTTCAATGAGAAACCTAAAATGGATACCAGAATAATTGTGGTTCTAAAACACGTTTTACGATCGCTAACACAACGATAAAGGCGATAACCATTAGCCAAACGTAATCGATACGTTTCAAAGGCGCATAGCTATACCAAGTCCGTGACTTATGTCTGCCAAAACCTCGTAACGTCATTGCGTTTGAAATCTCGTCTGCACGGTCCAAACTAGAAAAAATGAGCGGACCTAGAACCTTAGCTACGTTTTTGATACGAGTGAGTAAAGGTGCTTTTTTCGATAGTTCAACGCCACGAGCCTGTTGCGCGTGCATGATATTGATGAAGTCTTTTTTAACTTCAGGTAAATAACGCAGTGTTAAGCTGACCGCGTAGGCGATTTTGTATGGAACGCCAATACGGTTGAGGCTTGCTGCAAACTCGGTCGGGTGCGTGGTAAAGACGAATATTAACGCTATCGGGAACATACTCATGTATTTGAGCGTGACAGTGATTAAATAAAACAGAGTCTCTTGGCTCAACGAGTAGTTACCCGGCAGTGTCAGCAATAGGGTCTCGCTGCCGATGAGCTCTGTACCTTGCTGTGGAGCAAGCAGATACATGAACAAAGCATTTAGGCTTAATACACTCACCGTTCCCAATAACAAAGGCTTATAAATGCGCACAGGCACATTGGTGAGCTTTAGAAGAAATAAACCAGTCACAATAAGCAACGCAATCAATCTCAGGTCGAACGTAGTTAAAACCACAGTGACCCAAGCGAGAAAAAGTACAAATTTAGTGATGCCGTTCAGTGCGTGTAACGGTGATTTAGTATCAATGTAATTGATGCCAAATTTTACTTTTGATGCATTCATAGCGAGCTTCTCTCGTCGTCGATGAAGTACTGCATAAAAGCGTTGGTGTCGTCGATTTTCATCATAGTCGCAAGTTCATAAATGCTGGTGGTGCAAAGGTTCGCACGTTCTAAAAGCGATGGCTGACTAAACACTTCCGTCATGGCTGCATTAGCAATTAACTTACTGTCTGCGATTACGATCGAACGTGTGGTGTATTCTAGAACCAAGTGCATGTCGTGTGAGATGATCACAACAGTAATGCCCAAATCTCGGTTAAGCTTTTGGATGAATGCCAGCATCGATGTGTAGTTACGGTAGTCTTGGCCTGCTGTTGGCTCATCTAAAATGAGGAGTTCAGGCTCCAACACTAAGATAGACGCGATCGTTACACGCTTTTTCTGACCATAGCTCAGAGCTTCAATGGGCCAGTGGCGGAACTTACTTAACCCGCAAAGCTCAAGAACGTTCTCGACTTTTTCTGTGACCAGCTGTTCTGCCATACCGCGGTTACGAAGACCAAAAGCAATCTCATCAAAAATCATATGATGTGAGATCATATGATTCGGGTTTTGCATCACCACACCGACTTTCTGGCTTCTTTCAAAGATGGAAAGTTCAGATAAGTCTTGACCATTTAGATAGGAAGAACCTGAATCAGCATCTATCACACCCATGATGAGTTTGGTGATAGTGGATTTACCCGAACCGTTCTTGCCCAAAATCGAGACAAACTCACCCTTACCAATTTTGAAACTCACATCTTCGAGTGCATTTTTTTCGCCGTCGTAAGAATAAGTTAAGCCATGAACTTCGAGCAAAGGCTGGTACTGTTTCTCTGCTACCGGTGCCGGGCGCTCAGCAAACCAAGCTTGAACTGCTGGGCGGAATCTTTTGTAATCCAAAGCTTTGAGGTTTGAAAGTTTATCTTCGTTAGTCAGAGGGGCTTTCGCTGCTTTAAGTGCAGATAAGTAGAGAGGTTCACGAATACCGTGCGTATCAAGTAACTTGGACGCTAAGAGGTCATCCGGAGTCATATCCGCGACTATTTCACCGCGCTCCATTAAGATCACACGATCGATATCGCGATGCAGAACATCCTCAAGGCGATGCTCGATAATCACGATAGTCTTGTTGGTTTCTTTATGAAGTTGGTCGATGATCTCAATCGTTGCTTTACCCGTTTTAGGGTCAAGGCTTGCTAGAGGCTCATCGAACAGCAAGATATCGACATCATCGACTAAAATACCCGCTAACGATACTCGTTGCTTTTGACCACCCGAAAGGTCATGAGGAGAGCGCTCAAGCATATCCGCTAGGTCGACCATTTTTGCAGTCGATTTAACTAACGGGTACATATCAATGTTCGACATCAACTGGTTTTCTAATGCGAACGCGATATCTTCACCGATACTTAACCCCACAAATTGGCTGTCAGTATCTTGTAATACTGTGCCGACTTGCTCGGTATAGTCGTGCATTGAAAACTCAGAGACATTCTTGCCGTTGATCTCTAAAGAACCAGATACCTCACCTTTAATTGCATGAGGTATCAGACCATTGAGACACTGACCTAGCGTAGATTTACCACTACCACTTGGTCCAATAATGACGATTTTCTCTCCTTTCTCTATCCTTAGATTGATATGTTTTAGCGTCGGTTTATCCAGCGACTCATATCTAAAAGAGAAGTTCGAAAATGCTATAGTCATTAGCGTTTATGCCTCGGTCAGGTTACGGCTTTGTTTGTTACGTTTAGCGACTGATTTTAGGATCAGGAAGCCTACCACTGCGATAAGAATAGTGTTGCCCGCAGCGATGATAGACAGTTGAGTGAAGACTTTAGTAAAGGGTTCTGCGTATAGGATGGTATCTAGGAACGCAGAGCTACCATAACCCACAACGTTACCCGCAAGGGCAAGTACCACGAACAGTGCAAAATCTTTCATTGGCAGTTCGCCTTGTTGAAGGCGATTCTTAGTCATCATTGGGAATAAGCCGATAACCATACCGACAATACCTGAGCCTAATACCCAAGTTAACCATACCCCCCAACCTGCGAACAAATCCGTTACCCAGTGACCGATAAAGCCAACCAAGAAGCCAACAATAGGGCCAAACAAAACAGAAAACAGTGCTAGGACTGCCATTGCTGGTTTCAATGTCGTGTTAGCAAACACTGGGACACCAAACATAGGTAAACCACCAATGCCGTACAGTGCCGCGCCAATAGCAATAACGACGACTGTTTTAGCTGAAAAGTTCATAGATAACCTCGAATACTGAAAATAAAGCATAATATTCGCCATTATTAATATGCGTCTCAATGAGAACGTTTTTTGGGCAAATATAAAAAATAAGGCGCGCATTATACAGTAGAACCCTTCCATAAGGGAAGGTAAGTGTCTAGATGTCTAAAATTCCATCTAGACGCATTAATATCACGTAATAAGCGCAATTTTATGGTTAATCAAGCAACAAAAAAGCCAGAACGAGTCTGGCTTTTTGATTCATATTAACAATGTGTTAAGCGTGGTTGTCGTATATCTACGACCGTTTAGTGGTCTAGATATAGATAGTTTTGCCAACTCTTCATGCGAATAAGCACTTTACGCATGATAGATACGTGAGTGAAGCTGTCAGAATAAACGGCCACTTCGACGGCAGTACCCATAGGCAAATGGTACTCAGACAGATCATCAGTGATGGTCAGCTTAACAAATACACGGCCGCTAGTGCGCAGTGCGTCAGTACCTAGAAGTGTGCCTCGAGCTTGAAATTGGCTTTCACCAATGGCTGGGATCACTTCATCAATGCGTCCTTTAAACACTTTTCCTGGTAGTGCTCTAAATAGAAACTCAGCTTCGTAGCCAGGTTGCAGTCGTTGTAGTGAGTTTTGTCTAAAGGCTGCGGTATAGAATTGCGCCTCAGTGTGAACAAAGGTCATCACCGGCGCTAATGGTAGTGGTACAGCCATTACACCAGGACGAAGAGCGAGTTGAGTTACGTAGCCATCGGTTGGTGCTCTTACTACCGTTTGGTCAAGATTGAATTCAGCTTTACGTAAATCAGCAAGTAAGCCTGCAACCGCTGTATTCTCACCGCCAATCTCAGAGTTAAGTGCGATCTGAGCTTGTTGTTGGTTTGCTTCGGCTACTTTCACAGCTGCTTCTGTGGCTTTGTATGCCTGTCGACGAGTATCGAGCTGTTGCTCTGTAAATGCGCCACTTTCGAAGCCTCGCTTGTATCGAGAGAATTCACGTTGTGCTTTATCTCTTTCTGCAATGGCTTTTATTTTGGCAGCTTCAGCTTCTCCAACTTGCGACTCTAGACCTAAGGCTCCTTGACTCGCTTCTTTTACTTTGGCTTGCAGCTTAGCAACTTCAGCTTCAAAAGGAATCGGGTCTATTTTGAAAAGGATATCCCCTTGCTTGAGAGGCTTATTTGCTTCAACCGGAACCTCGATGACTTTGCCTCGAACCCCTGAAACAATCGGTGTCGTTGAGTAAACTTGATTACCGATTTGTGTGAAAGGGTGGTTGTAGTTCATTAATAGAATCAAAGTACCGATGAGGACAACACCACCCAGTACGGCTGTTGGGACAGTCCATTTGTTTAGTGGGATTTTGAATACTTTGAAAATCGTAATACAAAGCGCCGCGTAGGTCATTATCAGCAGTAAATCCATTACTTAGCCTCCTGATCTTGAACGTTGTTTGTCTGTTTCTCTGTGCTGTTTTGCTCAGTGCCCGCTTGCTTTAGCTGTGCGATTTCGTTCTGAAGTGCACTCACTTGGTCGATGAGAGTGTCGACTCGGTGATGAATATCATGTTGTTCTTCTTCAAGCTTAGCGAAGCCCCAGCCACGATCTTTGCGCCACAACGTAGCCCAAATCCAAAGGAACGGCCAAATAGTGTGTAAAGTGAATAGGCTAACCCAGCCTGAGACATGAATAGCATCTTGATGAGGGTGATTGCGTTCTTTCGCAATTTCATAGGGAATATCGTGAATAACGATGATGCCGTAAAAGATAACTAATGCTACGAAAATCAGTAGACCGAGTGCAAAGTAGTCTAAAAACATAACAGATCCTTGTAATGTTAGATGTTAGTTACAAATATACTACGCTATCATCCAAGTAATTGTTATAAAAATGATTTACCAATCTGAAAATAATATGTTGCTGCTAATAATGAGAATAAAATCACTGATGGATCTTATAAAACCCAATTGAACTTGAATAGGTTATTTCGGATTTCTTGCTGACAAGATGACAGTTCTGATTCAAACGATGCGCATAGCCATAATCATAACAACAATAAATAAAGGATAAATGCGGATGTATATAGGTGAATTAGCGGCCATTGGCGCTGCGATGGTGTGGGCATGTGCGACATGGATCTATGGGCAATTTGGACATCGCTTCTCTGCGATGCAGTTGAACATTGTTAAGGGGGTTGTAGCCTCTGGCATGATGCTGTTGGTCATGCCGTTAATACCAATGCCTGAATTCGAACTGAGTGCTAACCATTTTGGGATCTTGGCGATCTCGGGAGTCATTGGTATCGCAGTTGGTGACAGTGCTTATTTTGCGGCATTAAAAAGAATTGGTGCCAATAAGACCTTGTTGCTGGAATCTCTGGCTCCACCTCTTTCTGGTGTTTTGGCATTAATGTTTCTTGGCGCGGCACTCACTTTGCAAAGTTGGCTCGGTGTTGTGATAACAACCTTAGCGGTGACCTTTGTGGTCTTTCAGCCGTCGAAATCAGCGAACGGTAATGATATTTCTAATGACAAAGCACTGTGGGGTGGCATTGGATATGGGCTTATGGCAAGTGTTTGTCAGGCGTCGGGTGTGGTGATTTCCCACTACGCATTGGTGGCGGGTGACATTCCACCATTGTTAGGTGCTTTGATTCGCCTGACGATTGGCGTGTTTGCCGTAATGCTGATTATCCCTTTCGTTGAAAAGAAGCCGTACTCGTCGATAAAAAGAGATTTATGGGCAATGACCAAGCTCGATAAACTTTGGTTATTAGGGGCAATCTTTGTCGGGACGTTTCTCGCTCTATGGCTTCAGCAAGTGGCGCTGAAAAATGCTAACCCTGCGATTGCTCAAACATTAATAGCGACCAGCCCGGTCTTTATTTTGGTGATTTATGCGATTAGAGGAGAGAAGGTGTCAAAGCAAAGTATCATCGGGACACTTGCCGCATTAGGTGGAATCTCTTTGTTCTTTTATCAATAAGAGGCGGGCTTAGCTACAAAGCTACAGACCTACAGAACTAAAGACCCACAGACAGACGTGTTACTACTCTGTACACACTTGATTACGGCCGTTGGCTTTAGCTCGGTATAGGGCTTTGTCTGCACGATAGAAGGTACGCTGAGTATTTTCTCCATCGCGATGCAAAGTGATACCGATACTAACGGTTAAACCGCGCTCGCCGAGTATTTCATGCCACCCAAATTGGAAGATACGCTCTCGATAATTTTCAGAGTGCATTTCTGCTTTCGCAAGGTCAGTATTCTCAAGGATGACAAGGAACTCTTCTCCGCCAAACCTGACACATGACGCGCCTCTAAACTTAAAGTATGAACGCAGTTCTTGAGAAACGCTGACGATCGCTTTATCACCCACTAAGTGGCTCAGTTCATCATTGATTGACTTAAAGTGGTCGATATCGATAACCATTAATGCGAAAGGCGTTTCGTGTAGCAGTAGATCTTTCAGTTTCACATCTAACCAGCGACGGTTGTGTAACCCGGTCAGTGGATCGGTGAAAACATCTTGTTGTAGCTGAGCAACTGTATTTTTATGTTGCTCTGTTGTCTCTTTTAGCTCTTTGTTCTCTTGTTCGGAGAGAATGAGTTTAAGTTGTAATTCAAACCGTGATAGACGGCGCAGTTGGCTTGCACCAAGTTCGCTGATCGGGATCTGCTTCATCAGATCCGTTTCAATTCGGTAGCCTTTCTTCTCGTAGCTCAGCGCTTCTTCAAAACGACCTTGATTCAAACATACATCACTTAGAGAATCATAGAAGTGCTTCGCAAGCACAGGCGACGAGCCGGGCTTCACACGTTTGTGGGTGCTCGACAAGATCATACTTGCATAGTCTTGCTTTCCGGTCGCACTCAAGCAATGTGCTAACTCTAGACGAGTCATGGTCGCGAGCCAACTTGCTTGAGTACTGTTGGCTGGATATTGAATTTTTGACAGACAACGAAGCGCTTCATGGTGCTTTTTCTTAGCACGGAGCACTTTTGCTTGATACAACAGTATCTGAGCTGTGAGTAGCTTATCACTCACTAAAATGCTCAGTTCTTCGCATTCGTTCAGTAAGTCGCTGGCCGCCGTTATTCGGTTGAGCAGTAGCAGACTTGCTACCATATAAAGCTTGAATTTCAGACGAAGTGATCGACTGCTTATCGCGTGATCTATGCTATTGATTTTTTGGTAGTAGCGAAGAGCTCTGCTGTGGTCTCCGTAAGCGTCACACAGGTTCCCCATACCTAAGATAGCCATTACATATTCATCGATATGTCCGTGCTCAACGGCGATTGTCGATGAGCTGACGAATTCATTCAGTGCCGACGTGTAATCACCAATTTCAACCAAGCGATTACTTAAGCTGGTCTTTACAGTAAGAATATCTTCTATATCTGTAGGAAGGTGGAGTAGGTCGAGTGCCAGTTTTAACTCATCAATACTGGTTTGATTTTGTCGTAACTCGGCGCGGTACTCAGAGCTGATGATGTAACAGTGTGCTTGTTCTGTTTGTGTAGTCGAAACGTGTTGGCGAATATGATTCCAGAATATGATCGCCTCTTCACCCGATACCGATGAAGGATCTAGACCTGCATCTGTAATCTTGCTTAATAGGGTTTCCATCATTCTGTTACCTCAGCATCGTCTTCTTCTAGTTGTTCAAGAGTGAACGGGAACGTCAAAATATCGTTGAGGCTGACGGTCGGTCTCGAACCTTTTAATCCTTTTCTGTGCCATGGATAGATATCTAGCATGGTGGTCAGAGTTTTGAAGATCTGGTCAGCAGCTTCGTCTTTTTCGGAAAGCATAAGAGCCACACGTTCCGAACTTAGCCTTGCAATGAAGTCGTTCTGATTACACAAGGTATGTGCTATCTCGGTACAGACATCTAAGTAATCGGTATCGATGTGATGGAACATGATGATGCAGTGATTAGAGCGTTTAAGCTCCGTCTTAAATAGTACCAGTTTTTCCCACCAGAAGGTTTCGGAAACGACATAAGAGAGGTGCTTTTCCGGGTCGTGTTCGTGTTGACCTCGAATGCGGTTAATTAGCTTACGAGCTCTCTGTTCAAGCTGGCGTTTTGAACTGCGCGCTTTGTCTAAACCGACACGATTTGTTTGTTCTTTAAGCATGCCGGTAGAATATTGACGATACTTCTTAAAAGCGATCAATGCGGCTTCAAAATCTTGATTTTCTTCTGCGACTAAAGACTGTTGATAACAAATTTGGCTAAGCAGTTCGCCATTATCGAATTCGTTTGCTGACTCTTCTGCCAGCCTTAGCAACTCGGCGGCTTGTTCTGGCCTCTTTCTTAAGAGCTCCAGTCTAGCTCGACTGATGTAGGAATGCGCTTTCATCCATACAAGGTTGTGCTCTACTGCTAGCTTGTGCGCTTTGGCTGTGGCTCGTTCTGCATCATCCAAACGTTCAAGGCCAAGTAGGGCAAGGCCTCGAAAATCCCATACTTCAGCGTGCCAAGTATTATCTTTATATTCTTTTAGTGCTTCTTCTGCACCGTCGAGCACCGATAGCATTTCAACATAGTTGTTGAGCAGGTAGTAATCCCATGCGAGAAGTATTCTTGCTTTGCCTTCTAACCAACCAATGCGGCTGTTATTCGCTACTTTTACAGCGAGCTGGTGGGTAGAGCGTGCAAGTTTATATTCGTGAGTCATTCGCCAAATGTTGCCAAGGCCAATGAGGCATTCAATTTGAATCTCCACTTCATCAACCAGTGCAGATTGTTCTAATGCATTGATCCAGAACTGTTGGGCGGAGTAATACTTGGCTTGTCCCCAGAATTGGAGAGCGTGTAAGTGGAGAATTTCAGGGAGAAAATGATCGGTATCTAATCGGCTTTGGCGTTTGTAGGCTTCCTTGATGTATTTTAAACCTTTCTGGTAATCCATAAGGTTCCAACAACATCTCGCCATTAACATGAATGACTGGATAGCGCCCTCTTCAAACAGAACTTGCTCTGATCTGACTAGGCATTGTTGTGCAATCTCTAGGATCACCAATGGCTCAGAATCAACGCGAGTTTTGAGTTGTTCTAGTTCGGTTTCAAGAAGGTACTGATTTTTGTCCAAGGCTTAGATCCATAATTATCGAACATATTGATAACACAATCATTATAGGAGTGTGATTGATGATAAGCATCAATTATCTCTCGCTGAGCATAAAGGGGACACGTATCTTTTCCAATTTTGGGTGTTATCTCATGCTTTTGCTTTGAAATCAATGAGTTCTAGAGCGCTTGTCTAGATGGTAAATTTCTATGAAAGCAATTGCTTAAGAGTTAATGGCTGCTCTGTCACACCTAAGCGTTGTGCTGCCGTCAACCCTTGCTTATCTTGGTAGCACAGATTGTGCCAAGATCTAAATATGTCGAGTAATGGAAGAATGCCCCCAGGACGAAGTTTACGTCTTGGCTCATTGATGAAGCTATCAAATAACAACTGAAAACGTTGTTGATAGAACTTTGTTTGCTGAATTGAAGCTGTATTAAGCCACTGTTTTGGTTCTGGATTATTACCCGTTAGGTAGCAGATACCTTTTTGACTGTCACCTTGACTCGCGATAGCCCAACGATCGCGCCACCAACTCATATGAACGATGTCGATCTTTTCAAAATTTTGGTCATCTTGCCAACCTGAGTCTTCCTCTACATACATAAGGTCAACATTTTGACTCTGAATACGCGGCAAGCAAACGCTTAGAGCGGCAGATCTTAGTAATGGATCTTGTGGCATATAGATCGTGACATGCTTATTCTCATCACACATATCAAGCACGTGTAGGAAGTGAGCATAGGAAGTATAAGGCGGTCGAATTAGCGCGCCCTTCGAAGGGTAACTGAATGTCGTAAGGTTCCCCATTGGGTCCTCTACATTACCTCTCGCAAGAATTACTTGATATTGCTGTTCAATGCGCTCTTTCAGTTTGTCAGACGGCTGAGGAAGTTCGAGATTCGCTTCTGAAGAGTGCTCTTTAGACACAAAGCGTGCAACGTCATCATAAGGGTTGTGATCAGCACTTCCAGATGGTTCTTCATTTTGAGAGTAATTGACGTGTTGGCAAAGGATGTAGCCAGAGTGTGCCTCGCCAGTCGCTATCCATACCACACCATTGTTGCTTTTCGGTTGCAGGCGTTGGTAGTGAGAAGCGAATTCGTAATCTTTAGCATGGTTGACCCAACGAGCATCGATCATCGCTAACTTGCGACGACAGCGACTGGCGATATGGTCAACATGATCATAGAAAGTCTTTGGATTGATCTCTAACTTTCTACAAATTTCACGTACTGAATACCCCATGAACAATAAGCCCATGAGGTTCTCTTGAAACTGAAGTTTTTTGTTGGATCCTGACCACTTATCAACGAAGGTTGATTGGCAGTCTTTGCATCTGTAACGCTGCCTATCGCCACTGTAGCCGAAGGCATGATAAAGATGTTTGTGGGTATGAACCGATAAACCAAAGTTATCGCAATCATCATTACGACAAGCAGGGAGCCCGTCGCTGTGAAGTTGTCTTAGGCGATGAAGTTCGCTTAACACTTCACGATTGTTAAGTAAGGGGGGGAAAGCTCCACATTCACGACAAACCATCGCTGGACGCTTAGGGTTTGCGTGTTGCAAAACATACCGTTTTGCATCGCTCAAGCCAAAGTTGTCACACGCCAATGTTTTACAAAAGTTGAGTTGCAAACCATCCGCATCTTTTGGCAGCTTGTCGTTAGACACGATCTCCCCCTCGGGATTATTTGAGCAGCCAAGTGAGCTTGGCTGCGGGGTAACGCTTTTCAATGTATCTTATCAATTCGTTAGATGTTGATTGCAGTCTCTAGAGCAACTTTCATCATGTCGTTGAAAGATTTTTGACGATCTTCAGAGCTTAGTTTCTCACCACGGATGATGTGGTCAGATACTGTTAGGATAGTTAGAGCTTTAGCACCAAGATCCGCAGCAACACCGTAGATACCAGCTGCTTCCATATCAACACCAAGGATGCCTAGCTTTTCCATTTTTTCGAAAAGGTCAGCTTCTGGAGTGTAGAAAAGGTCTGCAGAGAATACGTTACCAACTTTAACTGGAACTTCTTGTGCACGTGCTTGGTTTACGGCTTCTTCTAGAAGACCGAAATCAGCGATTGCCGCGAAGTCATGGTTGTTGAAACGAATGCGGTTTACTTTTGAGTCAGTCGATGCACCCATACCGATAACAACGTCCATTAGTTTAACGTCATCACGTACCGCACCACAGCTACCTACGCGAATAACGTTCTTTACGCCGTACTCAGCAATTAGCTCATGTACATAGATGCAGCACGATGGAATACCCATACCGTGGCCCATTACAGAAACTTTCTTACCTTTGTAAGTGCCTGTGTAACCAAACATGTTGCGAACGTCACAAACTTGCTTCACGTCATCAAGGAATGTTTCTGCAATGTATTTTGCGCGAAGCGGGTCGCCTGGCATAAGTACAGTTTCTGCGAAATCACCAGCTTGAGCATTAATATGAGGTGTAGCCATGGTCGTTCTCCAAAGTTTTAACGGTAATTATAGGAACAGGGTTTTATTAATTACCGATTCTGTTGAATTGAATTCGTTTTGTTGAGGCAATATTAGCGAGTTAAAGCGAGGCTCCGTGAGATGTTTGTCACAAATTTGCTCTACCTTTAAAGTATTATTCATATAGATAACCAAATATGTTGAAAGTTTAGAGGCAATCGATTTTGTGTGGTTAAATTACGCTATGTCCAGAAGAAAAACGACAAATAAAGGCCTGTTGCATATCAGCTTGGAGCAACAATACGTTGTCGCGACGTTTGATCAGCGATAATCTAAACTTTGATAGAAAGACCAACCAAGGAATTGTATGTCGTACTGCGCTAACTCGACGCCTTTGCACTCAATGAGAACACAGATACGTAAGGTAGCTTTACCTCTAGTGAGGGTCACCATGCTTGTGGCAGCGATGGCTTCGTCGTGTGTGTCTGCGGCGACCTTTGTACTGCCTCCGGCTGAAAGCCGTATCGTCGGCAGAATACAGCAACACGAAGTGGCTGCTGGCGAAACGTTGGCTATCATTGCTAAGCAATACGATATTGGTTTTCTCTCTTTAATGGCGGCAAACAAAGGCGTTGATCCTTTTCTTCCTGCTGAAGGTTATGTGTTAAGTATCCCTAGCCGTTTGATTCTGCCGGATACGCCGAGAAAAGGCATTGTGATTAACCTTGCCGAGTTAAGGTTGTACTTCTTTGAACCTGAGAAAAATCAGGTGCACGTATTTCCTGTTGGCATCGGTCGAGTGGGGCGAGATACCCCAGAGATGATCACTAAGATAAGCCAAAAAAGACCCAATCCGACTTGGACGCCTCCAAACTCAATTCGTAAAGAGTATCTAGAGAAAGGGATTGAGCTACCAAAAGTGGTTCCTGCTGGGCCGGAAAACCCTCTTGGCGAGTATGCATTACGACTTGCTTATGGTGCAGGTGATTATCTGATACACGGCACCAATAAAGACTTTGGGATAGGCTTGCGAGTCAGCTCCGGCTGTATCCGCATGGAACCTAAAGATATTGAGTGGCTTTTTGAACAGGTTAGTCGTGGTGAGCAAGTCACAATAATCGATGAGCCTATCAAAGTATCTTTAGAGCCAGATAGGAGCGTGTTTGTTGAAGCTCACGAACCATTGACGCGAAGCGACGGCTCTAAGAAATTATTGCAAATCCCCGTTGAATTAAAATGGTGGCTTGAAGATGCAGATCTACCAAATTCAAAAGCGAAAGCGGTGATATTTGCTCAAAATGGCGTGCCTGTTGAGATAGCACCACCTGTGATTGAGTTCTAATTTGATTGCCTCTTCTGTAACAAGGGGCGTTTATTTTTGTCTACTTGAATTGATACCTTCTACTCGAATTAATGCCTTCTATTCGAATTAGTAACGCCCAAAAAAAGCACCACATCCGTTAAGAGGTGGTGCTGTCTATTTACTGCATTTTGCGACTGATTTAATCTACAGCTTAATCGCACTGAGCTCTCACACTATTTAGTGTAAGACTCTGCGATGTTGTCGATACGGTCGTTAGCACGATCCGCTTCTTCTTTTGCTGCCATAGCGGCTGCAGCTGCTTCTTGAGCTTTCATTTCAGCTGCCGCTTTATCGCCTTTAAGTGCTTCAACTTCACTGGTTAGCTCAGCAACTTGGTTAGTCAATTGATCCATTTGTGACATTGCAGCTTCTTCTGGCTCAGAAGAACAACCAGCTAAAATGAAAACTGAGGCTGCAGCTGCGATTAACGTCTTATTCATAAGAACTCCTTGCTTATTTATCATCAAAAGATGCGCTATACATTCTTTATCATATAGTCGCTTCATTAATGATTGTAGCGACTAATTTTTTAACTGCAAAAACAATAACTAGAGAAATTACTAAATTTTTGAGGTAATTAGCTGAGCGTCACGTTATGTCTCGTTTATGAGATGGAGGGGTGAGAGCCGGTTTTGATGTGTTTTGGAGAGTTATTTCTTTGCGAGCAATGCATACAATGTTCTAGCAAACGAGAGATAAAGGGATAAATTTTCTGTGATCTCTATCCTTATAAAGTACTTTCGCGGTATCATGTCACGTTAAATTAATTTTATTCAATACCATCATGACTGGAGAGTCCTTTGCACTTTAAAGATTTAGGCTTAGATAACCGCTTACTGAAGAACTTAAAACATTACGACTTCAAGAAGGCGACAGAGATCCAATCAAAAGCGATCCCTGTTGCTATTGCTGGTAAGGATCTATTGGCTTCATCAAAAACGGGATCAGGAAAAACATTGGCGTTTGTGTTGCCAATGATTCATAAAGCATTAAAAACAAAAGCGTTTTCTGCTAAAGATCCTCGTGGTGTAATTTTGGCTCCTACTCGTGAGCTAGCAAAACAAGTTTATGGCGAGCTGCGTAGCATGCTTGGTGGTCTGTCTTACGAAGCGACACTTATTTTGGGTGGTGAAAACTTTAACGACCAAGTTAAGGCTCTGCGTAAGTACCCTCGCTTTATTGTTGCGACTCCAGGCCGTCTTGCGGATCACCTTGAGCACCGCTCACTGTTTTTAGATGGTGTTGAAACGCTGATCCTTGATGAAGCTGACCGGATGCTAGATTTAGGTTTCGCACCTGAATTGCGTCGTATCGCGAATGCAGCTAAACACCGTCGCCGTCAAACGTTGATGTTCTCTGCGACACTTGATCACGCGGAAGTGAACGACATTGCAAATGAAATGCTAGATTCGCCTAAACGCATCTCAGTGGGTGTTTCTAACGAACAGCACCTTGATATCACTCAGAAGTTTTACCTGTGTGACCATCTAGATCATAAAGAAGCAATTCTGGATCGTGTTATTGAAGAAGCTGAATACCGTCAGGTGATGATCTTCACGGCAACTCGTGCTGATACTGATCGCCTAACCGAGAAGTTAAACGAGAAGAAGCTTAAAGCGGTGGCATTGAGCGGTAACCTAAACCAAACGCAACGTAATGCAATCATGAGCCAGTTCGAGCGTGCGGTTTACAAGATCTTGGTAACAACAGACGTTGCTTCACGTGGTATCGATATTCCAAACGTAAGCCACGTTATCAACTTTGATATGCCTAAGCATACAGAAGAGTACGTGCACCGCGTCGGTCGTACTGGTCGTGCGGGTAACAAAGGTGATGCAATCTCTTTGGTTGGTCCAAAAGACTGGGATAGCTTTAAGCGTGTTGAGCTTTACCTTCAACAAGATCTTACTTTCTCTGTACTTGAAGGTCTAAAAGGTAAATTCAAAGGTATTAAGCCGCGTAAACCTGCTTTTGCTAAAGGCGGTCCTGCGAAGAAGAAAACCAACACTCAAGCTAAGAAAACGCCGAAAAAACCGGTTAAGCGCGATAAGAGCTTCCACAAGAATGTGGCAGTGGGTGATACAGTATTTATCCCTAAGAAGAAAGTTGCGCCAAAAACTGACGACGAGTAATCAACTCGCGTGAGCTAAAAGATTATGTTTATAAATACAGATCTTTATACAAGCTAGCGTAAATAAAAACCGCCTATGAAGGGCGGTTTTTTTGTATCTGGTTTCTGCTCCTGAAAGGTGTTGTCTCAGGTTACAGAGTCATTCGAAAAGCATTAGAAATCAAAGGTTGAGAATGAATACGCCAAAATATGGTCGGCAATGTATTTGTGAGTGGCGGTGGTTGGGTGTGTCACCCCCCAGAAGACATAACTGTCTGATCCGTACGCTGCGCAATCATTGGTTAAGCTGTGACTTTTTAGGTAGTCGGCTGCTGAGCTTCTATTGATATTAAGGCAAGCATCACTCGCGTTTCGAAAGCCATGTTGCTCTGGATTATCGGTAATGCTGGCGAACAACGCACTCGCATCAAACAACACCACGTTTTTACCCATACTTTGGTAATACTCGGCCTGCGTCTTGATGAATTGGTTGAACTCTAAAATCTTGCCACGAACTTTAACAATCTCTTGTTCAGTTGAGTATTTGAATTGAGGTGCTTTGGTTGCATCGGGCAAGGTGAACAGCAGGATATTGTTTGCACCAGATTCCGTTAAGCGGATCAAAGCGCTGCTGAAATCGGCCTTTACATCGGCCACTTCGCGGTTGTAGTTCATAAAGTCATTAAGGCCAAACTCTAAAGTAAACAACGAGTTTTCTGGGCGGTAGTTTTTGGCGACTTTCATATAGGTTAAGTAAGAGGTGACTTGGTCATATACTCCGGTTAATGCGACGTATTGATTGGTGCCAGCAGCCCCACCTACTGCCCAGTTATAAAGAGGCACATCTTTCGCCTTGGCTAAATACTCTGTCCAGACTAAACCGTTTGAAAAGTGCCCTAAAAACCATGAGTTTGCGTTCGGGAAAACCCATTGAGAACCGTTAAATAGGTTACCGGTGTCAGAAAGACTATCACCGAAGGTGACGATACGGTTGATGGTGTTCGCTTGGACAACGTTGTCATTTGTCCAAATCGAGTGGTTATAAGAGAAGCGATTGTCTGCTGCAAAGTAAGTGATGTCTGCGGCGTCATGTTGGATGTCGAGCGTCTGTTCACAACGCTGCTTGATTTCAGATTGAGGAGCGTCACTGTAGAACATGTTCTTGAAGGATACAGAAGACCACCAGTATCCATTGATCGTGTAGTAATCACCATTTTCCTTTTTTGCCCATTTCCAGTCGGTAGCTGGAGAGTCATGTGAGGCATCGGTTCGATACCAGCATCGAACATAAGAATAGGTTTCTGAACCTTGTGTACTAAATACTTGTGCGGATGTAATGGATTCAGGTGTCGGTATTGAATCTTCAGCAGCATAAGCGCCAAAAGGCAGGGTTAACGCGAGTATAAAAGCCGTATTTTTCATCACTGTATTCTCTTTTATATTTAGTGAGCCAAACAAAACGTTGTTGCTTGTGACTGTTTTAATAACTAAATTGCAAATAACTGGTATGACCTATATCCAAGATCAATAGCTCTCGTCAATACATTCAGTTTGTTAGCGGCTTATAACTGGCATCAGTGTCAAAGTTTCAACCACTTTTTGATTGAAAAACAATGGTTTCGAAGTGAAATGGCTAATATCTAACATTTGATTTTAACGAACTATCGCAGGCAACACGTCGTCATTGACCGGCACGGGATGATTTGTCTATTGA
Organism: Vibrio sp. MED222; assembly: GCF_000153005.1. Taxonomy (NCBI): domain Bacteria; kingdom Pseudomonadati; phylum Pseudomonadota; class Gammaproteobacteria; order Vibrionales; family Vibrionaceae; genus Vibrio; species Vibrio sp. MED222. The sequence goes on along the minus strand of NZ_CH902606.1, from coordinate 1,019,688 downwards.
ATGCTTAAATGAAAACGTGATCAGAAGGGTGTGAGGTAAATTATAATTTAATCAATAGCTTACCCGTTGGTAATGTCAAGCGAAGTTGCAATTCTAATGTTCATCACAATTGTTTAATTCAAGTTCAATATCACAAATATCAAGTTTTCACTTTTTGTTTTATAAAATCATCATCTACGGTTTCTTTACTCGTCAGAGGTCTAATCTGTTTAAGGAAAGAGCATTGAAAAAGATATTAATTTGGACGATAGCGTGCCTATCCAGTTTTGGCGTCTATGCCGGAACAAGCGCATCAGCATTAGAAACCAGCGGATACACTGCAACGAAATACCCTATTATGCTGGTGCACGGCTTGTTTGGTTTCGATACATTAGCAGGCGTGGATTACTTCTATGGCGTACCGGAGTCTCTAACTAAAGATGGTGCGAGCGTATACGTTGCTCAGGTTTCTGCTACCAACAGTTCCGAAGTTCGTGGTGAACAGTTACTCGCTCAAGTTGAGACGCTGTTAGCCGCGACAGGGGCGAGTAAGGTGAACCTTGTCGGTCACAGCCACGGCGGACCAACAGCGCGCTATGTGGCATCAGTTCGTCCTGATCTGGTAGCCTCAGTGACAAGTATTGGTGGTGTTCATAAAGGATCTAAAGTGGCAGACCTTGTTCGCGGGACGGTATCTGAAGGGTCAGTTTCAGAAGGTATCGCGGTTAAATTGGCTGGTGGATTGACGGCGCTGATCAACCTGTTATCTGGTGGAACGGATCTTGACCAAGATGGCCTTGCGTCTCTTGAAGCGTTGACCACTAAAGGTTCGCTTGCATTCAATCAGTTTTACCCTGAAGGCGTGCCAACGTCTGAGTGTGGTGATGGTGAATGGCAAGCAAACAACGGTGTCTATTACTATTCATGGACAGGCTCTTCCACTTTTACCAACCTTCTTGATCCTACCGACGGAGCGATGACAATCCTTGGTTTAGCTTTTAATGAACCTAATGACGGGTTAGTGGGAGCATGTAGCGCGCATTTGGGCAAAGTGATTGGTGATGATTACAAAATGAATCACCTAGACGAGATCAATGGACTATTGGGTATCCACCATCTTTTTGAGACCGATCCAGTGACCTTATATCGTCAGCATGCCAATCGATTGAAGTTGGCTGGCCTTTAGGTTGCACTGCCCATTCATAAAGAGAACAAGGAAAGTATGATGAAAAAGACCGCCATTTTGTCGATAACCACGATAGCCCTGATGAGCACAGCGGCGGTCTTTTTGTATTTACAAAAGGAAGACCCAAATTCACACCGTGACGGCAAACAAAGCGCTTTTTTATTGAAGGTCGCTTCTCAACAAGATACTGAAATCGATAACGCATCAGCCAAAGACATGATGGAATATTTCGTGTCAGGCAATACAGAATTAACCCTCGAAGATATTCGTGACAACGTGGCAAAACATCATGAGCAATCACAGGTCGCGATCGTTGATGAGGCACTGTTTGCCAATTATCTTGAGTACAAGTCGGCACTGACATCATTAGATGTCCAATTTGATACCAACTCAATATCCGCAGAGGACCTACGCGCACTGAATCAAGCTCTCCTCGATCTTCAAGCGCAGTTTTTCAGTGAGAGTGAGATAAGTATTTTGTTTACCCATGACAACAGAATGAGGGAAATCGCTTTAGAAAAGTTACTTCTGAAACAAGAAGGGCTAGACGAGTTAGAATATCAGCAAAGGCTTGAGTCTTATCTATCTGAACAGCCAGATTACGTTCAAACGAGCCATCAGAATCAGGTATTACTCCCACAGCTATCCAGTTCAGAAGGTCTAGACGAACAAGGTAAATACTTGAAAAGAAGCGAACTGGTCGGAGAAGAAGCGACACAGAGGCTCGAAGCGCTTGATCAACAAAGGGCGGACTTTGATGGAGCTTTAGAAATTTACTTTGTTGAACGAAATGACATTTTGAATGACTCCGAACTCTCTGAAATTGAGCAACAAGAGACTATCGCACAACTTCGGACTACGCATTTTCAGCCAGAACAACGTCGAAGAGTCGAAGCGATTGAAAGAATCAGATCCGCTGAGAGCGGTCAGTAATCTCCAGCAATTAAAAAAGCCAACTACTGATGACTCAATAGTTGGCTTAATAATGAAGGTCGGTTACTGCAATCTATACATGGTAAGTAAGTGCTTACAGTTTAAGGCTTAAATTTTGTATCCTAGAGCCTATACCATAAGCCGTTACAGCTGAACCTTAAAGCTTATTCGCCCTTAACCCTTAAACCTTAAAGAAGCCCAACTGCTGCTTTTGTTGTTCAGCGAGGTTTGATAGCTCGTGGCTTGCTGCTGCAGCTTGGGTAATGCCTGTTACATTTTGGCTTACTAAGCTGTAGATATTTGAGATATTACGGTTAATGTCTGAAGTCACTTGGCTTTGCTCTTCTGCAGCAGCGGCGACCTGAGTGTTGATCTCCGTGATATCCGTTACTGAGTTCGCAATGCCTGAAAGTGCAGAGCTTACCTCACCCGAAAGCGTCTGGTTATGTTCCAACATAGACAGCGAACTGCTCATACTCTCATTCGCGTTTCCAGATTGAACCTGCAAGCCTTCAATGATGGTTTGGATTTCTTTGGTCGAATCTTGTGTACGTGCTGCTAGCATTCTCACTTCATCAGCTACAACCGCAAAACCACGTCCGCTTTCACCTGCACGAGCGGCTTCAATGGCAGCGTTAAGCGCAAGAAGGTTAGTTTGCTCTGAGATGCTTTGAATAACCTCAATGACATTACCAATCTTCTCTGAGTGCTCTTTTAGCGTGCCAACAACGTTCGCAGCTTCGCTAAGCTGAATCGCCATTTGCTCGTTTGCTTGGTTACTTTCATTAAACAAGCTCATGCTGTGTGTCGCCATTTCGTCAGCTTGCTTAGACGCGGAGTCGGCTTGTACTGCATTTTCGTTGACGTTTGCTGCTGTGCTCTCAAGTTGATTCACGGCAGAAGCAACTTGTTCCACTTCTTGCTTCTCTTGGTCTGAGTTCGCACTTGATTGTGTCATTACAGCAGCTAGTTCAGTCGACGCTGACGCAACTTCTATGCTGATTCGAGACAGTGAACTTACCGTGTCACGCAATTGCTCAACGGATTTGTTTACGTCTTGCGCAAGACGTGAGATCTCATTGTCTCCATGTTCTTCGGCTTTTACTAGCAGGTTACCTTTTGCTACTTCGCGCATGGTTGCCTGAATATTGTTGATTGGTTTAACAATGATGCCAGCCAGTGTCCAGCTAATAACAAGAGCAATAGATAGAATCACTAGAAGCCCAATAGTTGCAGTATTTAGGGTGCTAGTGTGTTGCTGACCATTGGTATGGACTTGTTGAGTCGCAAGCAAGTTTAGCTTTTTAGAAAGACTGTCGATTGCTTTTACCATTTCATTACCAGCATGGCGGTATTGGTCAATTGCCGTTTGGTAACGAGTATCAAAGTCAGAAGTTAGCACTGAATTACCGTGTTTTGCCTTTAACAGGGGAAGCATGGTATTGCGTGAAAAGTTAACGTAGTGGTCCATCGCTTTGCTCATTGCTGCGACTTCATCTTGCATACCTGGCACTGTGTCTAATGAGCTCAGTAGGCGTGAGTTTTGATCGCGTTTTTGATTAAGCGTTTCAACGAGTGTGTTTACATCATCAGGGTTGAACAAGCTATAGATTGCTTTGATGCGCATGCCGTAACTATTGTCGACGATTTCGCTGAGTTCTTCTTTATGTAGAATGAGTTGATCTGTTGCTGTTGATACATCTTTAAATGCGTTTTCCAGCTTGTCACCACCGATGATGACACCCGTCAAAAGTAATACGACGGAAAAGAGTACTGGAATAAGAATTTGTATTTTAATTGATAAGCCACTGAGAAGTTGGCGCATGAATTGTCCCTCTATAAATAAGTAAATGAGCCGATGCAATTGCTTTTATTATAATTATCCCGTGATTCTAACTACTGAGAATGACAATTCAATCAGTAATACATTCGATTTAGATATATGCGATAGGTAATTGATAAATTACGGTCATTTATTGTGCAAAATGAGCGTTTTTCTTTATTTCTCTATGGTTTACCCGTTTCGGGTGGCTGTGCGGTAATTGGTAATATTCGGAGTTGGTGGAATGTTGAACGATTTGGGTTAAATAGATTGAAATAAATGTTTAACGTTTATGAGTTATTTAAACTTATTGCTTCAAGGTTATTTGACACGAAAAAAGACGAAAATAAATGTCAGCTGTCATATAGGCTTCAATTTAATGAAACACAACTGTCACATTCAGATTCTAAAGTGGGCACCGTTCAAGTTAAACACAACGGCAATAACGCCACTTAAGGAAATTTGTGATGAAAAAGACAGTTATCGGTGCAATCGCTCTTTTAGGTGCACTAACAGTGACTCCAGCTTCAGCTAAAGAAACTATTTCAGCAGTTGGTTCAAGCAGCGTGACGCCACTGATGGAAGTTTTCTCTGAAACATACATGAAAACGAATTCAAACGTATTTATCGAAGTACAAGGCCCTGGTTCGTCTGCTGGTGTTAAAGCGGCGAAGAACGGCAGTGCAGATTTAGGTATGTCTTCTCGTAACCTTAAAGATAGCGAGAAAGAAACAACACTAGTTGAAGAAGTGGTTGCTCGTGACGGCATCGCAGTCGTGGTTAACCCTAAGAATGGTCTTGACGGTCTAACGGCTGAGCAAGTAACGGCTATCTACAAAGGTGAAGTAACAAACTGGAAAGACGTTGGTGGTGCGGACAAGCCAATCGTAGCAATCACTCGTGATACAGCATCTGGTACTCGCGGTGCATTCGAAGACATCATGTCTCTTAAAATGAAGATTTCTGGCACGAAAGTATCAGCAATCTCTCAACGTGCTCAAGTTGCTAACGGTAACGGTGCACTAAAAACAATGGTTGCATCTAACCCTTACGCAATCGGCTATATCTCTTTAGGTACAGTAGATAACTCAGTAAACGCGCTTGCAATTGACGGTACTGAAGCATCTGTAGACAACGTTAAGAACGGTTCTTACAAAGTAGCTCGTCCTTTCCTAGTACTTTACAAAGAAGGTAAGCCTTCTTCTGAAACTCAAAAGTTCCTAGATTGGATGCTAACTGACGAAGCTCAATCTCTTGTTGAGAACAAAGGCTACATCTCAGTTAACTAATCTATATCTCAATTAATTAAATATTGCTCAGCCTACCTTTTCAGGCTGAGCCTTTTCTATCCCACTTCGAGTTAATCCGTACGCTTATACAGCGTGTTAAGGATTTCGATATGTGAGACTTGTTATGACCATCGCAACGAATAGTGAACAGCTTATGAATAGCGAAGCGACTCAACTGAAACGCGGCTTACGTAAAAAGAAGCGTGTAGATTGGAAAGAGCGTATTTTTCACGGCTTATTTCTTACTAGCGCAATCATCGGCATCGTATCCCTTGCTGTTATTGCTTTTTTCATCGTTAGAGAAAGTATCCCTGCGTTCCAGGAAGCGGGCCTATCGGGCATCGTGCTAGGACAGAACTGGCTACCACCAGCACTTTACGGTGTTGCTACCATGATTGTGGCATCTGTCGTATCGACATTAGGTGCAGTAGTGGTCGGTGTGCCGATTGGTGTGTTAACGGCAATCTTTATTGCTGAAATCGCGCCAAAGCGTCTGGCGGACATCATTCGTCCTGCTGTCGAATTGCTAGCGGGTATACCTTCGGTAGTTTACGGCTTCTTCGGACTCGTTATTATCGTTCCCCTGATTCAAAACGTATTTCAAGTGCCTGCAGGTAACACGATTTTGGCGGGTATTATTGTTCTGGGTGTGATGATCCTTCCGACGGTAATTACGGTTTCTGAAACCTCAATCCGTGCTGTACCAAGAACGTACAAAGAAGGCTCTTTAGCGTTAGGTGCTTCAAAGATCTTTACCATCTTTAAGTTGCTCGTTCCGGCTGCTCGCTCAGGCATCATGACGGGCGTAATTTTGGGTATTGGCCGTGCTCTTGGTGAAACGATGGCAATCATTATGGTGATGGGTAATGCGCCAGCAATGCCTGAAGGTATTCTAGATTCAGCGCGTACACTAACCGCGAACATTGCGATTGAAATGTCTTACGCGAGTGGTATTCACGCAAGTGCGCTCTATGCGACGGGTGTTGTTCTCCTTGTTTTCATCATGTCTCTGAATGCAATTCTCCTTTACTTGAACCGTGAGAAGGCGAGGTAACATAATGTCTTTAGAAAATAACGTAGCACCTCAAGCTAACCCTACGAATTCGCAAGGTAAGACGATGAATAAAATCGCGTTAAAGAAAGCCCGCGCACGTAAAGACGCCGTTCTGAGTGGTTTTATATGGGCTGCTGCCGCGTTAACGGTGGGCTTCTTGTTCTGGATTATGTGGTACATCCTCTCAAACGGCTTACAGCACGTTGATTGGAATTTCATCACGGATGACTACACGCGAACGGGCGATGAGCACGGCATTTTTCCGATGATCATCTCGACCATCTACATGGTTATTGCTTCGATTGCGGTTGCGGCGCCATTGGGTATCATGACGGCAATCTACCTGACTGAATACGCAAAAGTAGGCAGTCGCTTAGTTAAGATCATTCGATTTTGTACCGAGTCATTAGCAGGTATTCCGTCAATCATCTTCGGTTTGTTTGGTATGACATTTTTCGTGGCTATTTTAGGTTTAGGTTTCTCTATCCTATCGGGCGCGTTGACACTGAGTATCTTGATTCTTCCAGTGATTATACGTACTACTGAAGAAGCATTGATGGCGGTATCTCAAACTTATCGCGAAGGATCGTATGGTTTAGGTGCTTCTAAAATCTACACAATCTGGCGTTTGATTCTACCAAGTGCAATGCCGGGTATTATCACTTCAGTTATTCTGAGTATTGGTCGTGTTATTGGTGAATCAGCGCCAGTATTCTTGACCGCAGGTATGGTTGCTCGTATCCCAGATTCACTATTGGATTCTGGCCGTACATTAACCGTTCACTTATATAAGTTAACGACTGAGCTATTTACCATTGAAGAATGGAATCAAGCATACGGCACAGCAACAGTACTGATTGTTCTTGTACTGCTGATCAACACACTCACGAAGTTGATCGCAAGACGTTTTAATACTGCAACTTACTAAGCAGGGTTTTCTAGAGCCAAATGAGCTCCTAAAACAAAAACAGTACAGACTTTGACGAATTACGAGATTACGAATATGAACAAATTTAATATTAAAGACCTAGACCTTTTTTACGGCGAAAACCAAGCGCTTAAATCAATCAACCTACCCGTGCCAGAGCGCCAAGTGACCGCTTTGATTGGCCCGTCGGGTTGTGGTAAATCAACGCTATTACGTTGCTTGAACCGAATGAACGATCTTATTGAAGGTGTAAAAATCACCGGCCTTCTTGAGATGGATGGCGATAACATCTACGGCAATATCGATGTGGCTGATCTACGTATTAAAGTCGGCATGGTTTTTCAAAAGCCAAACCCATTCCCAATGAGCATCTATGAAAACGTGGCATACGGACTACGTGCTCAAGGGATCAAAGACAAAAAGCACATTGATGAAGTGGTTGAAAGTTCACTTCGCGGCGCGGCGCTTTGGGATGAAGTGAAAGATCGTTTGAAAGCACACGCATTCGGTTTGTCTGGTGGTCAGCAGCAGCGCCTGTGTATTGCTCGCACCATCGCAATGCAACCTGACGTAATTTTGATGGATGAACCTACTTCAGCACTTGATCCAATTGCGACTCATAAAATAGAAGAGTTGATGGAAGATCTGAAGAAAAACTTCACTATCGTTATCGTAACGCACTCAATGCAGCAAGCTCGTCGTATCTCCGACCGTACGGCTTTCTTCCTAATGGGGGAGCTTGTAGAGCACAACGAAACCAGCGTTATCTTCAGCGAACCAAAAGATGATCGCACTAAAGGTTATGTAAACGGTGACTTTGGTTAATTGCTTAATCGATAACGTGGTCAATACCACTAACTGAAACGCAGGTTAGATAATCGATACGATTTACAAAATTATCACTATAACTATAAGCGATGGAAGTTTTGCCCCACTTTAGGTGGGGCTTTTTTATGCTGTTAAAAAGCATCACATGTCGACGAAATTTTGGGCAGGAAATCCCATTTTTGTAGTCCTTCTCATGCTTGTGATAATGCAAAAGGTCAAATTGCGACCCACTTAACATCTCATTTTTAGTTACATTGATTGCATATCAAGGCTTCTGTATTTTTGCGTTATTCTTATTAGCCAATGGATCAACGCCGTGCATGTTAAAGCCTTTGCAAAACAGATATCTGCTACGCGTGACCACCGTTTATTGGCTGAGTCTCTGTTTGACTACCTGATTAAAATGCTTGGTCCCCAAGGGATCGGAATATTTTCAGAGCCAATACCAGAAAGCGACTCGTTACCGTTGTTTTCCTACGGTGAATTAACCTCTCTTGATCATTACCCTTCAACATTTTGGCCATGGGTTTCACAGTTCGACACTGCAGACGGTGTGTTACCGATGTCGCTCAATACGTGCAAGTGGGATCACAGTAAAACGCTTGGTGGAGAGTCGTTCATCATGATGCTCGACAACGCCCCAGCCTGTAGAACTTATTTAATTATTCAAAATTGCATCGCAGAAAAAGTTAATCAAACCTTTGACCAAGGGCTGGATGGCCTTCAATTAGCGGCGGCTCGCTGGCAGTGTATTCGCGCAGAAAAAAATGCAGCTATCGAGATTAAGCATAGGGATACACGTGAAGCGCAATATCTTGATGAAATTAAGCTTCGAGAGTTGTTTGTCGAGAATATGAAATTGGTTCATCAGGTGGCGTTAGAGCTCTCGAACCCTGAATCATTGGATGCACTCTACAAAGCATCGGTAGAGGCGGTACGCGATAGACTTGGTTTTGATCGCGCCATATTTATGTTGCTTGATATGAAAAAGCGTTGCTTTAGTGGCACCTACGGCACCGATGAACTAGGAAAAACCAACAGCGAACATCACACTCAATATGACCTGCATCAGCTTGAATCGGAATATATCGAGGCATTGTCTGACAACCACACTAACTTGGTCGTTATTGAACATGCTCCACTCTACACTGAAGGTAAGGTTGTAGGGCAAGGGTGGAATGGCATGCTTATCTTGCGTGAAGGGGATAAACCCGTAGGTTGGATTGCTATGGACAACTACATTCACCGCTCGCCAATTACCAATTACCAAAAGCAGATGCTTGAATCGTTCGGCTCTCTGCTGTCTCAGATATACATTCGTAAACGCCAAGAACTGAACATCCGAATGCTGCATTCGAGTATGGTTGAGTTGTCTCGCTGCGATAGCGTCAGTGCTGTATGTAAGTCTGCCGTCAGTTTTGCTATTCAGCATTTAGGCATTGATCGATTAGCCGTTTTCCTTACCGATAAAAATTGCAGTTACATGCAAGGTACTTGGGGTACCGATATAAAAGGCGATATTGTCGATGAGTCTTATTATCGCTCCGAGCTGGTAGAGCGTGACATTGTGTCTGCAGCTCGTACTTACCCTAACCAAGTCGCTTTTGAAGAATCGGTCCCTATTTATCATGATTACAATATTGTCGGGGTTGGCTGGACGGCAATGACAATGCTCACCACAAATACAGGCGTTCCGATTGCGTTTATCGCTGCGGATAATTTGCTAACACGAAGCCCTTTAACTTCACAACTGCGTGAAGTTATACGTATCTTCGCCTCTAGCCTTGCTGAAGTATTGCAAAGAACCATGGCGCAAGAGGAGATCAAAAAGCTCAATGAAACCCTAGAACAAGAGGTTAGCAAGCGAACTCAAGAGCTTGAAAATGCCAATGAACAGCTCGATGTGATTTCTAAACTCGACCCGCTGACTCGTCTTGGTAACCGCCGTATGCTGTCACAAGTTTTAGATGATCTGAATTGTGAAGAACAAGGTGCATTTGCTACGCAGAATGAGGTCACCTTTGGGTTAATTCTTGTCGATCTTGACCATTTTGGTTTGTACAACAGTGTCTATGGCCATACTGAGGGGGATGTCGCTTTACGTGCCATTGGCAAGATACTGAGCACTCATGTTTACGGTGATCAAGAAACCTTCTGCCGTATCGGCGGTGAGGAGTTTATGTTGTTGATGATCGGCACCAATCACACAACAACAAAGCATCGTGCAGAGTCGATTCGACAAAGTATTGAAGATGCAAAAATTCTCCATTGTAAAAGTAGCACTAGCCAATATTTAACCGCGTCTGTGGGTTATGCATCGATAACTTCGGATCAGCGCCAGTTCGATTTTGATTTGTTGTATGGCAAGGCAGATAAGGCTTTGTATAAGGCGAAAGATTCAGGGCGAAATAGAATTGTCTCCGCTCTAAAGCGAAGAAAGGTTGCGGCTACACTGACTTAGTGCGGTATCTGTTTTTCCCGTTCTCAAAAACGACTGAAGCCATGATGTTCACAATGTGGTCATCACGGCTTCGTTCTTTTTTTTACTTAGATTTTCTGCCTAATTAGCTTTCTGCTTACTTAGAACACCGGTTAATTAAAGCCTTTCTAATGTGCTCTTGTGTGCTTTGTTCGAGATGCGTTTTGGTTTCTTAACCGCTTTGATTGCCTCAGTAGGCTCCCATGGCTGACTTAGTGAGTCATCTTCAGCATAGAGGCTCTGATTTAGCTTGGTGAGCTCAGCTTCGATTGTTTCTAACGTCTCATCACTCAAGTCTGGGTTTTCTGTTTTCCACTGTTCGAACAAGGTTCTCGTCTTCACACCGTCTTTCATTTTCAGAGCTGCAATCAGCGCTTCTGCCGTATCGGATTGACGTTCATCTTTTTGCTTTGATCTTACTGCTGTAGCGCGGCGTGACCAGAAGTAGAAAGCAAACGCCGAGCTGATTAACCATAATGCTGCAAACAGCGCTGTTAGATAAGGCCACATTCCTGGGTTTTCAACGGTAACAATCGTCGGGCTGGCTTGTTGTGCCGGTGCTTCAATCGCTGGAGGAGGCATACTTGATGTTGCTCGCTCACTAGCTTGTACCGACAATTTTAAGCCAAGCGCTTTAGTGGTTTGTTCCGATTGCGTATCGGTGTTGAACCAAGCTTGAGACACATCAGGAAGCGAGATATTTCCGGCCTCTTTCGGAATCAATATTTGCTTATAAACGACCACAGCATCACCAGACTGGGTTGTGCCAAATTGCGGTTTCTCTTCATACACGCGCACCGATTTAGGGTAGGTGATGTTCAGTTTTGGTAACTGGTGTTGGGTCAAGTTGCTGGCTGTCATTGTGATGGTACGAGTTAACGAATCGCCGGCTTCCATTTCAATATTCTGCTTGTCGCCACCTAAAGCATTGCTACCTGTCAGCTCGTTGCCTTGGCTATCTGACCATTTCTGAATCAACTTGAAGTTCGATGTTGGTAACCACTCACCTTGATAGCCTTTTGGTACAGGATTCACTGTGACATCTAAGGTTTCAACGGGCGTGTCGAGTTGGAAAAGGCGCGTTGTGCTTGAGTTGTTGGTTGAGTAAACAACAGCACCGGTTAACTTTGGCCCTTGAAGCTGAAATTGTCCTGCTTGTTGTGAGGATATATGGAAAGATTGCTGAACAACGGTGACTTCTTGTCCGTTGATAACATCTTGGAACTGTTTCGACTCACCGATGGGTTCCACGTCCAAATTTGATGAGTTTGGTAGAGAGATTTGGGGATCTTGTAATCTTCTTGGATCCGCTTTGATGATGAGTTTTACATCAAGTTCCGCGACCTCTTGAGGGTATAGCGAGTCTTTACTCAGATTAAGTTGAAACTCGGCCATATCACTCTGCTTTGGAGCTGCTTTATTAACCGAAACGTTGATGGTGATCGGCTTAGTTTTAGCGCCTTCAATATCAAAGCTAGGAATCTCTAATCGGCCTAATCGAAGTGGGGCAAGGGTAATATTCCACTCGCTAGACACAGTGCGGCTACCATTGATGATTCGCATTGATGACCCAAAGCTTGGGGTGCCGACGTAGAAATTCTTCTGAAGGAAGGTTAGATCTAAAGCACCGGACGATACTTTTTCATCGGTCGCCACTCTAAGTAGGAAGACTTCATCTTTGGTAACACTGTTTTGCGAAACACTCGCCACAGCGGTCGCTGCGAATACAGAGTGTGACGAGAAAACACCGATTAGCAGTGTCAGTAGCATTGATAAAAATGGCTTGTTTAAAGATCGCATGGTTACCACTTTTTGTTTTGGTTGTTAGGAGTACTTTTTTGGCGTGCTTGTAGAATCATTTGCGCTTTAAGCAGTTGGCTCGGGTCACGGGCGCTTTCTACTTGCTCAAGCTTTCGCATATCCGGATCGCTCGACATAGGTTGACCTGATGCTTGTGCTGCAGCTGGTTGAGTGTTGTTATCACTGTCTTCCTTAGCAGCCTCTTGTGCTTGGGCAGTTTGAGATGCTAAGTCACCTTTGTCCTGTGAGTGTTTATCTGCTTGATCCGCTTTGTTTTGTTGCACAGCTTGCTTGTCGCTTTCTTCATCCGTCTTGGAATCAGAGCGGCTATCATCAGCTTGGCTTTGGTCAGTATTCTGATCTTGGTTTTCACTTTGATCTTGTTTGTTGCTTTGATCTTGGCTACCACTTTGACTTTGCGACTTCCCATTGTCAGCTGAGCTTTGTTGTTGATCCTGCGAGCTTTGCGAAGAATCGTCTTGCTGACCTTGCTGACCTTGCTGACCTTGCTGACCTTGCTGACCTTGCTGGTCTTGTTCGTTTTGGTCTTTGGACTTAGAATCGTCTTGCTGTTGCTGTTGCTGTTGCTGTTGCTGTTGCTGTTGCTGTTGCTGTTGCTGTTGCTGTTGCTTCCGAGCCTGTTCGACAATCTCTAGATTCTTCTTCGCGTAAGCATGTTCTGGGTTACTTTCGAGAATACGTTGATACTCTTTTATCGCTTGGTCGTACTTACCTTGCTTTGCTTGTGCATTGGCGAGGTTGTAGCGAGCATCTTCGCCAGAAAGACCTTGTAGCGTCTGTTCGGCCGCTTCGAAATCACCGGCTTTGTATTGCGCGATGCCTTTCCATTCTTGTTGTTCGAACTGTTCTGCGGCTTGTTGAAAGTCCTCATCTTGATACAACTGATAACCCACTTGGTCATCGGTTTTCCAAGGATTTGCAAACGCAGTATTCGGTTGGCTGAACGAGACAAATACAGCTAGACCACACCAAATGACCCCTTTTCGAAATAGCCCAAGTGCAGGAAGTAACAGAAACGGCAATAACCAGAAACCGTTGTTCACTCTGGTGTTGAGTGAGTTATTGGTTTTAGTCACTTCTGATGTTGTCGCAACTCGGTCGAGGTAACTTGCGATGTGTTCAACGTCTGAGTTATCCAATTGCAATTCAGTGAATGTGCCGCCAGAGCGACGAGTCAGGTCGCGCATATTGTCTACGTTGGTTTTCGCAACCACGGTTTGTCCTGAGTCGGTCTGTAACATCGAACCGGTAGGTAACGAGATCGGCGCGCCGCTTTCCGTACCTACAGCCAAGACTGATAACGTCCAATTACTACCAGAGAGTAGCGAGTCGATATCTTTCTTCTCTTGACCATCAATATCATCAGCAATCAGTACTAGATCGCCTTGGTAGATATGAGCATGAGTCATCATCTCAATCGCAAGCTTAACTGCCGATGCTGCATTGCCGCCTTGGAAGGGCATGATATCTGGTGATAGGTTGGGTACGAGGTTCTTGATGGTGTTGATGTCAGACGTTAGCGGACTGATGGTGTAAGCATCTCCGGCGTATGCCACCATTCCCGTTAGGCCTTCTTTCCAGAGTGATAGTAGATCCAAAGCCTTGTATCGCGCCTGTGTTAAACGGTTCGGCTTAATATCAGTGGCATACATAGACATCGACATATCCATGATCACAACTCGCGCCTGTGTTTTTTCAAAGCTTGGTTGTTCATTTTTTTCAAAGCTTGGACCGGCCAATGCGATGACACCGACCAACCACCAAACACCGAAATAAGTGCTGCGGTTTTTCGAGGGTTTGTTCGATTCAGGAGCCAAATAACGGGCGATGTGTGACGCTAATAACCCTTGCTTGGATTGTCTCTTGCTAAGCCACCAAATTGCGGGCAGCACGGCAAGAGCCAAGAACCAATATGGGTAGATAAAAGTAAAGTTAGACATTGTTTCTCCTAATGGCTAACAGCATAAATGCAAAGAACATGGCCGCAGACAGAGGCCAGACAAACCACTCTTGTTGTGGTCGCCAGATCTTAGTGGCATTCGTCACGGGCTCTAACTGGTTGATGGTGTCGTAAATCGTTGCCAGCTCTTTGCTGTCTCGCGCTCGGAAGTACTGACCGCCAGTACGTTTGGCGATTTCCATTAGAGTACGTTCATCCAAGTCTTGAGCAGTATTGACCTTACGAGTCATGAAGAACTCTTTGACCATCATTTCACCCGCACCGACACCCACGGTGTAAATTGTGGCGTTGTATTTCTTTGCAATATCCGCCGCTTCAAGTGGATCTAATACGCCCGCGGTATTACTGCCGTCACTGAGTAGAATCATTACACGCTGAGGAGCGTCGCTGTCGACAAAGGTTTTGGTGGCAAGGCCGATACCATCACCGATCGCAGTTTGAGTACCAATCAGCTTTAGCACTGCTTGATTGAGCTGTTGTGAAAGCGTGTCTCTATCTAACGTCAGTGGCGTCTGCAAGTAGGCGTGATCAGCAAATAGCACCAATCCAACTCGGTCGCCTTTTCGTCGCTCAATAAAGTCACTCAATACATGTTTCACCGCAGATAAGCGGTCAATGTATTCGCCATTAAACTGCATGTCTTCTTGGCTCATTGAGTAGGAGAGGTCGACAACCAACATCAAATCACGGTGTTTCGGCTGAAACTCAACCGGTTCACCGTACCAAACAGGGCGTGCCATGGCCGTTACCAATAAAAGCCAGATGATGACCGATAACGCCTTGGGTAAGCGACTGCTCGGTGTTTTGGTATTGCTGTCCTCGGGCAAAAACGGAAGCCTTAGAGCGCTGCTTGATTCTGATTTTGGTGAGAATAGGTAAATAAGGAGCGGCAGTGGTACTAGGATAAACATCCACCACCAAACAAACTCCACATCGAGTAAACCCATATTTAGAAAATCATTCATAACGACCTCGCTTTGGAGGAAGGGCTTTACGAAGCCAGATTTCGCAGTCGTTAACCAATTGCTGTTGAGCCTTTTTCTGTTCGTCGGTCATTAAGGTTGCATCTTGGTAGAGCGCTTGTTGCCATTGCGATTGTTTTGCGGCGAACAAAGGTTTTGCCAATTGCGCATCTAAGAACGTCAACCAATCATCACCAGATAAGCCTGCCACTTTTTCGCGTGGGAAATAGCTTAGTGCTGCCTGACGAACGATGTCTTGAGCTGCACTCGGAGACAAGGTATTTGAAGGCTGACTATCACGAAAGCAAGCAAGTGCTTCGTTCTTCGCGTATTGGTTCTTTTGTCTTTTGTTTACAATGAAAAATACTAAGGCGATCAGAACAATGGCCGTGATAATGATTAACCACCAACCCCATGCCAAAGGCCACCATGACGGTGCGCTTGGCGTAATAATAGGGCTCAAGTCGAGAGGTTGATTCATGACTGAACTCCTGATACTTGGCTCATTAACGATTGCGCACAAGACAATGAACTGTATGGGATCGCCAAAGAAAGGCTCATTTGCATAAGCTGTTGTTGCTTCTGATCAAATGCGTGACTGAGCTTTTCCTTTTCCTTGCTTGATGAAAAGTTAAACCATTGCGTTTTATTGCCGTCGGTGATCTGTTTTGAACCTTTGAAAGCAGTGACACCTTGCTCTAATGGATCGTAAAAATGCACCAAGCGAACCCGATTATGTCGACGTATTTGATTGATAAGTGAGTAATTACTTTCGCTATAACGAACAAAATCACTGAGCATAATGATATCGCTGCCTTTCGGGCAAAGCTGATGAAGAGACTTCAGCCCATGCTCTAAGGTTGTGTTGCTGTGATTGTTTGGGTTAGTCAGCGCTGCGTTATTGATTTCTATGACTTTTTGTAAAATACGCAGCGGAGCGTGGTTGCTAGCACTGGGTTTAATCTCAATGATCTCTTGGCCAGTATCGATCACTGCACCAATACGGTCTTTTTGAGCGACGGTTAACCAGCAAAGTTGGCTGGCAAAGTGTGCGAGTTGAACCGATTTAAGCAACAAGGTTGAGCCGAAAATCATACTGCTCGACAGATCTAAGAACAAAATCACAGGCTGTTCTCTTTCTTCAGAAAACAGTTTGGTGTGCGCCTTGCCTGTTCTCGCCGTGACGCGCCAATCAATGCTGCGGATATCGTCGCCCGCCTGATATTGACGAACCTCAGAGAAATTCATCCCGCGACCTTTACGATTGCTTTCGTGCTGGCCGTTAAGTTGCGACCACAGGCTCTTGGCTGGAGGCAACCAGCGAACAGACTGCGCTTTGTATTGCAGCAGTTCGTCCAGGCTTAACGTGACACCGTCACTATGGTTGGGTAATTGATTCTTCATGCGCGTATCCCTATGCGCTACCAACCAACGAGAGAAGGTGTGCGATCACTTGGTTTGCAGTGACCCCTTCGGCTTGTGCGTGGTAGCTACGAAGCAGGCGGTGACGCAGTACAGGGAATGCCATCGCTTGAACATCTTGTGGAGTAACATAGTCGCGGCCAGCAAGCCAAGCGTGAGCGCGGGCACAACGGTCTAACGCGATGGTTGCACGCGGGCTAACACCCATGTCTAACCATTGATCAAGCTGGTCGCTGTATTGCTTAGGTTGGCGCGTCGCCATTACCAGTCTGATGATGTACTGCTCAATGGTGTCTGCCATATGAATGTTGAGTACTTCTTGGCGGGCTTCAAAGATCGTTTGCTGAGATATCTCTTGTGGCTGAACAGATTCGTTGCCTTGAGCTTCGCCTCTGTTTAGGCGCAAAATCTCCAGCTCACTTTCCATGTCTGGATAAGCCACTTCTAAATGCAGCAAGAAACGGTCTAATTGAGCTTCTGGTAGCGGGTAAGTGCCTTCTTGCTCAATTGGGTTTTGCGTTGCCATTACCAAAAACAAATCGGGTAAGGCATAGGTTTTTCGTCCCGCCGTCACCTGCTTCTCAGCCATCGCTTCTAGCATTGCGGCTTGCACTTTCGCCGGAGCACGGTTGATCTCATCCGCCAGAATAAGCGAGTTGAAAATCGGGCCCGATTGGAAGGTGAATTCTCCCGTTTCTGGACGAAATATATCGGTACCCGTTAAATCAGCAGGTAACAAATCTGGCGTGAATTGAATGCGGTGGAAGTCTCCCTCGACACAGTCAGCCAATGATTTTACTGCGCGAGTTTTTGCTAGCCCGGGAGGCCCTTCAACGAGGATATGACCATCGGCCAAAAGGGCTATCATCAGCTGCTTAACAAGCTCTTTTTGACCAATGATTTGAGACTCTAAATAGTTTTGAAGGACTTCGAAATTTGTTTTGTGCATTTTGGACTCTCTGGGTATCCATTTGATTTTTATTTTGAGTATTGGTCACTGATTACTAGGAAAAAGTTCCAGTACGTTTGTGGAATTTATTTTTTCAAAATTGGAATTATTTACAAGCGGTTAACGAGAAAAAACCACTAAGCCATGGTTTGTACCATATCAATCGCTTTTTATATATCAAAGCTTCAGAGGCCTGTCGTTCAGTGAGCTTCGGGGAATCTCATTGTCCAGATAATTAAAATGAATGGTTACGTCTCACTGCATTAGTCTTGCTGATGGTTTTCTCTATAGAAGAATGGTTGCTTTGTTTCACCATGCTTACAAATTTTTGCGAAATACCTCTCTAGTTTGATGGGGGTTAGCCGATATATGGTGGAGAGAGTGCACTACTGGTTTAAGTGCACCAAAAAAAATCCTGTTCAGGATGTATAAATAACGAGCGATTCTTTTTAAAGGTCCAAATATGTTGAAAACTAACTCTCTGAGTATTAAACAAAAAGTTGTACTTGGAATTACCTTCGCAGTTCTTGCATCAACGGTGATTGTCGGTGCGATGGCACAAAAGCAAGCAAGAGATGTTTTGAGTCATCGATTAGTCGATATTGAGCTTCCGGGAATGTTAGAGCGAATTAATGGTGAAATTGACCGTGAAGTCTCTCAGCTATTGTTAGCTGCAGAACAAATTGCTTCGAATGAATTCATTTCTGACGCTATCGAATCGACCGATCGTGATGCCGTCTTAGAGAACAAGCTAGTAAAGCAATTGAACAATGTTCGTAACCAATACCAGCTAAATGATGCCTCAGTAGCGAACCGTCAAACGGCCTACTACTGGAACCAAGATGGCTTCTTGCGTCAACTCAATCAACAGCAAGATGGTTGGTTCTTTGGCTTTACGCAATCTGGCCAGCAGACAATGGTCAGTATGTTCCAAGAAGCGACAGGTGAAGTGAAAATGTTCGCTAACTACCAACAACCTTCTGGTTTAGCGATGTCTGGCTTATCGAAATCGATGGGTGACATGGTAAGTCTACTCAATAGTTTTAAGATCGAAGATACCGGTTTTGTTTTCTTAACGAATAGCCAAGGTGATGTTCAAATTCATCGCGAACGTTCGCTTAGTGATTCATCACTTCAACAACTTTACGGTCCTCAATCTAGTCAGTTGTTAAGCAAGTCAGGATTTAACCTGATTACAACGGAACATAAAGGACAAGAGTTGTTTGTCGCGAGTTTGTATGTGCCGTCAATGGATTGGTTCGTTGTTGGTGAAGTTCCGACGAGCGAAGTTTTTGCTGAGCTTGATGCAACGGCTAAACAGATGCTGATCATGACCGCTGTTGTAGCGTTAATCTTTATTCTGATGGGCGTGGTGCTAGCAAACAGTATTACTCAACCGATTAAACTTTTGGCTAAGCGATTCGGTGACCTTGGCGAAGGTGACGGTGACCTTGCTCAGCGTATCGAAGTGAAAGGCAACGATGAAATTGCACAGCTTTCAAAGGGCTTTAATGGATTCATCGAAAAGATTCACGAGTCGATGAAAGAGGTGTTTTCTACAAGCCAAGCACTTCAAGTCGCCGCTGAGAGTGTTTCTAACAAAGCGCACATCACCCACGACAATAGCCAAGAACAACGAGATCAAACTCTTCAGGTAGTTGCAGCCATTAACCAGATGGGCATGACAATCAGCGAGATTGCATCGAATGCGGCAACGGCTGCGGAAACGGCAACACAGGCTTCAGGCAATACTGAAGTAGGCCGATCTGTGGTAAACAAAGCAAAAGACGCGATCAGCCGTTTAGCGCAAGACATCGAAAGTACAGGTCAAGTGGTAGAGCAGTTAGCTTCAACGACTCAAGACATTGGCTCTATTTTGGGTGTAATTCGTGACATCTCTGAACAAACCAACCTACTAGCTCTGAACGCTGCTATTGAAGCTGCGCGTGCGGGTGAACAAGGTCGCGGCTTTGCCGTTGTAGCCGATGAGGTTCGTAACCTAGCAAGCCGTACCGCAGATTCTACTGAAGAGATTCAGAAGATGATCAACCAACTGCAAAGTGATGCTAAAGATGCCGTAACGGCGATGAGTGCAGGCAAAGTGATTACACTTGAAGGCGTATCGGCGTCGGATGAAGCGGTGGACGTACTGGGTGGTATTTCAGACCGTATCGTTGATATCACTGATCGTAACACTCAAGTGGCAACGGCAACGGAAGAGCAATCAACCGTAGTTCATACCATCAACCAGAATATTGAAGAAATCAACGCGATTAACGAAGTGACGACTGGAACCGCAGAGCAGCTTGCTGAAGCGAGCCAAGAACTTCAACAGCTTTCTTCTCGTCTAGATAAGATGGTTGGCTCGTTTAAGCTTTAATAGCGGATAAACTTGCAACACTTACATTGGAGCCGGATTCATTTCACGTGACCCCGGCTTTTTTACGTCTGATATGCTTGTTCGTTTGATACGGCACTTTACGTTTGATACGGCACTTTACGTTTGCTAGGCAGTTTATGTTTGGTGTGGCTTTTACGTCTGATGCTAATTGTTACGTTTGGTATAGCTTTTTACGTTGAACGTCGCCATTCAGACCGCAGTTCTGCATTTAAGCTGATGTTCACTTGATCTGGTTTCGGGCTTTGCACCTAATCGCCCTAGCATCATAGAGCGTAAATGAGTAAAATCTCGCTAGGTTTAATATTTAGGTAAGTATCATGAGCGATTTTGAAAAAGAACTAGAGCAGATGACTCAAGAGATGGGCGATGAGCCTGAAGTGAAACTTCCATCACTTGAAGAGCAAAAAGCGATCGTTGCTGAATTTAAGCGACTAGAAGCGGAAGGCAAACTGACACCTGAAGTGTTAGAACAGCATTTTGGCCAGTTCAATAAAACAAGTGATACGCCAATTCACTAAGTTATTTACTACGATTGGTATTAAAGTTGAGCAAGCCTATATCTTTATCGTTTAGATAGGATGGCTTTTAGCTCAAACAGATAAAGGTCTAGCATTCGCTAGGCCTTTTTTGTTTTTATACTGAACAGACAACAGACAACAGACAACAGACAACAGACAACAGACAACAGACAACAGACAAAGCGCGATCTATTTAATGAAAGTAAAACTCGTTGTCAGAAAATGAGAAATCCCCCTTACAAGGTAAGAGGGATTCGATACGGGCAAGTTATATCCTAAAACGACGAATTGATTAGTCGGTGCCGTACTCTTTGTACAAGCGACGACATGCTCTACCATCGCTATGGAACAAGTGACAACGGTGTGCAGGAATACCAATCGCTAGCTTGTCACCAGACTCAATCGTCAACGTGTCTGGCTGGCGATAGATAACGTCAGCATCGGCACTGTCGAGGTTTAGGTAAACTTGTGTTTCGTTACCGAGCTTCTCGACCATCAACACATCAGCTTCAATCGTCGCATCACCTGTTTCAGCAGACAACAAGTGCTCAGGACGAACTCCTAGAGACATACGGTCACCAGCGTTGACAGTCGTGCCATCAACTGGGATCCAGAAAGTCATACCGTTTGAAAGTTGTACCAATACGCGTTCTGCTTCAGCTTGTTCGATGTGAACCGACATAAAGTTCATTTTTGGTGAGCCAATAAAGCCAGCAACGAAACGGTTTTGAGGATAGTGGTAAAGATCAAGAGGTTTACCCACTTGAGAAACAAAACCACCATCAAGCACAACGATTTTATCCGCCATTGTCATCGCTTCAACTTGGTCGTGTGTTACATAAATCATGGTACAGCCCAGTTGACGCTGTAGCTTCGTGATTTGTGAACGCATTTGAACACGCAGTGCTGCATCCAGGTTAGATAGAGGTTCATCAAGTAGGAATACGTTTGGTTGAGAAACCAGAGTACGACCGATAGCAACACGTTGACGTTGACCACCAGACAATGCTTTAGGTTGACGTTCAAGAAGGTGACCAAGCTGAAGGATTTCTGCAGCATGTTCTACACGCTTGTCAATTTCAGCTTTATCGGCGTTTGCCAGTTTAAGACCAAAAGACATGTTGTCGTAGAGATTTAGGTGCGGGTAGAGCGCGTAAGATTGGAATACCATACCCACACCACGTTTTGATGGCTCAACATCGTTCATGCGTTGATCACCAATGTACAAATCACCAGACGTAATATCTTCTAGACCCGCGATACAGCGTAATAGCGTCGATTTACCACAACCTGATGGTCCAACGAATACTACGAACTCACCTTCGTTGATGTCTAAGGTTACGTCCTTAGAAATCTGTACATCACCATATGATTTATAAACGTTTTTTAACGTGACACTCGCCATCTAGCTTGTCCTCGATCGATCAAATTTTAAGTTTTACTGCTTATCATTATAAGGAATTTTTGGGTCAGCAGTAACTGTAGGAATTGGTAAGTATTGAGTGAGTAAGAAAAAAGTGGGTGGGACTTGGATTCTTTAACCAAGCCCACCCGTCATAGCCAAACTGGTGCCTATTTCCCCCACATCCAGCTAAATCTCCCCCGTGATTCAATCACAGATTTAGCTCGATGCTTAATAAAGACAACAGCGGGCAGTGAAGCCAACTAAATGAAGAATGCGTCAACGCATAACATTCGCTGGTAAAGGGTTCTTACTATCCACTCTTGGATGAATGCAGTTTCGGTGAATTCGCGTAATGGTACATCCTCCCAATAGAAAATTAACTAGGGGGAGTAGGAGGGGAGGAGTAGATAAAGGGGGTTATCTATAACTGGCGATCCAGTTCAAATAAATCCACCGCATAACGGTGATGTGGATCACGATGAGTATCTACTTTGTGACTTCGCTCGCCAATCTTACCGGATGACGATCACGAAATTAGGCCATAATAGCTAGGGCGTAGTGGCTAGGATGATGAGCTGTCATTGATTTTCTCAGATCATAGCCTCCGAAAACTGGCTCGTCTTAATTGAATGCGCCCTACGTATAAATATAAAAAGGATATTGACATGAAAAACGCTCTAAGCGCTGTAGCTCTAGGCACAATCGTTGCTCTGGGTTCTTTTGGTGCAAACGCTGCTATCGAAGAAGGTCAACTAACTATTTGGGTTGGTGGCGACAAAGCTTATGAAGGAATGGCTGAAGTAGGTAAACGCTTTGAAGAAGATACTGGTGTTAAAGTAACCGTCGCTTTCCCTGACAAACTAGAAGAGAAATTCTCTCAGGTTGCAGCAGCTGGCGATGGCCCAGACATGATTTTCTACGCACACGACCGTTTTGGTGGTTTTGCAGAAGCAGGTCTTCTTGTTGATATCAAACCTTCTAAGGAAACTAAAGAAGGTATCGTAGACTTCGCATGGGATGCTGTTTCTTACGACGGTAAAACAATCGCTTACCCAGTTGCAGTTGAGTCAGTTTCTCTTATCTACAACAAAGCACTTGTTCCCAATCCACCTAAGTCTTGGGAAGAGATCCCTGCACTAAACGCTAAGCTTCAAAAAGATGGCAAGAAAGCAATCATGTGGCCTCTACGTGGTGGCGCTTACTTCACATGGCCTCTACTTGCAGCTGACGGCGGTTACGCGTTCAAGCAAACAGCGGAAGGTTACGACATTAAAGATGCAGGCGTAGCGACTGACGGTGTTCAGAAGTCTCTAGGTTTCATTGAGAAGATGGTAAAAGACAAAGTTATTTCTGCGGATATGGATTACTCAGTTGCTGAGTCTGAATTCGTAGCGGGTAACGTTGCAATGACAATTAACGGTCCTTGGGGCTGGGCAAACATCGAGAAAGCTGGCGTAGATTACGGCGTAGCAACATTGCCTAAGTTCAACGGTAAAGCGTCTAAGCCATTCGTTGGTGTATGGGCTGGTGGTATCAGCACCGCTTCTCCAAACCGTGATCTAGCCGTTGAGTTTATGGAAAACTACCTACTAACTGATGAAGGTATGAAGAGCTTGAACGACGACAAGCCACTAGGCGCTGTTGCTCTTAACTCTTTCCAACGTCAACTAGACAGCGACACTCGTATTGCAGCAACAATGGATAACGCGATGAACGGCGAAATCATGCCTAACATCCCTCAGTTCACAACATTCTGGTACAGCATGGAAGAAGCTATTGGCAACGTAGTTGATAGCCGTCAATCAGTAGAGCAAGCACTAAAAGGTGCTGAAGCTCGAATGACTAAGTAACAACCAAGCACTACCTTTTAAGGAGGGGGCAACCTCTCCTTACTTTTCTATTTTTATATCTCGTTAGCAGGTTCCTCTATGCAGTCAGTTCAAGGTTCAGATGCGATCCCGGCACCATCAAGCCTTCCAGGCAGTAAAAGCGTCTTCATCAAATGGGGGTTGCTTGGTAGTGTTGGCTTAATTAATGGCTACGCTACAATTTTAATGTATTCTCGCGGTGAGCTCGCATTTGCGCTGCTTACTGTGATTTTAACGGCTTTGGCTCTTTACATTTTTGGTAGTAAGAAAACTTACGCCCACCGTTATATTTACCCCGGTATTGCCGGAATGATCTTATTCATTCTTTTCCCACTGGCATATACCGTAGGGCTTGCGTTTACTAACTACAGCGCAAAAAACCAGCTCTCTCTAGAGCGTACTCAAACCGTTCTTTTAGACCGTTCATTCCAAAGCGGTGAAAGCTACCCATTTACTTTGTACAAAACAGATAACGGTCACCAGATCGTTGTGAAAGATGGCGACCAGCTGTTAGCAACTGATGTATTTTCTCTGGAAGGCATGACATCAACAGAGATGGACCTATCTGCAATTGACTCTGTACAAGGTGAAAAAGAGAAGATCAAAGCGATCATCCAAAATCGCTCTGTGATCAGTGGTGTCGATTTCCATCTGCCAAATGGTGATGACATCCGCATGAGCGGCTTACGTAAATTTGCTGCCGTTGCACCGCTTTACACTCTTCAAGATGACGGGGAAACGTTATACAACAATGAATCTGGTGAAATATTGAAACCAAACATGGAAGTGGGTTTCTACCAACCGGTTGACGAGAAAGGTGAGTTTATCGGTAACACCATTTCTCCAGGATTTGTTGTAGACATTGGTACAGCCAACTTTGAACGTGTTTGGAAAGATGACGGCATCAAAGAACCGTTTATCAGTATCTTTATTTGGACGGTTGTATTCTCCATTTGTACGGTAGCCTTCACACTTGCAATTGGTTTGGTTCTGGCAAACGTTGTGCAGTGGGAAGAGCTGAAAGGCCGTGCTGTGTATCGTGTTCTACTAATTTTGCCTTACGCCGTACCAGCATTTATCTCGATTCTTATCTTTAAGGGCCTATTCAACCAGAGCTTTGGTGAGATTAACATGGTGCTTGAGAGTATCTTTGGTTTAAGCCCAAACTGGTTCTCCGACCCGATCTTAGCGAAAACCATGGTGTTGATTGTTAACACTTGGCTAGGCTTCCCTTACATGATGATTCTATGTATGGGTCTACTAAAAGCGATTCCTGAAGATTTGTACGAAGCGTCAGCAATCGATGGTGCTAACTTCCTTGATAACTTCAAGCGAATCACTTTTCCATTGATGATAAAACCGTTAACACCGCTATTGATTGCAGCGTTTGCCTTTAACTTCAATAACTTTGTCATGATTCAACTATTGACGAACGGTGGCCCGAACATGATTGGTACTTCTGAGCCAGCGGGTTACACAGACTTGCTTGTAAGCTACACGTACCGAATTGCATTCGAAGGCGGTGGTGGTCAAGACTTTGGTCTAGCAAGTGCAATCGCAACGCTTATCTTCCTATTGGTTGGTGCCCTAGCGTTACTAAACCTTCGTTTCACTAAATTGACTCAAGATTAAGGAGCACGACAATGGCTATGGTACAAGGTAAGAGCCTTAAATACCGAGTATGGGCAACGCATATTGCGCTGTGGTGCTTCTTAGCGCTAATTATTTTCCCACTACTGATGATTATTGCTATCTCATTCCGCGAAGGTAACTTTGCAACCGGTAGCTTGATTCCAGACAACCCATCTTTGGAACACTGGAAATTGGCTCTGGGTATGTCAGTGACGAATGCTGATGGCTCAGTTACTCCGCCTCCATTCCCAGTACTGACTTGGCTGTGGAACTCAATAAAAGTAGCGGGTATTACGTCAATTCTTATTGTTACACTGTCGACAACATCGGCTTACGCATTTGCTCGTATGCGCTTTAAAGGTAAAGAAACTATCCTGAAAGCGATGATGATTTTTCAAATGTTCCCTGCGGTATTGGCTCTAGTGGCTATCTACGCACTGTTCGACAAATTAGGGCAATACATCCCATTCTTAGGCTTGAATACGCATGGCGGTCTGATCTTCTCGTACTTGGGCGGTATTGCATTACACGTTTGGACGATTAAGGGCTACTTTGAGACGATTGATAACTCTTTGGAAGAAGCTGCAGCATTAGATGGCGCAACACCTTGGCAAGCGTTCAGATTGGTTCTATTACCACTGTCAGTACCCATCCTAGCGGTTGTATTCATTTTATCTTTCATTGGTGTTGTTGGTGAGGTACCAGTTGCTTCCATCCTATTATCGGACGTGAACTCTTACACGCTAGCGGTAGGTATGCAGCAGTACCTATATCCTCAGAACTACTTATGGGGCGACTTTGCGGCAGCAGCGGTACTTTCCGCACTTCCGATTACTATCGTGTTCTTACTGGCTCAGCGTTGGTTAGTTGGCGGTTTGACGTCGGGTGGTGTAAAAGGATAAGCTGTCCTTATAAGAAAGACAAAAGAGCGACCGTTAGGTCGCTCTATATTGGCATTTTTATTACATCATTTGGTTTGGCCGCCGATCAGTAATAAAAATAACCCTCAGGTTACGCATAGCTGGCTACTAATCAGGTTCCTTACGCTATTAATGATTAGTGGTTTTTGTAACTCTAACCCAGGTACTTACTTGGGTTTTTTTATGCCCGCTACTTTTATCTCTATCTCTATCTCTATCTCAGTCTCTATCTCAGTCTTTTTGGTTTCTTTCAGTCATTAAATACTGAAGTACCTCTTTCCTGAATTTTTCCGGTTTCATCTCTCTAATTGAAGACATCAACGAGTCTCACAAATCAGACACTCAGTATAGGGGGCCGCAGCTCTATTGATATATGAGTAATATTTCCATGCGTGATACTTCAATAATTTGGATGCAACGGATCGGTCGATTACACAGAAAGTGCCTATAAAGGCAGGCTCGTGTTAATGTTTTGTGGTGGGTGTTCTCGGTAGTTATTGATTTGGTGGTAAATATTTCCAAGATGGAAGAAGAAAAGGAAGAGGTGATGTGAGACTAAAACTCTTTGCTAGAAGGTGCGCAACCTAAATGCTGAAGTAAAACATAGATGCTGTCTTGATAAAGAGCTACGCGACGAAACAGATCCGCAAACGTCTGATCACCGCCAAAACAAGCTTGGATATAGTGGTTAATTTCATTCGTGTCGTAGCCTTC
Source organism: Vibrio sp. MED222 (assembly GCF_000153005.1). Classification (NCBI taxonomy): domain Bacteria; kingdom Pseudomonadati; phylum Pseudomonadota; class Gammaproteobacteria; order Vibrionales; family Vibrionaceae; genus Vibrio; species Vibrio sp. MED222. The sequence continues at coordinate 992,618 of NZ_CH902606.1, read as the reverse complement.
GACGTACAAACTTCTAACCCATTGATACTCAACTGCTTTCAAGTTCGTCAGTGTAGATTCGCAAAGGGTGGGAAATGTCGTGCTCAAAAGTGGCTCCAAGAAATTTAAATACATCCATTATGATTGGCGGTATTTAAACAGAGCAAAATGACGACTTTATTACAGTCAAAATAAATCCGTGAACAAGTATCGGATCATTTTAACTTTTGACTGGGTATCACGCTTTATAGTCAGCATTAGGTGTGTAACGGATTTACTTGGGTATAGAGAAGGAGTTGAAAATGCCAAGCAAGTACTGCCTGGCATCGTAATAAGGTTTTGTAGGTTAGATCTGCTAGTGGCGCCTATTTAAGATACTTCACGTGCGCTTCCATCTCTTCACCTATCTGCTTTCGCATGTTCATTAGGCGAATAGCCGAATCTCTTAATTCAATGTCTTCTGGCGTTTCTGGCACCCATTCTGGCACCTTAGTCGGGTTACCATTCTCATCAACAGCGACCATAATAACGATACAGTGAGTCGTTAGGCGGTTGTTGAGTTCTTTAGGGTCACTAGCTTGAACGTCGATAGCGATGTGCATAGAAGATGAACCCGTATAAATGACCTTCGCACTTACTTCAACAAGGTTTCCGACATGGATAGGAGCAACGAATCGAATACCACCAGCGTAAGCGGTAATACAGTACTTACCACTCCATCCAGCAGAACAAGCATAAGCCGCTAAATCGACCCATTTCATTACTGCACCACCATGAACTTTACCACCAAAGTTCACATCCCCGGGTTCAGCTAAAAAACGCAGAGTAACGTCTCGTTTACCATCTTGTCGGCTATTGTGACTGCTCATCTATCTTCCTTCATTATTATCGTTCTGAATAACATGCTCGTTACTTGCTAATAACAATATACTTAAGATGACATAAATTAAAGCGGATAATCTCACTAACAAGACTATTTTTTCAAACAGATGGCGAGCTGATGACTATTGATGTTTAAAGGAGGTGTACGTGACGCTCCAACAGAGGAGTACTCTATCGAGCAAGTTGGCCGAAGGGTCGATTGCAAAAAAAAACACCTAGCGGAATGCTAGGTGTTTCTAAGCCGTGTGGTACTCATATCGGTACCTTTTTGAGTTAGCCAACTAACCGTCGCTTATCTGGTTTAGTTAAAGTGATGGTATCTTAATTAATCCCAAAACGATAGTTTTGATTGTTTTCTTATAAGCTCACTTTCTGTTCGAAAAGTATAGAACCTTCGCGTGGATATTTCCTTTCGTATTATTGCCAGAAAACTCTTTTAATGCATTTTGCAGTAATAATCTGTATTTATCGGGAAATTAAGGTGTTAAAACTAAATTGGCATCAATTTTAAAGTATTCACTTTTGTATAAACCAAAGTAACTAGACGGTTCTTTTGTTGCTATAACTTTTCTCAATGGCTCATAATGATCTGGGTTACATGAGTCGTGTGACCATAGGAGAGCGATTAGATCAACAGTTACCTGCTTTCTGGAGAGTTATTCTAACGCTTTGAACACTTAAACCGTACTTAGTGCATTAAATGGAAGTTGCTGAGATATTGCAATAGTAACACCATTATTAAGCGTACTTAAAAGCTTCATGAACGAAAAATAAAATCAGAGAGCATGAATCGAGAAATCGACAATAAACAACAGTACCTGCTAACGAGGCAGGTACTGAGTGGAAAATGGAATGGGGCATTGTCGCAGGTTAAGTGGGGTTAGTTTTGCTGAGGTTGGGGAGCCTCAAGCCTTGGTTTTCTTTTGATTTGCGTGAGGATGACGCCTGAAATCACCATTGCACCACCAATAATGTGGAACTGGTTAATCTTTTCACCCAGCCAGGTGGAAGCCAATACGATCGCGATAACTGGCATCAAATTCATAAACATCGCGCTTGAATCCGCGCCAATGGTATCAATCGCTTTCACCCACATCCAAGGCGCTAAAATTGAAGCGGCCACCGCGGCGTAAGCTATCAATGGTATCGCTTGTTGCGGTGGTAAAAGCTGTTCGCTGGTAAGCCAAAGTGGCGTAAGCATCGCGACAGCAAATAGACCCTGAATGTAAATCACCACCCAGCTACTGATTGGCATTTTCCAGCGTTTCAATAACACACAGTAAGAAGCATAAACAAAGGCCGCAATTAACATATAGCCATCGCCTTGAGTCAATTCTTGATGCATGAAGAATAACGGGTCGCCTTTACCTAACATCAGAGCTAAGCCTGACAGTGACAACACACCGCCAACAATACTCAAACTAGAAATCGACTTGTGCAACAGAGGGACGCTTAAAAACACACTGATCAATGGAACCAAAGAAGTGATCAGTGCCATGTTAGAAGCGGTTGTGGTTAAGCCCGCGTAATAACCTAGAGATTGGTTCAACACCATGCCCAAAAAGCCGAGGAACGCTAATTTTGATAGGTTTGGTTTAATGACAGCCCACTGTTTCATTACTGGGCGAATACAGAAAGGCGTGAGAATTAACATCGCAAAAAACCAACGGTAAAAACTCATCGCACTAGGTTCTATAGTGCTTGCAGCAAGCTTGTTGACGATTGCATTGGCGCCCCAGATACAGACTGTAAAAAATGGTAAGAGATAATGCATGTGAGTTCCGTCGCAAATGAGTTGATGTGGCTAGTTTGACAGGTCGTTATACTTACAAGTATCTTTAGAAAGACATCAGGCGCGATAGGAAGACAAGTTTGAAAAAACACTCCAGAAACCTTCACCCATCCTTATCAATTGATAAGGCACCATCCAACGTATTTATGAATTTTGAAGCGTTTCTTTCGAACACTGAAACCCGAGTTCATAGCCACTCATGGGGACAGGTTCAATTGATCAGTGGCGGTATATTAGAGATGGAAGCGGAAAGCACCCGATTTCTAGCGCCGCCACATTTAGCGATTTGGGTACCAGCCGGGGTGATGCATTGCAGTTATAACCGTAAGCCTTTGGACTACTGCTCGCTAAATATTGCCCCAGAACTCACGCAACATCTGCCAGATAAAACCAGCCTTATAAAGATCACGCCGATTGTGTCTTCTATTATCGATGACTTTCGCGAGCGTGGAATCAATGTTGCGGAAACAGAGCAAGATCAAAGGCTCGTTCAGGTACTGCTTGACCAACTTGCGCAGCGTGAGGTTGAACACCACTTCTTGCCTTCAACTGACAATAAGTATCTAGCGCCTATATTAGCTTCTGTTGAAGAGAACCCAACCGATGAAGTGACGCTGAAAGATTGGGCTGAACGTGTCCACACTACGGAAAGAACCCTTTCTCGCCACTGCCAGACGGAGCTTGGAATGAGCTTTACCGAGTGGCGACTGCGAGTGCGCTATCTGTACTCGATGGACTTGTTAAGAAACGGCCAATCGGTCAAAGAGGTGGCTCTTACATTGGGCTATAACCAAGCCAGCCCATTTATCACAATGTTCAAACGTTACGCGAACCAGACGCCAGAACAGTATAAGAACCGTTTGTTGTGATTGGTTTCTTTCATCCGATGTATTAATAATTGATGTTTCCCTTTTTATATTTAAGTTTTTGTTATTAAAAGATTAAATTCGGTGTTGATAGCGGACGTACACGTCTGTTTCGTCAATGGTTTGAATTTGGTTATATAAGCATTTAGTTTTTTGATCGTATTTGAGTGATCATTTATATAATCACTTGCTCAAAATGCCGAGGAAAAATTTGAAATTTATTATCCCAACGATATCAGTATTAGCTGTAACACTTTCTGCATGCGGTGGTGGTAGCGATAGCGCTGCGCCACCACCTAAAAAGACTAAAACCGTAGTTCCTCAAATGTCCATAACCCCGGCATCAGGAAGTGTTGCAGATCCAAAAGATGACGTTGCAAAAAACTCTTATAGTAGTCCCGTCATGTATACAGCTAATGCTATAGGTAGTACTGATATCAAAGAGTGTATCAAGTCTCTAAACCTATTTAATATTTATAGTATTGGTTGGGACGATGAATTTAATGAAGAGCTTTCATCTAAGCAGCAAAAAGATCTCAAAGGTTTTTATGGTGTTTATGGCGCAAACGGAATTGTCGATTACTCTGCCCACACCACCGAAGCTATCGAAGCTAAAGATTGGATCAGTTATTTCTACTACGATGCAAATTTTCAAGATTGTGAAGCGCGTCGTTACAAGTCATATGCCAAGGTCAATAAAGTAGGCCAAGACATTACCGAGCTTAGCTACAAGTACAGTGTAGATGCCGATGCTACGACAAACACACCTCAACAAGATATAAGTAACTATACGGCTTGGCAAAGCGACGCTGCGAAAAACACAGTGGTTGGTTTAGTGACCAACATTACAACAGGTAGCATTCAACACAAGCAGCAACTGAAAAGCTTCACATCCGACAATGGGCGCTTTGTTGATAACGTCAATTTCAGCAAGATGTTTAGAAATAGCTATTTCTTTGAGTCTTATGACAATGGCGAAGTTGAGTTCCAAGTTGTTGGCGGTAAGGTGATTGATAGATATGCAAAATTAAACCAGTCAGCCCCAGATACATACTATGCAGTTAACTTGATTTCGGCATACTTCCCTGGTGTTGGAACAAGAATTAATTGGTGTGTACGAGGGAGCCAGTTCGTACTAAACAAAGAGACGCCTATTAGCGAAGCACAATACAGCAGCATTATTGAAAATGGTGATTTGGGAGCGGCTTACTGTGACCCATTTGATGCGAATATCAGCCAAGTTCGTTACTACGATACAAAAGGAAGTATAGTCTCAGACAGCTCCGCAATTGCGCTTGAGTTAAACAATAAGTTGGCACAAGGCACTATTGTTAAAGACAAGTTGGATCAACGAGTAGCAAATAAGAAATTGTACTTAGGAAAAACACACAGTGAATATTTCCAAGATACTTCTTTGGCGAATCAAGTTGATCAGATCAAAGCCGATTTGACTAAATAGGCTTGCTACCGGGTTTAAGCTCTCATCTGATTAAATAAGTCATAGCCGAATGCAGGAGAATAAATGCGTTCGGCTATTTTTTGTACCATTTATTTTTCTTAAATAAACTGATTGCATATTAAATTGGTTTGTATCATGCCTTTGGCTTAGTACCCAGTTAACTCCATATAGCCCGTACCAGAGTGTGTTCCTTCAATAACGATTGGCCCTTCCCAATAGGGTACAGACAGTGGCATTTTTGCTTCTGGATTGAGTGCCGAGACGGTCAGTTCGATTTGTTGAGTTGGAATCGAAACTTGCCATTCTGTTGGATAATCGCGTCCGTCGATTTCTGTTTGCTTGATAGCGGTTAAGCGGATGTCTTGCTGCTTAATCGCGATGCCAGAGCCATTTTGTTTCATCAGCCTTGCATGGGAATAACTGGCTTTGCCTGTTGTTGAGTTTCGAAGTTGAAATACCACCAAGCTGGTTTCATCACTCAGCCTTAGCGCAAACCAATCCCAACCTTGTTGCGAGTCGAGTAAAAACTGAGAGCTCCATTCTCTGTCTATCCAACCTTTGCCAGAAACCAGATGGGTTACTCCATCAATAGTTACCTCGCCCGATACATTAATGAATGGTTGACTGTAGTAGTAGGAAGCCACTTTGCCATCGCTACTTTTAGTGCTGTAGCCTTGTACGCCTTGCTTTTGATAAGGCGCGTTGCTGGTTAACTTAAGCGAGTAGCCAAACTGATCTGAATTAGCGTCCAAGGTTGCGGGGAATAGATCATCGCTTGAAGAGTTCCATTGCCAGTCATCAAGATAGACACGAAATGGGGAAGTGCTGACACCCGCCAGTTCAGCTTGGTCACGTGACCACTTTTCATCGGCGTAGTGCTTATCTTTAGTGGTGACTGCGCTGTGTGCCATGTAGATTTGCTGACTTTGCCACGTAGTTTTCTTAGTGCTATTGCCACTTTCCAGTGGTGCAGCCGCGAAGCGGAATTGTGTCCACTGCACGCCTAACGCATTGCCGTCTTCATCAATTAAGTTTGCGGTTAAGTACCACCATTCATGACGAAAATTAGGGTGTGCTTGATGGTCGGCAGGGAAGGTGATCTCGATACCTTTTACTACCGGAGAAAATTGCGCTTGATCGATTGCCGTTTCATTCTCGGTTTGTGTTTCTGCGCCAAGTATCGAACCCATATTTTGAGCTGATGGTTGAGTTGACTCCTCATACCCTAAAAGGAGCAAGATGCCAAGTGTGAGAACGAAAACTCTCATTGTTCGATTCATCACAACACCTCGCTCTGTAAACTGGATACCACGGGTTTACTGACCAAACGCCACAGTGGAATCAAGGTCGCAAACACAGCCACTAGAATGGTGATGGCTGCGATGCTGAGTGCGTCACTCCAATTCCATACGTAATTTAAGCTCCAACCAAAGGCGCGCAGGGTAACGATGTCCGTCAACACATAACCGACCATAGCGCCGAGTGGTAAGGCGATAACCAGAGTGAAGGCGACCAGAACAACGATTTGTCCGACCACCATCGCCATCAATTTTTTCTGACTAACACCGAGCGCATACAACCTTGCAATCGCGGCTTTGCGTGCATCGAGCAACATGAAACAGGCGCAGAACAACCCTATCACCGCCACCATTAAAGTGACGCCATTAAGCGCCCGAGTGATGGCAAAAGTTTGTGAGAAGATATCTAAAGCGATCGATTTTATCTGTGCTTGATCGTAAAGCTGGCTAGGGTGCAAATTGAGTTGTTGGCGTAGCTGTTCGTACACCACTTGTGGGTCGCCAGAGGCTTTGATTCCCAAGCTGGTGGGTAAGTCAGTAAACCCGCTTTCGAGCCATAAATTAGGTGCAAGCAACACTTCACCATTCGGTGAGCCATAATCGTGGAAAATCGCCCCGACGATGAGTGTTTTGTTTTGGATCGAGTCGAGCTTGAGTTGGCTTCCAAGGGACAACCCGAGCTTCACCGCAGTGGGTTCGCTGATCGCCACGAATTCACCTTGGTAAAAGCGCGTCCAGAAATCATCAAGGTGGGATTGAAATACCATGGTTTGCTCAAGTGTGTCTCTGTCTTTGGTACCGAGCAAAGTCGGCAAGCCCTGTAAGTTATCGTTGACATAGTATTGCTTATAAACGGTTTCAACATTTTCAAACTGCTCTAACGCACGTTCCACATTCGCGATTTCACCTTGGGCAGGGCTAACGTAAATATCGGCATGTAATCGCTGTTCAAGCCATTGCTTCAACGTGGATTCAAAGCTGCCGACTAAGGTATTCATTCCCACATTTGCGGTGACAGCGAGAAGCAACGCCATCATGGCGAGGGAGAGAGGGGAGATAAGTTCACGCAGCTCAGCGAACAGATATTGTATTAACCCCGATTGGGTACGTTTTTCGCTCCAGTTCGCTAGCACGCTGAGTGTTTTGGGCAAATACAAAGGAATCGACACCACTAACACACCGAGCCATGCCATGGTGAAGCGATGATGTTCGCTCAGCCATAACCCTGCTAACGCGACAATGGTTAATACTGACCCTATAACAAACAGCTGATTTTCGTTAGACGCTTCCGGCGCTTGATAGAAACCGCCATGGGAAGAGAGGGGTTGTCGCACTCGCTGTTTAAAGTGCTGCCAACACGCGACAAGCGTTGCGGCCAGCGTGAGTAGCAGTGCCTGCACTAACCATTGCCACTGCCATGTGCCGGGAAGCAGTGTCGCACCATAAAGTTGCTCAAGCGTTATCGCGACGGTGGGATGCAGCCAATGGCTGAGTTGAATGCCGAGAATGAAACCAAGTGATGCGCCTAGTGTGACTAAAACCGTGAGCTCGATTAGCAGAGCAGAAAACACGATGCTTGGCGCAACTCCAGCTTGTTGAATTTGTACCAACAGCCGATTACGCTTGAGCAAGCTGTATTTTACGCCGTTGTAAGCGATGAACAAACCAACCAAAAACGCCAACAAACTCATGGCGGTAAGATTGAGGTGAAAACTATCGGTAATTGAACCGAGATCCGTACTTTGGTTGTTGGAAATCCATTGCCCCTGTTTGTCGATAAGGCTTTGCCACTTATCCTGAGTATTGCTGTTAGTGTCGCTCTTAGTGTCAAAAATAGCGATATAGCTCAGTTCCCCTTGCTTGTTCAGCAGTTGCTGAGCGAACCCAATGTCCATCAACATTCGGCTACCGAGCTGCCATTCATCTGGCAGTACCACAACCTTGGTGAGTACTTCATCCAAAGTGAGCGTGTCCACTTCGTCCAAACTCTGGTGCTGAGATTGGCTCATCATCACAATGGGTTCACCCGCTAAGAGTTGCGGCAAAGGTAAGGCCTTGTCGAACAGGGAAATGTTTGGCTCTTTGGTTTGAGTGTTGCTTTGTTCGTCGACACGAGCGTGACGAGATCTTGAAGTGAGGGCGGCGATCAACTCACTGCCTTGAACTGACCAGCGTCGGCCTTGTTCGTCTCTGATTCGCCCTTCAATCACGGGCAGCGCTGCGCTTAATCCACTTTGTCTTAAGGTGAAGTAGAGCGATTCCGGCAAATAGTTTTGCCCTGCTGGTGGAATGATAAGGTTCTGCGCTTGGGCGCTAAGTTGCTCGGTCGATTCTGCATAACTGCGCTTGGCATTGAGGTTGATGGCTTGCACCGCGACAAACAAGGTGACCGCCAGCACAATGCCGATCAGAATCGCTGCGGCTTGCAGTGGCGACTGGCGGTAGTGTGCCGCGAATAGATTCAGAGTCAGTTTGGTATGGGTGGGCTGGTTCTGTGCGAAGCCAGTTTGTTTCATTGGATTACTCACAACGTTGCTACTCTTTGGGTTAGCTCCGCGTTCCTTAAACAACCATCATCTAACACCAATTTTGTCTGCATAAAGCTGGCACATTCTGGGCTGTGCGTAACCAAAAGTACGGCAGTGTTGCCTTGTGTGGTGATTTCACTCAGCAACTTCATCACCTCAATGCCTGCCTTGTGGTCGAGGTTGCCTGTGGGTTCGTCGGCAAGCAATAGCTTAGGTTTATGGGCTAGCGCACGCGCTATTGCGACTCGTTGTTGCTGACCGCCAGAGAGTGCGGATACGTGTCTTTCGAGTAGCTCACTGATGCCCAATGCATCAACTAAATAATCGCACCAGTCGCTCCATTTCTGTTGATTTAAATGGAGAGGAAACGCGATGTTTTGTTTTACGTTGAGTGGCGTTAATAAGTTGAACTGTTGAAAGATAACGCCTAGTTTTTGATGGCGGAATCGGCTCCACTGTGGATCTTTCCAATCTGATGTGTTCTCGCCATCGAGCCACAATTCTCCACCAGATAGTTCGCCACCGGATAGAGGTTCAAACCCCGCAATGATATTCAGCAGAGTACTTTTCCCACTGCCACTCGCCCCTGTCAAAGCCACGCTTGCCCCTGTCGCCAAAGCGAAATCGAAATTGTCCAACACGCTATGAGTGTCTTTACCATCAACAAAGCTTTTGCTGGCCTGTGTGAGTGTGACAATAGGGCTTTCCATTTCCTTTCCTTATAACCAAAACTAACCATCAAAAGGTGTCGTTACTTGTGGCTATTACCGAAGCGACAAGCTCTATAAAACTGTAGACAATAATCTCAAACAATAGAGCGATTTATATCGAATTATTAATTAACTTGTACTTCGATAAGAGGGAAATAGATCAGTGCGAGGGAGAATACAGATGTTGGTGGGAATGTTTAAGCCATCAAAGATGTTTTCGAATTTGTTGTTAGATGGTTCGTGACCACGTTTATGATCTTAGAGTAAAGACTATTTGCTCTAAATTTTCACGTAAGAAGACGCAATAACAACTTGTTGTTAACGTAATGAGATTAATTTATTCGCGATTGTGTACTTACACCACTAATCGCTAATACAAGATGGCAGATTCTATTATTTTCGAATATTATAGTTTTAATATTGGGATAAATATCACATTTTGGTGCGTGCATGTTTAGTTGTCAGTCCATTTGTAAACAGTTCGCTATACTGCTAGCAGTAATCGTTTGTTCGCTTTTCACTGTATCCGTTAGTGCAGACACGAAAAGCACCTTGCGTGAAGAAACAATAATCATAGGGGTTATTAGCTCTAACCCCAAAAAAGCATTCAAACGTGCACAGCCTTTTGCTGATTACTTAGCTGAAAACCTATCTAACTATGGTATCAAAACAGGCCAAGTTGTTGTCGCCCGCGACTCTCGTCAAATGGCTCGTTGGATAAAAAGCGGTCAGGTAGATCTGGTTTCTGAAACGGTGTTTGCAGCACAGGAATTAATGCAATATTCGGGTGCTGAACTTTTAGCAAGACGATGGAAAAGCGGTGTGGCGGAATATCATTCAATCTTCTTTTCCAAACGCGATAACGGGGTAGACTCCCTAGGTGATCTGCGAGGCAAAACGGTTGTCTTTGAGGATGTCGGTTCTACTAGTGCATTTCTTGTCCCTGCGGCGATACTGCTTGGGCAAGGATATAAGCTCTATGAGCTAAGCTCCCCTAGAGAATATCCACCGAAAGACAAGGTGGGTTATTTTTTCTCCGATGAATATTCAAAGTCTGGAGGAGAATCTAACATGATGAGCTGGGTTCATCGTAATATTGTTGCGTCAGCTGCATTTAGTAATCTCGATTGGGAGAAAGAAATTCCCGAGCAGGTAAAACAACAGTTACAGGTAATCCATACTTCTCAAGCGATTCCCCGCTCACTAGTACTAATACGCCCTGATCTCTCCTCCGAACTTAAGCAAAACATGCTCTTAGTATTGCTTGCGGCTCATGAAAGTGAGGAAGGTAAACTGGCTTTGAAAGCCTATAAGAAGACGAAAAAGTTTGATGCTATCACACCAGAGATTGTAGAAAGCATTTCTTGGGCGGAAGCGCAAAAACGACTGGTTGATGAATACATCTCCCGTTAACTAGAGAAGTTATTGCTCATGAAGTTAAAAGGTAAATTGGTTCTCGGAAACATGCTTATGGTCGTTTTGACTATGGGCTGCCTTTCCTTGTCTCAGTGGCTGATATCTTCATACTATAGTGATGAAATTCTAGAAGAAACGGCAACGAATATTGCAGAGAACTTTACTTCCCAAGCTCAGAGTCAAGCAGAACAAACGGTTGAGTACCTCTCAGATGCACTTTTTGATCCGATGTATTTTTATGATATCGATAATATTAACTCTATTTTAGAGCCTGCCTTTGAAAATAAAGATGTCATATTCATAAAGGTTTTTGATGCTAATGGTCTGATAGTTCATACAGGAGAAGATGTAGTACTCGGTTATGGCTCCAACTTGGATATGCCAAGGGTGCAAGAAAATGTCTTGAATAAGCAAGAAGCTTACACAGAAATCAATTCATCAGCACTGATTGTTGCGCGGCCAATCACGATGAATAAGACTCGGTTAGGTGGCATAGTGATGAGCTACTCCTTAAAGGCTGTGAAAGACGACATCGAGAAAAATAACACCATTATCAAGGATATTACTGAGTCAAGTCGAAGCTATAGCGCGGTGTTGAGCATAACCTTGACGATGTTCATGTGTCTGGTCAGCTTACTCTTTTCCATGTTATTAGCTAAGACGATGATTCGTCCGATTAATCAACTCCTACAACATTCGAAACGCATCAGTAAAGGGATTTTCCAAGTACCAAACAACATTCAGCGCAGTGATGAACTCGGAGAACTTGCTCAGGCGTTTGATAGTATGGATTCAAGCCTCAAGCAGCGGAATGAGGAAGTTGAGTTTTTAGCTTATAACGATCCACTGACTAAGTTACCGAATCGCTCTCAGTTTATTAAATGTCTTGAACGGTGTATTCATCGATGCAAACAGTCAAAAGAGGTGTTTGCGGTTTTTTTTATCGATTTGGACGAGTTTAAACGAGTCAATGACAACCTTGGGCACCAAGCTGGAGATGAGCTGTTAAGTGAAGTGGCTAAGACGTTAACTAACTCATTAAAAAAAATGGGGCAAATGACCACAAAGGAAGAGTCTCAATGCATGATCGCAAGAGTTGGAGGGGATGAGTTCTTACTCCGCTTATCAGGAGTTAAGACAAAGGAGACAGTATCTAAGTTTGCCTCTGATATTGTGTACTCACTAAAACAGCCTATTTACCTCAATTCCGTAGGTGAATCGGTAGTGGTTGGTGCGAGTGTTGGTGTTGCATTATTTCCTGATTCGGGAGACGCCTCTGAAGACTTGGTTAAAAGTGCAGATATGGCAATGTACAGCGCCAAAGAAAACGGCAAAGGTAGGTACTGTTTCTTCAACCAAAAAATCGAGCAGAAGATACTAGCAAGGGGAGTCATAGAAAAGGAGCTTAGAGCCGCTATCGATGACTTCTCTCAGTTTAGGCTCTTATATCAACCAAAGTTTGACCTGAAAGCAGGGCATGTCGTTGGAGTTGAAGCCCTGATACGTTGGCAGCATCCTACAAAAGGCAATATTTCTCCTATTGAGTTCATTCCTATTGCTGAAGCTACGGATATTATTCATACACTTGGTGATTGGATAGTAATGCAAGCCTGCAGAGATATTCAGGAGTGGGATTTAAGACATCACCTTCCTCCCGAATTTTATGTTGCGATAAACCTGTCTCCAAAGCAGCTCTATGGCGATAAGGCACTCCGAACATTCCAATATCAAACACAAAAACATCAAGTTGAAGTTACAAGGTTACATATAGAAGTAACCGAAACGGCCCTAATGTTTGATAAGGTAAGCGCAAAGAAAACGTTGGACGACCTTAGGAGTATGGGGATCAAAGTTTGGTTAGATGATTTTGGCACCGGATACTCTTCACTAGGGTTCTTACGAGAGTTCAATATTGATGGTTTGAAAATTGACCGAAGCTTTGTCAATGATCTTGAGTACGATATGAATGACCGAGCTTTATGTGCGGCAGTTGTTTCAATGGCTCACCAGCTAGGTATTAAGGTCGTTGCTGAAGGAATTGAAACAACTGTCCAGTCAAGCTTCTTAGCGCAATCGGACTGTGACTACGGACAAGGTTATCTCTTAGCCAAACCTATGTGTGCGGAAACGCTGTCGAAAAAACTTGAAACTGGGTTGAGCAAACCGAAACATACAAACGTTATTTATTTGAAGTGATTACGTCTTTTTAAACTCCCCCGTTTAACGCAGTGTTAGGAGGGTTACCTAACACGAGCGCAAGTTATCGCGATCAACGATGTACTAAGGAAGCAATATGATCTTGCCATCTAATCGTGTGGTTTTCGATTCAATAAGATCAATCGCGGTTTGCACTTCATCGAATGGCAGGTAGCGGTCGACGTCGAGCTGTATGTCGTTTGTGATGAAGTGATCTAGCATGGTCGTGAACGTATCACGGCGAACATCTTTACCTTCCGCTTCCTCCCAATAACGTAAGAAGAAGGTGCTGAAATCGATGTGTTGGCTTTTCGCGTACTCAAAGAAGCGTGGTTCGTAAAAATCCAGAGACAGCGTCCCATAGTTGATAAAGCGCCCGTTGTTGCCAAGGGTGTGAATAAGATCGGTTCCGGGTGAGCCGCCAATTGCATCAAAGGCAACGGTTGGCATCGGCAAGCCTAAAGCCTTAATTTGAGAAGCTAAATCGTCGTTTGCATCTAACACCCAACTGGAAGTGATTGGGTATTGTGTCGGCTGTGATGTAACGACAATGATTTTGAAGCCGAGTGATGCTGATAACTGGGAGAAGATCTTACCGATGGCTGAACTGCCCGCGTTGATGATCAACACATCTTCTTGGGTCAGCTTAGCCACTTCTGTCGTCAACACCCATGCAGTTAGCGCATTAATGTACAACTGACAGGCGTAGCCATTTTCTAGATGCTGAGGAATTTGGAACAGGTCATCAGGTGATACATCGACATAGGTCTGCCATGTTCCACTGGTTGCTACGAGCACTCGCTGATTTACCGCAAACTCAGTATGACTGGACTCTACAACTCTTCCTACCGCTTCAAATCCCGGTACTCTCGGCGGCTGGTGGCTATGTTTGTATTGGCCCACACCATAAATCGACAACAGATCACTAGGGTTGATGTTAGTCGCTTCAATTTGTACGCGAACTTTATCTTTGTCTAGCGCCCCTAAAGCGACATGTTCTAACTTGAGAGATTCTTTTGGCTGACCGAAACGGAACTGGCTAATTCGGGTATTTTGCTTAGTGTCAGTCATAGTTAGGGCACCTTTATGGATTATGAGTACTGCATTGATTTTAAGTGTAGCGTGTTCATAAACAATCTTGGGTCGCTAATATTGCTTAACATCGATGTTGTTGGCAATCGATTGTTTAAATTGAAATTAGTTAACCAAAAGTTGACCAACACCTATTTACAATGATTCCTAGTTTAATAACTGGGAGTTAAGAAAGATGAACGTGCCTGAAGTAATGTCTAAGTGGAAAACATTGCTGGCTCTGACCATGGCCTTGTTTGCTCTTAAGTTTCATCTACTTCTGATTTGGGGGTTATTTTGCTGGTTTTGGGGATGGGAAAATCTTCGCGCAAAAGAAGCCTTCTTTGTTGAACGTATTGAGCTAAAAGAACATCCAGTTTTGTTTACCTTAATCATCATCAGTTGGTTTGTGATGGGAGGGGTATATTTCTATATGGACAATAGAGTCTTTGAGTTTTTTAGCTCTTTGTAGCAAAGCAAAATTTAATAATTAGGATACGTTATGAAAATCTATTTAATTAAAGCGTCTGCTGGCAGCGATTACTCAAAATACAAAGCCTCTACGGGGGGACCTCCACAAAACATCTTTGCCGCCGCTGCTGCGACACCAAAGTGGTACAAGTTAGATATGGTTGATGAGACCATAGGTGCAAAAGCCGACCTTTATAATGATGCTGATTTGGTGGTGATATTTATGTCGACTCCAGATGCTTATCGGGCTTATGAGCTAGCTTCTAAATATAAGAAAAAAGGCAAAACAGTCATACTCGGGGGGTTACATACTCAGTTTAACTCTTTAGAAGCGGCAGTATATGCGGATTGTTTGGCGATGGGAGAAGTTGAGAACTACTGGGTTCAGTTACTCCGTGACGCTGAGTTTGGTTCGCTACAGCCTATTTATGAAAGCTCCGAGCCTGTCGATCTCAGTATGCTCAATCCATACCCAACAAATATCATCAATCCTGAAGCGTACAATTATACATGGTCAGTAGTTGTGACAAGAGGTTGCCCATTTAAATGTAACTTCTGTTTAGTGCCAAGGTTCTTTGATAAGTTCCAGAAAAGGCCAATCGAAAATATCGTCAGCGAGTTAGCGGATCTCAAGACATTAGGTATTGAGTGGGTTGAGTTACACTCCGACAATCTCACTCATGACCGTGAATATGCTTTGGCACTATTTAAGGCCATTGAGCCGCTTAACATGAGCTTCTATGGGGAAACGACAGTCTTGATTGCTCGTGACACCGAATTGCTTAGTGCTGCGGTGAAGTCAGGGTTCAAAGCTGTATTATTAGGCATAGAAACGCCATCTGAAGAGGCTTTAAAGGCTCAGAAAAAAGGCTTTGTGAAACCATCTAAAATGAAAGAGTACATCGCTGAGATAAGATCTCATGGTATTGAAGTATGGGGAGATTTTTTGTTCGGTTTTGATGAACATGACACTTCTATCTTCAAACAAACGCAGAAGTTCGTCGAAGATATCAAGGTTGATAAGGTGATCCCGCACTACATGATTCCGTTTCCCGGTTCGGAGTCTTTTAGTCAGCTAGAGCGAGAAGGACGACTTCTTACTAAAGATTGGTCCAAGTACGATGGTAGCCATCCGGTTTATCAGCCAAGTCGTATGAGCGTTGAAGAGCTAGAGGAAGGCTTGTATTGGATTTGGAGAAAGAATGCGAGCTTGAAAGAACGAGTTGTTGCCTGGTTCAATTAAAATTTGTTCTGGATACATGGAATGAAAATCGCGAAGGCTCATAAATAAGTTTTACTATTCGGAATGCCTGACTGAGTCAGTACACTTTAAAGGCTCCATGTGGAGCCTTTGCATCAAGTTTTTGACGTAGCGTTGAAACCCCGCGATCAAAAGCCATAGCTTTGTTTGATTGGATCGCAGACTAGTTTATATTTAGCATCCGCAGCTTCTTTCCCAGCAAATTCTAACATCGCTTCTGAATAACCCATTGCAGTGCCGAACTCTTCCATTATATAAGGATCTTCTTTGACACTCACTGTGCGATCTTTCGATAGCTCGACAATAAACTTAGCGTAATCTTGGTCTTTATCTAAGCCTGCCGCCCAACCAAAACAGTGAGCCGCATCTTGCTTAGGGAATTCGTTAAAATCTTCACCATTCACTTCGGCTAAAGCAGCACCCGAAACAAGTGCTGTAAGTAGTGACATGCTAGTAATTAATTTTTTCATATTGCTTATCTCGAATATTGAATATGAAGCTATCTTATTGCGAGCGCTATGAAATAAATGTGAACATATTTGTTATTATTTTCAAGTCATGTGACTTTTGATGTAACTGCTTTCATCGTTTACGAGCACAACATCGATTTCAAATGCAGCGTGTTCATAAACAATCTTGGATCGGTAATATTGCTCAACATGGCTGGTGTTGGTAAACAGTCATCATCAACGTAGTCGACATAGTCTGCCGCCGAATCAAAGATCAAAATATCCAAAGCCAAACGATCCAAGCCATATCGGCCTCGGTGGATCATATCCGCTGAAAAAACCAATAAGTCACCGGCGGCTAATGGTATCTGCTTACCACCAGAGATGTCATCGCTGCTCACTTTGCCGTTTTCTTCTTGGCGAACATTGTACTCTTCTTCGTTATCCCAACGTTTGTGCGTGCCGGGGATAAGCTCCATACCGGGCTCATCAAAAAGGGGCACTCGCAGATGCAATACCTGGGTTTCCATGATGACTTTCATTTGGTCATCAACGTCGTAGTCGTATTGACAGTCACGATGCCAGAAGTCTTTTTGTTGCGGATTTACCGGGTTGAAGAACAGCTGTGTATTCATGAATGCTGGTTTGTTCGGAATCACCGCATCAACCACGTTCATCACTTGCTTCGAGCTGATGAAGTCGAAAAGCACGCTTCTATCGTCGGCGAGCAAATATTCGCTTCCCGTAATTAAAGACGAGTTAAATGCTTCTTCTTTATAGAATTCTTCGTTGTCTGCTTTCCATGATTCATGGAATTTCAGCACGACTTTTCTAAGCGATGCAATTTGAGCTTCATCGAAATAATTTCTGATAACAAAGTAACCATGTTCGTCGTAACGGTCACTTAATTGTTGGCTGTTTTCTACCACTGATTACCTTCGTTCATTCTTTGCTGTGTAATAACCACAGATTTCTTGGGCGCATAATGCCAGACAGTCGCCATTCAACCAAGTAACGAGTGCTCCATAACGAGGCGCGGTAGAGCTGAAAGGCATAGAGTTGCTGGATATATAGGCTGTCGAACGATTCAATTTACAGTCACATTATTAGCTCACTGCCACATTACCAATACCGCTGCGATAGAAAGCAAAACGAGCGCAAGAATGTCTTTGCGCGCGATGCTTTGCCCTAACCAGAAATAGGATATCAACACCATGAAGATCACTTCGACTTGCCCGAGTGTCTTTACGTACGGCACGGCTTGAAGCGACATCGCGCTAAACCAACCCAGAGAACCGATAACACTCGCTAAGCTTGTCATGATGACCAGTTTAGATTTCTTGAATATCTGGCGCAGCGTGTCGCGCTCTCTGAAAAAGAGATACGTACAGATAATGCATGTCTGAAGAGTTATCACCAAAAACAGCACCCAAGCAGCGCTATGAGGGAAGGGCAGCCCTATGCTCAAGCTTGCTTCACGTACCCAAAGAGACGTTAAAGCAAAAGCGGTACTACACGCCATACCTAGTAAGAACACTTTCGGAGACAAGCTTCGCCAACCAGAAGAACTACTCATGATTAGTACGCCTAACGTGCCAATAAGCACGCCAATCCAACCTGTTAATGTTAAAGCAGTTCCAAAAAACAATACGGATAACACAGCAGATACGGGGGCTTCACACTTGGCTAAGCCTGCTCCTATCGCATAGTTTTCGAGCTTAAATAACATCACCATTAAGCCCGTCGCGAGGATCTGCATAATGGCTGCTGCAATAATGTAGAAAACAAACTCACCCGAAAAATCAGGTGTGGATACTGGCTTCCATTGATAGAGGGCGCACAGATAAATTAAGGCGATTGGGCCTGCCCAGATAAAACGCGCCAGCGTCACACCAGCAACACTCATGGTGCCACTTAACTTGCTTTGAAAGGCATTGCGCCAAGATTGGCTGAAGGCTGCGAGAAGAGTAAAGGCTATCCAACTAAATGACATGACGCTTCCGTGTGTTATATAAAATTATGATTATATTAACAAATTTAACCAATAGAAGAAGGGGCTTGTTTGTTTATTGAGCGTCTATTTTCAGGCGATAGTCTATTTGGGGAAATCAGAACTTTGTGCGAGCTAACCTTTGAAGGGACAGCTCATTGAACTTCAACACAATATAGCTAGCCGCCTCAAAAGATCGGCTGTTTTTTGTTTTTGAAATAGAGCAACGCGCTAATCAAAACGAACAATAAGGTGAAGTAATAGAAAAACGAAGACAGTGAAGCTAAGAAAGCGAGGTTCTGTTCTATTTCTTGTTCGGTGTAGCCCTGAGACACCAGTTTATAGTAGTAAGCGTACAAAATGCCGATCAGCCCATATCCGAGATTAAACATCAGGCCTTTAAAGCTGAGGACAGTGGCTCGGTTGTGTGATTCGGTTTTTTTATTCAGGTGGTAGCTAATGAAAATGTTCATCGTCATGATAATAAAAATCAGTACTAGTGCTGGAATAACCCCGTAAATCGTCCAACCTAAACTGATCCAATAATAAGTCGCCATGCTTGCTAAACCCATAACCACAATGAAGGTTTTAGGCTCCATGCTTTCTGCTAGCCTACGGCTTTGCCCCGCCAATATGATTTTAAGCAAACTGATCCCCGCGCCAATAAAACCGAAGTAGATAATAGGAATATCGATGGCGAGATAATATTGGCTGTTCATGGTTAGGAACATTCTTGAGGTGTGTTCGAACAGGCTGTAATACAACAACATGAACAGCACGTAAGGCGTAGCAAGTACCCACTTACCTGTGTCAGCTGTTAATTTAAGGCTGGCGATGGTGGTTGCCAATTTGGTTTGGTCGCTTGGCATTACCTTTTTCTCTTCGCGCATATTAATCGCGGCATAGATGGCGATCATCGCTACAAATAGGGTGGCGAACACAGGAATACGCATCAGATCTTTAGTGCTTTCTGGTTCAGATAGTCCAAGGAAATGAAAGATGTTCGCCATAAAGTTCACGTCGTACATCGCCGCGCCAATTAGTGTGACAAAGATACCGACCGTTGAGGCGACACGAAGCTGAATTTGCAGCACTCGCGGCCACAACTCTTCATTGCCTTGTTCTTTTAAGGTGTCGTAAGCCAATGCCTCGTCAGCACCGCTGGCCAGTGCCATCGCTAAGCCGCTTAATATCCGGTTAACCAGAAACACAATGAAGACTAGATTGGCATCTCCAGTCGGAACAAGAGCAATCATGGCGATCTCAATGAACATCACAATTGAAGAGAGCACCACAAGCTTTTTGCGCCCTAAGGTATCGGCGAACGCGCCAGACGGTACTTCAGCAAGCACAATGGTGGCAGCCCACACTACATTGAGCATCGCGAATTGAGATAGGGTTAGCCCGTAATCTAAATAAAGTAGGGTGAATATAGGGTAGTAAAAACGCGCAAAGTAGCTGCTTCGAAACATCAAGAAGTAGCGGACATTGGGAATTTTAAGGATCTCTTTGGGCGTCATGATAATTTCAGTAATTTAGATAACACATCATTATGTATAACCCTTTTACTCTTTTAAATCATGGAATTGTTTCAAGAATCAGAAAAACAACTAGTTGAGTTTATTTCGCAGCGCCTTTGAAGGCTAGATGGAATAAAAAGAGGAGCGCTGAGGCTCCTCTTTTATCGTAGGCCGCAGTGAACTTTATCGTTAGTACATAGACTTAACGGCTAGTCCACGCGCTTAAAGTTAGGCAATAAGGTTTCTGGCTGTTGCGCTACAAATGCTTTACTTGGTGAGTAAGCGCGGAAGTAAACAAACCAGTTTTCATCTTCTCGGGTTTGCACCCAATTCGCTTCATTTACACCAGCAGGCTTAGTTGGCGAGAAGTGGAAGGTGTAATTGCCTTGCGAATCTTTAACTGTCCCTTCAATGTTAGAACCCACGTCGGCACGCTCAATTTCGTTGTCGATGATGGCGCGGTTCTCGACGTTGTAGACAGTGATGGTCCAGAATAAATCGGCGAAATTTACATCTCCATCTAGCGTCAAAGTATAGTGGTTACTGCCATTTAGCCCTTTGCCATTGTCGTCACGGTAGTTGTCTAGGTAGATCTGTCCCCAACCGCCGTTCTCAAATCCATGCATTGCAATGTCGTTAGTGACGGCTTCATAAAACCAAGCTGCACGTCCATCGAGGTCCATACCATAGTGACGGTCTTGGTTTGGTGTTGAAGCCGTTGCGATTTCCCACGAATTCCCTTCTTTGCCATAAGCCGCGTGTGGTAGACGTTCAGTCTTGTTGAAATCGATGTTTTTAACCATAGCTTCACCCATGATTACAGCTTGTTCTAAGATGTCACGCTGCTGAGCTGATGGAGTAAATGCTTTGCCTTTTTCAATACCTAGTGGGCGTAACATGTCGTGCATCATGCGGTCGCGCTCTGCTACAGGTTCGGCTTGGATCGCTTCATTCAAGGTCTCCCAAAATGCCATACCACGTGGGTGCTTAGCATCGTCACCACGTTCAGGGAAGTTCACGCCTTTGCTACTGAGCGGCTTGCCGTTAAGGTCAGTAATTTTTAATGCTTCTAAGTCTTTCATACGTTGCTGATCTGACTTAGCCATTAAGCGAACACCCAAGAAAACATTATTGGTATCAGACTCAAATACTTTTGCGCCTTTTGGCAGGTTACTCGGCGTTTCAGAACCTTTCGCTTTTACCACGTAGACGCCCGGCTCAGTCATCTGAGAAATACCGATTTGCCACATGGTGTGTACCGCGCCACGCAGTTCATTTGTGGGTATTTCTATAACAACGGGCTCTTTCTCTACGTTAAACCAAGTAATCGCGTAAGGCGTAGAGGTATTGTAAGTTAAACCTCCTAGCTTAGATTCATGAGACTCAACATAAGTAATTTGACCATCCTCTGCCCCCATGTCGGCATAGGCTTGTTTCCATGCGTAGTTTGACACCAAAGGCACGGACCAAATGTAAGCTTGTGACGCGCGTTGATAGTCCATCAGTTCAAACAGTTTTGCAGAGCTTTCTTGTGTTGGAATGCCATGAAGAAAGTCGGTTTCGAAAGTAAAGTCACCTGCACGCGTTTGGATCGTTTCTGTCGCATCACCGTTGCCTGCTATCGCTGTGGCTGAAAACAAGGCTGTTACAGAAACTAGCATGGCAGCTGAGCGTAATGGGCAAGTGAAACTACCAACAAAGGCTTTAGATATCATATTCATAATGTGTCCTCAAAACTCAAAATTATTCGTCAAAACGGGAATGGCTCGTGGAACAGAAATCATTGGTTCAAACTGAAAGAGCTCATCCAAGCAGAAAGTGACTGCTTAAAACTGATAGTTAAATTCGATGCGGTGATCACCGTCTTCGATACTGGTGTTTTCTGTCCAATTTGCAAAATAACGAACGTTCGCCCTTGGGTTAATCTGGTAGCTCGCAGCAAACTCATGTGCGAGTACAGAATCACTGCCCTCGAATCCATAATCTTTGAACGTTGATGAACCAGACATCGTGCCTAAATACATAGGGTTATAGTTCAACCAAATCTTGTCGGTAAGTTGCATTTTTGCGTACATACCCGCCACGTAGAAAGTGCCGTGCATGTTGTAGCGATCACGAAGTTGATCCGCGTCGAGGTTGCCTCCAGAGCCTTCAACCAACTCCTCACCTGCAGCAACACCGACACCCGCAAGCGGATAGAAATTAAACATGCCCATTTGTGGAAGAGCCTGTATAAAGCTGTATGACGCACTACCTTGATTACTATCGAAATCCCAAGACATATCGACTTGTGTGCCTCGACCATTGGTTAAGTCTACGCCGAAGTTTCTGAAACGAATCGAATCGATACTGTCATCTGCGCCTCGGTCATTCCAACCAATGGCTTCACCAGCGATGCCTTTGACTTCGAAGACATTCATACCCATGGTCGTATCGCTACCAGTGTCATAGGTTTGCCCGATTTTCAGGTTTAAGCCTTTGTCTGTGTAACCGAAGCCACCTTGTGTATAGACGGCTAACGGGTCTGACATATCTTGAATTTCGGCTTCTTCCGCGAACGCGACACTTGCCAGAAACAAAGGAGTTAGAGAAAGGATTGAACGTTGTAATAACATAGATGCCTCATAAATTTATCTCACTACATCCGTGTACTGCGTGAAGGTGAGGTAACTATACAAAGTGGACATCGTTAAGTTAATTCATATAAACTTAACCATTCGTTAAGTATTGGTTTATGGTTTGGATATGAAACTGAATAACGTCGATTTGAACTTATTGAAAGTGTTTGTGGTGGTGTATCAGGAAAAAAGCTTGCGCAAAGCAGCTGAAAAGCTGTTTGTCTCGACACCAGCGGTAAGCCAAAGCGTCAAAAAGCTTAAGGAATCATTAGGTGAAGAGCTATTTGTTTTGTCCAATAAGCAGTTTCTCCCGACGCCTTATTCTGATGAACTGTATCGACGTGTATTTCCACTATTGGACGGGTTGGTCACGGCGATAGAAGAGGGTAAACAGTTTACTCCTGCCGAACTAAGCGAAGATTTTAAGATAGAGGCGAACCCGCACCTTTTGCCTTGGTTAACACCCTCTCTGTTTCATCAACTCTCAGATGAAAGTCCACTTTCGAGGTTGATTAGTCATACTAGCTCCCAAGATTCACTGGAAAGACTTAAGAGTGACGAGATTGATTTTGTTATTCACTTTGAAGCTGAAAACCTGCCCGCCGAGATCATTGCTGTGCCTCTCGTGACCCTAAAATTTGTATTGGCAGTAAGAGTCGACCATCCTTTTAAAGAGGATGTAGCACAGATTGATGATTTGTTGTCCTTTCCATTTGCGCATGTTGACCTTGCTTACTTCGATCAAAACAAACACTCGCGATTGGAAGAAGAAGTTTTAAGCCAAGGTAAATCGATTAATATGGCGCTTCGAACGACGTCAGTTGTTGGGTTAATAGAAACGATTAAGCATTCCAACATGATCGCACCCTGCATGCCTCCGGTGATCGAACAGCACAAGGGAGTATTGCGCTCGATTGTGATTGAAGGATTAGAAGAAGATGCAGAGAAAATGGAGGTATTTGCCTATCTTCATAAGAAAAACCAACATTCTGCCAAATACAAGTGGTTACTGGATTTGATCGAAACAGCGATGATTGAGGCCAACCATCAGTGAGTTCTAATCGTTTTTTTTCATTGATTCACTTAACCGTAGTCAGCTATTCATTTTCTGTTTCTTTAGAAGCGTTTGGCGCCCAGCCTTTCTCTAGCCAGTTGTCCAGTAGGTGTTGCAGTGCGTTCAAAGAGGTTGGCTTCTCTAGGCGACCGTCCATCAGTTTTCTGATCATGTCTAGCTCTCGTTGTCCTGATTCACCAGACAAAGCAATAATTGGTGTTTGAGGTGAGCGCGCCTTGATGATCTGGCTTGCGTCAAAGCCATTCATTATCGGCATTTGTACATCCATTAAGATCAAATCAACTTTGTGTGATCTGAACAGCTCGACAGCATTTTCCCCGTTTTTAGCTTGCAAGCTATTTACGCCAAGTCGGCTCAGGTACATCTGAACAAGCGTGCGTTGCACTTCTTTGTCATCAACAATAAGTACCGTCGGTGCAAGATGGCTTGATGCTGGTTGATTTTCTGCTTGCGTGCGTTCTGTTTGCTTACTTTCTGTTAGCGTACTTGCCGGTTCAGGTTCTATATCACCGCTTGGAGTTTGGCTCTCTGGTTTTACATCAGCTTCGGCTTTATCTTCCGTCGATTGGTTGTGTTTCCAACCGTTGAAATAAGGCGTACGCAGCGTCTCCGCTTTTGGAGCATTGGGTACAATAGGGAAGTACAGGTGAAACTCAGTAAATTCACCAAGTTTGGAATGGCATTCCACTCTGCCACCAAATGAGCGCATCACTCGTTGGCAATAACCCAGTCCTAAGCCGCTACCACCGCTTTTTTGGAAAGAGAAAAAGTCATCAAAGACCTTATGAACAATGGCTTCGTCAATGCCGGGGCCGGTATCACGAAATGTGAGAACGTTCTCGTAAGATCCTGTTTTGGTGCTGATCTCAATTTGGCTGTCTGGGTAAGAATCAAAGTAATAGATTGCATTGCGTATCAGATTGAAAATGACGAAGTTGAATAGAGTTTCATTTAGTTTTGCCACAAAATCAGCGTGTTGTGGTAAACGAATTCGCTCAATGATCTTCTCGTTCTCAAAGCCATAGTGGCTGACGGCTTGGTCCACGGCCTTGTGGATAGATGTCATGGTGATTGGTCCATGCTCAGGCGAGCTGTCACTGACTTCTCGTAAGATGATATCAATCAGTTGCCGCCCGCGTTGAATCGCTGCTTGGCCATTCTCAATGTCAGTCAAGATTTGTTGAGTTGGTGCTTGATTATCAATGTGCTGCTTTAACACCTCAAAATGCAGTTGCACTTGAGCGAGTGGGTTACGCATCTCATGAGCGATCGAGTTAGCAAGAGCACGACTTTGGCGAATTCGTCTATCGGCTTCGATGGTGCTTTGTACACGCGTTAACAAGGTTTGCAGTGCAGAGATTTCTTCATTAGAGAACATACGATTGTTGCTTTTGTGCGATGATACTAGCAAGTGTGTGACTGATTTTTTGTGTCCGAATAGTGGCATTACCAACGCGGTGTTGTTCGAACTCATCTTGTCATAAAGTGCTTTTAGCGACCGTTTAGCGAGCGCAGTATCATCTAGCTCTTCAGAAAGCTCATCGAACACTAGAACGGACTCTTTGCTAGATAGGTAATCTTCGTAGAAGGTTTCGTTGTAATTATTGTTAACTAGTCGAAGCTTATCTTCTGGGATTTGCAGTTGGCGACCTAAACGACGCATGGCATCGTCAATCGACAACTTAAAGCCTTCTTCTAATGCGAGTATCTGTTGTACCGGTGTCTTTTTGTTTCTATAGACAAGCAATGAGGAGTAAGGACTTACACGTTTGTAGATTGGACTCCATGTAATGCCGATAATCGCGCAGATGGGTATCGCTAATAGCCATTGGTTACCGTCAGTTAGGGGAATAAATACCGTACAAAAAGGTATCACTAAAATTGCACACACCAGCAGCACATTAAGGCTTATGTATGTAAGGTATTTAAAACTGTAGAAGCGAGAGGTCAGCAGAGCATAGCCTACAAACAACATCTCACTGAGCGACAACGCTGGGGGGAGCCAAGTGAGCGAGAAATCACGTAGGAAATAGGCAACGCCAATGTGAATCGTTGCTGTAGATAGCATGAATACCAAGATGCCTGTAATCATGTAGTTGGTTTTGGCTAATGTTAGTTTGCTGCTATTGGCACGCATGGTCACTAGATTAGTCAGTGTAAGGGCAATCAAGCTGATAACCCCAATGAAAAAGTAGGGTGTATGCGGGCCAAACTCGATCACGAATTGGCTTGGAGCCGTAATGGTGACATCTTCTACCGTTAATCCTGGGGTCAAATTGATATAGAAAGAGTAGCCCGTTATGCTCGCGAGAATGGTTTTTTGCCACCTATGGATTTTACCACTGCGGTTTTCGGCTGCGAGCTGACACGAGAAGTAATACGCAAAGGCAAAAGCAAGGAAAGAGCTGAGGTTGGCCAACTTTGCTGCAAATATGGCTGCTGTGGTGCCAAGTCCTGGCAACAAGCCGGTGTGGAAGTAGGCATTACTGCTGATCCACGTAATGATACAGATGGAATATGCGATGTAAGGTACATGGTGTGTCCCCACTATCGCTTCGTTCTTTTGTTTAAGGCGATAACAATAGTAGAACAGCCACATTACAACAACAGCGACCGTTGCAAGCAGAGTGATGGCTTTAGCATAGAATATCGCCTCTAGCCCAAGATCAAACGTCTTCATATTATTTGCCACGCTGTATTTTTATTTTCACGGAGGCACCGTCTATAGTCTCGAAAGTTGACATGATTGAATGCCTTCAACATCAGTTCAATATTCCATAACCCGCGGTAAGTCAGTAAGTTCGTTTCGTTCAAGTCACAAGACCCTAGCGGCAAGTATGCTTGTGGTTCGATAGCCTTGTAAAAATCGAGTATCAAAGGTTGATCTATAATGGTGAAACCAATCTTATAGCCCGCTTGATGTAACAAGTTGAGCATCTCTTTTTGTGCAAGATAAAGGAAGTAGACTTTTTGTTGAATATTTCCACTCACGGTTAGGCGTAGAATTTCACATACAGCTTGCATTTCGGCTAATTGTAATTGGAACTTATTATCGAACTCTGGAATAGAGTCACACTTTGATAGGGCCGGCGGAGTAAAAATATGTAGCTCTGCCAGTCCCTCATAGCCACGTCTGGATAAACTGTACTTCCATTTGTCGTTACAGAAAGGGGGGGCGTAGCTTAGCCAAGTTTCATATTTTGACCAATCTTGAATTAGGGCTGAAGAGACTAGGGTTGGAAAGGCTTCATCTGTTGGGTGTTTGAGTAGAATAAAGTGCTTACCTGTTTGTGATAAGTGGAGTAAAGGTAGCATCTCATACCACTTCTCACCTTTAATAAAAACCTCAAGGTTGCTTAAAGCAATAGCATCGCTGATTGGTAGTCCTTGAGGGCGAGTTGGCGTTTGTACTATGAGTTGACTATTTTCTATTTGGTCAATGATCACACCATAGTAAGCACTATCTTTAATGGGTAGATCCATAGGATAAAGGGCATGGGTGCTTAATGGTAATTTTGCTTTGATTGCGGAAATTTCACATTCACACCAAAAGTCCAACCAATGTATATAACATTGCCCAACCGCTTCCTCTAAGAGAGCAACCTCTGTGGATAAGGTATTTGGATAGCGCTGAATCAGATCGCGGTAGTCCATCACTTCAAACATTACTGAGTCGCTTTTTGCTTGATGTTCAGGGAAAAGCAATTCTAATTGGTTTCGACGATATTCTGTCACGGTTTTGAAAACGGCTGTGCGCTCTTGTGGTTGATAAGTGTGGAGTACGAGTTCAACCAGTGCGTGTTGTTTTTTTTCGATAGGCAGGCTGCTAGCCAACAGTGAACCTAAAGACGACATTAATTCCATGTAGTGAACCGCCTAAGTTTATCTAATTATTTTTATGTGACTTGTACCCGTTTATGAGAGATGTATCTATGGCTGATGTTTGAGAGTAGTTACTTTATAAAGTTGTCCTAGCTTTTTGTGCGTTTAGTTTCTCAAAAACAAGCTGCATTTAAAGTGGGAGTTTACTACTTGTACTAATCCTAAACAACATGGTTTCGCCATTTTTCAATCAATTCATGAACCCCTAAATTAGTGTATTCTCAAATACTTACTTGTCTGCTTATTGTCCGGCTTTGGTTTTCTGACAGTGCTCTGTATTTACAGATTAGTTACAACATAATTTCTGATGAAGTGATGACATTCGAGGTTTAAGCTTGTCTGCATATGAAACATCATTGCGGGTAACGCCTCGTGAATGACAGAGGTAGAGAGAATTTATGAAGAAAGTACGATTAACATCATTACTTGGAGTAGCAACCTTGTTTAGTGTCGCTGTGTTAGCAGGATGCAGTCAGAAATCTGAGGTTCCAGTTCAATCACAAGAGAATACGAATCCGATCTGTAGCACTAAAAACCTGACAGGTGGTTGGTCGCAAAGCGCTATCACACCACAAGCTAAGCAAGCTTTAAATGCAGTTCTTGGCCAAATGAACACTTCAGCTGAGCTAAAGCAGATTCTGAGTGTGCGAACTCAGGTTGTCGCGGGTTTGAATTACGCTATTGAGTTTGAAATGGATAATGGTGAAGTGTGGAATACCGTTGTGTATCGCTCACTACAAGGTGACATTGAAATGACGCAACCTGCACAGCAAGGTCGTCTGTGTCCATAGATCAACTGGTCTATTGATTAACTAGCATGTAAATAACTTCGCACATAAAAAATGGCTCCTAATTAGGAGCCATTTTTATTCTACTTAGAGGCGTTTTTAAACGTTATTAGTTTGCCAATGCGGGTTCCGATAACTCTTGAACACAAGCTCGGCTGATGTCTTCATCAATGTAGGCCATCCCAAGTTTATTCAGATAGTCCATACGATCCGCAGTGCGAAGCTCGATGTCGGGGCCTGCAATGTTGTTGGTTTGATAAATTTCAGTGAGGTGAGACATGAATTGCTCACCCACACTCATCATCAATAGGCTCATTGCGCCCACGTCCGGCCTTACTTTGGCACGTTGCTTTTCCGATAGGTTTACCGCTAACACGATAGGCTGTTCTTCACCTTCGAAGCGAACACCTCGCTCACGAACGGTTTGCTGAGCCCAGTAGTAGGCCAGTTCTTTACTCTGTGTTAAGAAGACGGGCTCAACGGATTCTGTGTAATTATTGCCAATCGTTGCCATGGTTTTTGAAGCGGCTTCATTGAGCGCTTTGTCTCCAGAGCGCTTTAGCCCTTGACCTTGAATAGACGCGAGTAAAGCTGAAGATGTGCCGTGATACCAAGTATCACCCGTTGCGAAACCATTTTCTGATAACAGTGTTTTTGCATCTTGTAGGTGTGTCGGTATTGAAGTCATAGGCACTCTCAAAAAATAAGAATCTCAACAAATAGGAATCTGAACAAATATGTATACAGTTAGCTTAAACAGAAGTTGTTCGGTTAACCGTGGTGTGGAACACAAATCTGAGGCTTTGAGATAAAGCTGGCAGTAGTAGCTTTATCTCAAAGCCTTCCCCCGGATCTTACCTAAGTAAGAGAGAAGGGCGGGGGAGGCTTTAGCGTTAGCGATTAATCAAATTGATTAGACGTATTCGCTTCACCCGCTGCTTTTAGTGCATTTTCACCAGCAAAGTATTCTTTGTGGTCATCACCCATGTCTGAACCAGACATGTTTTGGTGTTTAACACATGCGATACCTTGGCGAATCTCTTTACGTTGAACATTAGCAACGTAGCCCAACATGCCTTGGTCACCGAAGTATTCTTTTGCAAGGTTGTCGGTAGACAGTGCTGCTGTGTGGTAAGTCGGCAGAGTAATCAAGTGGTGGAAGATACCCGCTTCGCGAGATGCGTCCGCTTGGAATGTACGAATCTTCTCGTCAGCGCTTGCAGACAGTTCAGTTTCATCGTATTCCGCACTCATTAGGCTTGCACGGTCGTAAGCTGATACATCTTTACCTTCTGCTGCCATTGCATCGTATGCTTGTTGGCGGAAGTTTAATGTCCAGTTGAATGATGGAGAGTTGTTGTAAACCAGTTTCGCATTAGGGTGAACTTCACGTACGCCGTCCATCATCTCTTTGATTTGACCGATGTGTGGTTTCTCAGTCTCAATCCAAAGAAGGTCAGCACCCGCGTTGATTGCTTCAATACAGTCGAATACACAGCGGTCTTCACCCGTACCTTCGCGGAATTGGTATAAGCCTGAAGGCAGACGCTTAGGACGAACTAGCTTGCCGTCACGATTGAAGCAAACATCACCTTCAGCCATATCTGCAACATCAATCTCTTCAACATCTAGGTATGAGTTGTAGATATCACCTTGGTCGCCAGGTTCTTTCACTACCGCGATTTCTTTTGTTAGGCCAGCACCTTGTGAATCGGTACGAGCAACAATGATGCCGTTGTCGATGCCTAGTTCAAGGAAAGCGTAACGAAGTGCGCGAAGTTTTGCGTGGAAGTCAGCATGAGGAACCGTTACTTTGCCGTCTTGGTGACCACATTGCTTCTCATCGGCTACTTGGTTTTCGATTTGTAGACAACATGCACCCGCTTCAATCATTTGCTTAGCCATTAGGTAAGTCGCTTCTGCGTTACCGAAACCTGCATCGATATCCGCAATGATTGGTACTACGTGTGTTACGTGGTTGTCGATTTTGTCTTGGATTTGGTCTTGTAGATTCACATCACCCGCTTCACGTGCTGCGTCTAGCTGACGGAACAAGCCACCTAGTTCACGAGCATCCGCTTGGCGTAGGAAGGTGTATAGCTCTTCTACTAGGCCAGCAACCGACGTTTTTTCATGCATAGATTGGTCTGGAAGTGGACCGAAGTCAGAGCGAAGTGCTGCTACCATCCAACCTGAAAGGTATAGGTAACGACGGTCTGTCTTGCCATCAAAGTGCTTCTTAATAGAAATCAGCTTTTGTTGGCCGATGAAACCATGCCAGCAACCCAGTGATTGAGTGTATTGAGAGCTGTCTTCGTCGTAAGCCGCCATGTCTGCACGCATAATATCTGCCGTGTATTGCGCAATATCCAGACCTGTTTTGAATTTGTTTTGAGCTCGCATACGAGCTGCAGATTCAGGGTTGATTGCATCCCATGGAGCACCAGCAGCGCTTTTTGCAACTTCAATCTTTTCGATATCTTGTGTAATTTGCGACATAACTATTCCTTAGTTTCACGTGGACATGTTGGCCAATTTGGCGAGGTCATTCGATTTGGATTAAATCTAACCATGGACAAAGAATAACCATGCATGTGATAATTTTGTTAATTTATAGTTATTATATTCGGTATTTTTCTTATGAATATTGCTCGTATAGACCTTAATTTACTTGTGTATTTAGACATGTTGCTACGTGAAAGAAACGTAACACGAGCAGCAAATCAGTTAGGAATCACTCAGCCAGCCATGAGTAATGGCCTGCGTCGATTACGTGATCTATTTGAAGACCCGCTGTTGGTGAGAACCAGTGAAGGGATGATACCGACCGAGCGAGCACATAAACTGCAGCCATTGATTAGAAACATCTTGGCGAATGTAGAAAAGACATTGCAGCCGACCACGGAATTTAATGCAGAAGACAGTGAACGTGTGTTTCGTATCATGGCGAGTGACTATGCTGAGTCGACCATTATTCAGCCGCTATTAAAAAAGTTGAGCGAGATAGCACCGAAAATACGCTTAGATATTATGACGCCAAGTGACGTGAGTTATCAGGATGTGGAGCAAGGCACTGTTGATATTATCATCAACCGTTTTGACGATATTCCACAGTCGTTCCATCAGATGAGCCTTTGGCACGACGGGTTCTCTTGCCTATTTAGTTGTGATAACCCGATAGCGGACAACTTCGATATTTTGTCTTATCTAAAGGCGCAACATATCTGGGTAAGTAAGACGGGTATGGGCACCGGCGTTGGGATTAACCCAAGCGAAGCGCAAAAGCTTGGTTGGATAGATGAAGCATTAATGCGCATCGGCAAAACGCGTAATATCACGGTGTTCACACGACACTACCTGTCGGCGATTCTCTTCGCTCAACAGAAGAACCTGATCCTGACCATTCCAACCAAAGCAGCACAATTGCAGCGCAACAACCCTCGGTTGTTAATCAAACCTGCGCCATTTGCGATTGAACCCTTTGAGGTGAAGATGGCGTGGAGTCCATTGTTACAAACTAATCCAGACCATCAGTGGATGCGCCGATTGATTAAAAGTGTCGCCAATGAAATAGAGAGTGGTGTGACGGAATAACACAGTTTGTAGGGTATTTTTTATATGAATATCCAGTATAACTGGCATAAATTAGCTAAATTTATGTCCGTTGCGTAAGTTTAAGTTAGTAAAGTAAATTTGAGCTAGTAACGTGAATTTAAGCCAGTTACGTAGATTTAATGAGTAGTCATCAGTTAGTTTGAGAGAGATTTTATGAGCAGTCGTATTCAACAGGGAAGCTTGAACATTGATAGCACCCTCTACCAATTAATTAATGAGCAGGTCATTCCTGGAACAGGCATTGTCGCTGAAGACTTTTGGCAATCATTTGCAACTATCCTTGAAGACTTGGCTCCCAAGAACCGCGCACTGCTTATCAAGCGTGAAGATCTTCAACATCAAATTGACGTTTGGCACCAAGAGCGTGCCGGACAAACGCTAGATGCGGCCGAGTACAAACAGTTCTTACAGCAGATTGGCTACTTAGTTCCTGAGGGTGATGACTTTCAAGTAACGACTACCAGCGTTGAGCCTGAAATTGCAACACAAGCGGGTCCGCAGCTTGTTGTACCTATTATGAATGCACGTTTTGCACTTAACGCGGCTAATGCGCGTTGGGGAAGTTTATACGATGCGCTCTACGGAACCGATGTCATCAGTGAAAGTGATGGTGCAGAAAAAGGTGGCAGCTTTAACCCTGCACGTGGCGCTAAAGTCGTGAGCTACGCTCGAGGTTTCCTTGATGACGCTGCACCGTTAAACGGTGTATCTCATAAAGACGTCACCAAATACAGCATCAGCAATGTCAGTATTGGCAATACACTGACAGCGACCTTAGACAATGGCGAAGAAGTCACTCTAATCGATCGCAACCAGTTCATTGGTTACCAAGGTGATGCAAGTGCGCCTTCAAGTATTCTGCTTAAGCACAACAATCTACATATTGAAATTCAAATCGACCCGAGCGCGCCAATTGGCAGCGTTGATGTGGCTGGTATTAAAGATGTGCTGGTGGAATCGGCTCTCACTACCATTATGGATTGCGAAGATTCGGTAGCAGCGGTTGATGGTGAAGACAAAGCACTGGCTTACCGTAACTGGTTAGGCTTGATGAAAGGTGACTTACAAGAGTCACTAGAGAAAAATGGCAAGACCATCGTTCGTAACCTCAACCCAGATCGTCAATACACCAGCGTGACGGGAGGCGAGATCTCGCTGAAAGGCCGCAGCATGTTGTTTATCCGCAATGTGGGCCATCTAATGACCAACCCTGCCATTATTGATGCTGACGGTAATGAAGTACCTGAAGGTATTATGGATGGCATGATCACTTCACTAATCGCGATGCATGATTTAAAAGGCAACAGCGCGTACCAAAACTCGACCGCGAACAGCATCAATATTGTTAAACCTAAGATGCATGGCCCTGAAGAAGTCGCCTTTACCAATGAACTGTTTGGTCGCATTGAAGATGCATTAGGCTTAGACCGATTCACGATCAAAGTCGGCATCATGGACGAAGAGCGTCGTACTTCAGTCAATCTTAAAGAATGTATCCGCGCGGCTAAAGATCGTGTTGTGTTCATCAACACAGGTTTCTTAGACCGAACGGGTGATGAAATTCACACCAGTATGGAAGCGGGCCCATTTGCTCCTAAAACACAGCTGAAAACCATGACTTGGATTGGCGCATACGAAGACCAGAACGTTGATCTTGGCTTAGCTTGTGGCCTGCAAGGTAAGGCCCAAATCGGTAAAGGTATGTGGCCAGAGCCGGACAACATGGCGAAGATGATGGATGCGAAAATCGGACACCCACAAGCGGGCGCTAATACTGCTTGGGTTCCTTCGCCAACCGCCGCGACTTTGCACGCGCTGCACTATCACAAGGTAAGTGTACCAAGCCGTCAGAAAGAGCTTCGAGAGCGAGTGAGAGCCAATGTTGATGATATTCTTACTATCCCGCTACTAGGCAACCAAAAGCTGACTGCTAAAGATATCCAAAATGAATTGGATAACAACACACAAGGTATTCTTGGTTACGTAGTGCGTTGGATTGACCAAGGCGTCGGGTGTTCGAAAGTGCCAGATATTAACGATGTAGGGTTAATGGAAGACCGAGCGACATTGCGTATTTCGAGTCAACATATTGCCAACTGGTTACGCCACGGCATTTGCGATGAAGCACAAGTAATGAAAACCATGAAACGTATGGCGGCAGTGGTTGACGAGCAAAACGCTAGCGACCCGAGCTACCGTAATATGGCACCTGACTTTGAAAACAGCATCGCATTTTCAGCAGCGTGTCAGTTGGTATTCGAAGGCTGCGCTCAACCTAGTGGTTACACCGAGCCAGTGCTGCATGCTATGCGTCTAAAACTGAAAGCGCAGGGATAGAGAAGCAACCCAATAACAAAAACAGAGAATGTAAAATACTAAAAAAAAAGAAACCCCCTTTAACCGAGCCCAAGGTGCCGCGCTTTTATAGCGCGGCTTTTTTTGATTCATTTTTGTGGTGAGAAAGGTGGGGAGTGGGGTAGGTTAGTGATCACTAAGACTTAATTATTTCTGAGCCCTAATCACTGCCGAAACCTAGTTGCTACCAACCTTATTTTCCGCCAAAGCAAAGATACTTTATGTCCATGTATTCATCGATGCCTTCTTTTGCGCCTTCACGGCCAATACCTGATTGCTTAACACCGCCGAACGGCGCGACCTCGGTTGAGATGAGGCCATCATTAATACCGACCATACCGTACTCAAGTGCCTCTGCAATGTTCCATACTCGATGAATGTTCTGACTGTAGAAGTACGACGCTAATCCATAAATGGTGTCGTTTGCCATCTCAATAAGCTCTTCGTCTGTCTCGAATTGCATCACAGGGGCGACAGGACCAAAGATCTCTTGCTGAACAATGTCCATGCTGTGTTTCACATTTTTAAGAATGACAGGCTGAAGGAAAAGCCCATCAAGCTCTTGAGTTGGCGTCACAGGTGTCGCGCCTTGTTCTACCGCTCTGTCTATTAATGCTTGGATGTTGTTCTTCGCATTCTGACTGACAACAGGACCAATGGTGACACTTTCATCTAAGCCGTTACCAATCTTAAGCTGCTGAACCGCTTGATCGAATTTAGCCACGAACTCATCGTATACTTTACTGTGAACATAGAAACGGTTTGCACAGACACATGTTTGTCCCGCATTACGGAATTTCGACGCCATTGCGCCTTGAACGGCCGCGTCGATGTCTGCATCGTCAAACACAATAAAAGGTGCGTTGCCACCGAGCTCCATTGAGGTGCGCTTGATGCCTTTTGCCGCTTGAGCCATCAAGATACTGCCCACTCGAGTCGAGCCTGTGAAAGAGATTTTTTTGATCAGTGGATGAGAAGTGAATAGGGTGCCAACTTGCTCAGGGCTGTCGCCAAGCACCACTTGTAATAGATCTTTCGGGATACCTGCTTGGTAAGCCAGTTCAACTACAGCAAATGCAGAAAGGGGCGTCTCGTCTGAGGGCTTCACAATAAAACTACAGCCAGCAGCAAGGGCAGGAGCTGCCTTACGAGTGATCATCGCAATTGGAAAGTTCCATGGCGTAATGGCACATGCGACTCCGATAGGTTGTTTGATGGTTACCAAGCGTTTGTCTG
This sequence comes from Vibrio sp. MED222, assembly GCF_000153005.1. Classification (NCBI taxonomy): domain Bacteria; kingdom Pseudomonadati; phylum Pseudomonadota; class Gammaproteobacteria; order Vibrionales; family Vibrionaceae; genus Vibrio; species Vibrio sp. MED222. The sequence continues at coordinate 957,161 of NZ_CH902606.1, read as the reverse complement.
CGACGGTGCTAGGAATTGAATCACCATAAGTGCGCTTCGCTTCTTCGGCGAACCATTCAATAAAGCTTGCACCATAAACCACTTCGCCTGTTGCTTCTGCTAGCGGCTTACCTTGTTCAATGGTCATTAGGCGAGCAAGATCTTCTTTGTTTTCAAGGATCAGTTGATGCCAACCACTTAGCAATGCAGCACGGGATTTAGCAGGAATTTTTGCCCACTCTTTCTGCGCAACATGAGCACGTTCGATAGCGCTCTCTAACTCCGCCTCGGATGAAATTGGCGCATGCCCAATAAGCTCACCCGTTGCTGGGTTTGTGACTGCAACTGCGTTGTTCGCTTCTGTCACCATAAAAGAGAGTAAGTGCTGGTTCTTAATGTTTAGCATCGTGATTCCTTTGTTGTGATTACTTTAGACGTGTTGCTTATATGCGGGTTGGCGAGTGTTCAAATGACTTCGACCAACCGTTGATTGGTCGAAGATAGTGGTCGTTAGCTCGTTAGCTCGTTAGCTCGTTAGTTCGTCCGTGCTTAAGTTGTTGCTTTCGAAGCGATAGCCACTCGAAGCGGTCTAAGAAAATGACCTATTGTTGACTCCAATTATCAGACTCTATCTTAGCGAGCGCTTTTGCTGCTTTTTGAAGAGCGGGTAGGTACTTGATCGCTTCATCAGGTTTGACTCGAATTACAGGCGCTTGTATCGCTAGGCCGAGGTTTGATTGACCCGTAGATGACGGGATCAGTACCGCGATACAGACTAAGCCCGGCAAAAACTCTTCGTCATCAATCGCAAAGCCTTGGATTTTCGCTTCTTCGATGTCTTTCTCTAACATCGAATAGTCTGTAATAGTGTTCACTGTGTACTGAGTCAGTGGCACATTTTCAATTAATCGTCTGCGCTGTGACTTAGACATGTGCGCCAAAAACAGTTTTCCGCTTGCTGAGCAATGTACTGGGACGCGAGAACCTGGGTGTAGATGAAAACGAAGGGGTGCTTCAGTTTCTGCACGATCAAGATAGATGATCTCGCCACTTGATAGCGCCGTTAGGTTACAGCTTTCGCCAACTTCTGCTCTCAGGTTTTCAAGAATAGTGCGTCGGGCACTGTGCATGGTGCTATTCAACAATAGGTTTTCGGCAAGCTTTCTGAGTCGAATACCTGAGCTGTAGTGCTTCTCATCGCCGTCTCTTTGAATGATGCCTGCCGCTTCTAACTGCTGAAGCATTCGGTGCAGCGTAGGTTTTGGCAGTCCAGTTTCTTCGACTAATCCTTGAAGAGAAATAAACTCGTCTTTTTGCGCTATCACCTCTAATAGTGCAAAAAGTCGGAGAGTCGGTGTATCCCCTTGAACTGGTGGTGTTTCTGTTTGCATATAATGATCCATCCTTGCGATATGTCTATGCCTAAGAGTGTACATACCAAATCATTATTCTTCAATTATCTGAATAAAATTTGACCTTTTTTATTATTCCAATAATATAAATATAAATTATGGAACAATTAATCTCAATAAATGGAATTTAAGATGAAGGCGATTGAACGGATTATTGATAAGGCTCACTTAGATCGTAAGCGAGTGGTTTTGAGTGAAGCTGAGGACCCGCGAGTACTAGCAGCCGCAAGAATGGCGATAGACAAACAGCTCGCTCACATCACCCTAGTAGGGGATGAACCAGCGATCATCGCTGCTGCAGAATTACATCACATTGATCTTGTAGGCATTCACATTGTTTCCCCACAAGCGTCATCACTCAAAGAAGTCCTCGCTGAGCGGTTGTATACATTAAGAAAAGCGAAAGGTATGACTTACGATGATGCGCTAGAGCTGGTTCTAGACCCACTCGTTTTTGCCAATTTGATGGTCAGAGAGGGGCTGGTGGATGGCACAGTTAATGGTGCGGTTTATACCACGTCTGATGTGGTACGAGCTGCGCTTCAGATTATCGGCCCCGCGCCAGACAGTGAATTGGTGTCCAGTTTTTTTCTGATGATGTTGTGTGAGCCTTTCCATAATCTTAAAGGCGGCATGATTTTCAGTGACTGTGGGTTGGTGATTAACCCTAATGAAACCGAGCTAGCATCGATTGCAGTGGCCGCATCAAGCAGTGCTCAAACGCTACTGATGGAAGAACCTAAAGTCGCAATGCTATCGTTTTCGACCAACGGTAGTGCCAAGCATGAATCGGTCGATAAGGTTCGTAACGCGGCTCAGTTAGTGAAACAACGTTGTCCCGGAATCGCCGTCGATCAGGATGTTCAACTCGATGCCGCGATTGTGACTGAGATTGCCGCGAAAAAGCTGCCAGATTCAGAGGTGAAAGGTCAATCGAACGTGTTGATATTTCCCAATTTAGAAGCCGGTAATATTGGTTATAAGCTTGCGGAAAGGTTAGGTGGGGCAGTTGCGATTGGTCCACTATTACAAGGGTTGAATCAACCTGCGAATGACTTATCAAGAGGGTGTAACGCACAAGACATCTTTAATGTGATCGCGGTGACCGCGGTACAAGCACAGCAAGGAAAAACAGCAAATTCAAAGACTGACGTGGCGGCTGATTCTGAAAAAAGAGATGAATCGACATTTGATTTTAGATACTAAAATCTAGCTCCTGAAGCTGATACTCACATTCAAATCAACCCCCAAAAACAACCTAACTAGGACTGCTGATGGAGTTACCTGTTTTACTCGCTATTCTTGCCACCATCGCGGTGGGTACCTATTTTCAAACTGTCACCGGATTTGGCCTCGGTATCATCGTGATTGGTTTAACGGTTAGCCTTAATCTGGTTTCCTTACCCGTTATAGCCGCTGTGGTCAGTATTGTGACCTTGTTCAATTGCTTGGTCGCATTGATGGGTAAGCCACTGCTTGGGGAACTCAAGATTCTGGTGGTGTTGGTCATCGGTATTATTCCCGGCGTTTCGATGGGGGTGTACTTGCTGGACGAGTTAAGCGAATCGGCCACGCATATTCTCCGAGGACTATTGGGTGCCATGGTGCTATTCGCAGGTTTGAGTTTTATGTTCAAACCTAAAACCAGAAAGGATCGTTCGGCAACTGTATCGTTTTTGTTGTCTGGTTTTAGTTCTGGCTTAGCGGGTGGGTTGTTTGGGATGGCAGGTCCACCGATTGTTTATCATCTTTATCGGCAGCCTTTTACGCTCGATCTGGTGCGAAGCACACTGCTGATGGTGTTCGCTTGTACGTCGATGTCGCGTACTGTCAATGTCTACGCTGCAGGCGACATGGAACAGAGCATACTGTGGTTATCTGCTATTGCTGTTCCCTTGGTGGCGCTTGTCACGATGTTTGCTCGACGTTTCCCACCGCCGTTGTCTAATGATCAACTCAGAAAGTTAGTGTTTATTGTGTTGATGTTGATTGGTGGGTACTTGATGGCGGTCTCTGCATGGTCGTTGTTTTTGGCTTAGAACGTTTTCTTTATCAAAATTATCTTTGAAGGAGGAGGGCTTGATTCTCGTTTAATGCTTGACGTCACCCTCCTCACTGACACGTCAGCGCTTTAGCATCTCAAAGATGTTCCTACATAGCCCGAACAAGCAGCTCTCTTGTACGTCCAAGGTAATGTTGTTGCGGTAGTACGGGCTCAAATCCACTCCCATCCCCACGCCATGAATCTCAATTCCGTTTTTGGTCGACTCACGTTCAATGACTTGTTTGAGGTGGTTATCCAAATAGAACTGATCGTTGGCAGTGCTGGTGGCGGTATCCATTGGGCAGCCGTCTGAGAACACGATCAAAACCTTTCTTTGAGCAGTGTGCTGTTGCAACCGCTGGCTAGCGAACTGCACCGCTTCGCCATCAATCCCCTCTTTAAAGACGTCTGCTTTACGAAGACTCGCAATGCCAAGGCGAGATCGTCTCCAATGCGTATCAAAACCCTTAAACACGATGTGCCGAACTTCGTTCAAGCGGCCTGGGTGTTTTGGTTGGCCTTGTTTAAGCCACTGCCGATAAACCTTGCCACCGTTCCAGTTGTTGGTAGTGAAGCCAATGATCTCAAATGGGATATCAGCCAATCCTACGGATTTGAGAATGGTGTCCATCAGCAGACTTAGCTTGTGACTGTGCTTTTGCATTGAGCCTGAGCAGTCCATCAAAAACGTGATAGCACATTGATGAGATACACCGATATCAGGTTGATAAAAGACAGTGCGATCCAATGGCGACGTGATGAGCTTGGTGATGGTGGGGGCGTTAACAATGCCTTCTTCTAAATGGTCCTGACGTCGGTTCCTCTGTGGTGTGGCAACAAAGCTAGTAAGCATAGCGGCTAAACGGCGAGTGTTTACTTGTCTCGCCATGATGTCATCGGTGAGTTTCTGCCTCAGTTCGAGTAATAGGGCGCGCCTGACGAGTTTATCTGCGGCGACAATTTGATCAAATTCTGAATTAAAGACCTGATAATTCGCACCCGACAACTCGAATACCTTGCTACTGCCCGTGATGTCAGTATCGACGTCTTGATCTTGAATGTCTCCATCAACGATAAGGGCAAGCTGCGCAAGGATTTTTATGTCTTCTTCAACCGTTGGCGTAGCCGAGCTATCGCTCTCTTGCTCTTGGTTGATGAGCTCTTGTGCAAGGGCAGCAAGCTCATTGGCGCAGTGAGCAAACTGTTGTTGGTCGGTTCTATGTTGCTTTAAGCGCTTAAGGTTGTACCCGAAAGTAGGCACGATGCCTGCGCGAGTCGATTCAATGGTCTCAGCGATAGGCTCAGACACCGGAACGCCAGTTAAGCGGGTGTGGATGACTTGCATCAGTGTAAACAGCAACATGCCTATTCGTGATTCGGTAAAGCCATTTTGATGATATTGGTCGCTCCAATACGCAAAGTTGAATTGGATACTGGTGGTCACGCCTTTTAGATAAGGCGGGACTTGAGATTCAATTCGGACCTGTTCGCAGAAGTCGTAAAGCAGACGTTCTATTTCGTTTTGAGGGCGCAATGAATAATGGAGGTCAGCGTCTGAAAGCAATAGTCGCAGTGCCGATGAATCGATCTTACCTTGCATCGATAGCTTGCTGCTTTTTAGCTCGTGGCGAGACACAAAGGTGAGATCGTTAGTATGTGCGGACTGGTAATAACAGGGCTTATTGCCTTTATAGAGACGTTCTCCCCGATAGTTCAGATTGAGTTCGCCACTGATTGCTCTGGCGACAGACACGCCAAGATCGAGGATCTTTTTCTGCTGGGAAGAAACATTGGCCATGGTTTACGACTCCGAGTGGGAATAGTTTTGAGTAGGCGTTTCTAAATCTTCACCAAAGCAACGGAAATAGTATTCGCTAACCAGTTCTTTTTCTTCGTCTTCACAGCGATTTAAGAATGAAAGCCTAAATGCCGTCGCAACATCGTCGAATATTTGGATATTTTCAGCCCAAGTGAGCACCGTTCGCGGAGACATCACCGTTGAAAGGTCGCCAGCCCGAAACCCGTTACGCGTTAATCCTGCGGTGGCGATCATTTTCTCAACCAGTTGTCGGCCACTTTCATTATTCAGATTTGGAAGCTTGGATAACACGATCTTGGTTTCATGTTGTGGGTCTAAATAGTTGAGCGTAGCGATGATGTTCCATCTATCTAATTGACTGTGGTTAAGCACTTGAGTACCCGAATACAAACCTGAAAAGTTACCCAAGCCAAGCGTGTTGCAGGTAGCAAACAGGCGAAAAGAAGGGTTAGGTGTGATCACTCGGTTTTGTTCTAAAGAGGTGTATTTCCCGTCTTGCTCCAATAACTGCTGAATCACAAACATCACGTCAGGGCGACCAGCGTCGTACTCATCTAACACCAGTGCGATGGGTTGTTGAATGCTCTGAGGAAGAATGCCTTCTTTAAACTCTGTTACCTGCATTCCGTCTTTAATGACGATGCTGTCTTTACCTATGAAATCCAATCGACTCAGGTGTCCGTCTAGGTTGATCCTCAAACACGGCCAATTCAATCTCGCGGCAATTTGCTCTATGTGAGAAGACTTGCCCGTTCCGTGCGTGCCTTGTATCAATGTGCGACGATTGGAGGTGAACCCTGCCAATATAGCCAGCGTCACTTCGGGGTCAAAACAGTAATTAGGATCGACTCTCGGCACATATTCACCCGGATGTTCAAATGCCATCACCGTTAGGTTACTGTCGATGCCAAAGCGTTCTCTCACGCTTACCGGCTGCGTTGGTACCAATTCCGCCTCTTTCATCATATTTCCCTCTATATAGCTCATCACTTGTCGCTGCTATCGCGATATGTCATCGATTATTAACAGCTCCAGTTAAGTTAACAGCACTTTTTGTACGAAAAACTACCAATAATGTGATCCAGTTTTATTAATTAGAATGAATTGTTCCAATTTAATATAAAAAGTTGACGCGCAAAAATTCTACTACTAAGGTGAAAATGAATTCGAAAAAGAGACAATTCATTCCGAAAAATGAAATTTTGGTTAACTCAAGGAGAATGGAAGAATGAGCGAGCAAGAAAAACGTACGGTTGTTTCCGGCACAGTAACAATGACACCATCAGAAGCGTTCGTTGAAACTATGGTTGCTAATGATGTTACCGATATGTTCGGCATCATGGGGTCGGCATTTATGGACGCAATGGATATCTTTGCTCCTGCTGGCATTCGATTGGTCCCAGTAGTACACGAGCAAGGCGCTGCCCACATGGCAGATGGTTACTCCCGTGTATCGGGTCGCCACGGTGTAGTCATCGGGCAAAATGGCCCGGGTATCAGTAACTGTGTAACAGCAATTGCAGCTGCGTTCTGGGCACATAGCCCGGTCGTAATTGTGACGCCAGAGACAGGCACTAAAACAATGGGCTTAGGTGGTTTCCAAGAATGTAACCAGCTTCCAATGTTCCAAGAGTTCACTAAGTATCAAGGACACGTAACGCACCCAGATCGTATGGCGGAATACACAGGCCGATGCTTCGACCGTGCGATGAGCGAAATGGGTCCAACTCAGCTAAATATTCCTCGTGACTACTTCTACGGTGAAACTCAAACTGAAATCCCTAAACCAGCGCGTTTAGACCGTGGTCCTGGTGGTGAGAAATCTCTGAATGAAGCAGCAGACTTGATAGCTGAAGCGAAATTCCCAGTCATCATTTCCGGTGGCGGTGTGGTAATGGCTGAGGCAGTTCAAGAGTGTGCGGCATTAGCAGAAAGACTAGGTGCACCTGTAGTGAACAGCTACCTACACAATGACTCTTTCCCTGCGAGTCACCCATTATGGTGTGGTCCTTTAGGCTACCAAGGTTCGAAAGCAGCAATGAAATTGATGGCTCAAGCGGATGTGGTTATCGCTTTGGGTACACGTCTTGGTCCATTTGGTACCTTGCCTCAACATGGCATGGACTACTGGCCGAAGAACGCGAAAATCATTCAGATTGATGCAGACAACAAGATGCTTGGTCTGGTTAAGAAGATTTCGGTTGGTATCTGTGGTGATGCAAAAGCAGCAGCGGTTGCTCTATCTGAAAGGTTGGAAGGTCGTGCACTGTTGTGTGATGACAACAAAGGCGCTCGCCAAGATACCGTCGCTACAGAAAAAGCACTTTGGGAAAAAGAGCTTGATGAGTGGACACACGAACGTGACTCGTTCAGCTTAGATATGATTGAGGAAAACTCACACGAGACTCCGTTCTCTGGTGGTGAATACCTACACCCACGCCAAGTACTGCGTGAGCTAGAAAAAGCGATGCCTGAAGACGTTATGGTCTCGACGGATATCGGTAACATCAACTCAGTGGCAAACAGCTACTTACGCTTTGAAAAACCACGCAGCTTCTTTGCTGCAATGAGTTTCGGTAACTGTGGTTACGCATTCCCGACCATCATTGGTGCGAAAGCTGCGGCACCTCATCGTCCCGCTATTTCATATGCAGGCGACGGTGCGTGGGGCATGAGCCTGATGGAAACCATGACATGTGTTCGCCATAACATTCCAGTGACAGCTGTGGTATTCCACAACCGTCAATGGGGTGCAGAGAAGAAGAACCAAGTCGACTTCTACAACCGACGCTTTGTTGCCGGTGAACTTGAAAACCAAAGCTTTGCAGAGATTGCACGAGCAATGGGTGCTGAAGGTATCACGGTTGATAAGCTAGAAGATGTAGGTCCAACCTTGCAAAAAGCCATCGACATGCAGATGAACGAAGGCAAAACAACCATCATTGAAATCATGTGTACTCAGGAATTGGGCGACCCGTTCCGCCGAGATGCACTATCAACACCGGTTCGTTTCCTAGATAAATACAAAGATTACGTATAAGTCATAGGAAGTTTGTCCGGCCACCGCATTATAAAGAGCGTGGTCGGGCAATATTAACGGGTATTGGCAAAGTGCTTAAGTGAAGAACGTAAACGCTTAGTTCAATAATTTCTACTTAAACATTAGAACACTAATTAAATGTTCCGTCGGTACATAGGTGGTTCTAGCTATATAAACTTTGTTACTCGCTATTATTAATCGACCATTAACTCATAGCGCCTTAGCGAATGGTTCTATTACTGATACTTGTTTATGAATATATATACCTATTATCATTTTAGAAAAATACAATAACGACACTCGTTGACTATTGATCAATCGTTATTATTGGTTGGTTTTTATCATCGATTGATAGGGTTGTTGATATTTGGATTTTTCCGGATTTAAATTAAGTGAATCGTAGTATGCATGTTGTTAAAAATAAACGTTATATAAGTTCAATAGAAGAACTGTATGAAATAATCGATTCGCTAATTGCTGAGTGTAGTGGACATCGTGGTTTAATTTATAACGTGTGTGATTATGAAAATAATAACCTGATGCCAAGCTTAGGTCGCTCAAATCGAAAGAATATTCGCCGTGTCGAACAAGAGCTTCTCTCGACCGTGAGAATTTATGGCGGGCATTCGTTGAATGCACACGAGATAAACGATTGGTTATTGATGTGTTTAGCCAAGAAACAGGGGTTTCCAACCCGTTTACTTGAGTGGACAGATAACCTGGTAAATGCGTTGTGGTCTGTGTGTCATAGCCAAAGCAAAGACTGTATCAATATTATTAAAGCCATTGATTATCATAAGGTTAGTGTTTTTAACTCACCCTGTGACTTCAATAAGACTCAGATATTCAATGTGGCTGATTGTGATCAGCAAGAGCCACGCAAGGACAAGTGGTATTCCATTCACCCATTTAAGGAAGGTGGCAATGATGCCATTCAGCCTTTGTACGATGAGAAAGAATATTCAAACGGTCTAGTGTCCGTTCATATTCTTCCATCAGCGAAAGTAAACCTGATAAAGGAATTAACCTCCATGAATGTTTTAAATGAACCGACAGAATATATTGAAGAGAAACTGGCTGATTTGAAAAATGAAGCCCATGTAGATAACAATCAAGCAATTAATAAAGGTGAGGGTAATATCGAATTACAAGTTAATACTCATGATCGCCAGCTTGAACAGTATGGCAGAAAGTACCATCAAGATTTTGACTTCGACTAAAGTCTAATATTTATAATTATTTTATTTAGACCTCGTATAAATCTAGTGAGTGACTGTGTAAATAAAATTAGAACACTAATTAATTTATAAAAAGATGAAATCTGTGAGCTTAAAGATTGTTTATAAAGTAACTCGAAGTTAGAGTGGCGAAGCTTGTTATCAAGTTGTTAAATTTCACAGATCTAGTTTAAACACTCTAATAAAAAAGTGGCGCAAAGCTACTGAAATTTAAACCAATAACGAAAACATAAAGGATTCTGGAATATGAATATGCAAACCAATGCAGCGACATTCGTGCTGGAAAACCAAGTCGACACCGCCTTTTTACAGTCTTTTAGTGATGCATGGAATAACCATGATATTGAAGCGCTAATGTCGTTTATGACCGAAGACTGTGTCTTCCACACCGTGGCAGGAGAAGGCGAACTTGGAAACACTATCGAAGGGTACGAAGCCGTTCGCAATAGCTTTGAATTGGTTTGGCAGAACTTTCCAGATGCAGCCTGGAGCGACCCTGTCCACTTTGTGTGTGGTGACCGCGCAGTGAGTGAATCAACGTTCTCTGCAACTAACCCTGATGGCACTGTCATCGAAGCTCGTATGGTTGATGTGTTTACCCTGAAAGAGGGAAAAATCAGCGTAAAAAATGCCTTCCGTAAAACACGACCTCTTTTGACTCCCAGCAATACTCCCAAGAGCTAGACACGAAATCGCACCCCGTTCACGTGTTATGACTAGGAGAGTCGAATTATGAGTTTAGTAATGGAACAACCGGCAGCCGATGTGCCGCCAAAGGTGACAAGCACCCAAGCAAAAGAAAGCACCCAAGCACAAGATAAATACGATCCAAAATACGATCCACTTAAAGACAAGAGCCCCGGTCACGGTAAGGAATACGCCCCGACTTATTGGGTAGATACCGCAGGTGCACCACCTGAAGATGATGGCCCAATTACATCGGATATGGATGTCGATGTGGCGATAATCGGTTCAGGCTACACAGGCCTAAGTACCGCGATACACCTTGCTGAAATGTACGGCATTAAAGCGACTGTGATTGAAGCTAACCGTATGAGTTGGGGCTGCAGTACCCGAAATGGTGGTCAGGCTCAGTGTGCGTCAGGACGTTTGAAGCGTTCTCAGTGGATTGAACGCTGGGGACTCGAAACCGCGCTAAAAATGCACCGCGAATGCGTCGATGGCATGAACACATTTAAATCTCTAATCAAAGACATTGATTGTGACCCGCAGCCGGGTGGCCACTTATACGTTGCTCACCGTCCAAAAGTGATGGCAACACTCGAGAAAGAAGCCAAGTTGCTGCGTGACACGTTCGATTACGATGCGCAGATCTTAGATGCGGAAACCGTAAAACGTGATTACGTTGGTGATCAAGAAGCGGCAGGCGCAATGCATGAGCCAGAAGGTATTGGTATCCATGCTGGGAAATTGGCGTTTGGTTATCTAAGAAAGGCGAGAGCACTCGGTGTAAAAGTTCACCCAGCAAGCCCTGTGATGGGTTGGGAAACACGTAACGGTGTGCATTACCTGAAAACGCCAGGTGGTGTGGTTAAGGCTCGTTCTGTCGGTGTTTGTACCGGCGGATACACAAGCCAAGGTTTGCATTCAGAGCTTAAGAATCGCCTATTACCCGTACTTTCTAACTCGATGGTGACGCGTCCGTTAACTCAAGACGAAATCGCCGCGTGTAACTTTAAAACCAATCAGGTGATTACTGATACCAGAATTCTGCGTCATTACTACCGTTTGTTACCGGATAACCGAGTGCAAATTGGTACACGCAGTGCCATCAGTGGCAAGAATGCACCTGAAAAGAAATACGAAGATATGTTGAGAGCGGATTTAACCCGAAAATTCCCTTCTCTCGATCAGATCAAAATCGATTATTCATGGTGGGGTTGGGTGGATGTTAGCCACGACATGATGCCAAGAATCTATCAGCCGAATCCAAAGCAATCCATATTCTACGCACTAGGGTATGGCGGCAATGGTGTGATGTACTCCGCTCAAGCAGGCAAGCGCCTTGCCCAGTGGATCGCCGGTGAAGGTCATAAGCTTGACTTGCCAATATTTGAATCAAAACTTCCGTTCCCCAACGTGAGGGAAGTGGTGGAATCTGAGATGTTTGCACCATTTCGTAGAGTAGGGCAACAGTTCCTTTATCAGTGGTATTCGTTAAAGGATGAAGTGCTTTAGCTACTCGAACATTGTTTCCAAAATAGGGAAATAGAACTACGACCAGGAAAGTTGTACCAGGTCACCTTGTGAGCAAAGTACAGGCAGGACGTCTGTATGATATGAAAGGTTAAGACTATGAAATTGATTAAAAATAAAATTATTGCTGGCGTCACAATTGTAGCAACAGCGATGCTATCTCATACCGCGGCAGCAGCAAATTTTAAAATGGCTATCGGCGATGCTGCTGGTGGTACGCAGTGGGAATTAGCGACATCATTTTCTGAATTGATGGAGCAAAAAACAGACGGTAAAGTCAAAATCGACCTGTTCCCGAATGGTCAATTGGGCAACGAGCAAGACACCGTCAACGACGCGGCAATCGGCCTTCTCGACTTCTCAGTATTGGCGATCAACAACGTGACGCCTTTCTCTCCAACGGTTGGTCTATTGACCATGCCTTATGTTATTCAAAGTGCAGAAGAAGCGGTGCTATTAACTCAAGGCCAAGTGGGTCAAGACCTTGTCGATAACACCATTCGTGATGCAGGCGTTCGTATCGTTGGTTGGGCTTATTCTGGTTTTAGAGTTCTGACTAACTCTAAAAAGTCAGTGGCTTCACCAGAGGATCTAAAAGGACTAGTGATTCGTGTTCCTCGTAACGAAATCATGATTGCTTCTTACCAAGCATGGGGCGTAAACCCAACACCAATGGCATGGTCAGAAACATTTACTGGCCTACAGCAAGGCGTGGTTGATGGTCAAGACAACCCATACATCACTGTGCATGCGATGAAGTTCAATGAAGTACAAAAGTACGTCACAAACCTTCGCTACATCTTCTCTCTTGAGCCGCTAATCGTCAGTGAAACTGTCTTCCAACAACAAACGCCTGAAATGCAAAAGATCATTCTTGAAGCGGGTCAGGAAGCGACAGAGCACAGCTTTGCATACTTAGAAAATACTGAAAACAAGATCCGTGAAGAACTGCAAGCAAAAGGCATGGTCTTCACTGACCCAGCAGACAACGAGCAAGAGTGGATCAGCAAAGTCACTAAGTCAGTTTGGCCTAAGTTCTATTCAAGCATTGGAGGCAAAGACAAGCTAGACGACGTTCTTGAGTTACTAGGTAGAAAGTAACGATTAGATTCGCCCTATCTGCTGTTCTTCGCTACTTAATCACCTAGCGATAGAACGGTTAGATAGGGCATTTACATGGCTTTACTCGTTGATCTGTCCAGTACCTGATCTTTTTAGTACCGCGAGCGACTGGTTGTCATGTGGAAATCAACATTGGAGGTTATATGTCAGTCGCTAAAACAATAAAAAAGCACCTTAACAACATTGAGGAATATACATGTTGTTTGTTGCTAGCAAGCTTTGTCCTATTGCTGTTCACACAAATCCTTACTCGTCAGCTTTTCGATTACTCCATACCTTGGGGTGATGAAGTCGCTACTTACATGTTTGTTTGGTTTGCCTATCTAGGAGCTGTTGTTGCGGCCAAGATGTCGGCGCATAACCGAGTCAGTTTTCACTTCAAGTTCTTCCCCCCGATTGTTCAGACCGTCTGTGAAACCATCGCTGACTTCTTATGGTTGTTGTTTAACGGCTACTTTGTTTATCTCAGCTACGATTTCGTGTTCAACAAAATGAATTTGTTCTGGAAGTCTCAGACGACAGGCATCCCAATGAAATACTTCTATATGATTTTGCCAATCGCATTTTCTCTAATGATGCTGCGCATTATCTGGAACAACTACGAGCGCTTATTTAAGGGCGCTAAGAACGAAGATCCTGAAGTCAAAGAACTGCGCAAAATGACGGCACAAAAGTCATCACAGTAGTCGTCACAGAGAATAGCCGTAATAGAGAGATGTAATAATGGAATCCTATTTAACTCTAATTTTATTTGGTGGCTTCTTAACCCTGTTAATTCTGGGTGCACCAATCACAGTATCACTGGCCGGCGCTTCAATGGCGGCCTATATGTTGCTCGATAAAAATCCCATCGCTTTAGTACAAATCGCGTTTACCTCGGTGGGTAACTTCCCGTTAATGGCACTACCAGCCTTTGTTCTTGCTGGCGCATTAATGGAGGCGGCGGGTATCTCCAAACGTCTGGTGGATATTGCAGAGAGCTTAGCCGGACCCGTGACGGGTGGCCTTGGCGCTGCAACGGTCATGGCGTGTTTGTTTTTTGGTGCTATTTCAGGTTCAGGCCCTGCAACCACAGCTGCGGTAGGCATGCTAATGGTGCCTGCAATGGTTAAGCGAGATTATGATAAGAGTTACGCATCGGCAGTAACGGCCGCATCAGGGGGCTTGGGGATTATCATTCCGCCATCCATCCCGTTAGTTATTTTCGGCATCTCAGCAATGGGATTAATGGCACCGCCTGAAGCCATCGCTCAACACGGGCAATTTGCTTCTTTATCTATTCCTAAATTGTTTGTTGCAGGCGTTGTTCCTGGCTTCATCATGGCATCTACACTCGTCGTCACCAACTACTTCATTGCCAAGCGAGAAGGCTATAAAGGGCTGTCTGAGAATTGGTCCTTTGGCGAAGTAAGACACGCTTTGCGCCGTGGCATATGGTCGATACTGGCTCCATTTTTGATTCTCGGAGGTATCTATAGTGGTATGTTCACACCAACAGAGTCAGCGGTTGTGGCTATCTTCTATTCGCTGTTTGTGGGTGTGTTTATTCACCGAGAGTTATCGTTCAAAAGCACCATCAAATCATTATCGACAACCACATGGATTACCGGGCGTGTGTTGCTGATTCTATTCGCTGCAACGGTATTTGGTCGCTTGTTAATCGAACAAAAAATTCCGGTCGTAGTGGCTGAGTCATTGCTAGGTTTCACTGACAACATGTACATGGTGTGGGCACTGACTATTGTGCTATTGCTTTTCGTCGGTATGTTCATGGAAACGTTAGCCGCGATCATGATTATCGTGCCAGTGCTGCTGCCAATCATGTACATGCTAGGCGCGGATCCAACCCACGTAGGTATTGTGGTGGTGTGTACGTTATCGATAGGTTTTGCTACACCGCCGCTCGGTGAAAATATCTTTGTCGCCTCGGGGATAGGCGGAGCCACGGTCGAGCAGATCACCGCGAAGATCCATCCCTTTGTTCTTGCATCGGTAGTCGGCGTGTTCGTTATCGCTTTCTTCCCACAAATTACGCTTTGGCTACCGTCCTTAGTGGGCTATTAGGAGAAGTCACTATGAATATATCAAGAATTATCCTTATTGGTTGTGCCGTATTTGCAGTGATCAGTGGCATTGGATTGCGTGCTGAACATTCAGAAACAGCGAAAGAAAACGAGCCAGTCAATGTGCTCGATATTTCAGAGCCACATGTGGTCAGTGACGCGGAAAGAAGAGCCAAAACCCTGCTTGCTAAAGCGGTTGTCCATGTACAAAAAGAAGGCGATGAAAGCGTTCAAGACTTTATGAGCGATGCTGAATACATAGATGGTGAGTTGTATGTATTCGCTTTGGGGATTGATGGTCAATTCCTTGCCAGTGGCGGTTCTTCAATGGTGTTGGTGGGCGACAGTGTTTTAGACACTCAGGACGTTTACGGTAATCCATTTTTCCGAGAAATGATCACGAAAGCGGTACACAACGGCTTCGGTGAAGTGAAGTATCACTGGACCAACCCAACTGATCGCATGGGGGAGCCTAAAACCACCTTCTTTGAGCGAGTGGGCGATGTGATCGTGGCGGTGGGTTATTACCCAGAACGTTCAAGTGCTGCTGAGGCAAAGAATCTATTGGCGAGAGCCATGACAGCGATAGTGGAGTCAGAACAAGAGAGCCTGACTGAGTTCAATGACGCTGAGGGTAGCTTTGTTGAAGGAGACTTATATGTGTTTGTGATGGACATGAGCTCTGGAAAGCTGCTTGCACATGGTGTATCCCCTGAGCTTGTTGGACGTTCACACAACGAAATTCTAAGCCCTGACGATAAGCCAATTCTCACTGAGATGTTAAATCTCGCCAAAGAAAATGGCCGTGGTGTTTACACCTATCGATGGCTAAATCCCCTGTCGAGCAAAGTCGAAACCAAGCACACCTACTATCGAGTGATCGACAATAAATTGGTTGGGGTCGGTTATTACACAAAATCAAACAACACGTAAAAGTGTGTCTAATGAGCTCTCAGCCCAATTAGATAAAGGGCTGGGGGCGGAAATTCCGGTTTGTGTAAAAAATCAATTTAGTAAAATTCACACTGTGAAATTTTTGTTGTGAAATTGTTTAAAAAATACAAGTAGTATGAAATACATGGAAGCGACACAGTAAAGAACACATTTGAAAAGGGTCAATCAGGATTTTTGACCTACATGAAATTCAAAGCCGTAAGAGGGAAAGATTATGAATATGCTGACACTAGACAAAACAGAACTTCACAGAAACCATTCAACATTTATTGCTGAAGCTGTCTTTGCCGTAGAAATGGTGAAAGCAGACAAGCAACTCGAAAAACAAAAAATGGCGAAACAGTTGCTTGATACTCTATTCCCTTTAGAGGCGGGTTCACACGAAGATGCAGTGAGCTACGAGATTGATTATCGACATGTTCAGGTTTACTTCAAAAACGGCGAGCACACCGGCTTGAAAAGAGCGAAGCACTTTGTCGCTTATGCGGGTGATAAATCTAAACCATCGTCAATTCTATTTCGAGACGAGAGCGGTACCCATGTTGAAGTGACGATAGGTGCTCGCAAAGGAACTGGTAATTTAGAGTTGGTGAACATCGAAGACATTCAATTAGAGACATGCACCACGTTTGGCCAAACTGAAGCGAACCTCTCTTCTGGTATTCGCCACTGGGTTAGCTTAGTGAAGGGTGATGAAAGCGGCCGACCAAGCGCCTCGAGTGAAGATAAAGAGTTCACTGAAAAGAATGGCGAAGATTACAACCTAGGCTTTTGCTTCGCGATTTAATGTACTGCCTTTGAAATGTGCAGTTCTGTGGCGAGAAGCGTAGCAAGACATAGCACTGACATTTAAATACTGATTTCTCTTTTACCTTTGGTAATTTCCCCGCCCCTATAGCGGGGCTTTTTTATTAGAGCTATAAATAAATCAGGCTATTGTTAATATTATCTGTAGAAAGTTTGCATGAGATTTTACGGTGCGTCATTTTAATTTAACGTGTTGTATTTTAATGTTTTTTTCTGTTTGTTTTATTCTGCTTTTATTGGGTTAACTATCACTATCAATGGTAGTCTGGGTAACTATTGAGCTAAAACTCAGTCAAAATGCTTCGACCTGTGCTATAATGCGCGCCTTGGGATTGAGCCAGTAAGTCCATTTATCACCAACCATTGTGATTTTTATCGCCTCTATTTAGGTGGTGCGGCGAGCCAATCAAGTAGTAATTGGATATGGAGAGCGTCCTTATATTCGTTGATTCGGATATGTGAACATCATAATTTATGAGTTTTAAATCAAAAAAATACAGTATCGATTCTACTGACTATCAAGTTGGTCAAGATAACGTCAGTAAATGGGGCATGGATGTCCACAACACCGTTTTCATAGCCTCAGTAGGCTTATCTCTTCTCTTCATCATCACTCTTCTTGCTCTTCCTCCAGCAGACGCTAAAGCTGCTATTGATTCTATTAAGGGTGCTGTTTTATCAAAGTTTGACTTCCTGTTTATGTGGGGAGCTAACATCATGCTAGCGTTTGCTGTTGTTCTAGCATTTTCACCGTTGGGCAAGATTCGTCTAGGTGGCGAAGATGCGACGGCGGACTATTCGATGTCATCTTGGATTGCGATGTTATTCGCAGCCGGTATGGGTATCGGGCTTATTTTCTGGGGTGTTGCTGAGCCAACCGCGTTCTTCACGAACTGGTTCGGAACACCATTAGATGCGGAACCTTTTACAGAAGCAGGCCGTGAACTGGCACTTGGTGCAACCGTATTCCACTGGGGCTTTCATGCATGGGCTATCTATGGCATGACGGCGCTTTGTCTAGCGTACTTTGTTTACAACAAAGGCTTACCGCTATCAATGCGTTCTGTGTTTTACCCAATACTGGGTGAACGAGTTTGGGGTAAAACAGGTGATGTGATCGACGTACTAACGGTACTGGTTACTCTGTTTGGCCTTGCGACTTCATTGGGCCTAGGTGGTACGCAAGCAGCAAGTGGTATTAGCCACGTGTTTGGCTTGGAAAACAACATCTACCTTCAGCAATCTATTATCGTTTTGATTATGGGTTTGGCGATCATCTCTGTTATGCGTGGCATGGACGGTGGTGTTAAGTTCCTAAGTAACCTGAACATGGTTATAGCGTTCGTATTCCTTGGTCTTATCGCTGTATTGAACTTTACGACAGTGCTTGATTCTGTGGCGACTGCGGCAACGGGCTATGTGAAAAACATCGTAGCTTTGAGCCAAAGTGCGGGTCGTGAAGACACAACATGGCTGCATGGTTGGACTGTGTTCTACTGGGCATGGTGGGTTGCGTATGCACCATTCTTCGGTATGTTCGTAGCGCGCATTTCTAAGGGCCGTACGGTTCGTGAGTTCCTACTTTGCGTACTGATTATCCCAACATTGGTAACGTCGGCTTGGATGTCGATCTTCGGTGGCGTGGCTATCGAGCAAGTAATTAACCATGTGGGACAACTTGGCCTCGACCAAGGCATTACAGACGTATCTCTAAGCTTGTTCTACATGCTAGATGCTTACTCGTTCGGTAGCATTCTGTCAGTTCTCGCAGTCGCACTGATCATTGTGTTCTTCGTTACAACGCTAGACTCAGGCTCTATCGTTATCGATGGCATGACAGCGGGTGGTAAGCTTGAAGTTCCTGTTAAACAGAAAGTGGTTTGGGCGGTTATCTCAGGTGCTATCGCAATGGTAATGCTGTGGATTGGTGGTACTCAATCTATCCAAGCTCTGCAATCGATCACGATCATTGCTGCACTGCCGTTTACGATCATTCTTCTGATTGGCTGTTTTAGCTTGTTGAAAGGTCTACTGACTGAAGTAGATAAAGGACAAGAAAACGTTAGTGAAACCGCTAAATAAAGTAATCGAGTATGGGGAGTATATAGTTCGCTAATTACTCCTTATTCAGCGTTATTTCAAAGCTCTCTTGTGCTGTGTGCAAGGGAGCTTTTTTATGCCCAAGAAGAAATCAAAGGTAAGAGAAAAGACAAAAAAAGAGCCACAAGCGGATTGTCACTTGTGGCTCTTTTTAGTTTTAGGGAGCAGCTTTAGCTAATAGCTTACGCGTTCAATTCATGTTGAATTACGTAATCCAAAGCACCGACTACAGCAGCAACTTGAGCGTCATTACACTCTTCGTCAGTCACTTTGTCGCTGTCTGGGTAAACCTCTGTGGTTGTTCCGTACTTACAGTCGGTCACGCCGCCACATAGGCCAAGCTTCTTCATTGGGTAGTTGATCACACCGTGTTGAGTGACGTCTGAACCAATGATCTTGCCTTCGTCATCCGCAGGCGCAATGTGCGTTACTTTTTCTACTGAAGCAATTACTGCCGCTTGGAATTCTGGTTGCGGATTTTCTGTATCGCCAACCGTGTAGAAACCATCTGGGATCATACCTTCGATGTACTCAATGCCATCACGAGCAGCAAGTGCTGGGCGGAATTCAGTTTCATCAGAGTCTGTCGTCTCATGCAGGTCAACGTGAACCAATACTTCTGGCAAAGAGGCCACTAAAGCTCGTAGGTTTGCTGATTCTTCTGCTGGCGTATCGTCATAGAAAGAACGGTTTGGATCAACAGCATTTGGGTTCCAGCGGTTGATCACTTCGTAACCCCAAGGGCTTACACAAGGTGCTACTACAATGTTGAAGTGCGCTGCGTATTTCTCTGCTTGGGTCGCTGCAAATTTGATAGCGCCATGCACACCACTGGTTTCGTAACCGTGAACGCCACCTGTAACGAGAATGGTCGGCTTTGACTCGTCCCTGTTTTTGCTCTTAATTGCGAAAAGTGGGAAGCGAGCTTCGTCGTAGCTCAGTGCGCCGTATTGTTCGATGTCAAAACGGTCTGCAAGTGCTTTAATCTTTGGCACAACTTCTTGTTGGTATTCACGCTTAACCGTTCTTTGAGCTAACCATGCTTCACGTTCTGCTTGTTGCCATTTTTGTCCTGGCTTACCAATTGGGTAGGTAGATTCACTTTTCATCTATACTTTTTCTTTTATGTTCGTGAAAGATTAAGACAGATTATTCCTGTCTAACAGAGACAGCAATAGAAAACACAACTTGTGACTTTATTTTTTACAGACTCATAACTTTGATGAGTGAATTGATGATGTTACATTTCATCGATGGTTCAATCTTTTATAAAGAGACAATAAAATGGCTGGAGCAAGTTTATTAACACTGCTAGATGACATTGCAACCGTGTTGGATGATGTCGCACTGATGTCTAAGGTGGCAGCTAAAAAAACCGCAGGCGTATTGGGTGACGATTTAGCCCTTAACGCTCAGCAGGTATCCGGTGTTTCTGCTGAAAGAGAAATTCCAGTGGTATGGGCGGTCGCAAAAGGCTCATTTAAAAATAAGCTGATTTTGGTTCCGGCGGCATTATTGATCAGTGCGTTCATCCCTTGGTTGATCATGCCACTACTCGTGATTGGTGGCCTGTTTCTTTGTTTTGAAGGGGCGGAGAAAATCTTAGAGAAGCTCTTTCCTCATACTCATCAACATGACGAGAAGGAAGAGGATACGAGTACTGGCGAATCCATAGAGGAACATGAGAAGAGAAAGGTCTCAGGCGCGATTCGTACCGACTTCATATTATCTGCGGAAATCATTGTGATTGCGCTAGGTACCGTAACGGGTACAAGTATCCTTACTCAGATTCTTGTCGTGAGTTTGATAGCCGTTGTGATGACGATTGGTGTTTATGGCTTAGTGGCAGGGATCGTTAAGTTGGATGATTTAGGTTTCTATCTCCAGCGCACGTCGAATGGCAGTACCATTAAAACCCGTTTGGGTGATGGGTTAGTCGCCTTTGCACCAAAGCTGATGAAGATGCTTGCTGTGGTCGGTACGGCTGCGATGTTCTTGGTTGGTGGCGGTATTGTGGTGCACAACGTCCCTGCGATTCATCATTTAATTGAACCGATTATTATGGATTTTAGTGGACATACGATTGCGACAGCGGTGGTACCGACGTTATTAAACGGTGTGATTGGGATTTTAGCTGGCTTGATTGTCGTTGCTGTTTGGACTGCGATTGGAAAAATGCGCGGTAAGTAATCGTTCATTATTTATTATAATAAGACAGTCTTTCATCGAAAAAAAAGGTCACCATAATTATTATGGTGACCCTTTTCGTTAAATGGAGGGCGTTTATTTAACAGCCCAAGCGCTTATTTTACAGACCAAGCAATCGTCTCGCCGCCACGGATTGGCACAACAATGTCTGAACCGAAAGGCATGGTTTCAGCAACATTCCATTCTTCTTTAACAAGAGTGATGGTGTCTGCATTACGTGGCATGCCGTAGAAATCCGGACCATTGTGGCTCGCGAACGCTTCTAGGTTCTCTATCTTGCCTTCTAAATCGAACACTTCAGCGTACAGTTCAACTGCAGCGTGCGCTGTGTAAGAACCTGCACAACCACATGCTGACTCTTTAGCACCTTTAGCGTGTGGCGCAGAATCGGTACCCAAGAAGAACTTCTTGCTACCGCTTGTTGCCGCTTCGATAAGTGCTAACTGGTGTGTGTTACGCTTAAGGATAGGTAGGCAGTAGAAATGTGGCTTAATGCCGCCAACCAGCATGTGGTTGCGGTTGTAAAGCAAGTGGTGAGCTGTGATGGTTGCCGCTACGTTCTCGTTAGCGTTCTTAACGAAAGTCGCTGCATCTGCCGTCGTGATGTGCTCTAGAACGATTTTCAGGTTAGGGAAGTCATTAACAATCGGCGCTAGAACTGTGTCTAGGAACTCTTTTTCACGGTCGAAGATATCAACATCGTGAGCCGTTACTTCACCGTGTACAAGCAGCAACATACCCACTTCTTGCATCGCTTCTAACACGTGGTAAATCTTTTGAGCTGAAGTTACGCCTGAATCCGAGTTTGTCGTCGCGCCAGCAGGGTATAGCTTCGCCGCTACAACAGCGCCAGATTCTTTCGCTTTGCGAATTTCGTCAGGTGTTGTGTTGTCTGTTAGGTAAAGTGCCATTAGAGGCTGGAACTGTTCACTTGGCTGCTCTGCCATGATGCGTTCACGGTAAGCTAGAGCCATTTCGGTATCGGTTACCGGTGGGATGGTGTTTGGCATGATTAACGCTCGACCATTGTAGCGGCTGATATCGCGGACTGTATCTTTTAATACTTCGCCATCGCGTAGATGAACGTGCCAGTCGTCAGGACGAGTAATCGTAAGTTGTGTCATTGTGAAGCAAACCTCCCAGAGTTAGAGCCAAATAATAGAGAGGGTTTAGTTGATGAAAACCCGCTCGCAACAGCCGATTTACCCCCCCTAGAAGCGTATAAATGTTATGATACAGCAAACGATTACAATGAGGTAGAACCGTGTCCGATTTACTTGGAAGAGAGGCTATACCGTACGCAAGATTCAGTTCAGATAAACAGTCTGATGGGGCTAGTTTAGACAGACAACAAGATGTCTTTGAGAGGTTTATAAAATCAACAGGTGCAACGCCTAGAAAAGACCTTTCGATGGATGATCAAGGTAAGTCTGCATTCAAGGGCGAACACGTTCTAGAAGAAAGTGCCCTAGGTGGTTTCTTACATAAACTAGAAAAGAAATTGTTAGTATTTGCTAATGATAAAATTCTACCCCTGTTGGTTGTTGAAGAGATAGACCGACTAACAAGATTAGAACCAGATGATGGACAAGAACTACTATTACGATTGATGCGCTATGTGGATATTTGTGTAGTTGAACCGTCAGGCTGTAATTATCAGTTATTCAGTAGGAAAGGTAACGGGTCTGATATTGGTTCGAATATTTTACTGTTACTAAAAATCTATGGTGCTCACGACTACAGCAAGAAGTTATCTAAACGTGTTCGTGATGCTCAAGACAGATCGACCTTAGCCGCTATCAATCATGGTAAAGCACTAGATTTTGGTAAGTGTCCTTACTGGTTAACTAAAATCCCTGATGGTGGATATGAACTATCAGACAAGTGGGCTAGTGTAATTAGAAAGACATTTGAATTTCTAATCAAGGGACTCACACCGACACAAGTAGCCAACAGGTTAAACGAACTGAAAATACCGACCGCAAGCCGTGAACGTAGTGATGGTGGTAAAGGCGAATCTCTAGAAAGTAGTGCTAAGTGGACGTTAAGCAAAGTTAACACTTTAATGGTTAACAGGCGTGTAATTGGTTGGATTAAATTAAAGAATCACGATACTGAAATTAATCTTTATCCCGCAGTGGTAGACGATGCTACTTTTCATAAGGCAGTCGAATTAGCAGGTAAAAGAAAGATAACCACTAAAAACAGATTAGGTACTATCAAATCTCTATTCGCGGGATTCTCTTACTGTTATATGTGTGGTGAACGAATGCACACTGACAGACGAAAAAGACCTAGCGGTTTTATTGATGTTCGTATGAAGTGTTCAAGCAGAAATAAAGCAACATCAAAAGAACGTGATTGTGATTGTGGATATACAAACCACGAATTCGAAAGTGCTTTCTTAGGTATGATCGTTGATAGAATTCAAGTTCAAGACTTACTACAAAACCAATCAAGTAATGAAGAACAATCTATACGTTCTCAGTTATCTGTAGTTGAAAGTGAACTATCAGAAATGCATGGAATGGTAAGTGAGTACGATGATATCTCCATCTTTAAAGGAATAGCACAGAGGAATAAAAGAAAAAAAGAACTAGAAGAAAAGTTGTTATCTATCAACAACTTTAGTGATTCAGTGATTAAATCTAACTATAACAAAATTGTTGAGATGTCCTATTCAGCACTTGATGTAGAAAAGGAAGATTTAAGGGCTGAATTACACACTCTAATTAATGGTATCGTTTCACGTGTGGAACTATATAAGCGTGATAAAACTAATATAATTATAGTTAATTTCAAGAATGGGCTAAGAAGACAAATTATAAAGAATAAAAACACTTCTAATGAATGGAAGTTCATTGAACTGACACCCGCTTTAGAAAAATAGCATACACATAATACTAGTACAATAATTAGGGGCTAATACCCCTTGTTTTTTGACTTGATACCGTATTTTGTATTATAACTTAGATATAACAAAATAAGTGAGTCATAATATAAATACAGATACAGGTAAAATTATAAATACAACTACAAACTAAAGAGGAATCAAAATGCTAAAAAAGAAAACAGCAGGTAGACCACCAGTACATAGAGATAAAATCAAAGACGTTCAAGATGCTATTGATCAGGGTTATACAGTACGTTCCATTATGGAACACTTTAAAATATCTCAAACAGTTTATTACAAAATCAAAGAGGGGACATACTAATGATTACAGCCGATGAATTTTGGAAACTAAGCAAAGAAGAACAGCAGAAATTAATCGACAAGCAGCGTAAATAAAAAACGACACACTATATGATAATACATTAAAAAGTATTATGTGTGCTTAAAAAGACCAAATAGAAGAAATAGAGGTAATACGTAGTATTGCTGATATTTCGATATTTGTGAACACAAGCCTTTAGGGTTGTTGTTCTCAATAAGGAATTAAAATGATTAAAGAGATAATTAGTTGTTATCTACAACAGAGCGGGTTATTAGAGATAAGCCAACACCTGTCCCCGCGATTGGAAAAACGACACCTGACCGCGTGGAAGCGAAACAAACAAAAGGTATTCGCTGATATTATCGCGGCTTGTATTTGTGGCGAATTAAAGCACCCTCAAAAGAAGGGGTATTCAATAGGCAGAGACACCAAGTTAATGATGAAGCGAACACAGACAGACAGCGGAAACCTGTTATCTTTCGACTTCTATAACGGATTGCTATCACAGCCGCTTATTAGAACGCACGAAGGGTTACATGGTGTATATTGCGCGGCTTATGATTTTAGTGATTGGTTCACGCGTGATCTAGACAAGCACTTTCAATTCAATAGAAGTTATTCATTTACAGATGTACTTCAAGTAATACCACCGGAAACGTACGACGACAAAACAAGTGTTGAACCTAGTAAAGAGGGAATAGAAGAGGCACTACAATTGAACACGTTTAATATTCGTGAAAAGTTGTATATGTGGGCTATTGGCGAGGCATCACAGAAGCAATCAGGAACATTAACACAATACTATAACAAAGCGAGTTCAGGAAGATTATACACGAAAGGTGTATACGGCTTACAATCACTAACAAAGGATATGCGACAGCAAGTATTAAAGGGATACACTTGTTTTGATATGAACGCAGCCGCTTACAGCATCCTTATAGGGCTATGTAAGAACCCAGACAAGTATCCTACAATTAAAGCGTACACAGAAGACCGCACCACACACAGAAAGCAGATAGCAAACGATACAGGCGCAACGGTTGACCACGTAAAGGAATGCATTACAGCACTTGGCTTTGGTTCTTCTATTACAGTTTCAAAGATCCAGAAATACAATACTAAAGTAAACGTTCCAAATGACCTAATAAAGAAGATAAAAGCGCACAAGTTCACAGTCGCTTTTATTAAAGAATTAGGTAAGTTACGAACGGAAATCACAGACAAGTTCGAACTAGATGAACATCAGAAAACCACACTTCAAGAATATAAACAGAAACACGGACACTACAGAGGCAAGTATACAGCGTGGTTTTATCAAGGGTACGAAGTACAAGCACTAAAAGCAATGCAAAGTATTCTAGATGAGAAGCAAGATTGTTTACTATTACACGATGGGTTATACACCAAGGAACAGAAAAACCCTGTTGATTTTGAACAGGCAATTCAAAAACAAACAGGGCTTAACATTGGAATAGATTTAGATTAGCACATCTTTTATTCTAATTGTATTTAGTGTAATAAAAGTGAACCACTAGAACGAAAAAACCCCGCTTAATTAAAAGCAGGGCGAAAAGGAATCAATACAAGTGATCCAAAAATGCATTGATACATGTATTTATTCAAAGGGGAATTATGAGAAATCAGAAACAAAGCAAGCGTTTATATTTCAGACTGAGGAAAGCGAATGCAGGAAATAGTAATATACCTGAACAGTTCAGAAGTGTTTAAAACAGCACCAGACGTAAAAACTAATAGACTTAAAGAGAACGAAAGAGATTATCTATTAGGTGTTCTTATTAAGATGAGAGAATCAAAAAAGAAGAACAACGTATTTTATAGCGACTTTATTATTCAATTCCCCGATGGAACACGTATCAAGTACAACAAAGGCGAAAAGGGATATACATCATTCAAGGCGGTAACTAATAACTAATAACTAACTAATAACCACAAAGGAGAAACAATGATAAAGGACAAAGCGGGATTCTATCCAGTACCTACTATTAAGGCATGTATTGAAAGTGCCAATACACAATCAGACCTAGATACATGGGGAAAGGAATTAAAACGAACTCAATCAAGACTAGCAGAGTTAGACAATAGCCTAGACGAAATCAACAGCACATCACTAAGTGAGAATCTACGAGCAAAGGCTATCAAGGAACTACTGATCTCTATATCTTACCTATGTTCAGGACAGACACCTGATGCTAATGGCGTACTACACGCACCCCGCAAATAACACCCACCTATATAAGCAAGCACCAATATGCATAAGAATACAATGATTGTATTCTGTATTCACTAATAGCGCATACATGGCACACACCCTGATAAAATAACACACGCACGTAAGTAATTGTTTTTTAATCGTGTTTTTCTTGTGGGGGGGGGTATTAATAAGAACCATTCGCATTGGGGTGAGTGCCCCGTGAAAGTTGTTTACACGACAACAACACTCTGAAATCTGAGGATTTATTTTTAGATTATGCAGATTAACTGCATATATATTCAAGGAAGAACAATGGAACATAAAATACCTAGCACACTGACAACCAAAGGCAAACGAATTTACAAGCAGTTATACAACGACCTATTAGAACCAGACTATATTGATGTGGAATGTATTACCCTGATCGCCTCGCTTAAATGTCAAGTTCAAGAATTCGAGAAAGAGATACAAAAAGATGGTGTAGTAATAATGAAAAAGGACACGCACAATAATACAGTTCCAAAGGCAAACCCTTTATTAGTTCACTTGCAGAAAACGCAAGCGACACTTTCACAGCAGTTGAACAAATTAAAGGATATACAATTAAAGAAAGAGAAAATGATATTTGATAGATTAGTCAGCGGTGAGATGGGGGAACAATAATGACCAAGTTAGAAAAACTACAGGAACAAGCAAAGAAAGAGGCACAAGCACGAAAGGATAAAGGAAAGGACAAGGTAACAGCGGATTACAAACGTATTCAGAATTATATTAGAAAGTTCTGTAAAGATGATTTTAATTATCCTGAACTGTGCAAAGCGTACGACCTAGAACCATAAAAAAACCCCTGCTAGAAATAATCTAACAGGGGTTTAAATCGTCATGGAGAGAACGATTTTTAAAG
The DNA here is from genome assembly GCF_000153005.1 of Vibrio sp. MED222. Lineage (NCBI taxonomy): Bacteria > Pseudomonadati > Pseudomonadota > Gammaproteobacteria > Vibrionales > Vibrionaceae > Vibrio > Vibrio sp. MED222. The sequence goes on along the minus strand of NZ_CH902606.1, from coordinate 929,827 downwards.
AATAACTCAATTGAAAATGATTAGAAAACAATTAAGTAATGGACAAATAATGATTGAAGAAAACAGCATCCCACTGTTTAAGCACTTCAGAAATATAGAGAAGACCAATAATCTATACTAATTCACTTTTTACATGTCGTATCTTGGTTTATCTTTCAAAATAGTTTACCTCTAGCGGAGGTATAAAATTGTATACCTTTGAACACCGAAACGGTTAATTCATTGGTAATAACGACACAATCAATATTGATAACTGCTAACTCTAGGGCTAACCCTTTATTAAATTATTAAATTATTAATTTCTTAAATATGTAGCAAACGCTACGTGTGTTTAATTGATTATTAATTAAAGTTAGAAGAAAACAATGCGAGAAAAAGTATTATTAATATTTTTTGTATTCATAATATATTTTCCTTTTTGTTGTGTGTTACGTAGAACAAAAAGAATAACTTCCCTCTGAACTACACATGTATTTATCAATCCTGAAAATAGTACTTTAAATTATTCAATAAATACTCTGAACGCAAAGAATTTTCTTTGCAATTGATTAATATTTCGGAGTACGAATGAATAAAAACATAAAAGACGTATGCTCAATTGAGGGCGTAAAGCAGGTGTTAGAAATGCACCGCAAAAAGATTGTTTCACAAGAACAAGAGATTCAAGAACAACAAGAAAAATTGTCACAACTTGCTGATGATAATTCTAAAGCGAAAGCAAACACTAGCCGTATTAAAGGTGAGTTCAAACAGAAAGTAGAAAAAGATTCTATTAAGAACGCACTGCTAAAAGGCAACAAAGGTCAATCTCTTGGTGACTATTCATCAAAGGCATTTGCAACACCAGACGCGGGTGACGTGATCGAGGCTACAATCTCACGTGAATTGTCAGAACTAGCAATCAAGAACCAAATTGTTTTGCAAAAAGTTCGCTCTGGAGTACTACCAGACGGATCGGCTTACACTTTACCTAAGATTAAAAACCGCCCTAACATTCTAGAAGCACTAGAAAACGTTAACGCTGACGTTATCAATTTTACAGATACTCAGTCTTACGTAGAGACTTCAGCGAACTTTAGTAAGTCTATGTCTTTCCCGTCTTTCACACACGAAGCACTGCTTGACTCAGTTCGTGATGTAGAGGGCGATTGTTTACGCCTTATCTCTGAAGAACGTGGTTTTCACTTTATCTCACAATTGCTATTCGGTGACGGTACAGATAACAACCTACGAGGTCTATTAACTTCACGTATCGATTCTGCTAACACTTACACGGAAGCACTAAAAGAAGACGACCTACGCGATCAAGAATTCCTGAAAGTAATCAAAACAGGTGTAGCGGGTGAACTTGGTTCAGACGAGACAGCAATCCTTGATCTGCTAGTTGACGTTCAACAAGATATTAACTTTGAATACCAACAGAATGCAGTTTGGTATGTTTCAAAGAAAGTTCTTAAAACACTTCGCAAAATGAAAGTATCAACAGACGGCACCGATCAACGCCCACTGATCACGATGGACTTTGGATCGTTTGACGGCTCAGGTAACACAGAAATGATGCTACTTGGTAAGCCTGTTATCGTTGTCGATCAACTAGACGAACTAGTAGGCACAGGAAACGAAGTTGCTATGTTCTACGGTGATCTTGAAAAGACAATTGAATTTGGTTTGATCACAGGTTCTGAGCACCTGATCGTTGACGAAGTAACAGCAAAAGGTGTTCGTGGTTTGTACGCTGATGTTCGTTTCTTCTCTATGCTTCACGAGAACGACGCGGTACGTGTTGTAGTGGCGGCAGTATAAGGGAGGGTTTAAGTATGACAATTCTCCGTAAAGCACTGCAATCACAAACTGAGTTAACACAAGAAAACCTAGTTGATAAGTACACCGCTAAAGCAGTAGAAAACGAAGTAATTCTATCCTCTGTTGGTATGAAACCTGCTAAAAGTTCTAAGCATAAGATTCCAGTTCTAAAAGAATACGTAAGTGTTCAGAATGGTGCGCAGGGTGTTAACCCTGTACCGTCTTCTAAAAGTGTTTGGGTTTCGCAAGAACCAACATTTAAGAAAGTGGAATCACTAGTTGAACTGACTCACGATGTTCTAAAAGACGCAAAGATTGATCTAATCAATTCGACTTTTGAACAGGTCGGCAAAATGACAGCGATCAAGATTTCACAGAACCTAGTTAACGATGCTGATTTCGGTATCGCTAGTTACTGTATTGATCGTGCTAATTCCTTTGCTAAAGGTCTAGTTCCAGACGCAACACGTGACGATGATATTTTCAGTGTTTCTAAGTCAGGTGTTAGCGGTTCATGGGGTACAGATACAACTGCTAAGGTTCAATTCCTTGGTTCTCTGATTGCCTCAGTTCCTAGCCGTTACCACGCGAGTGATGATTTTGCTATCTATATGAACCGCGCTACATGGTTCGATGAATTCAATTTCGTTGAAGACGTAACCGGAAACGTTATTAACTATAACGTAACTCCTCAAACGTGGATGGGCTATAAAGTTGTTCTAGTCGATCAACTTCCAATCGATGCAATTCTAGTTGGTTCTATGTCTAACGCTTACCGCTTTGTTCCTCTTGAGGGTTCTACTGTATCTAACGATAACGATGTAAACATAAAGGGTATTACTCAACTTTATTCATCAATCCGTTATTCAGGAACACCACTGGACAACACCGCATTACGTGTAGGTGTTCAAGCGGTTTAACTTACTGTTTTTTTTTAATTTAAGACTGCCCTATGGCGGTCTTTTTTTTGCCTCAATAAAGGTCTGTAATGATTAAGGAGGCATCTCATCTCTATTTTTAAGCGATTTTTAATTTAACTGATATGTTAAGAGTGAACCGTTTGTTCCAGTTGATTCAAATCAATACATAAAGTTACTGAATCTTTTTAAATGAAAGGCGAAAAGAGTGTTGGAGAACATTTAAGCGCACTATGTGGTGGTCTTCGTTTACTTTAGGTCTATATATTGTGTTTGCTTGTTTTTTTGTAAAGGGGGTGTTCATCAACGATCACGCATGGTTTTGCGTATTTTTTGTGATGGCAGTCTCATTTTTGGGATTAATTAGATGAAAAGTTTCTCTGTTTTAAATCGGTAAAAATTGACTAGGAAATGAGACTTTAAACTTTGTGTGATGGCTGTCAAATAATTGGCTCTAGGATTACCTGAAAAGTTTACAGTGTGAGGCGGCTGAGTATAATCCGCGTCCCTCATGATTAGCCCCTAAATAAGCACCATCCGACACTAGTTTGTATGAAAATACTAAGTCTTGTAAAATTGAGTTCAAATCGTAAGTGGTTGAATACTAGGATAATAGGAGGTTGTATGAAGATATTGAAGAAATGAAATTAGCCTACACGAGGTAGGCTAATTTACCTGTACCATTCACGTTTACGCAAAGTTAAAAGTCTTCTCCTACAAAGAATTTAAACTTTTTGGCTACGATTATGATAACTAGTTGCAAGTCGAATCATATCAAAGTCTACGCGAAAAACAATGTGCCAAATATACACAAAGGAACGCTATTTATGTTTCATAAACTCACTGGCTTGTTGGATTTCATAGAGTCCGTATTGACAGTTATTAACTTCTTAGTTGCGGATGACTTTCAGTTACCAACTGCAATTATGGAATTCTTGACTAAAGTTGTATCTTAGATTTGAAGTAGACAGCCCTTAACGGGCTGTTTTTTTTATAACAAATATAATTACTTATTAAGTCGCTTCCTCTTGGTTCTTTCTTGGGTGAATCGACTTTATAACAAGAGGTTGTCTAGTGGCTAAGAAATCAAATAGGTATGATAGTTGGCAACAAAAGTATTCATTCAAAGAGTGTGAATTAAATAATGAAGAGTATGGGAACTATCTATCTTCATATCTAAGAAGTCAGAAGAAACCGCTTGTTTTGAACCTAAATGGTTCTTGGGGAACAGGTAAGACCCACTTCTTAAAACAGATGTATTCCGATCTACGATTTAAGCATGAATATCCTGTTATCTATATTGATGCTTGGAGGTCTGATTTTAGCAATGACCCTTTACTTGTTCTTATCAGTGAGTTCATCGAACAATTCCAATGTCTTAACTATGTGATTGATGCGGCTGACAAAGAAGAGAAGATGCTCAAGGTTATCGCTAAGTTCTCTAAAAAAATGTGGAATATGTCAGCGATTGGTGTAGGTACGTATCTATCAGGAAAGATGGACAACGGTGCTATGGTCGAAGCGGCAAAGACACTAACTTTTAGTGATACGGACGCTGTACAGATAGGTCGAAACCTTACAGATAATTACAAAGCCCAACTAAGTGCAATTGAAGATACAAAGCAAGTTCTAGGTCATTACCTTGATTACTTTGCTAAAGATAAACGAAAGGTTTTTGTTCTAGTCGATGAACTTGATAGGTGTCGCCCGACCTACGCTATTGAAATGCTTGAAACAATTAAGCACTTCTTTTCTTTGGACAATTACATCTTTGTTGTTGCAACGGACACAGACCAACTAAGTCATTCTATCAACGCTGTTTATGGTTCAAACTTTGATGGTACTGAATACTTATCGCGATTCTTCAATAGAAGTGCAGCGTTACCAGAACCAAACAAAGGTCTATTTGCTAAGTTACTTGTAAAGGACACATTACTAGATGAACGTAAGGTGGAGATAACTATCTTTGGTTGTGATTCTGATAATGATGATTTTATTAGTAATACATTGCATCAAGTTAGCGTTATGTACAACCTTTCACTACGACGAATGGAACAAGTTTTTAGGAAGTTTGAATCATGTGTTTTGTATGAATTAGACACAGAAAACCGTTACTTAGATCATCGTTTACTAATGCAACTTATAGCCGAGTACGATAGTGGCGAGTTTCGAATTTGTTACGATGAACGCAAGAAATCTAAAGGATTACACTTTAACATTCCGAAAGAATTAAAAGAAAAATACCCCAATAACGTTCAAAACTTGATGGACTTCATTTTCTCTATATTTTCGCAAAATTTAGAAGAAGTTACTGAGAAGGCAGATGATTTATATAAGATAAAATCAAAGTATATATTCAGTTGGGACTTTGCCAATGAATTCAAAAGTTCAGGGTTACGGAAATCTCTTTGTCTAAAGGATGGTTTGAGAGTTCTTGAAGAGCAAGAAAGATCGTATATAAACAACCCTTCAAGACAAAGAGATCAACAGCAGGTTGCGGATGAAGTTACTAACATTAAAAATCTATTGCTCGACGTCAAGAGAGATTGTAAAACTGGTGATCGAGGCTTATGGACTCGTGACGACTACTTCAAAGCAGTAGAACTATCATCAACAATCACTAACTGATACCTATCTAAAGTAACAGCCTCTTAGTGGGCTGTTTCACTTTCCTTTTTCAGATAGTCTCGCCTAGCAATAAACAAAACCTGTTCTAAAAATGCTGTGTTGTACTCGATGTTTAGTTCAATCGAATTCATCACCAACAAGTTCAGTATTCCCCACAAATCAAGGTCATTATCAACGTAGTACTCTAGTTGTTCATCCGTCACGTTTTCCAACTCAGAAGAAACATAACCTACAAAGTCAGACAGTGTAGGGTGTTCGCACTTAATAAAGGCAATTAACGCCTGTAATTCATCTCGTATTTTCATATTCACACCATGTTTATTTGATGCCTATAACTTACCAAAATTCAGGTACTAGAAAAGTATGATTTAGTGTGAAGTACGCCCAGTTACAATGCATATTGGTTATAAGTACAGTGTGCATGTTGTGTATTTTGATGCGCAGTGATACTATATGTGGCATTGAGGCTATGCCTTACAGTGATAGAGTGAGTGGTTATGTTCGGTCTGCAATGAACCGTTCGAGTGCTTTGATAGGTTCGCCCTTCAGCATCATTAATCACAAGTAGCCAATCTAATATATAACTAGGCTACGCAGTTAAAGGAATGACGGATGGAAAGTCCGCTAGTTCTTACACTGGTACAGTTACAGTTAGTACTAACCATGTTAGACATCGTTAAGCACTTTATGTAACTAGAAACCCGCCACGTGCGGGTTTTGTTTTATCTAAAGAAAGATAACTTACCTCGCCCTGTGGATAAGTGTGTTATTAACTCTGTATTACTTGTGTTTTGATCTGATGGTTACACTCCTAATTCACCCCCGCTTCACCCGTTTTGCACCCCTTAAAGATCAAACCTCAAAACACAAAAATATAGTTCCTCGCTCTCTTTTATTTTATATACCTGTGGGTAAGTTTTTATTTAAAATAATGATGGTAAACATAGACTTAAAACGTAGTATAGCGTACTATTAACACCCTAAACCTTTCGCCTGTTTACAGGCTCACAATTTGATTATAGTTGCGCCCGTAGGTGCTATTAACGAGAAGAACCCAGAAGCCGCAAGGCGTAGGGACAGCCATAAAGGGGCTAGTGATGCGTTAGTAGTATCTACGGGCTTTTCTATGCCTGATGAAGAATGAACACACTAAAACTCACACCAACTCAAGATAAGATATTCAAGCAGTTACAGTGGCTTGATAATCATTTCTGCTCTCCTGATACGCCTTATTTCTGGCAGCACATCAATAGAATAGCGAAGTTTTGCAAGTGTAGCCGTAGAAGCGTACAGAGTGCCCTTAAAGCCTTTGAAAGCAATGGCTTGATCGAAGTTATCAAGAATGTAGGAATCGGCTATACGAACGCTTACAGGCTCATTAAAGAGGTATCTGTAAAAATCGTAAGGCTAGGGGATCTGTTCGGTAGAAAGGGAGGTTTAACCAACAATGAGTTGTGTCATTGAAGGCTCCCACCATTTGAAGTGTTATGTAGTTGGAGCCTAAACTCAGCGAAATCTGTGAAAGCAATCGCTTACGTTTAGGCGACAGGATGATAGTGGAAAAGCACTTTCATTTCATCCTATTTTTAACTCTTCAGGGTTAGGAGCTTGTTTTTATGGATATTTTATTCGGTATCTATTTGTTAATAAGGGTTAGCGGGTGGCTACCCACAGACCATGGATCATTCCTGGAACCCAGAAGAAGAAGGTCAGGACGATGTTAATCAGCAAATCTTTACCTGCACCGCGAGCGAAGAACACACCAACGGGCGGAAGCAATACACATAAAATGATAATGACGAGTTTGTTCATGATAAATCCTTTTTATTCAATGAAAGTTCAATGCGATAACCGTGTTCATATTATAGAACGTATAGAGAGTGTTAATGCATTGCTGTCTTAATGTATACAAGGCAGTGATTTAAACATTTCAAGATATTAGCTTAGTATCAAGTGTTTAATGCCTGCCAGTTTATCTATTTATAACCATTTGTTAGCATTGAGACAAACAACAAAACATTGGAATCGTTATGTCGCAGTCACCTTTAGATCAAGCTCTCTCTTTATCTCAAATCAATGTGTTTCCGGTTAAATCAGTAGGTGGGATTGCACTCTCTTCTGCTTGGGTCGAAAAACAGGGCCTTACCTTCGACAGACGTTTTATGTTGGCGTTGGCTGACGGCTCAATGGTGACGGCGCGTAAGTACCCTAAAATGGTCAAGGTATCTTCAAGCTTGCAGCCTGACGGTTTGATCTTCACTTATGAAGGCAAAGAGCCTTTGCGTCTAAAGTATGCAAATTTCAAGATGCAAGAAGCGCCAGCAACGGTGTGGAAAGACAGCTTCACGGCATACACGACATGTGATGAAGCCGATGATTGGTTCAGTGATGTGTTGGGCGTGCGCGTTGAGCTACTGTTTTCTGGCGAGCAATCGAATCGTGTTCGTGAAAAGCTTGGCCATAATGTCAGTTTCGCTGACGGCTATCCAATGTTAGTGATCAGCCAAGCCTCTCTAGATGAGCTTAATCGCCGCAGCCCTGAAGTTCACTCGATGGATCAGTTCCGCACCAACTTTGTTGTTTCGAATACCGAAGCCTTTGCTGAAGATGGTTGGAAGCGTATCCGTATCGGTGAGGTTGAGTTCGAAGCGGTGAAGCCTTGTGAGCGTTGTATCCTAACGACAGTTGATGTTGAGCGTGGCGAATTTAGAGCAACAAAAGAGCCTCTTAATACCTTCTCTACATTCAGAGCTAACGAGCGTGGTGGCGTTTTCTTTGGTCAGAATCTTGTGGCTAAAAATGAAGGTTTGGTTAAAGCGGGTGATGTGGTTGAAGTACTCGAAACCAAAGAGAAAGAACACTATGAAGACACTTGGGTTGAGTCGTTACATTTAACGTGTGTTGAGCGTGAAGAGATCGCTCGTGACTTTACGACCTTTTGGTTAGAGCCTGCCAAAGAGAACCACTCACTACCAAGTTATCAGCCTGGGCAACATCTGCCGATTGAGATGGTGATTAATGGCGAGAAGGTTTCTCGTCGTTACACGTTATCTTCTAGCCCTTCACGAGCGGGTCGTTTAGCGATTTCAGTGAAGCGAGTGGACGATGGCCAAATCTCTAACTGGTTAAATGATCACTTTCAAGTGGGTGATACTTTGGTTGCTCAAAATCCAGATGGTGCGTTCTACTTAGAAGCGAATCCAACTCACCCGTTACTGCTTTTGTCTGCAGGCAGCGGCATTACGCCAATGTTGTCGATGCTTCGTTATTTGGCCGATCATGGCCAAATTGATGATGTGGTTTTCTATCATCAATGCAGCAGCGAAGAAGACATCCCTTACCAAGCTGAGATTGATAAGATCGCCAGTGAGCACGCGGGTCTTCGTGTTATTTATTCATTAAGCCAACCAACCAAAGAGTGGGATGGTTTATCTGGCCGTTTGAGCGTGTCGCATATCGCTAAAATTGAAGAGTTACACAAGCGCCAAGCGTTCGTGTGTGGCCCTGACGGCTTTATGGATAATGCAAAGAAACTGCTGATTCAAATGGGGCTCAACCCTCAGCATTACCATCAAGAAGCGTTTGGTGTGGCTCAATCGACCGAGGAAGCGGTGAAGCAGCTACAGTTAAGTGTGAACGGCTACCTGTTCGAAGGTAATAATCAATCAACCTTGCTAGAGCAAGCGGAGTCGGCGGGGGTGTCTATTGCTTCAAGTTGTCGTGCGGGTTTCTGCGGTGCTTGTAAAGTGACGCTTGAGTCCGGACAAGTTCATCAACCGGATGTCCCTGCATTGCAAGATCATGAACGTAATATGGGGCAGATCTTGGCGTGTTGTAGCGTGCCTCAAACCGATATCGAAGTTGTAGATTAACGACTCGTTAGATCATTACGAAAAACGCATTAAAGAACACTAAATAGAAAAGGCCGGAAGTTCGTAAATGAGCTTCCGGCCTTTTTGATTCTGAGCTAATTCAAAGATTAATCGTAGATCGTTGGGATTGGTTGACGCTTGTGCTGTGTTGCTTTGTAGATGCCAACTAAGCGATCGGATACGTCTTGAGGTACTGTTTTACCTTCAAGGAAATCATCGATTTGATCGTAAGAAAGGTTCAATGCTGCTTCATCGGCTTTCTGTGGATCAAGCTCTTCTAGATCAGCAGTGGGTACTTTCTTAACAAGTTGCTCTGGAGCGCCCAACGTTGCTGCAAGCTCACGAACTTGGCGTTTGTTCAAACCAAATAGTGGTGCTAAATCACATGCGCCGTCACCGTGCTTAGTGTAGAAACCAGTGATGTTTTCCGCTGAGTGGTCAGTACCAATCACCAGACCGCCAACGTAACCAGCAATTTCGTATTGTGCGATCATGCGAGCACGAGCTTTCACGTTGCCTTTCACAAAGTCGATTTTTGCTGAATCTGTTGGTAGTAGACCTGTGCCTTCAAGAGCAACGTGAGAGGCTGCGTGAAGCCCGTCAACACCCGCTTTAATGTTGACAGAAACAGATTGAGAAGGCTGAATGAAAGAGAGAGCAAGCTGTGCTTCGTCTTCATCTTTTTGTTCACCGTAAGGTAGACGAACCGCGATGAATTGGTACTCGTCGCTACCAGCGCTTTCATTTAGGCTATCAACGGTCATCTGTGCCAAGCGGCCACAGGTTGTTGAGTCGACACCACCACTGATACCAAGGATCAGTGATTTGCATCCTGACTGTTGAAGTTTCGTTTTGATAAACTCCACACGACGAGTCACTTCGAAGTGAGGGTCAATTGAAGGTAGTACGCGCATTTCGTCACGAATTAACTGTTCCATTCGTATTCCTTTCCTGCAAGCAAATTAAAAATCTAGTGTTATCATACCTAAATCATCCGATTTAAAAACCTCTTTGCACAAGCTTAGAAAGAGAAGGCAGTAATAAGTAATGGAAAAAATAGCCATTTTCGGTAGTGCGTTTAATCCACCGAGTTTAGGGCATAAAAGTGTGATTGATTCATTGGCTCACTTTGACAAAATCCTGCTCGTTCCAAGTATTGCCCATGCTTGGGGAAAAGAGATGCTAGACTTTGATACGAGATGTCAGTTAGTTAACGCATTTATTAGCGATCTTTCATTGGAGCAAGTGGAGCTTTCTTTGGTCGAAAAGAGCCTATTTACTCCAGGTGAAAGCGTAACGACTTATGCGGTGCTCAGCGCACTTCAGAAGTTACATCGTGATGCGGAACTCACGTTCGTTATAGGTCCTGACAACTTCTTTAAGTTCTCATCTTTTTATAAATCAGATGAGATTACTGAGCAGTGGTCTGTAATGGCTTGCCCTGAAAAAGTGAAAATTCGTAGTACTGATATCCGCAATGCGCTGATAAGTGGAAGCGATGTTGCAAAACTGAGTACAAAGTCAGTTACAAAGATATTGCAAGATAGTGGACTGTATACAATAATGTAGATTCACTCACTCAAGAGGTCTGATGACTATGCTAAAGCGCGCGATACCAGCGACGATGATCATTGCAGCATGCAGTTTACCTGCATATGCTGAGTGTGATTTTTTTAGCCTAGATTCGGTAATGCTGACTTCTGATGACGAAAATAGCTGTTTAGACTTTTCTACGAGCCTTGAAGCTTTCGGCCAAAGTATGTTGGAGCTTAGTGGGTTAAGCGAACCAGAACCTCAAACTAAGCCTGATTACTGGTCTGATTGGGTTATTCAAAGCAAAGATGCGCCTTTGTTAACTCAGAGCCTTGAGTCTAACTATGTTGGTCTCGGTATGTGGTTTCCAGAAGAGCTGGAAGATGAACAGTATAATATGTCGACAGAAGAGTGGTTGATGAACCATGGTCTTCAGCTGAGCATCGGTTTTGGTGATAAAGTTGAAGGGCAGCCGCGTATGCGTTTTGATTACCGTTGGCATGACTCTAGTGATGCAGACTTAATGATGCAGGTTGAGCTGCCATTCTAGACAGGTAGTTCATTCTTTTCTGTCTAAGTGCTAAGAATTAAAAAAGCCGCAAAAACTGAGTTTTTGCGGCTTTTTAGTATCTAGTCTGTTGCTTTTAATGTCACCGATCGCCAGGTTATAAATCTTCACCAAACACGAGCATGCACAGTTGCTCGAACTCTTCTTCTTTACCTGAGAACAGGTCATCAATCACAAGAGTACGTTTCTGACCTGATTGCATGCGTTTCTTCGCCTCGCGCATTACCATCACCAATGTGTGCTCTTGCGGTAAGTTCGAGTCATCAACATTCCATTGATTGAATCGCTGAGACAGAGCACTTTCACAAAGCAGTGGCTTAAACGCCAACACCTCTTGCTTCAATACAGAAAGCATATCTTTAAACGCTTGCTCAGTATTATTCGTTTTTACACTACGAGACTTAGTAAGTTCTAGCTTTTCTAGCAACGCAGAAGAGAGGTTCGTTTGCGTGACGTATCCCGCTTGTCTTGGGAATGAATCCGTCAAGCGCACAGAAAAGTCGACACGATTGACCTGTGTGTTTGGAAAGTAGGTCAGTGATGTTAGGCAGTCATATGGAACCCAGACGCTCTGACCTGGCTCGACGGCATACTCTTGTTTGCCCAGCTTAATCAAAACCAAACCACTTTGAACCGATACAAGGCTATGCTTAAGTACTTTTTTGCGTGGTGTAATCACCAGGTGTGAAAAGTAAGCCGATGTATATTCAATAGCGAAGTTCATAGATAGTACCTTAGTCTTGGGGCGTCAAGATTACCGTTAATCTTAAAGAATGCCAATAATAACAGGGCATTTTCGATGTTTCTGGTCTGACCTTGTCAAAAGTATGGGCTCTGTAGCTGCGATAAGTCAAAACAACGCGTAGAATGAGCCAGCTTTTTATTATATGAATGAAAAAATGACCTCTCCAACCGATCCATATGTTGATATTCGTCCTTACGGCGATGATGAAATTCCAGCGGCACTAAACCGTCTTATTAATGATGAAGAATTTATCAGTGCGATCTTGCACTATCGTTTTTCAAACCATGCGTCTTGGTTCAAAGCGTTAATGAGCCCGATCTTGCGAGTGTACTTGAAAATGAAATGGAGCAAGCTGACTAGCGTTGAATCCATTCAGATCGAAGTGAAAAAGTACTTACGCGATACGCTCGCTAAAACCACCAAAGGGGTGACATACACGGGTTTAGAGTCACTGGATGCGAACCAAGCGTACCTGTTTGTATCAAACCATCGTGACATTGCTATGGATCCAGCGTTAGTTAATTACGCTTTGCATCTGAAAAATCATCAAACTTGCCGTATTGCCATTGGTGATAACCTACTAAAGAAGCCATGTGCGACTGAATTGATGCGTCTGAACAAAAGCTTCATCGTAAAGCGTTCTCTAAAAGGGCCACGTGAAATGATGAAAGCGCTTGGACAATTGTCTTCGTATATTAAGCACTCTCTAGAAACAGGTAACTCTATTTGGATCGCTCAGAAAGAAGGTCGTGCAAAAGACGGCAATGACTTCACAGAGCCAGCAATTCTGAAGATGTTCCATGTTGAAGGGCGTAAGCAAAAAATCGTATTTCCTGAGTACGTGAAATCATTGAAGATCGTTCCTGTGGCTATTTCATACGAAAACGATCCATGTGACACAGCGAAAGCAATAGAGCTTTTTGAAAAAGACGTAAACGGCAGTTACGAAAAGGGTGAGTTTGAAGATATCGAAAGTATCATTCAAGGCATCATCGGTAATAAAGGGCGTGTTCATGTTGGTTTTGGTCAGGTTATTGACCAAGATTTCGATACACCTGAAGCACTTGCTCAAGAGATTGACCGCCAGATCCACGACAACTACAAACTATTTCCTGTGAACTTATTGGCTGCAGAAAAAGAAGACGAGTCGATTACCGCTGCGGTGAAGCAAGAGTTTGAAGATAAACTATCGAGTTTGCCACAAGGTGCTCGCCAGTACTTGATCGATAGCTATGCGAACCCAGTGAAGAATATTGGTTAACGAGCGTTAGCAAACAAGTTCGTTGATTGAATTGAAAAAGGAGCCTTAGGCTCCTTTTTTGTATCGGCGTGCCTGTGTTTTTCTCTAAAAGCCAAAGCCAAAGCCAAAGCCAAAGCTAAAAAAACAATCAACCAAATAATCAATTAATCGAAATGAAGATTAGCGAGCAACCGCGCCACCAAGATCTAAATTGGTTGGCCACGTGGTAATCGTGTTACCACCTAGATAGATATTGCCTTTGACCGTCATGGTATCGGGGAATGCAGTAATTGCAGATCCGCCAATATATAAATCGCCATCAACCACTATCCCGTTTGGCAGCTCGGTTAAAGGAGTACGGATCACGCTTAGGTCTCCTTTCACTCTAAAGCCGTTGGGAAGCCGTATTAGGGGGGTATCTGTGAGGTTGATGAATCCACCCACTCTCACACCTTTTGGCCAACGGGTAATCTTACTTCCTATCAAGTCGGCGTAGCCTTTTATTTTTACGCCCGATGGAACTCTGGCTAGTAGGCTGTTACCGCCTTTAAGGCTTCCGTTAACTTCTAACCCTTTCGGAAGGCGAGTGATTGCGGTGTTTTCTATATTTAAATTGCCATCGACGACCAATCCTGTCGGTAGCGATGTATAGGGCTTATTTCGTAAATATAAGTTTCCGTAATTATCCAGATGGTTCAATATTTGATACTGATCGAGTGGTTCTGCAGTCACATTTGTTATGGTTAAAGAACCAATAATAAGTACAATTATTCGGAGCATAACAAGCTTCTTATTACGATAGACGTTAACACTATAATGAAAAAATTATTCTCGCATAGTGTTTTACTCATTTGTTGGTCGGTAAAAAAGAATAGAACACAATGAAAGGCGAATCTGTGATTGAAATAAAGCGTCAAATTCTAAAAGGCTTTGTGATTGTAACTTCTGTATTTTGTTCAGTATCAGCGAATGCCAATAAAATAATATCAACGCCCGCTAAGGCTGCAGTCGTCGTCACTCAGAGTGGTTCACAGCAACGAGTTTGTTATTATGATGATAAGGCCTATAGCCTAGGTGCGGTCGTTGAAGTTTCAGGAGTGTTGATTCGATGTGCTGCCGAAAATGATTTTGAGACCAATGGTGCTCTAGGCTGGATTGAGATTATAAAAAAAGACGAGAAATAAACTCGTCTTTCATTGGTATGAGTGTTGGTGCTTATATTAACGAGCTAGAGAGCGAGTCTTAAGTTCGAAAATAATCTTCTCAGCGCTGACTTCAAACTTAAAGCGAGCATTTAATTCTGTGCTTTCTTCTGTCAGTTCTGATGCTTCAAACTCAACGTTGCTAGACACTTGTTTAGCAAGCTCAACGTACTTAGCAAACTCAGTTTCAATGAGTGCTTTAGAGTTACCGTAAACCGTTACTTCGGCAACATCGTCGCCTTCTTTAATGATAAACCCGATTTCACCTGCGCAGCCGCAAGCCTCACATACATCATTGTTACCAATATCTTGGCTCATAAATAATCCTCTTACAAAGTCTGCGGTTATTCTAGCGAGCAATTTGAACTGTATCTACAAAAATCAAAATCTTTGAACTAATTTTTACTAGTATGCTATGCTGTTTGATAGGATATTTAATGAATATGTATATTCGCGACGATAAATATGTATGTGATTAATATCACGTTTTCCTGAAGAGGTACGTTATTTATTTGTCAGAATATCATTCACTTAGTTGCGCCAGGATTGATTTTATAAGAGTATCTATCGCTTGACAGTTATTTATACAATGAATTTTTCGTTGGGTATTTCATATTCTAAGTAGTTATTTAAACTTATCGACTTAGGATTGTAAGGTGATTTTCGAAGAATAATTAAACAAAGTGCCCAAAGAGGCAACACTGTAAAATTGTTCGTACAAAGTATTTGTGGGTATTTAATGGAAAT
Organism: Vibrio sp. MED222; assembly: GCF_000153005.1. Lineage (NCBI taxonomy): Bacteria > Pseudomonadati > Pseudomonadota > Gammaproteobacteria > Vibrionales > Vibrionaceae > Vibrio > Vibrio sp. MED222. Next base: position 914,572 of record NZ_CH902606.1, on the reverse strand, counting down.
ACTTGCGAAAAAATACCTTGCTCACATAATGCTGATAACGATTTTCATTCTGACTTCATTCGGTTGAGTTAGATGGATTTACAAAGAGAAGAACCTGAATATGCCAAAGCGTAGTAAAGAAGATACAGAAATCACGATCCAGAAGATCATGGATGCCGTTGTAGACCAGTTATTGAGATTGGGTTACGACAAAATGTCATACACGACGTTGAGTCAACAAACAGGCGTTTCTCGTACAGGTATAAGTCATCACTTTCCAAAGAAAACGGATTTTACTGCTGCTCTAGACGGTCGTATTTTCAAGATGTTCATGGAACACATTGACTTTGAAAATGGCCTTGATGCATTTTCGGCTAGCTGGGTTGCTGCACTTGAAGATGCTGAGTTCCTAGCGATCTTACGTTTACTTTTCCATCATATCGTTACTGCTGAGAATGCACATGAGTTCGCGGCAAACGGTATCGACCGCTTGTACAAGCTAACTGAAACTCAGTTTGGTGATGCTAGTGGTAAAGAATTAGAGTGGTTGATTGGTAAATCATTGATTCATATGAGCCAATAATCAACACGCAATAAAAAAGCTCCTGAGGGGGCTTTTTTTGTACCTGTAGTTTCACTTTTCTTCCTTTTTTCTCTAGCTTTCACACCGTTGTCGTTATGCTGTCTTTGTGCCGAATAAAGTTATTTCTTTTCTTTTTAGATGTTTAGGGTTTCGCCTACATCTTTCTGAGTAACTAAAAGCTTACTAACATTAACTGATGGTGTTTATTTCTAGAGCCTCAAACGCTCAAGGTGAGCCGTTTTAAGGGGTATTGCCATGGTAACTAATAAAATTGATTTTAAGGCGAGAGAGGGACTGTGAGACAATAAAAAGCCTCGAAGAAATCGAGGCGGTGAATGGTGTGGTTGTTAGAGAAAGCGAATACTCAAAACGAACCTGTTCTTAATCGAACTTATTGTGCGGGATGAACCTGGGGGAAGTTCATGGTTGGGTGCTTTTCGACAATACTTGTGTAGCCGTACACATCTTCAATCATCGAAGGCTTAAGTGCTTCCCAAGGGCTGCCATCGCAAACTAAGTTTCCCTCTTTCAAAACTACCAATCGATCTGAGTATTGAGCGGCTAGGTTTAAGTCATGCAAAACTACGATAACCGCTGCGTTGTGGTTGTCGGCTAACTCTCTCGCGATCTTTAACGTGTTGTGCTGATGGGCAAGATCCAGTGCTGATGTGGGTTCATCAAGCATCAAGATACATTGGTCACCAGAATAGTGAAGTTGGGTTAGTACTCGAGCCAAGTGAACACGCTGTTTTTCACCGCCAGATAGAGAAGGGTAGAGTCTTTTACTTAGGTGAGACACATCGGCAACATCCATTTTCTGGCTAGCTATGCTAGTGAGCTTCTTGTTGGACTCTTGCAACGGGATACCACCAAGCTCAACAACTTCATGTGCCAGAAAGGGGAAGGTCAAGGTACTGTGTTGAGGAAGCATCGCTAAATGTTTCGCCAACTTCTGCGAAGGCCACTTATCTTTGGTGTGTCCAAAATACTGAATATCACCAGTGCTCGATATCTCCTGACATAAAGCTTTCAGCAGCGTACTTTTTCCTGCGCCGTTTGGTCCAAGTAGTGTGGTTACCTTTCCTGCTTCAATCTCAATAGAAACGCGGTCTAAAATCACTTTGTTGCCAAACTTCACTTCGATGTCGGTTGCTTTTAACGCTGCAGGAAACATTAAAGGATTCTCCCTTTCTGTTGAAATAGTAGATACAAGAAAAATGGAGCACCGATGATTGCAGTGACAATGCCAACTGGCAACTCAGCTGGTGCCAGTGCCACGCGAGAGAACATGTCTGCAGCTGTTAATAGTAACGCGCCTAATACCGCAGACAATGGGAGTAGGACTCGATGATCTGGGCCCGCTAACATGCGGCCTAAATGAGGAATAACCAGTCCGATGAAGCCAATCATGCCAGACAAGCTAACCGTGATACCAACGCCTGCGGCAGTCAGTAGAATGAGCTTTCGCTTGAGTTTCTGTACTGGGATGCCAAGGTGTTGCGCTTCTGACTCGCCCAGTAATAGAGCATTCAGTGACATTGCTTGGCGGTAGAAAACAACAAACAACCCAACGAGCGTGACAGCAGCAAGTAAAATGCCGGACCACTTAGCCCCCGCCAAAGACCCCATCGACCACAACGAAAGATCACGCAGCATTTGGTCATCAGCAATGAAATTCAAGAAGCCAATACCTGCGCCTGACAATGCACTGATCGCAACACCCGCTAATAACATGATGGTCACCGAGGTACCGAATTTTCCCGTACCTAGCTTATAAACTAGCAGGGTGGTTAAAGCGCCACCTAAAAAGGCAAATACAGGTACGGCCGCAAAGTTCATGAAAGCAGGGTATTGCAATGAAAGTTCAGAGAAAAGAACAATAGCCAACGCCGCGCCTAATGCAGCTCCGGCAGAGACGCCTATGACCCCAGGTTCCGCAAGCGGGTTTCGAAACAGCCCCTGCATGACGGCACCACATAATGCGAGAATCGCGCCTATTAGCATACATAAGATGGTTCTCGGTAAACGGATCTCTTGAATCACTAAATTGATGTGGGGAGCTAAGTCATTGCTGGGTTGGAATAGGCTGGCTGCGCTGTCAGCTAAACTAATGTTCATTGGCCCTACAGTAATGGAGAACAGTGCAACGAAGACTAGGGTTGCACCTAGGCCTAACATCGATGTTTTCAGTGGGACGGATCGTAGCAACATAAGGGGCCTCAATGTCTATCATCCGCTTCAATGCTCATCACGACTCTGCGAAAAGCGAGGCGGTGATGAGCATTGAGCAAGCAACAGTAAAAATAGGGTGGTTGAGCTATAGCGGGTAGATAAGCTATAGCGGGTAGATAAGCTATAACGGGTAGATAAGTGCGTTTAATCGCTTCGCTTCAGAAAGGCTTTCAAGACCAAGCCCTCCAACTAGAGCGCTGCCCTTTACGGTAATGATTTGCTTGTTCATGCCTGCTGGCGTTGCCGCTAGCATAGGTAACGATTTAAGAATGGCATCAGCGCCGCCCATTTTCTGGTAGCTACGGCCACTGACTAAAATCACATCTGGTTGCATTTCTACCAGTGATTCCATCGATAATGGCTTGTATGACGTTAGGCTTTGAGCCGCAGGGTTAACACCGCCAGCCAGTTCAATGATCGCGTTGGGTGATGTTTCACCGCCAGCAACATTTGCAGGACGGCCTTCATGCAGTAATAGGAACAGAACTTTCTTCGCTTCGTTGTTTGGTACTTGATTCGCTTTCAGTGCTGCGATTTTTTGATTCACTTCGGCTTTCACTTGCTGTGAGTGATCTTCGGTATGCGTTATCTTAGCTATTTGGTCGATTCGCTTTAGTAGCCCTTCAACGTTTGCTTCGGTGTTAACGATCTCGACATCGATACCCACAGATTTTAATTGAGAAATGGCATTGTCTGGCCCCATCTCATCTGAGCCAATCAGTGTGGTTGGCGATAAGGCAATCAATCCTTCTGCAGAAAGGTTTCTGTGATAACCAATCTTTGGCAGCTTTTTTGATTGAGGTAAGCGACTGGTCACATCAATTGCAATCAACTGCTCTTCAGCACCCAGAGCAAGAACTAATTCGGTAACGGCACTGCCAGCACTGATGATTCTAAGTTGTTTTACGTCGTCAGCGTTGGCGATAGGCGCAGCAAGTACCAACCCCATCGCCGCTATTGCGAGTAAATGTTTGTTGTTCTTTAATTTATTGAGCACTTTTAAGTCTTTCATAATAATTTATTTGTACTTTCTTTTGATGGAACGTAATCGCGAAGATGCTTTGTGAACAGCCTGTCCGCATGTTGAGTTTGAATTGATAGAGAGCTGGCTTTGGTTATTTGGTCTTATCAATCAAGAGTCCAATCTCATAAAAGGTGCTAGGTCTCATGAAAATTTAAGAGTCGTTCTAGCCTTCCTCCGTGAGTAGTTGGGTTGCTGGAATGCCGTTTTCTTGTAAGAACGACAACAACTTCACTAAGTTCTCTACGTTAGCTGCTTTATCGGCGCCAATGATGATTGGCTTCTTATCCGATGTGCCCGTTTCTTCTAACAGTGCGATCTTAAAATTTTCCCAGTCGATGTACTCTTGGCCGTTGATCGCCCAGTAAGGTTCGTGATCTAAGATATTGACGCTAATTGAATCTTTATGAACTTCAGAAACGTTTTTAATATCAGAACTCGGAAGCTCCACTTCTAATGACTCCAACTTCACTGATGCTGTCAGCAAAAGGAAAACCATCACGATAAATATAATGTCCAGTAAGGGTGTTAAATCCGGAACTAAGCTCTGTGTTTGAGATGAGTGTGGCGTTTTAATCATGCTTGGCTCACATCACCGATAGAGGCTTTGCTGACAGGAGTAGCTTGAGTGTCGCCAGACTGACTGGTTTGAATTGACATGCCTTCTAGCCAAACATTCACATAATTCAGAGTGTGTTCTAACTGAGCTAGCACTCGATCGGCCCATAGCCCGAGTAGTTGTGCTCCTGAAATCGCAGGAAGCGCAATCATCAAACCCGCAGCAGTGGTTCTCATTGCTAATCCAAGGCCGTCTGCCAAATCATTAGGTGTGATGCTGCCTGTTGTAGCGGCAACGCCTTTAAACATCTCAATAAGCCCAAGTACTGTGCCAAGCAGGCCAATTAGCGGACTGATGACGCCGATCAAGCCAAGCAGTCTTAAACCAGCATGAAGCTGGTGGCGTTTCTCTTGTAGCCAAATCCCTGCTGCATCTTCACGTAAACCTTTTGAGAAAGAGTGGTGAGCAAGCAGCATCGACACGCCCTTGTACAGCAGAGGTCGTTTACCAGAAATAGATTGTGCTAATGCTTCGATTTCTTTGCTATTGGTTGGTGAAATCTGATTGAGTTCATGACGAATAGCGCGTTTGCCAACCCCAATGCTTAGCATGACTTGGAAGATACGCTCTGCGATGATCATTGCTGTTAATGCTGAACAGATTAGAAGAGGCCATGTCATTAGGCCAAGTTGATCTTGTAAGTAACTGATTTGTTGCATGGTTAATCCAACTTAAAACGAACAGGTATTTGCACACGGTGAGCAATTGCTCGACCATTTACAGTATGAGGTGAGAACTTCCATTTCTTAATGGCTTTCAAGGCAGCGTTGTCGAGCATTAGTGCGCCTGATGAGTTGACTAATGCCTGTTTAATTTGTTTTCCTTCAGCATCTAACCAGATCTCATAAGTTGCGACACCTTCAACGCCTCGGCGCCTTGCTTGGCGTGGGTAGCTTGGTGGTGTTGGACGAGCTGAAAAAGAGGGCCTAGTGATTAACACCGGCTCTTGGTTAGATACGCCTTGATTAACTTGTCGAGGTTGGTTGGCGGACTCGTCCATATTTTTATCGACTTTTTTGTCGGCCAGCTTTTCTGGTTGAGTCACCGGTTTTTTTTGAATCGGCTTTTTCTCGGCTGTCTTCTCCACAACCTTTTTCTCTACTTTCTTGGGCTGAGGTTTATTGGTGATCGCTTTTTTCTTTGGTGCAGGTTTAGCTTGCTTTGGCTCTACTGCTTTCGGTTCGACAGGTTTAGGTTCTGGGTGTGAGACCGTTTCCTTGATTGGCTCAGGCTCAACTGGCTCTGTAACGGTTTTTTTCTGATCTTGTGAGGGAGCGCTCTTTGGAGTGAAGTTGATCGATACCGTGTTCGATTGGCTACCTGCAGGCATTGCAAAGACTTTGGATTCTTGAGCGACAAATAACATCGCCGCATGAATCACTAACGATGCACCGCCTGCAATAACATATCTAGGTACGTTCACATTCAATCCTTCACCAAATCTAAAATATGTATCGGATTATTGCTTAGAATCTAAATAAGATCAATTATCAATTGCATTATCATTTGCGTCTATTTATGATTCTCTCAGTTTTAGCAAACAGTCTTCCAGGCTTTGCTATATAAGTGTTTAGAGAGATTATATGAGCGTTGATATACATAAGTTTGATGAATCAATTCTGGGCATTTCTAGCCCAGACCCACTTCGTTTTGCATTTGCCAAAAAGCAATCTGCACATGCTGGGGGAAGCTCAATCCCGGTCGACCCGAGCAAGAAATTGGAAATCTTTGATGAATTGATGCTGAGTGAAGGAAAGAAACAGGATAAACGTTGTTTGTATATCCATATTCCTTTTTGTCGCGTGCGTTGTACGTTCTGCAATTTCTTCCAAAATGCCGCAAGCCGTAAATTAGTGGATGAGTATTTTGATGCACTGATGGTTGAGCTAATGCAAAAAGCCAAAACCTCTTGGGCTCAGTCTGGACTATTTCACGCCGTCTATATTGGTGGTGGAACACCCACCGATTTATCTCCTCTACAAGTTGAGCTGTTAGGTAAGGCTATTCGTCAACACTTCCCATTAGCGAACGATGTGGAAATGACCTTAGAAGGGCGGATTAATCGATTTGGCGACGAGATGTTTGCTCGTTCGCTGGAAGGTGGCTTCAATCGTTTCTCATTCGGGATTCAAAGTTTCAATACTCAAGTTCGACGCAGTGCTAAGCGCTTGGATGACCGAGAAGTTGTGTTGGAACGTATCAGTTCACTGAGTCGCACTGAACAAGCGCCTATCGTTCTTGATTTGCTATACGGGTTGCCACACCAGTCTATGGAAGTATTTCAACAAGATTTAGAAGACTACATGTCGACTGGCGCACACGGTATTGACCTCTACCAACTGATTGTTTCGGGCAACGCGCCTATGCTTAATCTTGTTGAGAAAGGAAAAATCCCACCACCTGCTAATACGCCAGATAAGGCGAGTATGTACTTGGCGGGCGTTGAGTTCATGGCAAAGCACAAGGTTAAGCAACTGAGCGTGAATCACTGGACTCGTGATAACCGCGAACGCAGCATTTACAACAGCTTAGCGAAAACTTATGCCGAAGTTCTACCCATTGGTTGTGGCGCTGGTGGCAACATCGGTGGTCATGGTGTGATGCAACATCGAACTTTAGACAGCTACATGGAGTCTATAAAGCAAGGTCAATTGCCAATAGCCATGATGACCAAGCAAAGCTCACTAGAGCCAATCTTCTCTTCATTGAAAGCCGGTTTTGATTCTGGTGTTGTAAGAAGAAGTACGTTGCCGAGTTTTATGGGGCAAGACACGTTTGACTACCTGAAGCCTCTGTTTTCACATTGGGAAAAGAATGGCCTAGTTGATCTTTCGGAAGATTACCTGAGCCTGACTATAGCTGGCAGCTTCTGGGCGGTAAGTCTTGCACAGAGTGTGATTCAAGTGCTTAACACTGAGTATCAGACCTTGCACCCAGCACCAACTGCCTCTGGCTTGGGTGCTCACCCGCATGCAAGTTTGAAGCACGCTTAATCTCGAATTTTTAGTTTATAACTTACGTAAATCACTCGTTTATACGGAAACTTATTCAATGACAGATACAACATTCGCAATGACAGAAACTTTAGAACAACGTGTCGCACGCATTCTAGAAGAAGAATCAAAACTGCTTCCTACAGCGATTGCTGAGAAGCTAGGTGTTTCAGAGGTTGAAGTTGTCGCTGCTTTTCCTGGAGACATGGCGGTGATGTTAGATGGCAGCCGTGCTCAAGATATTCTAGAAGGTTTGGTTGGTTGGGGCCCAGTGACCACAATTATCCATTCATTTGGCTCAATCTTCGAAGTAAAGGCGCCGTTCCCTAAAGGCAAAGTAGCGCGTGGTTACTACAATCTGATGGGTAAAGAAGGCGAGCTGCATGGCCACTTAAAACTGGATAACATCAAACATATTGGTTTGGTGAGCAAGGCGTTCATGGGGCGTGAAAGTCATTACTTCGGTTTCTTCAGTGAAACAGGCGAGAACATCTTTAAGATTTACCTAGGTCGCAATGAAAAGCGAGAGCTGATTGTCGACCAAGTTGAACGCTTCAAAGCACTAAAAGAACGAGCTTAAGTACAGTCAACATCAAGCTTAAATAAGATTGCCAGCTAGCTTAAAGAAAATATGAATGCTCGAGGTCCACTTAGTTTACTAATGAACGCTCAACCTCGGGTAAAAATAATAAATAAGAGAAAGTGAAGAAAGGAATTATCGATGGAACAACAAGTAAAACAAGAACGCCTACAAGGTCGCCTAGGTCCAGAAATCAAAGAGTTTCGCCAAGAGCGCCGTACCCTTCAACTTGCAACGGTTGATGAAGAAGGTCGCCCGAACGTAAGTTACGCCCCTTTCGTTCAGAACCAAGAAGGTTATTTTGTTCTAATTTCTGATATTGCTCGTCATGCTCGTAACTTGAAAGCAAACCCTCAAGTCTCTTTGATGATGATTGAAGACGAAGAGAGCTCGAAGCAGCTTTATGCACGTAAGCGTTTAACGTTTGATGCTCAGGCAAGTGTTGTAGAGCGTGAAACGGAGCTTTGGACTCAAGTGATCGGCCAGATGCAAGAGCGTTTCGGCGAGATCATTGATGGTTTAAGCCAACTTCAAGATTTTTCTCTATTCAACCTTAAAGCAGAGAATGGCCTGTTCGTAAAAGGTTTCGGTCAGGCATACCAAGTATCTGGCGACGACTTAGTGGATTTCGTTCACCTGCAAGAAGGTCACAAAAAAGTGTCTAACGAGTAAGCTCGTTTAACGGATTACTTTAGGAGCCCTCTAATGTGAGGGCTTTTTTGTGTCTAAGCAGTCATAGCCGCGTCGTTTAGGACTTTCGCTCCGCGCAACATGGCTTCGATTAATTCGCCTGCATTGAATTTCTCTAGCGCTTCATGTGCTCCCACCTGATTGGCTCGGTCAACACATATCTCACTGGATAGTGAAGTATGTAAAATACAGTAGGCATGACTGAGTGCGCTGTCGTTTTGTACTTCAAATGCAAGTTCATAACCATCTAACCCGGGCATCTCGATATCACTCACGAGAAGATCAATTGCTGTACCTTTTGCAGCCTCACCTCGCATCAGGTCAATCGCATCTAAGCCGTTATTACAAATGCTGTAAGGGATGTTGATGCTGTCTAAGGCATCAGACAGCTGTTTTCGTGCGATCAAAGAGTCATCAACCAGTAGAATATTCAGCGCTTTTAGGCGTTCTCTTTCGACATCAGTCAGCATCGGAATATGTGCGTTTTCATAAGCAGGGTAAATCTTAGAAAGTAATAACTCTACGTCGAGCATCTGCACGATACGATCTTCAAAACGTGTAATGCCGGTAACAAACACATTGGTTCCTACACTTGCGGGTGGCGACTCAATACTCTTCCAGTCACATTCAATGATTTTATCAATCGAACGAACCAAGAATGCTACAACGGTTCTTAAGCAATCTGTCACGATGAGCACACAGTCTTGGTATTCAGTCGGTGTGATCGGTCGAAACCCAATAGCCGCAGACATATCAATAACTGGAACCGTAAGTTCGCGAATAGTGACGGTACCAATCACGTGGTGATGAGAGTAAGGGATTTGGGTCATTGGCTGGAAAGGAACGATTTCTCTGACCTTAAGCGTGCCTATCGCAAAACTTTGAGTGAGGGATAACTTGAACATCAGCATTCCCTGTGACTGACTCGCTTTACTTATCGGTTTGGCCATAAGTGGCTCCTACTTAATACGCGCTTAATCTATAAGGATTAATTTAAAGGGAAATGGCATTCGCAGCAAGTCACTATGCGGTTTTTAAAGATCTTTAAGGGGGTTGTTTTCGGTTATAGAGTGAAGAATGACGATTCTTGGGTTAAAATCACGCTAAACGCAGGCGTTTGATGGACTTTTGTCGACAAGTCGTTAGCCGTAAGCAGAATTACAACAGTCAGTACGTTGATGAATTCTACGTAATCATCGCAAATCAACTGACAGCAACAAACTGAGAATTATCATGGCAAGAACAGCAGCAGCGCTTCATATTTTGGTGAAGCATAAAGAATTAGCAGAAGACATCATGACGCAGCTTAAAAAGGGCGCTAAATTTCAAACGCTAGCGAAGAAGCATTCAACCTGTCCATCAGGTAAAAAGGGCGGCGACCTAGGCGAGTTCAAAAAAGGTCAAATGGTGCCTCAGTTTGATAAGATTTGTTTCTCTGGCGAGACACTTGTACCACATCTGGTAAAAACAAAATTTGGCTGGCACGTAGTGAAGGTTCTTTACCGAACTTAGTCATTGATATGTGTTAGATTGAATAAAAGGAGCGTAGATACGCTCCTTTTTTGTCATTTTTGGGCGCATTTAAAAACATTATGGCTGAGTGTTCATCCCGGACGTTATGCGATAATTGGCGCTACGCCCTTAACTATCCACCTTGACTAATCGGTGGGAGGAGGAGGGGTTTTAATGAGTAACTCATATAATAAATACCATTCTTAAGGAAATTTATGCAGCTTTGCCTTTTAGCCTTTGTATTTATCTAGAAAGCTGTAAACGAGTTTGGTAGGAGAACAACATGGAGAGTTCAGCTATGTTAAGCACCCCAGCGACAGATGTTATATTGCATGCTTTTGACTGGTGCTACGCTGACGTAATGAAGAACGCCCCTCTGATTCAAGAGTTGGGTTATAAATCTGTTTTAGTCTCGCCGGCAATGAAGTCGTTACGAGGGCCTAAAGGCTGTGATCGAGATACAGGTACCCAATGGTGGCAGCGCTATCAACCCCAAGATTATCGTGTGATCGATAATCAGCTTGGTGATACGCAAGACTTCACTGCAATGGTGAACACGTTAAAGCAACATGGGCTTCGTACCTATGTGGACGTTGTGTTTAACCACATGGCTAACGAGTCGAGTATTCGCGGTGATTTGACGTATCCAAATCAACAAGACATGGCGTCTTACCAACAAGATTCTGAGTATTACGAATCCGTTCGTTTGTTTGGTGATCTTTCTAAACCTTTGTTTGATGAGAACGACTTTGTCGAAGCGTTTGGTATCAAGAACTGGAAAGACACTTGGGAGGTGCAAAACGGACGTATTACTGGTGGAGCAAGCGATCCAGGCCTGCCAACGCTGTTAGACAACGACAATGTGGTTACACAGCAGCGAGCTTACCTAAAAGCCTTGAAAGTGATTGGTGTGAAAGGGTTTCGCATCGACGCAGCGAAACACATGACACTGTCACATCTACGTAAGGTTTGGACTGATGATATCTGTGAAGAAATGCATATCTTTGGCGAGATCATTACTGACGGTGGTGCAACCAAAGAAGAGTACGAACTGTTCCTCGAGCCTTACCTTAAACACACTCGTTTAGGGGCGTATGATTTTCCGCTATTCAATACCATCTTCAAAGCTTTTGAAGAGCAGGGCAGTTTTAAGTCTCTGATCAACCCATACTGTTTTGGTCAAGCTCTGTCGAACATGCGAGCGATCACTTTTGCTGTCACTCATGACATTCCAAATAACGAGGTGTTTTTGGAACATGTGATGGATGAAGTCGACGAGCAATTAGCTCACGCCTTTATTCTTGGACGAGATGGCGGTGTGCCGCTTGTTTACAGTGAGCTCAGCACCAGCGGTATTCTGGACAAGAGTGGCCAACCTCGTTGGCTTAACGACTGGCAAGCGCCTTATATGAAAAACATGATTCAATTCCATAACCATGTTCATGGCGAAGCGATGCAGGTGGTTGAAGCCAATGATGACTTGTTGGTGTTTGTTCGTGGCGACAAAGGCATTGTGGTGATTAATAAATCGAAACGAAGCAAGACGGCCTCATTAAATTGGACAGGCGCTGTGACGGATCTGTTGTCTGGCGAAGTGTTCGAATGTGTTGGTAAGGACTTAACTATTAAGGTTGAATCCAACCAGTGCATGATGCTGACGACCAACTAGCTCGAGCCTGTTACGAGTTAGAAAGCAAATTTTGCAAAGAAAACCTTGAAAAGAAAACCCCGCTTACTGATTACCAGTAAGCGGGGTTTTTTATATAAAGCTGTTTATTGCTTACTAAACAGGGTGTTAGTTAAACAAGGTGTTAGTTAGCTAAACGCTAAGGCGGTTAAACCGTAAACTTGTTTAATAGTTCGTCTTGTTGGCGAACATTGTCAGTTTGAACTTGCATTGCTGTGTTTGCGTCTTGAGCTGCGTTCGATACCTGTGTTGAAAGGTCTTTGATCTTAACTGTGTTGTTGTTGATCTCTTCCGCTACTAAACTCTGCTCTTCAGCTGCTGAAGCAATCTGAATATTCATATCAGAGATGCGCTGAATCGCGTCGCGGATGCGGTCAAGTGAAGAGTTTGCTTGCTGAGCGCGTTCAACGGCGTCAGTGGCTGTGTCTTTACTTTGATTCATCGCGTTAGATACAGAGCTTGCACCCGCTTGGAGCTGCTCAATCATGTTGCGGATTTCAGTGGTCGATTCTTGAGTACGTTGCGCCAGAGTGCGAACTTCATCGGCAACGACTGCGAAACCACGGCCCGATTCACCAGCACGCGCCGCTTCAATAGCAGCATTCAATGCAAGTAGGTTGGTTTGGTCTGCGATATCGTTGATTACTTTAAGAATCGTCTCGATATTTGCTGTTGCTGATTCAAGTACTTGTACTTCTGCAACCGCTTGGTCGATACGTGCTGAAAGGTTATCAATCGCTTGAGTCGTGTCACTTACTACAGATGTACCGTCTAGTGTCGCATCGTCAGCTTCACGAGCCGCGGCGGCTGCGCCTTGAGCGTTGTTTGCTACTTCCGTTGCGGTAACGGCCATCTCGTTCATTGCGGTGGCTAGCTGTTCAAGCTCTTGCAGCTGAGTATTCATCGCATTCGCTGACTCACCCGCGCCTTTTACTGTGATTTCAGTGCCACGTTTAATCTCAACACCAATCGCTTTGGATTGAATGATTTGATTTTGCAGGTTTTCAGTAAAGGTGTTGAAGCCTTTCGCAAGGTCAGAGAACTCTTTATCTGTATTGGTATCTAGACGTTTAGTTAAGTCACCTTGTCCGCTCGCAACATCTTGAATGGCTTGGTTAAGCGTCTCAAGCGGGCGCATTAACACACGAATAAGGACGGTTAATGCAATGATGCTGAGAATAACCGCAATTAAAGAGTAGATTATCGAGCTGTTTTTCAGATCTTCAACGGTTTGGTAAGCGATCTCTTCATCAAGTATTGCGCCGATGTACCAATCTTCACTTGGGATGTGAGTGAAGTTCACTAGGAACTTTTTACCGTCGACTTCAATTTGTTGAGATCCCTCGCGAATAGTCGCTTGTGGCAGGTAGCTTGATAGCGTTTCGCCATTGTTCTTAGCATTAGGGTGAGCAATCGTCGTGCCGTCGGCAGTGACTAGGAATAAGTAACCCGCGTCAAACAAGTTCACTTGGTTTACCAAGGTCGCAAGGTTGGTCAGTTCTAGGTCGTAGAACATACCCGCAGTAAAGCGGCCGTTGTCTTTAACTGGCGTACCCACTGAGATGATGACTTTTTTGCTTGATGCATCCACATAAGGAGCTGTCACAACTAAACTGTTTTTGGATTTAGCATCAATGTACCAAGGGCGGATTCGTGGGTCATAATCTGGCCCCGCGTCCCAACCGTCATCATTCTCAATCACGAAACCGTTTGCGTCATAACCAAAACCAACCGCGAGAAAACTGCCTTTAAGTTTTGGCTTTTCTAGGATGTTTTGAACGTAGGTACGATCTTGAGGGTTGATTTCAATGACTTCAGTCGTCGACTGAGCCAGTGCTTTCTTAGCATTCATCTCTGATGCTACGGTGTTCTTAATACCAGAGACCATCTCTTTCAGGCTTGCATTGACGTGGTTCTCTACAGCACTTTTTACGGTGTAAAGTTGCTGTATTGAAAGCAATGATACTGTCACTAATAGCAAGGCTGATGATGCTGCAACCACCTTATGGCTAAATTTCATTGTGTTTTCCTCTTCTCACAAGCTTTGCGAAAACTAAAGCTAATCGTGTTTTTGTAATTATATATATATCGACATTGTTGGGATTTACTTGAATGTAATTTCACAAAATAGACTACAAAAATACAACAACCCGCACAACGTAAAACTCAGTTAATTACATACTTGCTACTTTTGTTTTTTGGTTCAATGAGTTAAAGAGTTGGCTTAATCAAAGGCAAACAAAGTGAGGAGGGTATTAATTAGGCTAATATGCGTATGATTTACTATATAAGGGAGAGGTGTAAGGGAATTAATATGAAATCAAATGATATTCTCAATTCGTATATTGGCGATATTTCAAACAGGAGAGTGTATGTATTTTAAACCGGAGAGTGAATATATTAGGCAAAAAAAGCCCCACAAAAGTGAGGCTATTATAAATCAGGTTATTTATTACACTGTATCAGTGCGTCTAATTTAAAATATTAGATGCGCTACACCAGCGATAACCGGAAGTGTAATTAACGTACGTAGAATAAAAATAATAAACAGTTCAAGGATATTCACGGGAATCTTACTGCCTAGAAGCAGAGCGCCCACTTCAGACATGTAGATCAGCTGAGTTACCGACATTGCTGCAATAACAAAGCGAGTCATCTCGTTGTCGATAGAAGCGGCAAGGATCGCTGGGATGAACATATCCGCAAAACCAACAACAATGGTTTCAGATGCTGCAACCGCTTCAGGTACACCAAGTAGCTCAAGGAATGGAATGAAAGGCTGGCCTAGGAATGAGAACACAGAGGTGTATTCTGCAATTACCAATGCCATTGTACCTAGCCCCATTACAACAGGAAGAACGCCGAATACCATGTCGACTGCGTTACGAATGCCTTCACCAAATACAGACTTAGCAGACTTCACTTGTGATGCCTTATTTACCGCGAGTTCAAGACCCCAAGAGAAAGTCGAGTGACCCGCTGGGATTGCATCAGCATCTTTGTGAGGTTTTGTACCATCAATGAAGGTGTCTTTCTTCATGCTCAGTGGAGGAAGGCGAGGGATGATTACCGCGGCCACAATACCTGCTAAGCAGATTGCTGCGTAGAAGGGTAGGAATAGGTGCTCTAGTTCTACTTGAGCAATCACTACAAGGCTGAACGTGATAGATACTGCTGAGAAAGTCGTACCAACAACAGCGGCTTCACGTTGAGTGTAGAATTTCTTCTCGTACTGTTTGCTTGTAAGCAGGATACCAACGCTGCCGTCACCTAACCAAGAAGCCATACAATCGATAGCACTACGACCCGGCAGGTTGAAGATTGGACGCATCACTTTACTTAGTAAGGTGCCAAACAGTTCTAACAAACCGAAGTTAAGTAGAAGTGGTAATAGTAAACCGGCAAAGATGAATACTGAAAATAGAGTCGGCAATAGGCCCTCTAACACGAGACCACCGGTGTTTTCTTCCCAGATAAACTCAGGGCCAACTTGGAAGAAAGCCATGAATGCTGCAGCACCACCGATAATACGAACCAACAACCACAGTGGAGATGGGTTGAAAAGGCCGTTTAGAAATGAATTCGATTTAATGAATGTAGGTTTGAAAATGGTGCTTAACACGGAAGCTACAGACATGAAGGCAACGATTGCAGTGATAATAGCAACTAGAGACTCACCGAAAACCGCTTGAATTGATTTGGCTAGAATAGCGACAGGGATCGTGAGATCACCTTGGTAGCTAATTGGCGCCATGAAGAGGAACAAACCAATCAGAGATGGGATTAAGAAAACCCAGAAACTGCCTTTAGATTTCTCTGGTTGAGCAGTATTCGTGTTGTTAGACATGTTAATTATTCTCGTATTTCTACATGTAAAAAAGCCACATCCTTGGCATTTTTATTCTCTAAACATCCGTATTTTCTCATTGGGTGCAAGATTACCGAGTATTAATATCACTTGCAATACTATTCATCAAATATCGCTAAATATTCACGCAGGTTATTCTGCAACAAATTATGAGTTTAGAATAAAGTGTTGCAGATGTTACATATTCTCATGGTTATTACTAGGCGTTTATAAATTTACTGAGGCTTCAGTTCGATAAGTTAGGTAGAGCCAGTAGCTAAACGCGACAATGAACGCGAAAGAGGCAGGGAAAGCCAGTGCCAAAATTTCAAAGCGCTGGAACAGGCAAGCACCACTTAAACCACCAAACAGAAAGCCAACAACGATGAACATAAGAAGTTTGGCTTTACGGCGGTCAAAAGGCATCCCCTTTAAGCGTGCGCCAATCATGATCCCAAGGTCTGTGATGATCCCGCTCATGTGTGTGGTGCGAATGATCGCCCCGCTATAGGTGGTGATCATTGCGTTCTGCAAACCACACGCGGCTGAAGCGAAATACTGGCCTGAAGTGTAGCCTTGTAACAGTGCCCAAAGCGCCAAGAACAGCAATCCACCCTCAATACATAGCGCAACACCGTAACGGCGTCCTAACTTCAATGCTTGATTTTCGATAAAGAATCCGCTGAACGCGGCACCTAGCATAAAGCTCATAATGATTAGCAGGAGGTGCATAGAAGTTGAAGTCGGCGTGAGCAGGCTGCTGCCAAGTAAAGACATGGTGCCTGAAATATGGGAGATAGCTTGATGTTGGAAGCCGAGTAAACCAATAGCATTAACGCTGCCAGCAAGGCCCGCTAACAGTAAGGCGCCGTATTCAACCCAGCGAGGTAGTTTTGAAATCATGTGGTTCACCCTGGGTTAAAAAGAGGAGCCGATTATAACGCTAGCGAAAAGATACGCTAGCGTTGTAGAACGTTGATATTTGATCTTAGGCAACAGTCTTGCAGTTTGTTCCAATACTGTTTCTTTATAGAGATAATGGTCAGTAACAAGCTAGTTGTAATGACTCATCTGATGGTCAAATTTGACCCATCCGTGTTTGCGTTCTTCGTAGACTGAAAAGCTTGGTAGCGGAAAGTCTTGCTCTTTAAATAGTCCGAGCGGGACGACATAAAAATCGGCGGCGGCAACCGACTGCAATAGCATGGTAGTGCCACATTTAGGGCAAAACTGGTAGGTGACTTCATTGCCCGTGTCACTGATACGTGAAAAGGAAGTGACCTCTCCGTTGAGTGTCACTTGTTCTATGGGAAATCGAGCCTGAACCCCGAACACACTTCCGGTGCGCTTCTGACATTCATAACAATGGCATACGGAGGTGCGTTGAGGCTCGCCTCTGCAGACTAAATTGACGGCTCCACAGCGGCATTCGCAACTTCTGATATTCTTCTCTTTAATATGATTGATATCCATCCATGCTCCACTTCTGGTTAACCCTGTATTGATAATTATACTAAAGCCCTTTATGGTCTGCACAACTGGATGAAAACAAAAGAATATAATTGCTCATGAAAAAGAAAATCTTACCTATACCTCTGATTTTACTGATTCCTATTGTCATGCTGGTTGTGGTGATACTGGCGGGTATTTATCGCTTTAGCTTAAGTGACGAAGAGATCTTGGCGAAGTTTCCTTCTTCTCAAGTCAGTTATGACCCTGTTGTTGAAACCGTTTTTGATTTGAAGACGACTAACCCATGGACAATCAAAGTTCCTGAAACCAACGCCTACGCCTTTATTAATGAAGTCGATGGACCAAGATCAATCGCGTTTGGGCGGTATGACTCCGGTGTTGAGCGTGGTGTGGTCACCGTAGACACCAACAACCTTTCAAGTGTCACGTTAGGCAAGGCGAGTTTCTTTGTTGCACCTATGTGGGTATCTAACCAAGGCAGTGGCGTTTTCTATTACCTTGGCCTGTTTAAACATGACCAGCATCGAAGCCGCGTCGTGTTAGTTGACCAATTCTTTCTTGGTGACCGGGTGAGAATCCAAACTTTAGAGATTACTCAGCTGCTCGATTCACATAGCAAACTCTCTGGGGAAGGTTTTATCGGCTTTACTCGACATTCTGCGGGACAATCTTTTCCAGAATTGCAATCTGAAAAGGTGTTAATGAGTTTTTCTTTCAATATGCAATCAATTGATGGGCAGTGACATTTTTGTTAGGACAAGGAACTGTTGTTTATGTGAGCTAAATTACATATTATCTTAAGTAGATGAATGAAATTTAGACACACTTAGCTTTGTGTCTGCTTACTTTACAAATGGAGCTTGCGAATGATTAATAAACGTTTTTTTAAGACGAAAGATGAAGTTGAAGTGACTTTCGAGCTAGAAGCTCAAGAAGCTAATTCCGTATCTATCGTTGCCGACTTTCTGGATTGGAAAGCGACCCCAATGAAAAAACTGGCGAAAGGGAAGGTTTACAAGTTTAAAACTCGTCTTCCGAAAGATGGTGAGTTTCAATTTCGCTACCTAGTTGATGATCAACAATGGGTGAACGATGCGAATGCTGATCGTTATATCCCGAATGAATTTGGTGAAGATAATTGCTTGGTATCGACAGTTAACGCTTAGTTGAAATAGCATGAATTAAAAAGCAGGAACGAGATGTTTCTGCTTTTTAATGTCTAAATCGTTGGTTCATTAATTTTTTGAGTTGTGCCTATTTCATTAACGGTAACTCAATGACTTAGCCGAGATTGCGCAGATTCACATCATATTATGACAATGCAATGATGATTTATACGCCTGAAAAGCATATCCTGTGCTTTTATATCGTAGAAAGACCTGTTTACCGTGTATTCAAAAATATTTTCCTCTCCGTTTGCTGAGCTTTCACCTGTAAAAAAAGCAGCAATTTTAGGTCTGCCACTTATTGCAGTGATAAGTGTTGCTTTGCAATATTCACCATCAAATCTGACGAAAACGATCGATCTTGATTTGCCAGACTCAACCGTTATTGAGTCAATTCTGTCACCTCCTTCTGCTACCGTTATCGAGCCACCGACGTTTGAATATCAAATTCAATCAGGCGATAACTTAAGTAGCATTTTCACTCAGCTTGGGTTTTCTTATAACTCGATGATGAGCGTGATGGAAACCGATTTGAACTTCCTTGCGTTAGACACGCTTCGTCCGGGTAATACATTACGCTTTTGGCGTGACGAAGCGACGGGCAACCTTTCAAAAATGGAACTTCAATTTAGTGTCGCGGACAAAGTGGTTTATCGACTGCTTGATGACGGCAGCTACGAATTCGAAGACATTTCTATTCCGGGTGAATGGAAGCAAAAGCCTTTAGTGGGCGATATCCATGGCAGTTTCTCTATGTCAGCGAACAAAGTTGGCCTGAACAGTATTGAGATTGACCATATTGTGACTCTTCTTAAAGATAAGCTGAATTTCAGCCGAGACTTACGTGCGGGTGATCAGTTTGAAGTGCTTCAAAAAGCGCAATTCGTTGATGGTGTCGCAACCGGGAAACGTGAAATAGAAGCCATCAAGATCATGAACCGTAACCGTGTTGTTTCAGCGTACTTACACACTGACGGACAATATTACGATGCCAATGGCGATAGCTTACAACGCGCTTTCCAACGTTACCCTGTGAGCCGTGGTTGGCGTCAAAGTTCTCAGTTTAATCCTAAGCGCTTACACCCTGTGACTGGGCGAGTCTCTCCGCATAACGGCACAGATTTCGCGACGCCAATTGGCACACCCGTTCAAGCAACAGGTGATGGTAAAGTGATCATGACTCGTAAGCACCCATATGCGGGTAACTATGTGGTGATTCAGCATGGCAGCACATACAAAACACGCTACCTACACTTGAGTAAGATCCTCGTTCGTAAAGGGCAAACGGTATCTCGTGGTCAGCGTATTGGTTTATCAGGTAAAACGGGCCGAGTGACGGGGGCGCACTTACATTACGAATTGATCGAACGTGGTCGTCCTGTCAATGCAATGAAAGCAAATATTCCGATGGCCGATTCCGTACCTAAAAAGGAAAAAGCGACATTCGTAGCCGCTAGAGATGAAGCCGACAAGCTATTAAAGAAAGCTCTAGAAAAACAATCGAATAATAGCTAGCAGCTGACTATATGTCGTCAAGGTAACCGTTAGCTAGATGGTTGCGAGTAATGATGTAGCCTTTAAAGCCGTGAGTGCAGAACTAAATACTTAAATGTTTAGTGATACGCTCGCGGCTTTTTGATTTTAGGTTGAGGTAGTAAACGGCGTTTAGGCTAGAGGTTCTGAGTGAGTGACGTAGCTAACGATAGCTTCTGGTCGCATAGGTGGAGAGTTGAGGTATCCTTGAATTTTGTCACACCCCATTGCGTGCAGCTTTTCTAATTGCTCACGCTTCTCTACGCCTTCCGCAACCAATGACACATTGAGTCTGTGTGCCAGTTGAACAATCAACCACACAACACTTTCGGATGTTGAGTTTGTCAGCAAGTTTCGAATAAAGGTGGCATCAATTTTAATACAATCGATAGGGTAGCTATGAATGTAATTTAAGCTTGAGTAACCAGTACCGAAATCATCTAGAGCGATCGTGAACCCTTGTCCCCTTAGAAAGTCGAGTGCTGACTTTGTTTCTTGAGTTGGAGATAACAGCACGGTTTCGGTTAGCTCAATGACAAACTCGTTTGCTTTAAAGTGATGCTGTTCAATCGTTCGAGTAAGATAGGAAATATAACGCTTAGAATCGGTAAGCTCGTGAGCGGAGCAGTTTATTCCAAGCTTAACTTTGTAGCCTAAGCCTCGCTCCAATCTTGTTTTAGCGCGGCATACCAATTCGATGATCCGTTCACCCAGTTCCACGATCAACCCCGATTCTTCCGCTACCTGAATGAACTCCACTGGCGAGATGTCGCCATGTCTTGTGGTTTTCCAACGAGTTAACACCTCGAAGTAATCCCATCGTGTATCAATGTGATCAACGATTGGTTGTACAACCACGTACATTCCATTGTCATTAGGTGCCTGACTGTCTGATATGGGGCTATCAAGTTCACTTCGTAAGGCGGCGATTAACTCGGTTTTCCTTTGGTAACGAACCCTTAGGTGAGTGTCGTAACATTGAATGTATGTATCTTGACTATGCTGGCACTCTTTTAGCGCCAAACTGGTGTTGAAGATGATTTGTTCTACGTCTTTATTGTCTCCACCTGACCGGGCAATGCCGATGCTGACGTCGAAATCGATTTTGATATCAATACTAGTGTAACCTTGCTTTATCTTATCCAGAATTTGTTCGCAAACAGCTATTGGGTCTGAATGATAGGTAATGAATGCGAACTCATTGCCAGCCGTCCGGAACGTCAGGTTGTTGTCGGGCAAGGTTCGGCGCAAGGTCTCTGCAACGAACTGAAGTACCTTATCGCCAATATAATTACCGTGCATATCATTGATGGCTTTGAAGCTATTGATGTCGAGCAGAGCGAGCGTGAAGGGAGTGACACTCTGCTGAGTGATCGATTCCAAGGTGTCTGATAAGCAGCTACGGTTTAATAGCCCAGTTAGACTATCGTGTGATACTTCGTAGCTGAGTTGATTAACCAGTTGCTCAGAACGGTCGTTGAACCACATTTCACGCAAGGTGTGAATGACGATATCTGCGAACAACTGGTGGTGTTTTATCACGTCTTGTTGTTGATCTGTACTCATAGGAGAACTAAAGGTTGAGAAAAGCACACCCATGACTTCGCCACTTTGACTGCGTGCTGGGATAGCGATTGAGTTCTGTGAGGTGATTTCCTGTCTAAATGCTGATGTTGGGAGTGACTGAACGATATACTGAGCAAATGAGCAATCTGGGTGTTTTTGATTAACGGCTTGTTGGTATATGTGACCATGGCGTGCGTTTATTTTGTCATGCAGTACATGGTCAGAATGGGCAATGACCAAAGGAACCATTTGATCGGGGAAGTGCTTTTTCTCAATGATACTGGTGTATTGAGTACCGAAGGTTTGATGCAAAGTAAGCACGGCAGACTCTAAAAGGTCGATACCTTCCAATTTGAGTAAGCGCCCAATGCGCTCTGTGTCTATCATGCTATTGCGTGTATGTTGAGTCATAGTCACCATCCGTAGCCAACCAGAATCGTGTGTAAGCTGTATGTGTATGATCTTGTGTATACGATCTTGTAGCAGCACCGTCTTAAATATTAACAATGCAACTTGCATTAATAATTTTTATATGCGTCTAGTTTATTATCGACCGTGTTGTGTGATTTTTCAAATTTAGTGCGATATATTTCACAAAATTTGACTATTTCTTTCTTTGTCTAGCCTATCTTTTAGGTGGTCTAAAAATAGCTTGGTTCGTGTATGTGAGTAGTCAAGCTTAGGGTAGTACGCGTAAACCATCACTTCGTCGGCTGTTATATTTGGTAATACTGGAACCAGTGTCCCTTGTTTAAGATCCTCTTTGATCATTGCTTTGATGGTTAACAGTACGCCCATTCCTCGCTTCGCGGCATGAAACAAAGCCTCAGGATTGGTGGTCGCAAAGTTACCGTTCAAAGTGATGCGTTGTCCTTTAGTTAGCGTGACTTCACGAATAGGACGCTCTCCCCATATTAAGGAGTTGTGTTGTTCTAAGTCTTGCTCGTTGATGGGATAACCATGTTTAGCCAAGTAACTGGGAGCGGCATAAAAGCTGGCTTTGTGTTCAAACAGTGGTGTTTTCTTGAAGCTTAACGAGTTGAGTTGTTCCAGTTCACGACTGATCACCAGGTCCAAGCCAAGCTCAGGTAATTGACCTGGCGTGGTGGTGATAAGCTGTACTTTAATGTCTGGATACTTTTCTAAGAAGTCGTCCATGTATTGCACGAGAAACTTAGAACCAACAGCGATGGTTGCGCCAATCTTTAGCAGGCCCGCAGGCGTTTGGTTAACCGATCGAGTTTCATCAATAATCGATTGCCAATTATCGAGCTGATCCTTGGCTCGCAGATAAAAGAGAGCTCCCGCTTCGGTTTGGCTGATTGAGCGCGTGGTGCGCTTTAATAGTTGAGTGCCGATACGTTCTTCTAACCAGTTCACTCTTTTGCTGATCGCTGAGCTGGTGGTATTGAGTTTACGTGCTGCGCCATTGAAGCTGCCTTCTTCCACCACTTTTACATAACTTTTTACGTTAAGAATCCAATCCATATTATTTCCTGTTGGGACTTAATTAAATTCCAATTTAGCTAATTATCAATTATTGGTTTTGAATGTAAACTCATCTGATGAACAAATAACAAACGAATAGGGAATTTTTTGAGCCAATCGACCTTTAAAAAAACACCGCTACTCTTAGCCATGATGATCATAGCTACAGGACAGGTAGGGGTGAGTATCTATTTACCATCGTTGCCGCTAATTGCTTCAGACTTAAGTGCGACTCAGGTAGATGTACAGCTGCTCGTTACGCTGTTTCTTGTGGGTTTTGGCTTGTCTCAGCTATTTTATGGGCCGATGTCCGATGCCGTGGGGAGAAGACCTATCTTCTTGTTAGGTCAGGGTGTTTATTTGATTGGTACTGTTGTTTGTGTTGTTTTTTCCGACAACATGACGGCGTTAGAGGTTGGTCGCTTGTTGCAAGGTCTAGGGGCGGGTAGTGCCTCGGTTCTTGGGCGAAGTGTGCTGCGCGACAGCTATGATGGCCTTCAACTGACCAAAGCGCTGTCTTATATTTCGGTCACCGCTTCGATCATGCCGATTATTGCGCCCGTGTTTGGTGGTTGGATCTCATTCCACCTCGGTTGGCAGGCGGTGTTCCTGTTTGTTCTTGTGTATTTACTGGCGATATTCACTCTCGGCTACTTTGTTCTTCATGAAACTTTACCATACGGAAAGAGCCGCTTTGAAGTCAGTCAAGTGGTCAAGAACTATGGCCGTTTGTTGACGAATCGCCAAGTGTTGACCAGTGCCAGTTATAATTGGATGAGTTACATGGCGAGTTTGGTGTCGCTATCACTGTTTCCATTCTTAATGCAAGAGCAATTGGGGCTGACAGCCGCTGAATACGGATCGTTGATGATAGTCCCTTCGGCTGGCTTACTGATTGGTAGCGTGGCTTTGAACTTGCTCAATCGTAGGTTTAGTACACCACAATTGATGAGTCTTGCGATTTTGATCATTTTAGCTTCAGGGACTTGGTTACTTACTCATGAGTTATCCATCTTTAACTTAGTGTGGGCATTTACGTGGTTAGCTATCGCTCAAGGTATCTCCTTCCCTCTATCGATCAGTATGCTATTAGAACCTCATAAGAAGAAAGCGGGCGCGGTGTCGGCACTGTCAGGTTCAATTCAGATGTGTTTGGCGGGTTTACTTGGTGGATATCTAGTCGAGAGTTGGGTGACGACTCACCTACAGCTCGGCGTGTTTTATCTGATTATTGGTGCTTGCATGGCTACAGTACTTTGGTCTTCAACGAGAATGAATAAGAAAGCCACAGCTACCGAAGTTGAATACAGTTAAGCAGCTGAAGTACAGACCAGTTAAACAGCTAGCTCGCTATAGTTCAGCATACAGTCGTTAATACGTTGTATTTGTATGGATGGTTTTCTACAATACCTGCGTCCATTTAATAGGTAATAAACATGCAGCAAAATGAATTTGAAGTACTGGTAAAAGCTATCTGCGCACTAGATGGCCTGCCTCAAGCACTTGAGTTATTGAAATCCGATGAGGATACAGAAGTCGCTGAGGCTGCTGGATCACTAACAGGTCAATTTGCGCTAGCTGAAGTTGAAGGCGAAAAGCGTATTTACCACGTGACGCTTCAAGAAAATGAACAAGGCGAAGAGCAAGAGTACATCGAACATGTGATGAATGAAGGCGATGACTTAATCAAATTTGCAGCTTGGTTCTTTGAAACTATGTTCGAATTAAAGCAAAAAGACACATACCAAATTGCAGGTAAAACTTACAGACAGCCAAAGCGTAGCTAGTTTTCTTAACTGTTTGTTTTCTAAGTTATTTCTTCATGTTGGTTGATTTCTAAGCAATTAGGTTTCTAAAAAACTATTTTTAAAGCAGCTCTCTTGAGCTGCTTTTTTTATGGGTGTTTAAATGAAAATTTTAATTGTAACTTAATGGTGAGATTACATTGAAAGTGTGATTTGGATCTTGTTTTTGAGCGATTTAAGTGTAGAATCCGCGCATAAGAAAATCGATTATGTGCGGAGATAAGCATGAATTACGAACTAGGCCACGCATACCTTGGTCAAATGGTAGCAAAAAACATGATGCACGAAGCATTGTATGGCAAGCCAAAGCCAAAAAAAGCATCATTCATTAAGCGAATGATGAAGAGAATGGCGAAATAAGTATTTTCAAAAACGGATTTTAAAAAGGCCTTAAACTTATTTAAGTTTAAGGCCTTTTGCGTTTTAGCGATTAATGAAGGTCATCGCTCGTTTTGTTGTGGATGGACACAAAAAACACTGATAAAGCTTCTGACTAATGACTGTTACTGAATTCAGCCTGTCGATTGGTTGGATAGGTCGACAACATTATTCGGGATGGTATCTAAACCGTTCTCTTTCATCCACGCTTCTAAGTTGTCAGCTCCACCAATGTATTTACCATCAAGCCAAATCTGAGGAACTGTTACTGGTGTTTTCTCACCAATGTGCGCTTTGACCTCTGGAATCATACGATACAAAGCTGCGCTGTCTTTTACGACATCGTGGTATTGGTATTCAACACCCGCTTCATCAAGCATTTTCTTGGCCTTAACGCAGAATGGGCAGGTCGATTTTCCGTAAACAATGTTGCCTTTTAGGCTGTCTCGTTTAGTCCACTCTTTAATCACAGATTGAACTAACACACCGCGGTTAAGCGCTTCGCCTTGGCTTACAACCTTGCCTTCAACAACAAGGATTGGAGCATGCCAAGAGCCAAGTTTTAGAGGCTCCCACCAGTGAGACAACCAATCTTTCACTTCCAGTTCAACATCGACATCTGATAACTCATTCTCAAAAGTATCCTTAAGAATGTCTTTGGTAAGGGTGCATTCTCCACATGGGATGTTAACTTTAAATGGACCCCAGCTGCCTGCCCAACGGTATAGTGTAATCTTGACTGGTTTCTTCATGCTTACGGCCTCGTTTGAATTCTCTTATCCATATAGAACGGACAGTTGAACTATTTATTTCATCGATCCTAAACTTTCTTTATTTTCGCCGGTTTTTTCGTTTCCCAATGGGTAATAAATGCAACTGACGCAATAATAATAGCAGCCCCTAGCCATAAACGACCCGGTGGAACCCAACTAAATACAATCCAACCCGCTAGAACATTTAACGGTAATTTTGCGTGGTCAAAAGGTTGCACAAACGAAGCATCAGCAACAGAATAGGCTTTTACAATTGCCCATTGAGCGAGTGCCGTCATAACACCGATAACAATCAAGATAGCCCAAATTGTACCGCCGCTTGGAGTCTGCCAATCTGGCGCGGCAAGCAGGATGTTAAATGGTGTGATCAATAGCAGCAAGTACGCCACCATGGTTGAAGGACTGTCTTGCGAAGAGAGTTTTTTCACCATGAGTGAGTAGCATGCCCAGAAGAAAGCTGCGCCAACCGGTAGCAGTGTTGCCCAGTTAAAGTCTTCTGCCCACGGCTCTAGAATCACCATAGCACCAGCGAAGCCGGCTAAGGTCGCGCCCCAGCGAGCTGCCCCAACTTTCTCTTTGAGGAAAAGTCCTGAGCCTATGGTTGCAAACAATGGCGACGTCATGAGAAGGGCAATGCCTTGCCAAATAGGTACTGGGTAAGCCAATGCCCATATCCAAAGTTGAATACCAATAACAGACAAGAAGACACGGAATACGTGCAACTTTAGGTTGTCGGTTTTTAGCGCGCGGCGAATGCCCAGCGTTTTCAGATAAGGAAGAATAGCGAACAACGCGATGGCGTATTGAATGACGGCAACGGTGGTAGAAGTAAGTCCGAAATGAATGCTAGCGACTTGAGTCAGGCTATTAATAACGGCAAAGGCTAAGCCTGCGGTTAGCATCCAGCTAGCGCCTTGGATCGGATGGTGTTGTGACATGATGCTTCTAATTATTTGATGTGGTTCACCTATGATACGGATTTAGCACCACTTAACCAGAAAAAGCATTGATGAAGTTGGTCAGAATATTTGAATATGAAAAAAGGTTGAGCAACCGCCCAACCTTTCTAGTCTCTATCTAAAGTCGATTTAGATTAGAAATCGTAGCGGACACCTAGGCGAAGTGTGTCTTCACCAGCTGTCACGATACCTTTTGCATTTTTAACTTCGTCTAAACCGTTAACGTAGTAAGAAAGGTATGTGCGGAAATTGCTGTTTAGTTTGTAGTAACCGGCTAATTCAATACCGTCGACAGCGTCTACTTTTGCTCCGCTGTTGATTTCATCTTCCTGGTAAGTATATACGACTGCAGCAGATACTTGCTTGGTGAATTTGTATTGCGCTGCGAACTCCATAGCAGTGAATGACTTAGCATCGGTGCCTGTCGCTTTATCATCTAGGTCGCCTGTTGAATAAGTCGCAGCTAAGTACAGGTTGTCTAGAGAATACGCTAGGCCGGCAAGGATTTGGTCTGCGCTACCTTTATTTTCCCCTAGGTCTTCACCTGAGTAGGCTAGGCCAAGATCTAAGCCCATTGGCAGTGAGTAAACACCAGAAATGCCGTAGCCGTCAGAGTCTTTTTTGCTGTTGGTTTGGTAAGTGGCTTCTAGTTGCAGAGCATCAAAACCGCCACGGTATGCAAATACGCCATCTTCTTTATCAGAAGCTGCACCGAATGCTTGCTGCACACCAGAAAACTCAGTGATATCTGTAAAGTCAGATACGATAACTGAAGCCATATCTTGGCGACCGGCAGAAACGGCTTGACCGTCAAAATCAACACCTGCGTACATGTAACGGTTTTCAAACTTATCAGAACCTGTGTCTTGCTCAGCTTCGTAGAAACCGAATGCCGTTGCAGTATTTGTAAGTTCTGTTTTACCACCAAGGTTTAAACGGAAACGAGTTTTATCTTTCATTGAACCTTCAACTTCAGCACCACCGGAACCAATGAAATCACCACGGAATTCTGCACGACCGCCAATTTTAAGTTCTGTACCATCAGAGCTGTAAACCGTTGCTGCTAACGATGAACCTGAAACTAGTGCCGCTACCACTGCAGAAGCTAGAACTGCCTTTTTCATAATCACTTACCTTGTATTTTAAAATCCGTGAGCAATGCGCTCTCCGTTTCGATATGAAACTAATCTAGAGCAGCTAAATTAAGCTTTCATTTCTGTAAAATTACATTTTCGTGAATAGGGAACTTTTTAAGTGTTGATTTTATTGCACTTTTATTTCAGGAAACTGAGTGGTTTGTGAATGGGTATACCACTCGTATTTCCTTATTCGGTTACTTTTTCAAGTTTCTATTTGGGGGAGGTGATAATGATATGGGTGAACCTTATGGTGAGGTTAGAGCTTCTTCATCTTATTAACTGTTTGTACTGATTAAGATATCCTCTATGATGCCAAAACTTAGAAAAGAATAAATTTTGCTCAACAAGATGGAGACGTTGGATGAAAACAGAGTACTTAGGCGATGTTTTACAAGGTAGGCAGGTTATTGGCGCCTTAAATGTTGAAGACTTACCGATTGGAGAGCATCAGTTTTGGTTTCAAGTAACCAGTGATGGGTTAGGACAACCTAAAAACATGCCTGTTTCTGTTTTCAAAGGCAGTCAAGACGGCCCGAAGTTGATGATCACTGCCGGGATTCACGGTGATGAGCTAAACGGTGTGTTGGCTGCTCAGCAAATTATCCGAGATTTAGTGGGCAACACATTAAAAGGCACGGTGACAGTTGTACCAACTGTGAATTTGTCTGGCTTGCTTAACCACAGCCGCGATTTTATCTCTTCGGATCCGGGCTCTTGCCCTGCCAACCTTAATCGACTCTTTCCGGGGGATGCACACGGCTTAGCCGCGGAGCGATTCGTCGCATCTCTGTGGGATCGCTTACTCAAACACAACGCGACATTTGCTGTTGATCTGCATACCCAAACTCGTGGCGCCGTGTATCCACTTTATGTGTTTGCTGATTACCGAGTAGAGCAATGTTTGGAGATGGCGAGGTTAATGCAGCCCGATTGTGTTCTTAATGATCCCGGCGATCCGGGTATTCTTGAAACGGTCTGGAATCGAAGTGGAATTGCGAGCATTACAGTGGAAGTCGGGATGGGGAAATTTACTCAACCTGACATGATTCAACGAGCCGTAGATGGTGTTTTTAATATTCTTTCTTACTACGAGATGCTTGATGCTGAAGGTTTACGAGACAAAAAACCACTGCCGAGTATAGATTGGATAGAGGGCAATAATGTAGTGTCTATCCGCGCTGATATTGGTGGGTTTGTGTTGCCTCAGGTCGAGCTTTTACAAAGCGTAGAGCAAGATGATCTTTTGGCGATTCAATACGACGCTTTTGGTAATGAATGTCGTCGTTATCATGCGCCGTCTGCCGGACGTGTACTTAGCTATAACGTGGATGCATTAAGGGAGCCTGGAGCTCTTGTCTGTCGATTATTGAGTTGAGCTGCTTTTAGGTGAGAAGCTCGCAGTTGGTAAGTTCTGAGTTGAAAAGCTCTTAATTGGTAAGTACTGAGTTGAAAAACTCTTTGGCGGGTGTCTCTTTGTTCATCTGGTGCATCGTCATTTGAAACGCGTAAAAAAAGACCGAGCAGGGCTCGGTCTGATAGCTTTTCTCTGGAGTAACAGTTTTTAGCGTAACTAGTATCGCTTTAAGATCTCGATGATCTCTTGCTCTGTTTCCGCTGCGATAATGGCATCAATGTCATCATCATTTTGGAACAACTCTGATAGCGCCATAATAGTATGGATATGGCTATCTGAGTCCATCGCTGCCAGAGTGATTGAAAGGTAAACGTCACCGTTGTCTTCCGACTCTAAATCAACACCCTTTTTGAATACTGTCACCTGCAGTGATGCTTCGTTCACACCATCTTCAGGACGAGCATGAGGCATCGCAATCTTTGGTGCTAGAACATAGTACGCGCCGATGTCTTTGTGCTTTTGCTTGATAGCTTCAACATAGCTTGCTTCAATTTTCTTGCTTGCTAACAGTGTTGAACAGGTTAAATCAATCGCAGCATCAACCGTTAGGTTCTCTTCAGAGTTGATGATAACGCCTTGGTTACCGATTAAATCGAATAGGCTCATGAAACAATCCATCCTAGAATCAGACCAACAACACCGAAGTCGAAGTCAGCAAATGTTGTTGCTTCAAGCCCAAGACCACCCAGTACTGGAAGTAGTAGCATTGGTAGGAAAGAGATACACAGACCTTGCGTGAATGAACCTAGAATTGCACCACGTAGACCGCCAGTCGCGTTACCGTAAACACCTGCCGCACCACCTACGAAGAAGTGTGGAACCACACCCGCTACAATGATTGTCCAACCAAGTGCACCTTGAACTGCCATTGCTAGTAGGCCAGCCGCGAAAGAACAAAGGAAACCGATTAGTACCGCGTTTGGTGCTACTGGGAATACCATAGGGCAGTCTAGAGCAGGTTTTGCTCCTGGTACTAGTTTGTCAGAGATACCTTTAAATGCAGGAACGATTTCAGCAATTAGCATCTTCACACCTTGCAATACGATGTAAACACCACCAGCAAAGATTAGAGATTGCATGAAGGTAAATACAACCCAGTTTTGACCGCTTGATACTGTTTCTACAAACTCGCCGCCCGCAATAATAGACGCAAGCATGAAGAAGATAGCCATTGTTGTTGCTACGGCTACTGGCGTATCACGCAGGAACATTAAGCTTTTAGGAACTTGGATGTCTTCTGTTGATTTTGATGTGTCACCGAATTTGCTACCAATGAAGCCAGACACGATGTAAGACAGTGTCGAGAAGTGACCAATAGCCAGTTGATCAGTACCCATCACTTTTTCAGTGTACTTTTGGCCTAGCGCTGGCATCACAACCATTAATGTACCCACAATGATAGAGCCGATTGCGACTAGAACTGTGCCTTCAATGTTTGCTGTAGACAGAATTACCGCTACTAGCATAGACATGAACATTGTGTGGTGACCCGTTAAGAAAATATATTTTAAAGGAGTAATACGAGCCAATAAAATATTCACAACGAATGCGAAGAACATAATTAGAGCCATTTCATAACCGAATGCTTCTTGTGCTAATGCAACAATTGCTTCGTTATTTGGAATAACACCACTTACGCCGAATGCTTCAGTAAATACAACTGAGAAGTTATTTAGTGCGCCAACAAGAGCGCCAGCACCAAAACCTAAAATTAGGAAACCCATTACGGTTTTAATTGTGCCTTTTAGAATGGTGGAAATATCAGCTTTCTGTGCAACAAGGCCAATGAAAGCAATTAAGCCTACCATGATTGCTGGCTCTTTTAATAAGCCGAGCATGAATTCGAAAAAGTTCTGCATAATTTTGACCTTACATGAAAGTTTTTAGTTGTTCTTCGATTGATGCTTTGTCAAAAATATTTTTAAGGCTGATTATGTTCTCTTTTCCGCCTTCTTTCAGTTGGTTTGCAACGTCTGTCGCTGCTACCCAAATATCCGCATTACTTGATGCAGCAGATGATAGATCTTCGTGATCAACTTCCGCTTCGAAACCGATTTTTTTAGCCACTTCTTTCACTGCCATTTCCATCATTAGTGAAGTACCAAGGCCGTTACCGCAAACTACAAGAATCTTTTTCATAATATTTGTCTCAATTGGATTTTAGGGGTTGAGAAACTGCGTTCTCTTATTGTGTGGGAGCATAGTAATGGAAATATTGAGATTTCAACAAGACCTCCATCACAAAGCTAAAATGATATTGTGACGGAGATCTCGCTTGTGTGTGGTAAAAATCCAGAGTGAGACTTTGATCAAATTTAACTTTTCACACGAATATGCAACGTATCTATTGAGAAAGGTTGGGGGGGATGTATTTGTCTATTGGAATGTAAATATATAGAGGGTCTGTTGAAGAAAATAGAGAATTAATCGTATCGACCGTAGTCGGTAAGCATTTTCTTAAGCATGCTATTAACGTCTTTGGTCTTTTTATTTCTTTTAGTTAGTTGGCTAAGAGAAGTCGGTTTTGGCGAGGTAACATTTTCACCATCTATTTCTTCGGTTTTATCTTTCATTTTCTGTACGGCAGGCAATAACATTCTAATTTCTTCATTATTGATATTGGTCAGAACCACAATATTTTCAGATTCAACTTGGGTAATAGTTAATATGCCATGCTTAACGGATTCAACCTTTTCACCAATCATAATTGATTCAGGTGCGACAGAGCGATCGGTTAACTGACCTGTACGTAATTTCGCCGCACTGATAGCGCGGATATTTCCGGTGTTTTCAAACGCAACAATAACAGTATAGGTGTTATAATACTCAACTACTGTCACATAGCCGTGTCTATTTGTTTTGAATCTAGCTCCATTGTTCATGTCGTGCGGAGCTTCCATTTTCTTCACGTGTTTCCTCTCTTAGTCTCAATGGCTGTTATATCTAATCAGCTCTTCTCGTTTTATAGATAATGAATGGGGGAGATAATGCAAAGTATATACGCATCTAAACTTAAGATGAATCTTGAAGTCATAGTAAATGAGGGAGAACACAGAAAAGTGGTAATAATCACACAGAATTAACCGAGAGGTTACGCTCATACGCTTAAGGACTTAACATTCCAAATTCAACCTTATACAGATTGTTTACAGTTTTTGAAGAACGAAAATGACGATAAACACTGCGTTTTGTTTAATCCTTGACCGCGCGATCGTTTGCGTTGAAAAATGTGATGAAAGTCTCACTTAACTGTTTATACTTCTTTTCCGGTTTTAAGCCGGTGCTTAGCCAATACAAGCCGTCACATGGATATGTGAATGACCCCACGGACCGGACCAGCTACGTTCCACTGCTTGTATAAGGTGATTTTTACATGAACAACTCGTTGTTACATTCGCTAACCCTGTTAGCTCCTTCATCGCGTAGCGTTTTGCTTGCGGTTCTTTGTCCTATTCCTTTGATGTCATTCGTTTGGCTCATGTTCACTCTTTAAGGATTACTAGGACACATTATGAATATTCTATTTGGTTTTGTCGGTGTTCTTGCACTGATTGCTTGTGCGTACCTGCTATCTGAAAGTCGTTCTTCGATTAACTGGAAAACAGTCTCTCGTGCACTATTACTTCAAATCGGCTTCGCGGCTTTGGTGTTATATTTCCCGTGGGGACAATTGGCGCTAACGAGCCTAAGTAATGGCGTTTCTAGCCTGCTTGGTTTTGCAGACGCTGGTATCGCATTCCTTTTCGGCGACCTTGCAACTGAAGGTTTCATTTTCGCGATACGCGTACTTCCAATCATTATCTTCTTCAGTGCTCTGATTTCGGCACTTTACTACCTCGGTATCATGCAAAAAGTGATTCAAATCTTGGGCGGAGCGGTGCAAAAACTGCTGGGCACCAGTAAAGCTGAATCCTTGGTAGCGACAGGTAATATCTTTCTTTCCCAGGGTGAGTCTCCTCTTCTTATTCGTCCGTTTTTAAAGTCTATGACTCGTTCGGAACTGTTTGCTGTAATGGCAGGTGGTATGGCGTCGGTAGCGGGTAGTGTGCTTGGTGGTTATGCTGGTTTAGGTGTTGAACTTAAATACCTTATCGCAGCAAGTTTCATGGCAGCTCCGGGTAGTCTGTTAATGGCGAAGATCATCGTTCCTGAGCGCAGCACACCAAGTGACTACGACCATATCGAACTCGATAAAGCTGACCAAAGCAACGTGATCGATGCACTGGCAAGCGGCGCGATGAACGGTATGAAAGTCGCGGTGGCTGTCGGTACTATGTTGATTGCATTCGTGAGTGTAATTGCGATGGTGAACACTGGCCTAGAAAGCTTAGGTGAGACGTTCGGTTTTGCGGGTATTACGCTGCAAGCTATCTTCGGTTACTTGTTCTCGCCTTTAGCATGGCTGATTGGTATCCCGAGTGATGAAGTCTTAATGGCGGGTTCTTACATTGGTCAGAAGATCGTAATGAACGAGTTTGTTGCTTTCATCGATTTCGTTGAGAACAAAGCGCTGTTATCTGAACATAGCCAAGTCATCGTGACGTTTGCTCTATGTGGCTTTGCTAACATTGGCTCTATCGCTATTCAGCTAGGTTCGATCGGTGTTATGGCACCAGAGCGTCGTGCTGAAGTGGCAAACTTAGGCTTGAAAGCAGTCGCTGCTGGTACGCTTGCAAACCTAATGAGTGCGTGTTTAGCGGGTATCTTCATCCTGCTTTAAGCGAGATTCAGTTCAAGCGCCTAAATTCAGTTGAAGCGGGCACCTTTCTTGCGGATTTAACGTGAGAAGGGTGTCCGCTTTTTTGTGCCTGCTCGTTAAGTTGATTCAGATTTTGAACCACCACTTTTATTGCTATGCGGTGTATAAGGCTCACTCGGAAGAGTAATAGAGCAGGCCTGTTTTATCCGATATACTTGAATATCATTAGGTTGCGATTAATAGCATTCGGCTTCAATTAAGAAAATCCGGTTTCTATTAAGAACACTCGGCTCCGAATAAGAATATTCCGTTCCGACTAAGAATACGGCAACCAAGCTCAAATTTATCAAGGGTCTCTCTATGAACATGCGCGTTCTCATCGGTCTTATTGCTACCTTCATTGGCTTGTTTGCGATGATTTATCTTATTGCTGGTGGTACTCAGTTTCCTATCTATCAGTGGCCGCAAGAAGCGTATCTCGGTTTGGTGTTTAGCGTAGTATGGGGCACTGGCGTCGCTGCATCGGTGGCTTATGTCTTCTCAGCTTTGGTGTTTGTGACTGTCGCCGTGGTTTGCTATGCGATCGGTTATAAAAGCGGTGGGCTCTTTTCTTCAAATTCCGACGTCTAAGTTTATTGAGGCGTACTTATGTTCATTGAAGTGAGATTTGTTTGAATGCACTGGCTCGATCGTTGGAAAGTGTATCGCTATCATCGCAAACAGGCTAACCGAGCGAATGGCGATAAGGCTAAAGCTTTAGGGTGGACTAGCGAAGAGAGCCAATTATGTCGCTTTGAAGTGATTGCTCGTTCGGCTGACTTTGAAAAGAAGAGTATTTTAGATTTGGGTTGTGGCTATGGCGAGCTGTTTGAGTTGCTCGCCAGCATCTATCGCATTCAATCTTACACCGGCGTTGACCAACACGCAGGCTTTTTAAAGAAGGCGAAACAGAGCTATACAGAAGATCGTTGTCGGTTTTTGTCGGGTGATATGAGCCAAATGAGCCTTGAGGTACACGATGTAGTTATCGCCAGTGGCTCATTGAATTACATCTCTCGCGACTCGGATTATCTGACTAACATGATTACTCGTATGTTTGGACTAGCGAATCAGACGGTGATTTTTAATCTGCTCAATTCAAGCCAATATCCTTCACGTAATACCTTGATGAGTTATCACCCTCAAGGCGTATATCGATTCTGTAAAACACTCTGTGATGATGTTTCCTTGATAGAAGGTTACGCTGAAGGGGATTTCACGATAGTGATGAACAAAGTCGTATCCTGAGCCTGAATGAAGTGTTGGTGTGGTAAGAGTTAAAAAGCCGCAGACCTTGAGAGGTTTGCGGCTTTTTGGGTTCTAAAATCAACTTAAGTATTATGGCTAGTGCTTCAGCGGTTGATTTTCAACTAGTCCGTAAGGGATGTTAGTAAATACTTTAGGGTTACCTTCATAAGTCGGTGCTTCGTTCACTTGCTGCCAATCGAGTAGCATGATAGCGAGTACGTTGCGGTGCTCTCCATACTTGAGATCAAAATCACCGGTGACCGAAGGGATCATGCCTTTTGTCTTATCGATAGATGCCTGGATTGCAAGCCTAGTTTTCTCTACAACCGGGTCATTCTCTAGACCGGCTAGTAAGAAAGTCAACCCAACCTCAGCAATCACATCCTCTTTAGCTCGTAGCAGGATCGTATCGATGTTTTCTCTGAAGTAATCGTAGACCCATTGGTGTTCTTGCTCGCTTACTTGGTGCTGGTAATACTCAGAATCTCCAAAGATCACATGTGTCATACCATAGATCTTATTGCCGTATTGCTGGCTTGAAAGCTTCTTGTCGTTATCGTCTGGGTAGGCTTTTTTGAAGGTATCGACAAATTCATCAACGACATCTTGTTCACCTAATTGGCGTAGCCAGTAAACTTGATTAGCGAGTTGGGCTGCCCACGCTTTCACCATATCTTCATTGGTCACGTATCGTGAAAAGTCATAACGACGAATAATCTCGCGCAGTTTGACATCGTTCTTGTGTTCTAAACCGTACTCATTGGCGCGCGCCATAGAGCCGAGAAGGTCAACACCAAGATATAGATATTCTGGCATGTGCTTGGTGATGTTGTAGCGTCGAACACTGCGTTCATCGCTATCGCCAACATAGGAAGCAACACGCTTTTCTGAGTACAGTACGATTTGTTCCATGGTGTGAACATCATTCGACAAGCGGCTGAGCTTACTTGCGACACGTGCCATGTCACTCCATACCGCGGCAGAATATTTGTCGTCTAATGTTTGTCGATACATACGCAAACCATAGTGACCCTCTTTGAATGCAGGCAGAGTGTAAAGTTGGCTTTCGTAGGTTGTGCGAATCAGATCGGCGGATTGTTTAAAAGATTGCTCTCGAGAGTCGAGAACACCAGCTTGTGATTGAACATTTGGTACGATTGTTGCTTGTATGTTAACGGGCTCTTGTATAGTAACAGTCTGTTGTGTGTCAAAAGCCGTTAGCGTATCTGAAGTAGCTTGTGCGTGAACAGCAACCGCAACTGAGATTGATAACAATGTGCACAGAGTTAGCGTTTTTAGCTTCATGTTCGTAAGGTACCAAGCTGATTAATTGTGAATATAAAATAACACTCATGAATCTTTCAATGTAAGGTTTTGGTCAATACATTGTAATCTTTAATAAGATTGATTCGATATTTGGTTCAGTAATCAATGTGTCTAATGGACTTTAAGTGATGAATGACTCAATAATGAAATGAGCACTAGGCTAAGTGTATGTATTTAAATAGCTTAACGGCATACTTAAAGAGTTAGTCTGATATGAGCAAATTTAAGAACAAAAAGGTTTAGGGGGTCTGAATGCCAAGTGGTTCTAGCAAGCAATGGCCTGCCAAATTATTATCTTTACTGTTTTTTTTAGTGGTAATGAGTGCTATCGAGTTTTTTCACTCTAAAGAGTTATCCTACCTGAAAGATGAATCCTACTCTGAGGCAAAAAAGCAGCTATCGATCATTCGTTCTCGAATAGAAGCCGCGATCGTGTCAGATATGTATATCCTCAATAATTTTTCGACCTTAGTGACCATAAACCCTGATGGTGAGGTGAAAAATTGGGACAAGATTGCTGAAAGTATTATTAAAGATGGTTTCCATATTCGTCTTATTGGGCTAGCCAAAGACGACATTCTAAACTTTGTTTACCCTATGGAAGGCAATGAGCAGATTCTCGGTATTAATTATCGTGATTATCCAGACCAATGGGAGTCTGTTGAGATAGCCCGTAATCTTGGCAACACCTTTATTGCCGGCCCTTTTGAGTTGTTTCAAGGCGGGCAAGCCCTCATTACGCGCACTCCGATCTTTCGAGACCCGCCTTTTAACGAAGACTATTGGGGTGTATCCAGTGCCGTTATTAGTTTAGATGAGCTGTTTGACGATGTCGGAATCGGCAAGATCGAGAACAAGTATGAACTCGCGATTCGTGGTGCAAACAGTTCAGGTAAAGATGGTGCAGTCTTTTATGGCACTCAAGGTGTGTTCGACAATGCGTTTGCCACTGAACAGGTGAGTTTCCCACATGGTGGTTGGTACCTTGCTCTTTCTGGTAACGAACATGTATTGATGGATGAACCTTGGTATCGAATTCAAGCGGTAAGGCTGGTGGGTTACTCCATAATGGTAGTGCTGGCGTTTGCCTTCTTTACTATTTATCGCCTGTACCGAATTGCAGATAGCCGCTCTATGCATGATGAACTCACCATGTTACCTAATCGTCGATACTTTATGTACAGCCTAAAGCAGGCGTTCAAAGTCACCCAAAAGCAGAGAGCAAGAACCTTTGCTGTGGTAAATATCGATCTGGATGGCTTTAAAGCGATCAATGACACTTTTGGTCATGCGGCTGGCGATCAAGTGCTTATTGAGTGTGCTAATCGCATTAAGAGTGAACTACGTGGTTCAGATATCGTTGCGAGAATCGGTGGTGATGAGTTCTTAGTTTTGTTACCACGCATCATTGATGATCAACATGTCTCTTCGATTGTAGCTAAACTTCGAAGAGCGATATGTAGCACACCTGTTGTTTATGATACGCACTCGATTTATCTTCGAATCAGCGTTGGTTGGGTAATTCACAACAATAACTACACTGGTGTCGATGCACTACTCAAAGCGGCTGATGAAAAAATGTACGAACAGAAACGACAAATTTTATAGGTTGGATTGGATCTGCTATTAGAATTTAGTTGCTGAATGTGGGGAAAAGCCTCAGAATACCGCGCTTTGCTCCTTATCAATCCTATTGATGAGCGAAAGCTGTAGCAACGACTTATTTCTGCGCGTTGCTCATACTAAATGTTATTCAACTGAGAAAATAATCTATGAGTTTTACCTCCCTTGGCCTTTCTGAACCGATCCTTAAAGCTATTGAAGCACAAGGTTACGATAAGCCATCACCAATCCAAGAGAAAGCCGTACCAGCTGTCCTAACGGGCAAAGATGTAATGGCCGCTGCTCAAACAGGTACAGGTAAAACTGCTGGCTTCACGCTACCTATTCTTGAAATGTTATCAAAAGGCCCTCGCGTACGTCAGAACCAAGTTCGTGCACTAGTGCTAACACCTACCCGTGAACTTGCTGCGCAAGTGAATGGCAGCGTAGTTAAATACGGTATTAACTTACCGCTTACTTCTACGGTCGTGTTTGGTGGCGTGAAAATTAACCCTCAGATGCAAAAACTTCGTAAAGGTAGTGATGTGTTGGTGGCAACACCGGGTCGTCTACTTGACCTATACAACCAAAATGCAGTGCGTTTTGATCAGCTAGAGATTCTAGTATTAGATGAAGCTGATCGCATGTTAGACATGGGTTTCATCCGCGACATCCGTAAGATCTTGGCTTTCCTACCGAAGAAGCGTCAGAACTTACTGTTCTCTGCAACGTTCTCTGATGATATTCGTAGCTTGGCTAAAGGCTTAGTAAATAACCCAGTTGAAATCTCGGTAAGCCCTGCAAACTCAACAGCACCAACTGTTGAACAAAGTATTTATCCAGTAGATAAAAAGAAAAAAGCGCCAATGCTAGCTAAGCTGATCAAAGATAATGATTGGCGACAAGTGTTGGTGTTCAGCAAAACAAAACACGGTGCAAATAAGCTTGCTCGTTTCCTTGAAGAACAAGACATCACTTCTGCTCCTATCCATGGTAACAAGAGCCAGGGCGCGCGTACTAAAGCCTTAGAGAACTTTAAAACCGGTAAGGTACGAGTACTCGTAGCGACCGATATCGCTGCTCGTGGTATTGATATCCCACAACTTCCTCAAGTGGTTAACTTCGACCTTCCAAACGTATCAGAAGATTACGTTCACCGTATTGGTCGTACTGGCCGTGCTGGTGAAGTTGGTAAAGCAATTTCATTGGTTTGTGCAGATGAAGTGGGTGAGCTATTCGGTATTGAACGCCTTATTCAACAAGTACTGGAGCGTCGTGAACTGGAAGGTTTTGCACCCGTAAACAAATTACCAGAATCTCGCTTGGATTCGCGTCCGATTAAGCCTAAGAAACCGAAAAAGACACGCGAACACTCGGATGGCCAACGTTCTGGTGAGAATGCTCGCGGCCATAAGCCAGCAGGCAAGAACAAGCGTCATGTAGCAGGTAATGGATCTGCTCCAAAGCGTAAGCCTAACTCAGGCAACAAAGCTTCAGACAGCAACTCTGCAGCTGCTGGTGATGATAAGTCTTTAAGAAATAATGGCAGCAACTATAAGCGCGGTAATAAGCCTTCTACGAATAGTTCTGGCAAGCCAGGTGGTGCAGGTAAACCTAAAAAGTCTGGTTTCGGTGGAAGTAATGGTTCGAGCAAACCGTCTAACAAGTCATCAGGTAACAAGCCTACAGGTAACAAACCTTCACCATCTAGAAGCCGTTCTAAGCCTGCATCTCAGAAATAGTAGACAGAACGTTTGTCACGTAGCTTTACAAAGATTATGTAACGAGATCGCTTCGTAGGAGGGTTCTCGTTCATTGACGACTTCCTGCTATCGAACTCGAACAAGCGCGAATATTGAATTTCAATGTTCGCGTTTTTTTATGGGTGTAATTAGGGCGTGTTGACCTTTCGCGGTTAAATTTTGTTCGAGCTAAAAGTGTTTTAATCGCGGCGAGGGGGAAGTCGCCTAGTCATTCTAAGCAAATCTCCCTCAACAAAGATTAAAACGCTTTTAGCTGAACCCTTTGGGCAGCGTTTGCTGGTCATTTCTACTACGTTATCGGCTTCTCATGT
The DNA here is from genome assembly GCF_000153005.1 of Vibrio sp. MED222. NCBI lineage: Bacteria > Pseudomonadati > Pseudomonadota > Gammaproteobacteria > Vibrionales > Vibrionaceae > Vibrio > Vibrio sp. MED222. The sequence continues at coordinate 874,147 of NZ_CH902606.1, read as the reverse complement.
AGGCTAGCTACACATCGAAACCTCTGCCTTGTATAAATACCCAGCAACTCGCTGCAAAAATCAGCTCGAAAGATCAACACGCCCTAAGCAAACAAGAAGAGGTTTCTTCAGAGTTGAAGCTATCGAATTTATTGAAAAGTAGGTATTTATAGGAAGAGAAATTAATCTTTAATGATCTATTAATAACAACATAATCACTAGCGATTTGTTGGGTTTTGCAATTTGCAATTTCAGTTTGCAAAACAAACAGGCATTTATGTCGAATACGTGTTCAGATGCGTAGTAAATACGTATATTTAAAGTTGGCACGCATAGTGCATTAGTAATAGTGACCCTTCTTAAGCCGAGGGTCACCTAGCCAACTGACGTTGTTAGTGAACCCATATTGTTCACACAAAATATATGACCAATCACCCTTTTGTGATTGGTTTTTTTTTGCCTGAATTTTGAGTTCTACTTGTTGGTATTACTTTTTATTAATTGTTATTACTACACTTATTATTAAGTGCAGTTAGCTAAAGCAAAACAAGCAGAGCACGACAATTTACTAATCATGCTCATACCATTCTTGCGCTAACACTCACCACACTTTGAGTAACAGCTTGGTTGGCGCGGGCATTCTCCACCTCGGGAGCAGATAAGCCTAGCCTCTGTCTCAATCCCACGTTCAATCCAATTTATATTTAGAATCTTGGCTATTGTCGTGAGGTCTTTCTTGATGTTACGCGGGATTACCACAGAGCCACCATTGTTAACGCATGATGCTTTAAGTTGCTCTGCAATGTCTCTTGAATTACCGCCTTGTGCATCAATTGCAGGGTTAAGGTCTATGCCAGCACACAATACGCGATTGTTACCTGCAGGATCCGTCATATTGATGGATTCACAACAGTAGATTCTTGGTTCATCACCCACATTTAAAATAGATATTTGAGCCGAACTCCCTGCGCGAGGTTCTGACAATCGACGAAACACAGCCCAATGTTGACATGGGTCGGCAACAGTTCTCATATTTCCCCAAGGCAGTGGAATCCCGTTCCCGCGGTACACCGCCTTGAGTTTCCCTGGCCCATAAGCATCAAAGTAGTGCCAGTGAGGGTAGGGCGATACTACCGTCATTCGACGCATAGCAACAGAGGGGGAAACCCCCGCTCTTTTGTGAACGTCGATTTCGTAACCAGTGCGGTCAAGCAACTGTCTAAATGGAACTTTGGGGCAAAGAAGTGCGCCAGCAAAGAAGCTAGATTCAAAGTCTCGCCATGCTTGAAGAATATCTTGAGAATTAAGTTGCGAAGAGCCTGAAACCTGGTTGTCGTCCCATGTGTTGTTGTTGCCGACCGACAACACACTCTTTAAGCCTTCTTTGCTATGCAGAATACAATGGCCAATATAGACCGATAAATCGTATTTCAGACGAGTGGGGTACTCTTTCAGGATTTCGTTTAAGAAGATTGTGCTAGGAGGTTCAAAGAACGAAGTGACTAGCTGTTTGGCATTAATTCCGAGTTCATCAACAACGTCTTTCGGTGTGCGTGTTACCCAACGGATGTTAATTTCTAGGCTTCTAGCGATGTCTATCAGATCTTCTACGCTGAGGTTAAGACGTTTTAAGCCAACTTCTTCCGCTGCGCGCTCAAGGTCAGGGAAGTGGTTCTGATTGCTTTCTTGGTGTGCTCGAATTAAGAGGTGTGCAAACTGGCGGCCTGAGATCCCCGTTTGAGATAGCATCTCTGGAATTGCAATTTGCAGGATGTCGTTGGAGAAAAGAAAGCTAGGCTCGAGTGCCATGCCACTTATCCCACCACGATTCCCTTTATCAGGAGCAATGGCTTGTTGTTCAGATTCGTCGTCAAGGAACCAGGTTGGGTTCTTCTGAAAGACCTGCGCGATTACTTCTAGCATATCGATGCTTGGGACGCGCTTTCCACGTTCAATCATTGAAAGGTAAGAAACGGAAGGTGCGTATTCTGGGTTGATTCTAATACAACGCGCAGACAGATCTTCCATCGTTAAATGGTTACGTTTTCTTAGGTTACGTATTTTCGTACCTAGGAAATGAGACTGACGAACTAAACTTTTTGACAAGGCCATATTTGTAAAATTCACATTGTAAAATTTTTGTTGTGAAATTGTAGGCAAAAAAGCGCTAGTCTACAAACTAAGCAATTCACAAAATGACAAATAAGTTAAACGTTAGTTTGGAATAATTGCTCTAGGACACATTTTTGCTATAAAAATCGGTGAATGTTCACCGGGTTGGTCAAGAGGGAAAGACTATGAATATGCTGACATTCGATAAAACAGAAATCCAAAAACAAACAAAACCATTTATCGCTGAAGCTGTCTTTGCCGTGGAGACTATCAGTGCCAAACAGCAAACTGAGAAGCAACTCAAAGCGAAGCAACTGCTAGACAGATTGTTCCCATTAGAGAACGGCTCACATCAAGATGTAACGAGCTATGTAGTTGATTACCGTCATATCATGGCTTATTTCAAAGATGGCCAACACAGCGGTCTAAAGCACCCTAAGCAGTTTGTAGCTTACATGGGTGAGAAGTGTGACCCAGACTCAATCTTGTTCCGAGATAGCAGTGGAAGCCATTTAGAAGTGATGTTTGGTTGTCATAAAGGGACGGGGTGTATTGAATTGGTCGATATCGATGATATTCAGTTAGAGTCGTGCACCACGTTTGGCCAGTCGCCAATGGAAGCGGTACAAACGAATACTGAGCGTCAAGGCATCACTACAGCAATACGTCACTGGATCAGCTTAGTTCAAGGTGATGAGAAGGGCAAACCAAAAGCATGCAGCGAAGACAAAGAGTTCCGAGCTAAGAGTGGTGAAGATTACTGTCTTAACTATTGCTACGCCCTTTAATGTCACAGCTACATCTTTGGTTTTTATGAAAGATGTAGAGCCAGTGTAGTGCTAAACACTCTGAATGTATTTAGCATTAAACACTGACGACTATGCATAAACGACAAAGCCCCAACGATTAACCTACTGGTTATTGATTGGGGCTTTTTGCTTTCGATGTTAATTGCGAGTCTATTTTTGAGTCTAGAGCTTAGTAAGTACGCCGTTTAACTGTAATTTTTTTAGATGATTGCAGATTACAGCGGCATCACTCTATTTCGACCAAGTGACTTCGCTTCGTAAAGTAGCTTATCAGCGCGTTCGATCAGTGATTGTGCCGATTCACCGGGTTCAAGTTCAGCAACACCAAACGATGCGGTGATACTACCTACCTGTTGCCCGCTACGACGATCTTTAATCGATAGCTTTTCTAGAGAGCGGCGGTTGGTGTCAGCAAGCTGGCGTGCAATGCGTAATGATTTGTTTGGCACGATTATCGCGAACTCTTCACCACCAAATCGGTAAGCAGAAATACCTTCACGGCACATTTGTTTTAATTTGCGCGCAATGCCTTTAAGAACCATGTCACCAAATAGGTGGCCATAAGTGTCGTTGAAGTTTTTAAAATGATCGATATCGAGAAGAATCAAACACAGAGGTTGTTTCGCTTCACACAGGGTTTCTATATCACGGTCGAAAGAGCGACGGTTATAGAGTGTCGTTGTGCTGTCAAAGAGTGCATCTTTCTGCACTTCTACCAGCTGAGATTTTAGCTTAGTGATTTCTGATGTTGCAGAATTCAACTGAGAATTTAAAAATTGAGTAGAGTGACGAATATGACGAGATTCAGAAACTAACTGACGAACTAAAGACATGACTTCATCGATCGATAAACTTTCATTGTCAACGCGGGCCAAATCCTCGAAGCTTTTATCAATCATCTCAGAAAAAGCAGAGGTATCGGTCAGTGTGTCATTCATCGAATTCGAAACTTCCGAGACCAACAACTCTAAATTAGCGCGGAGGTCATTGATATTCGTTTCAGACTTGCTAGCAACATAATTATTGTAAAGCTGCTCACCAACGGCTGGAGGACAAATGCCATAGTATTCCAAGATACCATCCATGTCTTTAGTCAGCTGTGGGATAGCATTGTCAACATAGGTGTACCAAAGTGCGTAATTTGCAGGTGTAGTAGACACCCGGTTCTTCATCATAAGAGGCACCGCTTTTTTTAGATTTGCGGTGGATTTTTGAAATTCGTCTTTTTTCATGATTTTTACTGCAGATACCAAACTAACTAAGCCACTGCGACCAAGATTAGCGGATTTTACCGATCTTTGCTTTAAAAATTATATAATTAATGGATGAGGATTGGGTAAACAACTCATTTTCATTATGGAAATCGATTGCATATTTATATCGAATAATAAATAGGGTGTTATTTGACCAAAGAGGAGTGGTCCGGTTGGGTGGGGGCGGCTGTTGGTGAGGGGGGCTGTAATACCAATCGCGGTCAATAATGGGTTAGCCAAGCTTGTTCAAACACTCTGCCGAAAAATGGGTAATACGGGTGAGTGTGGAAGAGGTAGTAACTCAGTGGAAGTTTATTTCAGGCATAAAAAAGCGCCGATAAAAATCAGCGCTTTAAAATTCTTTTTAGCTAAAAGCTAATTATTGAGCAACAACGTTTGCTGCTTGTAGGCCTTTTTGACCGTTTTCAACTTCGAAAGAAACCTTTTGGCCTTCTTTCAGAGTTTTGAAACCTTCAGAAGCGATAGCACGGAAGTGTACGAATACGTCAGCGCCGCCGTTGTCTTGAGAAATGAAACCGAAACCTTTCTCTTCGTTAAACCATTTTACAGTGCCAGTATTTGTGTTAGACATAATTTGTCCCTTATTCATAAATTTTCTAAATTGTTGATTGCATTACTGCAATGCGCTGATAATTGAATTATTTAATATTGCTAAGAAATAAGGAAAAACTACTTACAAAAACGGGTAACGATTTTACATGTCATTTTTTACTATTCATCTAACTTAAATAACTCCGGCTAACAGAGCGAGTGCATGTTAACACAGTCTTTCGGGTTGTACACTCATTGATTGATAAATCAGCGAGTTTTTTTGTCATGTTGCGCTTGTTAACAAAAACTACCTACAACAGCTGATAGGTTTATAAAGTTACACGCCATGACAAAGTAAAAAGGAAGCCTAAGCCTCCTTTTCTTCGTTAGTATAGACGATATTATCGTTTGAAGTTGATATCTTCAGTCTTATCTAAGTTAATTTTAGTCTTAGCTGGTTGAGTCTCTGCGATTATTTTTCCGTGGCGAATAGAGTACTGCACTGGAACTTGGCGACGTACTGCATCAAAACCGTTATCTGCAGGAAGAATTAGTAAGCTTCCTGGCTTACCTTCTTCAATGCCGTAGTTGTCTTGGATATGCAGTGTGCGTGCTGAGTTCTTGCTGATCAAATCAAGTGAGGTGTTGATTTGGTCGTAGCCCATCACTTGCGTTACGTGCAGTCCCATGTGCAGAACTTGAAGCATATTCGCTGTACCCAGTGGGTACCATGGGTCAAACACATCATCGTGGCCGAAACACACATTGATATTTGCTGCGAGCATCTCTTTAACACGCGTTACGCCACGACGTTTCGGGTAGTCGTCGAAGCGACCCTGTAAGTGAATGTTCACTAACGGGTTAGCCACGAAGTTGATACCAGACATCTTCAATAGACGGAACAAGCGAGATGCGTAAGCACCGTTATAGGACCCCATCGCTGTGGTATGGCTTGCCGTTACCTTCTCACCCATTTCGAATTTGTGCGCAAGGGCTGCCAGCGTTTCAACGAAGCGAGATTGCTCATCGTCAATCTCATCACAGTGAACGTCGATCAGGCAGTCGTACTTGCGTGCAAGCTCGAACACGTAATGCAGAGATTCAACCCCGTATTCACGAGTGAATTCAAAGTGAGGGATAGCACCGATAACGTCAGCGCCGATCTTCACGGCTTCTTCAAGCAACTCTTTGCCGTTAGGGTATGAAAGAATGCCTTCTTGAGGGAATGCAACGATTTGGATGTCGACCCACTCTTTCATCTCTTCGCGGACTTCAACCATCGCTCTTAACGCCACTAACGTTGGGTCTGACACATCAACGTGTGTACGCACGTGTTGAACCCCGTTAGCTATCTGCCATTTCAGTGTTTGCTTGGCACGAGACTTTACGTCTTCGATTGATAATAATTCTTTACGCTCAGCCCAACGCTCAATACCTTCAAACAAGGTACCAGAGATATTCCAGTTAGGCTCACCAGCTGTCTGAGTCGTGTCTAGGTGAATGTGCGGTTCACAGAAAGGAGAAACAACAATGCCGCCTTCTGCATCAAGAGTTTCGCCCTGATGGTTGATTTGCGCGTCATTATCGAGAATGCGAGAAAATTGACCATTTTCAATCAGAATTTGTTTCAAGCCCTCTTGGTCTTGAAGTTTCGCGTTCTTGATTAATAAGGTTGTCATAGTGTGTCCTTAAGCGGCCTGAGATTTCAGAGCTTTTTTGTTCAATAGAGGATTTAGCACGAGGTAACTGATTGCACCACCAAACACGGCATTCAAAGGAACGATGCCAGGTAGGAAGTGACCAGCGGCTACGCCTGTTGCTACCGCGATAATGCCAGCCCAGTTAACGGTTTGGAACTCTGCATTTGCAAAATCTTTGTAACGTTTACGGTTCGCGAAGAAGTCGGCGATGATTACGCCACCAATGGGTGGAATCGCTAACGAAAGGAAGGTTAACCAACCAACGAAGTTGTTGTATAACCAAAGCGCGAAAATCGTACCGATAATGCCGTTAATGATAGACATTGTAGTACTTGAGCGACCTGTGATGTTAGATAAACCCAGACCTGACGCATAAAGTGCATTTTCATTGGTTGTCCAGATATTCAAGCCAAGCACGATGATGGCTGGAAGCAGTAGACCTTGCGCGATCATCACATCTGAAATATCAGCCTGACCGGTTGCTGCTGCGCCTGCTGCGCCGAAGATAAACATCAGCGAGTTACCGATGAAGAACGCGACCATTGTAATTAACACGGCGCTTGCTGGCTTTTTACCGAAGCGAACGAAATCGGCAGTCAACGTACCTGCACTTACAAACGAACCTACAACCATTGCTAGTGCCATTGAGAAGTCCATTGGCGTCTCTGGCTTAATCAGCTGCAGTTGCTCTAGTCCACCAACACTGTCTACGGCTGTTAGTACTGAGTAACCACCCAAAATTGCAATCGCGGGCACCGCAATTGCTGAAAGCACCATTAGCGCTTTAATACCGAAGTACACCGTACCTGTCATCAAAAGGCCTGACACAATAATCAAGGTGTTGGTATCAATGCCTGTGGCTTTCTGTACCGGAATTGCGAACATGGCAACGCCTACACCAAACCAGCCGACTTGTGTACCACCAAGTAGAGCAGAAGGAAGCCATGAGCCTTTAGTACCAAAAGAGAAACGAGCAAGGAGATGAGTAGAGAGGCCAGTAGATGAGCCGATGTAGCCAAGAAAAGAAGTGTAAATACCAAGAATTAGGTTACCGATGAGAACGGCGAGGAAGAAATCGTTGAAAGAAAGACCTGTCCCGAGTGAACCACCTGTCCACATACTTGCAGAGAAGAAAGTGAGTCCAAGCATTACCATGGTGAGTGAAGCAACTCCTTTCCTAGCCGATGTTGGAACCGGCCCAAGACTGTAGTTATTATCCGCAGCCATTTTTTACCTCCGCAATTGTTCAAAATTAAAATTAACGGTCGCCGTATTGCAGGCAAACGTGCGCATTATCGTGATATAAATAACATAGTCAATGCTAGTTTTATCAATAAGCCATCTATTAAGGCGGTTATGTTAAAAATAGACATTTAAAACATAAGGTTACTTTTCATATTTATTCTTAAAAAATAATTAGAAAACGTTTTCTATGGCGTAGGTGATGAGCCAGAATTGAACTTCACTATGAATGCTAGCGATTATGACTATGAATGGGTGTCTGTATATTGGATGGGCGATGTTTCTTAAATTGCAGGCAAAAAAATGGCCAATCGCAATACTCGCAATTGGCCTATATATATCGTGAACAAGAAAGGTTCACTAACAACGTCAGTTGGCTAGGTGACCCTCGGCTTAAGAAGGGTCAATATGTACATTGCAGTTAGTGTGCCAACTTTTAAAGCAACGTAAAATGGGTATTTTATAGCAATTTGGTGCGTATTTAAACGGTTTGCTTGCATTTTGGAAGTTGGCAGTTGCGTTTTGCAATTGCATTTTGCGATTTGTATTGCTTGTCATTAAGGAATAAACGATAAAAGTGAATACTGAATACTGAATACTGAATACTGAATACTGAATACTGCTTAGTTTTTTGATTTTTGCTGCTCTGTCTGCAACTAACGGTAAAATAGATAAAAGCCCGTGCGATCTCAGATCTCACGGGCTTTGTATCGTTTTATCTAAAACAAGTATTAGATCGAGTAGAAGAAATATAACTGGGACTTCATTCTAATGATGATCCCGCGTATTACGTCTAGGAACGCCATAAAGCTGATCGGCTTCTCACCGCTTACCCAAGCTAACCCTACAGAGCCGACTGGAATATCGTAACCTTCCGCCTCGTCAATTTTTAAGCGGACAAAGTGGTGCTTGTTCTGAAGGTTTCGACCTGTGGTGACACGAACTTGTTCATCAATACCTAATAGGCTAGCTTGTGCTTCACCCGTCGCTTCAACAATGCCTTCTACGGTTGCGGAGAATATCTTGCCTGGGTATACCGCCGTTGCAAACTCAGCAGGTTGGCCCACTTTTACGTTACGAATAGCTTGGTGATTCACTCGCATTAACACGTATTTTTCTTCAGTGTACATTTGGATACGAGGCATCATTGATACTCGCTGTCCTTCACGAAGAATGAAATTAGTTACAAAGCCGTCAGTCGGCGCAGTTACTTTGGTACTGTTCAAATCCCATTGAGCTTGAGCCAATGTTGCTTTTGCCGAATCTACCTCAGTTTGTTTCTTACTGACGTTGGTTTCTGCTTTGTGGATGTTTAACTTCGCGTTCTCAGCATCAACTTCTTTCTTACTTAGTTGAGATTCCAATGTGGTGACGTTATACGTTGCCAAGTCTACCTTTGCCGTTTGTTGGTCGATGTCAGTCTCAGTAATCGTATGTTCTACAACTTTGTTTTGCTTTTGGTAACGGTCAAGTGTTTTAGATTGCAGAACAAGATCTGTTTTTGCTGATTCTATCTGAGCGACAGAGGCTTTGATATCTTCAAGCGCTGACTGATAGCTTACTTTAGCGATGCTCACTTCTTGGTGAGCGGTATCCAAAGCAACGTTCGCCGATTCAAGTTGCACGTTAGCCTTATCTCTTGCAATAACATATTTGGTGTCATCAATTTCGTAAATGAGCTGACCTTCAATCACGTCTTGGTTCGGTCTAATGTGAACCTTGGTTGTTTTGCCTGACACATTGGTTGAATCTGGACGTAGCTGAATGTGTGGTGATTGAACGACTGAACCTCCAGAGAGATCCATCGGCGTGTAGTTAATGAGTCCAACCCAAACAAACAATAACCATGATGTACCACCTAGATAAGAAAATGCTTTGGTGCCCTTGTTCCATGGCATACCAATAAGCCTAAGTAGATAGATGAACAGTGCCCACAGAGCTAAGCCTTCTAACATGTTTGGCTCTCCCCATCTTGATCATTCTTAACTTGTTGTCCTGTTGGTTCCGCAGGTGCTTTCCATGTGTCTCTCAGGTTTATGATGGCTTTTTCCATATCAACAAACGCTAAAATGACGGCAAGTACCCATACCCAGTGCCATATGAAGCCAATCCAAGTTAAAGCTGTGATTAAACCGAGCTGGTGATGCTCTTTACTGTGGGCTTTATTGATTGGTAATTCATGAACACGCCAAAAGCCGTAACATGCAGCTGCGATTGTTGCGACCAACACAACGCCAGCTACGACGTGTAATGCGGTGTCTGCGCCTGTTCCAACAAATGGGACACTTAGTAAACTCATTGATCAACCCTAAGTAAAATTTGAACGCCGAGTGTGATGGAAGTTGGATTTACAGGTTGTAAATTTACTAATTACTTCGATAATGGCAATTATATGATTTGATCTGTGATCTCCTTTCTAAGGGTTAGCGACTAATGAACAATTGTAACTTCTTAAGAGCGTTAGGGATTTTGGGTATTTATCAACACGCTGTCACAAACCCTGTGGTTAATACGGAGCGTTTAGGTATTCCGAAGTCTGTATTTACTAACTCAATGAATCTTATTCCGGTCAATGAAGTCGATAAATGGTATGGGTTTCTTGAACAGCAAACTAATGATCCAGATATTATTCTGAAACTGTCTGACCGAGTGGATATTGAAAAATTAGGCCCGTTAACCAACTGGTTTTTTTCTGGACATGATCTTGCTTCTACGATCCGCCGAGTGAACATTGGCCTGCACTGTTTACAGTCTGGTGCGTTCTTATACGGTGCACAGGTAGGGACAATGATTAAATGGTGCTACGACAATCCTGCTTACTCAGAAACGGGTAAAGTGCATGACTCAATAAGAGTCGCGGTTTTCATTATGAAGATTTTACGTCGATATTTGGGTGATGACTTTAAACCCGTTGCGGTTTCAATAGCAGGTCGTCGAGAGAATGTTGACCTCTACCATGAATATTTCGGCTGTACGATTCAATGGGGACAGCCTCGCACAGAGGTTTGGATCCCGAGTGAATCGAGGTTATCTATCAATCAATCACTATCGAACAGTAAAGCAAATCTGGCGATGAACTTTCATGACTTGGATAACTATCTAAACATGCCAGATGCTGGTGATGAACATAAGGTCACCTATGAGATGATCAACTACAGTCGCCACTTTGGTTTACCAACCCTTCACAAGGTTTCCAGTTTATTAGGGCTCTCTGAGCAGCAGTTTCAACGCCGTTTGCATAAATCGGGCATCAATTTTTCTACCATTATGGGGTATGCATTAAGTAACGTGGCCGTGGAGTTGTTGATGTATTCAGTGCCAGTGGAAGAGGTCTCAAAGAGGTTAGGTTATACCAACGTCGCGAGCTTTAATCGGATGTTTAAGAAACATCGAGGTTTGACGCCTAAGCAGTATATTGAGCGTTTTGAGAGTCAATACTGATCGTCATTAGTCTTCATCTAGCTTTTTAAAATGAGTGGATAGGTAAACGGTTATCCAAGTACTAAGGACAAAAGGCGCGGTGAGTGGTAGCAGTGACAGTTCATGAAAACCAAGTGTGATTAGACAGCTCAACAGCATGCCTAATAGGATCAACGGCCAAGGAATTCGCGGATAGAACACAAGTGCTAGAGTGGCAAGAGTGGCGTTGTACCCGTAAAGACCTTGCTCAATTAGCGCGCCAGAAGCGCCAATCATGTGGCTAAAAACAGTGCTGATTAACACTGCGAGTACTACCCATAGCGCATGCTTGATATTGTTGAGTGCGATGGCAACCAAGATGACTAGACCCGATAGTGCATTATCGATAAAGCTGACTTGGCTGATCCCTTTCAATAACGGTAGCACCGGTGTTGGTAAGCTGAACCACGAGTCTACCTCAAGACTGATTAGTGGCCTCAGTGCGGAGTCAGGTGCCGAAAACGCCGATAGCCCCAAGGTTGATTGGATAGTATAAATCAGCCAAGAGGTGAGGATAAAGGCACTTGTGTAACCGCGATACTTCTTAAAGCTAAACACGATCTTGGCGATGGGTACGGTAATGAGCGAGCCGAGGGCTACTACTAAAATCAGCCACCCATTTACTTCAAAAAAATTCCCGATGAACAAAGCAATCAGTGCGCCATTTAGTGCATACATGCCATTCTCAATATCATGAGACGGTTTATTGGTCAGTAAGGCAAATCCATAGCTGCAACTGGCGCCAAACAAGGTAAGAAAAGCCAGCGCAAGTGACTCAATAGAAATGGCAAACAATAGCAGAAGCGACGTCATAACAGACGGTGTGAAATAGACTTGCCCAATGCCATTGAGCAAGCCTTCAAATGGTAGAATATCCTTATTCGTTCTCATCGTCTGATTACATTCTTTTGCTATGTTGAATCTTTTGTAGCTCAGATTGTATGCAATTTTATTAAGTTGACCATCTTTGCGTATCAATTCTGATACCAGCGCTCACCATAGGCTTGTTGGTAATCTGGTGTTTCAATGATGCCTTCTTGCTCTGGAACGGTTTCTAATGGCCCAACGACCGTTCGATAAGGTAATACGCCAGCCCATACCGGGATATCCATATCAGCTTTATCATCATTCACTCCATGTTTACCTATCTTCACGGAGGCTTCTGTTAAAGGGATCGCCAATAGCTCGGTGGCGGTGAGCTCTTTCTCATTACTGAGCCTGACTTCGTCGGTTCTTCCCGGCGCGATTTGCTCAATGAAGATGTTCAATAAGCGATCTTTTTCTTGGTTGTCATCGATGATTGAAAATGACCCCAACACCACTGCAGAACGATAATGCGCACTGTGGTGAAATGCCGAACGAGCTAACACCCAACCATCGAACAAAGTGAACGTTAAACAGGTTGGCTCTCCTTTTTTTAAGCCTTTCAACAAGCGGCTGTTTTTAGCACCATGGATGTAGACCATATCATCCACTCGCCACGCGAGCATTGGAATAACCATTGGTCCATGTTCGCCTTGCAATGCAATGTGTGCGATTAAGCTCTCATCTATGATTTGATGAAGTTTCTCTTGTTCAAATACGGCTTTGTGAGCCCCTTTTTTAATCGTGGTTCTTTTCGTGCTAGATAACATAATCGCTCCTTAATCATTGCCTTTTGATTAATGTAGCGATTAACTGGTTTATTAAATAGAGCCACTTTTAAACACTATTTGGATCCAGTTATGCAGCCTATTGATGTCGGTGACCTACAGTTAGACGAGCAACATGACACGCGTCAAACCGCCTTGTTTCATGCGATCAGAGAAAAGATTGTTCAAGATTTATGGAGTAAGGGCAGTAAGTTACCCTCAACGCGTAAGTTGGCCGTAGAACTGTCGGTAAGTCGAAATACGGTGATTTATGCGTACGAACAACTGGTCACCGAAGGCTATATCGAGAGTAAGCAAGGCTCAGGGTTTTATGTCTCGGTTGAACAACCAGAGCACTTTCTAAGTTTGTCTCAGCCAAACAGTGTTCAGGATCCGAAGGTTAAACAAACAGTCAGTAAACCGGCTGCAAACATAGCGACACCTAACGACATTAACCGCAGCTTTGCCCCCGGAGTTCCTGACTTAGATGCGTTCCCTTTTGCGAAATGGCAGAGGCTGCTGCAACGTCACTCTACACGTCAGAACATAGCGGGAAATCAAGAGGTTCAGGGAAGCTTGGCCTTGAGGGAAGCATTGAGCGGGTATCTTGCGAGTAGTCGCTCGGTTCACTGCAGTACCGATAGAATCATCATCACCGCAGGTGCGCAGCAAGCCATCTCAATTGGTTTGATGGCGACGTTAGCTATGGGGGACAAAATCCTTGTGGAAGAGCCCGGCTATCGACAAGTGCATAAAATCATCGATCTGTTGAGGCTAGAGCTAGACGGTGTGAGTGTGCGTGAAAAGGTTGGGTTAGATATTGAAAAAGTGCTGTCCAGTAACGCCAAGGCTCTGTATGTCACGCCGAGTAACCAATACCCAATGGGCACGACCTTGAATACCGAGCAACGACTTAAACTGATCGATTGGGCCAATCAACATCAGTCATGGATCATTGAGGATGATTACGACAGTGAGTTTCAGTTTGCTCATCGCCCTTATACCAGCATGCAAGGGTTAGCGGGAAAGTTAGGGTTCGATGATCGCATCATCTATGTCGGATCCCTGAGTAAGGTGATGTTCAATGGCTTGCGACTAGGTTATTTAGTGGTGCCAGAAAGTCTGGTGGCGAAGTGTCTTGAGATTAAAGATGCGCTCACTGGAGACACGGCCTCACATACACAAGAAGCGCTGGCGGACTTTGTACGTGAAGGCGATTTATTGCGCCATATTAGAAAGATGCGTCGTTCATACAAACTCAAGCATGAAGCGATGATAGAAGCGATTAAAAGTGAGTTTCATGGCGATCTTGAAGTGATCAGTCAGGCTGCTGGGCTACATGTGACAGTGAAGTGGTATCAAGGGATATCTGAACATGAGTGGAGCCGTAGAGCAGAGTTTGAAAATATCATCATTCGTCCTTTTGACTTTTATGAATATGGATCAAGTGATGCTCGTGATTGGAGTGGTGCAGTGCTGGGGTTTGGTAATATCCGACTGGCTGACATAAAGCCGAAGATCAAACAGATCGCTCGGCTTTTTTATCAGTAATATTGGTAGGGCTTGTTTACAATTTTCTGATTCATCACTAATCGAGTTACAACTTGTCGATAGAGACAGTGGGTTTACCTTTGCCTAGCCACTTCCGCCAAGGGAGTGACAATGTCACAAAAACAGTCACAGCATAGAGCATCGACCAGCTTAGGCAGATAAACACCAAGGTACAGATCACCAGTGAGAGCATGGCAATGTATCTAGATGCGCCAGTCAATAATCGGCAAGCCGCTAACATCGCAAGCAGATAAACCAGTACGAAAATACCGTTGGCGAGTTTAAGAAAGAATTCGAGATCCAAATTAGACAGCTCGCCGATTACACACGAGATAAGCGCAATAAAGCCAATTGCTAAGGTTGGATAAAGTGGTACGCCACGGCTGTTGAGCTGCGCCATTTTACTGGTCGGAGTGTGTTGGCGAGCTTGAGCCCAAATCATGCGAGACAAGCTTTGGGTGTAAAGGTTTAGGCTAGCAAAACAAGCAAAGAAGCCAAGTACACTGATAACGGCTTTAAAGCCATTGCCAAACAATTGCTCTGTCACCCATGGGATAGAGGCAGCATCAAATTCTGGTGAACCATAAGCGCCTAGCTTGATAATAACCACTGAACAAGCCCAGTACACTAAGCCTGCGACGAAACACCCGGCAATGATGGCGATGGGGAAGTCACGCTGTGGATTCTTAAATTCCTCTCCCATGTGAGCAAAGGCTTCGATTCCTACAAAGCACCAAAACATAACCGCCAGTGCAGCACCAATAGACCACATTGAATCGGATGTCATAGTCGGAACTGCGATGTCAGCAGCAGTGATGTCGGCTTTCCAAACAAAGGCGCTGACTAAAGCAAAAATCGATAAGGCAATTACGGTTTGCAAGCGGCCTGAAGATTTACTGCCCATCAAATTGACGGCAATAAGCAAAGCGACGGTAAAGGATTGAGCACCTAATGGTGTGTCGAGTGGTGCTGGTAACAGCTGTTGAGCAAAGCCACCTGCCAATGCAATCGCCGCTGGAATACCGACAGGAATAACACTCACAAACAACCAAGCCACACTGGTTTCTAATCGCTCGCTGAATGCTTGGCGTACAAAATAGGCCGTGCCTCCTGCATTGGGGTAGCGTTTCCCTAATGCTGCGAAGGTTAGTGCAATCGGGCAAATAGCGATAAACAGGATTAACCATGCTAGTAGCGATAACTGCCCTGCAATGCCTGCCGCGATAGCTGGGATCATAAACAATCCTGTGCCAAGCAAGGTCGTAGAGAGTTGTCCAATTCCTGAAATAAGCGTGATTTCTTGTTTGAGTTGCGTCATTCGCTGTCCTTGCTATTGGCTTTGATATCGGTTTTATGGTGCAGTCTTGTGAGGCTGAGATTGAAAGCATACATTGTCGACATCAATAATACAGCTAGCGAAACGTCTTAAGACACCGTCAATTTAACGGTATTAATTTGATTAAGCGTGAAAGTGTCGGCTGTCATAATGGCTGTTATAAGTTAGAAAGTTGTGTCAAATTAGGCGTTATAAATAGAACAATAAATGGAAAGAATCAGAAGCATGGATAAATTTGATCGCCAAATTTTAGATATTCTAAAAATTAACGCTCGATGCTCAGTGAGCGATATCGCAAGAGATGTCAGCCTGTCTCGCTCTGCAGTGAACGCCAGAATCAAGAAGCTGGAAAACGATAAGATCATCACAGGATATTGTGCACAGGTGACCGAGCCTGATTTACCGAAGAACGTTGGCGCTTATATCTCTTTGAAGTTTGACATGTCGAGCAGTAACCATAATTGTGAGTCTTACGCTAAAAATATCTACGCCATTAATGGTGTGCAGTGGTGTCACTCTATTAGCGGTGAGACCGACATGATGCTTTATGTTGAAGTTGAAAGCATGGAGCGTTTGAACCAAATTCGTGACCAGCTGCAAGGCTATCCTGAACTTCGACATCTTATGACTCATACTGTCTTAACGGAATTCTTCAACAAGCAAACTTCGTCTTTTAATATGTCTTGAGTGAGTGCTGCTTACCTTCACTGTGTCGTCATTTTTCCGTACTTACTCAACTTATTCTTACTCGCTCTATTCTTATTCACTCTAAGGTTGCTGATGTTAGGTAATATCAATTTAAATTTACTGCGGTCGCTGCATGTGCTTCTTGAAGAGTGCCATGTAAGCCGAGCCGCTCAGCGTCTGCACATCACGCAGTCGGCGGTTAGCCGTCAACTGGCTCAGCTTAGAGATCTATGTGGTGATCCTCTTCTGGTTCGTGATGGGAACAAACTGGTGCCAACCAACCGTGCTTTGTTGCTTAAAGGCAAGCTCGATGACTTGCTGGGCGAGTTTGACCACCTCTTAGATGATAAGCCATTTGATCCACAAGACTGGCAAGGTGAATTGGTGTTGGCTTCGAGTGATTATGTTGCTCAGTATATCTTGCCCATTATTGTGTCCGAGGTGTCGAAGGACGCGCCCCATATCAACTTGGCTTATCGTTTGTGGCAGCCTAACTTCCTTGAAACGCTTAATGAATCAGGTATTCACTTGGCGTCGAGTATGTTCCCCAAAAAGCCAGATCATGTCTCAAGTATCAAGCTCGGAGAGGATAAGTCCGTGTGTTTGATGAGAGCCTCTCATCCGCTGGCTAAGCAATCAGCCATAAGCTCGGAAGACATCGTGAATTACTCACATATCAAAGTCACGGGTGGGGGAGACAAAGACAGCTATTCGGATATTGCGTTAAAGAAACAGGGACATAAACGCAGAATCGCATTGCAGGTACCGTTCTTTTCATCGGCGGGAAACGTGTTAATGCAAGACGACTACTTGATGATTGTGCCGGAGCATATTGCTTACAACTTGGGTCGACATCTCGATGTCGCTTACTTTTCGCTGCCGTTTGAGACAGAAATGCATACCTATTGGCTGATGTGGCATCCTAAGTATGACAACGACTCTGCCCATAAATGGGCTCGAGAGAAAGCGTTTAAAGCCATCCAAAAGTCGAGTTACAATATAAGTATGATTTCAAATCATACCAGTGATGATAATCTTTGATTTCAAATAATACCTACTGCGGCTTATTGTAAGCGCTAAGTATTGAGTATTAATTGTAGAGTGTTCAGCTGGAACGCTTTGTTTTACTAGGAATGGAATGATGACAGTAACAATTTGGTTTTCTTTATTAGCGATTTGCTTATTGGGTGCAATGTCTCCGGGCCCAAGCTTGGCGATGATCGCTAAGCACAGTTTGGCTGGTGGCCGTATGAACGGACTTATCGCAGCTTGGTCACACGCTGCGGGTATAGGTATCTACGCGTTCGCAACCATTGTCGGTTTAGCCGTTGTGCTTGAGCAATCACCAATGTTGTTCAAAGGGATCAGTTTAGCGGGTGCCGCGTATCTGCTCTATCTCGGTGTAAACGCGTTGCGTTCGAAAGGTGGAGTTGCCGCGAAATTGGAAGCGGGTGAACAGATGAGCTACATGCAGTCTGCTCGCGAAGCTTTCTTGATCTCTATCTTGAGCCCTAAGATCGCTCTGTTCTTTATCGCTCTATTTAGCCAATTTGTGGCGTTAGGTAATGAACTGAGCAATCAAGTGATTATTGTCTCAACGCCGCTGATTGTTGATGGCCTTTGGTATACCTTTATCACTTTGGTGCTCTCTAGCCCGTTGATCGTAGAGCGCATTCGAGCAAAAGCGCAGTTGATCGATCGATTATCAGGCGTGGTGTTGATTCTGCTCGCTGTGCGCGTGGTGTGGACGATATAGCGGTAGTCCATATATTGGTAAGAAACGATATCCATTAAAAAGGCTCACTAGACGTTATCTAGTGAGCCTTTTTGACTTCTATGGATTGGTTTCGAAAGACTTGAGCTTGTTAGCCTTCTGAATTCAGCACCGCATCGAGCTTTTCCATGGAATCTGAAAAGTACGGGTTGTAGGTCAAACGCGCATGGTTTTTACCTTCTTCACGATATCCCCACGCTGAGTACCACACTTCACTTGTCGCGTTGCACTGTGCTTCAAAACCTTCCTCTTGACCATTGGAGCAGATCTTCTCGCTACCATTGATCCCGTAGTAAGGATTGCTTGGCGAGAACAGTAAACCCATATGAGAGCCGTTCGAAATACGTTGCTCTGGGATCTTCATGCTGTATTGAACAGCGCGAGGATCGTCAAGTGTGGTTTCCCCTTGCCAAATCAACACGTTATTTGGGTTTGGCATGGATTCCGTAAATGCCTGCTGAACGAAGTGGGTATCAATGACACTGTCGCCTTCACTCATCATAATAAACACGGGCTTATCAAAGTGTTTGTCTTGAAGGCCCTCACGAACCACTTCTGAGGTTTGGTAGTAAACCGAAGCACCATTCATTGGCAGTGAGTTATAGCGAAGTACATTGTCTTCAGGATCTTGATCCGCCCAAGTGACAAAATAGCTTGCTAGCTCCGCATATTGAACTGCAGAAGAGCTCGGTTGAAACGCAGGAGAGAACAACAGTAACCCAGAGATCTTAGGATCGTTCATCGCCTGTGAAGTCACAAGGTTCGCACCTGTTGAATAACCGCCAAGCCACACAGAATCATACTCTTGCTCCAATAGCTTCGTATGATGAGCTACAACACCTTGCCAATCTTCTAAGCTTGGTTGCATTAAGTCACCGACACGACTGCCGTGGCCCGGTAGCAATACCGTTCTCACTAGGTAGCCTTGTTCTGCTAAGTGCGTTGCGATGTCTTTAAATGAGTACGGAGAATCACCTAAACCATGTACCAATAAAACTGCCTTACCGTTAGGTGCCGCAGGTTTGTATTCGGTGGGTGAATTGAGTCGAATCTCTAGCTGCTTGTCTTTGGTCATGAATACACGGTTTTTCAATAACCAATCTTGAGTTTCATTGACGTAGGCATCAAAGCTGTCTTGCTGATATTCAGGCAAGTTTGGAGATGTTTCGTAAGCAGGTATCGATGTCTCGTTGGAACAACCAACGAGACTTAAAGTCGTTAAGGCGAGCAGCGTTAGAATAGTATTTCTATGCATTTTTTGATGTTGTCTCTGTTGTTCTTTTACTATGTCTGAAACTGAAGTTTAGATTACTTTCTGCTTGAAAGGTCTTCGTATTCACCTTCAATAACACCGGCATCACTGGTAGATGATTGACGTGTGTTCATGTGAGCTGCGAAACCCTGTTTTTTCATTTGATTCTGAATGCGCTTGCCAGTGATTAAAGCTGCAATAGCTAAAGGGATAGCAAGAATCAAGCTCGTGAATAACGCCAATAGGCCAGTAAACAACGCAACAATCGTAACTAATATATTTTTCATATTCATTCCTCTTTTCTCTATGTTGTTACTATATCGCTTCTATTCTGAACGAAACATGAACACCGTTAATAAATACCAGAGAGTCACTATGACACAGTCGTGTGTGGATTTAGAGTTTATATGTAGTCATAATCACGCACTAAAATCACGGGATAACAGTAAGTTCCATAAAATCAACGACTTAAAAGTTGGCACGCTTGATGCTCTATAGGGGGGTGGAATAAGTCACTGTAAGCAAAGTACTTACAGCTAATAAAAAATTACTGGAGCCCCTTATATGTTTTGTATTCAATGTGAACAAACAATTCAAACCCCAACCGTAAAAGGCTGTTCTTTCGCACAAGGCATGTGTGGAAAAACCTCGGAAGTATCCGACCTTCAAGACGTGTTGGTGCATTCTCTTCAAGGCGTTTCTTTTTGGGCAAGCCTAGGTCGCGCTTGCGATGTTATTGATACAGAAGTTGATGAGTGGGCGCCAAAAGCGTTCTTCGCAACACTGACTAACGTTAACTTCGACCCTGCTCGTATTATCGAATTCGCACAACAGTCTCATGAATTCAAGCAGCGTTTAGAGCAAAAAGTTCGTGCAGCAGCAACATTGATTGGTTTTGAAATTCCAGAACTTTCTGCAGCAGCACAGTTCGATCTTCCAACAGATTCTTCAGAGCTATTGGCACTTGCGCCTCAAGCTGCTGTAAACCGTGGTCACGACTCTCAACACGAAGATGTGATTGGCCTTCGTCTTCTTTGCCTATACGGCTTAAAAGGTGCGGCAGCCTACATGGAGCACGCTCGTGTTCTTGGTCAAACTGACAATGCTATTTTTGCTGAGTACCACGAAATCATGGCGTTCTTAGGTACAGATCCATCTGACCTAAAACAACTGCTAGATACGTCTATGCAGATTGGCTTGATGAACTACAAAGTCATGGAAATGCTGGATAAAGGTGAGACAGATACATTTGGTCACCCTCAACCAACAACCGTGAACGTGAAAACTAAGAAAGGACACTGTATTCTTGTTTCTGGTCACGACTTGCATGATCTAGAAAAGATCCTTCAACAAACCGAAGGCAAGGGCATCAACGTTTACACTAACGGTGAGATGCTACCAGCACACGGTTACCCAGAGCTAAACAAGTACCCACACCTTGCGGGTAACTACGGTAGCGCTTGGCAGAACCAGCAAAAAGAATTCGCTAACTTCCCTGGCGCAATTGTAATGACGTCTAACTGCCTGCTTAACCCTGATGTAGGTTCTTACGCAGACCGTCTATTTACACGCAGCATCGTGGGCTGGCCGGGTGTTGATCACCTTGAAGGCGATGATTTCAGCGCAGTAATTGACTGTGCACTGGCGCAAGAAGGTTTCAAACACGACGAGATCGAGCAGATGATCACTGTCGGCTTTGGTCGTAACGCACTGATGGAAGCGGCACCTGCGGTTGTTGAGCAAGTGAAAGAAGGCAACATCAAACACTTCTTCCTAGTGGGTGGTTGTGACGGTGACAAATCTGAACGTAGCTACTACACAGACTTCACAGCTCAAGCGCCAGAAGATTCAGTAATCCTGACATTGGCATGTGGTAAATTCCGTTTCAACAAAAACCAATTCGGCGACATTAACGGTATCCCACGTCTGTTAGATGTTGGCCAATGTAACGATGCTTACTCAGCGATTCAGCTTGCTATCGCACTGTCTCAAGAGTTTGATTGTGGTATCAACGAACTTCCGTTAACGCTGGTTCTATCTTGGTTCGAGCAAAAAGCGATCGTTATCCTGCTTACCCTGTTCGCTCTTGGTGTGAAAGGTATTTACACGGGCCCAACAGCGCCAGCTTTCCTAACAGAAAACCTATTAAAGATTATGCAAGACGAGTTCGATATGCGTTCTATCTCAACGCCAGAGCAAGATCTTAAAACAATCTTAGCGGCTTAATTTAAGCCAACTCTAAGCCCCGTTGTTGTGACGTTTTTCTAAAACAGACAACGGCGGGGCTTTTTCGATTTAAATCTTTAGTCATTAGCAAGGTACACGAACTATGTATGCATGGTCGGATAGCGATTCAATCAATTTAGTGTGTTTAAAGAAATGGCACGAGACGCCAGATACGGTCAGCTTTGAGCTTGGCAGCGTTCCACAAGACTTACATTTCAACTTTAAGCCAGGGCAATTTATTACTCTGGGTTTGTATATGCCGGCGAAAACCGATTACCGTGCTTATTCTGTAGCGTCTTGTCCTGAAGATAACCGCCTGAAACTGACGGTAAAGCGTGTGGAAGGTGGTTTGGTTTCGAACTTTATTGTTGATGAACTTGATGAAGGTGATGAGGTTTCTGTATTGAAGCCTGCTGGTGCGTTTAACTGTATTGATTGCATGCCAACGACGACCAAAAAAGTGACGCTAGTGAGTGCGGGTTGCGGTATCACTCCTGTGATGGCGATGGCAAAGTATTGGTTGGCTCAAGGCAGTGATATTGAGATCGACTTCGTCCACATGGCACGCAATAAGCGTGAGACCATTTACTTTCAAGAACTGCATCAATTAGATGAGGCGCACAGCAACTTCAATCTTAAATTGCTGCTAAAAGACAGTGAAGGAACATTAGCTCCTCAAGGTCGATTAGATAAGAATTGGTTAGTAAAACTAAGCCCAGATATTTTAGACCGAACTGTTTATCTGTGCGGCCCAGTTGGCTTTATGCAAAACATAGAAAGCTACCTGAAAGAACTAGAATTCAACATGGAAAATTTCTATCAAGAAAGTTTCACGCCAGCGAACCCAAACACGGATTCACTAGCCAATAGCAATACAGCTTCAGAAGAGTCACAAGCGGAAGCGTCTGCAGATTCAAATGGTGCCGTTAAGGTGTTTGTTCCTGCATTTGGCGCAGAAGTAGAAGCGGAAGCGGGTACACCACTGGCTGATTCATTAGAGAAAGCTGGAGTTCCGATTATTATTGCTTGTCGCAGTGGGATTTGTGGTTCTTGCAAGTGCAAAGTAACCAAAGGTTCAGTGGAATCAAGCAGCCAAGAAACATTGACGCCAGAACAGATTGAGCAAGGTTATGTCCTTGCGTGTTCGAGTACGATTCAGTCAGATGTTGAGGTTGAGCTGTAGCAGATGTGAAGTCGAGTTTTGTTAGAACGGTAAAAACAAAGTTGGCATAATAGAGACCAAAATTAAAGTACCAGATGTAAAAAGGCCACTTAGATCAGATAGAGAGAGCAGATCTAAGTGGCAACCTTCCTGTTTATACGGGGGAGTAAAACAAGAAGGGTTGCGAAGCCCATAATAGACTTCGCAGATATAATTATTATGTTGTGGAGCCGTTTGCGCTGAGTTAGTTACAAGATCGAAGTCGTTTAAACTTCAGGGTATGTCTTGTAACGAACACCCATCATCTGTTCCATACAGTGAACAACTTGGCAGCTGTAGCCAAACTCGTTGTCGTACCAAATGTAAAGAACAGCGCGGTTGTCTTGCGCGATAGTTGCAACACCGTCAACCACACCTGGGTGGCGAGAACCAACCAAATCGGTAGATACAATCTCGGTTGAGTCGGTGTAATCAATCTGTGCAGATAAAGTTGAAGATAGCGCCATTTCACGCAGGTATTCGTTCAACTCTTCTTTGTTTGTGCCTTTCTCAAGGTTTAGGTTTGCTACTGCCATTGAAACGTTTGGCGTAGGTACGCGAATCGCATTACCTGTTAGCTTACCTTCCATTTCTGGCATCGCTTTTGATACCGCTTTAGCAGCACCAGTCGATGTCAGTACCATATTCAATGAAGCAGCACGACCACGACGATCACCTGAGTGGAAGTTATCGATTAGGTTTTGGTCATTGGTAAATGAGTGAACCGTTTCGATGTGACCTGATAGGACACCAAACTTGTCGTGAACCGCTTTTAATACTGGCGTAATCGCGTTGGTTGTACAGCTTGCAGCAGAGATGATTGTGTCTTCTGGTTGAATGTCATTTTGGTTTACACCAAATACAACGTTCTTGATTTCACCTTTGCCTGGCGCAGTCAGTAGAACCTTCTTTGCGCCATTACACGCAACGTGTTGGCTTAGGCCTTCAGCGTCACGCCACACACCTGTGTTATCAACCACAAGTGCATTCTCGATACCGTAAGATGTGTAATCCACTTCTGCTGGCTTGTTTGCGTAGATAACTTGGATGAAGTTACCGTTAACGATGATCGCTTTACGTTCTTGGTCTACAACAATGCTGCCGTTGAATTGGCCATGAACAGAGTCACGACGTAGCAAGCTTGCACGTTTTTCTAAGTCACCATCTTTGCCGCCACGAACAACAATTGCACGTAAACGCAGTGGGTAACCTGGGCCACTTTTCTCGATCAATAGACGAGTAAGCAAGCGGCCAATACGACCAAAACCGTACAATACAACATCGCGAGGTTCTGTCATCGCCTCGCCTTCAAGCGATTCTAAAAGTGCAGTTTGTAGGAAATCATCCAACCCGTGTGTGTCTTCGCGATCTTGCCAGAATGTATGAGCAAGGCGACCAACATCGATACGACATGGAGATAAGTCCATAGAGAGAAGGTGTTGAATGATGGGTTGAGTCTGTTCTGCGGTAAGCGGAGAACCTGTGTAACGTTTTGCGATGCGGTGAGCTTTGATGATGTCGATAGTTGTTGCGTTAACCAGTGTTTTACCGAAGAGGATAACTTCAACGCCTTTTTGGCGATACAACTGACCTAAAGTAGGAGCGATTGATTCAGCAATAGTTTGACTAGTTTGCCAGTCTAGGAGGTGCTTTTCGGGACTCATCTTTACTCGGGACCTTTCACGTTAATGTCTGCAATCATAGCGAATGTAGGGTAGCCATGAGTGCATGGGGGAGTTGAGCTATCTAAGCTTTGGTGGTCTTTAACGCCACTTAAATTTGCTTGATATGCCTTGTGTGTAATTTGTAATTTTTATGTGGCAGGATTGTAAGGTACGACGAGTTATTCTGCTAGGAAAAATAAATGCAGATTAATTGTCTGAAAATTGGCTTTTAATTGGTCATAAATCAAGATTTTAGTGTCAAGAAAGGCTATTGACTTTAACAGTCTGTAGTACTTAATTTTCGCCAAAAAATACTCAGATCAAAACATAATGTGTAATAAAGGGAATTGCGATCATTAAAGATGTGATCATTAGCACTAGTTACACTTAAAAAGTAAACGACAGATAAGGTATTCAGCGAGTTTTCTTGTTCGACTTTTGAATAAGCTGAGTTTGAGTACAGAAAGTTAGTGACGCAAACGATTAGATCTCACAAATTTGACTTAACTTTGGTGTTTATTGGTTTCTAGAGCAGTGACTTGCGGTCATCTAGAGGCATAACCTTATCCTTTCACTTGTTTAAAATAGACCTTCCTCTTTAAATCCTGTATGTGGATAACGACTGACGCCAATTCCCTATGATTAGCTCATAATGTCATTTGTTCATATTCAATTTGATCAATAACTCCTGTTAATGTCCTATTCTTATATTGAGCTAGGTAAAAATACTATCGGGAAAGGAGTCGTTATAAAAATGATAAATATGTCAATTAGATGGCGTCTTATTTTTCTTTCAACAGTTTCTGTATTCATCATGTTTGGGTTTACAGTCAATGAAGTGCTCAAGAACGATAAGAAGATGAATCACCTTGAAGTAACGCGAATTAAGGTGGAAGCACTTCAATCTTTTAATGCTGTTTCAAGTGGTGCTTATCAATGGTTAGTGCTGTCTAAAGACTCGCCAGAGAAAGGTCCGTTGTTTTTAGAGCTGCAAGTGGAAGTGGATAGGCTTGCTCATTACGAAATACAACTTCAACAGTTCGACAACAGTTGGACTGTCGAGCCGCAGTTGATTGAGTTAAAGAGTGTGTTAAAGAAGCTCGCGCGGGTAACCACTAGTATTGACAGCGACGCATCACAGATTACTGTCAGCAACGCACAGCAAACAGAACGAGCCTTTGACCTGTTAAAAGGCGTGTTAATGGAGCTGTCTGAATATCGTGCCAATATAGTGGACGAAAAGATCAGCCAAACAGATACGATGTTTATCAATCTTACTCACTACGTGTTCTGGACTCAGCGAGAAGCGTGGCTGAGTTACCGCTTGTATCGTTCTCCAGAGCTGATTGATCAATATTTATTGAGCTATGTTGGTGCTTTAGAAAGGCAACAACAGCTGTTAGATACGTTTTTACGATCAGACAGCCACTCGCTGGAAATTAGCAAACTGTTAAACATGTTCTCCCAAGATGAATTTCAAGACCGATTTACGGCGCGGCTTCTCAAAGGTGACTTCTCGACACCTGAAATATATGAACATGTGGAAAGTTTAGAGCGAAAGAAGCTGGCGATCTCAAAGGCGGTTGGTGCTTATACCGATCAATTAAAGTTTGATTTGACAAAAAATATAGCGCTACAGAAAAGGCAAACGGCGGTTATGACATTGCTTATCCTTGTTGTTTCAGGTGCTTTGTTATGGCTTGGTGTCGCGACATCTTTGCGCTTAAATAGAAACTTATCGATTATCGTGAAAGGGGTGTCTGAATACGCGGATAGTTACGGCAAGCCTAAGGTGATTCATATTCAAGGTAACGATGAACTTGCCGAGTTTACTGAAACCCTCAATCGAGTGATGGAACGTAACTATCATCACAACAAAGAGCTGATAATAGCAAAAGAAGATGCAATTTCGGCTAACAAGGCCAAGAGTGTATTTTTAGCAAACATGTCTCATGAAATACGTACGCCGCTTAATGGAATTATAGGTATGGCGGAAATTTTATCTCAGAGTCAACTGAGTGCTAACCAACAAGAGGTACTTGAGGATATCGAGTCGTCTTCACATTCGTTGTTGGTGTTACTCAATGACATTCTCGATCTTTCTAAGATAGAGTCGGGTAACTTAATGTTGTCGCCGCATAATGCCGATTTGCGAGAAGCGGTTTACGACTCTGTGAGCGTAATTTTGTCGAAAGCGATCAGTAAAGACATTGAACTCGATATCAACATTGATGCTCAAACCCCAACACAGCTGTTTTTCGATGAGTATCGTGTTCGACAAGTGCTAACCAATTTGCTGTCTAATGCTATTAAATTTACCTCAAAAGGCACGATTACAACGGATATTGCTTATACACCGATGTCTTTGGGGCGAGGTAAGCTTGAATGCAGTGTGTCTGATACCGGGATTGGGATTGAGCCAGAGAAGCTAGAGTCCATTTTTGAACCTTTCACTCAAGAAGATGGCAGTATTACTCGCCAATTCGGCGGTACAGGGCTAGGGCTTGCGATTTGTCGGCAGCTTGTTGACTTGATGGGCGGCTATATTACCGCACGCTCAGTGAAAGGAGGAGGCTCTACATTCACCTTTTGTTTGTACGTAGACACGGTCGAGGCTCACGCTCAAACGTTCGATAACCTAAGCCGTGCGACAATTATTTCTAATTCTTTCAATTACCTCGATCAATTGGTCAAAGAGTGCGAGCGCTTAAATGTTCGACCTAATGTTGTGTCATCCATTTCGGATCTTGGTGAGAGCCTGAAAGAAAGTGACTTGGTGCTTTATTGTCACACGCTGCATCACTCTATGAGGAAAGATCTTGAGGCGTTAAAGGCGTTGTATCCGCTGACTCGCGTTATTGTGTGCCAGCATCACCTATTTAAAACCAATCTAATCACAGAAACGGTTCACTCGACTCATACATTACCATTTTTGGGTAGACGCTTCTTAAACAGCCTACGATCGCTTGATGCTGGTGAAGTACAAACACCGACTGTGGAAGTAAAAGATGAAGAAGTTCGTTCTCTGAATCGACGTATTCTGATTGTTGAAGACAACCTGATGAATCAGAAGATAGCGAGCTTCTTCCTTGAGCAAGCGGGCTATGAATATTTGATTGCCAGCAATGGCCAAGAGGCGGTCGATGTCATCACCCAGGGCGCTCAGTTTGATGCCATTCTAATGGACTGCATGATGCCAGTTATGGATGGTATAACGGCGACTCGTGTGATTCGAGAGTGGGAGACAGATCAACAAACCCCACCACTACCCATTATTGCTTTAACCGCTAGTGTCTTAGAAGAGGACATCAAAAATTGCTTTGAAGCAGGTATGAACGCCTACTTGCCGAAACCTTATAAATCCCACCAACTGTATGATCTTTTCAGTAGCCTTGATATTGTCTAATGGTTCCAGTATCAAGGCTAGCGCTGTGTGATTTAGCGTACTTCTTGCCCAAGGCTGTATTGTGCAACACAGCGGCCTACGTAGCTGATTTTTAGTAACCCGGCCACTAATATGGTGCTGATGTGTGCGAAAATTTGAATGGGTAGTGAGAAGTAATCGGCCATCGGATAAGCAACAATAATACTGAGTAGCATTAGCAAGGCGGTGATAGCTAAACTGAAATTTGAAACAGAAAGTAGAGTTTGAAAGCGTTGAGTCATCGTCTTCATATTGAATTCCTAATTGCTATTAATAATTATGATACTTGTTATCAATAGCAATTAGCGTTCCAGTTATATTTTTATCATTAAATCAATGGTTTAATTTTATTGTTTCTATTTTTAAGTCGTAATGACTCTGTTTCTTTGTGTGTCTTAATGACCCATCCGTGTTCTTACCACTGTCTGAATCCACAAGTATCGATGTGGAATCGAACACCAGAATACAAACCCAGTCCAACGTTATTCTTTTGCCCAAATTCCGCATGAATCTTTTTAAGCTTCACGTGTAGATTTTCGCGAGTAATATCATTAGCAGGCACTAAGTCTAAAGCGCAGAACTCTAAGTGTTTACTTCGCAGTGCGCCACCCGCTTGCTTATTGTAGATATCGGTTCTTTCTCCAGACACAGGAATTACAACGCCAATCTCAGGCTCAATATATTGTTGAATGTACTTAAGGGTATTAATCATTTTTGGTACATGCTTTTTATTGGGTAGGGTAAACAGAGTGGTGTTGCTCATTGCCCAGTCGGTGCCTTGCAACAAGACTAAGTGCAGAGGCATGCTTTGGGTGATGCCGTTATCTTTGAGTTGCTGTCCGATCGCCTTGACTTGATCTTGGGCGTGGTTAAGGAGCATCCAACCTCGAAATGCTGATCTCGTGGGAACTTTGTAGCCATGAACATCGACTACGAGGTCGTCATAAGTGATTTCGGTTTCTTCGGTATAAAGTTTCTCAAATTTTTCAGGGTAAGGTTGCGTTGTTGATAGTGCCAAGGTAATCAGAATACTTCCGTACATAAAGTCTCTCCATCGCTTAGGTTCGCCTAGTTATTAACGTTCACCTAGTTACTTACGTACACTAAGGATATTACGTTCGATTAAGTATAGACGCCGGAATTTAGGCACAAAAAAACCCACTACAAAGAGTGGGTTATGAGGGCGTGTTGACCTTTCGAGCTGGTTTTTGCAGCGAATTGCTGGGTATTTATACAAGACAGAGGCGTCGATGTGTAGCTAGCCTACATGAGAAGCCGATAACGCAGTAGAAATGACCAGCAAACGCTGCCCGAAGGGTTCGGCTAAAAGCGCTTTACTCTTTGTTGAGGGAGATTTGCTTAGAATGACTAGGCTACTTCCCCCTCGCCGCGATTAAAACGCTTTTATCTCGAACAAAATTTAACCTCGAAAGGTCAACACGCCCTAACATTGTTGCAAGTAAATTCGCTAGGTTAGATTACTTCTTACCTTGAGTTTGCTTGTCTTCTTCTGTTAGTTCACGAATACGACGGCTGATGTCGCGACGAGCTTTAGAGATCTCTGCACTCTTGATGATGTGATCATCAACGCGGTCTTCGTAGTCAGCTTTCATGTTTTTGATAATGCCTAGGATCTCGTCGTGAGTCATCTCTGGCTTGATGTAATCAAGTAGGTTATCAAGAAGGTCGACACGCTTGCGGTTGTCACGAACTTTCTTTTCGTTGTCTAAAAGTTCACGCTTAAGTTTGTTCTTACGTCGTGCTTGGTTAACAATTTCAAATACGCTGCTCATAGATTCCTTTTCCTAATCGTCAAATACGTTGTCTGGTTCTGATTAAAGCACATCAATTGATGATGTAACAGTATTTAGATCAAAGCAAAAGTAAGGTTGTTTAATTATTCGTCACTCTCTCTAACGTGTGATTGTTTTTATCTTACCGTTCAAGTTAGTATCCCATCTAGATACTGCATTGATACGACATGTGAAATGAATCAACAACAATTGGAAACAGAAGATTTGGGCGACGATGTCGTTGAATCTTCGGCAGAACAAAATAAGCTTCGTGATGCGTATGTACAAGAGCGCACTAATTTGGAAGTCGTGGAAATAGAGCTAAATCGTTCTAAGATCATAATGATTGATGAACAAGGCAGAAAGAAACGAGTACCGATTTTGTCTGAGCATTAGCCATGACTGGCTGCATTGTTAAATGTTGAGATGGAATTATCAAAATAATAAAAAGGAAAAACGATGAACACAGTACTTTCCCCAATTGAAGCGAGAATTATCGGTTGTTTGATCGAGAAAGAAGTGACTACTCCAGATCATTACCCACTGACACTAAATAGCTTAACAACGGCTTGTAATCAAAAGAGTAACCGTGAACCAGTGCTCTCTCTGTCTGAGTCAGACGTTTTAGATGCGGTTGATGGTTTGATAGGACGTCGTATGGTGAGCGATGAAAGCAGCTTCAACAGCCGAGTTAATAAGTATCAGCACCGTTTCTGCAACACTGAATTTGGTGATCTACAATTTACAGAGCAAGAGCGTGCAATCATCTGCTGCATGCTGCTTCGTGGGGCCCAAACCCCGGGTGAGCTTCGTACTCGAACTGGTCGTCTTGCAAACTTTAGCGATGTGAAAGAAGTTGAATCAATACTCGAAAAACTCGCGGCAAGAGAAGCGGGTGTGTTAGTCGTGAAGTTACCACGAGAAGCGGGTAAACGAGAATCACGCTACCAACACTTACTGAGCGGCGAAGTAGACATTGAAGCGTTTGCGACGGCATCGGTAAGCGCTGTTTCATCATCTGCAACCAGTGAAAAGTTTGAAGAACTTGAATCAGAAGTCGCGAGCTTACGTGAAGAAGTGGCAGAGCTTAAGGCTCTGGTTGAATCACTGCTTTAAATGTCGGAATCTGACAAAAATGCGGATTGGGTCGTGTATTTGATCCGCAATCGACACAATGCCCTTTATTGTGGAGTGACGAATAACTTAGAACGTCGATTCGAACAACATCAAACGGGCAAAGGTGCAAAAGCCTTAAAAGGTAAAGGCCCACTTAAGCTGGTTTGGAGTATTGGTGTTGGGTCAAAAAGTGAGGCGTTAAAGACCGAATACGCGATCAAACAATTACCTAAATCTCGTAAAGAAAAATTAGTATCACTCAAACTAATCATTGAGTGGCAACAAGACAAAATTCAGTATATTCCAGTATCGTAACTTATCGTTAGAGTTCTTATTCTCGGCTGAATGTTAGTCACGTTAATTGTTGCAAGGTTACCACTTAAGTTATTGATTAAATGGTAATGTTTTTACTTTCAATTGAGTTGTTTTATCTTAGGACTCATTAATCTTAGTCTCTATTCCAAATTTACACACTGCACATTTAGAATGACATTCCAATTAGTATTAGACGCTATCATTTATCCTCGTTGTCCTACATAATATCTTTCAGCCATACAAAGAGATGGTGTCATGCTAGGTTAAAAAAATGAGCCAAAGTAGCTCATATAAAACGAGAAAAATATGAAACGTTTACTTATATTATTGGGAGTTGCCGTGTTTTCTGCGTCTGCTCTCTCCCACGGTACCCACGTCCTGAATGGCTATTGGGAATATCAGGATTACCTCACTAAATTTCCAGAGCAAAAAGCATTGACCGATAAAATGGTTGAAGCTGTGCAAAATCCCCCTGTGCCATTGAGGCAAGTTCAGGATGAACCTATCACGATTTCAGTTGTGTACCCGGGGCAACAGATCTCTGATTATTGGGTTCGTAATATCCAAGCCTTTGAGAAACGCCTAGATAAATTGAGGATCAATTATCAAATAAATCAGGTTTTTACTCGTGATAATGCTAACCCCTCTCAGCAGAGTATCTCTTTGCAAGAAGCGATTGAAAATAAAACGGATTATTTGATTTTCACGTTAGAGACGACGCGACACCGTAAGTTTATTGAACATGTGTTGAGCTCAACGGACACCAAGTTGATTTTGCAAAATATTACCACACCAGTACGTGCATGGGCCGATAGACAGCCGTTCATGTACGTGGGTTTCGACCATATGACGGGGAGTTTAAAGCTAGCGGATTACTTCAAACAAGTGAGTGAACCGGACAGCAAGTATTCTGTGTTATATCGTTCTGAAGGTTATATTAGTGATGCTCGTGGAGATACCTTTATCCATGATGTGAATTCTGATACTAACTTTGCTCTTAAGTCGTCGTTTTACACAAAATCAAGTAAAGAGAGCGGTTACCAAGCAGCTAAAATCAGCCTAGCTAACGATAAGGATCTAAACTTTATTTATGCATGCTCAACGGATGTTGCTCTGGGCGCAGCAGAAGCTATTCGAGAATCTGGTCGAGATGTCTTAGTTAATGGCTGGGGAGGCGGCTCTGCAGAATTGGAAGCTATAGCAAGGGGCGACTTAGATGTTACGGTCATGCGCATGAATGATGATACGGGTATTGCGATGGCAGAGGCAATTAAATGGGATCTTACCGGGTTGGAAGTTCCTACCGTTTATTCAGGTGAGTTTGAAATTGTGACTAAAGAGGATTCTCCAGATCGTATTTTAGAACTTAAGCAGCGAGCATTTAGGTACTCAGACCAATAATGAAAAAAAGCTACGCCATTACACCAAAGAACACTTTAGCCAAATTAATTACGCGTATCATTATTTTAGTGATTGGCGTGATGGCGCTTGGCGTGCTTATTCATAACTATGAAACAAGCAGTAGGATCGTTAAGCAAGAGACGAATAGAACGGTTAAGCAAACTTCTAGCTTGATCCAAAACATGTTCGATTATCGATTGTCAGTGCTGCAAATCCATCAAGACAGTAGCTCACACAGTGAAACTTTAAGGGAGTATTTTGATACCAACAATGAAGAGGCTCTGAGCTACTTTTTTTATGGTGTTGACCAACGTGAGCCTGATTATGCTCCTGATTTGCGTTTTGTTTCAACTTATAATGGTTTAGCTTGGGAAGATGGCAATGGGCAGTTCTATGGTTTGGATGAATCTAGTTTAAAACATATATCTGATGAGGTCGCTTTTAGCAGTAACTGGCACTTCATTCAGCTGACTACGGATATCGGTAAGCGTCATTTGTTGGCTCGTCGAACCCCTATTGTTGATAACAAAACCGGTGAAGTTCTAGGGCAGCTTTATGTCGCTATTGTGCTCGACAACAATTTTTCATTGGCTGAATCTATCCAGCAAGGCAGCAATTGCGAAAATATCGTTATTGAAGCGCATGGTACTCCGGTGACATCGACATTCAGTGGCGATGAAAGCTATACGATAAAAGACGTCCTCAGCTATGAAATGTACGAGCAGCTACCTCGTCATTTCGTCACTATTGCAACCATTAAGATCAATGCTGTTGAAACCCCCCTAACCATTCGCGCGATCCAGAAAAACACTAACCTCATTGCACTCGAAGATAATTATGAACGTACCATCATTGTTATGATTGTGGTGATCATCATCATGTCTTTCCTTGCGCGATCTTGGATTCAAAGAAGAGTCGCGGCAGAACTTGATAAGTTAATGGAATTCACTCGTTCTGCAAGTGGTAATGAAGAGTTCAGCAAGTTTGATGGTTCAAATATTTTCGAATTTCACCACATTGGCTGCACGTTGGAAGATACTTTTGAGCGCTTATCTGAGCAACACCAAAAATTTCAAGATCTGTTTAATTTTGCGCATTCTCCAATTTTGGTTTGGTCCGAAAAAGGTGACTTAATTCAGATGAACCCAGCGGCTCGTATGGCGCTATTTGATGAAGATGATAACTATGGTGCAATGGCTCGAGAGTTTGAGCTCCGTATGTTGCCGAATATCCAGATGGTGGTTCAAGGCTCTAAACTAACGGGCATTAACGTGCCAATCGGCGAGAAGGTTTTTCGCTGGAACATGTCTGCAATCCGAGTTGAACACGGCATTACCGGTGTGGTGGTGCAAGGTCAAGATATTACTAAACTTATAGAAGCAGAAAGACAGGCAGATCGAGCGCGTGAAGAGGCAGAGCATCTTGCCAGTGTGCGTGCAGACTTCCTCGCTAAAATGAGTCACGAAATTCGTACGCCATTGAATGGTATCCTCGGTGTCTCTCAGTTGCTTAAACGTTCAATACACGATGAAGATAACCGTGATCAGGTTGATGTACTTTGCCATAGTGCAGAACATCTACTGGCGGTACTAAACGATATTTTGGACTTCTCTAAGATAGAGCAGGGACAATTTAATATTCAGAAGAAAGATTTCCTCTTAGGAGAGTTAGTTAACACCTTAGATAGCATCTATCGCCCACTTTGTGAGGATAAATCCGTCGAGTTCACCATTGTGAATCACTTGGTTGATGACATCAAAATACACACCGACCAGGTTCGCTTGAACCAGATCATGTTTAATTTACTGAGCAACGCCCTTAAGTTCACTCATCAAGGCAGTATTTCCGTCAGTTTTGAAATCGAAAGTATCTTGAATACTGATTACGCTAGCTTGATTGTTCGA
The DNA here is from genome assembly GCF_000153005.1 of Vibrio sp. MED222. Classification (NCBI taxonomy): domain Bacteria; kingdom Pseudomonadati; phylum Pseudomonadota; class Gammaproteobacteria; order Vibrionales; family Vibrionaceae; genus Vibrio; species Vibrio sp. MED222. The sequence goes on along the minus strand of NZ_CH902606.1, from coordinate 839,766 downwards.
GTAAAAGACAGTGGCATCGGTATTGATGAGAGTAAGATCGATGCTATTTTTGAACCTTTTGTTCAAGCAGAAGAAACGACGACTCGGGAGTATGGCGGTTCAGGACTTGGGCTTACGATTGTAAAGAATCTTGTCGATATGCTGGAGGGAGACATTCAAGTCCGAAGCGTTAAAGATCAGGGGTCTGAGTTCATTGTAGAAATCCCAGTGGAGTTACACTCCAAGCCTCTGTTAGCCGACGTTAAGAAACAAGCCGACATGGAGCCTGAGGCGTTGTTTAATCGTTCGTTGAAAGTGCTGCTAGTGGAAGATAATCACACCAACGCCTTTATCGCACAGGCATTTTGCAAAAAGTATGGGATGGTGGTTACTTGGGCAAAAGGTGGCTTGGAAGCGATAGAGCTAGCAAAAAGCACGGTTTACGATCTTATCTTAATGGATAATCAACTCCCTAATCTGGGTGGAATTGAAACCACTCAGCAACTAAGAGAGCAAATTGGCGTAACAGCTCCGATTTATGCGTGTACTGCCGATGCTCAAGAGTCAACAAGAGAAAGGTTCATGGCTGCTGGAGCAAATTATGTGATCGTAAAACCGATAAAAGAAGCGTCGTTGCACAAAGCTTTTGTTCATTTCAAACAACTGTACTGGGATGATACTCAGCATTAAGTCGAAGCTAGAAAGTGAGTCACTGATTCAAGGAAACAACGGCTTACTCTTGCTGAAAAACAAGATACACTGCTTCAGATATGTACTTGATGGAGAAATATTAAATGGAACTGCAAACCTTATTGAATACTCTGGCTGATACCCCAGAAAGCGTGCAATTTGAAGACACAATAAAAGTGATAGAAGCTCATTATGATTTTGCTGAGAGTGAATTTCGTAATGGCGATGTAGTGAATGCCGCTGGGCAGAATAATGGTTCGTGTAAGATTTTTGCTTTTGGTTTAGAGCAAGGTCTATCTGCAGAGCAAATACTTGCTTGTTTTGGTCAATTTTATCGTAATGACGTATTAGGTTTTCCCGAGAACACTGACCATCAAAATATTCGTAACTTCATGACTCATGGCTGGAGCGGAGTACAGTTTTCTCAGCCTGCGCTGATTGCAAAATCGAAGTAACCACTAACTAGATAACTATTAGTAAGTAGTAAGTAGTAAGTAGTAGGTCGAAACTTAATGTCGTATCTTGAAGCGAGAGAACAACCTCTCGCTTTTTTGTATATGATGAACAGGCTCGTAAGCTGCTGAGTAGCTTTGTAAGCTATTGATTATGTTTGCAAGCTTTTGATTATGTATGAAAACTATTGACTAGGTTCGTAAGCTACTGAATAGGCAAGGCAGACAGGCATTTACGGCACATGCACGCACCAGTTTTTGGAATGTTGCTAGTATCACGCTTCTCTAACTCAAAACACCAACACGTCTCTTTACCCGCACTAATATCGCATTGAGCTGGCTCATGACACTGCGGACATTGGTGAGTCGAACTCTCGCCACTAAGGTTATCCATGACTGACGTTCGTTCGTCTTCAGATAAGCCTTTCCAACCTATAATTTCATCCATTGTTCGAAAGCAGCCACTGCACATTCCGCCATTATTTTTACAAGCCGCTCGGCAAGGTGTTTTCATCTATCTAACCCATGATTCATTTGGGCTGAAATGTAGCATATTTGTTTCCTTTTTAAGAGTCATCAAACCAAAAACACAAGGGTCTGTTGATCTTTCGAGCTGATTTTTGCAGCACTTTGTGGGAAATTTCTACAAGGCAGAGGCTTTGAAGTGTAGCTAGCCTACATGAGAAGCCGATAACACAGTAGAAATGAACCACAAAGGCTGCCCGAAGGGTTCGGTTAGAATCGTTTTATACTTTGTTAAGATGTATTTACTTAGAATGACTAGGCTACATACATCTTGCCGCGCCTAAAACGATTCTATCTCGAACAAAAATTTAACCACGAAAGGTCAACAGACCCTAAGTAAAATCGACAAATGACCTCGTAATTTAAAGGCTTTTCATGTAGCATCTCGCCCCTTTTGTTGAGTGGGGGATATTATGTTTATTGGGTTTGATTATGGAACAGCGAACTGTTCTGTCGCGGCGATGGTTGATGGAGAACCAAGCCTGTTACCATTAGAAGGTAGCAACCATTATATTCCCTCAACGGTATTTGCACCTACTCGTGAGAGCGTTTCTGAGCACCTATTTCGCCATTTGAATATCAAACCGAGTGATGCGATTGGTGAGCAGGTGTTGCGACGTGCTATCGCTCTGAACCGAGAAGAGAGTATCGACCTAGTGCCAGAAGACATGGCATTTGGTCAGGCTGCATTGGACCTTTATTTGGAAGACCCTCGTGACGTTTATTACGTTAAGTCCCCTAAGTCTTTCCTTGGTGCCAGTGGATTGCATGATGTTCAGGTGAGTTTCTTCGAAGATTTAGTGTGCGCCATGATGGCGAATATCAAGCATCAAGCTGAAATCACGACTCAAGAGCCGATCAAACAAGCTGTTATTGGGCGACCAATTAACTTCCACGGTCGTGGTGGTGAAGAAGCAAACCGACAAGCCGAAGATATACTCTCACGTGCAGCCAAACGTGCAGGTTTCCTTGATATCGCTTTTCAGTTTGAACCGGTCGCTGCAGGCCTTGATTACGAAAGTACTCTGACTGAGAACCAAACGGTATTGGTTGTCGATATTGGTGGTGGTACCACCGATTGCTCATTGTTAGAAATGGGGCCAAGTTGGTCTGGTAAAGCGAACCGCACCCAAAGCTTGTTAGCACACAGTGGACAAAGGGTAGGGGGTAATGATCTTGATATTTACCTTGCCTTCAAACAATTGATGTCACCTTTCGGTATGGGTAGTAAGGGTATTTCGGGTATCGATATGCCGTTGACTCAATTCTGGAATCCAATTGCGATAAACAATGTAGAAGCTCAAAAAAACTTCTATTCAAGGGAAAACCTAGCCGCGTTAAAGTTACTTCGTAAAGAAGCTTCAGAGCCTCAAAAGTTAGACCGTTTAATGAAGGTCTATCACGATACTTTAGGTTACAGCATTGTGCGTCGGGCGGAAGAAGCCAAGATTGCATTGGCAGAATCCTCCCAATATCGAACAGCAATCAATGTTGCATCAGAGCTGATTGAAGTGGATATCTCCGTTGAGCAGATGATTGAAGCGATTGAAACGCCAAAATCTAAGATGATTGAATTGGTTAAAGAAGCGATTCAACAAGGTCAGAAAAAGCCAGATGTCATCTACATGACGGGTGGTTCTGCCCGTTCTCCTATTCTTCGAGAAGCAGTACAACAAGCCGTACCGAATGTGCCAATTGTGAGTGGTAACTATTTTGGTTCCGTAACTTCAGGCCTAGCACGTTGGGCTGAGGTTTGCTTCAAATAAGAATGTACTAACTTGTATTAGGGCAACCAGTCACGGATTGGTTGCCCTTTTTTTGTATTTTCTCTAGTGAACTTTCAATAAAGCAATAGCCAATAATTAATAAAGCAACTTATCCTAGTTCAAATTGGGAATTGTTTCACAAGGCTAAATATTTCAGTACGGCTCATTATGTTACAGGATGTTTCTAGGTTAATGGTATGTCGCAGAATGGTCTGGAAAGTCGTTTGTAGCTTAAGTGTCTAATGCTGTTTTTATGATTGGAAAATCAAAAAATCAAAGGTTTTTATATCAAAGAATACCAAAAATTAGCTTGAGGTTTGTTTTTAATACTTTGTTTTTAATGATGTTTTTTGTTTTTATAGCGCGATTTTTTTTATTTTATATATTTTAATGCAACTTTTTTGGCAGTCGTATATTAGTGTTTTCCCACTTGTTAAATGCAGGTAACAACCTCTTCGTAAGTACGAGGTTGTTATGGAATCACTCTCCCAGTTACAAATGGATATGACAATGAATAAGAAACTTTTAGCGCTAGCAATTTCTGGTGCAGTATTTGGTACACAGGCAGTTGCGGTAGAGCTTTATAACGAAGACGGTACAGCCTTCTCTGTTGGTGGTCACGTTTCTGTAAACCTGAATGGTTCAGAGAAAGGCGATACGGATGTTGGTACAAACTCACCACGCATCAACTTTAATGCTACGCAAGAATTAGGCAATGGCTTCACAGCTGACGCTAAAGGCGAATGGGCGCTTAATTACCTAAACGGTGGTGACGAATCGTTTACTACTCGTCTTGGTTACGTAGGTTTAACTCATGATGAGCTAGGTCGTGCTGTTGCAGGTACGCAGTGGGCGCCATACTACGATGTAGCTTCAGCTACTGATATGCCGATCGCTTTCGCGAACGATTTCTTATACGACAACCACGGTGCTCTAGGTACTGGTCGTGCAGACAAAATGGCAAGTTACCGCAACGGATTTGATTTTGGTGAAGCGGGTGAGCTTAGCTTTGGTCTAGGTTGGCAGGGCAGCAATGACGTAACGACTGACACTGAAAACGTTCTTGGTGGTGTTGTTGTTACTACTCGTTCAACGGTGTCTTACGATGACCGTATTCAAGCGACTCTTGGTTACTCAATCGCTGGTGTTAAATTGGGTTATGCCTTCAACACTGGTGACTTCAAAGAGGGTGGTGTTTCTAAGACGGCTGAATCTCACCTAGTTTCTGCTGCATACGGTTCTTACGGCTCAGGTTTATACCTAGCAGGTATCTACGCTTCAAACGAAAACATGAACGTAGGCCTTGAAGAAAGTGATGCATATGAATTGCTAGCGGCTTACGCTTTAGCGAACAGCTTAAACTTAAGCGTTAACTACGAAGTTGTTGAAGGCGAAGCGACGAAAGGCGCGGCAACACAAACTGACCGTGAAGAGCTAGCTCTACAAGCTGAATACAACTTTACGAGTAATGTTGTTGGCTACACTGGCTATCAGTTTGATCTAAACGATGCTGACAACAGAAAAACTGACGACAAGTGGACTATTGGTGCTCGTTTCTACCTATAAGTCGCGACTCATTGAGTTTGACCACTATTATGCATAGTGTTTACTCCTTAAATTTACCTTTTCGGATACTGTCCTAGACACCATGCTAAGCCCTCTCAAGCCTTTTGGTTTGAGAGGGCTGCTTTCGTTCTATACGCATCTGTTTTAGCTTTTCCTTCATGTTACCCAGCCATTTATTTCATCTACGTAGCTATGGTCTACGCAGCGATGATCTACGTAGCTAAGGCTCTTGTCATTAGTTCTTATACGTCGCGATCTTCGAATAAAAGTATTTAAATCATTTAATTGAGCTAAAGATCAGAATTTAGATATTGGTAACCATCTTGTCGAAGATTCTCTTTTAATGATGCGGTAAACTCTGCGCTCTAAAAAACAGTTTAGGGACAAACTATGAGCAGCGTTGTAGATCAGGAGCAATTGATGAATTCGAAACGAACAGCAACACCCAGCAAAGTACTGTGTATTGGGCGCAATTATGTTGATCACATCGAAGAGCTTAATAATGTTATCCCTGACTCTATGGTGGTGTTTAATAAGCCGAGCACTAGCGTTACGTCTTCTCTATCATCTTTCCATCAAGAAACGTTACATTATGAAGCTGAAATCTGCTTCATTGTTGAAAACGGTGAATACTCTGCCGTGGGGCTAGGTTTAGACCTTACCAAACGCGAGTTACAAAGTAGTTTGAAGGCGAAAGGTCTGCCTTGGGAGCGTGCTAAAGCTTTTGATGGTTCTGCTGTTTTTAGTCGCTTTGTTCCCATAGATAACTTGGACCTATCTGACTTAAACATAGAGTTATTTATTAACTGTGTCCGCGTTCAAAAAGGGCATGTTGAACAGATGCTTTATTCCCCACAGACCATCCTCGAAGAGTTATCTTCTTATACGACTTTGCTTGACGGTGATGTTGTGATGACGGGCACTCCGAAAGGTGTTGGAGAGGTACATCAAGGTGATATTTTCCTTGGTCGTCTAAAGTGTGGTGAAACCACTGTGATTGAGATCGAGTGGGTAGCACGTTAATTAGTCTTTTGTATTTAGTTAATAAATTGGTTTTACTGTTTATTAATGGTGTTTAATTCGATTGATTTAACACCTAGCAACTGATTGCATCTGGAAGGGTGTTAGTAATTGATATAAAATTCGCCTCCATTTTTATCAATACTGAAACCCATGATCGATTTAACCATCCTACCTGTTTACCTGACGGCCGTTGTAGCTCTTCTCCTTTTACCAGGCCCTGATATGTTACTCATCGCAAGCTCAAGCATGAGCTATGGCCGTAAAGTCGGTGTGTTTGCGAGCTTAGGTAATGCGACTTCTGGAATTATCCTGACAGTATTGGCAGCAATGGGCGTTTCAGCATTGATTGCGATGAGTCCAGTGGCTTTAAAAGCTCTTCATCTATTAGGCGGTGCATACTTATTAAAGATGGGGTGGGATTGTCTTCGAACAGAACAGGGCAATGCGCCTGAGTTAAGCGATAACCGTGCTGCAAAAGCGTACTACCAACGAGCACTTATTAGTAACCTGCTTAATCCTAAAGCGTTGGTTTTTTTCGTGATGTTCTTACCGCAGTTTGTATCGACGAGTATTGAAGCGACTTCGGGCGAGCAGATGCTCGTTCTGGGTTTATTGCTGAATGTGCTAGGTTTGACGTTCAACTTTTTACTTGTGGCGTTAGTGGGCACTATTGGTAAATCTTTGGTAGAAAATGCAAAGTTTCGTACCTATCAGCAAAAAGTGATGGGCGGAGTTTTCATCGTGTTAGCGGTGTGGATGTTGTCTTCCTTCTTTACCTCGTAGACTGCAACTCAAACAGTTTATCGGGGTTAGCCGCCGATACAAAAATGGACGCTTCGAGCGTCCATTTTTTATGTCTATCAGTTACATATTGCACTTCATGGAACTGATGTTTTGAAAGAATGATGATCTAAGAGTTCAACTCTTTCTGGTGTTGTTCGATGAGCCTATCCATGTACTCTTCACCGCGCTTGCGAGTATCGTCATAGGTTTCTGTCCCTTCGAACTTTGTTACCGTCTCATAATAAACCTTAACTTTTGGTTCTGTTCCTGAAGGGCGGACGATAATGCGTGAACCATCCTCGAGATGATAGATGAGTACGTCACTTACTGGCAGGTTAATCGCTTCGGTAGCCCCACCGACAATAAAGCGCAAAGAAGACTGCAGATCTTCAATCACAGAGATAGCGACACCGTTTATTGCTTTAGGTTGTGCCGCTCGGAGTTTAGAACCAATCGATGGTGAATCTGGGTCTAGGGCAATACTTCGTTGCGCGTTGGTATGAACCCCATGTTCAAATGAAATTTGAGCGAGAAGATCCCAAACGGTTCGCCCTTGAGATTTTAACTCCTCAACCAGTTGAGCAAACACGACGATAGCAGACAGCCCATCTTTGTCTCGTACCTGAGTACCAATTGTGTAGCCTAACGCTTCTTCATAGGCGAACAAGAACTCGTTTTTCTCATCTTCTAATTGCATGCCAATATTCGCTAACCATTTAAAGCCAGTCAGCGTTTGGAAGTAAGTCGCACCATGGGATTGAGCCACTTTCTCAAGTAGAGTTGAAGATACGATACTGTTACCAACTAACTGGTTTTTAGTGTGTGGCTTTGATAGCAAGTAGTGCGCGAATAACACACCCACTTGGTCACCCGTGAGCATTTTGTACGAGTCATCTTCAGTTCTAACTTTATCATCGGTTCGAACGGCAACGGCAAATCGGTCTGCATCTGGGTCATTAGCGCAAGCGATGTCGGCATCGACACTTTTTGCTAAGTTAACCACAAGATCCATCGCGCCTTTTTCTTCCGGATTGGGGAAGTTTACGGTTGGGAAGTGACCATCTGGTTCTCTCTGTTCGGCAACACTGAACACCTTATGGAAACCAGAATCATGAAGTAGATCTTCCGCCATTTGTGCGCCGACACCATGCATAGCGGTATAGGTGATGGTGGTGTTCGCCGATTCGATCTCTTTACTCACGTGTGGACTCTGGTTGATAGCAGCACGATAGGTCTGATAGTAACCTTCAGTTAACCATACCAACTTACCTTGTGTTTCAGCGTCACTAAGGCTCATCAATGGGATGGGCTTGGTCGATGCGATATCTATTTCAGCAGCAATGCCTGCATCATGAGGGGGAATGATTTGAGCGCCATTCTCCCAGTACACTTTGAAGCCATTGTACTCCGGCGGGTTGTGGCTCGCCGTCACGACAACCGCCGCCGCCGCGTTGAAGTGCTCAATACCAAAGGCAACGATAGGTGTCGCTGCAACATTCGAAGTTAGGTAAACCTTAATACCTAAAGCGGTGAGTACAGAAGCTGTATCAATCGCGAATTGCTTTGAATCTAAACGACCGTCGTAGCCAACCACTACACCACGCATAGAGGCATTTTCGACATGTTCAATTAAATAGTGGCCAAGGCCTGTGGCTGTTTCTTGTATGACCAAGCGGTTCATTCTATTTGGGCCGCATCCGACTTTGCCGCGCAGTCCCGCCGTTCCGAATTCTAATCGTTGAATAAAGCGGTCTTCAAGTTCGTCGTGCATTCCCTCATCGATAAGGTATTGAAGCTCTTCACGAGTTCTTGGGTCTGGGTCTCTCGCTAACCAGTTCATTGCATCTTGCATAATCACTAAACCTTTTAATATCGGGGTGTCTTTCTGTTGATTTAATTTAAATGATACTGATTATCATTTCTATGAAAGCAATCGTAAAACTCGATTTAAAATAAATTCCAACAGCAAGGGAAAGGCATATGGGTAAAGCCACTTCAAATAATTGACTGTTTAATAAGTAAACTTACCTTGAACAATTGGATATCACTAACTAGCCTTTTACATAAATATAACAAAACTTAACAAGTTCGTCGTTTTTGAATCTTTAGTGGAAACTTACAACGCTTATGATCCGTATCGGTTCTTAAGTTCAGATGATGTCAGCAGCCCGTTTACAGGCTAGCTCCATGTGAGTTGTAGATTGAGATTCAGCTTTTCATGTTCAGCTGGAATAACAATGAATGTTGTCTGGCTCGGAATGACACATAGCTCGTAATGACACATAGCTCGTAATGACATGTAGTTCGTAATGAAACGTAGCTCGCAACGAATATAGCTCGTAACGAAACACAGCTCGCAACGACATTTAGGTCGCAAGTATCCAATTAGGAAGGATAAGGAGAGATCTTTTGAAAAGATTACTGGTTAGGCTAGCGTGGCTTTTGAAAAGTTTTGTTGTGGTTTTGGTGTCGCCTTTGGTGCATGCAAGCAGTGAATACAACATGACTCAAGGTGTCACTGAGATCAGCGGTAAGGTATACGAGCTTCATATGCTGATCTTCTATATCTGCTGTGCGATTGCCTTTGTTGTTTTTGGAGTGATGTTCTATTCGATTCTGAGGCACAGAAAGTCGAAGGGTGCGGTTGCTGCCCATTTTCACGAAAGCACGAAAGTAGAAATTCTTTGGACCATCATTCCTATTATTATCCTTATCGCTATGGCGATACCCGCCACTAAAACCTTAATAGCGATGGAAGACACCTCCCAATCAGATCTGACCGTAAAAATCACAGGGTCACAATGGAAATGGCACTACAGCTATTTTGGTGAAGACGTTGAGTTTTTCAGCCTCCTAGCAACCAGTGACAAAGAGATTGAAGGCATCGAAGTGAAAGGCGCGCATTACCTGCTAGAAGTTGATAAGCCACTTGTACTGCCTATCAATCGTAAAGTCCGCTTTTTGATGACTTCCGATGATGTGATTCACTCATGGTGGGTGCCAGCATTCGCCGTTAAGAAAGATACCATTCCAGGTTTTATTAATGAGGCTTGGACAAAGATAGATGAGCCCGGCGTCTACCGCGGGCAGTGTGCAGAGTTGTGTGGCCGCGCTCATGGTTTCATGCCGATAGTGGTGCATGCCATGGAAGAAGACGAGTTTGACGCATGGCTAGCAGAACAGAAAGAGTTGGCGATAGCCGAACAACAAGCCGCGAAAGATGCATTAGATGCGTCACTTTCTTTGGAAGAGTTGAATACCATCGGTGAAGAGGTTTACAAAACTCGATGTGCGGTTTGTCACCAAGCAAACGGTGAAGGCATTCCCGGAGCATTCCCTGCTATCAAAGGAAGTCCTATTGCCCTTGGTGATGTGGATGTTCATATCGACACCATTGTTTATGGTCGTGGCGGAACGGCGATGCAAGCATTCGATAATCAGTTAACCGAGAAAGAGATCGCAGCGGTAGTGACTTATCAACGAAATGCTTGGGGTAATAACACCGGCGATATTGTTCAGGCTTCAGATATCAACGCTTATAAGGCGAAGCAAGAAGGCAGTTCTGAAAGCTCAACGGATGATGCACAAAATGATGCTAAGGATCAGTTATGAGTTCACCAATCAATAAGCCGGTGAAATCGGCTCCAGCAGAAGATCAAGCACTGAGCCATTCTGTAGAAGGCACATTGGGTAATAATGATTTGCCTGTTGATGATCACGACTCACATGCGGCACCTAAAGGCTGGGCTCGTTGGCTGTATTCAACCAATCATAAAGACATTGGCACATTATATCTTTGGTTCAGTTTTGCGATGTTCTTAACGGGTGGTGCCATGGCAATGGTGATCCGTGCGGAGCTGTTCCAACCAGGGTTACAACTCGTTGAGCCCGATTTCTTCAATCAGATGACCACTGTCCATGGCTTGATCATGGTGTTTGGCGCAGTAATGCCCGCTTTTACGGGCTTGGCTAACTGGATGATTCCGATGATGATCGGAGCTCCAGATATGGCGTTGCCGAGAATGAACAACCTCAGTTTCTGGATTCTGCCTTTTGCATTTTTAATCTTGATCGGATCTTTGTTTACTGAGGGAGGCGGGCCGAGTTTTGGTTGGACATTTTATGCTCCGCTCTCAACAACTTATGGCCCAGACAGCACCGCGCTATTCGTATTCTCAGTTCATATTATGGGGATCAGTTCGATCATGGGGGCGATTAACGTGATCGTAACCATAGTGAACATGCGCGCGCCGGGTATGACTTGGTTCAAGCTACCGATGTTCGTATGGACATGGTTAATTACCGCTTTCTTATTAATAGCCGTGATGCCCGTGCTCGCGGGTGCGGTTACCATGGTGCTGACCGACAAATACTTTGGTACTAGCTTCTTTGATGCCGCTGGTGGTGGGGACCCGGTGATGTTCCAGCACATATTCTGGTTCTTTGGGCACCCTGAAGTGTACATCATGATCTTGCCGTCTTTTGGTATTGTCTCAGCCATCATTCCAGCATTCAGTGGCAAGCGTCTGTTTGGCTACCACTCTATGGTGTACGCGACTTGTAGTATCGCATTGTTGTCATTCTTGGTTTGGGCGCACCACATGTTCACCACGGGTATGCCAGTATTTGCCGAATTGTTCTTCATGTATTGCACTATGCTGATTGCGGTGCCGACCGGGGTGAAAGTCTTCAACTGGGTGGCGACCATGTGGCGGGGTGCTTTGACTTTTGAAACCCCAATGCTGTTTGCGATTGCCTTTATTGTTTTGTTTACGATTGGTGGGTTATCTGGATTGATGCTTGCTATCGTGCCTGCGGATTTCCAATACCACGATACCTATTTTGTTGTGGCTCATTTCCATTATGTTCTGGTGACAGGCGCCGTGTTCTCAATTATGGCCGCAGCTTATTACTGGCTGCCGAAATGGACAGGGCATATGTACGACCACAAGCTCAGTCTGTGGCACTTCTGGACGTCGGTAATCTCAGTTAATGTACTGTTCTTCCCTATGCACTTTTTAGGGCTAGCGGGCATGCCGCGTCGTATTCCAGATTACGCCATTCAATTTGCTGACGTTAACCAAGTGGTATCGATTGGTGGTTTTGCCTTTGGGTTGTCTCAGTTGATTTTCTTATGGCTGGCTATTAAGTGCGTAAGAGGCGGAGAGCCTGCACCAAGCAAGCCTTGGGATAGGGCTGAAGGGCTAGAATGGACAGTACCAAGCCCAGCGCCTCACCACACCTTTACTCATCCACCTAAAGTAGACTAGAGGGATTAGCTATGAGTGATAAGCAAAGCGATCCCAATCAAGATAAAAAACAACCAAAGCGCCTGTCTAATAAGCGCTCGACTAAAAAGCTGACGGGCTACTTGGTGTTGAGCGTGGTCGCGATGTTTGGCTTCGGTTTCGCTTTGGTTCCTCTGTATGACGTAATGTGTGAAGCCTTGGGGATCAACGGCAAAACCAACACGGTCTCTGCCGTTCAACCTCAGGGAATGCAGCCTGATTACTCTCGTACTGTTCGTGTTGAATTCATGTCGCACATTAAGCCAGATATGCCGTGGCAGTTTTCGCCTGAGGTTCGAGTATTAGAGGTTCATCCTGGTGAGGTGGTTCAAACTAACTACATTGCCAAAAACCTTTCTGGAGCCTCATTGGTTGGCCAAGCCGTACCATCGGTTTCTCCAGGTATGGGAGCAACTTACTTCAATAAGATGGAATGCTTTTGCTTTAATCAGCAGCCATTGGACGGGCACAAGAGCGCAGAAATGGGTTTGATATTTTACATTGAGCCAGATATTCCAGAATCGATACATACACTCACGCTCTCATATACGCTGTTTAACATCACGAGTCAGGTGAGTGGAGAGGCAAGTAAGCCTGAAGTGAGTACATCAACATTGAGCACACTCGCAAGTAACTAGGGGTTTACAGAACCAGAATCAACAAAAGGAGTTGAGCGATGAGTTCTAAAAAGGAAGTTTATTTCGTTCCACACCAAAGCCACTGGCCATTGGTGGGTGCTGTAGCACTGTTTTTGGTCGCAGTTGGCGCTGGCTTGACGGTGCAAAACATGGGCACCGACGCCGCAGGTGGAGTATTTGGCAAAGCGGTGTTGTTAGTCGGGTTTGCAGTGCTGCTTTACATGCTCGCAGGTTGGTTTAGCAATGTGATCACAGAATCATTGAGTGGTCTCTATTCTGAGCAGATTTCTCGTTCTTTTAGACAAGGAATGAGTTGGTTTATTTTCTCCGAAATCATGTTCTTCGGCGCTTTTTTTGGCGCGCTTTTCTATGCACGCATGATTTCTGTTCCTTGGATTGGTGGTGCGGGCAATAATGAAATGACCCATGAAGTATTGTGGCCGATGTTCCAATCAATATGGCCGCTAACGACTACCCCTGATGGCGTAACGACACAAGCCATGCCTTGGCAAGGTATCCCGCTTAAGAACACCATTATCCTGCTGCTTTCCTCTGTGACGCTGCACATGGCACATATCAGTCTTGAACAAAATAAGCGTATGGCTTTGATCGTCTGGTTGGAGATAACCATTGTTCTGGCTGGCTTCTTCCTGTTCTTTCAAGTTGAAGAGTATCTTCACGCTTATCAAGAGATGGGGCTGACACTTCAGTCTGGTATCTACGGCAATACCTTCTTCTTGTTGACTGGGTTCCATGGTTTGCATGTCTGTTTAGGAACTATCTTTTTGATCGTGTTGCTGGCAAGGGTTGCGAAAGACCACTTCACTCCGAAAGACCACTTTGCGTTCCAAGCGGGCAGTTGGTATTGGCACTTTGTTGATGTGGTTTGGTTAGGCCTGTTCGTGTTTGTCTATGTACTTTGATGATATACGGGGCTGCTTTAAGTCGTGTATTGAAGAATAAATAAGTTTGAAAACTTGAATGCCTTAGTAAGGTCTTGGATTTGGAGTGATGGTGCCTGAGGCTAGGGCAAGTAACAACAATAGCACGACGATGGCAGACAGCATCACACGGCGACCTAAGAAGTGACTCAGTCTTTTGCCATTGTGTTTACCAGAGGCGATTTGAATTAGGCCTTTCATCAAATTGAAAGCGATGAAGAACAGCAAAGCGACTAACACAATTTTAAACAACAACACAAAGGTAGATGACGCCATAGTGATAACTCCAAACCGATTGATTGATGATGAACACAAGTTCCGCAGTAAAGGTTTTTGGATAGCGGTTGTTTTAACTGTGGTTTCAGTCGGCGCTTTAATCAAGTTGGGTTTGTGGCAGTTAGATCGAGGTAACGAGAAATTGCGCTATGAACAGCAGCTATCAGAAAGAGCGCAGCAATCGTCTAGGTCATTGGACACGGTTATCTCTGAATGGAAGGGCTCGCGTACACAAATGCAAGGTGCATCTGAACAGCCGTCTTTAAATGGTTTGAGAGTTGACCTTGAGCTGGAAGCACCCAGTGGATTAGTGGTTTTGTTAGACAACCAGATTAACCAAGGAACGGTAGGGTATGTGATCTACATGTTGGGCGAAGTTCCAACACAAGATGGAAGAAAACAACTGTTGATCGATCTTGGGTTCGTTGCAGCGAGCCGTGACAGAAGAGAGCTACCCCAATTAGGAAGCATCACACTACCAACCAATATGTCAGGGCGTTTGTACACACGTTCGTTGAACCCTCTAAGTCATGAGTTGGGATTAGAAAATACGACACCGAATAGAATTCAAAACTTAAACATAACAGCGCTATCACAGTACACCGGGCAAGAAGTGCTGCCCTTTGTCTTCCAACCTCAGAGTTTAGATGCATGGCCCTATGAAATGTTATGGCGTCCAACGGCGATGAAATCTGAGAAGCACTTTGGTTACTCATTTCAATGGTTTGTTATGGCTGCGGTACTTTTGTTTTTGATGTTGTTAATTGGCTATCGGTACCTAAAAGCGACACCTATCACGGAGAACAACGATGGATAAGTCTCAAGCACAAGTGAACAGGGAAAGTACCGAGGCAAACATGGCTGAGCTCAGAAGCCGTCGTACTAAAGGACGCTTGGTATTAATCGGACTCGTTTTAATTTTCGCTTTGCCAGCCATTATCGCCAAAACTGTGTTGGATCAAAATTGGTATACGTCAGGTGTCACTAACTCAGGCGAATTGGTAGAACCAAGAATTACACTAGCGGATTTCGGCGTAACGGTACCCATGGCTGGAGAGGGTTGGGTTGTGGGTTATATCGCTCCCACAGAGTGTGAAAGCTTATGCGAACAACAACTCCATTATTTGAATCAAAGTTACTTGGCGCTAGGGAAAAACAAAGAGCGAGTGACCGCCGTTGTTTTCGTCTCAGAAGGTAACTCGTTGTCGGGTTCGCTCAACAAGCCTGATTTATCTTTGTTAGCAGGTGGTGATCAATTAAGTACTGAGTTTGCACCAGCTTCCATTGTCATAATTGACCCACTCGGGCAATTGGTTATGGAATACAAAAGTGTTTCTGATCCTTCGCAGCTAGTCAGCCAATCTAAAGGCATGATTCATGATTTAAGAAAGCTACTCAAGCTGTCACGAGTTGGGTAGTTAATCAGCTTAAGTTGATAAGCTTGAGTTGATGAGCTTTAGCAGATTGCGTTAATGCTGAGTGTTGTTAGCGAAAAGGGAATAAGTATAGGGAGATAAACGATGCAGAATAAAGCCCCTGATTTACTCATGCACATGATGAGATTAACTATCTTGTTAACCCTTACCGTGATTGTGCTCGGCGCTTATACCCGTTTGTCTGATGCTGGCCTTGGCTGTCCTGACTGGCCTGGGTGCTATGGAAAGATTACCGTTCCCTCGAATACCCAAGCCGTTAATCAAGCCAATCTACAATTTCCAGAACGAGCTCTCGAAGCAGACAAAGCTTGGATAGAGATGATCCACCGCTACTTTGCAGGAACATTAGGGCTGCTTATCTTTGTCGTTGTTGCTTGGTGTATTAAAAAGAATATAACAGCTGCTGGTCTTCCGTTACTTATCTCTGCAACCGTGATATTTCAGGCTTTGCTTGGAATGTGGACGGTGACTCTCAAGTTGATGCCCGTTGTGGTTATGGCGCATTTGATGGGGGGCTTCACGTTGTTGTCACTGCTGTGTCTGCTCTACTGTCGTTTGTCTCAATTCCAAAGCCGTTTTGGTGAGGCTACCTATTCTTCACCACTTAAAGTCTCGGCACTATTCGGATTACTCATTGTGGTTGGGCAGATACTGCTTGGTGGCTGGACATCGTCTAATTATGCCGCTCTGGTGTGTACCCAATTACCTATCTGTGAAGGGAACTGGACAAGCTATTTAGATTTCAAGAATGCCTTCGATTTTGCTCAACACGGCCATGATAACTATGAGTTTGGCGTGTTGGAGTATCCCGCAAGGCTTACCATCCATGTCATGCACAGGTTCGGGGCTATTGTGGCGACGTTAACGGTGCTGATGATCGTGTACCAGCTATGGAAATTTGGCCAAGCGCCTCACCAAAAGCTGAGCGTGATTGTCGCAATAGTCCTGTTTACTCAAATTAGCCTTGGGATCAGTAATGTATGGTTTCATCTGCCAATCTCAGTTGCGGTTTTGCATAACCTAGTCGCAGCGATGTTGCTCATCAGCATGGTTGTAACCAATTTTGTCGTGTGGCAACACAAACCGAGTGAGAGCTTGGTGAAAAACAGTGTATTACAAGGAGGTAATCATGGTCAGTAGAACGTCAACACAGTATGAAGTGGTGGCTCAAGACGCAGCCTTAACTCATAAGATAGCAGTCAACAATGACATAGCTTTAAGTAACGAAATTGCTATAAAAAACAAAGCCACTTGGAAAATTTATTTAACGCTGACCAAGCCTAAAGTGGTGGCTTTGATGTTGCTGACGGCATTGGTTGGAATGTGTTTGGCTGTGCCTAATGGATTACCTTTACAGCAAACTGTGTTCGGGATGATTGGGATAGGGCTGATGGCAGGTTCAGCCGCTGCGTTTAACCATTTGATCGATAAAAAGATCGACGGCCAGATGACTCGAACAAATCGACGTCCTTTACCATCCGGTGAACTGAGTAGTGTGCGTGTGTTCAGCTTTGCCGCGGGTATCGGCTTACTTGGGTTTGCCACGTTAATGGTGTGGGTCAATCAACTCACCGCTTGGTTAACCTTTGCAAGCTTGTTGGGTTACGCAGTGATTTATACCATGTACTTAAAACGAGCGACGCCACAAAACATTGTGATCGCAGGGATCGCAGGCGCAATGCCACCTCTACTGGGCTGGACGGCAGTCACCAACGAGCTTCATTCAAATGCTTGGTTGTTGGTGATGATCATCTTTATTTGGACACCTCCGCACTTCTGGGCGTTGGCAATTCATCGTCGTGATGAGTATGCCAAAGTGAATATTCCCATGTTGCCCGTGACCCACGGAATCGAATACACCAAGACTTCAATTTTGCTGTATACATTGTTGTTAAGCATCGTGTGTGTGTTACCAGTATTAGTTGGCATGAGCAGTTGGATATATCTGAGCGCGTCTTTGGTGCTCAACGGTGGGTTTGTCTATCACGCGTGGGTTCTGAAATATCGTGATGAACCTAATATGGCGATGAAGACCTTTAAGTTCTCCATTTATCATCTTATGATTTTGTTTGTTGCTTTGTTGGCGGATCATTATCTGCTCTGATAGCTCTGATAGCTCTGATAGCTCTGAACAGATCAAACAAGGTTATTCCCATATCAAAACCAAACCTTTGGTTTCCACTAACCAAACCCTGACATGTCATGTATGAAAAGCCGGACAATTGATTGGCATGAATTATATAAAGGAACCGGTAATGGAATTCACTGAGCAAGATAGAGATGCTTTGTACCAAACGTGGATGTCACAAAAATCTCGAATGCGAATTACGCAGATGGAGTTTTCAAAAAAGCTAGGGATGAACCAGTTGGATTTTTCGCGAGTGCTAAGAGGGGAGAAAGCATTAACCATGTCTTTCGTTAGTCACTTCTGTCGTTTGCTTCATTTGGAGCCAAGGAATGTGCTCCCTTCACTTAAAGAAGACAATGAATCCGGGCCCAAAGTGGTTTATCTGAAAAGTAGAATGAGTGTTGATGGTGAGATCCAAAATGCTTATATCGAAGGCAATCAGGTGATCGTAGAGTATGCACATACTGTTCAGAACCATTGATTTTAGATCGAGCTCTGAGTTTTACCTCTTTTTCTACAACTTTTTAACTTAGGGTATGGCATACTTGGTTAATTCCTTGATTTACTTAAGTGCGTTATGAAACCTTTAAAAGTCCTTTTGCTTGTTGCAACCAGCATGTTTTTGTTTGGTTGTGCAGGCGGCCCAATTAAAACCGCTACTAAATTCACCAGTTATGAAGATTTTCGGCCTGGCCCTGATGGAGGCGTTGATTTAGTTTGGGCAAGGATAGGGCTGCGTGACGAACAACGTTTGAAATCCAAGTTAGACGCTTATGACTCTGTGGTGATCGACCAAATCTTTGTGTTGGCAGAAGAAGGCACATTAGATCAGGAAGACATTCAGGAGCTCACAGATCATATGGTAAGTCGTTTGGAAGCGAAAATATCGCCTCATAAAACGATTGTCGATGAACCAACAGGGAACACGCTACGCTTGAGTATCGCTTTAAGTAATGTTGAAACGCCCAACCCTATCTTAGCCGTGACAAGCAGTGTGCTGCCGTTTGGTCTTGCGATGTCGACTATATATAAGGTGACGACAGGCGAGCACACCAACGTTGGGAGCGCCAGTGTTGAGCTATTGGTCAGCGATGCGCAAGACGGTACTCCATTGTTTGCAGCCATCGACCGCGAAGCGGGTAATAAAGACTTGTCTACTATGATTGATTCGTTAGATGATGCCAAAGATGCGATCAACTATTGGGTTGAACGTTTAGGTGATACTCTACAGAATATCGACGACGTCTAGAAAGAGCTTGTAATGCTAGAGAAAGAAAACCTGATTAAGCTAGCCAGAATGCAAATGCCTTTTGGCAAATACGCTGGCCGCACCTTGATTGACCTACCTGAAGAATACTTGCTGTGGTTCGATAAAAAGGGCTTCCCACAAGGTGAGTTGGGCGACTTAATGCAGTTATGTTTAGCTCTCAAGATTGAGGGCTTAGATTCTGTGGTGCAACCGCTTAAATATGACTATTAGCCCTAGTCACATCTCACACTTAGTAACTAAAATCCCATCCAAATAAGTGACGAGTAGTGGTGATTTTCTGAGGAACATTCAAAAGGAAAAAACTGAATCTTGCCTTTTGAATGTTTATGAACCCAGAGTCGCTGTAACTTTAATATTTCCACCAACACCTCCCTCAAAGCGCCCGAATTTATGATTACTTTTATACATTCACGTATTCATTGATGACGAGTCAGAATCGACTAGCTTTACCTTCCCTTAAGTGACCTGTACACACAGACAGTTTATTGAATAATTAATGACTTTAAAAAGAGTGGTTTTTAACACTGAATGAGCACGAACCTAACGAGGGTAATGGTGTTAAGTTTTTGAATAGTAATTGGATTGATAAGTGGCTAAGAATGATAACGTGCCTTACAAAGGCGGCAATGTGTGCTTGCACGTTTTCACACGGAATGTTGAGACCCGATTTTATATTAAATGCATAGCATTCAGTTGGTTATGACCGACCTTTTTGATATGTTAAGCGGACGGGTTCGTGCTTGCATGATTATGGTAATTAGTGAGGATTGAGAGTATGCAGCAAGGCTATATGTCTGAGTCTTCTTGGGATGAATTGACTTTTGATGAACGAAGTTCTTTACAGTTAATGAGAGAAAAATATAAGAACTCTGATCATCATCTGAAATTAATCGATCAGTCCTATGAAGCTATGGGAAAGATTTTTCGATCGAGAATCAATAGTGAAGTAATAAAATATAAAAGATATGAAGGAGACCTCGACGGGGTTTATTTAATTATTAATAAAGCTATTCATGATTTTTTCGGTTCAAGCCATTTTCCTGCAACCAAACATAAATCAAAAGAAATTCATGACTTTCACCAAAAACAAAGACAAAAAGCGTCCAAATTATCTGACGAAGCATTTTGTAGCTTAGAAAGAACAATTAACTGGTTATCAAATACAACAACGACAAAACAAGATGAACTTGATATGTCAGTAGCAAATGAAAAATTAATAGAGTTAAAAAAGTTAATTAGTTCGCATCTAGAACGAGTCGATCTTCATGATCGTTCTCCCTCTAAAGCTGAAAGCTTTGTACTTGGTACCTGTAATAATCTTATATGGTTTGCGAACATAAAAGCAACTAGAACTATTGACTCATCAGGGGGGAAAACACCGTTTTTGAGGTTTTTAGAGGTGTTTTTCCCATTTGAAGCGGAACCAATTTTATCTAGTTTATATGAAAAGCAAAAAAGACTACCTATAGAAAAAAGAATTGGTGGAACTTTTATTCCTGTTCGTAGGGGGTAAATTAGATTTACTAGGTATATGTTTTTGCCCCCTATGTTTAAAGACTTAATACTTTAATATGACCTTATATTAAGAATATATGAGGTTAAAAATGAATGAGTTAATTGATTTACTAACAGCAGTGTCAGGTTTGATTATCAGTATTGCGATGTTAATTAAGGCAACTAAAATATGAGAATTACCATAACAAATAAGGATTAAGGTGTTGCGTAGCCAACACTAAATCCCAAGTGTTGAACAAACCCGAAGCCACTTTATTAAGTAAATTGTACGATTGTATCTGAAGGGCATATCGCTTTGAGGCTTTTCTCAAGGCGATCGAGGCCAAGGTAAGGTCGCGATAGCAATCTTATTAACCAGTTAGCTGTTCTTCGTTTCTTTCGTCGTGACCGAGCTTATTGAGTGTTCTTGCCCAATAATGTGCACCACCACACGCTTCAACGCCTATACGCATGAGAGGCATATTTGCTATTGTAGTCAGCAGTTTAGAGCGAGTTACTGATTTATGAAGTATGACCTTACCATTTTGGTCTACGGCATGAAGACCCAAGTGGTTTTTAGCTAGGTCGATACCGCAGAAATAAGAATAATCAGACATGGTGCCTCCGGTGCAATTAAGTACCACATCAGTGTGGCAGCTCCTCGGGAGGGGGAATCCATGTCATTCGTTAGTTTGCTTCAAAGAATAGGGAAGTATCATGGAAGAAAAACGAGTAAGCATGAGACCAGCAAAACCGAATGAATTGGAATTAATTCATGCTTTAGTAACTTCAAACGACGCATGGACTAAGTTTAATGGTCCGTATTTTCCTTATTGTCACCCTTCGTTAAAGCAGTTTGAAAAGTCTTCGTTTCAACGGTTGTTAAGCGGTTTAGATTTACAGTTAATCACTGTCGATGATAACCCGATAGGAACAGTCAGCAGTTACTGGGAATGTGAAGAAACTCATTGGCTTGAAGCTGGTGTGGTAATCTACGATTCAAATTATTGGGGTCAAGGTATCGCCGCTTTGGCTCTTCCTCAATGGATCTCTTACTTGTTCAAAAATAACAGAATCGAAAGGGTCGGTTTGACAACATGGTCAGGTAATCCTCGCATGATGTCTCTGGCGTTGAAGTTGGGCTTTCAGCAAGAAGCGAGGCTAAGAAAAGTACGTTATTATGAAGGCGAGTATTACGATTCAGTGAAATATGGGGTGTTGCGTTCGGAGTGGCAAGAACGCAACTAACAAATAAGGATTAATGTGTTGCGTAGCCAACACTAAATCCCATGTGTTGAACAAGCCCGAAGCCACTTTATTAAGTAAATTGTACGATTGCATTTGAAGGGCTCATCGCTTTGAGGTACTTCTCAAGACGGGCGAATCCAAGGTAAGGTTGCGATAGCAGTCTTATCAACCAGTTAGCTTTCTTTCGTCGTCACATCTCCTCTGATTTCATCAATGCCATTCTCCTTATTATCAATGCCTTTCAGCTAGGTGGATAGGCTCATTCCGAAACTCGCCATGTATTGGTCTTACTTTTATAGCTAAAAGTGACTGTGTCTTCGGTGAGATACTAGCGTCATGCCCCCGTTGATTGAGTGTTCTTGCCCAATAATGTGCACCACTACACGCTTCAACGCCTATACGCATGAGTGGAATATTTGCTATTGTAGTCAGTAGTTTAGAGCGAGTTAGTGACTTATGAAGTAAGATTTTACTATTTTGCTCTACGGCATGAGGGTAAAATGGCTTTTAACTAAGTCGATACTGCGCAATTAAGACTAATCAGACATGGTACCTCAGGTTCAATTAAGTACCACATAAGTGTGGCAGATTTTCGGTAGGGGGAATCCATGTCATTCGTTATGAGTGAACAGGAGTTTCAGTGGCTGTATATTTAGATTCAATAAAAGTTTCACCTAGAAGAGATATGTTAAAAGTCATAGATGAATACTCAATGTCATCAGATAGTGTCAGTCTAACTGATGATATTCGCTTCAAACTAGTAGAAATATTGCCATTGGGTTCGGTGTCTGAAGATAGTTTCGCTGAAAACGATATCGCTCTAGTTGTTCGTGTGCCATTTCATCGAAGAGGGACGTTATTGTTTGGCTTCGGAGTAATCTTAGGTTGGCGTCCTCTAGTGACAATAGAGTTTGATGTTATTTCTTTGGCTAGCGGTGAGACAATTGAAACATTGCGTTCAACAAACAAGCTTAGTTGGAGTGGGTATATTAGAGGTCTCCTACGTTTGAACTCAATCATTCATATTAAGCCAGAATTTGGGTTTGCAGACCTTGAGCCACTTATAGAACAGTCTGTATGGAGCCTTTTGAAGGAGATTCAAACTAAGTACTCATAACAAATAAGGATTAAGGTATTGCGTAGCCAACACTAAATCCCAAGTGTTGAACAAGCCCGAAGCGACTTTATTAAGTAAATTGTACGGTTGGGTTTGAAGGGCGCACCGCTTTGAGGCTTTTCTCAGGCGAGTGAGGCCAAGATAAGGTTGCGATAACAATCTTATCAACCAGTTAGCTATTTTTCGTTTCTTTCGTCGTCACATCTCCTCTGATTTCGCTAATGCCATTATTCTTATTATCGATGCCTTTCAGCTAGGTGGATAGGCTCATTCTGAAACTCGCCATGTATTGGTCTTACTTTTATAGCTAAAAGTGACTGTGTCTTCGGTGAGATACTAGCGTCATGCCCCCGTTGATTGAGTGTTCTTACCCAATAATGTGCACCACCACACGCTTCAACGCCTATACGCATAAGTGGCATATTTGCTATTGTAGTCAGTAGTTTAGAGCGAGTTAGTGACTTATGAAGTAAGACCTTACTATTTTGGTCTACGGCATGATGACTAAAGTGGTTTTTAGCTAGGTCGATACCGCAGAAATAAGAATAATCAGACATGGTGCCTCCGGTGTAATTAAGTACCACGTAAGTGTGGCAGATCCTCGGGAGGGGAAATCCATGTCATTCGTTATGTCTCCGTAAGAAGAAAGGTATAGAATGAAGTTTATATTTGTTATTATTTCTTGCATATTTACTAACATTGCTAGTGCGAATACGTTGTACAAAACTGTAGAAATAGAAGCACTTAAAGAGTTTTTGGATGTGTGTGTAATAGAAGAAAATGGTTGGTGTCTAGATAAACCAATCTACTTTGAGTCGAATAATGCTTTAGCAATAAGATTAAATATAAATCATTCGTTAATCGGGCAAGGAGAACACGATCCAGAGTTAGTGCTTGAATTAGCGATGCTTAGTAATCTTTTGATGTTTAACTCAGTAGCAGCGCAACTATACAATATAGATGAAAGTTATGTTGACCTAAAGCTCAAGGAGACTAATCAAGACAATGTGGTAGTGTTAGGTACAATTGTCTCTGATGAAAAACGTTATGTGGGCTACTATCACATAAGTAATTCAACGACTTATATGATGCACGAAATCACATCTGATTACGCAGACAGCGTAGAGTTCTATTTGGACAAAATAAATAGATAGGCGCTCTCTAAAAAGACGTAACGAATAAGGATTAAGGTGTTGCGCAGTCAACACTAAATCCCGAGTGTTGAACAAGCCCGAAGCCACTTTGTTAAGTAAATTGTACGATTGCATTTGAAGGGCACATCGCTTTGAGGCTTTTCTCAAGGCGAGCGAGGCTAAGATAAGGTTACGATAGCAATCTTATCAACCAGTTAGCTGTTTTTCGTTTCTTTCGTCGCCACATCTCCTCTGATTTCGTCAATGCCATTCTCCTTATTATCAATGCCTTTCGGCTACGTGGGTCGGCTCACTCCAACGCACCGCGATAGAGGTATCGCGACAAATAGCTCAGTGCAGAAGTGAGTGCAAGTTTCGTTGTCGGCTTTGAGTATGCAGGCGTTATAGCTCAGGTCAGATTCACCTTTCGAAAGGTCATAACTACGTTAATCACGTATAGTTTTGCCATGTGTACGTCACTTGCGTATACTCTGAGTATGAAAAGTGTATTTGTCGAATCGACCATATTTGAAAAGTACCGTAATGAATATCTCAGCGATGATGAGTTTAGGCTTTTTCAAGCTGAGTTAATGTCTAACCCAAAACAGGGGGACGTGATTCAAGGTACAGGTGGTTTGCGAAAGATTCGAGTTGCAAGTAAAGGTAAGGGCAAGCGTGGCGGCTCTCGTGTTATCTATTACTTCCTCGATGAAAAGCGTCGTTTCTACTTGCTGACAATTTATGGCAAGAATGAAATGTCCGATTTAACTGCAGATCAAAAGAAACAATTAAAGGCTTTTATGGAGGCGTGGCGTAATGAGCAATCGTGACCTATTTGCAGAGTTAAGTACTGCTCTTGTTGAGGCTAAAGAGCATTCAGAGGGTAAACTCACTCTTAAAACTCATCAAGTTAACGATATCAGTGAGTTAGATATTTCACCTAATGAAATCGTGAGTATCCGTGAACAGTTTAATATGTCGCGTGGTGTGTTTGCGCGTTTACTGCATACATCATCCCGAACATTAGAAAACTGGGAACAAGGGCGTAGCGCACCAAATGGACAAGCTGTGACCCTTCTAAAATTGGTTCAGCGTCATCCGGAAACTCTTTCGCACATCGCTGAGCTATAACAAATAAGGGCTAGGGTGTTGCGCAGTCAACACTAAATCCCGAGTGTTCAACAAGCCCGAAGCGACTTTATTAATTAAATTGTACTATTGCATTTGAAGGGCACATCGCTTTGAGGCTTTTCACAAGACGATCGAGGCCAAGGTAAGGTCGCGATAGCAATCTTATCAACCAGTTAGCTGTTCTTCGTTTCTTTCGTCGTCACATCTTCTGTTGTTTCGCCTGTACAATTCTCCATATACCGTTCCTGCGCAGAAATTGCCAAATTTGATCAGTTCTATTCTTCGATGAGTAACATCCAAACCAAGGTTGTGGTGCTAGTTCCCATTTTTCTCTATGTGACGAAAAGTCTTTAGCTCTCTATTTTTTGTGTATGCGTTTTGTAAAGGCTGTAGTGTGGTAAAGAGCTTTTATCTATCGTTGCGTAAGACATTATCTAGCCAGGATAGTTTGAAGAGCTGTGTTCTTACTGTGTCTGATAACTGCACAATCGATAACGTGTAAATAATGTTATACAGGGTGTTTTAAATATAAAACACAAAATAAATTGCGTTTTTTTTTAATTAGTGATTGAAACTGTGGTTTTTACTAGTTAAGTTACAGGGAACAAGAAGATAAATGCTGATGGAAAATGACGTGAGATAACGTGCATTCAGCCTCAAGGATAGAAAATAGGAAGAAGTAAGCAATGTTCCAGACTGATGATGTAAGAATTAACAAAGTAAAAGAGTTATTACCCCCTGTTGCTGTTTTAGAAAAGTTTCCAGCGACAGAAATTGCTTCTTCTACAACCTTTGAAAGCCGCAAAGCGATCCACAATATTTTAGAAGATAGCGATGATCGCTTACTTGTTATTGTTGGCCCATGTTCTATTCATGATACAGAAGCTGCGCTTGAGTACGGTAAACGTTTGAAAGTGCTACGCGACGAACTAGGCGATAACCTTGAAATCGTAATGCGTGTTTACTTTGAAAAACCACGTACCACTGTTGGCTGGAAAGGCCTAATCAATGACCCGTACATGAACGACACGTTCAAACTAAATGACGGTCTTCGTCTAGGACGTAAGTTACTACTTGACCTAACTGATATGGGAATGCCTACGGCGAGTGAATTCTTAGATATGATTACGCCGCAATACGTTGCTGACCTAATCAGCTGGGGCGCAATTGGCGCACGTACGACAGAATCTCAAGTTCACCGTGAACTGGCTTCAGGCCTATCTTGCCCAGTTGGCTTCAAGAATGGTACGGATGGCAACATCAAGATCGCAACAGATGCAATTCGCTCTGCAAGTGCTTCGCACCACTTCTTGTCGGTAACTAAATACGGTCACTCAGCGATCGTTGAAACCGCAGGTAACCCTGATTGTCATATCATCCTACGCGGTGGTAAAGAGCCAAACTACAGTGCAGAGCACGTTGGTAAGATTAAAGAAGAGCTAGAAGCTTCAGGTCTTCCACAGAAGGTGATGATTGACTTCAGCCACGCGAACAGCTCAAAGCAGTTCAAGCGCCAAATGAACGTTTCTGATGACGTAAGTGCACAGATCTCAGGCGGTGACAAAGCCATCTTTGGTGTGATGATTGAATCTCATCTTGTTGAAGGTCGCCAAGATTTAGTTGACGGTAAAGCGGCGACATACGGCCAATCTGTTACTGACGCATGTATCGGTTGGGAAGATACTGAAACAGTACTTCGCCAACTAGCAGATGCTGTTGAAGCACGTCGTAACAAATAGACTGATTATTGCATATTACAGTCGGCGATTAAGCTGCTGAAAATTCAAAGCCCTTATTAGCAATCGCTAGTAAGGGCTTTTTTGTGGATTTTAGTTTTAAACGGAAAGCGCCTTGGACTCTTAAATAAGAAAAGACAGTAGCTCGTCGACTTTAAGTGATAGCAAAGCTCTATTTTGTCTGGTTTCTACATTAAGGCGTATTAATGGCTCGGTATTAGACTTTCTTAAGTTGAAGCGCCATGTGTCCATATTCATGCTGATCCCGTCTGTGTGATCGATCTCAACGGCATTATCTCGGTAGTGCAATAACACACAAGCCATGACTTCCTCTGGGTTGGATACTCTGCGATTGATCTCTCCGGATGAGGGGAATCTATCCATACTTGCGTTCGTCAGTTGGTAAAGAGACTGTTGGGTTTTCGACATTAGTTCAATAACCAGTAGCCAAGGAATCATTCCTGAGTCGCAATATCCAAAATCACGAAAATAATGGTGTGCGCTCATCTCACCACCGTAGACCGCATTCGTTTCACGCATCTTCTCTTTGATAAGTGCGTGTCCCGCTTTAATCCCAATCGCTTTTCCACCACGTTTGTAAGCGATTTCAATCGTGTTCCATGTCATGCGCATATCGTGTAATACAGTGGCGTTCGGCTCTTTTAATAAGAATGCTTCAGCAAGCAACCCGACAATGTAATAACCTTCAATGTAATTGCCTGTCTCGTCAAAGAAAAAGCAGCGATCGAAGTCTCCATCCCAAGCAATACCAAGATCGGCCGAGCTTTGTAAAACGGCGTCTCTGGTGGCTGTTTGGTTTTCTTTAATCAATGGGTTCGGAATGCCATTAGGGAATGTTCCGTCAGGAGTATGGTGAACCTTGATGAAGGTGATCGGAATATCGAGCGTGGCAAAGCGAGCTTCTAAATCATCAATAATACGCCCTGCGACACCGTTCCCTGCGTTCACCACAATTTTCATAGGTGAAAGCTCAGAAGGAGATATATAAGAGAGTAGGTGGTCTACATAAGGGGCGAGAATACTGGTCGATCTACTAGAGTTACTTGGTTGTGCATGAACGAACGGTAAATTGCAGTTCAGCTCTTGATTAAGCTCTGCAATGCGTCGTTTGATTTCATCTAACCCACTGTTTTTACTTATCGGGCTAGCGTCCAAGCCGACCAATTTCATTCCGTTGTAATTAATTGGGTTATGGCTTGCCGTAATTTGGATTCCGCCAATGGCGCCAAGGTGGCGAGTTGCAAAGTAGACTTCTTCAGTCCCTGTCATTCCAAGATCAACGACGGTTATTCCAGACTCGATTAAGCCTTTGGTCATGGCTTCTTGTAATGAAAGGGACGTTTCTCGGTTATCACGACCAATCACCACTTGAGCCAATCCATCGAATGAGGCTTCAGGTGTCGTGGATAGGGCGTATTCTCCAAATGCTTTGCCGAGCAGGTAGGTAAAGTACCCATTGATTTGGTCACCAATGATGCCGCGAATATCGTTGTTCTTAAAGCAGCTAAGGTCTAATGTTGGTTTCACTTGATTGTCGCCGCTTTATTTCGATTTGTTGTTCTGAGACGAAGAAGCTTGTTGGTTTCGAACCTCTCGCCCATAGCTGTCTTGATATCGAATGATATCGTCTTCACTTAAGTGACTACCGGTTTGTACTTCGATCATTTCGAGAGGTGAGTCTCCAGGGTTCTCAAGGCTGTGGATATGGCCTAGTGGAATGTAAGTGGATTGATCTTCTTCGATTAGATACGTTTTCTCATCGTTGGTTACTTTCGCAGTGCCAGCCACGACTACCCAATGTTCTGCTCTATGGTGATGCATTTGCAACGAAAGCCTATGGCCAGCGTTGACTGTAATGCGCTTCACTTTGTCTCGTTTGCCTAGATCGATCACGTCGTATTTACCCCAAGGCCTAAAGACCTCGCGATGATGGACATGTTCCGTTCGACCAGCCTGATTCAGTTGGCTAACAATCGACTTAACACTTTGAACTTTGTCTTTGTTCGCAACCAATATTGCATCTTTAGTTTCGACAATGATCAAATTGTCGACACCTACAGTCGCGACCAGCTTATTTTCCGCATGAATGTAGTTGTGTTGAGAATCGACGGTTAATACATCACCTTCAATGACGTTATTGTGCTCATCTTTGTCGCTTACATCCCAGATAGCAGACCACGAACCAATATCATTCCAACCAACGTCCATCGGGATCACTGCGGCGTGTGAGGTCTTCTCCATCACGGCATAATCGATAGAGTCACTTGGGCTATTTTTGAATGCTTCTGCCTCGATACGGATAAAGTCGAGGTCGGTATTTTGCTTTGAAAGAGCTAACTGACAAGCCGCTAATATTTCTGGGTGGTGTTTAGAGAGTTCTTCAAGGTAGCGGGATGCCTTAAACATGAACATGCCGCTGTTCCACAAGTATTGCTCTGAACGTATGTATTCTTCTGCAGTTGCTTTATCAGGCTTTTCTATGAAGCATTCAATGGTGTAGGCATGATGGACTGATTGCACTGTAGTGTTGGTTTCT
The DNA here is from genome assembly GCF_000153005.1 of Vibrio sp. MED222. Taxonomy (NCBI): domain Bacteria; kingdom Pseudomonadati; phylum Pseudomonadota; class Gammaproteobacteria; order Vibrionales; family Vibrionaceae; genus Vibrio; species Vibrio sp. MED222. The sequence continues at coordinate 810,589 of NZ_CH902606.1, read as the reverse complement.
ATTTGCAGGCTAGAGGGAAGTGGTTGGCCTTGTTTGATATAGCCATAACCAGTCTCTGGAGCATTCGGGGTTATACCGAATGTCACCAGTTTGCCTTGTTTTGCGTAACCAACACCACGGCTAATTGTTTGTTGAAATTCAGAGGTTTTAGCGATGTGATGATCGGCCGCCAACACTAATAAGATAGGGTCAGATTCGTTCGATTTTTTATCCACTGATTTGCTTAGAGCCTGTAGGGCAGCAAGCGCAATAGCTGGGGCTGTATTTCTACCGACAGGCTCTAAAAGGATTCCACTGTGTTGGATTTTAGTGGCGCGAACTTGTTCAGCGGCAATAAAGCGGTGTTCTTCATTACAGATAATGAATGGAGCTGCGCACTTGCTATCCGTTAGATAGTCCTCAAGACCTTGCAAGCGTTGAAGCGTTTGCTGAAGCATTGACTGTTCGCCAGCAATATTGAGAAATTGCTTAGGGTAAAGTTCGCGAGACAGAGGCCAGAGGCGACTTCCGGAGCCGCCAGCTAGGATCACAGGTAAAATCATAGAGTGGTAATTAGGTGTATTTGAATACTGGCGCCATGTTACCACGCTTCACTCTGTTTATTTATCGATAACCAGTTTACTTATCGATAACCCATCGACTTGACGACAAGCTATAAACGATAAGCAATATAGATGTGCTTCTTAATGACCTTCTGAGTTGGAAATGACCATACCTTGAGCTTCGCCAAAATCTTGAGGATCGATCTTGAGCGTTTGTGTTGGGAAGGCGATATCAGCATTGTGCTTATGAATAATCGCCAACACCTGCAGCAGGACATCTTGCTTAACTTCGTGGTATCTCACCCAGTTAACCGTTTTGGTGAAGGTGTAGATAAAGAAATTAAGGGTTGATGGACCAAACTTATCAAAGTTAACGATCAGCGTCTGTTTTGCATCAATGTCAGGGTGTGTTTCGAGCATGGATCTAACTTCATCAACAATTAGAGCTAGCTTGTCTGCATCTTGATAACGAAGACCGAAGGTTTCATTGATTCTGCGGTTCAACATTCTTGATGGGTTCTCCACCACAATGTTACTGAATACCGAATTTGGCACGTATAAAGGTCGCTTATCAAAAGTGCGAATGATGGTCATGCGCCAACCAATGCGTTCGACTGTACCTTCGATTTGGCGGTCTGGTGAGCGTATCCAATCACCGACTTTAAAAGGACGGTCGAAGTAAATCATCATGCCGCCAAAGAAATTCGACAGTAGATCCTTTGCTGCCAAACCGACGATTAAGCCACCCACACCACCGAAGGTGAGTAAGCCAGATAGGCTCAGACCAAATGCCTGCATGATGGTCAGGCCGCCCATCACCATAAAGAACAAGCGAGCGACTTTAGCGATAGCTTGTACTGTGGTTTCGTCTCTGGTTTTTTGTTCTAAGACGTACGCTTCAGTGTTGGTGATCATTCGCAAGGTAAACCAAACGAAGGTACAGATAATTAATATGTGCTTAAGTGTTTTTAACCAATTAATTTCATTACCAAACTGGTCTTGAAGGATTAACCCCACAGAGACAGTTGCAGGCCAACACCAGAGTAATGTACTGACAGGTGTTTTTAGCGCCTCTAGCAGTAGGTCATCCCAGTGGAATGGGGTTTTCTGAACCAGAATTTCTAAGCGATTATGGATAATTCGCCAAGCGACCCAAGCGAGAAAGCTCGCAATAGTGATGAATAGGACGCTGTTTGCCCAATCACTATGGCTCTGGTTAATGTAGGTTTGTACTTGGGTTATGAATTCATTCATTGTGTGTACTGCCGCAGAAATAGTGGGTTAGAAATTAGCAGAAATCACTTTTGTTCTCTACCTTTATAAATCAAGCGATTAGCTGACAATTGTATCTCTATATGGATATATAGTCGTTTTTTTGTATGAAGACAATTTCATTATTTGTTTTCGATGCTACATAGCTTTGTAAGTGGAGTAATAAATGAGTGACAAACAATATGCAGTTATTGGCTTGGGACGTTTTGGTCTCTCAGTCTGTAAAGAGCTACAAAGTTCAGGCTCACAGGTACTCGCCGTTGATATTGATGAAGAGCGAGTGAAAGATGCGGCGGCTTTTGTTTCTCAAGCGATTGTTGCGAACTGTACAAGCGAAGAGACAGTTAAAGAGTTAAGGCTCGATGAATACGACATGGTGATGGTGTCGATTGGCTCTGATGTTAATTCCAGTATTCTAACGACCTTGGTCGTTAAAGAGTCAGGTGCAAAGGCAGTCTGGGTTAAGGCGAATGATAAGTTCCACGGCAAGATCCTCTCTAAGATTGGTGCTGACTATATCATCATGCCGGAGCGAGATATGGGTATTCGTGTCGCGCGTAAAATGTTGGATAGACGCGTTCTTGAGTTTATCGACCTTGGCAGTGGCTTAGCGATGACGGAAATCGTTATTGGTTCTAATTTGTTGGGTAAGAAACTTGGTGACCTTAAGCTGTGTAAAGAAAATGGTGTTGAGGTACTTGGCTTTAAGCGAGGCCCGAACTTAACGAAAGCACCAGAACTGGATGTGAGTTTAGAAATTGGGGATGTGGTGATCATAGCTGGGCCGAAAGAGACTTTATCTAGAAAGCTACGCAATTGGTAATTGGTAAGTAAGGTAACAGTATGAATTCGGTAAAACGAAAAGGTGCTTTCTACACCCTTAAAAGTGATAAGAAGCCACGCAAAGGCTCTGAACCTAAGATTATCCTTACGAGCTTCTTAGGTGTTCTTATCCCCTCAGCAATCTTGTTGACGCTGCCTGTGTTCTCGGTGACAGGACTAAGCTTTACGGATTCACTGTTTACTGCCACGTCAGCGATCAGTGTGACAGGTTTAGGTGTTGTTGATACTGGCCAGCATTTCACCTTGGCAGGTAAAATCTTACTGATGTTCTTGATGCAAGTTGGTGGGTTAGGGCAGATGACTCTGTCTGCGGTACTGCTCTATATGTTTGGTGTCCGATTAAGCCTTAAACAACAAGCATTGGCAAAAGAAGCACTTGGACAAGATCGTAAGATTAATCTCCGTAAATTAGTTAAGAAGATCATTATCTTTGCGTTGGTGGCGGAGTTTGTCGGTTTTGTATTGCTCTGTTTCCGTTGGGTTCCAGAAATGGGATGGGCAACGGGAAGCTTTTATGCACTCTTTCACGCTATATCTGCATTCAATAATGCAGGCTTCGCGCTGTTTTCAGACAGTATGATGAGTTTTGTTGACGATCCACTGGTGATATTTACATTAGCAGGTTTGTTTATTTTTGGTGGACTTGGTTTTACAGTCGTCGGCGACTTATCGAGTAACTGGCGTAAAGGTTTTCGACACCTACATTTACATACCAAGATTATGTTAACAGCGACACCAGCGCTGTTGTTGGTTGGTACGGTGATGTTTTGGTTGTTGGAGAGGAATAACTCCGCGACCATGGGAGGGTTATCGACACAAGGTCAGTGGTTAGCGGCATTTTTCCAGTCAGCGAGTGCTCGTACTGCTGGTTTTAATAGTGTGGATTTGTCTCAGTACACTCAGCCTGCATTGTTGGTGATGATAGTACTGATGTTGATTGGTGCTGGTTCAACTTCAACTGGTGGTGGTATTAAGGTTTCGACATTTGCGGTCGCTTTTGTAGCAACTTGGACATTCTTACGTCAGAAAAAGCATGTAGTGATGTTTAAACGTACTGTGACCTGGCAAGCTGTAACAAAGTCATTGGCCATTATTGTGGTAAGTGGAGCACTGTTAACCACCGCAATGTTTTTGTTAATGCTCACTGAGCAAGCCGCGTTTGACCGCGTGATGTTTGAAGTGATTTCTGCTTTTGCAACCGTCGGTCTAACAGCGGGACTCACTGCAAATCTCACTGAGCCCGGTAAATACATCATGATTGTCGTTATGGTCATCGGGCGTATTGGTCCTTTGACTTTGGCGTACATGCTGGCTCGTCCAGAACCCTCCTTGTTGAAATACCCTGAAGATACAGTGTTGACGGGCTAATAATGTTAACGGGGTAATAATGCTAACAGGCTAGGATTTATAGTTCTTGTTAGTGTGTTAGAAAAACAAAGCCAGCGTTATGCTGGCTTTGTTGGTATAGGTGTAGCACTAATTTCTTAGTACTTAAGCTTTAGCCTTCGAACATTTCTACATATTCTTCGTAGCCTTCCTCAGCCAATTTATCTGCTGGGATAAAGCGCATAGCGGCTGAATTCATGCAGTAGCGTAAACCTGTTGGCTTTGGACCATCTTTAAATACATGCCCTAGGTGAGAGTCACCAAATTTACTGCGAACCTCTGTTCTTGGGTAAAGTAGCTTGTAGTCAGTAGTTGTTACCACATAAGCTTCGCTGATTGGCTGTGTAAAGCTTGGCCAACCTGTACCTGATTTGTATTTGTCTTTTGAAGAGAACAAAGGCTCACCCGTTACGATATCAACGTAAATACCTTCTTGCTTGTTATCCCAGTATTTGTTGTCAAACGGGCGCTCTGTTGCGTCGTCTTGTGTGACATCGTATTGCAGTGAAGTTAGAGACGCTTTGAGCTCTGCATCAGACGGCTTGCTGTATGTCTTAGCATTAGCTGTCGCATTTTTGTCATCGATGATTTGGCGGATCGTTTTCGGATTTTCTTTTCTATCATCACCGAAGATTTTATCTAGGTACTGATCACGACCAGAAGCGTAGCGGTAGTAGTTATAACGAACCTTACTCTTCTTGTAATAATCTTGATGGTATTCTTCTGCTGGCCAGAATTTTTCAAACTTAATCAGCTCTGTTTTTAGTGGCTCACCAAAGATCTGAGCTTTGTCTATTTCCATCATGAAGTTCTGAGCGATGTCTTTTTGATCCTGGTTATGATAGAAAACAGCAGGTCGATATTGTGGACCTCTGTCAACGAATGAACCTTTGTCATCAGTTGGGTCGATGTGTCTGAAGAATTGGTCAAGCACCTGTTCGTAGCTAACCACATCAGGGTTGTAAGTCACGTTGATCACTTCGATGTGACCAGACTTACCTGATGAAACTTGTTTATAGGTTGGATTCTCTAATTCGCCACCAGAATATCCTGAGACAACATCCGAGACTCCTGTCAGCTTCTCCAGATCGGATTCTGTACACCAAAAACAACCACCAGCCAGTGTCGCTATTTCGCTCTTACCTGAGTTAGCCGTTTTATCCATTGTATTGGCAGTGCCAGTCTGGCTCACAAACAGCGAAATCAGTGGTAGCGCAACCACGAGTGATACCAATATTTTAGATAATTTATTCATAGATACCTCATCTTGACGTCTTTTCATTCGATTTTGAATGTACGAATAGAGACAGGGTTTAGATGGAAAAAATTACACTATTCATAAAAAAAATATCTCAAACAGAAAATCTTGCTCATAAATGCTGCCAGTAGTAGGGTGTCCATTATTGATATAATAGATAATGATGGCGGTTTCCGTACATCTAAGGAACAACATGCAAGCAGAAGTTAAATGGGTCGAAGGCTTTAAATTCCTAGGTCAATCTCAATCAGGTCACTCTGTCGTTATGGATGGCAGTGGCGGTGCTACCGCGCCAAGCCCTATGGAAATGGTGCTAATGGCTGCTGGCGGTTGTAGCTCTGTTGATGTGGTTGATGGCTTGAAATCTGCAGGCCAAAACATCACGGGCTGTAATGCAAAGCTTGAAACCACACGTCGTGAAACGGCGCCAAAAATCTTTACTGTGATTAACATTCACTTCGAAGTGTCGGGTGAAAATCTTGATCCTGAGTTGGTTGCTAAGGTCTGTGCGGATTCATTAGAAAAATACTGTTCAGTATGCTTAATGCTGGGTGCTGGTGTAGAGATGACCCACAGCTGGGAAATAGTCTAGTCTCTGATTGTACAGCTTGGCAGTAGACTGATTTTTACGGCTTCTACTTATAGCTGATGGCATATGGGGAGAGCCTGATAAAGAAAAGGGCGGAGCACTTGAAAGTGCTCCGCCCTTATTATTTTAATTAAGGTAGAGTGCTATTATTCAGCAGTTTCTACGATAACTTCTTCCATTTGCGCTTTTTCTTGGTATTCGAAGCTTGGGATCGTTGCGTCAACACGACGGTTTTGTGCACGACCTTCAGCTGTAGCGTTTGATGCTACAGGGTTTTCTTCCCCTTCACCTGAAGCTGTAATGCGGTCCGCTTCAATGCCTTGCTCTTCAATGTATGCGGCTACAGCAGCAGCACGCTTCTTAGAGATCATCATGTTGTACTCTGCCGCACCTGTTGAATCAGTGTGACCAACAACATTAACTGATGATTGAGGGTGAGCTTGCAGTACTTCAACTAATGGCATTAATGCAGATTTGCCTTCTGAAGATAATTCAGTGCTGTTTGTCTCAAACATACCTTGAGAGAAGCTTTCAGTTTTCGCTTTAGTAACCACAACTTCTTCTTCAACAACAATGACTTCTGGTTCGGCAATTGGCTCTGCAGGAGCCTGTGTTATAACGGCTGCAGAAGCGGCTGCTGCTGAAGCCGTTGTGTTACCTGTACCAAAGTTGTAGCTAAGGCCAACGGTAACAAGGTTAGAGTTTAAGTCTTGCACGAATTTATCATCGAAATCATCGAAGTATTGATATTCAACACGCAGTGCCCAGTCTTCAGCGAATTGCTTTTCAGCACCGATACCAAGAGACAATACTACGTCATCTTCGTCATCGTGCATGATGTAAGCTGGGCCGGCTTTGAAGAAGATATCAAATTTTTGTTGGATAGCGAGTCGATACATAGGGCTCAGAGAGATAGCGACGATTGAATCACTATATTGCTTCAAAGTTCCTGTGCTATTAAAGCTTGTATCGTAGTCTCCTAGGTAGTCTGCGCTCAGTTCAAGAGCAAACTTGTCAGAAAAGTTGTAGCCACCGTAAAGGCCACCCGCAACAGAATCATCTTCGCATTTAACGCCATCGACACAGGCACTATCTAGCCAACCCATGCCCACTTTTGCACCAACATAAGTGGTTGCAGCAATAGAAGGAGCTGCCGCTAAGCCGGAAGCTGCGACGACAGCACACATGATTTTAGAAAGTTTTTTCATAATCTTATCCTTGGATTAATTTTTATTGTTATCTGAACTGACCTGTAAAGCGATAACTTACTGGCTAAGACACTGCGACCGTAAGTAAATCAAGGCGTTGATTCAGGTAGAGCTTTTAAAGTACTACTAATATATTGTTAGTCTGATTGCGTATGATAGTCAATCGGATTGTTGGTATTCATAGTTTTCAAGGCGCTATTTATAGCTTTTTTGTTGATCAATTGTTGTCTTAAATGTTGGAAACAATGAAACCTCGTATCATTTTAACGCGGTACGAGGTTTCATCTTTTTGTGTGAACGGATTATTTGGCTACATAGTCTGAGTTGTAGGGGGGAGCGGAGCTTTAGCTGTTACGGGCGCTCACCGGCTAACAAACGCTTTTCGATATCTGCAATCACTCTAGGTAAGTCGGCGATGGTATCGATCAGGTAGTGCGGGTTTGATTTGTTTAGCTTAATGCTTGCTTTTTCTCGCGCAACTGCAAGTGTCGCTTCGTCGGCATCCACATATTCTTGGTAGGTTAAGCCTGCTTCGTTGCCTGATAGTACAAGGCCTACTGTCCACATGCCTGCGTTGTGGCCTTCATCGATACCCGGTGCTGCGTCATCCACTTTCACACACGCAGCGACGTTCGTCACACCTAGGTCAATGACGTTTTTAAGTGCCATGAATGGAGCAGGGCGACCGCCTTGCGGTAAGTCGTCAGTTGCAACTACGTTGTCAGGAAGATAACCGTAATCTGCTGCAGCTGGAATTAGTACGTCCATCACCTCTCGTGGGTAACCAGAACAAGAGCCGATTTTTACGTTCTTTTCTTTTAAGTTATTCACGACTTCAATCGCGTTTAAAATTGGTGCTGCGTGGTCTGCTACTTTTGCTTTCTGAAGAGGCATGAATGCCGAGTAGATCGCATCAACGTCTTCACTGGTCATCGAGCGTCCGAATTGAGCATTCCAACGAGCGTCGACAGCTGGAATTCGACCAACCGCTTGGATGTGGTCCCATTTGCCGATACCCATAGGTTCACGCGCTTCTGCTAAGTCGATATCAAAGTCGAAACCTTGTCTGAATGCTTCAACGAAAATGCTGGTTGGAGCAAATGATCCAAAATCAACGATAGTGCCTGCCCAGTCAAAGATAACCGCTTGGATAGGTGATGTCGTGTTCATAATAGTGTCCTATTTTTGTGTCACTCCCAGTTCAAGTTATTGGAAGGACGAATGATTGTTTTAGCTTATTGGTTTAAATGTTGATTTAGATAATGAATTAAAGGTATTCAAAATCTTTGCAGACTTTTGCTATCGCATTTTCGAATATAGACAGAGCGACTTCTAGTTCACTGCGGCTGATGATCAATGGCGGGCTCAATTGAATCACGTTACCTTGTGACACCTTAAAGCTCAGGCCATCGTTCAGACATTGATAAAGTACGGCTTCTGCTTCATCGAACGCTCGGGTTTTGGTGATATGGTCGGTGACCAATTCCACCCCCCAGAGCAGGCCGATGCCGCGAACGTCACCAATGACTGGGTACTTATCTTTCATTTGAAGCAGTTGTTCACGTACAAAAGCGCTGTCTTCTTGCACTTTTTCAAGTAAATTTTCTTGCTCAATCACTTCCATGGTGGCGAGTGCTGCCGCGCAACCAATTGGGCTTTTTTCGTGGGTGTAGTGACCAAGAGATACTTGCGCTGCCGTGTTGTATTTGTCTTTAGTGATCATGGCTGCGATTGGAACTAAGCCGCCGCCAAAACCTTTACCGATACAAAGAATGTCAGGTTCGATATCAAAAGCTTGGTGAGTGAACCATTCGCCACTGCGACCCATACCGTTTGGAATGTCGTCGATGATCAACATGACGTTATGCTTATCACAAATCTCACGGATGCGCTTCCAGTAAGCTTTGCTTGGTACTTGCACGTCTGTGTTACGAACCGCTTCTGCAATGAAGGCACCAATGCCACCTTCTTTTTCAATCACATACTCAAGGTAATCGGCGTAGTGAACATCACGTGCGGTCTCGTTCGCATCGCCGGAGTTTTGCCCGCAAAGCGAAAAAGAGTCATTGAGCGGGAAAGCACCACGATAGGAAACCGCTGGTGGAATACGTTCTACGCCAGCCATTAACGGCCCCATGCCTTCGCGGAAACACGCTTCGCCACCCACTGAAATCGCATCAAGTGACGCGCCATGGAATGAATCCCACAATGACACTACTTTGAAATTGTTGGTGACATGGCGAGCTAGTTTGAGCGCCATGCCGATCACTGATGTGCCACCGGGAGCAAACAACACGCGATTCAAATCACCACCGCAGATCTGTGTGAGTTTCTCAGCACACTGAACCGCAGTTTCATTGGTGAAGCGACGTGGTGAAAATGGCAACGACGCCATTTGCTGAGTCACTTTATTAATAATGTGTGGGTGGCCATAACCAAGTTGATGAACATTGTTACCGTGAAAGTCCATGTACTTTTTGCCCGTCGCATCTTGAATATAGATGCCTTCGGCTGCTTCAAGTGTGTCTAGGCAAGGCGTTGACATGGCTTGATGAAGAAACACGTCAGAGTCACGCTTTAACATCGCTTGAGTCGCATCATCGTTTAGCGATTCGTTCCATTTTTCGCGTGCTGGTGTGGTGTTCACATCGCCTTCGCTTCGAAAGTACGTTGCCTTTAGAACTGGCTCTTGATTGGTCGTTGTCATTATTTGATGTCCCAGTACATAGCGTTTTTCACTGCGCCAATGAGAGCTTCAATGTCTGACGGATACACTTCACCGATGTTACCGATTCGGAAGCAGTCTGCGTTTGAAACCTTACCCGGGTAAATCACAAAACCTTGTTCTTTCAAACGGTCATAGAATTCCTTGAATTGGTAATCGCTATGAGTTGGAGAATAGAAAGAAGTAATGATAGGTGAATGAAGATCATCATTAAGCAGTGGCTCAAAGCCAAGAGAGCGCATACCTGCAACCAATGTGGTTTGGTTGGTTTGGTAGCGATTATGACGAGCTTCGATGCCACCTTCTTGCTCCAATTCAAGTAGAGCTTGGTAGAAAGCACGCACTGTATGAGTTGGAGAGGTGAAGCGCCATTTACCATTGTTGCTTTCCATGCAGTGCCATTGGTCAAACAGGTCAAGGCTTAATGAACGAGCTTGGCCTTTGCATTTTTCCAGTTCCGATTGCTTCGCAATAACAAAGCCGAATCCAGGTACACCTTGAATGCATTTGTTTGCCGAGCTGATCATGTAATCGATACCTAAGTCAGCAATATCCATAGGGATGCCACCAAAACTCGACATCGCATCTAGAATGACGGTTTTGTTGTGCTGTTTTGCCAATTTGGCAATCTCTTCAATTGGATTCAGCATGCCAGTGGTGGTTTCACAGTGGACAATCGCCACGTGAGTAATGTCTGAATCCATGGCCAATGCCGTTTCCATTTCGTTCAAGTCAGGCTGTGATGTTTCACCTGGGGAAACGACATGGCATGGAATGTTTAAATATTCTGCGATTTGAGCAATACGAGCACCATATGCTCCGTTATCGACCACAAGAAGCTTACCGCTGTTAGAGATAACGCTACCGATTGTTGCTTCAACTGAAGCAGTGCCGCTGCCTTGCATTAATACGCTGGTATATCCCGCCTGCTTAGTTGCCAAAGTCACAAGCTTGCTACGAATCACTTCAACAATGTCTTTGTTGTATTCATCGTCCCAAGTACACCAATCTTTTAGCATCGCTTGGCGCACGGTTTCAGAAGTAGATAGAGGACCCGGTGTCAGTAGTAAATATTCGTTTCTCATGTTCAATTCTCGTGATTTTAATTTTGGACTATACCAGTGATTGCGGTTACTTTAACAACCAATTTAAACGGTCGTAAATAGTCCAAACGTTATTTTCACAAAAGCTTCATATTAAGATTGGTCACTTGTGTTGAGAAATTTACCGATCTTGAAATTGCCATTTTTTGTTCATTTAATCGTCATAAAAGCCAGTTAGCTTAATACTCGAAATCTGGTACATACCAATATAAAGGTGTGTTCTAACAACCTAAATGAATTTATGGATATAGAAGCCTCTAGATGGAGCTTCTAGCTTTAACAACTTTAACTTTGGCAATTTTTAATTTTGGCAACTTCTCACTTTAGAGTTGGCCTGACTGGAGAAAATGATGAAAAACCGTTTTATGAAAGGATCACTTGCAGCATTAGTTACTCTACTAGCTGGTAATGCTTATGCAGCACAGGAAGTGACGGTTTACACCGCTTTTGAAACTGACATTTTAGCGAAATACAAGAACGCATTTGAAAGTGAAAACCCAGACATCAACATCAAGTGGGTGCGTGATTCAACAGGGATCATGACGGCAAAATTATTGGCTGAGAAAAACAATCCTCGCGCAGAGGTAGTTTGGGGACTTGCTGGTTCTTCAATGGCACTGCTTAAAGAAGAGGGCATTCTTAAGCCTTACACTCCTCAAGGTGTAGAAGCGTTGCGTGTAAACCTTAACGACCCGCAATCTACTCAAGCTTGGTACGGCAATGACGCATTCTTCAATGCAGTTTGCTTTAACGAAGTAGTGGCTAAGCAATTGAACCTACCGGCACCTAAGTCTTGGGATGACCTAACGAAGCCTATCTACAAGGGCCATATTGCTATGCCAAACCCAGCGTCTTCTGGTACAGGCTACATGCAGGTTTCGGCTTGGCTACAAAACATGGGTGAAGACCAAGGTTGGAACTACATGCAGAAGCTAGATCAAAACATTGCTCACTACACGCACTCAGGCTCTAAGCCATGTGTTCAAGCGGGCATGGGTGAAGTCGCTATCGGTATTTCTATGGCGAGCCGTGGCGCTAAGCTGAAAACTCAAGGCGCGCCACTTTCAGTGATTACGCCTGAAGGCATCGGCTGGGAATCTGAAGCGGTAGGTCTTGTTAAGCCTTCTGATGCAGCACAACGTGTTATCGATTGGTCTATTTCTAAAGCGGCAAATGAGCTTTACATCGAAATGTACCCAGTTGTTGGTCACAAAGATGTGACAGGCAAAGCAGAGAACTTCCCTAATGTAGAAAAGAACATGGCAAAAATGGACTTCGCTCGAATGGGCAGCGAACGTGCCGACGTTCTTAAAACATGGTCTGACAAGTTTGACGCTAAATCAGAGCCAAAATCTTAATCTGACGACCTATTCAGTTACTTAACTATTTAGTTCATTAGAAGTTAGAAATCAGTAAAGGAAGACTTCGGTCTTCCTTTTTTAGTTTTACGCCTTTAGGTTTTAAGTAAGGTACAACAAATGACAAAGCACTACTCATATTGGTTCAAGCAAGCGTTGGAACAAGAGTTTGGCAACATCAATGCGGGGCTAGATTCGGTTAAGCCGCTCCAAAAAGACGTCAACTGTGATATCGCCATTGTTGGCGGTGGCTATACGGGTTTATGGACGGCGATTTTAATCAAACAACAGCAACCCGAAAAACATGTTGTCGTGATTGAAAAAGGCCTATGTGGTAGCGGTGCTTCTGGTGCGAACGGCGGTTGCATGCTGACGTGGTCAACTAAGTATCCGACGCTGAAAAAGCTCTACGGAAAAGAACAAGCGAAATGGTTGGTTAAGGAGTCGGAAAAGGTTATATACGAGATCGAAGCCTTCTGTAACGAACACAAGATTGACGCGCATCTATATCGCAGCGGAACTTACTACACGGCGACCAATAAAGCTCAAAAGGGTGGAATGGAGCCTGTCGTTAATGAGCTGGTTAAGCAGGGTATCAATAGCTGGAAGAAGTGCGACAATTCTTTGGCTGATAAAGCGGGATCTGATCGCCACATTGAGGGTTACTACTCAGAAGCTGCGGGTAGTGTGCAGCCAGCGTTATTGGCGAGAGGCTTACGCCGCGTTGCGATCGAATTGGGTGTCGAAATTTACGAAAATACAGAGATGACATCACTCGACTATGGCTCCCCAGCTCGAATTCAAACCAAAGGCGGTTCCGTATTTGCAGATAAAGTGATTTTGGCACTCAATGCGTGGATGCACGATCACTTTAAAGAGTTCAAACGCAGCATTGTGGTTGTCTCTTCAGATATGGTAGTGACCAAGCCTATTCCTGAAAAGCTCAAGAAATTTGGCCCAGAGAAAGGGGCGGCGGTGGTGGATTCGCGTATCTTTGTCCACTACTACCGAGATACCCAAGATGGACGACTCATGTTGGGCAAAGGCGGCAATAAATTCTCGTTTGCCAATCAAGTTGAAAGCATGTTTAACCAAACCACTAGCTACCTGCCGATTCTCAATCAATCGTTTCAAAAACTGTTCCCTAAATTGGAACAAAGTGAATTCGATTACAATTGGTCTGGAGGCTCAGATCGTTCGGTCACCGGATTGCCATTTTTCGGTAATCTAAAAGGCCAAAGCAATATTTATTATGGGCTTGGTTATTCAGGCAATGGCGTTGCTCAAACCCGTATGGGCGGGAAGATCTTGTCAGCCATGGTACTCGATATCGATAATGCATGGACACGAAGCGGTTTAACCAAAGGCCCGTTGGGACACTTCCCGCCAGAGCCATTTCGCTGGGTAGGTGCGATGATGGTGCGTGATGCGGTGCGAAGAAAAGAGAACGCAGAAGATTCTGGTAACACGCCATTGTGGCTAGATAGACAGTTATCCAAACTCGCAGGTGCGGCGGGCAAAGCCGACAAGGTTGAATCATAGATTAATCTAGCGTTTAAATTAGAAGTTTACATTTAGGCTCTCAGTGACTTTTTGGTTCGTCATTGAGGGCTTTCAACGTTGAACTAACTTTTAAAGCTGAACAAATAGCAATCTTTAATGCTTATTATATCTGCAATATAACTGTCATTTAGCTACTATAAATTTGTCACTCAACTGCAATATTCTCAGTTTAAATTTGGTATATACCATATAGAGAGTGCTGTAGTATGAGCAACCAAACTTATTTGAATATTGAAAACGTTGTAAAGCAATTTGGCCAATTTACAGCGTTAAAAGACATATCCCTATCGATCGAAAAAGGTGAGTTCGTCTGTTTCCTTGGCCCGTCTGGCTGCGGTAAAACGACACTACTACGTGCGATTGCAGGGCTGGATTTACCGACCTCAGGCTCAATTGAGCAGAATGGAGCGGATACGACGTTCCTACCTCCTGAGAAGCGCGATTTTGGTATCGTATTCCAATCTTATGCTCTATTTCCCAACCTGACTGTGGAAGAGAACATCGCAATTGGTTTGAAGAATCAAGGGATGTCGACCAAAGAAGCCCTTGAGACGGTTGAGTCTTGGTTAGAGACCATCGGCTTACCAACGTCTGGTCAGAAATTCCCAAATCAGCTATCTGGTGGACAACAGCAGCGTGTTGCTCTGGCTCGTGCATTAGCGTTGTCTCCGGGCTTATTGCTACTCGATGAACCGCTTTCTGCGTTGGATGCGAAGGTAAGAACACACCTACGTGATGAGATCTGCCAACTGCAACGTAAGCTGGGTATCACTACTATTATGGTGACGCACGACCAAGATGAAGCGTTAACGATGGCAGACCGCATTGTGGTGATGAATCATGGTGTTATCGAGCAAGTGGGTGCTCCACAAGAAATCTACCAAAAACCCGTCAGTCGTTTTGTGGCTGAGTTTGTTGGCAGTATGAATTTCATTCAAGCTTCTGTTGCAGCTCAAGGCAAGATGCGCATTGCTGAGTCAATGCTGCCGTTACCTGGCTTAGATAATCTCACGCCAAATCTGGGTGATGTTTTCGATATTGCCGTTCGTCCAGAGCAAATCCAGTTTGTTGATCGTTTTAGTGAATCCTTGCCAGTGAGAATCGTATCAAGCGAATTCTTAGGGGCGTTTTATCGTGTTGAGTGTCAATTGCAACATGACTCAACGGCGAAAGAGATCATCGTTGATGTACCCGTCAAAGAGTTCAACCGATTGAAGCTGCGTCGCAGTGATATTCGTTACGTGGCGTTTGATCAAGAAGGCCTGAGAGCTTACCCATCGAAAAGCGTGCAAGTGATGAAAGACGAGGCGGCGTAAACAATCATGGAATCGACTCAAATGATGCAATCTAAGCTGCTAATTCAACGACGAGTACAACCTTTTCTGGCTCGGTTAAGCAAAGACAACGTAATTCTGTTTGGGCTGCTGGCCTTTTTGTCTGTGGTCATGACGTTGTTTATCCTGATGCCACTGTGGGCGATGTTGAAAAAGAGTGTTCAGAACGCAGATGGCGAATTTGTAGGCTTAGAGAATTTCGCTACGTATTTTGCGTCTCAAAGCTTATGGCAGTCGGTAGGCAATACGTTCACGCTTGGGTTGTTAGTGACCGTTGTCGTGGGAGTATTAGCGTTTGGGTATGCCTATGCTTTGACTCGTTCATGCATGCCTTTCAAGGGGCTTTTTCAGGTGTTGGGTTCAGCGCCGATTCTAGCTCCGTCGTTGCTTCCTGCGATCAGTTTGATCTTCTTATTTGGCAACCAAGGTATCGCCAAAGAAGTATTAGGGGGAAATTCGGTATACGGCTTGATTGGTATATCACTCGGCTTAATATTTTGGACTTTTCCACACGCCTTGATGATTCTGACTACCTCGTTAAGAACCTCTGATTCTCGTCTGTATGAGGCGGCACGTGCACTCAATACTTCATCGCTAAAAACCTTCTTCATGGTGACGTTACCTGCGGCAAAATACGGTTTGATCAGCACTCTGATCGTGGTGTTTACGCTGGTGGTTTGTGACTTTGGTGTGCCAAAGGTGATTGGTGGCAGTTATAACGTTCTATCGACTGACATCTTTAAACAAGTGGTAGGGCAACAGAATTTCTCTATGGGTGCAGTGACCAGTATTTTATTGCTATTGCCTGCGTTGCTTGCGTTTACTGTGGATCGCTGGGTTCAAAAGAAACAGAAGAGCTTGTTTGATACTCGATCCGTCGCGTACCAACCTGAACCAAACACTCTACGTGATGGCGTGTGTTTGCTCTATTGCACCATCATCTCTGCTGCTGTGGTTATCGTGCTAGGCATGGCGATATACGGTTCTATGGTCACGTTCTGGCCTTGGAACAAAGCACTCACCTTGAATAACTACAACTTCGCAGAAATGAGTACTTATGGTTGGACGCCGTTTTTCAACTCTCTAACGCTGGGTGCATGGACTGCTATTATCGGTACAGTGTTGATTTTCCTTGGTGCATATTGCATTGAGAAAGGCAGAGCATTTGGTCCTGTTCGTCAAGCAATGCAGATGCTCAGTGTGGTACCGATGGCTGTTCCGGGTATGGTGTTGGGCTTGGGGTATATCTTTTACTTCAATGATTTGAGTAACCCACTCAACTTCTTGTATGGCACGATGGCGTTCTTGGTGATTAACACCGTGGTTCACTACTACACAGTCGGCCACATGACAGCGTTAACCGCATTAAAACAGCTGCCTGAGGAAATAGAAGCGACGGCGGCGTCGGTTAACCTACCGCAATACAAGCTGTTCTTTAAAGTGACGGTTCCGGTTTGTTTGCCTGCGATTTTAGATATTGCGACATACCTGTTTATTAATGCACTTACCACGACATCTGCGGTAGTATTCTTGTATTCTACCGATACGATACCTGCGTCAGTTTCAGTACTGAATATGGATGATGCGGGACAAACGGGTGCAGCAGCAGCCATGGCGGTGATGATCATGATATCGGCAGCGAGCGCGAAGTTGATTCATATGTTAATCAACAAGTTATTCGAGAAGCGCACCCAGGCTTGGCGTAAACGCTAGCGAACTATTTTATATTGCAGTTGGCCAAGGAGTGGCTGACGACAAGAACAAGAATAAAAGGAAATGAAGTGCAGTACGTAAAAATCAAAGATGTCATCGTAGAGCAGATAGAGTCGGGGATGTTAACACCACGACAGAAGCTGCCTGCGGAGCGCAAACTGGCTGAATCGTTTGATACAACACGAGTTACGTTACGTGAAGCCTTGTCTTCACTTGAAGCGGAAGGACGAATTTATCGAGAAGACCGACGAGGTTGGTTTATCTCTCCAGCGCCACTGCGTTACGATCCAACACAAACACTGAACTTCACTAATATGGCTTTGTCGCAGAATCGTAAGCCGAAAACAGAATTAGTGGCAGCGAAAGGCATGTTAGCAACCAAGGAAGCAACTAAGCTTCTTGAGCTGCAACCTTTTTCGGATGTTTATCGAGTAGACAGAGTTCGTTATCTTGAAGACAGACCCGTTGTGTATGTGACCAACTACATTCGACCTGAGCTGTTCCCTAATTTGCTTGATTATGACTTGTCTAAATCGTTGACGGACATCTACCGTGAGCACTTTGGCGTGGTGTATCAGAAGATCCGTTACCGAGTGAGCACAACGTCTTTGCTTGGCGAAACCGCGCAAGCCCTGCGTGCGACTTCTGGTTCTCCGGCTATGGTGGTTGAGCGTGTTAATTACAATCAAGACGGTGATTTGATTGATTGCGATATTGAATATTGGCGTCATGACGCGATCAGCATTGAGTCGATCGCACAGCTAGAGCGCTAGTCATACGTTATAGCGTTGGCATACCTGCAATTATGCAGGATTGCCCAATTGAAACGCTCAAAGGTCTCTTATTCGGAGGCCTTTTTTATCACCTGTTGTCAGCCGTTGTGCTAATTCATCAATAATTTAGGAATGAAATGGAATTCTCTGCCATTGTCATCGTGATCATTTCGGCTCTGCTTCACGCGGGTTGGAACGTTCTAGGTAAATCTAATCAAGGCTCGGGCTCGTCATTCTTCTTAGCCTCTGGCTTTGCCGCCGCAGCGATATTGACGCCTTACTTGATCTGGTATGTTCACAGTGTTGGACTGTCAAATATCTTACTTCCATTCTGGCAACTGGTTTTCTTGAGTGGGATCTGTCAAATCATCTATTTGATTGGGTTAGGCGCGGCCTATAAACAAGCTGATATCGGTGTGATTTACCCAATGGCACGGGCACTGCCTGTGTTGATGGTGGGTTTAGGCACGGTGTTGATAGGCTATGAATTGTCGGCGAATCAATGGATTGGGTTCACTTTAATAACATTAGGCTGCTTGTTTGTACCACTTAAGCAGTTTTCAGATCTTAGGTTAAAAGCGTATCTCAACCTTGGCGTACTGTGGGCGTTGATCGCGGCCATTGGTACCACGGGCTATTCCATCATTGATAAAGAGGCGCTTCTATTATTAGAGCCTCTAAGCACACAAATCGTTACTAACAAACACACTGCGATTTTCTACCTAGGCATTCAGTTTTGGGCGATTGTGATTCCGCTGAGTGTTTGGTTATTCGTAACCAACCAAAGAATCGAATTTCATAATGCTTGGTTATTGCGTAAAAGAGCAACACTTGCTGGCATCATGATGGCTTCGACTTATGGTTTGGTGTTATTTGCGATGACCATGACAGAGAACGTCAGCTTGGTTGTTGCACTTAGGCAAGTCAGTATCATCTTCGGCGTAGTGATGGGGATCTACTTTTTAAAGGAAAAGTGGCACGTTACACGTGGTGTAGGCGTCGTTTTTATCATTGCTGGCTTAGTTATCTCACTGACTTAAAAAGAAATTAAATCCTACCTCCAACCTATAATGTGACTTTTTAGTCGCATTTTTCTTATTGATAGCAAACGTTTTACTAATGTTAAAGATGTGATCCTTCTCATAGACAAGGCTGTAAAGTTACCGGTAACATCCACCTCAACGTTACCGGTAACATATAATTACAAACCGGACTCTGTGAAACTCATAAGGATACCCAAATGAAAGCTCTGACTAAAACGCTGATTGCTGCCTCCCTCACTGGTCTATTTGCTACTTCAGCAATGGCTGCAGACTTTAAACTTAAAATTCAATCTTCAGACCCTTCTGGTGACTTGAACTTCAAAGTTCAGCAGAAGTGGGCTGAGCGCGTAGAGACGATGTCTAACGGACGTATTGATATCGATCTTCTGCCTGTAGGCGCTGTGGTTAAGCACACAGAAACGCTAGGCGCGATCAAAATGGGCATCCTAGATGGTCACATCACAGCAACAGGTTACTTCTCTGGTAAAGATCCAGCATTTGGTCTTATCGGTAACATGGTTGGCGCATGGTCAGACACTACACAACTGCTTCAGTACATGAACTACGGTGGTGGTAATGAGCTAATGACCGAACTGTACAAGCCTTACGGAGTTCAGTTTGTTGGTGCTTCTACGACGGGTGTTGAATCTTTCATTTCTAAAAAGCCAATCGATGGTGTTGCGGATCTTAAAGGCCTGAAATTACGTGCGCCTGAAGGCCTAGTTCAACAAGTATTTGCAGCCGCGGGGGCAACTCCAGTAAACCTGCCGGGTTCTGAAGTATTTACTGGCCTGAGCAAAGGTGTAATTGATGCCGCGGATTACACGGTATTCTCTACCAACCAAAAAGCGGGCATGAACGATATCGCTACTCACCCAGTTCAACCGGGTTTCCACTCATTGCCGCTTATCGATATCTCTATTTCTCAGAAGAAATGGGACAAGATGCCAGCTGATCTACAAACAATGCTGCAAACATCAGTGCGTGACTTCTCTTACGACATGACGACTCAGCTGAAAATGGCTGACCAAGCTGCGCTTAAAGAAGCTCAAGCGAACCCTGAAATTACTATCCACGACTGGTCTCAAGAAGAGCGTAAGAAGTTCCGTGAAATCGCGAAAGGCCAATGGAAGGTATTTGCCGAGCGTTCTGATAACGCAGGAAAAGTTTACACCTCAGTGACTGTGTTCCTAGAAGAAAACGGCTTACTGTAATTCAAACTTAGTTTACTGACGGGGGAGGGCACTGCTCTCCCGTATTTTCCCAGGAAATTTGGCTCATGACCGATAAAATCCCCCACGCCCCAGCTGAAAACGACGAGCAACCAAGAAATGCGCTTGATCGTTTTGTTATAAAGTTCAGTAATCTCGTTAGCTGGTTGTTTATTTTTACTGTATTGATTTCATTTTATGAAGTTGTGATGCGTTACGCATTCGATGCCCCGACCACATGGGTACATGAAACAGCTTCTTTCATCGGTGGTTCTTTATTCATTATTGGTGGTATCTACGCGTTTGCTGCGAATAAGCATGTACGTGTTGTTCTTATCTACGATTCAGTGTCTAACCAAACACGTAGATATCTTAATCTTGTTCACCACATTGTTGGTTTGGCCTTTGCTGGCATGCTCGCTTACGCGGCTTATTTCACTGCGGAAGAAGCGTGGTTTGCACCTTGGGGTGAATTCCGCCTTGAAACATCAGGCTCAGTGTTAAACGCGCCTTATCCAGCGTTGCTGAAAGGCCTGATCTTTGTCGTTTTGTGTGTTCTTGTTGTCCAGTTTGTATTGCACCTAATCCAAGAGTTGATGGGTCTAAGGAAGAATGACGATGTTTGATTTATCTTCTATTGGTATCGCATGGGGCAGTTTGCTCATGCTGGTTATGATGATTGGCTTGCTACTGACCGGTATGCAGCTAGCGTTCGTAACAGGCTTTGTCGCGATTTTCTTCACTCTGTGTTGGTTTGGTCCTGATGCCTTACCTTTGATCGCAAGCCGTACCTACAGCTTTGCTTCTGGTTATGTTTTCCTTGCTGTTCCGATGTTCGTATTGATGGCGGCTTTATTAGACCGTTCGGGTATCGCGCGTGATTTGTTTGATGCAATGAAATCTGTCGGCCGTAAGGTTCGTGGTGGTGTTGCAGTTCAAACGCTATTAGTAGCGGTTCTATTGGCTTCGATGTCAGGTGTTATCGGTGGTGAAACGGTACTACTGGGTATTCTTGCTCTGCCACAAATGCTTCGCTTGGGTTATGACCGTAAGCTTGCTATCGGTACAACCTGTGCGGGTGGCGCACTTGGTACCATGCTTCCACCAAGTATCGTACTGATCATCTACGGTATGACCGCCAGCGTATCGATTGGCGACCTGTTTAAAGCGTCATTCTTACCAGCGTTTATTCTTGCTGGCTGTTACATCGGCTACGTGCTGATTCGTTGTAAGCTAAACCCTTCTCTTGCGCCAATTCCAAGTGATGATGAGACAGAAGAAGACATCGCCAATCAGCCAAGCTACTTCAAAGCTCTGTTCTTCCCATTGCTTTCTGTCGCAACGGTTTTGGGCAGTATCTACACAGGTATCGCTTCAGTAACAGAAGCGTCTGCCTTGGGTGTAGTTGGCATCATGATCAGTGCGCTAATCCGTGGTGAACTGAACTTCAACATGTTGAAGGAGAGTGCCATCGCAACCATGCGTACTTGCGGCATGATCATGTGGATTGGTATCGGTGCAAGCGCATTGGTTGGTATCTACAACCTGATGGGCGGTATTGATTTTGTTGAAGAAACCATCCTTGCGCTCAGTGGCGGTAACGCGACAGTAACGCTATTAATCATGATGGCTATCTTGTTGGTACTAGGCATGTTCCTTGACTGGGTAGGTGTAGCACTTCTAACAATGCCAATCTTCGTTCCAATCATCACTGGCCTTGGTTTTGACCCAGTATGGTTCGGCGTTGTGTTCTGTCTAAACATGCAGGTGTCGTTCTTGTCACCACCATTTGGTCCTGCGGCATTCTACTTGAAATCAGTAGCACCAAAAGACATCAGCTTAGGTGAGATTTTCTCTTCATTACTGCCGTTCATTGCACTTCAAGTATTGGTTCTGGCACTGGTTATTATCTTCCCTCAGCTCGCGCTTTGGTGGCAATAACAGCGAAGGTTCCTGAGTGAGTTTAACGTTCAGGAACCTATCAATAGCAACACAAGTTTAACTATTAGATTCGATTGTCAGCCCCTGTTTTGGTTGGGGCTTAGGGAAGGCTTGCCTTATGAAAAGCAAAAAAATACTCGTGATGGGCGTATCTGGATGCGGAAAAAGCCTGATTGGCAGCCGTATCGCGCAGGCTTTAGAACTTCAATTCTTTGATGGCGATGACTTCCATCCGCAAAGCAACGTTGAAAAAATGCGTCAAGGTATCCCGCTGACTGACGAAGATCGTCAAGGATGGCTAGAAACACTGAATAAGCAATATATCGAACAACCAAGTGCTGTGATTGCATGCTCTGCATTGAAACCTCAATACCGCGAGATTCTGCGAGAGAACAATGAAGACTTAGTGATTGTTTACCTTCAGGGCAGTTTCGATACGATTTGGAATCGCCATAAAGCTCGTGAAAACCATTACTTTAATGGTCAAGAAATGTTGAAAAGCCAATTCGCAACCTTGGTTGAACCTGAGCTAGATGAAGCGCTATTTGTCGATATATCGCAAGATGTTGAGCAAGTCGTAGAAAGTGCACTCAAACAAATTAAGCAGATAGGTTAAACCATGACTCAGATAAAAAATGACATCGCGATGATTGGTTTAGGCGTGATGGGCAAAAGCCTTGCGCTCAACCTACTGGATAACGGCTTTAACGTTGCTGGCTTTGACTTGAATACAGACAATATTGATCGCGCCAGTTTAGAAGCAAAGCTGCTTAATGAATCGTTTACTGGTAAAGGTCAGTGCACACAAGGGACTAGCCTTGAACATGTGCTGCAAGGGCTCGCGAAACCGCGTGTCATCGCTTTGTCGGTTCCTGCTGGAAAACCTGTCGATATCGTCGTCAATAGCTTGCTTGATGCTGGCTTAGAAAAGGATGACATTGTTATCGATACAGGTAACAGCCTTTGGACAGATACCGAGGCGCGTGAAGTGAACTACAAAGGCAAACTGCGCTTCTTTAGCACCGCCGTTTCTGGTGGTGAAGAAGGCGCTCGTGTTGGCCCTGCGCTCATGGCGAGTGGTGACCAATCGGCTTGGCAATATGTGAAACCGATGTGGGAAGCGATTGCTGCAAAAGTGGATGCTAATGGACTACCGGTTGCTCAGTTTGAAGCGGGTGAAGCGTGCGCGGCGTATGTTGGTCCTTCTGGCACAGGGCACTATGTGAAAATGGTACACAACGGTATTGAATATGCAGACATGCAGCTAATTTGTGAAGTTTACCAGTTCATGCGTGATGTGCTTAATATGCCAGCACAAGAGATTGGACAAGTCTTTGAGCAATGGAACAACGGTGTGCTTAATAGTTACCTGATGGAAATCAGTGCCGATATTCTTCAACAAGAAGATGTGGTGACGGGTAAGCCATTCGTTGATGTTGTGCTTGATAAAGCAGGGCAGAAAGGCACGGGATTGTGGACAGCAGTTAACAGCCTTCAAGAAGGGTGTCCAACCCCAACCATTGCTCAAGCGGTTTATGCACGTGCGATGAGCGGTCAGAAATCACAACGCGTTCAAGGCAGCAAGCTTCTTAAAGGCAATGTTGCCGATGCGAGTCAGTTGGATAAAACAGAAGTTATTTCTGAGCTTCATGATGCTCTATATTGCGCCAAGTTGTCTGTTTATGCACAAGGCTTTGATTTATTAAAGACAGCGTCAGACAAAGAGGGTTGGAATCTCGATTTCACTCAAATAGCTAAGATCTGGCGAGCCGGTTGTATTATTCGTGCCGCATTCTTGCAAAGTATCACATCGGCTTACCAACAAAATAGTGAGCTTGAGAACCTGTTATTTGATGAGGCTTTCATCAAACAAGTGGAAGAGCGTGAGCTTGCTTGGCGCATCGCGGTAGCGAACTCAGCTCTGTATGGTGTGCCGATGCCGGGAATCAGCTCTGCTCTGAGTTACTTCGACTCATTACGTTGTGAGGTTTTGCCTGCAAATCTGCTGCAAGCGCAACGTGACTATTTTGGTTCTCATACTTATTCGCGAGTCGATAGAGATGAAGCTGAAAAATTTCACGTGACTTGGAGTCAGTCTCCAAGAACTGAAGTAAAAGTGAACGCTTAAACAATCAATAACGCCCTCAAATAAGAGGGCGTTATTTTTATTCGTTTTAAACTAAAACAAACATGTAGAACAATGTTGAACAAATCTATTAACTACTGACGTCACCATAACGTATGACCATCATCTCAACATGACTATCATAGGTTGCGCACCTTTGGTTGTGGGGATAATAGATTCCCTTGATTACTTCATGGTTGTTATAGAAAAGTTTTCCCCAAATTGAAAAGATGTTTAATGATTTCGATTATTACAATAATGCTGGAATAGAAATGCGTTCAATTCTTTCGCGTTATGGTTATGACGGGACTGTTTTATCTCAAAAGGTCATTCCTTTTCCGAACTTGTTTACTGGCGCACATTACTTCCCCTCAATTTATGAATACTTACCCGTAGAGCCTTTGAAAGCAGCAAGCGCTGTAGTTCAAGAGAATATCAAAATAATATATAGTAAATTTGCAAATTGTAGTGAGGTTGTAATGAATGTAATGCTATTTAGTAACGGTAAGTTACCAGGTGACACATCACTTTTAGAGTATGGTAAAGAGTGGATTCGTCCAATGATGGAAAAGACTCAGCCTAAAAAAATGTTGTTTATTCCATTCGCAATGATTCGAGGGCAATACTCGGATCGCACGCAGCAATTACAGCAAGTGTTCGATGAATATGATTGCGAAGTGGTGAGTATTCATGAAGCCGAAGACCCAGTGCAAGCCTTGAAAGAGGTTGATGGTATCATCATTAGTGGCGGTAATACGTGGGTACTTAACCGTATGCTTCACGACCTAGGCTTGGTAATACCGATGCGTGATGCTGTGATCAACAAAGGTAAGCTGTTTATTGGTTGGAGTGCGGGAACAAATGTCGCAACCCCAACGATCCGTACTACTAATGATATGCCAATTGTCAGTGCCGCTATCTTGCCTGCGCTTATTTTGTGCCCATTTCAGATTAACCCTCACTATATAGAAGCATCCATTTCTGGGCATATGGGCGAAACACGTGATGAACGTATTGAAGAGTTCTTGTGCATGAACCCAAGTGAAGTCGTTGTTGGTATCCCTGAAGGGACGATGCTGCAAGTGTGTGAAGGAAAATTAACGTACCACACCGCGACAGGCAAGCCAATGAAGCTCTTTAAGCATGGTCAACTTGCTGAAACGTTCACGGCGGACAGCGATCTTGCATTCTTGATGGACATCGGTTGCTAGGTAACGAATAGAGACAGGCTACTGCCTCTTAATAGGGGTTGGCTATGTACGCAATTGCAATGGGTTATACGAAACCCCAATCTTGATCATCCAAGGTTGGGGTTTTTAATACGTAATATACACATCAAGTGTAAGTTGAGAACTTATTGACCATCGTCTTCGAAAATAAGAATTGTTAGTTTTATTGGTGGCAAAGCGACGTGTGTGTTTATGATCTGATATCAAGTTTTAGGTGTTTAGTTCTTCTAAAGTAGTCGAAATTCGTTACTATGTTACCAGTAACATTAATCGTAACCATGATGCTGTCAGTATGCTAAGTAAGAAAAAACGTCCCACATTACAAGATGTTGCCAACCTAGTTGGTGTCACCAAAATGACCGTCAGTCGCTGTCTAAGAGACTCTTCACAGGTATCAGAAGCACTGCGAGATAAGATCAGCGCTGCAGTCGACGAGTTAGGTTACATCCCTAATCGTGCGCCAGACATTCTTTCTAACGCAAAAAGCAATGCTATCGGTGTTCTTGTTCCCTCGTTAACTAACCAAGTTTTCGCCGAAGTTATCCGTGGCATTGAACAAGTCACCGCGCCTGCAGGCTACCAAACCATGATTGCCCACTATGGCTATAGCGCAGAACTGGAAGAGCGAAGCATCGCTTCACTGCTTTCTTACAACGTTGACGCGATTATCCTGTCAGAAAATGTGCACACAGATAGAGCGCGTAAAATGCTGCAGACTGTTTCTATCCCTGTGATTGAAATTATGGATTCGGTGTCTCCCCGTATTGAACAAGCAGTGGGCTTTGATAACTTTGAAGCGGCTAGAGCGATGACTAAAACCATGCTCGATCGAGGGCGTACCAATATCGCTTATTTGGCTGCTCGAATGGATGAACGTACTCGCTTGAAAATGGCGGGATATGAGCATGCGATGCAAGAGGCCGATAAAACGCCAGTAACGCTGCAAACGGAAGACGCGTCCTCGTTTACTTTAGGCGCAAAACTGATTGGTGAGTTACTTGATAAGCATCCTGAAGTGAATGGTATTTTCTGTACTAACGATGATTTGGCCATTGGTGCTTTTTACGAATGCGTACGACGTGGTATTCAAGTACCCGAGAAGATGGCGATTGCGGGTTTCCACGGACACGACATCACAGTGGCGATGACGCCGCGTTTAGCGACTGTAGTAACACCAAGGGAGCAGATCGGTAAAGTCGCTGCACAGCAAGTTGTAGCGCGTCTACAAGGCAACAAAGAATGGGTGGCGAAGCTGGATCTCGGTTACGAGATTGAAGTGGGAGAGAGTATTTAATCTTACACTTCGGCTTTGCTCTTCATTGGATTCAAACTAAAACGCCCTTAACGAGATGAACTTCGCTAAGGGCGTTTTTATTTATCTGGCAAAAAGATGTATGTAGTAACAGACTTAACCCGCTAAAGCTTGAGCATCTTGTTGCTTCAACACTTTGTGGCCGTCTTCAGTGACGCCACGTTTCCAGTAGCTGCTGATGTAGATGTTCTCTTTCGCGACTTCTTTTTCGTTGCGGAAGTATTGTCTCAGCTCGCGCATGCTTTCAAACTCACACGCTGCCCAAATTGAAACCTGACCGTCTAACCATTCTAAATTGCGAACCGTTTGTGAAAGTGTTTCTTCAGTTTCATCTTCAATCAACCAAGTGACTTTTATACCTTTAGGTGCTTCAAGCGTTTGTTTATCTGCTGCTGAATTGATCTGGATGACGGCGTGACCTATTGCGTGCTCTGGAAGCGATTTTACTTTTGCAGAAAGCGCAGGTAGGGATGTCATGTCTGCAGCTAAGAAGAACCAGTCTGACCCTAGGTTAAGTCCTTGAATTAAACCTGGGCCAGCCACTGAAACTGTGTCACCCACTTTCGCGTTCATTGCCCACCTTGCTGCAAAACCACACTGCAAATCTGTAGTGATGTGGCGAACGAAATCAACCTCAATCCAGTTTTCTACAGGGTTGTACTGACGAATGGTGTAAGTGCGCATGGTTGGGCGCTCATATTCGTTCAGTTGGCTTAAATCAGTGGTGCCGAGTGGCGAGAACAAAAGCTTGATGTAGCCGCCGGCACATTCGGTTGGGTACTTACTTAATCCTTCACCGCTAAGCGTTATACGCTGCATGTTCGGTGTAATGGTTGAGGTTTGAGTAACAGTTAATGTGATAGGGCTAGGCTTGCTCATATAAGGCTCTCTCAGGTTCTGATTCCGACATCATAATCCTGAACTAAAAAACACTCAATACTAATAGTTATCATTTACTTTGATTTACACAGAGCAACGTAACTTGAATCACCAATTTATTTACCCTGGCATCCATACCGACAAAAAAGCCCTTTAGAAAACTAAAGGGCTTGAAGTGTTATAGCTATTTAACGTGAGCAGAATTAGCTGTTTGCTTGCTCTAGTTCGATCGTCTCATCTGCGGCTTTCGCTGCGTCTAGCATCTTACGAATAATGAACGATGCTGCCATTGCGATACCTACCATTACAACCGCTAGAACAGTCAGCATTTGGAAGTAATCACCGTAAACCGTTTGAACGATCTCTTGTGTGATCTCTTGGCCTTTCTCAAGTGCAATAGACGTTGAGAATACGGCACCAACAATGCCTGACATTGCGATTGCTACAGAGAATAAGCTTACTGAGAAGTTCTCGATGTGCTTAGGTGCAACAGACAGAATGAAGGCTACAACCATAGAACCAACAATAACTTCACCAAATGCTAGGAAGAAGTGGATTGCTAAGAACACTTCAGGGCGAATCAGAATGTCTTCACCTACGGTCGTTACTGCCATCGTTAAGATACCGAAAGCGATCGCCGTCAGAATGAAAGAGAAACCTACTTTGGTTGCGGTAGAGAAGTGAATATTTTTCTTTTCTAGCTTAGAGAAGATACCCGTAATAATAGGGCCTGCAACCATACACCAAAGTGGGTTCATTGCCATTGAAGCTTCCGGGGCTACAGGGATGAAGCCGAGTAGATCGCCACGCATTGTGTTGATCGCTACCATTGTCATCGACGTCATCATTTGGCCGTAGTACACGAAGAAGCATGTCGTCAGAAATGTGATGATTAAGATAGTACCCATTTTCAGCATGTCTGATTTCTTCGATTTCATCATCAAAGAGACAAAGTAGATGATTGCTGCCGCGCCGATCGCGTAAACGATGTTCTGACCAATATCCATGTTAGAGAACATGAAAAATACCAAGCCAATCATTGCAGCAGAAAGACCAAGGAACGCAGCCCAGTTTTTCGTGCTAACTGGTTTTTGGTCGATTTCAGCACTTGCTTCAACAAGGCCTTTGCGAACAAAGAGCATCATCAGAAGTGCAGCACCTGCTAGAACACCTGAAAGAAGGAAGCCACCGTGGAAACCGACAACTAGCACTAGCATTGGGAACAGGTATTGACCTAATAGAGCACCAATATTGTTTACTGAGTAGTTGATTGGGTAGCAATTTTCGAAATCTTCTTGAGTTTTGAACGTGCGTTTGTAAAGACTTGGGTAAGAAGGGGACATCAAACCACGCGCATAACTCGCTAAAGCAATACCACATAATGCCATTGGAACATTAGTCGCTGCGGCACCGAGTACCAGTAGACCGTACCCACTTGCGAATCCGAGAAAGGCAATGGTCAATGATCGGTATGCGCCTAAAAATTTGTCGGCGATGAAACCGCCTGCGATAGCAAATAGCGGTCCGATTGCAGAGAAAGCACCAACAACCATCATGGTGTCGGCTTCGTTGTAGTTCAGATCTTCAAGGAAGAAACGAGTCAAGATCACCATGACGCCATAGAACGAAAGTCCGAACATCATTTGGCAGAACATCATTGATTTGTTTAATCTATTCCACATTATTTTATTCTCACATTTGTGTTGATATGTAGTGTAATTACCCAATTATAATATCATTAATAGCAATACATAAAATGAAACATTTGATGTGTTCGTTACTTTGCTCTCTATATCTTTTCTTATCGAGCGATTCATTTTTCTCATGCATTAAATATGCAATATTAGATTTTGCTAGTGGATGGTTGTGTAAATGTCGGTCAGATTTATTTGTTGCTAATTCGCGAGCCAAGAACGGAAAGTTACAGGTGGAAATCTTGTAAAATATTCAAGTGAGTATCACTTTCAATTAGCTGTTGGATTTTAGCCAATAAAAAAGCCAGCTTGGTGGCTGGCTTTGTTTGGGTATCGAAAACGACGTTTACGATAATGCCGTCTCTACAGCGGCTTTCTCGACTCGTGTTCTTAGCGGTTATTCACAAGGAGGAGCCATGTGGATCACGGCCAAGCCACCTAAGGACGTTTCACGGTACTTTTTGTTCATGTCTTTACCTGTTTGGTACATGGTTGCGATAACCTTGTCTAACGAGATAAGACACTTACTGGTGCGTTTCAGCGCCATACGTGATGCGTTGATGGCTTTCATTGCGCCCATTGCATTGCGCTCGATACATGGCACTTGAACAAGCCCACCGATCGGATCACATGTCATGCCTAGTGAGTGTTCCATAGCGATTTCAGCTGCGATGCAGATTTGTTCGTTGCTACCACCGCGTAGGGCGGTTAAGCCTGCTGCAGCCATTGATGAAGATACGCCAACTTCGCCCTGACAACCCACTTCTGCACCAGAAATCGAAGCGTTGGTTTTGTACAAGATGCCAATAGCGCCAGAGACTGCTAAAAAGTCTTTCAACTGCTTAGTGTCTAGCTCTTTGATGAAGCGGTGGTAGTACATTAGTACCGCAGGGATAACGCCAGCCGCACCGTTAGTTGGCGATGTTACGACTTGTCCACCCGCAGCGTTTTCTTCACTCACAGCAAAGGCAAATAGGTTAATCCAATCCATGATCTCCATTGGATCGTTTTCAATCGAAGCATTGGCCTCAAGCTTTTTCAAAAGAGCAGGGGCTCGACGCGTCACTTCTAGACCGCCATCAAGGATGCCTTCGGTGTCGAAGCCTCGCTGCATGCACAGAGACATCACCTTCCAGATTTGGTCGGCTTTTTGGTCAATCACGTCCATGCCTTGAAAAGACACTTCATTGCGCAGGATTAAGCCACCAAGGCTAAGCCCTTGCTGCTCTGACAATTCAAGTAGTTGGTTGGCAGAAGAAAAAGGGAACTCAACTTGTGTTTCTGCTTCTTGCTTGCCGTTTTGTAGCTCATCAGCGGTTGCAATAAAGCCACCACCAATTGAGTAATATGTTTCCATCTCTAAAAGACTACCGCTTGCGTCAAAAGCAGAGATGGTCATGCCATTTTCATGCAGCGGAAGGTTGGTTTTATGGAACAGCAAGTCGCTTTCTACGTCGAAGTGAATTTCATGGTTACCGCTAACCAGTAGAGACTTATCTTCAATTGCTTTACGCATTGCTTTGTTAGCACTGGTAATTTTAATGGTGTCGGGGCGGTTGCCGAGTAAACCTAATAAGGTCGCTCTGTCTGTATGGTGACCAATACCCGTTAATGATAACGAGCCGTATAAGTCGATTTGAATACGCTCTACTTGTGTAAGCTGAGCATCAATTTTTTGGGTAAAGTTAAACCCAGCGATCATTGGTCCATTTGTGTGGGAGCTGGACGGCCCAACCCCAATTTTGTAGATATCAAAAATAGACAGCATAGTAACTTCCTGTGAAGACGGTTCGATGAACGAACTCTGTGTAAAATTTGTATTTCGTTAGTTCCACTTCTTTGAGTGAACCTGTTCTTTGGGTGAAGCAGTTCTTTGGCTGAAACAGTTATTCGATTGAGCTGGCTCTTTGCTTGAAAGGTCTCTTTTATTGAAACTCGTGTTAACAAGCATAGAGCGATGAAATACAAGAGCGTGCTATGTTTGCTTTAAAGCGACACGTCTATTCTTGTATGACCCGAGATGTTGCTATCAATAGTGAGCATTATTGATAGCAACATGTAAGAATTTCAAAATACTTTTGTTAATAAGTATTGTATACATAATTCACTCCATCTAATCACTAAAACGAGACTTGAACATAAAATGAGCATTATTCACCTCCTTATTGTGCTAGGTAAGCGACTTAATGAGAATAAATTGACTAATGAAGGAATCAGTCGAGTTGATGCTTTAGTTGAGTATCTGGCTGGGCCTTTGGCTGAAGAGTCGAACCAGCAAACGGCTGTGGCGTTCTGTGGTGGGGTGACACAAGGCCAAACCGTTTCTGAAGCCGATATGATGCACGAGTATTTTCGAGAGCTTGAAAATCAACTTGAGTATCCGTTTCCCATAGGGGCGGTTTTACTTGAGCAGCATTCGACAAATACGGTTGAGAACATTCAAAACTTGGCCTCAGAGATGATTGAAAGTGGGCTGTTTACACGCGGGCAGAGTGTGACGGTGACGTTCGTTTCTAATGACTACCACTTACAACGTATCTTCGAGATTCAATCGCTGATGGACGAGCAAGGTTTGCTTAAGGTTTTGGTCGAGAAGTGCTCTGCACTTGGAGTGGAACTACAAATAGATCCTCAGCGAGAGGCTCATGTCGCAGTGCCATACCCTCATCAAACAGAGCAAGGGCAATTGTTTCTGTTAATGGATGCTCTGACGACCTACCGAGTCTATCTTGAAGGTGTCTCTGTGGGTGCATTTAAGAGGGATTTGGATTCAGTAAGACGAGAGCCAGAAAGGTTGTCTTTGGAAGCCTTGTTAGCGGCAAAGGAGTTAGTCGGGCGTTCATCTCATTTTGATATCGTAGAAAGCTTGCTTCCAGTGTTGGAGACCTGCATCCAAAATACCCCAGTCGGAATCGACATAGAAAAAGTTAAGGAGTACCTAGCATTGCTCGATACTAACCTGACTTTATTGAATCGTTATTTAGATCCAGAATCAGATCACACACATCGCTGGTGGAGATAGCGAAAACACCAATATTAGTAATACAGGTAGGTAGCCCAAAGGTGCTTTGTGTATAAAGTTGATGTGTGTACAAAGTTGATGTGTATAGTAAGGTAAACCGACCGCTCGATAGCGAACAGTTTACCTAATGTCATGTCATTTGACAGGGTGGCATTAGTGAAGGGTCAACGTCGTGTATAGGTGTGACGTCAACAGTTCACGATGTCGCAGCTTAGCTTTCTTCTTTTTGCTCATGGTTGTTGCGGTAGTATTCCCACTGTTCGATACGTTCACCGTCATCAAATACACAATAAGTAGTGCGTTGATTGTTTTCAGTTACGGTGTCTAATTCACCATCTTGTTGAACACAATAAACCGCAGCTGGGTTAGCCACTGAAACACGTTGGCCTTCGCTATATTCTGCATAGTCGTTTGCACAACCGCCCAACACAACGGCAAATACAGCCATCAAACCAATTTTCTTCATGTTTATCTCCTACGTGATAACTCTATAATCGAATGCGTTAAGTTCTACAGAACCAGATTAGAAGCTCTATGAAACTAGTATATTTTAGATTTCAGAAAAGGTTGTTCTAATTTGGTCAAGATATTGAAATAGGTTGATATTTCGCTATTTTTAACGGATTTTTGAGTGTTTGATCATGCTGGCATAGCTGGTGCTCTAACAGGAACGGCCTCCGTCAATAAGGTGCTACTTGATGGTTATTTCTACTAGATAGCAGTGGGGGAACAGCGATCAAAAGCAGAGGTTATGTGTTCTTTCAGGGGACGGAGAACGTCGAATCTATTGATGATTATGATATGATGCCGCCAAATTCAGTAGAGCAGTCAGAATCATGAGACACCTAAAAACCACTATTCACCCTGATATCGATCACCTAGACAATAAGACGGTATATAAGCGCAATGCTGCACGTGCGATTGTGTTAGATGGCGAAGACATTTTGATGCTTTATACAGAGCGTTATCACGACTACACCATTCCTGGTGGTGGTTTGGATGACGGTGAAGATGTGATCGCAGGTATGGTCCGTGAGCTTGAAGAAGAAACGGGTGCGAAGAACATTCACAGTATTAAACCGTTCGGTATTTTTGAAGAGTTTCGTCCTTGGTATAAAGATGATGCAGATATAATGCACATGATTTCTTACTGCTACTCATGCAAGATTGATCGTGAGCTTGGCGAAACAGCTTACGAAGACTACGAAGTGAAAAACGGGATGAAACCGGTGTGGATGAATATCCATGAAGCGATCGCTCACAACGAAAAGACCATGGCTGAGAGCCCTAAAAAAGGCATGAGCATTGAACGTGAAACCTTTTTGCTGCATCTAATCGCAAAGGAAATGCTGTAACCCTTTTGATAAATCAAAACTGTTTAAAAGTAGAATGTTTTAAACAGTTTTGTTCACCATGAACCAACAATAATTCCTCCCTCCTTTAGTTGAGCTAACCCATCGTAATTTGAGTTTTAAGCAAAACGCCTCCAGTCCGTAAACAACCTATCCGTTTCCAACCAGCATAGAACGTTTCTTTATCTAACAGACTTTCAAGTTGACTAACCTCTCATCAAATTGATTCTTATTTTGAAGAAAAGACCGTTTCATTCTGACTGTAATTTCAATGTGGAAAAATAAGTCTTATTTTTCAATGTTATACGGTGATTTTGAAACGATCGGAAACTTGGCTTCTCTTTTGCTTCTTTGTATTAAGCAGCTCGCTTTATCGGCACCAACATAATAAACAAAGATGCGAATAGTTTGTTTCAGAGTTAACTGAGACGCTTCTTTAACTTGCCGTTCAGAGTTCACACACTTTTCAAGGAAATCGCTCATGCGAAGAAGAAGTCGAGGTTTACTATGAAATACAAGCAAGTTATTTATCTTATGACGGCCGTTGCCAGTGCCCCTGTCTATGCAACGACGGTAGATTTGGACTTTTCAAATCATGTAGAGGCGACGAACGGCAGCAGTTCGTGGGCTGGGCCAACCTATGATGGATCTTCGATGCACTTCCTCAACGTTGGTACACATGATGGAAAAACAATAGATGCCAAAGTGTCTAGTAGTGTGTTCGGTGATGCGACATTTTTGTTTCATGCTCCTAACTACAAAGTTGGTGCAACACAACCCTCAGGAGATATTGGTTTTCTCTATCAAACTAACTCTGCGGGCTCTGCAGGTCTAACTTATACGTTTGAATTTTATGATGGTACGGATGGCCTCTCAGGTACGTTCTCAGTGCCTTATACACTTCCCGAATTTGACATGATTGGCTATGACATTGATGGCGAACCCGTGCAGTCGGAGCAAGTAAGAGTGTTTAAAAGTGAAGGTTTCTACAGTTATCAACTTGGTAGTGCTAGCGCGAGTTTGACGGCGGAAGAGAGTGCCGATGGAACGTCGGTTCTATTCACCGGGCCAGGTACGAACTATTCGGAAACCGACACTTCCGGTGCTGTAAAATTCACCTACAAGAATACCTCGATTGTAACTCTACAATTTGAAACGGTTACGAGCAGTAGCAGTAGTTTCCCCAACCCGATTTTCTCGGCATTTGACGGTAACTGGGACTTATCTGGGTTTACTACGCCAATAGAAAGTTCAGATGAATCTGATTTTGGTGACGCTCCTGATAGTTATGGAACGTTGCAGGCGAGTAACGGTGCTGAGCATGCGATATCTTCCACACTGTACTTAGGTGCTAGTGTTGATGCCGATACAGATGGCCAACCTGGTGCATCATCCAACGGCGATGATTTGGATGTTGGCGGAAATGATGAGGACGGAATTACATTGTTGACGAACCTTGAAGTTGGCTTAGACAGTTTAATTAATGTCAACGTTGTGGGGAGTGGTTATCTGCAAGCTTGGGCTGACTGGGATATGAATGGATCTTTTGAGGATGACGAGCAGATACTAAAAAATCATTCTGTTGTAGATGGAAGCCAAGTCGTCCCTATTCGAGTGGGTGATGATGCTGTCGTTGGGAGCGTACAAACTCGATTCCGTTTAGCGAGTAGCCCTAACATTCCGAGTGACGGTTATGTTGGTGATGGTGAAGTTGAGGACTACGTGTTTAACGTTACGGATCCTGGCACAACGGTTCAACATTCGAATTACTATACAGCGGCCTTCGAAGATAATTGGCCAGAAGTTGGTGACTTCGACTTAAATGACGTTGTGGTTTACTACCGCACCACCATTTTAAGTAAAGAGGACGCAGTGCTTCGAATGGATATTACGGGAACCATAATGGCCTACGGTGCTTCTTATGGTAATGGACTGGGATGGAAGCTTGATGGCTTCGATGAGTCAGATGTCGATCTTCAAACGGCTCGAGTGCAAAAGAATGGCGCGACTCGGGTAAATATTTCGCCGTTTACGGGTGAAGACAAAAGTGTTGCATCGCCAGGAGGAGACCTCGTTGTTGTCGCGTCGTTGAACCTAAAAAATGATCTGCCGATTAACGGTGAGTGTATGTTCCACCGCACTAACCCTTCTTGTAGTCCGACTTTAGAAGCTGACCAAATGACGTTCAGTATTTCTCTGCCGTTTGCTTCTGGAAACGAGCCCACAGCGAGTTCACTGATGCCATTAAGTGGCTTCGACCCATTCATCTTTGGTGCGGGAGCGGGTTATTACCATGGTGACAGTTTCTCTACATCGCCAGGGAAAGACTTAGAAATCCATACTGCGGACTTCCCACCAACGTCGCGTGGCACGTTAGTGAGTGATTTCTATGGTATTGCACAAGATGATTCAGACCCGTCTAGTGATAAATATTACCGAACGACACAAAACATGCCTTGGGGTATCTTAATTTCATCACCTTGGAATCATCCATCAGAATACATTGATGTTAGTGAGGTGTACCCCGAATTTGCTGAGTGGGCTACATCAGGCGGTGCTTCAAAACCAACGTGGTACCAAAACCCTAACGCCAACAAAACTTGGTCAACGGAAGATTAATCAGGAGGATTTATGAAAACAATCAAACTAATTTTGAGTGGTGTAGGCTTTGTATTCCTTTCAGCTTGTGGCGGCGGAGGTGGAGGTGATAGTACCGCTTCATCTCCAAGTGCTGTCGCTCCTCCGAGCAATACTACGGCTCCGGTCCCCGTCACTCCTCCGAGTAATTCGACCGTTGGTAGCAATAACGTTGTGGCACCTGCTCCAGTAGTGGTACCGCAGTCTATTAAATCATCTGAGTTATCTATACCGGAAGGTTTTGATTTTTCTACGGAGAGAGAAGTGTCTGTAAACGTTGACGTAGCAAGCTCGCAAAGTTCTCGAGGTTTTATGAGTATTTATACAGAGTTCAATGGTGATGTTGTCGATTACACCTCACAAGTGCTGAGGAGCCCAATCAATCAAGATATTGATTTCTCTACAACTCTCCTTTTACCCAATCATGTTGATAAAGTATGGGTTGAAGTCTGGTATCCGTCGGCAATGGGAAGTGAAGTGAAACTCCTTGTAAATATTGAGGACGATAATGTAGACGTGATTCTTTAATCTTTATCTTCTACCAAACAACGTTACCGCTATTTAGGCGGTAACGTTGTTTTAGGCGCTTTTGTTGTGAATTTTTCTAACATCGAGACCTGAGATAACCTGTATAAAATGAATGGAGTGATATTATCAATCCGGTGTTTTAGGTGTATCTTTACTTAAGTGACGCTCGTTTCTAGCTTTACGAAATCACCAAAACTCGGTGAGCCTGCCCTAAACAAAGAAGACTATGAATAAAAGACAGTTTGTTGCCCACTATTTGCGCATGAATCGCCCCTCGTACTTACTGGCGATTGTGTTCATTTTTCTCGTTAACTGGTTACAGGTAGAGATCCCTCGTTATATCCAACTTGCCATCGATCTTATTGAGGATGCTTCAACAACGGGCCATCAGCAGCTTCAAACCTATGTTTGGATCGTGGTCGGCATGTCGGTTGCCATGGTGGTGGTGAGAATTCTGTCTCGTATCTATGCGCTTAATCCGGGGCGAATTACAGAAGCCGCACTAAAGAGTACACTTCTACAAAAGCTGAATCGCTTACCGAGCAGCTTTCATGAACGTTTTGCATCTGGTCGGCTAATTTCAATCATGAATAATGACCTTAGCGGCATCCGACTGATGTTTGGTGTGGGGTTTCTTCAGTTCTTCAATGCGTTACTCGCGTTATCGCTGACACCTCTTTATATGTGGCGTATATCGCCAGAACTCACACTGTATTCGATTATTCCTATCTCAATCGCTTTTGTGATTTTTCGGGTGGGCTTCAAGCGTATGAAAACGCTGCATTTAGAGCACATGAAACGTCTGCAAAACCTGTCTGCTCAGCTAATGAGTTACCTGTCTGGGATTGATTTGATTAAGAGCCAGCAGATGTCACCTTGGGTGAAAGCTGAAACTGAAAAGCTGAATCAGTTATTACTTGAATGCCGCCTTAAAATTACACGTATTCAAGTCTTCTTTATGCCAGTACTCGACTACGCCAATGACCTGATGAAAATCATCATTCTTGGGCTCGGTGGCTACATGTTAATGAGACAAGAGCTAACCCTCGGTGAGATTACTGCCTTTCTGACTTACTCGGTTTTGCTCGCTATGCCATTGATGCAGCTTGGCAGAATCGCGACCATTTATCAGCGTGGCATGGTGGGTATTCAAAGTGTACAAACCATTCTTAATGCCAAAGTTCCAGACCTTGATGAAGATAAGCTCACTGAGTTAGATGTTGAATCTCTGAAGGGAAAAACGTTTTCTATTCGCAACCTCAGCTTCAGCTATTCAGGTGAAGAGCGTCTGATTCTCGATGACATCAGCTTTGACATTCCAGCAGGTAAGAAAGTGGGTGTGCTAGGCGGAATCGGAGCGGGTAAAACGACATTAGTGAATTGCTTGAACCATCACTTGGATGTACCAGAAGGTTCGGTTTTTCTTGGCGAAAGAGATGTCACTAGCTTCTCGCGCAGTGATTTGCGCCGTTACGTGAAAACCGTGACGCAAGACCCTTATCTGTTTTCTGCAACCGTCGAAGACAATATCCGCTTCGGTAGCTTAGATACTGACTTGGCAAAGAGTCAGGTTGATGAGGTTTTAGAACTGAGTCAGTTAGCCAATGACGTTACACGTTTTGAGCATGGCGACCAAACCTTAGTCGGTGAGAAAGGGATCATGTTGTCGGGTGGTCAGAAACAGCGCTTGAGCATTGCGCGATCTTTATTGCAACCCACCGACCTGATCATCATGGACAACGTTCTATCGGCTGTCGACTATGAAACAGAACGTAAGATTTTAGAGGGCTTGTTTAAGCGCTTGGAAAATCAATCGGTACTTGTGGTTTCACACCGTGTTAATGCCCTTGAATATATGGATGAAATTATCGTGTTGAACGAAGGTAAGGTGATTGCGAAGGGCGACCACGCGACGTTATTGAAAACGTGCGATTACTATTACGATACATGGCAGTTACAGCAGAATGAAACGGAGGCAGCAGCATGTTAAAAGGTGTTGATCTCAAGTACCTCAAGCACTTTTTTAAGTTTGCTAAGAAATACAAAGGCTCTGCGATTCTGGGCATCGCTATGCTTCCTCTTTCTGTCATCACGAGCTTGTTGTTCCCTTGGCTGATCATTCAAGTGATCGATGTTCACCTGAGTCATGGGGATATGGATGGTCTGCTCGAATACGTCTTCTATCTCGTTGCCGTGCTGGTGGCGAGCTATGTGGTGGATACCACCTATTCGTACAACCTGCGTAAAACCGGGCAATACACGATAACTGACATGCGCTCAGTGTTGTTTGCTCGTGTGCTCAAACTACCACGCAGCTATTTTGATAACACACCGATTGGCGTCACGCTTTCACGACTAACCAGCGACTTGGAAACCATCGGCGAGACGTTTGTTCAATCGGTTGTTGGTCTAGTGAAGGACAGTATCAATACCATTGCTCTGTTGGTAATGATGTTCTTCATTGATTGGCAATTAACGATGATTGTTTTGATCATTATGCCGCCTGTGATGTATTTGACGGTGTACGTGAGAAACCGACTTCGTGAACTGTACAAGGTGACTCGTTCTTCGCTCGCTCGTGGTATTGGCTTTTTACAAGAAGTCTTATTTGGTATGAAAACCGTTCAGATGTACCGAGCGGAAGATCAAGTAGAACAGCGTTACCAAGGCTATACCGATGAGTTTTTAAGAGCGCAGAAAAAGATAAATAAATACGATGCGATTTTGTTCTCGTTTATCTCTGGCATCACCTCTATCACCATCGCAATTATGATCTGGTATGGCTCTGAGCAAGTGATAGAAGGGGCACTCACGTTGGGTGTGCTAATTGCGTTCATCAACACCTTAGAGAAAGTGTTTGTGCCGATCCGTGACTTTACTTCGCAGATTGCTTCGATTCAGAGTTCATTTGCAGCGTTTGACCATATTGAAGAGCTGTTTGTTGAGCCGACTGAAGAAGAAGGGCGCAACCTGTTGCTATCGAGCAAGGTTGAAAAACAGCTCGAACAGTTTGTGAGCCTAGAGTTTAAGAACGTGAGCTTCCGTTACAAAGACGACTCTCCTTATGTTCTAAATAATGTATCGTTTTTATTGGAGAAAGGGCATCAAATCGCGCTTGTAGGTTCGACGGGGTCAGGTAAGTCGACGGTTCTGCGTCTAATCTCTAAAACCTACCAAGACTATGAAGGCAGCATTTTGTTGAATGGATTAGAGCTGTCTCAGATCTCAAGCGAAGACTCTGCTCATTTGTTCTCAATGATGATGCAAGACGTGCACTTATTTGAAGAGACCATCCAATTCAATATCGCGCTGGGTAAAACGCATCTATCTAGAACTGAGGTTGAACAGGCTGCGCGCTATGTTTATGCCGATAAGTTTATTGAACAATTGCCACAAGGTTATGACTTCCACTTGGAAAAGAACGGATCCAACTTGTCTGTAGGGCAAACGCAGCTTATCTCGTTCGCTAGAGCGGTTGCACAAGGTGGACAACTGATGATGCTTGATGAGGCGACCAGTTCGGTAGATTCAATCACCGAAGACCTAATTCAAAAAGCAATGCAGCGCCTTTTCAAGGAAAAAACCGTGATTGCGATTGCACACCGTTTGAGTACCGTTCGTCACTCAGATACGATTTTGGTGTTGGAAAAGGGTGAAATTGTTGAACAAGGTAACCATCGACAGCTGATAGCACACAATGGAATTTATGCAGGATTGTTGGAAGAGTCCGTGGTTGGAGGAATCGATTGTAGAAAGAGTCGATTGTAGAAGTGAGTGACTATCGAGCTATAAATAACTATTAACTAATACGAATAAGCCAAACTTGTCGACTTCCTAGCTTGTATGACTATTACAAGATACAGTTAGCCTAAAGATGAAACATATAAGGAATGTATAATGCTTCGAATCTTATTGATTGCAGTTATCTCGGTGTTCAGCACGATGAGTTTTGCAAGCGAAGAGGTTGAGTACTCAGAATTGGACTATTTAGATCGACCGTTGATGGAACGCTATATCTTGGATGAATTGAAGCAGCTAAGAATGGACCAACAAGATCTTGAAAGACGTTTGACTATTCAGATGACCGACCGTGAGCTCGCTGTGGCGGACAAATCGCTGAATTACGCCAACGTGACTGTAACCTATTTTTTCTACATTATTGCGGGTGTCGCTTCACTTATCGCATTAGTTGGGTGGCAATCGCTTAAAGAACTCAAGCACACAACCAAAGAGATGGCTGACCAGCGATTGAATTCTATCGCTCAAGAGTACGAGAAGAAGTTTAACGTTCTTGAAAGGGATCTAAAGCGTAAGACTCGAATTATCTCAGAGAACAACCGAGAAATTGAAATCATCAATGAAATACACAACTTATGGTTGAGAGCGCAAAATGCTCAAACCGCCGAGCAAAAAATTGAAATTTACGATGAGATCTTAAAAGTCCGCCCTGGTGATTTAGAGGCGCTCACTTATAAAGCTGATGCCGCAATGGACATGCAGGAATACCATTGGGCAATGAGCTTATGTAACCGTGTATTGGAAGTGGATGATCAAAATGCTCACGCCTTGTACCAACGAGCTTGTTCGTATGCAAGATTAGGTGCTGAAGGTCAGGCAATCGACGACTTAGAGCGCTCTATCGAAGCCAGTGGCTCAATGCGAGAGTTGCTAGCTGAAGAGCCAGATTTTGAGATGCTACGCGGCTTAGATCGTTTTGAAGCGCTTTGTGAAGAGTAATTATTTAATGGCATGGTGAGCTTCGTACGCTTACTATGCTTTTAATCATTTTTACGGAACGGTTTCTTACATTTCGCTTATTTTACTGAATCAATTGTTATGTTATAACATTTGAAAAGTTCATTGTGATAACCGTTAAGTATTTTTATGAAGTTCCTCCGCACTGGCCTGATTGTTACTGCTATCAGCGCATTTTCACTTGCTTTATATCTTTCTCTTTCTCCTGAACCACCAGAAGACATCGCTATCAAAATTACACCTTACCAAGGTGTGGTTTCGGCTGATGAGAAGCCATCGAGTTCAGACGTTGAGTCAAGTTCTCTGGTAAGAGTTCATTATTTTGTCAAAGTTGGGGATACACTCAGTAATGTATTTACCTCTTGGAAACTCCCTTACGGAACGGCTCAAAAGATACTTGAGGCCGATCTAGAATCACTGAAACTGGACACGATCAAGCCTGGTGATCATCTAGAGTTGTTGTTGGATAGTGACTCTAAGCAGCTAGTCGAATTGATTTACCATGAGAGCTTGGTTGAGCAGGCTGTTTACACAGAAAATGATGACGGTAGTTTTAGTTATCAGTTCATCGAGACTCCTGGGGAATGGAAAGAAAAGCTGTACGCAGGTGCGGTGCAGGGTAGTTTTTCCACGTCAGCTTACAAGGCCGGTTTAACCAGTGCCCAGATAGCCAATATCACTCGAACGCTGAAAGATAAAATTAACTTCTCCAAAGATCTCAGAGCTGGCGACAGCTTTAATGTTTTGGTTAAAGAGCAATACATGGAAGATCACTTAACGGGTAAGACTGAAGTGCAAGGGGTCTCTATCAAGCTACGAAATAGGGAAGTGGCGGCTTTTCTTGCTGCGGATGGACGTTTCTATGACCGAGAAGGGAATAGCCTTGAGCAAGCTTTCAATCGATACCCAATAGACAAACAATTCCGAAGAATCACTTCATCATTCAACCCATTCCGAAAGCATCCTGTGACTGGACGTGTATCGCCGCATAATGGTACTGATTTCGCCACACCTGTGGGTTCACCCGTTTATTCAACGGGAGACGGTAGGGTTGTGGCACTTCGTGACCATCCATACGCAGGGAAATACATAGTGATAGAACATAACAGTGTTTACAAAACTCGTTATCTGCATTTGAGTCGATTCTTGGTTAAGAAAGGGCAACAGATTAAGCGTGGGCAGGAAATTGCGTTGTCGGGTGCAACAGGCCGTTTAACAGGGCCTCACTTACATTTTGAAGTGTTGGTACGTGGAAGGGCGGTCGACGCGATGAAGGCTGACCTGCCTTTGGCAAGCTCTATATTACCGAAAGACAAGGGGACGTTCCTCGCTCGAATTGCCTCTTTTGATGAGATCATCTCTGAGCAAGAAGGCAGAACGAGTTAAATTCACTTCAGCCACGGCTTATCCTTATTCCAACCTTCTGGTGATAAACAAACCGAACGTTGGAATAAGCATTTATTGAATCACATGATTTCAGATTCGATTAAGCGACGACAACCGCTGTTCCGCTGGCTGATACCATCAACATGCCATTACCTGTTCCTAAGACTTCATAATCGATATCGACACCAACAACTGCGTTTGCACCCGCTTCAATCGCTTTCTGCTCTAGCTCTTTGAATGCGTAGTTACGTGCTTTCTCCAGTTCC
The DNA here is from genome assembly GCF_000153005.1 of Vibrio sp. MED222. NCBI lineage: Bacteria > Pseudomonadati > Pseudomonadota > Gammaproteobacteria > Vibrionales > Vibrionaceae > Vibrio > Vibrio sp. MED222. Next base: position 767,542 of record NZ_CH902606.1, on the reverse strand, counting down.
TTTTCATAGGTGCCAGAACGTCCACCGACGAAGTCTCGAATACCTGAAAACATATCCTTGAATACGTTAACCCCTAGAATGGCTTCTCCGGCAATAACCCCTTTGTAATCGACAATGCGTTTGCCTTCGACAGATTGTGTGGTGGTAATAATCATAATGGCCTCTGTAAGTTAGATGGTTGGTTACTAGATGAGTTGTTACTAGTTGGTTTGTTACTTGATGATTAGTTACTCGCTGAGTTTTGTCTCTGAGCGTGTGAATTCATGCCTCAACCATGTTCTCAGTTTTAGCACACTTTCTTGTTTTAATTTGTTTTTTGGACAAACGAAATAGAAATCTTGATGGGGGTTAGCCACTGGCTCACTAATTTCGACCAACATGCCATGGCTGATGTCATCTTTCACAAACAAGCGGTGAGTGACTAATACACCAAGCGAACGAATGGCAGCCTGTACGGCTTGAATCGAGACATCGAACGTCAAGTTACTGTGGAACGTCGGCATGGGTATTTGGTAATGATCGCACCACACTTGCCAGTCATGCTGTCTTCTTGGGTTGAAGACACCAATGGTTGGGTTTTGTTTCACCAGTTGTTCAACGCTTAATCCCATTTGGTTTTTCAATAGTGCTGGGCTGCACACCAATACCAGATCATCGTCACCGAGCTTTTCGCTGTAATATCGGTCCCACTCGCTCGGTTTACCGTGCACCAGCGCGATGTCGACACCTTCCTGCTCTATGTCGAAAGTGCCCGTTAGCGTGGATATACGAATATCAAGAGAGGGGGCAAAGCTTTGGAATTCCGAGACTCGCGGGATCCACCAGTGCATGGCGAGTGAGTTCACCATGTTGAGGGTAATGCGGTGATCGTTAGGCGTTCTGGCAAGCTCTTCGGTGGCTTCTATCACCTGTTCAAGTGCGGGCGCAACCTTTCGATAATATCGCTTACCGGCGGCATTAAGAACAACACGACGACCTACTCGCTGAAATAGCGGTTTATTAACCAGTTGCTCTAGTGATTTGATGGCTTGGCTTACTGCAGAATGACTGACATACAACACTCGAGCAGCGTCGGTCATGCTGCCGGTTTCAGCAACAGCAATGAAAGCATAAACGGATTTAAGCGGGACGAGTTTCTTCATTGGTAAGTTTTCCTTACAGTTATGGTTAATATTACTCGCTATTTTTCATCACGTCACGCTTCTAAAATAGGTGTCATAGGAGGTGATAATTATGTCTGATATTACCAAGGCGACGACTTTCATGTTGTTGTCGACGTTCAGTTTGTCTTTGAGTGGCTTGATGGCCAAGTATCTATCTGAAGTGATGCCAATCTCGTTACTCAGTTTTGTGCGTTTTTTGTTACCCAGTCTGTTCTTATTTTTATTCTTGATGTTTTACAAAATAACGAAACCTTCACTCGATATGTGGAAACCTTTGGTGATGCGGGCGATCTTTATGGTGGCGTGTCAGTGGTGTTTCCTTACTTCACTACAAACCTTAACGCTGGTTGAAGGTGTGGTGTTATTCAGTACGGGTCCGCTGTTTATTCCGTTGTTAGAAAAATTAATATTCGGAACCAAGATTCATACAACGACTATCGCATGTTTAGCCATTACATTTTTCGGCGTAGTGATGATGGCAGGGGATTGGTCGCAGTTTGAGTTTGGTTCGGAATTCTTTAGGCCAGCGCTATTGCTAGGGTTATTGGCGGGTGTGTTTAATTCAGGTTCACAAGTGAGTTTGTATCGAGCATCCAAGACTAGCCTGGCACCCGCAGAGCTTAACGCGTGGACGTTCTTGGTCGCGGCAATCTTTGTGATACCAATGGTTGTGTTTACTTCAGTATCTGCGGATCCAGATATGCTTGAGAGTGCTGCGGGCAATGGAACCTTTTCGGCTCTGCTATCTTTTGAAGGCTTACGCTGGATTGGGCTTGGCGCTTTTGGATTGGCTCTATTTACTATTAACACGCAAATCTTCCGCTCGAAAGCGTACAAGTTGGCAGACAGCGGTTCTCAGTTGGCTCCCCTAATTTTCACGAACATGCTGTTCAGTGCGTTATGGCAGAGCTTGTTCTTTGATGACGTGTTTTCATCTCAGCAGTTAATCGGCATCAATTTGATAGTCGTGGCGAGCATAACCAATACTCTATTGGCTAAAAGACACAGCAAAGCAAAAGCCAAGCAAACACCTCGATCTGCTGTGGTTGTAGCAGATGCTGCGGTTTTGGACTCTGCCGTTAAAAGCTAAACATTGAGGCTGAAGATTACAGACAAAAGCCTAGAACAATGAACGAATGTACTCTTTTACTCGGTCGATGTGTTCGTTTGGTTCAATCTCGCAACGCTGTTTAGTCTCTAGGAATCGCTCAGCGTATTTGTCGTAGATTTTGTTTTCTAAGAACAGCAAATACAGCTTGGGATCGATATGACCGCTGGTGGCCATGTCGGTCATGATGTTGAGTGATTCGCTTAGGAGTTTGCCTTTCTTATACGGGCGATCACTAGAGGTGAGCGCTTCAAAGACATCAGCAATGGCCATCGCTCTGGACGGTAGAGGTAATTGGTCTTCGCTTAAGCCTCTTGGGTAGCCCTTGCCGTCGATACGCTCGTGGTGTCCGCTGGCGATATCCGGAATATTCTGGAGGTAAGAAGGATAAGGCAGCTTGTTAAGCATGGTGAAGGTTTGAATAATATGATCGTTGATCATGAAACGTTCTTCATCGTTTAACGTGCCACGACGAACTTTCAAGTTGTGCAGTTCACCTTGGTTGTATTTGACCTCTCCTGGCTTAAGCACAAACGCTTCTTGCCATACATCGGCAGGGTTAAAGCCATTGTCCCAAGGTATTTTATGCTCCGGTTTGTCTGCAAGCAGAGGCTCCATGACGGGCAAACCCTCTTCCTGCCTCGTTGGCTCAGTTCTGTCTTTCTCAACCGACTCTTTTTGGGTGTTAAATCTCTCTTTTTCAGACCAAGACAAACCCAATTGATCATCCAGTGTACGTTTCCATTGGCGTTTGGCTATTTGATCTAAGCGTTCTAGCTGCTCTTCCGTCATAGATTCGCCGCCAAGGTTGCACTCAGCAACGAAGGCAAATTCTTCATCCAATTCTGACAAGCTTTGTTCGAGGATCTTAAGCTGCTCCTCTTGAAGCGCTCCGTTCGCTATAGCTTTCCAGCAATCGGTTTCCGCTTGCTGTTTCAACAGCTCAAAACGCATCCGCACTTCGTGGATTCGGTCGTAAATGGTTTCAAGTTTTGTCGCTTTGTCTACGACATACTCAGGTGTGGTTACCTTGCCGCAGTCATGAAGCCAAGCGGCGAGCATTAACTCTTCCCACTGTTTACTATCCAATGAGAATTGCGGGTAATAACGGTCATCATCAATGGTTGCTTGAGTCAGCCATTTGGTCAGTTCAGGCACGCGTTGGCAGTGCCCGCCCGTGTAAGGTGATTTGGTATCAATCGCTGATGCAATCAACTCGATAAAGGCATTCAGCATGTCTTTCTGTTGCTGCATTTGGTCAATGTTATCTTTGGCTATTTCCGCAAAGCTGAGCAGTTCTCGTAAGAAGGCGTGCTTGTCTGCCTGCATCTTGGTAATCGGTCTTTCATAGCCAATTGCGACGATACCCACCAACAACTTCTCACGGTTTAATAGTGGGAACAGGTACAGATCTGAATTGAAGATCGAATCTTGGTAATAGTTGAGAACATTGTCTTCTCGGTTTAAGTGGATGGTTTCTCCGGATTTAAGCTGGCACAGCAACCAAGGGGTGTGCTTGATGAAGTCATTAATGTCGGCCTTAAAGGGAAGAATGGCGAGGTTCGCGGCCGTATCAAACACATCTTTCTCTTTTGATTGAGTGAAGAGGACGATGGTTTCTGCTTTGGTAATTAAATAGCTTTGATGAGCAATATTTTTGGCTAATATCGAAAACTCCTGATTACCTGCCGTGTCTCGAAGTAGCGTAATAAGATCATGAAGTGTGTGTTCCATCAGCTCAATTGAGTGGGCGAGGTTAGCCACTTCTTGAATCATGCTTTTGGGATAATGAGTTCGCCTGAAGTCAAATCGTGCGATGTTGTCGGTGAGTTGCATCAGCGTATTAAGCGGCTGAGACAAACGATTGGCGACAAACCATACGATAGCGAAGCAGATGAACAACATCCCAATCGCGACGGCGACTTGCTTGTCACGCATCGAGATAAGATCAGAGAGCAACTCATTGTGTGGCGTAGCCTCTGCCAAATATAAAGTGACATCCTGAGTGAGCTCAACAGGAGTTAGCGTTAATGCCCAAGTGTTTAAGTTGTACTCAACGTTTTTTAGGTTGAGGCTTAATTTCTCCTCGTCGGAGATAAGTGGTGCTATGACGGATGCTTTCAATGCTTCCATCTGTTCACGCTTAGGCACATTAAAGAAGCTTTGGTCTTGCTCACTACCAGAGAGTTTCCCTGTCGTTTGGTTATTCGTTTTCTCAGTTTTACTTGTGTCGTTAGGCTGGGAGGTAAGCTTGGGAATCGATAGATCAAGTTGATGTTGGCCGAGAAGATTGAAATGTTGATCGAACAGAGCGAGTCGGGTTTGTGGAGAGTAGGCCAATTCACTGATCTGGGAAGAGAGAGATTTCAACGTGAAGTCGGCACCAACGACATGCTTGCCATCCAAAGAACGTCTAGAAAGCGTGATGCCATTGGTTTGCAGGAAATAGAACAGGTAGGGCTCAGAGAGTTGTATTGAGCCGTCAGGCTTTGCGTTACGAAACCAAGGTCGAGTCGTGGGGTTGAACTTACTCTCGGCTTGTCGGGTACTGATCACTTGGTGTGCGCCATCGAGAAAGGTAATAAAGTTTTCACCATCTAGATTGGTGCTGCTGACCATCATGGTAGCTTTGGCGGGAGCGTTGTTGTCGGCTCTCTGTTTATTGGTGCTTAGTGGACGAAAGATTCTAAAGTCACCATCTTCAGAACCATAAAATAGAGCGACCAAATTGGTGTTTTGTTTGAAGATGATATCGACCGAAGCAAGCCAAGAGTCTTTTTCGACAGCGGAAGTTTGATGAGCAACAAACGGGCTCACCGCCATCACATTTAAGGTTGTGATGACAGGGGCAATGGCTTGTTTAAATACTGATTCCAGCTTGTCGCGATGCTCATTACTGATCTCGCGCACTGTGCCTAACAGCAGCTCTTGGGAGTGCCGATAACTTATCGAAATCAATACCGCACCGACAAGTGTTGTCAAAATTAGGAAAAGGCTAGTGATGTGGATACTCAGCGGATATCGTCTTCTTCTCATCTAACACTCCAGTTTGTAGACTGGTTTAAGTATTGACGAACTTGGGTAGGTTGCAAAAAATTGGCGTAATTACCGAGTATGATCGATTTTACTTAGATAAGAAAAGCGTTAGCGTCTTCTGGTAGCCACGTATTCCCGTGTCGTGTAAATGAACACCTAATAAACCTTTATGTTTGGGTGCTAATTGTCACTTTCAACTGATAAACTGGTCGAATTGTTGCTATTAAGCACTCATTTCTTAAGCACGTTTTTTGACCGAGCGAAGAGGGCATTGATTCATGGAACTAAAAGTAGACACCCACACCCACACATACGCAAGTGGTCATGCTTACAGCACGTTGATCGAGAATGCAAAATCGGCAAAACAAAACGGTTTAGCTATGTTTTGTACGACCGACCATTCCGAGTCTATGCCGGGCGCGCCACACTATTGGTTCTTCAGTAACCAACGTGTGCTCCCTCGTTTTATTGAAGATGTCGCTATTATTCGAGGTGTCGAGTCAAACATCATGAACACACAGGGTGAAATCGACATTCATCCGAGTGTGGATAAGAATCTAGATTGGGTGATTGCCAGCTTCCACGAGCCCGTTTTTCGCCCGTCGGATGTTGCTACTCATACAGAAGCATTGTTGAATGTGATTAAAGGCGGTCGTGTTGATGCACTTGGTCATTTAGGCAACCCAAATTTTGATTTCGATTTTGAAGTTGTGATTCAATGTGCGGCGGAACATAACGTAGCAATCGAAATTAATAACACCACGCTTAAAGGCAATAGCCGCGTTGGCAGTGTTGATCGTTGTTACGAGATCGCAAGAATTGCTAAAGCGAAAGGTGCGTTTATTACGACAGGTAGCGATGCGCATTTCTGCATAGATGTGGGTGGATTGGATCTCGTGTCTTCACTACTTGGTGAGGTGGGCGTGGATTCGAGTAAAGTGATTACCCATTCACCACAGCAATTCCTAGCCTTTTTGGTATTACGTGGTCGTCAATCGATTGCCGAGTTTTCGGTATTTGAGTGATGGTTTGTCCGGTACTTTATACTTTTTAGTCATTGGTTAGCTAGCTAGTTTGCATTTCGACACAATCAATTTTTGTGCCCGACGGATTTTTGTATACACTAACCGAAAATAATAAAGTCGAAGTGCCACAGTACAATAATGATGGCTCTAACTTCAAAGACACCGCTTCACTTGGAGAAATAATGAAAACTCGCTCAATCCTTTTATCTGGCTTAATCGCTGCTTCAGTATTGTCTGGCAACGCATTTGCTAATGTTGACCTTAAGAAAAACATGCAAGAAATGAAGCTTGCGTTCAAACAAGCGGCAGAAGCTCAAAGCATTGAAGAGATGCAAAAGCCTATCGTTCGTTTAGATACGCTAGTGGCAGAGCTCAAAACGGGTGTTTACCCAATAGAGAAAGAAGATAACTTCATGGAAGGTTTCAAAAAGATCAGTGCATCATTGGATAGCATTGAGCAGAAGCTAGACCAAGGTGACTTAGAGTCGGCACAGCAGGAACTTCGTACTATTGACGGCCTTCGTGAAGAGTACCATGAGAAGCGTAATCCAAGCATTTGGAGCAAGATCTTCGGTTAATTTTCTAATCAATTGAGTTTGCTAGATACGTAACAAAGAGCAAAACCTCAAGATTCGATTTCTAAAACGCTGTCTTACATTACCCTCTTTAGGGGAAGGTGTAAGGCGGCGTTTTTTATTGTCGTTTCTCTAAACAGTTTACTGCTATTTTTCTAGACATTTTACTGCTAATAGACGCGTAACATTCTTTTGGCTCTTTGGTTGTAACCAGTTTTTAACTAAAAAGAGTGTGCGTTAGCTTCAATTTTTTAACTTGCTGTTAATCTTTACGTTTACCTATATTCCAAGTCCCTCATAATAAGGGAAATTTATAAAGATTTGGAATAATGCGCCGAACCTCGTTCAACTTCTCCATGTTACTTGCTACAGCATTAAGCTGGGTGCTGGTGACATTAATGCCTGTTATCAATGCTCATGGTAATAGTGCGGGAGTATGGGCGTCGTTATGTACGGTCAATGGCTTTGAACTGGTTCAAATTGAAGAAGGTGAACCTAATACTCATAAAGGAAAGCCGTGTCCCTTTAGCCATTTTTCCACGTTTCACCAAGATGAACTTCCAACTACACTACTGACAACTCGACTGAGTTCTATTGTCTCAGACAGCTACGCTTTTTTGGCTCTAAGCGAACGCTATATGAGGCAAGCCCCGCGCGGCCCTCCCTTTGTTACTGCTTAAACCTAACCCACTAAAATAATTAAAAAATAAAGTATTAAGTAAAGTTAAACATGCTCAAATTACTTTCTGATCTTTCAGAAGGTATGTTTGCGTGTGTCAAAGGAAATAATAATGTTGAGAAATGAATCTCAAACCCCTGCGAAAGCACAAGCAACTTCGCAGTCTAAAAGCAGTGCAACAACTGGTTCGAAAACCAATATAAAAAGCAAAGACCGCAATAAAACTCTCTACTTCCTCACTTGGCGCTGGCACTTCTATGCTGGGCTATTCGTTATCCCATTTATGTTGATGTTGAGTATTACTGGTTTGGTGATGCTGTTTGACGATGAAATCGAACTTGCTTTCCATCAAGACGCGATTGAAATTGTTGCATCGGGCGAACCGATCAAGGTGTCACAACAATTAGCTGCCGTACAAAATCACTACCCACAAGGTACGGTGACACAGTTTGTACCGAGCAAAGTCCCTGATCTTGCGAACCGATTTTCTGTATCACTTGAAGATGGCACTTCCGTTTTCGCCACGGTGAATCAATACACTGGCGAAGTGGTAGGAGAAATCCCCCGCAGCGATAGCCTGTATCAGCTAGCGAATGACATTCACGGCACTTTGTTGATTGGTGATTGGGGTGATTATCTAATTGAAGTCGCAATAAGCTTGTCTATTCTGTTGCTCATCAGTGGTATTTACTTATGGTTACCGAGAGATAACGCGAGCCGCGCTGGTTTTCTTAAGCTTCGATTTGGTTCAGGAACGCGTATTTTAATGCGTGATCTGCATGCGAACATCGGTGGAACACTGTCATTCATTCTTCTGTTATTTATTCTATCGGGATTATCATGGACAGGTTTTTGGGGCGGTAAGCTAGTGCAAGCATGGAGTACTTTTCCTGCTCAAATGTGGGACGATATTCCTCTGTCTAACGAAACGCATGCTTCTTTAAATCACGGGTCTGAAGAGGAAATGCCTTGGAACCTAGAGCAAACTCCACTGCCTTTGTCTCAAGATAAGCCAGAAGAACACGTCCATCAAGTAGAAGAAGCGTCTGAAGCTCATGATCATTCTAAGATGGGTGAGGATCATTCTCAGCATGTATTATCTGCGAGTAATTTCTCGATTGATGATGTGATAGCAAAAGCTCAATCTCTTGGTTTTACGCAATATAAAGTCAATTTCCCGCGATCAGAAACGGGCGTTTACACCGTGGCTGCCAATACCATGGGCGGTGACATTATCGACCCAACCCAAGATCGCACGACTCACCTCGACCAATACTCAGGGCGCATTCTAGGAGAGGTGACGTGGCAAGATTACAATTTATTCGCCAAAACCTTAGCCGTCGGTATTTCTCTGCACCAAGGTGACATCAGCATCATTAATAAGCTTCTAAATGCGTTGTTCTGTTTGGCATTCATTTTGGTGTCAGTGACTGGTGGAGTAATGTGGTGGATGCGCAGACCTTCAGGCCAAAGAAAGTTGGGAACTCCACCGAAATTTGGTGATGCAGGCTTATGGAAAGCGGGTTTAGTGACTGTGGTTGTTATTTCGGTACTGTTTCCACTCGCGGGTGCAACGATTGTGACTGCAATGCTATTGGATTGGTTACTGTTTTCACGCGTTGAGAGATTCAAGACCGCGTTGAGTTAATTGACATGCAAACGGACTTTCTCGACTTGAGAAGGTCCGTTTTATTAATCAGATGAGCTCTTCTTCTGTGAGGAAGACTTTAGACTAGATACTGCTCTAGATCTGATAAAGCTTTAGATCTGATACAGCTTTAGATCTGATACAGCTTTAGATCTGATAAAGCTCAAGCGGCAGGCCGTCTGGGTCTGCGAAAAACGTAAATGATTTCCCCGTAAATTCATCCACTCGAATCGGTTCGACTTCAATGCCTTGTTCTTCCAAGTAGCTTTTGACATGTTGAATGTCATCAACACAAAAGGCCAAATGTCTCAGCCCTTGAGCTTCCGGAAAGCTTGGTCTTTCAGGTGCGTCAGGGAAGCTGAATAATTCTATTTGAGCGCCATTAGGCAGTGCCAAGTCGAGCTTATACGACTGACGTGCTTCACGATAATTCTCCGCAATCACTTCAAGCTTTAAAACTTCCGTATAAAAACGCTTAGAGACTTCGTAGTCTGAGCAAATAATGGCGGCGTGGTGTATTCCTTTCAGCATCAGTTTATTTCTCCTGCCAGCTTGTCACCCAAGTGCTCCATCGCGTAATCAATGAATACACGCAGTCGAGCGGGCATGTACTTGGTTTGAGCAAACTGCATCGCGATAGCGCCATGGTAATTACTCTTGATGGTCCAATCTTCCAACACTTGTACCACGGAGCCTTCAGCCAACGCATCTTGAATCACGAAGTCATGGAAAATACCGACGCCTAGACCTTCTTTTACACCTTTCAGTCGCATCTGCGAGTGGTTAACTGCGTAACGCCCAGTGACGGGTACCGTGTGAAATTCATCATCTTTAAGAAAGTCCCAAATGTGGTCTTTATCTGTTTCTGCAAGGTATAAGCAGTCGTGCTCAGAAAGCTCGGTAGGGTGGTGAGGGATTCCTTTGGCATCTAAATAGTCCGGGCTCGCACATAACACGAGGTTTGTTTTTCCGAGTTCTTTCAATACCAAACTCTCGTCAGGTTTGTCGGTAAGGCGAAAGGCAATGTCGATGCCTTGGCGCAATATGTCGATGTCGCCATCAGCTGCCCTTAGCTTGAGTTGAATCTCTGGATACTGATTTAAAAATGGAACAACAAAAGGCTGTAGCACTGAGTTCAAGAACGCCTCAGGCGCCGCTACCGTTATAGAGCCTGCAGGTTCAGTATGGTCGGAGGTAGACAGCTCAACCGCTTGTTGCGCCGCATTAATCATGACCACGCTTTGGTCGTATACCAACTGGCCTGCTTGCGTGATGATCAATGTACGAGTGGTACGTTCAAACAGCTTTACTGAGAGTGCTTTTTCTAGACGTGTGATCAATTTACTCAACGCTGAGGGTGTCACCCCTAACTGCTTTGCTGCAGCGGTAAAGCTACCTTCGTTCACAACTAAGATAAACGAGGCGAGATCGGGAAGTAGGGCGATGAGTTTTGGGTTAATCATAAGTGTCCAGTAGGGCTAGTTGCAACGGTGAGCTTATTGACAATTGTGAGTGATCTCTTCTGATTTGTGAATCAATTTCATTAATCACTTGGCGTGATTGCTCTGATTGCTTGGCGTGTTTTGCTTTTCATCTCATCGGTTTTCATCTGTATAGCGGAGTTGCTGATGCACATTCTAAGAGAAGCGGATAATCATCACCATATCGTTCTGAGATGAAAAATAGAGATCTGATATGAAAGTGAAATTAGACACAAACGGAAGGGGATTTGACGTTAAAAAGAGCAGGTAAGACGCGTTTATGTGCCCTGTGTCACTGGGATGAACCATTATTCGTGCCTGCGATTCATTAATGTTTTTCCAACTAAAGGGATAATCGAGAAGGGGATGTTCAACTAGAATAGGGGTATAAGTTTTACAGTGTAAATGATCGAATTGAAATCGTTTACATCCCCTACATAATGCGGCGCGCGATGCTGCTGAATAATAATTAGGAAGGAATAGACAATGTCTTCTGCATTTTACCAACAGATTCAAACTCAAATCGAAGAAGTTAAAGAAGAAGGTCTTTACAAGTCTGAGCGCATTATCACTTCTGCACAAAAAGCAGCGGTTTCTATCTCGACTGGTGAAGAAGTACTAAACTTCTGTGCAAACAACTACTTAGGTCTTGCTAATCACCCAGCTCTTATCGAAGCAGCTAAAGATGGTATGGATCAGCACGGCTTTGGTATGGCTTCAGTACGTTTCATCTGTGGTACTCAAGACTCTCACAAAGAACTAGAGCAAAAGCTATCTACGTTCCTTGGTAAAGAAGACACTATCCTTTACACATCTTGCTTTGATGCAAACGCTGGCCTATTCGAAACGATTCTAGGCAAAGAAGACGCAATCATTTCTGATGCTCTAAACCACGCATCTATTATTGATGGTGTTCGTCTATGTAAAGCAATGCGCTTCCGTTACTCGAACAACAACATGGAAGAGCTAGAGCAACAACTTATCGCAGCTAAAGAAGCAGACGCTCGTCACACGCTTATCGTAACTGACGGTGTGTTCTCAATGGACGGCGTAGTCGCTAACCTTCCTGCTATCTGTGATCTTGCTGACAAGTACGGCGCACTAGTGATGGTTGATGACTCTCACGCAGTTGGCTTCATGGGTGAAAACGGCGCGGGTACTCACGAGTTCCATAACGTTGTTGACCGTATCGACATCATCACAGGTACGCTTGGTAAAGCAATGGGTGGCGCTTCAGGCGGTTACACTTCTGGTAAGAAAGAAGTAATCGACTGGTTACGTCAGCGTTCTCGTCCATACCTATTCTCTAACTCTGTTGCACCTGCAATCGTATCGGCGTCTATCCGCGTTCTAGATCTTCTAGCGGAATCTGGCGACCTACGCATTCAACTATGGGAAAACTCTGCTCACTTCCGTACTCGCATGGAAGCAGCTGGTTTCACTATGGGCGGTGCTGACCACGCAATCATCCCAATCATGCTGGGTGATGCAAAAGTTGCGGCTGAATTCGCAGAGCGCGCACTAGAGAAAGGCATCTACGTGGTAGGTTTCTCTTTCCCAGTAGTACCAAAAGGCGCAGCTCGTATCCGTACGCAAATGTCTGCTGCGCACTCTCGTGAGCAACTGGATCGCGCAATTGATGCGTTCATCCAAGTTGGTAAAGACATGGCTATCATCTAATTTTAAAGGGGTGCCTTTGCATCCTTTGATTAGATAGAACAACACCCAATAGAACATATAGATTTTTGATTCTCGCCTTACTGTTAGGCGAGATGAACTGGATAACATTATGAAAATTAAAGCACTTTCTAAGCTTAAGCCTGAAGAAGGCATCTGGATGACCGAGGTTGAAAAACCTGAAATGGGTCATAATGATCTTCTTATTCGTATTAAGAAAACTGCAATTTGTGGTACAGACGTACATATCTACAACTGGGATGAGTGGTCACAAAACACAATTCCAGTACCTATGGTGGTAGGTCACGAATACGTGGGTGAAGTTGTTGGCATCGGCCAAGAAGTTCGTGGTTTTGAAATCGGCGACCGTGTATCTGGCGAAGGTCACATCACATGTGGTCACTGTCGTAACTGCCGTGGCGGCCGTACTCACCTTTGTCGTAACACAACAGGTGTAGGTGTAAACCGCACTGGTGCGTTCTCTGAGTTCCTTGTGATCCCTGCGTTCAACGCATTTAAGATCCCTGCAGAAATCTCTGACGATCTAGCATCAATCTTTGACCCGTTTGGTAACGCAGTACACACAGCGCTTTCTTTCGACCTAGTAGGCGAAGACGTGCTAATTACTGGTGCTGGTCCAATCGGTATCATGGCTGCTGCTGTTGCTAAGCACGTTGGTGCTCGTCACGTTGTAATTACTGACGTAAATGAATACCGTCTAGACCTTGCTCGTCAAATGGGTGTGACTCGCGCAGTAAACGTGATGGAAGAGAAGCTTGAAGACGTAATGTCGGATCTTGGCATGACTGAGGGCTTCGATGTAGGTCTAGAAATGTCTGGTAACCCATCTGCGTTCAACAGCATGCTGACTAACATGAACCACGGCGGTAAGATCTCTCTACTAGGTATTCCACCATCAGACATGGCGGTAGACTGGAACCAAGTAATCTTCAAAGGCTTGGTTATCAAAGGTATCTACGGCCGTGAGATGTTCGAAACTTGGTACAAGATGGCTTCACTAATCCAGTCTGGCCTAGATCTAACACCAATCATTACTCACCACTACAAAGTGGATGACTTCCAGAAAGGCTTCGACATGATGCGCTCTGGTATGTCAGGTAAAGTAATCCTAGATTGGGAATAATTCTGAATTAGGAAGCTAACTTAAGAAAGCTTAATAGAAAGGCGACAGTTTTTACTGTCGCCTTTTTTGTGTCTATCCCGCTTTGATATGTGTTTGCACTTTTAGAAACGCTTGTGACAAGAAAATCACATAACAAAGAGCGACATGATCAAAGGTCCTGTCGCCCATATCGTTTTTATTTCGAGGCTTATTAACCTGCCGCAGCCTGCATAATTAGGCCACAGATGTAAGCGCCGTATGTACCGAGTGCGTAACCAAGTACCGCCATTAGGATACCTACTGGCGCCAGAGCTGGGTGGAATGCAGCTGCTACGATAGGAGCCGATGCTGCGCCGCCAACGTTAGCTTGGCTACCGACAGCCATGAAGAACAGTGGTGCACGGATAAGCTTCGCCATCACAATCATTAGAATGGCATGGATAGTTAGCCATGTGATACCAATGAAGAAGTAGCCTGGATTGTCTAAGATAGCCGTCACATCCATTTGCATACCGATGGTTGCAACTAGGATGTAGATGAACGCTGAACCAACTTTAGACGCGCCGCTGTGCTCAAGGCTGCGTGTAGATTTGAAGCATGAAGCGATGAGCGCGAACGTTGTCACCATAACGATTAACCAGAAGAAGCCTGATGTAAGGCTGTATTTCGCGAGTTCTGGAGCGTTGGTCGAGATCCAAGGTGCGATTAGGTCACTGAATAAGTGAGCTAGACCGGTAAGACCGAATGCAATTCCCGTGATCTTCATTAGATCTGTTGTGGTTGTTGGGCGAGCGTTCTCTTCTTGGTATTTAGAAACCGTCTCTTTTAGCTCTTCGATAGATGATGTGTCAGCTTTTAACCATGCATCAATCTTCTTTTGGCGACCTGCCATGATAAGTAACACGGCCATCCAAATGTTCGCACAGATAACATCAACCGTAATCATTGCAGAGAATAACTGGTCATCAACCTCGAACACTTCTTTCATTGCTGCTTGATTTGCACCGCCGCCAATCCAAGAGCCAGCCACTGTTGTAAGGCCGCGCCATACATCGCCAGATACAAGGTCAGGGTTAACTTGGTCGATAATTAGAATCGCTAAAGGCCCGCCAATGATAATGCCGACAGTACCGGTTAGGAACATGATGACGGCTTTAGAACCAAGGCCAAATATTTTACGAAGGTCTGCTGAGATGATCAGAAGAACGAGTGCACTCGGTAATAGGTAGCGACTTGCAACGAAGTATAGCTTTGAGTTTGACGCATCGATGATGCCTAAACTATTCAATAGAGAAGGAACAAAGTAACAGAGCAATAGACCCGGAACGAACGAGTAGAATTTTTTCAGAGCGCTATTTTGGCTACTTTCCGTGATAAAAACACCGCCAAGAATAACAGCTAACATGCCCATTATTACTGCATCATTAGTAATCATTATTATATCTCCTTTAAGGTGAGCGCAACCGCCTCACTTTTTGAAGTGCAGGACTATACCGACAACTGGTATTCGTTACAAATTGTAACGATAGACATACTTTGAAACGTTTGTGTTAATTTTTATGGTTTGAATTTGTGAGTGCGGAGCGTTAATTATTGGCGATGTGAATGCTTTAGTGGCGACTTGTGAGGCGTGTTTAGATATATGCAATGTAACTCAAACGTTAGAGAATGGTCGCTACGAATTAGAACGACGACTGAAGGGCTTAAAAGAATGCATATATACCCACATTGATGGTGTGGTTTATGTGGGGAGGTAATGTTTTATAAATGTAAAAAGTGAATTCATTTTTGACGGGTAGCTTGAGATTGAAAATTATAACTGGATCACATAAATGTCGTGGTTCATCTGATTTAGGTTCCGTGTTTTGGCTTCATCGGTCGTGCTATTCGTATTTAGAGAATGAAAAAGCGACCCGAAAGCCGCTTTTTGAGTGGTTGTTAACCTCGAATTTGAGCTCTGCTTAGGTTTGTTCTTCCTCAAAGCCATCTGCATAGCCTTTCGGTGGCGGTGTCCAACCTCGTTCTGAGCGAGAGTGCTTGTCTGAACGGTCTTTTTTCATGTCTTCTTTCATTGCTTCTTCAAGGTGAATGAAGATTTGTCGGTAGTTGTTGTCGTAACGTGGGTTCTCTTCAGCGTCAGACCAAGCTTGGTATAGTTTTTCAGACTTACGGCTTTCAACACGTTGATACGTTGATTTTTGCTGTTCAACGAAGAATGGATGGTGCCCTAAAGAACGTAGAGCTTCTGAGCCCATTTCGAGTGCCGAGTGGTACGTTTCTGAGATTACAGAATCTGCACCGGCTTCTCGTAGGCGGTAACTGTGACCACGGTCGAATGCACGCGCTAAGATTTTCACATTAGGGTAGGTGTGTTTAACGTATTTCACTAATTCAACGCTTGAGTCTTGGTTGTCGATAGCGACGACAAACATTGCTGCTTCTTCGATTCCTGCGGTATGCAATAAGTCATGACGAGTTGCATCACCAAAGTAAGATTTGATATTGATGGAGCGTAACAAATCGACTTGGTTAGCTTGGTGATCCAGAACCACAGTATTGACATCATTCGACACCAGTAAGCGGTTAACGATTTGACCGAATCGGCCAATACCAGCAATGATCACCGTACCTTTCTCTTCGATAGTATCGGCTTCTCGGTCGTTAGACTTTTGCTCGTAACGAGGAAGTATCACTTTATCAAATAGAATGAATAAGCCTGGAGTTAGGAACATTGAAAGGGCAACAACCAGCGACAGAGTTTGAACTATATCAGCAGGCAATACGTGGTTTTGAGCCGAGAAGCTAAGTAGTACAAAACCGAATTCACCGGCTTGAGCCAAGCTCAACGTAAACAACCATCGGTCACTATTTTTGATTTTAAAGATCAGCGCCAATGTAAACAACACCAAGGCTTTAAGTAGCATAACGCCAAGAGTGAGGCCAATGATCAAACCAAAGTCGTTGAATAGAACATCAAAGTTGATGCCCGCACCTACCGTAATGAAGAACAAGCCAAGTAGCAGCCCTTTAAACGGGTCTATATTAGACTCAAGCTCGTGGCGGAATTCACTGTTCGCCAATACCACACCCGCAAGGAAGGTTCCTAAAGCTGGTGAGAGGCCGACTAGGCTCATTAGTGCAGCAATACCAATAACCAACATCAGTGCGGTTGCAGTAAAGATTTCTCGCAAGCCTGAGCTCGCCACAAAGCGGAACAGTGGACGACTCAAGAAGTGCCCGCCGACCACAACAATCGCAATAGATGCTGTGATCACAAGGCCATAAGCCCAGCCGGGTAGGCCAGCAACAAGACTCAACTCTTCATGGTGATCAGAAGTCGAAGCGACCGCGCTTTGTGCAGCTTCGATTAATTCTGGCAATGCCAATAGAGGGATAAATGCCAGCATCGGAATGACAGCGATATCTTGGAACAGTAAGACCGAGAAAGCATTCTTGCCGCCTTCTGTCTTGGAGAGCCCTTTCTCATTAAAGGTTTGGAGAACAATCGCGGTAGATGACAGTGCGAAGATCAAACCGATAGTCAGCGCGATCGTCCAAGGTTGCCCGAAGAACAGAGCAATCCCCATGACTATGGCCGTTGTGCCACCGACTTGTAGGCCGCCGAGCCCCATCAGGCGGTTTCTCATTGCCCAAAGCATCTTCGGCTCAAGCTCAAGCCCGACCAAGAACAGCATCATTACTACACCGAATTCGGCAAAGTGTTGAATGGTCGTGGTCTCTTCACCCACTAAGCCGATGATTGGGCCAATCACCACACCGGCAATCAGGTAACCAAGCACAGAGCCGAGGCCAAGCCTTTTGGCGATAGGGACGGCGATGACTGCCGCGAGCAAATAGATAAATGCTTGTAGAAAATATCCTGTCATGATCTAACCTCTGCTCATCATTTCATCGACATAATGGTTTAGCTTTTCAGCCTTGCTTGCCTTTTTAAGATCGACTTCGCCCGCAACAAAAGCCTCTAAAAGCGATTTGTAGCTATTTACATGATCTTGAATTCGGCCTTCTTCTAACGCAGTACGTGAACCAAACAAAGCCAATGGAGCCAAGTAGTTCATGCCGCACAAAGACGCCGTTTGTTCGATTGGGTGAAGCAGTTCACGGATGGTGAAGTGGTTATAACCGTCAGTTTGATAAGCCTCTTTTTTGCCGCCAGCGGTGATACTGCATAACAAGCTCTTACCTTGCAGTTCATTACCGTCGGTGCCGTAAGCAAATCCGTATTCTAGGACGAGGTCTTGCCACTCTTTAAGAATCGCGGGTGTTGAGTACCAATATAGTGGGAACTGAAAAATGATGATGTCATGGTCCAACAGGCGTTTCTGTTCACGATCGATATTGATCTTGAAGGTCGGGTATTCAGCATAAAGATCGACACAGGTGACGCCTTCAATACGCTTGGCTTGCTCAAATAAGGGTTTGTTCGCTTCAGAGCGATGCTGAGAAGGGTGGGCGAATAGCACCAAGACTCGATTTTTCGACATATAGCCCTCTTTGTCCATTAACGAATAATATTTATTGGAATTATAGATATACAATAATAGAAGAATGGTTGAACAACAACGAATTAGCCCATACTTATCTAGTTAGATGCACGTGTTTTTAGGGACTTAATTATATAAAACACCCGTCAATTTGAGTATTTCCGGCACACGCAGCCGATGACTGCGTAAAACTAATTATTCGCTAATAATAAAAGCGAAGAGGTGCACTTTATGTCACCGTTGAAGGCTAACGTAAATAATTCAATCACCCTACATAGAACGACAATGAATAAAGGAAAAGGTATGAGCACGGACTTGCGTCAACAATGTAATTTGCTGCTTTCTGGTCACTTCGATCCAACACCAGCACAAACCTTCGCGCAAATGGCTGAATGGTGCGAAACACATGATGTGGCGCACGACACCTACGGTGATGGCGATTTTATTGAGAGTTTTGAAAGCAAAGTGGCTGATTTTCTCGGCTATGAAGCCGCCGTGTTTGTGATTACTGGCACAATGAATCAACCGACAGCGTTAGAGATTGCTTGCCAAGAAAAAAGAAATCCTTTGGTGGCGATGCACGAATCCAGCCATATTATGCGCCATGAACGCCAAGGGTATCAGCTCCAGAACCGTTTCAATATACTTCCGGTTGGTAATGTATTTCGCACTTGGAATGTCGACGACTTAAAGGCTTGGCCTGATGAGATTGCCGCGGCATTGTATGAACTACCGATGCGAGAGATTGGTGGTCAGCTGCCTGAGTGGGGAGAGCTTGAAGCGATAAAGCAGTACTGCAAAGAACAATCGATTCATCTGCATATGGATGGTGCTCGTTTGTGGGAGTGTGGCGCGTATTATCAAAAGCCATATAGCGAGATTGCTAAGGGGTTCGATACAGCTTATGTTTCGCTCTATAAAGGGTTAAATGGTCTTGGGGGGTCACTCCTACTAGGTGATAAGGCTTTCGTAGCAAAAGCTTCAGCATGGATGAAGCGTCAGGGCGGAAATGTTTATCATCGCACGCCTTACGTGGTTTCGGCAGCAATGCAGTTTGATCAACGGATCGAGTTGATGCCAGCATTGTATGAGCGTACCAAGCAAATCTATCAAATCTTACAAGATTACCCGCAGTTCAAAGTGAACCCGCAGCAACCCCAAGTAAACATGCTTCACCTCTATTTACCGGTGAGTTTTGAGGATGGCATTATCCTGCGCGACAATATAGCTAAGAAGCACAAGGTTTGGATAGGAAACCCAGCGATCAGCGAACTGCCTACCCAATGTAAGATTGAATGGTATGTGGGTGATAACTTACTAAACTTGCCAGATCATGAGCTGATCGACATTCTAGACTTTATTAACGAAGAGCTGATTTAATTAACTAAGAGTTGATTTGATCGCAGAAGAGTTGAATTAATTACAGTAGAAGTGATTTAACTGAGATGAATACAGGACATGTTTCCTGTATTCATTTTTACGCCGATAGGATAGCGGGGTCTTGTTACATGTATTGGTTGATGTACACGTCGACTAAAAACATGAATACAGGCACTGTGCTGAGAAGTCCGAAGAAGACGATTGGCACCCAGTTTTTCATTTTCTTTTTAGGTTGCTCAGTGTTGTTCATAAATTCGGCCTTAAATTAGTTGTTGTAGCTGTTTAGCTTTGTGATACTAAAAATCTACGAACATGGTATCAAATAAAATCGATGATCCCTATGCGGATTTGGCGTTTCGTGGTGTGTATCAATCACAGAAAATGTAGGCGATTCATAAGCGGTTCATAAAGACTCAATAATAATGAACGTATTAGAACAAGTATTGCCTTACTCGGCATATGAAATAAACAGCATTCAAAGATTTGGAGAAGACAACATGAGAACAATAGGAAACATCATTTGGTTTCTGTTTGGTGGCGTATTTATGGGATTGGCATGGTGGTTCTTCGGACTGCTCGCATTCCTCACCATCGTTGGTATTCCATGGGGTAGAGCGTGTTTTGTAATGGGCAACTTTTCATTCTTCCCATTTGGTCAAGAAGCGATTTCACGTGATGAATTGACCAATGAAACTGACATCGGTACCAGCCCGCTAGGTGTGATTGGTAACGTTATTTGGTTCTTATTTGCGGGAATCTGGCTTGCGATTGGTCACATCATGTCAGCAGTAGCGTGTTTCATTACCATCATCGGTATTCCGTTTGCGATTCAGCACCTTAAGCTCGCGGTTATCTCATTGGCGCCAATCGGTAAAACCGTTGTCGACAAGCGTGAAGCAGAAGCGGCACGAGTAAGAAACTACAAGGGTTAAGACTACAGCTTAAGCCTTATATAGAACTGAAAAAGCACATCACATGATGTGCTTTTTTTGTGTCCATGTTTTTATCTCACGATGCTCATCTCATAAATACTAACTAGGCGTTGTTGAGCTAGACATTATTGAATAGGACTTCAAGCCGTAGGGTGATGTTGGCCTCTTCGGTGTGTTTCTCATGGGGCTCTCGTTCCCATTGATAGCGCGGAATCAATTCGTAGAACAGCCACTCTTTCCAAACGTTTTCTCGGTAGGTTATCGACACTTGTGAATATTCGTAGTGGTTATACGGCTCGCTGGTTGCTGCAATCGTCGCGCTGTATTGCAGAGCTTGGTCTTGAGAAAGATAGTGATACAAAGTTAGCCCCGTACCGTACTCCCAGCCTTTAAGGTCGTCGTTATAACCTGCAAAGTTCGACCATCGCGCTAAGAAGTCATCACTCAAAGAAAGATCAAAATCGATATCGGTGATCTCGCCAGTTTCTTGCTTTTCTTGATACACACGTTGGGTCAGCCTGAATACGGCATCGGTAGTGAGAGGGTAGGTAAAGCGATAACGAGCTTCAATACGCGGACGCAGTGTCGCTTTAATATTGAAGCTACTGTAACCCTTCGCATAAGCATCGTAACGAAGGCCGAGTGCGCTCTCTAATTCCTCTGAATCTTGTGGAAAGAAATCAAAGAACTCTTCATCGCTGACAGATTCGTAGATTAATTTTAAGCGCTTACTCGCAAAGGGAAGATGTAAACGTGCGTTGAGCTTGGTTGAGTAGTCGACGTCACCACCTTCTGAGTAAATAAAATCGTTGTACCAACGGACAGAAGTGCCCGCTCGAGCATCTTCGGTAATGCGGTCATCGACAAAGAAACTGTCAAACCATAATGCGGGTTGGCAAAATTTACTGTTTAGGTAGTGGTAGGCTTTTTCGACAGGGGCGTCTTCTAGCGGCTGACTGTGGCACCCATTTTGTTCCTCTGCTTGAGCGGAGTGGACAACGAGTGAAGCTAATAATGAGGTGCTAACTATCCAACGACTCAATGGAACCTGTTTGTCATTCTATATATCAATAGTTTGACTATAACCAAGCGATCGCAACAATGCGACTTTTTAGTGGTGAGTAGCTAGTGATTCGTCGTTCTTGGTTGGCTATGAAGGCAAAGAATTGAAAGAGACAGGAAGATAAAAAAACGGGCTCAGAAGGTGAGCCCGTTTGTGTTAGCTATTTGTTTTTAGCAAGAGCCGCGTGTTTCTAGCTCGAATAACTTGTCGCTAGATTACATTGCCGCTTCGAAGATCGCTGAGATTTCTTCGTGAGTCGCTTGTTTAGGGTTAGTGAAACCACAAGCATCTTTTAGTGCGTTGTCAGACAGAGTCGGGATGTCTTCCAATTTAGCACCAAGTTGAGCGATACCTGTTGGGATGTTCACGTCATTTGCTAGTTGAACAATCGCGTTGATAGCTGCTTCTGCGCCTTGTTCTGCTGTCATACCTTCAACATTCACACCCATCGCTTTTGCAACATCACGTAGACGCTCTGGACAAACTTGCGCGTTGTAACGTTGAACGTGTGGTAGCAAGATAGCGTTACATACACCGTGTGGAAGGTCGTAGAAACCACCCAGTTGGTGCGCCATTGCATGAACATAGCCAAGAGAAGCGTTGTTGAATGCCATCCCCGCCATGAACTGTGCGTAAGCCATTTGCTCGCGAGCTTCAATGTCTTCACCGTGCGCTACTGCTGTTCTTAGATGTGCTTGCACAAGTTCGATTGCTTTAATCGCAACTGCGTCTGTGATTGGCGTTGCTGCGATTGAAACGTAAGCTTCGATTGCGTGTGTCAACGCATCCATGCCTGTTGCTGCCGTTAGTGATGCAGGTTTAGCAAGCATCAACTCAGGATCGTTTACTGAGATAAGCGGTGTTGTGTGCTTATCAACGATAGCCATCTTAATGTGACGAGCTTCGTCAGTAATGATGCAGAAACGCGTCATTTCAGAAGCTGTACCTGCTGTTGTGTTGATAGCAATTAGAGGCATCATTGGCTTTTCAGACTGGTCTACGCCTTCGTAATCTGCAATCTTGCCGCCATTAGAGGCAACCAGAGCGATACCTTTTGCACAGTCATGTGGCGAACCGCCACCTAGTGAAACAACGAAATCACAATCGTTGTCAGTTAGTAACTCAAGACCATCGTTCACGTTAGTGATGGTTGGGTTTGGTTGAGTACCGTCGAATACAACTGCGTCTACGCCACGTTGGCTAAGTAGGTCTTGTACCTGTTTAACCACGCCAATTTGGTTAAGGATCTTATCCGTTACGATCAGACCTTTTTTGAAGCCTTGAGACTGAATGCTATCAGCAGCATCTTTCAAACAGCCAGTACCCATGAAGTTGATTGTAGGGATGTAAAATGCAGTAGACATTGGAAAACTCCGTTAATTATGATTTTTTAATTTCCTACATGTTGTCGGCAATCAACTGGTCGACCATTGATCTGGAACAACTTTGATTCCGAACTACCACTTTGTGATTATGTGTTGTGATAGGGCTCATATAGCAATCGTTTTTATGGTTTTCTTATGTGTTTATTGTCAGTAATGGAAAGCGAACTATTGATTGATTTAATAACAGAATTACGTTCCATGACCATGAAAGTAAAGGCTATTCACTCAACGTCGGTTCAAGTTCAGTTTGTGTCGATGGTTTGCGTGAGTCATCGTTAGCTTCAATTTGAGGTTGCTGAGACTCATCGGTATCTAAGGCGTCAGAGGTGTCTTCTGGTTGTTCATCATAATACTTAACAAGGAATGGGGTGAGCATGACGGATGACGGTAAGAAGTGCTTCATGGTACCTCCCGGTACTTAAGTGTATTTCTTGTATGGTATTGGTTTAATATGTGGCAAAATTTGCGATACATCATGACTTGTTGCTTGTTTTCTATAAATTCTTAGAACTATATTCAGGCTCACAAAATTGATAGTAGAATGCACATCTGGCCTTTGAGGCAACGAGAAAATAAATACAAGCACTGCTCAACCGCGCGAATAATAGGACATAAAATGAAGTACGATTGGATATTCTTTGATGCAGATGAAACCTTGTTCCACTTTGATGCTTTTCAAGGAATGAAGCTGATGTTCTCCCGTTTTGGCGTGGACTTTAGCGAACAGGATTATTCAGTGTATCAAGAGGTTAATTTGCCGTTATGGGTCGATTACCAAGATGGCCGTATTACGGCTGCACAACTGAAGCACGCGCGTTTTGAAAGCTGGGCAACAAAGTTAGAGACAACCACGGCAGCACTAAACAGTGCGTTTTTAGCCGCAATGGCAGACATCTGTTCTCTGCTTCCTGGTGCAAAAGAGTTGATGGAGTCGTTACAAGGCAAAGTGAACATGGGCATCATCACCAATGGTTTCACAGAGCTGCAGTCAATCCGTTTGGAACGAACAGGAATGACAGACTACTTTGACCATGTGATCATTTCTGAGGAAGTCGGTGTCGCTAAACCAGACGCGGAAATTTTTGAGCATGCGCACAAGCTGATTGGATTGCCATCAAAGCAAAGAGTATTGATGGTCGGGGACAACCCACACTCTGATATTTTAGGTGGCTTGGATTTTGGTATTGAGACCTGTTGGTTGAACAGCCAAGAGAAAGCGACGCCAGCAGGAATTAACCCTCATTATCAGGTTAAGTCTCTGGCTGACCTGCAAGCACTTTTGTTGGCATAATTGCTAATTGCTAATTGCTTTTAGATTTTTGAGTAAATGATGGATAGCCGAGTACAGTTATGTGCTCGGCTACTTATTTTTACTTACTGCAACTTATCGATAGTGGTGTTTAAGCCTACCTTTGCTTAAGCTCGCTTTGATTACCTAATTACAATAAAAAGAAGGAAGAGGCGTGCTGAAATCTCATCGCCATAGCTGCTACGGCATTGCTGCCATTTTACTATGGAGCTGCTTAATTGCATTGTCTCGTAGTGTGTCAGAACAACTGGGCCCAATTGGTGGTGCCGCCAGTCTTTATACGGTGAGCTCACTGTTGTTAGTCTGTGTTATGGGGTTACCTAAGCTGTCGCGCTTCTCCAAATCGTATTTGTTGATCGGTGGTGCCTTATTCGTGTGCTACGAGATCTTCCTAGCTCTGGCTTTAGGAATGGCAAATAGCCGACATCAAGCCTTAGAAATGGCCGTTATCAACTATCTATGGCCTGCACTAACGGTGTTGTTTGCGGTACTGCTGAGTGACAAAAAGATTAACTGGTTGGTTTATCCAAGTATCGTCTTAGCGTTTTTTGGCGTGGCTTGGAGTATCAGCGGCGATCAGGGGCTTTCTGTCGAGCAAATCGCGGCTAATATTGCGACCAACCCTAAAACCTATTCGATGGCATTCTTCGGCGCGATTATTTGGGCGGTATATTGCAATTACACCCAACGCGTTGCTAAAGGGCAGAATGCGATTGTGCTTTTCTTTATCGCTACTGCGATCACTCTGTGGATCAAATACGCATTGAGTGATGAAACCGGCATGGTGATGACTTCAAGTGCTGCGATTGACTTAGTGCTTGCTGGGGCTTGTATGGGCGCTGGTTACGCGCTTTGGAACACGGCGATTCTAGGTGGCAACATGGTGTTTTTGGCAACCATGTCTTACTTTACGCCAATCTTCGCGACCTTACTGTCTTCTATGATTCTAGGTTTGTCATTGAGCATGAGTTTCTGGCAGGGCGTTTGTATGGTGACGATTGGTTCACTGGCTTGCTGGTGGGTAACTAGAGACAAAAAGCCGACGGTTAAGGCGTCGGCTTCTGAAGAGGTTCAGTCTTGAACTTAAGAGAGAATGCTCTTAGCTCGCGATATTGAGGTTCAATTGAAGCTCATAAGGCATTTTAGATAAGCGTCGCTTTAATTGATGGCGTGTTCGTTCAATATCATCAACCGTAATCGCATCTTGGTCGTTAGTATGAATATCAACATTGACTCTTAGTTCCGGGCCAACCTTAGTCACACCCATTAGCTCCAAATCTTGGTCCGCATCTTTGTCTACAGCGACAACATTCTTATCTACCGCGTCACAAATATCTTTGGTTGCCGACATCATTAGCAGTTCACGCATTGCTTCACGTAACATGTCGAACGGCACTTTGATAAAGTAGAAAGACATCAGCAACATCATCATTGGATCGGCATATACCGCGTATTCAGCAAACGGAGAGTAAGCCACCAACCAAGCAACAACGAAACCTGCCGTAACTGCCACACTCAACAGCGTATCCATTTGCCACTGTTTAGACTCAGCTTGAATCAAACCTGAAGAAATACGTTTGCTCTTGTTAGCGATGTACCACCAAGCGTAACCACAACCCAATACGTTGAAAATACCAAACAGAGTTGCGATAGAAGCATCAACTTCACGACCACCTGTCATCAGAGCACCAATCGCAGAATAAAGTGAATAACCGACCACAAGCAGAATCACAATCGCTTTAATGGCGATTACGATTGGCTCAATGATTGCTCGACCGAACGGGAACTCCCTGTCTGATGGGCGATTAATGTATTTCGAAGCAGCTAGTGACAATAAAGTTAACAGTAAACTGATAAGAGAATAGACACCGTCAAATACTATGACTAGAGAGCCAACGAGAAGACCCAACACCAATCCGCCAATCGCGAAGCCTGATGCTAAAAGGGCTGAGAACAATAGTACTCGATTTTCGTTTTGGCTTTTCCTGTCACACATAATATTTTCCAGATGTTTTTGATAACGTCATTGTTCTAATATTGAGCTAGCTTTACAAACTTTATCTGATGACGTTTATATGTCGGTAACCCGTTTTACATCCAAGTTGTTACTATTCAATTACTTAGTGGTAGATTTTGGTGTCAGTAAAGTTGACGATGACTGTTTTTCAGGAAATGTGAAACTGGCGCTAAATGGTTTATGATTAGTAAAACACATAGGTTGTGAAGGTCTCATAGGCTCGCAGTGTAAAGGAGCAGGTTGTTAAGGTTACAGAAATCGCATTGAAACTTTATACCTTAAACTTGGGTTTGAACCTGAACCTTGAACATAGAGCCGAGTTGAACTTGAAAAGGAATGGATGAAGATGAAATTTGATGATCTCAACGATAGCGAGTTGTGGGCGATTGCTAACCCGATCATGGACAATTTGATGGACGGTTCAACCAAGGTTGACCATGCTCAACACTGCCGAGACTTTACGCAGCGCATGAAGGATATTGTGACGCCTGAGTATCTGGAAAAGGTGTGTCATCATTATCAGCACAGTAATGGCTTTTTTGCTGAACGTGAGCCTGTGGCGCTATTCAGACGCTCCGATTCCATCGCCTTTGTTTGGAAGCAAGCGTATACCATTGCGAAAGGCGAATTTGTGGCAGAAATGGTGTTAGTTGAAGAAGACGGACGTTATTTAGTGGATCACGTGATGGTCTTCTAAAGAGAGGGCTTTCTATTTGTTAGACGATTTTAAGTGTCGAGATAGAACATTATCTGACACTTTAGAAATCAAACAAGTAATCGCTGATCTGATCCGCTAACCAATTCATTCCTGGGTGTTCTGCCATACCTGCCGCGGTAAACATACAGTAGTCTTCTTGAGTCAGGCCATAAGTGTGCTTGATCACCGCCAGTTCCTGTTCACGCAATAAATGGCGTATCAATGGCTCAGGCATTACGCCCCATGCATCTTCTCGTAGAATCGTATCCAACATAAAATCGAAGCTAGAAAAACCAATGTATCGGCGAGAGAAGGGCTCAAGCTCAGGGTTATCTTTTTCATTGAGATAAACCATGGTCGCTTGCATCGAATTTCTTAGTACTTCATCCGACACTCTTCGCATCGCACTTAAATCATGCCCTTTCTTACATACCGACATCATTCGGATCTTGCCGAGTGGGTTGTAGATAATTCTTGGGTCGTCGACACGCTCGTAATCGACACCAAACGCAAAATCAACTTGCTGAGTTTCGACAAGATTAGCCAAGTCGCCACTAGAAGCGAGAACGAAGTTGAAAGAAGTGGAAGGGTATTTGTTGTTTAGGGCGTGCGATAAACTTTGCCACATTTCATCGGGTAGGGAATCGTCGCGTGCGATCCAAATCTCTGCGTTGAATTCACCCGAAACATGTAAGCAGGTTTGCTTAATGCGTGCTGCCGTTACCAACATGCCTTCACAGTCTTTATATATGGCCTTACCTGCCTCAGACAGCTCGACATGGTTACCGCTTCGAACAAACAGTTCGACATCTAACTCTTTTTCCAAGGCTTTGATCGACATGCTCAGTTTGGTTCGGTTACATTCAAGCTGTCGCGCAGCTTCAGAGACGGATCCTAAATCAGCAACAGAACAAAAGGCTTGGACTTGAGAAAGGTTCATTTCATTTCCATATTGAGCGGGTGGCGGTGCATATTATCTGAATATTGTGCTGACTATCTTAGAAATAGTCCATCTTTGCATGATAACTCTATGACGAATTGACTAATTTGGTTTATTCTGGGGGCGTTCCGAACCTACAAGAAGTAAAGATGGAGGCCATGATGGCGAAACAATGGGACGAGTACGCACCTGATTGGGATAACGATCCCGCTACTGCTGTATTCGCACAGTCCGCATTTGACCAGTTAACACAGCTCGTTGATTTGAACGGAACCCGTGTCCTTGATTTTGGTTGTGGTACAGGATTACTCAGCCAGAAAATATCTCCTTTTGCAAAAGAGATCATCGCTCTCGATATCTCAGAAGGGATGATTGAAGAGTTAGATAAAAAAGAGCTGTCTAATGTAGAGCCTGTCGTTGATATCTTATCGCGCGGACTTGCAGCCCAACACCCAGCATTCAGAAATCAGTTTGACTTAGTGGTAGCCTCTTCGGTATGTGGCTTTATTCCGAACCTACAAGATACGGTCAGCCTTATTTATACTCTGTTAGAAAACGATGGGGTTTTTGTACACTGGGATTGGTACTTAGAAAACGACAGCGAAGATTTTGGGGTCAGCGAACAGCGCTCCCAGAATGTATTGAGCGCAGCAGGTTTTTCGATTGTTGAAGTCTCAACACCGTTTTCAATCGACACCCCACAAGGTACTTTGAAGGTTCTGATGGGTGTAGGCCGTAAACAAGTGGTTCCTCATCTATAGTTCACTTGTCTGTAGTTGACGTATCTGCAGTTGACATATAGATAGCTGATCAGATAACTGCACTCACGCTTAATTGACTAAACCCACATCAACGATCTTTGGATCCGTTATGTGGGTTTTCTATTTATACGCACTTGCGTTTTAAACTAAACGGTTCAATTAAGCGGCCTAATCTCTTCTGCTCATTCTTTCCCTTCCCCAACGACAATCATCGATAAACAACCATCGTTAATTGGCAAATGGCCAATTTAAAAACTGTCTATTCACAAAATTTACAAGCTATCTATTCATAAATTACTAAGTTACAAATGGTGTTTTCCATTTTGGAAATGTAGGCTTGCATACATTTCATTAGTGGAAATGTAAGTGTGAGATATAAAATAAGCCCATAAGAATATTAAGGGTTTAATCATGAGCCACCAATCTGCGTCATCTACTTCTTCAACACTTTCAGAACAACAACAACGCTTTAGCAATATCATTTCAGATGCCAACCTGTCCCCAAAACAGAAGTCGAGCTATCTTGCCTTAGAAGCTGAAGCCAGTCTGCCGTATATGCCGGTAAGCAATGAAGTAGAGCAAGCCTTACAACAAGGTGTGCTGTGTGACATGTTTGAAGGTCACGCCCCATTTAAGCCGCGCTATGTGCTTCCTGATTATTCTAAATACTTACATCAAGGCTCCAAGTATTTAGAGCTTAGCGCGGCTACTAATTTCGACGAAGCATTGAACATGCTCACCATCCTTTATCATCACGTTCCATCAGTGACTTCAATTCCGGTTTACTTAGGCCAGTTGGACGATGTGTTGATGCCTTTTGTTGGCGGTTTGACGGATGAGCAGGTATACCAAAAGCTGAAGCTGTTCTGGATCATGCTGGATCGCACGCTGCCAGATGCCTTCATGCACGTTAATATTGGCCCTAGTGACAACATTGTATGTCGCACTATTTTACGTGTGGATGCTGAACTCAAGCAGATCGCACCTAACTTAACCTTTATGTACGACCCTGCAGTCACATCTGATGACCTGCTTCGTCATGCTGCGAGCAATATCTGTGAATGCAGCAAGCCGCACATTGCCAATTATCCTGCACACGCCGCTGCGTACGGAGATAAGCGTTTTGGCATCGTGAGTTGCTACAACTCTTTGCCTCTGGCGGGTGGTTCAAACACGCTAGTACGTATGAACCTCAAGCAAGTGGCTCTGAAATCTGAAGACAGCGTAGACTTCTTACAGCAAGTACTACCTAACTACAGCAGCATCATGATCGAATTGATGAATGCACGTAGCCGCTTCTTACATGAAGAGTCTAACTTCTTCGAAGGCTTCTTAACCAAAGAAGGCTTAATTGAAGAAGATCGCTTTGCGCCAATGTTTGGTATTTATGGCATGGCTGAGGCGGTTAACATCTTAATGGAAAAAGAAGGCAAAGCAGGGCGCTATGGTCACGATGAACAAGCAAATCAGTTAGGCCATCGTATTTCTGAAAAGCTGGCTGAGATTGTTGAAAACTCGGAAGTGAAATATGGGCTGGAAGGTAAGGCTCTGTTACACGCTCAAGGTGGTATCAGCCTAGATGAAGATGTGACGCCGGGTGTACGCATCCCTTACGGAACAGAACCGGATCCAGTGTCTTACGTACGTGCGACGGCTGGTCACCACAAGTTCTACACGTCGGGTATCAGCGACATTCTGACCATCGACGAAACGGTGAAGTCCAATCCAGAAGCGATGTTCAACCTGTGCAAAGGGGCGATTCAAGCGGGTTACCGTGAGTTCACCGCTAACGTAGCATCGAACGATTTGGTTCGTGTGACAGGTTATATGATTAAGCTGTCTGACATTGCCAAATATGACGAGCAAGGTTCACGCACCAATACCACTTTCCTTGGTGCTGAAGCTGCAAAAAATACGGGCATACTAGAGCGTAAACCACGCGTAGCGAGCTTAGAGATGTCGCCGACATACGAATAGCTTTAACGTACGCATGTTATGTGTTTCTCGAATACGAACAATGTGAATTATGAAAATTTCTGATCTAACAACTCAAATGGCTAGGGTTAAAAATAATAAGACAGAAAAACAAGCGAAGGTCAGCCGTGTGCTGACCTTTTCTTGTGTTGATGGACCAGGAAATCGCTTGGTGCTGTTCCTACAGGGGTGTAATTTCGATTGCATCACTTGTCATAATCCACACACCATCAACCACTGTAACCATTGTGGAGACTGCGTGAGTGGCTGCCCGAGCAGTGCTCTGAGTCTTATTGAAGGCAAAGTGAAGTGGGATCCGTTAGCGTGTACCAACTGCGATCAGTGCGTCGATATCTGTGATCATAAGTCTAGCCCCAAAATCACCACGATGACGGTATCAGATGTGCTTGAACTGGTTAGGCACAATCAATTCTTCCTGAGCGGTATTACCGTTTCGGGTGGCGAGGCGACCATGCAATTGCCGTTTATCGTCGAGCTATTTCAGGCGATCAAAAGCGATCCGCAATTGGCACACTTAACGTGTTTTATTGATAGTAATGGCTCGTTGACACAGCAAGGTTGGGATAAGGTATTACCTTACCTTGATGGTGCGATGATCGACCTAAAATCATGGCAATCTGAAACGCATCAATGGTTAGTGGGTAGAGGGAACCATCGAGTGTTTGAAACCATTAACTACTTAGCTGATAAAGGCAGATTACATGAAGTTCGGTTACTGCATATTCCTAATAAAAGTGACCTAGATATCGAGGTAGAGCAGGTCGGGTATTACTTGAAGGGTTTGCCAAGTGATGTTCGAATTCGGTTAAATGCGTTTCAACATCATGGGGTAATTGGCGAAGCTTTAGAGTGGCCTAAATGCACCGAACAACAAATGCAGAGCTTTCACGATAAGCTCTACTTAATTGTTCAAAGGCCAATGCAAACACCTGAGGTTTATACCTAATATTTTCGGTCATCAATGCGAAAAGAGTTAGGCTTCTAAAAACAAGTCACACAACCATTTGATCGCCTGATCATTCATGTTTGGCTTGTTCCACACCAAGCTATACGCCACTTTTCCGTAATCAAAAGGAAGCGGTTTACTTACCAAGCCTTGTGCTTGTTTGGCATGCTCAGCCCATTGTTTTGAGCAAGTGAACAAGAAAGGTGTGTGGTGACATAACACCGCCGCCGCGCCAAAGTCCGCTACCGATATCGCCATATCTCTAGGCTTATGACATTGCACTAAGTTTTGCTCAAAGTAAGGCTTAGACAGTTCGTTATCTAAGATACCAATGTGTTTGTAGTCTAAATAGCCTTCAACTGTTAGTTCTTGCTGAGCGAGAGGGTGGTGAGCGCCCATCAAACAAACCATTTCATCAGGAAGAATCGTTTCCCACACCAGCTCTTTATTATCCGTTGGGGGTTGTGAGATATCGTGTGGCAACAGGATCAAGTTGACCTTACCACTGAGCAAAGCATCGAATCCAAGCTCCTGTTTCGAATAGATATTAAGTTTGGCTTTTGGTGCAAGTTCAGTGGTGATTTTGCTGATCTTCGAGGCAAACACTTCGAAGGTACTTTCACGCATCGAAAGTGAAAAGCTGCCTTGATACTCCTGAGGAGTAAAACTCTTTTGGTGAAGTAACCCGTTCATGCTGGAAAGAATCGCGTGAACAGTGGGCGCTATTTTCAGGGCAAAGGGAGTCGGGATCAGCTTGGTGCCGTCTCGATAGAAAAGTTCGTCATTAAGGATGTCACGCAGCTGAGACAATGTCTTACTCACACTCGAAGGGCTGACAAAGAGTTGCTCTGACGTTTGAGTGACGCTGTGGGTGTTCAGCATAATATGAAGCGCAGTGAGGTGTTTAAGGCTCACTCGCGATAAATGTAAGTAATCCATACACAACTCACTCAATGCGTGACAACGGTCGGTTTAAGGTTTTATAACAGAAACTAGCGCGCTAACTTGTGATGAGCGCGCGAAAAGTGACCCGCACAGAATGCGCCTACAATCGATAGCTCACCCGCCAAACATAAAGCCGCACAAACCTCAGCTAAGGCTTGTGATTTACCGTTGCCGTGTAGCCCTAGTAAATCGAGACACGCTTTTTGGCTTGGTAGGCCAGTACCGCCACCGACTGTTCCTAACATCAAGTTAGGCAGCGTTACACTCGCGTACAAACCACCTTCTTTGTTGAGCTCCATACGAGTCATACCAATCGCAGACTCAGCAACACACGCCGCGTCTTGACCGCAAGCAATGTAGAGTGCAGCAAGTGCATTGGCATAATGAGCATTGATACCAATCGTACCGCTTAGAGCGCCACCGACTGTGGTCATTTGTCCGAACTGCACCATCTTCTCTGGTGTGGTGTGGAGGTACTTAGCGACAAGCTCAGCAGAGATATTGACCTCGGCTGTGACTTTTTTACCACGAACGCTGCGCAAGGTTTGTGTATTGGCTTTCTTATCGCCTGATAAGTTGCCATCAAGGAAAGCATGATCGGGCTTAACCGGCGTATTTTCTATGATGTACTCAAATACCGCGTTGGTCGCGATAGTTACCATATTCTGACCAGAAGCGTCTCCGGTTAGAAATTCAAACACCAAGTAAACATGGTTACCTTCGATGTTGACATTGATGTCGGTAAGTTTGCCGTGCGACGTTGTTGATTCAGCTAAGGTTTTAAATTGGTCATACTGGGTCACTGCCCATGCTACAAACTGTCCTGCTTCAACTAATCCTTGGAATGCGAAACCAGGAGTGCGTGTTACGCCTTCATTGAGCAACATTGCACTTGCACCACCACAAGCTGTGATCAGCTTTGAACCACGGTTATACGACGCGACAAGCGCCGCTTCAGTGGTTGCAAGTGGGACTAGGTAGTCGCCTTTAGCAAACAGGCCATTGACTCTTAAAGGGCCAGATATACCAACAGGGACTTTTACCGTGCCAATAAAGTGCTCTATGTTTTTCTCATAAGCCTGAATCTGCCTTTGAGTATGAGGGTCGAGCAGTTCTTGCTGCGAGTCTGCATTATCGAGAGCCGCCCAGCGACGTGTAAGGTTTTTTTCAGTCAGGTAAGGGCTCGGAGTCAGTTTATTCACTGGCTTATCAAAATGAGGCTGGAGCTTCTTTTCTAATTCGTCTGCGGAGATGTCGCCTCCTAAAATAGAAACATAGTCACGGCGATGCAGATTTAGTTTTGGCATAAATAGTATGAAGTAAAGTTTGTGCAGCAAAATTGATTTGCGCTGATTCTACCGAGTAATAAACCAGAAACAAGTGCCTGATATAATGAGTTACAGTTTGTATGGATTTAGAGCCATTTGTTAGTCAAAAAGAGGGTAACCATCAAATCGATAAATAGTAGCTCGAATCAGATATGGATATCGAGAAGGCTACCAATGGCTTCGTTTTGACGATCAACCACACTCGCACCAACACGGTTGTAATTTGCGCTCTGTGTCAGCTTTAATAACGCTTCAGTAGAGGAAGAAGCTGGTTCAGGCTCTTTCTCTTTAAACGAAATGGGTTGTTCAGGTTCTATTTGATTGAAGCTCAAATCGCTAGTTTGGAAAGTGTCGTTGGTTTTTGGAGAGTGTTTGGAGTTTTGGTTAAGCTCGATAGCGGCTTCTTCAGCCATGTTGGTTGACTGCTGAATGATGGCGTAACCAGATTGAATACCAGATATCGACATAGCAGAACCTTTTATTGACGTATGAAATGAGTCTAGGCGGACGATATTTTGAGTGCAATGGAGAACGGCTACAAATTACTAAGATCAGGTGGATTTAAGCTAAAATAGTGACATTAGTCTATTAATTGAACAACTCATTCAGTACGTTTAACTCTTCATCTGTCAAAAGAGAAGGTTGATCTGTTTCAAGGTTTTCGTCTATTTCACCTTGAAGTGCTTTCAATTGCTGCGGGTTAAGGAGCTGTATTTTCTGCTTAAATGCTTCAAATTGCTGTGTATTCATAATGAGACCTTAGTTCAAATCCATATGCTCAATAGAGCATAGCTTACTGATTCAATAAATCAAACAAGATTAAGTGAATATTAAATGAAGTTTGAAGTTTCCTAAAACTAAGACAACTATAGATCCCTTTGGTTGTTTTTTGTCCGAGGAATGTTAGGCAAAGTTATGGATGAGTCAATCAAAGTCAGCAAGTTTACATGCGTGTAAGATTTGAACGGCCCTTGTAGATAAAGGGTAGGCAAGTGGTTGCTCTACCTAGATGAGCCTTTTGGTAGAGCAATGTACAAACACACGAAGTGTTCAAAAAATGAGCAGCTTCGTTGTCTTTTTGTTTTTACTGTTGTTTTGTTTTTCATCTTGAAACTTCTTTTTCAAGCGGCTTTTCAATCTTAACTTTAACTGCAAATTTTGTGGCTAAGGTATGCAGTTCTGGAAGCATTCGATAAATCAAATGTAGCTGTTGTAGAACCATTCTAACAGAGCTCTCATCCTCTTCTCTCCATTCACTTAAACGCTTATCAAGTTCAGGATCGTAAGCGTTTTTTACTTCGCATTGTTCTTGATGACAAAACAGCTGGTCGTTGAGAGCGTCGAGATGCTCGTGTATTACTCTGTGTGCGTCTAGTACCAGTTTGTGTGTTGCTTCGTCATCGATACGTGTTCTATGAGCTCCCAGAGCAGAGATATAGCTGAGTAGTGCATGATTGAGTGTTAGGAATCGGAAGCTCTCATCTTCAGATGTACGATACTTACCCGGCTCAACCAGCATGCTACTAACAGCGGCAGTCAGATTTGCATCATTGTTATGTGCACTGCGGCGTGCAATACGATAGCTAAGGCTGTCTTTTTTGCCTACACGGTATTGGCCAATGATCTGAGCGAGATAATCTTTATTGGAATCAAGCGCATCTGCCATCACCTTGTGAAGTCGTTTTGATTGCCAGTCCGGTAAAATATAGCTAACCGCTAAAACAGCGAGCGCGCTGCCAATGAAGGTATCTGCTAGTCTTGGCAATACAACTGCGTAGCCTTCCCCTAATTGATTGAAGCAAAAGAGCACAAGCAGTGTGATAAAGGCGGTCGCGAAACCGTAGTTATTGATACGGAAAGCGAAGAACATCACGCCACTGACCACAATGAATACCAGCTGACTCTCTTGAGATGGGAAAAAGGTCAACAACGGTACTCCAATCAACAAGCCTGCGACGGTGCCAATGACACGAGCCGTCAGCTTTTGTCGCGTTGCACTGTAGTTTGGTTGGCACACAAACAGTGTTGTTAGCAAAATCCAATAACCTCTTTCAATCTCAAAACCTTGGATAATTCCGTAACCGATCGTCAAAGTGATCGCCATACGAATTGCATGACGAAATAGCATTGAGTCGGTGTTCAAGTTGGCTTTGATCTTATGCCACATCGCCGTCAAAGTATGAGGGTTGGTATCGTCCAGTACGCCTTCTTCTAGTTTTTCTGCATCTGGGTTACTTATATTTGATAGCTGTTTTTCGACGGTAGCTAGGTTATTAAATAAGTAATCCAACTGGTTGAGCAGTGATTTCCATTCTGGGTTGTTCTGTTGATGCAGATGATTAAGTGAAGACATCAGTTCATCCAGTGCCAGAACAGATTTTTCGCCATGTTGGTATTCAGCGCCAACCTTCAGTGAGCTTGCTACTTCTTTACAAGCTTTAGCTTGGGCTTCGAGCAGATACTTAAATCGAAATAAAACGTCTGATCGCTCAAAGTGTTTTGCCAGCTCTTGATAACGGTAGTGGCTGGAGCTTACGCGTTCATGAATATCCTGTGCGATGAAGTAAGTATTAAGGAATCGGTCACTCGGTCCGTCAATGTGTCCGCGCTTAGAGCGGTTGAGTAGCGTTGCTTTGCACATGTTGAGCGCGTTAACAGTGCTAGCATTGAGTTTGGCTTCAATAATGCGATGTGGTTGGGGAATCAAATCTGAAACTGGATAGAAGAGCTCTGCTTTAGAGCCGATGTAATTGCCGATTTGATCGAATACTGTTGCTAGGTTTTGCTGCACTGGTTGCATCGGCCATACGATCTGCCAAATCATCGACATGAAGTAGTACCAAGCTGCGCCCGTTAACAATAGTAGAGGTTGAAACCAAAGGTTAGTGCTCTCGTGAGCCCCAAGCATGGCGTAGATAGCCACAAGTAATGATCCAAATGCGATACTGGCATATTTAGGGCCAATTGCCCCAAGTATAATAAAAGAGAAGGTTGAAACGAAAAGCCCTATCGCGAACAGCCAAGGCGTATCGAAGAGAATCTCAATAGAGAAGGCTGCAACGGCAAAACAGATAAAGGTTAGCGTGAGTGCTTTCAAACGTCCGGTAAAGCTATCATCACTTTCAGCAAGAGCCGCAGCAATAACCCCTAAAATTAATGGTGTGATCAGTGTGTTTTGACCATAATACCAAGCAGGTACTACAACACCGAGCAGAGTGATGAGAATTAATACGCTGTAATTTATGGTTTTATTCGCCCAATAAAGGCGTAGTTTTGCTGAGAAGTCCACAGTCGCTCACTTGACACACTAAAACCATAATCCTAACAGAAATCAAGCACAAGAATTTGATACTTATCCATAATTGCCCCTAGGTGGTCATGAAAGCGTCGATAAGCAGTGAGACATTATTAATTCTCACTGCATCATGATATAAATTCAATATTCCCAATTAAAGAGCACGCTCCAATGCAGCTAAGCGCTAATAAGACTGCACAGTTTTTTATTCAAAATGAATATCATCAAGTTGAGCTTGATGGTCCACGCCTGCTGTTATCTTCAGTAGGCAGTGAAGAACGTATCCCTTTCACTATTTGGAGTGGCAAGATCGCGATAAAGCGCGGATTGTTTTGGGGATCGTTGCAGTTTTTTGCTAATCAACAAGATGGCAAACAGCGAAGCTGGTTAGTCCAAGGCCTTCCATGGGAACAATGTCGTCAATTTGCGCGCGCATCGGTTGCTGCTTATCAGAAGTGGCATGACAGACAATGTGAACAGTTGGCAGAGCACGTTCCTCAATGGGAAGCTGAATTGACACGTCTTGAGCAACTTCCTGCTTTCCTACCGCATTCTAAAGTGAAGACTTGGGTCGACATGGTCAACGCAGGTCTGGAAAATATGACGATGACTCTAGAGGAAGCGGCACAGCGCATGCCAAACCGCATTGCTCGAATGCAGCCATGGTTGTCTGAAACGGAAATTCAGCAAGCCGAGAGGAATCAACAGTGGTTAGAGACAGAAAGACAAAATTGGGAAGTATTGTTTGCTCAATGTGAGTCGTCACCCCTGAACTTATCGCAACAATATGCGGTCTTGATGAATGATGATCACAACCTTATTTTAGCGGGCGCAGGCTCAGGTAAAACCAGTGTTCTCACCGCTCGCGTCGCGTATTTATTGCAAAGCCACCAAGCTCAAGCTGAAGAGTTGTTACTGCTCGCCTTTGGTCGTGAAGCCGCGGAAGAGATGAAGCAGCGCCTTAACAGCAAAATTGGCATATCAGCCGAGAAGGTGCAAGTCAGTACTTTCCACCAGTTGGGTCTAAAGATACTGAATCAAGTTGAACCCGAACGCGTGGTTATTTCTCCGCTCGCACTCGATGACAACCAACGCCAAGCATGGTGCATTGATTGGTTGAAGAAGCACTGGATGACGCCGACCAACTTTAAACGTTGGCAAAAGCACTTGTCTAAATGGCCAATTGCTTATTTAACCGGTGATGATGAGCTAGGTAGTCATGTTTCAAATCTTAAATTGATTGGTTGGCTTGAAAAGCAACTTGAACAGTTGAATGCATCGGGTTTAACGAAAAAAGAAGTACAGCAACAACTGATTGATCACCGTGACTATACGCGCCTCAATAGCGAGCTTTCACTGTGTTGGCCATGCGTAACCGCTTGGCAAAAGGAATTGAAAGAACAGAATCATATCGACTTCTCAATCATGATCAGCCGAGCGACACAGTATGTCGAGAAGGGGAAATTCATTTCGCCTTGGAAGTTCATCATGATCGATGAATATCAAGATATCTCACCAGATCGTTTAGCCTTGGTTGAAGCCTTGTGCAATCAATCGAAAGCGCAGCACCAAGCTTCTATTTTTGCCGTAGGTGATGACTGGCAGTCAATTTACCAGTTCGCGGGTGCAGATGTTGATCTAACGACGGGCTTTAAAGATCGTTTTGAGAGCTCGACAATTCATCATCTAGATACGACTTATCGATTTAACAATCAGTTAGGTTCGGTTGCCAATCGCTTTGTGCAGGAAAACCCGATTCAACTACCAAAAGAGCTCAACAGCTTCAAACAACAGAAGCAGAAGTCGGTTTATAGTGCGTCAAGCAAAGAAGTTGAGAAGATCCTCGATCAGATAAACAGGCAAGCAAAAGGTAAAGCCAATAAATCAGTGATGTTGCTTGGGCGAAATCATTACCACAAACCAGAGCTGTTGGAAGACTGGAAAAAGATCTATACCTCAATTGATATCAGCTTCATGACTTGTCACGCGAGTAAGGGTAAAGAAGCGGATTTCGTGATTATTCTTTGCGTTGATGAAGGACAGTTCCCCGCGAAGAAGAAACAATTGCACATTGATGGCGCGTTGACTGAATCTTCGGATGTGTTCCCTTATGCGGAAGAGCGTCGTTTGTTTTACGTGGCAATGACGCGAGCAAAAGAAAAAGTATGGATAACGCACAGTGGCGATGGTTCTGGCTTTGTGCAAGAACTGCATGGCTCTGATTGCCCTGTCGTTCGTAAAAAGTGATGTCACTTGGCGTAATTGTCTAAGATTAGATCTTCAAGCCCTGCCTTAATATCACAAGGCAAACGTATAAAGCAGAAGGAATCCGCTATGGAACACGGCTCTATTAACTATATTGAATTTGCAGCGCGAGACATCGCCGCCACTAAGACGTTTTTCAGCCACGTGTTTGGTTGGATCTTTGAAGACTATGGTCCCGAGTATTCAGCTTTTGAAGGTAAAGGCTTAATGGGTGGGTTCTATTTAGCGGATCTAGCGTCCAATGCTGAAAGTGGTGCGGCGTTGATGGTTTTCTATAGCGAAGATCTTGAGCAAACCGTGCGTGAGGTGTTGGATGCTGGTGGAGAGATAAACCGTGAGATATTCAGCTTTCCCGGTGGGCGGCGTTTCCATTTTAGAGAGCCAAGTGGTAACGAAATGGCTGTGTGGAGTGATAAGTAGAGAATTAAGGTTCTGGTAAACAAAAAGCCAGCTATGCGAAATGATCCTGTAACGTTGGACATTTCTGTTAAGCGGTAATCAGGCCTGACTATCGAAGTCAGGCCTTTTAGTTTCACTTTATACGCTTGGTATTGTAGAACTAATTATGCATCAACCCATTTAAGGGCGAGGCAATTTAATCAAGATTAAGCTAGAAGCTCTTTCGCTGTGTTTACTACGTTTTCAGTAGTGAAACCGAACATCTTGAATAGCTCACCTGCTGGTGCAGACTCGCCGAACGTTGTCATACCGATGATCTTGCCACCGAAACCAACGTACTTGTACCAGAAGTCAGCGATGCCAGCTTCTACAGCGATACGTGCTGTAACGTCAGATGGAAGTACAGACTCACGGTACTGCGCGTCTTGCTTGTCGAACGCGTCAGTCGCAGGCATAGAAACTACGCGTACTTTCTTACCTTCAGCTGTTAGCTCAGCAGCAGCGTTAACCGCTAGCTCAACTTCAGAACCCGTTGCGATAAGGATAAGCTCTGGCTTGCCTTCACAATCTTTCAGGATGTAACCACCCTTAGCGATGTTTGCTACTTGCTCAGCGTCACGATCTTGTTGTGCAAGGTTTTGACGAGAGAAGATAAGTGCAGAAGGACCATCTTTACGCTCGATTGCTAGTTTCCAAGCCACTGCAGACTCAACTTGGTCACATGGACGCCATGTGCTCATGTTTGGAGTTAGACGTAGAGAAGCGATCTGCTCAACTGGTTGGTGAGTTGGACCATCTTCGCCTAGGCCGATAGAGTCATGCGTGTAAACTTGGATGTTCTGAGTTTTCATCAGAGCAGCCATACGCATAGCGTTACGAGCGTATTCCATGAACATTAGGAACGTTGCGCCGTATGGTACGAAACCACCGTGCAGAGCGATACCGTTCATGATAGCCGTCATACCGAATTCACGTACACCGTAGTGGATGTAGTTACCAGAGAAGTCGTTTGCTTCAAGAGACTTAGAACCAGACCACATAGTTAGGTTAGAAGGCGCAAGGTCAGCAGAGCCGCCCATGAATTCAGGTAGCATAGCACCGAATGCTTCTAGAGCATTTTGAGATGCTTTACGTGATGCGATGTTTGCTGGGTTAGCTTGAAGATCAGCGATGATTGCCGATGCTTTCTCTTCCCACTCAGCTGGTAGGTCACCGTTTACGCGGCGTTTGAATTCAGCTGCCAGCTCAGGGTATGCTGCTTCATAAGCTGCAAGTTTCTCGTTCCACGCTGCTTCCTTAGCTGCGCCTGCTTCTTTCGCATCCCACTCTGAGTAAACTTCCGACGGAATTTCAAAAGGACCGTGCTCCCAACCTAATTCTTTACGTGTTGCTGCAATTTCTTCAGCGCCTAGTGGTGCACCGTGACAGTCGTGCGTACCTGCTTTGTTTGGAGAACCAAAGCCAATTACTGTTTTAGTACAGATTAGAGTAGGGCGAGGATCTGCTTTAGCCGCTTCAATCGCTGCGTTGATAGCGTCAGAGTCGTGGCCATCTACTGCTGGGATTACGTGCCAGCCGTAAGCTTCGAAACGCTTAGGTGTATCGTCAGAGAACCAACCTTCAACTTCGCCATCGATAGAGATACCGTTGTCATCCCAGAAAGCAACCAGCTTACCAAGGCCTAGCGTGCCTGCTAGAGAACATGCTTCGTGAGAAATACCTTCCATCAGACAGCCATCACCCATGAATGCATAAGTGTAGTGGTCTACGATGTCGTGGCCTTCTTTGTTGAACTGTGCAGCTAGCGCTTTCTCAGCCATAGCCATACCAACAGCGTTAGTAATGCCTTGACCTAGAGGACCAGTCGTTGTTTCGATGCCTGGTGCGTAGCCGTACTCTGGGTGACCTGGAGTCTTA
This sequence comes from Vibrio sp. MED222, assembly GCF_000153005.1. Taxonomy (NCBI): domain Bacteria; kingdom Pseudomonadati; phylum Pseudomonadota; class Gammaproteobacteria; order Vibrionales; family Vibrionaceae; genus Vibrio; species Vibrio sp. MED222. Next base: position 725,948 of record NZ_CH902606.1, on the reverse strand, counting down.
GAGTGCAGTTGACGGAAGTTCTTAAGGTCTTCAATTGAAAGCTCGTAACCTGCTAGGTGAAGCAGAGAGTAAATCAGCATTGAGCCGTGGCCGTTAGACAGGATAAAACGGTCGCGGTCAGCCCACTCTGGGTTTGCTGGGTTGTGGTTTAGGTGAGAACGCCAAAGTACTTCAGCGATGTCAGCCATACCCATAGGTGCGCCTGGGTGACCAGAGTTTGCTTGTTGTACGCCGTCCATGCTTAGAGCACGAATAGCGTTAGCTAGATGTTTGCGATTCATAAGAACTTCCGAATAAAAATTAAGAAAAACAAAATTGATAAAAGTAGGGGAACTGAACGTTCCCCTATTTGAATTTGGTAAGAGTGATTACAGCTTAGCTGCGATCATGTCTTCTAGTTTGCCTTGGTCAACGGCGAAGTTGCGGATGCCTTCAGCCAGTTTCTCAACAGCCATTGCATCTTGGTTGTGGTCCCATAGGAACTCAGCGTGAGTCATCGCTGCTGGACGCTCTTTAGTACCGTTAGAGTCGATAAGCTTCTCTACTACTTCGCCTTCTGCTGCTTCTAGGTCAGCTAGAAGTTGAGGAGCGATAGTTAGACGGTCACAACCAGCAAGTTCAAGGATCTCGCCGATGTTACGGAAGCTTGCGCCCATAACAACAGTTTTGTAGCCGTGGTCTTTGTAGTAGTTGTAGATATCTGAAACTGAGATTACGCCTGGATCTTCTGAAGCTTCGAAATCACGACCTTCTTTCGCTTTGTACCAGTCCATGATGCGACCTACGAAAGGAGAGATTAGGAATACGCCAGCTTCAGCACAAGCACGAGCTTGAGCGAAAGAGAATAGAAGCGTTAGGTTACAGTTGATGCCTTCTTTCTCTAGGATTTCAGCAGCACGGATACCTTCCCAAGTAGAAGCCAGTTTGATAAGGATGCGGTCGTTAGTGATGCCAGCGTCGTTGTACATTTTGATAAGTTGACGAGCTTTAGCAACGCTGCCTTCCATGTCGTAAGAAAGACGAGCATCTACTTCAGTAGAGATACGGCCAGGTACAACTTTCAGGATTTCTTTACCGATGTTCACGTTAAGCATGTCGCAAGTATCTTGAACTTGCTGTGCTTTATCGCCGCTTTGCGCTTTTGCGTATTCGATAGAAGCATCGATTAGAGGAGCGTACTCAGCAATTTGAGCAGCTTTAAGAATTAGAGATGGGTTAGTTGTTGCATCTTCAGGAGTGTACTTGCTGATAGCTTCGATATCGCCAGTGTCAGCTACAACAGTTGTTAGTTTACGAAGTTGCTCTAATTTATTGCTCATTTTGATCATCCTATGTATCGCATAACACCTCATTAATGGGAGAGGTGCGGGCATTTGCAAGCTAACTAATGAAGTTCTCAATGGTTGTACCAGTGAGCCAAACTTACATTAATTTAAATTTTTCTCCGAACGAACATTTGCACAGAACATTTGATCGCTCGATGAGTAAATGATGTAGCCATATTTATCCGATCTAGCCCCAAAGTCAACGGTAAATAGTGCTGTATGGTGACTTCAGTCAAATATATTTCGCTCTAGTAATCATGGGGTATGCAAGCAAACGTTTAACGAGCAAAGTGAGGTGAATTAATCAACAACAAAACCATGGTTATGGCGATGAGCAAATGTACCTTGCTGTTACATATGTTCGGGGTGTAAACTTGTGTATCACTTGCTTAAGCATCGAACACTTGTTCTTCAAGCAGGTAAAATAATTGTTAAATATTGGTTGAGTGGTATATGAGTAAGAATATCCAAGATGTTTCCGAAGAAAACACTGATCTCCTCACTGAAGTAGCGGTTGCTTATTATCAAGATGGTGCCACGCAAGAAGAGATATCTAAAAAGTACTCTATCTCTCGTGCAAAGGTTGGTCGAATGCTCAAGCAAGCCAGAGATGAGGGCATTGTTGAGATCACCGTGAAATATCACCCCGTCTTTAGTGCGAAGATCGAGCAACGTTTGATCGAACGGTTTGGTGTGAAGCGTGCGCTTGTGGCACTAGACCAACCAAATGAAGAGAAGCAGCGATTACAGGTTGCTGGTTTAGTGTCTAACTATCTTACCAGTACACTGAAAAACGGCATGGTGGTGACAGTAGGACAAGGGCGGAACGTATCGTCTGTTGCTCACCACACTGGCGTCATTACGCCACGTGACTGTAAATTTGTGTGTGGTATCGGCGGTATTCACCCTAGAGGCGGTATGTTTAATGCCGATCATATATGTAGACAACTCGCCAAGAAATACGGTGGATCTTCTGAAACCTTGTACGCGCCTGCTTATGCTGAAAACAAAGCACAAAAATCTGCGTTCATGGAAAATAGCACCGTCAAGCAAACGCTCGATCTTGCCCGAAAAGCCGATGTTGCATTAGTGGGTATTGGTGATATGAGTGAAAACAGCTACATGGTCGACCTAGGTTGGTTTACGGCGGGAGAGGTCGTCCAATCTCGTTTACTACAAGGCGTGGTCGGTGACTTTGCGGGTTATGACTTTTTTGATGTACACGGCAAAGCCGCAAACACTGTGATGAGTGACCGAGTCATCGGCTTAGGCCTGGAAGAGTTCCGCCCAATCGCTGAGGTAATTGCCATCGCTGCCGAGAACAGTAAGCCATTAGCTTTATTAGGTGCATTAAGAACCGGCGTAGTAGACGTGATTGCAACCAGCGTAAGTAATGCTTTGACGGTACTTAACTTGGATGAGCAGTTGAAACATGCGTCTCCATAGTTAACTCTTTTGTAAATATCTATTATTTTAATAAGTTCGTGGATTAATTAAACTGTCCAATAATAAAAGATAGAATTATCCATTATCTATATTTTATTATTATAAATTTATACGATCATAATTAATTCTTATACTTTGACCTATAAATAATATTTATAGGTTTAGTTAGAAAGTTAATTGGTTAATATAATGCCTCATTGATAAAGTCTCGTTTTATTTAATAAATTAATTATCTCTTTCAGAGAAATTAAAATAACGAGATTATCCTAATGAGGACAAAATTAATTTGTACATTTATTACAGCACTCATTGCTGTTTGCTCTGTACAAGCGACTACTTTACCTGCGCCAACTTGGCACACAATGACCTTTATTGATGGCAGTACAAAAGAACTGCGCTTAATGGGGTCTCAATATATGTTTTGGTACCAAGACCATGATGGTCACCTATACGTTCAGGGGGTTGATAATCAGTGGTACTTTGCTAAATATGAAACAAGTGAAAAAGGAGGGGGGAGTGTTGTTTCAACTGGGGTGTTGGCTTCGAGTGATACTGAAATACCCGTTGAATCAAACATAAAAAACCTAAAGATTGATCCAATACATATCAATGAATCTTTTGACTCACCCGCTGCGAACCACAAAAGATTTACCCCAATGAATACTCAACGCTCACACCTAAACAGTCCTTCGAAAAAAAGGATCACTGAGCAGGCCTTATTGGTAATACAGGTCAGTTTTTTAGACGAACAGATTGAAAATGATTTTCAGTCGACGATATTTGGTGAAAACCAACAAAGTGTTCAAGATTATTTCCTAAAAAATAGTTATGGGAATTATAAAGTTGTTCCTGCCAAAGAAAATGAAGGAACAAAAAATGATGGTGTTATTAATATCACGCTGGATATAGATCATCCTAACTGCCATTCAAAGTCTGAGAAAAACTGCCAAACTAAGCTTAATAATGTGTTCACAAAGGCATATGAAGCGCTAGATGTTGACTTCGACCTTTCTCAATATGATTCGAACAACGATAATAGCATCTCAGCTCAAGAGCTGTCAGTCATGTTTGTCTTTGCTGGGAATGACAAATCTAGTGGTACACGAAAAACCCCGACAATTTGGCCTCATAAGTATGCTCATAGCACTGTCGAGATCGATGGAAAACGCATTAGTGCTTATTGCTTGTTCGCCGATTATCAAGGTGACCATCAGTCAACAATGGGGGTGATAGCACATGAGCTTGGACATCTGATGTTAGGACTTCCAGATTTATATTCTTATCAGCATGATGGTTCTATTGGTCATTGGGGGTTAATGGGAGGGGGCAGTTGGGGGAGAAAACCGACGGATCAGTATGCTGGCGAAACTCCGGTCAACATGTTGGCTTGGAGTAAAGAGGCATCTGGTTTTTTAAAGCCGAAAGTTCTCTCCAATAACGGGAGTATTGAAGTTGGTACAATCAAGGGTGAAAGCGTTATCCACCTTGACCCTTACCTTAAACAGTTTGGGCCTCGTGCTTATGTGGAAAATAGACGCAAAAACGATTATGACCAAGCGCTCCGTGGTGAGGGGTTATTAATCACAGCCGTGAATATAGATAACCAATTCAATAGTTCTGGTCCGATGCAAGTACAGGTATTCCAAGCCGATGGAGAGGGGTTATTAGAAAATGGATTCTCTTCTGGAGACTCTGGCGATGTCTTCCCAGGTAGAGAATCGGTTACCAATCTCTCCGATGATTCAGAACCTTCCTTAACAGCGATTACGGCGGGGCGAAAGACGGATATCTCAATAACCAATATTGTTAGCGATGATACCAAAGCGAGTTTCTCTTTGTTGGTACCTAACACCAACAACAAATCATCTTGGGTAACCTCTTTTGGGAGAACATACCCACGTTATGACGCGAATATTAATGTTCTAGGTTTCCCCATTGATGTGGTCAAGGGAAACCAAAGTATTGGAGGAATTCACTTTTACGCGAAAGCAACGAGCGCCGCGATGCCGATGTTTTATCGTTTGGTGGAATATCCATATCAATCAAGATTCGGCAATGCAGTTATTGACGAGCAAGCAGCTCGATTGTTACACAGAGGCATCGCGAGGCAGGGCGGCGGACAAATCATTTTCGACGAGAAAATTAAGCTTGGGCTAGGCACAAAGTTAATTGTCTTAGAGATTGAGAATGGTACCCCTGAATACTCAACTCAGTTTTTAGATGCGTATTTAGGGGATGGACAAAGGAAAAGTCAATTTTCAGGATCTATTTCTGATTACAAAACTCGAGGGTTGAGTCGCGGTTTCGGTCAGAATTTCCCTTTTGCAGCGCTTTTTGAGTTGCCAATAGATGCGAGGCCAATTGCTGTCGATGACATGATATCGACCGAGGAAGATACCCCTTTTATGCTTAATTTATTGGCTAATGATATCAATTTACCGAAGCCAAATAATTACTCTTTTGAAATCGCTCAGAAGCCAATGAAGGGCGTGATAAAGGATGGAACCTACTTCCCAAAGGTTGACCAGTTTGGCCGTGACAGCTTCACATACCGTTTGGTAGATAAGCTAGGGTATGAGACGGATTTTGCTAGTGTGGAAGTTGATATTAAGCCTGTGAATGACGCGCCAAAGTTAACAATAGATAGGCTCGAGGTGACGTCTAAGCCTGGTGAAACTGTTACTTTTACGGTAACCGATATTACCGACGTCGATTCTTCTGAACATGAAATTATGTGGTCTCAAATTCAAGGTCCAAGCCTGAAATTAAGTGGATCACGCTCCAAAGTCCTACAAGTGATAGTACCTAGTGATGCTTCGAAAGGAGAGCGATACCGATTTACAATTTTGGTACAGGACTCGTCAGGAGGTTATGCAAAGCAGTCTGTAGTTCTGGATGTGCAAAGAACGGAAGCTTTATTATTAGGCACCAAATCGTTGCAAGTAAAATATGGAGATACAATCGATTTAGTTCCTATTACTAACGGAGCTAACCACACATTATATATTTTAGAATTCCCACGCAGTGGTATTGCAAAAATTGTCGATAGTAAGATCATTTATAATGCTCCTGCTCAACGTAAGCTGGCTTTATATGACACTATCAAATATAAGGTTTTATCGGCCGATGGTGATGAGTGGGTCGGATCGTTTGATATAGAAGTTTTACCGAGTGTTTCAAACGCATCATCTGTGCCATTAAGTCAAGATAATTCATCCGGAGGAAGTTCCTCACTACCTATCCTCTTTATATTGTGTATGCTCTTTCGACTACGAAAGCAACGATAGAATAAATTGAAATGAAAGAGCTATATTTATTGGCTCTTTTTATTTTTCTGCACATACATGAGATAATCGGAAAAAGAATGTTCTGTCGCACTTCTTTCCCTTAGGTTACATTAATAGGTGTTTGGTTGCATTTTGGTGTAACGCTGATCACAAAAATAGATAATGGTTACTTTGAGTGTTTTTTGAGCTTTAATCCTATGCAGTGGGAATATTTACATTAATTTCAACGATTTTCGTCAACGAAAAGGTGGAGAGTGCATAGGTTTTGGTTATAATTGTGTTGATTGTCATTTGCATTGGAAAGGTGTTGTGTAAGGGCTTTGGTATGTGAATGACACACAAAACATGTTGTTTGTAAAAGCACATAAGGATTTGTGAATCAGTTGTTGGTTGTGGTGGGTGTGTTTATTTATATAGGTGCATATAAACATTATTTATGAGTATATAAATAATGTTTTTTTGTATCTGAATGACACTATTGTTACTTTGACGCTGATTTTTAATAAGAATAATTAATAAAATAACGCAACATCGGGGTAGTTTGCACCATGAAAAACGTCAACAGGTCTATCGACGTCAAATATTTAAGAACATTTTCGCACGTTGCTAAACACAAAAGTTTTACAGCAGCCGCTGAGTCTTTATTTATGACACAACCCGCTGTATCTCAGCATATTAAAAAGATCGAAAGTACAATCGGGGCGAGTATTTTTGATAGGAAAGAGGGATTTTTACTCACTAAACACGGAAAAGTATTACTTGATTATGCAGACCAAACAATGTCTATGTACGAAAGATTGTTTGAAGATTTGGAAAAGGTTGAATTAAGAGACCAATTCAATATAGCGATTTCTGAATCTTTTTGCTTCGATATGGTTGAGCGTGTAATCAATGAATTTCGAATGTTGAACAATATAGACTTGTCCATAAATAGTTTCACAAAGTCCTCTTTATTGGATTCTTCTCGTTACGATTTGATTTTTACAATGGATAGAATTTCACAAGAGAATGGAAAATCCTATCAACTGAATACCGTTAACTATGTTATCGCGCATTCTAATTCACTTGATCCGCATGAGTGTTATCCGCAGAGAGTTGTTTTTTGTAGTTCTCTTCCCAAATCTTATGTACAAGAGATACTCAACGATTATAAAATTGACTCAAATCATGTGACGAGTTGGGTGAAGACAAGTTCATGCCAATTCCTTAAAAATGAACTGGAAACGAATGGAACTATTTTAATATTTCCTGAATGGTCGATACGTCACAATAAATGCAAGACAATACCATTACGTCAAAAAGTAAACACGTACGTTTGGTGTAGTGATGAAATTTCACAAGAGTTAGAGACGTTAGGTATTAAAGATAAGATTCAACAATTATTTCAAATCAGTGATATTTCTAGCCCTATATTAGAGCACAATATTATGTAGTCAGTTTGCTAAAATGGATATAGTGCTAAAAAAGAAACAGCTCATAGCAATAGGTATTCCGTAAGGAATGCCTTTTGTAAAGCTAGGTAATCCTCTTACCTTTCCTACTATGTACATTGCGAAAACCAAAAAGCCTCCTAGAAAGCCTATACAAATCAATGTTATCGTAACTAGATTTGGCTGTATGCCAATGATTAAGGCACAGAGTAACTTCACATCTCCAGCTCCTATCACTTTTAGATACCAAAGTATAAAAAACACCACGAAACATAAAATCGCAATGGGTAGTGATGACATCAAGTAACCGTTATTTAACGCGACAATATTACTAAATATCAAAGCAATTTTGTTTAGGTTGTTTGGGATTTTTCTATGCCAACCATCAAAGAAGCATACAAACGACAGTATTAAAAAATTTGTTGATATTAATACAATGTTAACTAATAAATCTATATTCATAGTTAGAGGGTATACTCAATAAGTTTTTATTTCAACAGATGTCGATTTTATATTATTTATGGCTTTATAAATATACATTATCTCAATACCCAATAAATTTGTGTTATGTGTCCATAATAACTATTAATTTGATGTATGTTTTTGTATCAGGTAAATTTTCCTCGCAATTTCAATTAGACCAATGGTCAACATACTTTTTATAGGATTATTATGTACTACAAAACTTTAGCAAAAATGGCTGAACTTAAAATGAAGTTCGAAGATGATGTTCGTGGTGTGACTGCAGTTGAATATGCAATTATTGCCGTTGTAATGTCAGGAATTATATTAACTGCGTTCCAGAATGATACTATATCAGGAGGAATAGACGCAGCACTTGGCGCTGTAAAAGCTGATTTAGACGCAGCTAGTAAGTAATTGAAATATAATAATCTATAAGGGGCTTGTGCCCCTATTTTGGGCTTGATATGAACAGAATAATCATTCTTCTTTTTGTTGCTTTATCTATTTTTTCAACGCTGGTATATATTAATATTAACTATATTTCAACTGACGAAGAGCCACTTGAGGTTCACGAAAAAGAAGAACCTAAAGTCAGCATTTTAGTTACTCAAAAAGAAATTAGACGTTCTCAACCTTTAATCCCCAAGTATTATGAACAGAAGTTTGTTCACATATCTGATTTAGATGGTTACTACTATACGTTAGAAGACGATTTAGTTGTTAAACCTGGTGCTCTTTTTAAAGATGACATCAGTAAAGGTACTTATTTAACACAAGATATGATCTCCAATCCGGGAGACCGAGATTATATGTACTTGTCACTAAATGATGGTGAATTACCTTATTTTTATGAAGTAACAGGTATTGGAGTCGTACAAACGGCAACTCTTACTCCTGGCGATAAAGTGAGTTTTGTTTCAACAACGTCTTCAAAATCAAACCTGGTTGAGAATGGGTATGGTGATATTGGCGATCTCGTTAGCCGAGTAATTATCAGTGGGGCGCGTGTTTTGCAGGTAATAAAAGGCAGTGAAGATAGTGACTCCGAAGATGCAGAGGATAAAAAATACAGTTTAGTCATTGCATTGAATATGCGGAGTGTTTTGAAGCTAGAAATGGCTCAAAAAATTGGTGATGTGAATATTATTCCATCTGAAATAGAAAATCGCTATTTATCTATCCGCAGTAGTGACCTTTTAGAAACTCAGTTTGGTGTCAGAGAATTACGTGGTAAGGAATAACATGACTTTAAAGAAGAAAAATATAGCCTTGCTATTGTGCGGGATTCTTTCATGTCCATTGCTCGCATCAGAATTAATGAACTTGGATCAAGGCGCTGCGAAAACCATTAATTTGAAGAGACAGATATCGACGGTGTTTGTCGCGAATCAAGAAATAGCAGACTACAAAATTATCGATGAAAATAAGGTTGTAGTTTATGGCGTTGGCCAAGGAACGACCTCTGTGATTGTTTATGATCGCGGTGGAAACGAAATTTATAACGCAGAATTGGTAGTCAACCAAAGTTTAAGACTATTGAAGCAAACACTCATTGCTAGATTCCCTGATGAAAACGTTGTGGTTTCCAATGTAGGTGACCAAGTTGTATTAGATGGCATTGTCGGTAGTGAAGAGATTAAACAAAAAATCAATCGACTTGTTGGTGAAATGTTGAAGAAAGATCGTCGCCGCGCAGCTTATGAACTAAAGGATGCGGACGGTGAAGCCTTAGACGAGCTAGAGTACACGGCAAAGTACAACTACGATCAAGTCATTAATAACTTGAAAGTACTCACTACTGAGCAGATCAATGTCAAGCTAACGGTCGCGGAAGTATCTAGCTCATTTTTGACAGAATTAGGTGTTACTTATAGCGATAGTGGTGATCCGGGTACTTTTGTAAATAAGCTACTTGATTTTACGGCTCAAGATATCGTTTCAGTTATTTCCGCTAGTGGTGATGACAAAATCGGGCGTGTATTGGCCGAGCCCAACCTTTCTGTTATTTCAGGTGAGCAGGCTAGTTTCCTAGCCGGTGGCGAGATACCAATTGCTATCAGAGATGAAGACGGGATTACCATTTCTTATAAAGAATACGGCGTTAAGTTGGCCATGGTTGCAAAGGTAACTGACACAGAGAATATTCGCCTAACCTTGATCCCAGAGGTTAGCTCGATTGATGAATCAAACAAAACCACGACAGGCTTAATTTCTGTGCCTTCTTTACGAACTCGACGAGCTCAAACAACGGTTCACTTGAAAGATGGGCAAAGTTTTGTTTTGGCGGGGCTATTGACATCGGAAGAGCGTGAATCGTTAACCAAGATTCCAATCTTGGGAGATATTCCAATTCTAGGTGCGTTGTTTAGCCACTCTTCCACCAACCGTTCCAAGACTGAATTGATCATTGTTGCGACTGTAAACTTGGTTGATCCGGTTGAGCAAGAGCAGGTCAAATTGCCAAGCTTTAGACGCACAAGTGATCTCGAAAGACTCCTTAGAATTGATCTTTCGGAACTTGACGAACCAGAGCTTGAAAACACGATAAACCAAGGAGGATTCAACTAATGAGATGGATCGTTATTACTTTAATCGCTCTTATTGCTTCTGCTTGTTCTCATGTTGATACCCCAAACTCTAGTGTGATTGAGCAACTGGAGGAGCGCTTTGAATTTGATATGGCGAGTAGTGAAGATTCAATCTCTCGCTCGGTGGCCTTTATTCGTGAGCTCAATGCGAGAGAACCTAAGGCGACGTTCTACGTTAAATATAAACCGGATGCGAGTGAGTTTGTTGCCAAATTACGAGATCGATTTAAGTCGGAATCTATCGCAAAAGACAGATATAAAATCGAACTTGCCGATCATGACCAAGAAAAAAACATCTTAATCATAGGTCGATATGTCCGAATTAAAAGCAGCGAATGTGGAGTGATGGTGTTCTCGAAAAGGGAAGATTATCAATTTGGTTGTAGTGTTGAACATAACCGAAACATCAGCTTGGTTAACCCAATTAAGAAGGCGAAATAGTAATGGACTTGGATATCTTGTTTCGTAATTCGTCGTCGAAAGTGAAGTCGACGGTTGAGGCTACCGATCTCATTGTGTCTGATGATAATACCCTAACTGAATCTATTAATGATTTGTACGCTATTGAAGGTTTCCCTAAACCACTTGAAGTCACCGATATTGATTTAGATGGCGTTTGGAATCAGTCAAACATTAAGCTTAACCACGTTGTGTTGGATCTTCGTAGTGCCTCCAACGTTATAGAGCAAGTTTCCGAGATTTCGGTTCGTTTGGATGTGAATATATCTTTGCTTGTTCTCTGTGATGTTGATTCGATAAAGCTGCGTAACCAAGTGCATGCATTAGGTGCTAGTTATGTTCTTTGGGATCCTGAACTTGATTCATTACTTGCGGCAATTAAAACGACGCAAGAAGGTGAAAGCACCGTTAAAAAAACGCGTGTAGCCAAACGTATATTAGTTTTGGGTACCAAAGGTGGCATTGGAGTATCTTGCGTAAGTTCTGTTTTAGCACACTCCTTAGCAGAGCAAGCAAATCTAAAGACACTCTTGGTGGATCATGATTCAGGAGCACTAAATAGTGACATTTATATAGGTGTAAAAGGCTTGAAAGCCAAGCACAACAGTATAGATTTGAATCAGATCGATATCGACAGTGCGATAGCTAAGACCTATGTACATGGTGTGAAAGATAAGCTTGATTACTTGGTACTAGAGAAAAATGTTGCTTGCCTTACTGATCACGCATCTACATTGTACAACCTTTCCAATCAACTCATTGATCAATATAACTTTATCATAGATTCGGCGCCCTTATCTTGCTATGAAGAGATGCATGATCAGGAGTTATCAGATAAGTACCATCGCATCTTTATTGTCTGCGAACCTTCGGTTTCTTCACTGCGTTCTTATAACTCTTTGAAGAAGAAGATCGGGAAATCTGAACACCAAATCATCTTCAACCTTAATCGGCCAGCGAAAGACTTCATGATGACACTCGCGAGTGCGAAAGAGAGAATCAAAGCCAAAGATAGTATTGATTTCATGTACGAGCCGTCGCTAGAAAAAATCGTGGTACAGCAAGGTATTAATGAGTTGCTTAAATCTAAGTCTGCCACTGCCGTTCTAACTATGGTTGCCACGTTGACAGGCAAGAAAATTAAAACTAAATCACGTTTCAGTTTGTTTAGAAAATGAATCAATTAAAAGAAATTTACATCCAGCTTCGAGATGAGATCTTTGATGCTCTAGATGCCGCTACGCTTGTTGAAATTAGTAATCAAGAGCTAGAAGAACAACTCAAAGACTCGGTTAATATATTGATCGATAAGAAGCAGCTGCAAGTCAGCTCATTGAAACGTGTCGACTTAGTCAAAGCGTTACTCGATGAGTTGAAAGGCCTTGGGCCCCTGCAAGCTTTAGTCGATAACGATGATATATCGGATATCATGATCAACGGTCCTTCGGATATCTTCATAGAAATCAATGGCAAGGTTGAACAATCACCCATTCAATTTGTTAACGAAAAACAACTGAACACCATCGCTAAGCGAATCGCATCAAATGTGGGTCGTCGTATCGATGAATCAAAACCCCTTTGTGATGCTCGTTTAATGGATGGGAGCCGTGTAAATATTGTGATCCCCCCGTTAGCGATAGACGGTACCTCTATCTCGATTCGTAAATTCAAAGAGCAAAAAATTAGGCTTGAGAATCTTGCTGAGTTTGGTGCGATGTCTGTCGAAATGGCTAAGCTTTTGTCCATTGCGAGCCATTGCAAGTGCAACATATTGATCTCCGGTGGTACTGGTTCAGGTAAAACAACGTTATTGAACGCATTATCTGGCTTCATTGGCGAAACTGAACGTATTGTTACTATTGAAGATGCTGCGGAACTACAGCTACAAAAACCTCATATTGTTAGGCTTGAAACTCGACAAGCTAGCGTTGAAGGAACAGGAGAAATCACCGCTCGAGACCTTGTGATTAATGCCCTTCGTATGCGCCCGGACAGAATTATTGTTGGTGAGTGTCGTGGTGGTGAAGCCTTTGAAATGCTTCAAGCGATGAATACAGGGCATGATGGATCTATGTCGACATTGCACGCCAATACACCGCGTGATGCCATTGCTCGTACTGAGAGCATGGTAATGATGGCAACAGCCAGTCTGCCGATATCCGCAATACGTAGAACCATCGTTAGTGCAGTAGACCTTATCGTTCAAGTTAAGCGCCTCCACGATGGTAGCCGCAAGGTGATGTACATTTCTGAAATTATCGGGATGGAAGGGGATAGCGTGGTGATGGAAGACATTTTTCGTTACGAAGCGACTTCAAATTTCAAAGATGGAAAAATGGAAGGTGAGTTCAGAACACCCGGTTTATCGACTCGTTCTGTGATTTATGAACGCGCAAAATTCTTTGGTTTAGAACAAGCAGTGAAGGAGATATTTACATGACCTTAATACTGATTGCTTCATGGAGCGCTTTGCTACTTTACTTCCTTATCCATCGCTCTCGTCAAAGCAAAAAATTGAGTAGCTTAATTGAGATGGAAGCTGAGTTTGAAGGGGTTAAAGGTGTTCGCTCTGTTATCGATTCACAACAGTTTGAAGAGAGCTATAAAGCCAGAATCAGGAAAATGTACAAGAAGGTAATCAAGGTATTTCAACCTAATATGTCCTTGAAGCTGGTCTTGTTTATCTCTGTGACGACATCTGCAACTTATGCTCTCAATGAGTTTTTTTTACGTCAGGACTTTATAGTTTGTCTGATTGTTGTTGAGCCTCTCTTGTTCTTTGTCTTTTATAACAATCTAAAAGCAAGGCAAGTAGAGCGTTTTAAAACTAACTTTCCAGACGCTTTGAACATTTTGAGTGGGGCCATTTCTTCAGGGCAAAGCATCATTCATGCCTTCGAGTATGTAGGTAAGCAGCTTGATAACGAAGTGGGCAAAGAGTTCAAATTCATGGCTGAGCGTTTACTTATTGGTGAAGACCCTGATGACGTTCTTGAACGAAGTAGCAATACGTTTCCGTACTTAGAGTACTTTTTCTTTGCTTCAACGATAAGAATCAATTTGGCTAGAGGTGGACAACTCAAAGATGTGATCAACAAAATAAACCGACTTATGTTCGATTCAAGAGCTGTGGAGAAAAAGAAAAATGCCTTGACCTCAGAAGCTCGAGCTTCGGCAAAGATAATTGCCTGCTTACCGGTTATTTTTCTTATTATTTTGAAGTTTACGAGTCCTGAAAACTACAGTTTTGTGATGTTTGAAGAAGCTGGTCAACCTATTTTTTATTATGTATTAGCCAGTGAGCTAGTTGGTTTTTTTTGCATTTGGCTGATTTTGCGGGGTGTGAATTGATGGACTTTGAAACCGTTATTATTTGGAGTGTGATATTCATTATATCGATGGTCCTAGCAACGTATTGTTTACGGTTTTGGGATAATACGAGAGCGGATATAGAGACTCGAAAAATAATCGGTTCGACACGAGAAGAGAAGAAAAGAGCAGATTTATTCAAGGCTATATTGTCTAGGATTAGTTTTAATAAGCATGAAACAAAAAGAAAATTGGTCGCAGCTGGCTTTTACAGTGATTTCCTGGCCGACGTTTATTACTTACTAAAAATCGTTCCTTTTTGTGTTTGCTTAGCACTGATTGGCTTTGATTTTTATAGCGGCGACACGAAAACGGTATTCGCACTGTTATATCTAATGGGGGCTTTATTAATATTTATCATTGGTCCTGATTCTTATGTGTCGGCTCGAGGTAAATCTAACATCAAGCACATAAGTTCACGATTGCCATTTTTACTCGACTTAATGAATGTTTGCGTCCATACGGGGATGACTATCGAGTCTAGCTTGGAGTACTTGGCGAAAGAACTTCACTCAGTAGACAGTAACCTTGCTCATGTGGTCAGAGTAACTGTCGAACGATCTCGCCTGGTGGGCCTTGAAAAGGCATTAGAAGAATTTTATGAGCTTGTTCCAACTAGTGAATCACAAAGTTTTGTAATGACCATGGTGCAGAGCCTCCAATTTGGTTCATCAGTTGGTCCGGTATTAGTGACTTTAGCAAGCGATATTCGCGAGCTTAATATGATGGATTTAGAAGAACGAATCGGGAAAATGGGGGCGAAGATGTCGATTCCACTTATCGCTTTTATCATGGTTCCGATTATTATTTTAATTGCAGCTCCAGGTATTATGAGGGCGTTGATGTGATAAGAAATTTTGTATTGTCCGTTATTGTTTTGGTTCTCTTCTCCGGTTGTTCAACGGTTAATAACCAACTTGATACCAAAGAACAACTGCTTTTAGGGTCGGGTGACTCACAGAAACTCATTGAATTTTATAAGGCAAATATACAATCGGAACCTGAATATAAAGTTAAATTGGTTAATTTGTATTTAGATCTAAAAGATATCAAGTCTGCTGAGCTGTATCGCAGCACTTACAATGATAATGATCTTGATGAACCTGAATACATTTTAACTAATGCAAGGCTTTATTATCAAAAAAAGAATTTTGAGAAAGCACTGGAAGAGCTGAGTAAGTATCGGGATGAAGGTGGCAAAGAGTATGAGTATCAACTTTTAACTGGAAAAATATTGGCTCAGCAAAAGCGATTTGCCCAAGCGATCGAACATTTTGAGGAAAGTAGAAAACAAGGGGCTTCAGACAGGGAGGCTGGCAACAATATCGCAGTCGTCAAAATAATGCAGTCTGATTATTTGGGTGCAACAGACATTTTATATGACCTTTACCTTTCGAATCCGAATGATCAGAGAGTGAGCTCTAACTTGATTCTCTCTTCGGTTAAATCTCAGCGACCGGATATCGCGCTAGAGGTTTTGAAGCATTCGAATAGCGATGAGCAAGCTCACAAACAGTTGTCTGCATTAATGAGGTCAATATCTAAAAGCAAAGGGAAGAAGGCCGTGACACAGTCAACGATAGAAATGGAACAACACTTTATTGGCTCTCAAGCTAATTCAGGGGGCTTTGTAGCCCCGACGTCTCGCGTAAGTAAATTGGATGCTACCACAGAGTTTCAAGCATCTAGACACAGTGTCGATGGTTCTGTACTTGACCCAAGAAAACTTAAGCCCGGGGCAAAACCCATTTATCGTGTGCAAGTATTGGCGACGTATACGGCGATCCCCTCTGACTTTTTGAACTATTTGAAAACAAACTACGGCTCTGTTTATTCGTATACACATGGTTTATGGAAGCGTTACTGCATTGGTGACTTTAATGACTTAGATGAAGCGAAAGCGTTTTTAAACAGTATCGATATCAAGGGAGCATTCGTTGTTGATTACACTAAGAAAAGGTATGTCCGACTATGAGAAGGTTTAAGCGAAAGCAAAAGGGGTCATTGACGGTTGAAGTCGCTATGGGGATTCCGATTTTTCTGGCTATTGCCTTTGGCTGGGTAGAGATCTGTATTTTGACATTCTCAATGAGCATGACAGACCATGCTTTGACCACAGCGGTAATGCGTACCAAAAAAGCGGGCGACTCAAGCAGTAGCAATTCCATCAACTACGGCCAAATGATCAATGATGAGTTAACTAAAGCTGGCGGGGCATTATGGAGTAATGTAGTCAAAGAGGGGAGTGTAGTTATTCATGTTAACTACTTTCGTGACTACGAAGGCTTTCTCAAATGTACGGATACTTACGCTTCTACAGATGAGTGCCCAGATAAGAAAGATGAACCCGAAGACATGGCATTAGCTGTCTATGCTTTAGAGTATACCTACGACCCGATTGTATCCATTTGGTTTCCAGATATTGCTATTAAACGTGAAGTCATCACTATCCAAGAATATGAAAGATGTTCGTTCAAAATTGGTCAGGGGGCAGGTTGTGCAAGCTAAACAAAAAGGCGCATTTGCTGTTGAATTGGCGATGGTATTAGTTTTTGCTTCAGGGATCTTCGTTGCCGTAGTCAATCATATGCTAGCTATTAATAAGAAGGGCCAACTCGACAGAGCTTCTTATTCATTGACCACTATCTTTGCTGAACGAAAACAATTGTTTAATGCCAACATGGATATATGTGCGGGTGACTGTAGAAAGACAGAACACAACGCGTTTGTGATTGCTTCTGCTTCGATGAAACGAATGATTCCAAACTTTGATAAAACCAAGTTTGGGATGCGCATCGACGAAATAAGGCTTGAAGAAACCGCTTTATCTGGAGGTAGAGTGAATTACCGAAGGGTTCAAAAAACTCTAACCAAAGGGAGCATTCATGGGTGTGACTTTCCTGATATGAGCGATATAACTAAGCAAAAAGCGATAGAAATACTGCCAATCACATCACGAGGTCGCAGATTACCCATGTATCAGGTTTCATTATGTTATGAAACACCAATCAATGTGCTTGGTGTTGCTAACGGTGAAGTCTTTCGCCTTGTAAGTACATCTTATTCATTTGCGAGGGTTTGAGGTGAAATCGATAAAGAAAAACCGAGGTGTCGCAGGTATTTTGTTCGTTGGTCTCTTACCAGCGATGGTTATTTTTATGGCGTTTTCGATGCAAATGTCGCAACAGATGTTGGCTCACTCTCGGTTATTAGAAGCTGCAGAGGTTGCGAGCCTCGCACTTATTGCAAGCCCTAAAGAGGATGAAGATAAAAACGTAAAGTATGCACGTTACTTGGTTGATAGATACATTTTAGACAATTCAGAGGATGTGGATGTCGCCGTATTTACCCGTAAATGTGAATATAAAGATGGTTGTGTTCAAGCTAGCGGCGAATTAGCGCCATTTAGTGACTTTGTCGTTAGTGCTACCGCCAAATATACATCATGGATTTCGTATGAAGATGTCGATTTAGAACCTGAATTTACGGTTAGTGGACGAGCGGTCACGCGAAAGTATCTTCCTCAATCTGTCGACGTTTACTTCATCGGTGACTTTAGTGGTTCTATGGGTAACTCGTGGAAGAACGGAAAAATGAAGTTAGACGTTGTAAAAGAAACCATTAAACGAGTTGTTGATGACATCGAAAAATTTAATACGGAAGAAAAGAGTCGAGTCGCCTTACTTGGTTACAACCCGTTTCATGTTAAGCAGACCGATAAAACTGTAAGAGTTAACGCTTATGGCTATTACGGTTCATGGAGAAAAAAATACGCTTACAATTACGCTCGTTCCTCGCCAGGAACAACGGTTAGGCGAATGTTTGACAAACCCAAACTGTATAACGAAATACTCGAGCCAAAGAGGGGTATGAGTCGATACGAGGTTGAACGTCTCCATACCCACAACGTTAATTTTGCTAAGTATTATAAGTTTTATGATATTCCATTGACTGAAGACTATGATGAATTTCGGTCTCAACTAATGAATACCAAGCTGCAAGCTGGTGGAGGAACGTCGTCATGGAATGGGATCATTGCTGCCGCCCAAGAAGCTAATAAAGCAACGAATCTAAACCCTGAGCAAGTGTTTATTGTTTTATCTGATGGTCAGGATGGCGACAAGAACTATTTACAAAAACTAGTGGACCAAGGGCTGTGTAAAAAGCTGCGCTCAACTATATCGGCCAAACGAAATCGCTTCCAAAGTAACTCGCCGACTGAAGCTGAAAAAACCAAAGTCACGATGGGCGTCATTGGTATTAATTACAAAGTAAATGAAAGTGATGGCTTTGGGGATTGTTTTGGTAAGAAAAACATCTACCACGCAAAAGATGGTGAAGATGTGTACAAGTACATTCTGAATTTGATTAATGAAGAAACCGGAAAACTAAAGGATTAACATGAGATACCTAGTAATTATGTCTACGATACTACTGTCTCCATTGAGCTATGCAAACTGCTTGGGCAATGTCGGCGAATACGTCACTTCGAAAACGTTGGTGTCTTCTCATACTGTTACGACACAAGTGACTGGAAAGCTAATAAAGCTTGATGAAAAACCTCAAAATGAGGTGCTCAATAGAGAGAGTGAAGTCATTCAAATCGCAGCTCAAGATGATGTCTGTTTCTATGATAAAGCGACGCAATCTTTGGTGCTCAATTATCCAACTAACGTGTACCTATTGGATGAAAACCATAAACAAGTATTAGGGCAGTACCTTAGCTTGGTGGGAGATAAATCCAAGATTTATATAGAAGGTCATGCAGATAGCTTAGGCAGTAAAAGCTACAACAAAGCACTGTCATCTCGCCGAGCAGGACAAGTGGCGAGCTACTTGAAGAAAGATCTTCATCAAGGGAATCGCATTGTTGAATATGCGTATGGCGAAAGTGCACCAATTTGTAAAGTCACAGACAATAAGGCAACAGGTTGTAACCGACGAGTTGTGATAACAGTTAAGTCGTAATGGGCTTTGTTGTCGTTGTCTGTATTTTTATTTTTTGGGCCGCTCTGTTAAGTGGTGTGTAAAGAAAAGGGAACCCGTTTGGGTTCCCTTTTTAATCTATAGCGTTATTCGTTTAACCAGGTAAAGTACCCAAACAGTTACAACGTGGGTTCTGGTAGTTCTGTAGCCATAACTTGAGCCGGTGTTAGATACTTGCATAACTCATCATAAGGAATAGGGCGAGAGAAGTAGTAACCTTGCATTAAGTCACATCCGCATGCTTTTAGAATCGCGAAGTGTTCGTTTGATTCTACGCCTTCTGCCAACACCACCATACCGAAGTTTTTACCGATAGCGATGATGTTCTGGACCATTGTTAGTGACTGTTGATCGACTGCTATGTTTTCAATGAAACTCTTATCAATCTTAAGTTCGTCGATAGGGAGTGCTTTTAACATGCTCAATGACGAGTAGCCCGTACCGAAGTCATCCAGAGAGATCTTAATATCGTTTTCTTTGAGGGCTTCAAATAGTGGTTTCACTATAGCCACATCTTCAATGAACAAGCTTTCAGTAATCTCGAGCGTTAAACAGCTTGGTGAGAACTGATATTTCTCAAGCGTAGTGAATAGGTGTTCTGAGAACGACTTATGTGAAAACTGACGTACGGATATATTGATCGAAAGACCGATCTTTTGTTCTATCGTTCGGTGTAAATGAGCGATCTGCATAACGCTGGATTCAATAATAAAGGTGCCGAGTTTTTGCATTAAACCTGTGCTTTCAGCAATAGGAATAAATACGTCTGGCGGGACAAAACCCAGTTCATCATCTACCCAACGCACAAGCGCTTCTACACCGTGAGTACTTTCATCGGCACGAACCAATGGTTGAAAAACCATAAATAAAGCTTGTTTATCGATAGCGATACGAAGCCTTTGTTCTACTCTCATTTTGTAGAGGTGGGCGTCTTGCATCTCAGTAGTAAAAATACTGTATGAGTTTTGCTGCTGTTTCGCTTTGTACATCGAAATATCGGCAGAGCGTAACAGGCTATCTAAATCTCTTCCGTGGTCTGGGAAGCGGGCAATACCTACACTGCAACTCAACAAAAATTGAGCGCTTTCAACTTCATAAGGTTGAGAAAGTACTTCAATAATTCGTTCTGATAGTCGCTTAATTTCAGATTCACTATTCAGCGTTGTTAAAAACAAGAACTCATCACTGGATTCTCGTACCAATAGGCTGACTCTGGAGCGAAACCGCATCAAACGTAATGCAATTTGTTTGAGCACCTTGTCTCCGAAGTCATGTCCATGGGTATCATTAACACATTTGAAGTTATCGATGTCGATAAACAGCAGTGAGAATGGCTCTGACTCATCTTCAATCCACTTGCCAATGTTTTTACGCATATAGGAGCGGTTGGGGAGAGAGGTTAATGGATCGTGATTGGCTTGGTAAATCAATTGGCTGCGAGTTCGTTGCTCGTTCTTCGCAATCGATTTTACTAAAAAATAGAAACCAAACTGAAGAACAACAAAAACAAAGAAAAGAGTACCGAACTCTTTTGCGAATATACCATCAACGTGTTCTAGGTCTGTACGGCCGACAACCCAAAGCTTGTAGTCTGGAATGTATTTAGCGCTAACGAGCGATGGGAAAGCGCTATCATCGATACAGAAAGAATATGTGTATTTTCCTGTTTTCGCTTCTTTGACGCTGACAGTCACTTGCTCAGAAAAGCTTTTGGTAATGCGATCCATTAGATCGTTATCAACTGGTTTTAAATAAGCGTCTAGCGACTCGATATCGCTAGAAAAAAACTGACGATAGTTGTCGGTTCTAAGTAGAGTTAACGTGTTGTAATTGCCTGCGTGCGCATTGTTTTCAAACAATATTGTACTGTCTAAGCGTAAACCTGCGGTCATGACTGCATCAACGTTCTTGCCATCGAGAGAAATGGATTTTCTTAATGGGATCACGAGGCTGTTAAGAGAATCATGGAAATAGGTGCGCCCTAAAACCATTTTATTACTCGATATAGCCTCTAGAAATGAGTCTCTGGTGTACGGGAGATCCAGTAAATTAAATTGATCAGACAGTTGTAGGTTTGAGCTGATTGATAGGTAATCCCCTTGAGGATTTAGTAACCCGAAAGCGGCTATTGCAGGATGAGTATCAAGCAGTTTATCTAATATTGGTCGAATTTGAATCGAAGCCGTGCGGGTAAAGTCGGACTGCTGAGCAAGTTGATGCCCAACCACTTCAAGCAGTGCTTCTTGGCTAGTTAATAGAGAGTTTACTGAGCTAGAGAAGATCTCAACTTGGATATGCTGTTGCTTAGTAAAGTCATCTCTGTTTGATTGCCACTTGGTTATGCCAAAGGCGCTGAAAAGTATCAGGGTAAGCAGCACGATCATAGCGTACAGCGACCAGATATTTTTCTTAAATAGAGCCATGAGATGCCTTTTGTTGGTGACTACTTTTAACAGACTGCAAGTGACAACGTTTATATCGCCAGTGTGATTAATACAACGAGGCATAAAACATCAGAGATGAATATATCAATGATTAAATAGTGTAACGGCTAAGAACAGAGATTCTTGAATGAAATATTAACACTCATAAACGTGCTGACAATTAACCCATGATTAATCACAGTTTTTGTTAGCAATCGGATGGCTCTACACATAGGTAGTGTTAACTCTGTCACTACCTAGGTGTCTTCAAGTGACTACGTCTTCAAGTTACAACCGTGTTAAACGCTTGAGTTAATAAGTGCCTAGCTGATTGAGCAATAAGATGCTTAAGTGTCATGGGCTTCAGCCATAACCTTTAGTAAGCTCCGTATGCATGCGCAGTATATTCTAACAGTATCATTAAGCGAAGCTGAATTACTTTTTAGTTACGGCAATAGGTAGTTTTTCATTTGCGCCCCATTCAGTCCATGAGCCATCGTAAACGCCCATATCACTTGAATAACCAGCCAGTTTAGCGGCTAATAAAATGATGCAAGCCGTCACACCTGAGCCACAGCTAAAGAACATAGGTTGAGAGGGGGGTAAGTTTAGGGTCGAGAAAATGTCAACTAACTCTTCTTGAGGTTTCAATTTACCTGCATTTAAGACTTGTGCGAACGGCAAGCAAACTGAGTTTGGGATGTGGCCACTACGTAAGCCTTCACGTGGTTCAGGAACTTCTGAATCGAAGCGAGCTTGAGAACGCGCATCTACAATGTTCGCGTTCTTGTTATCGGAATAGCTTTCAATTTGTTGAGCATTAACAAAATAGTCGTCTTGAATACTCCCATCAAAATTCCCGGCTTGAACTTCTGTTTTATAGTTAGTGTCTGTTACGTAGCCTGCATCTATCCATGCAGGTAAACCGCCATCTAAGATATAAACGTTGTTATGTCCCATTGCCATAAACATCCACCATGCGCGAGGCGAGGCAAAAGTTCCTGAGTTATCGTAAACCACGATCGTACTGTCTTGATTGATACCAATTTCTTGTGCGCGTGTATTGAAGTGTTTTTCGGTCGGGAACATGTGAGGGAGCAGAGTGTGCTTGTTACAAAAGTCTTTGTCGTAATCGAAACGAATCGCACTAGGTATCACTTGTCCTTTGATCTTTTCTGACTCACTTGGGATCTGAAATTCGATACTGGCGTCGAGGATTACAATGTTGTCTTCTTCTAGCAAACGTTGTTGAAGTTGTTCTGGTGAAATGAGTGGCTGATTCATTCTTCTTATATCCATTCTTGTTGTTATATCGGCGACTAAGGCGCAGCCCGGCAGTGGATGAACTGATAGCTGCTTTGTCCGGTTATTTGATTGTTTAATGTATCAAGCACAACAATAGAATCAATAGGGCAGTCTGTTGTTGGTGGAATGGAAACGCGAAATATTTCGTTGTCTTGAGTTTCAACCGTGAGGTAGCGTCTATGTCCGTCTAGGGATTGAGTGAGCGTATTGGAGATGACTCTGGCTTCAATGCGTTCTCCGGTAGAAGATGTCATTGGGAAATAGGTGAGAAATAAAAGTAGCCCAATACCAATCGATAATATAACGAATCCTATTTTCAACTGTTTCATAAAGTAAGCCTTTGAAAGTCATCTTTAAAAGATAAGACAGGCTTTCGATAAAGTGAACATAACCAGTACTGAAAATTGAAACAGCGCCCAAATATAAAGGTGAGCCTCATTGCTCACCTTTATGCATTGTTATTCGACTTTCGACTTTCAACTTCGAGACTGCTGACTAACTCCAACTAAATTTAGCTATTGTTAAACTGAACTCAGCGCTTTTCATTCCTTTACGTTTACCAAGTGATTTGTGATCCGTCACTTGCAACGACTTGTTGCAGCGGCGCTTGACCATCATAAAACCAGATCTCAATTAACAGAATATCTTCGCTTAGCGGCGCCGAAAAGTTGGACGTAAATGTACCGTTGTCTAAAGGGCCTCCAATGACCTTACTTGAATAATCAGGCTTGTAAGTTAAGTCTGTCCTTGTGGTAAATCGACTATATACGGATACGAACGAACGATCGGTTGAGATGTGGCTGATATCAATATTGAGGTCAAATTGATCTACAGAGTTATAATCGAAACCATCAGGTATTACGAGCTCATCCATTTTGTACGCTTGCGGGCCGTTGGAGATAACCGCATTAACTGGTGTCGGTGCCGGATTTATAGCGACGGTGACTGGTGATGAGACCACTGATGGTGATGTAACTGGCGCTGACGCCACTGGTGTTGACGTCGCTGGCGTTGACGTCACTGGTGTTGACGTCACTGGTGTTGACGTCACTGATGCTGACGTCACTGGCGCTGACGCCACTGGTGTTGACGTCACTGGTGTTGACGTCGCTGGTGTTGACGTCGCTGGTGTTGACGTCGCTGGTGTTGACGTCACTGGTGTTGACGTCACTGGTGTTGAAGGCGATGGGTTAGGAGTTGATGCTCCTCCATCGCCGCCTCCGCCACCACACCCTACCAACGTTAGTGATGCGATTAGTAATGGAATACGTATTGACTGCGACTGAGCCGTATTTTTCTTAAGTGCAGCATTCGACAGACTAGATAAGATAGCATTGTTAAAGTTCCGGCGACCGTTTGTTACTGTCTGTTTAATTGGCATATTCATAATCATTCTCCTAAGGCAAGTAACATTGGTCAGCGGCAGGTGTTTGGAACCAATCGGTGGATTGAGTACCGCCGGATTCAGCAAAGTTCGCAAAGTTTGGATAGGCGGTGACGATATCTACATATTCCAGTGGCCATTGCCATTCCGTGTCTGAAGTAATCAGCAGTGCCCACGGGTGGTTGTCTGCAGTTTTGAAATATTTGCCTGTTGATGGATTGCTGTCATCAACGCCTAGTCCTGCTTCAAAGAGATTAGCGGTATCAAACGCCTCGGTTGGATCTTGGTCTGGCAAGTGCACCTCCCAGCTGCGCCCTGGATGTAGAGGTAGGTTTTCACCATGATAATACCCAGGCGTCGCGAAAATAAATGGGTCGTAAGGCATGTCAGTCCAACTGCCAGTACTCACTCCATCGCCAGCTAAAGTAATCCCGATTTGGAAAGCGAATTGCTCATCTTCTTTACAAGAGCTGATGGTGCGGTAGAAGGTACAACTAGTACTGATTTTCTCTGTAAGGTCGTTAGCAATAACAAAGATTGCCTCGCTACGTCCTTGCTCCAAGTCTAAATCAGTGAACACACCATTGTGCTTCATGTAAGAGCTTCCGCTACTCACTAAGCTTGGGTCTAGATTAGGAAGTCGAACCGCAAAACCATTTCTGTACGAAGCACCTACTGCAGCAAGACGTCCATCGATGGTTGATTTAACGACTTTTCCATCTTTAAGGATCTCGGTAATGCGATACATAATCACAGCATCATTCATGTCGTAATCAGCTTTATAAGGCCAGTTATCTTCATACGCCAAGGTTGCGTAACCAGAAGCACTTGGGAAGTAACGGGCTGTAGCGCCGTCGTTAAGAACATCAACTTGAATATCAACTACCTCACCAGATGTCGAACCACCAAAGTAGCTCAGGTTGGTTTGTTGGCTGAATCTGAAGCGAGCCCAAGTAGTCCCCGTTAGTGCGTTGATATCGACATTTAGGAACAGATCGTTTTCACCAGCATCCAGTTGGTAGTCGGTAAATACTTGCTCGTTAGCACCATCGAAGCTGCCATCTTGGTTCCAGTCAATCCACGCCGAAAGGTAACCGGTTGTTGAAGCTTCAATCACCACTTTTGAATCAAGCCCGGCTTCAAGCGCCGTAACAAAACCGATACCACCGTTTGCCCACTCGTCATCAATGCCAACACTTTCATCCGATTGTGGAGTTACGTAGCCATCAAGGTCGGCATCGGGTGCATCAGTGCCTAACCAAGTCACACCATCAAGTTCATGTCGAGGACCATTGCTGGCGAGTAGGGTTAGGTAGCTGTCTGGCGCATCACCAAAGTCGATGTTGGAATCTTCATCAACAACTGGGGCGTTGGCACAACGAGCGCCATCGTTTTGGCCGGAAGAAGGTCCATTCGATACAAATTCAACGGCTGGAACAATTCCTGCTGCGATATTGCTCGCGTTGTCTGGAGACAGATTGATACGGTAGATTTTCCCGTCTTGATTTCGAGATACGTAGTAATAGCCGTTTACATCAAAATAACCCGCTCCGAATGTACCTAACTCACCAGTATCACCGATGTAAGTTTCGGCACCGGTTGTAGGATTGAAGCTGTATAAGCCTCCGGAGTTATTATCGATACCATATAAAGAACCATCACTTGGGTGGAAAGCGAAATCAGTCAGTTTTACGGTTGCCGGGCTACCAGCTATTTTGTTAACTGTAACAGTCGCGTTTGGGTCGGCGTCTAACGGCGATAGATCAACGGTGAACAAGCCTTTTCCTGTACGGTAAAGGTAATACACATGGTCATAGACATCGCCGACATAGAAAGTGTGATCGGTTGGTAATCCACTGGTATTGATCACTTCTGCTTGGAAATCCTGTCCAAGGCGCACCAAGCGTTTGTTGGTAGTGTCATAGCCATAAATATATCTGTCTTGAAAGTCGAAACCAACACCATTGATATTGGCGTTCATGCCCGTATCGTCTTCTAACAGGGTGGTTGAGCCTGTCACTAGGTTCACGCCCCAAACTTGTACGGGTGTCGATTGGAATAGGTAAGCCTGGCTCGGACAGGTATCGAATGGCGCTGCGTTGGCGACCAAAGGCGCACTTAATAGCAAACTTAACGTTGTAATTCTCATATCTACATCCTTGTCATAGAAGGTCTAGATACTTTTACAAGTTACGTGCCACTTTTAAGTTGTTGATTTTTATTGTTTATATTCTAAACTGCTGAGATGTGCAATATATTCTCAAAATGAGAATTCAAATGAAACTAATATTTTATAGATCATTTCAAATTGATAAATCGATTTGAGAAGCTGATGTTGAGACCTAAAAAAGCCCTGACTTTTAGTCAAGGCTTAGGCTGTCGATTAGAGGGGGGATATGCTTAGTCTATCCGCACACCGAGCAATTAGGCATCTTCATTAAATTCATTTCACGCCAGCTGTGAGACATGGCATCGAGAATTAAAAGTTTGCCTTGCTTTGGTTGTCCAAACTTAGCAATAACTTTGATAGCTTCCAAAGCCTGAGCTGCGCCCACCATGCCAACTACCGGTGCCATCACACCGGCTTCAACACAGCTTAGTGCAGCGTTGCCGAATAGAGCACTCAAGCACTGATAACACGGTGCGTCAGTATCTTGATAAGTGAATACGCTGATCTGGCCTTCCATACGAATAGCAGCACCAGAAACTAATGGTGTTTTCGATGCGTAGCACAAGCGGTTCAACTGATTACGTGTTTCTACGTTGTCACTTGCGTCGAGAACAAGCGAGTGAGTTTCAATCAACTTGCCAAGAGCTTGGTCATCAAGCCTGTGGTCGACAGTTTCAATTGTCAGATGAGGGTTCAATACCTGCAGCGACTCAGCGGCAGAATTGACTTTCTTCTTACCAATGTCAGCATCGGTGTGAAGGACTTGTCGTTGCAAGTTAGAAAGCTCGACAATATCATCATCGATCAGTGTTAGCTTACCAATGCCCGCAGTCGCAAGGTATTGAGCGGAGGCACAACCTAAGCCTCCAGCCCCTAATACTAAGATTGAGCTCTGCTTTAGTGCTTCTTGGCCTTCAAAATCAAACTGCTTAAGAATGATTTGACGGTTGTAGCGAAGCATCTCTACGTCAGACAGTATTTCCATCAGTAAGCCTCGTTAGTAAAGCGTCGAGTTAAACAGTTGGATCTGAACCGTTTCACCGACTTCAACACGGCCGCGTTCGCGCTCTAGTACCACAAAGCAGTTTGCTAAACTCATTGAGCGGAAAGCGCCAGAGCTTTGGTTACCCGTTGTTTCTACCACAAATTGACCGTTTTCAATCGAGTAAATGCCACGCTGGTAATCAGTACGGCCTGGGCCTTTTTTGAATGCAGACTTGGTGATAGCAGGAATAGATTCCGGAGCTGTCCACGCTGTGTGACCAGCCAATTTAGCAAGCATAGGTTGAACCAAAACATACATGGTCATCATCGCCGATACTGGGTTACCCGGTAGGCCGCAGAACCACGCGTTATCCAACTCACCAAATGCGAACGGTTTACCGGGTTTGATAGCTAGCTTCCAAAAACCGATTTGCCCCAGTTCTTCAAGAATGTCTTTCGTGTAATCAGCTTCGCCAACGCTTACGCCGCCAGAAGTCACAACCACGTCTGCTATTTGCTGTGCTTTCTCGAACGTCTCTTTAAGCGTTGCAGTGCAATCTGGGGTGATGCCTAGGTCTATAGCTTCACAACCAAACGCTTCAATTAGTGGCTTAATGCCGTAGCGGTTGCTGTCGTAGATCTGACCGTCTTCAAGCGGTTGACCTAGTGGCTTTAGCTCATCGCCGGTAGAAAAGAACGCGACTTTAGGCTTCTGTAACACTGTCACGTGGCTCACACCCAGCGAAGCAATCATTGGAATGTCACGAGGTGTTAAACGTTCACCGCGGCTAAGAACGATATCACCTTGTTTGATGTCATCACCAGTAGGGCGAATGTTATTGTTTAGCTTGATGTCGTCTTGTTGAATCTCAATACCAGCCTCAGTTTCGGCCGTATTTTCTTGCATGATTACGGCGTCACAACCCTCAGGGATCTTTGCGCCAGTCATAATGCGAATACAGGTGTTGCTTGGCCATTCACCTTCGAACGGTTGGCCTGCAAAAGATTTGCCTGCTAATGGTAGTACTTTACCGTTCTCTAGGTCTGCTAAGCGCAGTGCATAGCCATCCATTGCTGAGTTATCAAAAGGAGGTACGAAAATAGGGGAAAGAATATCTTCAGCAAGGACATAACCTAATGCTTCAGCAAGAGGTAGAGATAAAGTCGTTTGGATTGGTTTGATTGGTGATAGCAGCTTATCTAGTGCTTCTTCAATTGGCATTAAGCCCGGAGCGTCGCAACAGCCCATGATTGAAATCCTTTGGTCGTTATTATTTTGATTTAGTGGTTGGCAATGGTGACTCAATAATTATCAAATCACGGTTGTTCGCCAACGAAATTGCAGCCACTTTAGCATAGTTTAAGCCCCGTAAATAATGACCTCCCTTAAAATATGGGTGTATTTAATCAAAATTCCGAGTATCCTTGTTTGCCATCCAGAAGGGGTATTAAAAGAGGAAGTTCAATGTCAGGTCTTAGCGAATCAGCGAAGTTGGTTAAAGATGCGCTAGCAAGCCGCGGATTAGAGACACCAATGCGTCCTAACCAGGTTAGCCGAGAAGAGAAAAAGGAACGAATCGAACACCATATGCGTGAGATTCTAACTCTCCTTGAACTTGATCTTGCAGATGACAGTCTGGAAGAAACACCACAACGCATTGCAAAAATGTATGTGGATGAGATTTTCTCTGGTTT
The DNA here is from genome assembly GCF_000153005.1 of Vibrio sp. MED222. Taxonomy (NCBI): domain Bacteria; kingdom Pseudomonadati; phylum Pseudomonadota; class Gammaproteobacteria; order Vibrionales; family Vibrionaceae; genus Vibrio; species Vibrio sp. MED222. The sequence continues at coordinate 696,632 of NZ_CH902606.1, read as the reverse complement.
GGATTACGCCAATTTCCCTAAAATCACCGTGATCGAAAACAAGATGGGTGTTCGTGAAATGGTTCGTGTAAAAGACATTACCGTCACCAGCACATGTGAGCATCACTTAGTCACCATTGATGGTAAAACCGCAGTCGCTTACATTCCTCAAGGTAAGATCATTGGTCTTTCGAAGATCAACCGAATCGTTCGTTTCTTTGCTCAACGTCCTCAAGTTCAAGAACGTATGACGCAGCAAATCCTTGTAGCATTACAAACGCTGCTAGAAACGGATGATGTTGCTGTAACCATGGATGCGGTTCATTACTGCGTGAAATCTCGTGGTGTAATGGACGCAACCAGCGAAACAACAACAACAGCTCTGGGGGGTATTTTTAGATCAAACCCAGCAACGCGCCATGAGTTCTTACACGGCCTGCGTTAGAACTAAACCTATTCAGATAAAAAAACGGAGCATTATGCTCCGTTTTTATTGGTTGCTTCATAAGCCTACAGATTTACTATTTTCTTAAACTCTTCCTCTGAGTATTTCTTCTCTGTGCTTTTAGTCAAATCTGTAATCATTTTGTATCTAAGCTCAGTTGCCATATCTAAGGTACGCTTAAGCTGTCCGTATGAGTAGTCGGCAGCCATGTTCAGAGCCGCTTGTTTATCTACTTTATACATGTCTGTTAACGTTTTATCTAAGTGTGCGACCTGCTTGTATAATTGAGTTTCTTCTTTGTCCCAAGTTGCTTTTAGTACTGGTAAATACTTATCTGGGTTTGTAGAAGCGAGGGCGGTTAGGCTACGGAACTGCCAATAAGCTGAATCATCACTGTAGTTATCATCGCCTACTTGGTACGCTTTTGGGTAATCTTGTAGGGTTGAGTATAACGGCACTAAAACAGATTCTGGTAACACGCCGAAGCTTTGCCAAATAATACCTTGAAGCTCTTCTGGCATCTCAGGGCGAAGCTGAATAATATGCGACTCTAGTTGACGCTCAACTCTAATTGGTCGTTTCGATTTTCCTTCCAAAACCGTGTCTTTATAAGTCGCGCTAAGTACCTCTGCCACATTTTCAACTGAGATTTTTGTATCAGGTTTCATAAACAAAGGGTATTGCGTCATGCGACTTTGTTGATGCAGCGAAGGTGTCAGTATTTTTTGGCCTAACCATTCACGATCGATATTATACTCATCACCAATAACTCCGAATGCTTTTGCAAAATTGAAAGATTTTTCATCTGCGTTATCAAGCAGTTTGTTTTGTTCTACAAACTCGAATATGTCTTTTGAATGCAGTACCTCTTTGTTTGCCAAGTTCACACCATGTACACGTAAGCCATTTGCAATCATGGCGTAACTGTCATCTGGCACTTTTACAGCAATCCAATGGTGACCTGAACCAATTTCAAATAACCACGCCTCATTGGTGTCTGCAATATAGAGACTGTTTCCTTCACCAGCACCATAGGTTTCGATGTAATGACCGAGTAACTCTACGGCTTGTTTTGCGTTTTCTGCCTGAGGAAGGATTAACGTAGGTATAATGGCTTCGATTACGCCATTGTCGATTAAAGGATCTACCTTGGCGACTTTGTCGTTTATTTCTGCGCTGGTTGTTGCTGAAATGGCAACGTTGTGTTCATTAATCCCACGTTCTTCATAAAACTTTCCGTCGCGATTAACGGTATCCGCATCCCAGTCTGGTATCGCAGAGTAAGCAAAGAAGTGCTTTGGCATCGGAACAATTAACCCGTTACCTAACTGCCAGTCACCTTCTTGGTTATCTTGCGCAGGTCGATACTTTAGGTATTTGTTCCAGTTGTTAACGCTAAAATCTTCATTACGAGCAATCATAATGCTACCGTCGCTCGACGCTTCTTTACCAACAATAAGCCCAGTACAAGCTATCGCATTACTGCTTAGAGCGACAGCTACTGCAGTTGCAAGAAAGGATACAGACCATATTTTCATTTTAATTCTCCGCTTATAAAACAAGATAATTTAAAGTTAACGTTAGTTGTATTTGCAGGTTTTTTATTATCATTTTATAAAAATCAGTGTACTTACCATCACAAGAGAAAATGCTTCTGCTCGTCACATAACTGATATTTCCATTTGAGAATAATTATCTGAAAAATATGCACTTTTTGAATAAATTGATAAGTTATAGTTGTAAAGTAACCTTGCCATATACGTAGCTTTAATTCGTCGTGTTATGAGAAGTATCATTATCACAACAAGACTTTGTTCGTCTCTAACGTATGGTTTTTGGGTTGCAATCGGATAAACAACAGTGCTGAAGCGCGGTATCTTGTGGGGGCTTTTTTGTGCTTGCAATGAAGTAAACTGCAATGACTGAGAATGTCGTCATTCTCTAAAGCGAGGAACGAGTGTAATAGGGAATCTCTGGCGGCTAAGCAGAATAAGTGCGCTCTATAAAAATATAGAGCGTATCTAGAGTCAGTCGCTGGTGGGAATGCTTAAGAAAGATTAAACAAACGCTTAAAGTGGTGAACAAAACCGGACGGCTTATTCTCAGCTTGATAGAGGTTTAAACCATCATAAAAACTGGCCATAAACTCTATGCGAATCTCATCATCACTGCTTCTCGATATGCGAGACAACAGAGTAGCGGCTACAGCGGCATGATCATTAGCAAGGCTGTAATCCATTCCTAGTCGTCCTTGAATGAACAACCACAAATGAGTGATTAACTTTAACTGCTGAGCGTTAGAATTTTGAAACTTGTCGCTGTGCTCAGTGCCCACTGTAGTATCGAATACATTTTGCATTGCCTCATTCGCTTCTTTATTGCTTTCAAAGCGATAGCTTGCATCGATATGTACCTTGGTTAACAAGCCAAGCAACGTCTGACGTGCAGAGTTGTCCGGCTTGTTCTCGCAAGCGTGTCTAAATAGAGCATGGTTTTCATCAATAAATGACTTTAACTCTTTTTCATAGCCAGTCGTCAGCGCTTTGACTGAATCGAGACCTGCGAGCTGCAGACACGCTTCGAGCTTAGTTTGGCGCTGAGGTTCAGTCTGAGTTTGGATCTCAGTCATTACTCTGTAGCTCTTCCCACGTTACTTCTGCCGATTGAGTGTCGCTGTTTACGAACGCAGAGTTACCCGACAGCATCACTGAAAGATCCATCGTACGTTGTGTCATCGCTGCTAGTTGTTCAATACCATCGTTGTCTAGGCGAACGATCTGAGCTTTCAGGTAACCGAATTTACCTTTGTTCTGTTCCCACCAAACATTCGATTTAGTGTTGAAGCTAAACACGCTCACAGACTTAGATAGGCGAGTCGCTTTTTTAACGCGTTCTGGATCGGGTTCACCAACATCAATCCACTCTAAGATTTGGTCATCTAACGACTTCTGCCATAAATCGGGTTCTTCAATGCTAGACAACCCTTTAGTGAATTCAAGTTCAGGAGATGCATTGATACAGAAAGCAATGATACGAGCCATCATGCGCTGTTCTGTTTCAGAAGGGTGTTGTGCAACCGTTAGATTAAAAGAGTCGTAATAGTCGCGATTCATATCGGTTAAAGAAATACGAAACTTATAGATTGTTGGTTTGAGAGCCATTGATAGGGTGTCTTAGATAGAAATAGTGGGGGGATGTTACCTTAAATCTCTGAATAGCGGGTAAAAAAATAGCCAGCAGAGGCTGGCTATTTTTAGAAAGCTTTAAAATACTAAATTAAAGTACTTTGATGCTGTCAGCTTGTGGGCCTTTTTGACCTTGAGATACAGTGAACTCAACTTGTTGGCCTTCAGCAAGAGTTTTGAAACCGTCGCCTGTGATTGCAGAGAAGTGTGCAAATACGTCTGGGCCGTTTTCTTGCTCGATGAAGCCGAAGCCTTTAGTTTCGTTGAACCATTTTACTTTACCAGTAACTGTGTTAGACATGATGATATCCTAAAATTAAATTTTTATTTTGAGCCAATTGTGGCACTGATAGCGCGGAAAAGTTTATTGCTATTGCGTACAACACAACGGGGTTACTAGTAATCCAACGAAATGTTTATATACAAAGAACTTTCTTTCTAGCCGAGATGAAGTCTAAATCAAATTAGGGGATAGTCAATCGAATCCATAGTGAAAGGTTGCAGAAACTTGGGGGTAGTCAAACTTTGCATTCCTTAAATATCATGGAGTTACAGTTGTATGGTGATTTGTTGTAGTTTTTGTGAAAAAGGTGGTCGAAATTGATGACGAATTTGGAGTAATTGCACTGTTTTGGCACATTTATTTTCCAAATTATTAAGCCGCTAATTGGTGCCTGAACCTAATTTTAACGGCTTATATTTATAAATCTCACGGTAAGTATCATGTTTCTATTGGAACGAGGTTTTGACTACTTTTTCAAGCGATACAGGTTGCCATTATCGGTACTGAAAAAGATGTCGCCGCTTGGTGAAGTTTCAATGTCTCTTATCCTCTCGCCTAAATCTTCTAAAATACGTTCTTCCTTGATTGCATCACCTTGTCCATTGACTGTCACAATATTGATGTGGGTAAGCTTAAGTGCGCCAGCCAGCAGCTTTCCTTTTAACTCTGGGTATTTATCCCCTTGGTAAACAATCAAGCTCCCCGGAGCGATTGAAGGAACGTAGACTTTTTTAGGCGCTTCAATGCCATCTTTAGTTTCAGACTCGCCTACGCTAATTGGGCCCCAATACTCTTTTCCGTGTGATGTGACAGGCCACCCGTAGTTGGCACCTGCTTTTATTAAGTTGATTTCGTCACCACCGCGCGGGCCGTGTTCAATCGACCACAGCTTCTGGGTCGGGAAGTCGTAATACAAGCCTTGTGGATTACGATGGCCATAGCTCCAAATCTCATTGAGTACCTTGCTGTTATCCGAGAACGGGTTATCGCTTGGTGTGCTTCCATCAGCATTCAATCGTAATATTGATCCGGCGTGAGTCATGGTGCCTTGGCCGTTGTCTCGATCACCACGGTCGCCGATTGAAAAATACAGGTGGCTATCATCAAAGGTGATACGGCTGCCAAAGTGACGTCCGGTGTCCGTTCTGGATTTAGATACAAACACGTCTGTCCAATTGGTAACTTCATTATTGCTGTAATTAGCAGAAGCCAGTGACGTTACTCCTTCACCATCGACGTCTTTACTGTAAGTGACGTAGAACTTTTCGTTTTCAAAAGGGGAGAGCGCGATATCCAACAGACCACCTTGGCCTTTCGCCCAAACATTGGGCAGCCTGAACAGTGTGCTTTGCTCACCCGTCTTTAAATCAACCTGTTTAATGACGCCTGCTTTTTCTGTGAGAAGCATAGTACTGTCATCGACATAAGCGAGCCCCCATGGAACCTCAAGGCCGTCTGTGATTTTCTCTACTTGCCATGCAAAAGCAGAGGATATTGGACTTGATGCGATGAGTGCCAAAGCATAGGAAAGAATACGATGATGATTGTTCATGGGAGTCCTTTGTTTTCATGACGTGGTATTAGTTTAGCTTGTGGTCGACAGGTGCAAAGGTTGGGTTACTGAAAAGTGACTATTCATTTATTTAGTTCAACCAGTGTTGTATGAGTAAGCAAGCTCACGTATGTTTAGCCTGCCATTCTCTATTCGATTCCTTCGGAGCATAATGAATACTACCCTTGCAACATCTTCGCTGTTTTCTCTGTCTGTATGTTGTCAGGTTGATACCCAAGCTATCTATTCTCAAACCACCCGATCTCAAAACAGCTGTTATGTTGGATACTTTACATCATGAGTCGTCGATTTGACTTTAAATCGATCCTACTTGCGTGTTTGGTCATCAGCATCGGCCAACTCAGTATGGGGCTGGTATTTCCATCATTACCTTGGATCGCGAAAGACTTTGATGTTTCGCTAGAGCAAGCTCAGCTTCTGGTGAGTGTCTATTTGTTAGGTTTTGGACCTTCTCAGTTTATTTATGGTCCAATTTCCGATGCTCTAGGGCGCAAGAAAGTACTGCTGAGCGGATTATTAATCGCCATGCTGGGACTATTAATGATCATCTTCTTTAGCCATTCATTTACTAGCATGGTGATGGGGCGTTTTCTGCAAGGCTTAGGAACGGGTTGTTGCGCTGTACTTGCTCGTGCTTCCACGCGGGATAGATTCAGTGGGGCAGATTTACCTTTAGCTATGTCCTACATTGCGATGGTCGCGTCTATTACACCTTTGATTGCGCCCGTAATCGGCGGCTTTATTAACTTCCATTTTGGCTGGAGCATGGTGTTCATCTCGCTACTTGGCTATGTCTCATTAGCTTGGGTGGTTTTGGCGTTCAAGTTTAAGGAAACCGTCACTCAGATCTCCGCTATTCCTTCGGCAAAGAAAATGGTTTCTCAATACAAAGAGTTGCTAACTTCTCGCTATTTTATGAGTTTTGCGAGTATTGGCTGGCTTAACTTTAGTTTGATGATCACTACCGTATCAGTGATGCCATTTATTATGCAAAATCAGATTGGTATGACGTCTGATGAATACGCGATGTGGGCGGTGATTCCTGCTTTAGGCATGCTGGGTGGAACAAGTTTATGTAACCGTATTCGCCCCATGTTGGGCAACAAGAAAACTCTGTTATGTACCCCTGTATTGCATATCTCTGCGGCGTTGTGGCTTTTCTTTTGCCCACTTGAGCCTTTGTATCTCATGCTTGGCCAGTTCTTGATGATTCTTGGCAATGGTATTGCATTGCCTTGTGCTCAGGCGTTGGTGATGTTGCCTTATAAGAAGAACGCTGGCGCGGCTGCTGCGATGTCTGGCGGCGGGCAGATGGTGGTGTCTTCAATGGTGAGTATGGGGCTAGTTCAATTAGGGCTAGGAGAAGCGTGGCATTTATCGCTTGTCATCATGTTGTTCACTATTATTACTCTGATTAATATTTTGCGTGGTTTCAGTAGTCAAGAAGCGAGAGAGTCGCAGCTGAGCTAGTTAATTAGTTAATTATTTAGCTAGCGAGTGAAAAACGAAAAGGCCATTAAAGTTCTGAGACTTCAATGGCCTTCTTTATGCTTAGAGCTTAGAGCTTAGAGCTTAGAGCTTAGAGCTTAGAGCTTAGACTTAAGCTGAAATGCCCGAACTATTCACAGACGACTGCAACCTTCTCGCTTGCTGCTGTCTTAGCTGGAACTGGATGATCGATCAGTCGAATCGAAGACTCATACAAAGCTGATAGCGCTTGTTCATCAAGTAACTTATCCGCACTGCCTTCAAAAGCAATCTGACCTTTTTTCAGTGCAACGATGTGTGTCGCGTAACGCAGTGCTAAGTTCAAATCGTGCAAAATGACGATCACCCCAACATTTTCCGTTTTGTTGAGTTCAGACAGTAAACCCATAAGCTGAAACTGATGATGCACATCCAGTGCCGAAGTTGGTTCATCAAGGATTAGTACTGGTGATTGTTGAGCCAACAACATCGATACCCACGCGCGTTGACGTTCTCCTCCAGATAAATCATCCGCCAAGGCTTGCGAGAATTCAGTGACACCGGTTCTTTCCATCGCCTGTTGGATAATCGACTTATCTTCTGAATTCCAACGGCCTAGCGCGCCTCTCCATGGGAAACGTCCTAAACGAACCAACTCTTCTACGGTTAAGCCAGCAGAAGCGGGGAGCTTTTGCGGTAAATAAGCAATTTTTTTCGCTAAATCTTTGCTTTTGAATGAAGAGAGGGAAGTGCCGTCTAGTTCCACGCTGCCGTGATCCGGCGACATCTGCCCAGAGAGCAAATTAACGAGTGTAGATTTACCCGAACCATTATGGCCAAGAACGACTGTCAGTTCATTGGTCGGAATCGCGAGGTCTTCGATTGAGAGAATGGTTCGTTCATCACGAATAACTTTGATGTTTGAAAGCTGAAACATGTCAGTCCTGTAATTAGGTCAGTAGCGAAGCTCAATGGAGAAGGCTCGTCGTATTGAACTTTAATAAATGGCGTGACTAAGCGATTTTTTTGTTGTCTGGATGCCTAGGGCAATTATCACAGTACTTTCTTGAATCGCACTTATAAACCAGGCAGCAGCTGATTCTGATCAGTTTTAACATCCCCGAACTAGAATCCACTTTAAGGCTGTCTAAATGATTTTCAGACAACTGGCATGCTTCTAGCCAAAGTTTAGCTTGCGCAGTAATGTAATCGTTGGTCAGGCTTGGTTCGTGTTGCTGAAGTTTTATCAAACTGCCTAACAATAGATCGGCCAATAAATGATTGGTAAATCCTGGGCGAATACGTGTCCATTCACTGATCTGGCTTCGATAAAACTCAGTCAGTGCAAGAATGGCTTCACCAGCATCGGGAATCAGCTCTTCTGGTGAGCCATGTTGATGATCACCATTAAAGAAGCGGTAGCCAGTAATGAACTCTTTGTATCTAAATTGACCGATATTCTTGATGTCGGGCAATGAATGAAGCCCATAGATAGAAATGAAAGTCACATAGATAGGCTGCCAACACACGAGATCCCAGGTTCGTGTTAACCAATACGCTTTGCCTGCTTCTGGGTGGCTTTGCGAAAGACCATCGTAAACTCGTTTGAGCTCTTTATGGCTATTCTCATTTGTTACCGCAATGCTCTTGTTATTAAGTGCACCAAAGCTTCCGCTTAAATAAGGGGTCACTTGTTTTGAGTAAGCGAAGATTTTTTGATGTAGGGACGGGGCTTTCCGACGAGTGATAATATTGTGCAGTTGGGGAAGCATCTTAAATCAATAAATGAGAATCAGTTGCGTTATCATAACGAACATAGTCGAGGATAACCATACAAAATGGAGCATCTACTCGGTGCTTTTTACGTTTTTGAGATTTATAAAGTTTGGATGGGCTGTCCTTTTTTCAGTGATAAAAGCCACTTTAAGTGATAAAAGTATTGTTGAACCCAACACGCCCTAGTCAAAAATAGAGAAGATGAAAGCTTGAATATGAACACACCTGCATTTGACCGTATCAGCCGCGTTCTGGCTTATATCCATGCGAATCTTAGCTCTGCGTTATCGCTAGAAGATTTAGCGACGCAAAGCTGTTGGTCTCGTTGGCAGCTGCAAAGAGTGTTTCAAGCCGAAACCGGGCTTACCGTGGCGAACTATGTGAGAGAGCTAAAGTTAAGTCAGGCTGCCGAAGAGCTGCTTGATGGAAAAGATCGTGTTATCGATATTGCGCTTGGTCTCGGATTCAATTCAGAAATAAGCTTTAGCCGTTCGTTTAAGCAAATGTTTGGGGTAAGCCCAAGTCAGTATAGAAAAGCAGGCAAAAGAGTAGGGTTAAAAAAGCCGATACAAGTATCTGAAACGGCGAGTAATTCAGAAAATAGGGCGTTAAGCTTTGTGGAAGTACGCATTGATGAAAGAGAGTCTTTCTTAGTGAAAGGAATGACATCAGAAATCAGTGGCTTGTTTTCACTCACGCAAGACTTCGCGCAGAAAGTCCCTCAGCTATGGTCACGTTTAGAAGGTGAGGTTGAAATCCCTGACGCCAACATGCTCCAGTTTATTGGCGTTGTTGACCTGACTCAGTCTTGTTTTGACGGAACCAATATTTACTATTGGGCGGGCGTTGAGCTTCATGACGAGATCTCTATCCCGCAACTGCCTAGTATTATCTCTGATAAGTTAGAGGTGCTGACGATTCCGAAGCAAACCTATGCTGTAGTGAAGCACCGTGGTCCTATAGAGCATCTACCCCATACTCTAAGTTGGTTTGTGCTTAATTGGCTTCCAAATTCAGGTTATCGTGGCGTTGATGGTTATGAACTTGAGATGTACCCATTTGGTTATCAAGCTCATGCTTCTGATGCGGAAATGGAGTACTGGGTTCCTATTATTAAATCGTAGTCATATTTCAGCTCTCCGACTTTCTCCCCCCTTCTCAAAAGCCTTTGTGTTACAAGGTCAAAGGCTACAAGGTCAAACGCTACTAGGTCAAATGTTACTAGATCAATTGTGTGTTTAATCAGCAATTGACCTAGTTTTACTCAAAATAGGCCAAGTTCTTTTTGAACTTGCACCAAATTGTTAATTATCCTACCTCTAGATACATACAATGCAAATGAGATTTATTACTATTTACAATTAAGCATTGGTACCGAGGGAATCATGACCACTCACACTCGTTTTAAGTATTCATCATTGGCAGTCGCGTTGCTGACTGCGTTTTCAGCGCAAGCATTCGCGGAAGATACCGCTACTTCGGCAGATTCGAATGTAGAAACTATTACTGTTATGGGTAAAGCCTACCGTAATACAGCAACGAAAACCGTTTTAGCACCAGAAGAAACGCCGCAAACACTTAACGTTATCGAAAGCGAACAGATGGAACAACGTGGTGTTAAGTCTGTAATGCAAGCTCTTCGCTATGCACCAGGTGTATCAACCGAGAATAAAGGTGGTGCAGTGGTTCTTAGTGATTGGGTTAAAATTCGCGGTTTTGACTCTACGAATAACTATTATGACGGAATGATGTTGCCAATCCTTCCTGGATGGAACGTACAACCTCAGATTGATCCTATTGCGATGGAGCGTTTGGAAATATTTAAAGGTCCAACATCGGTTCTTTACGGATCAATGCCACCAGGAGGCATGGTTAATATCATTGCAAAAGCGCCTAAGTTCGAAGAGTCTACGAAAATTGGCTTAGCAACGGGTTTAGATAACTTAGTTGAAGCTTCAATGGATACAACGGGTGCTTTGAGTGACAACGTTGCTTATCGCTTGGTTGCTCTGGGTCGTAAGAAAGATACGCAAGTAGACGGTGTTGAGGAAGAGCGCTATGTGATTGCGCCATCAATCGATTGGTATGTGTCTGATAAAACCTTTATTAACTTCAATCTTTATTATCAGAATGACCCTGCATTAGGTCAGAACGTGACACTCCCATTAGCGGCGATTGAATCAGGAAAAGTATCACCTTCGACATTTGCCGGGGATGTTAATTACAACACCATCAAACGTGATTTCTTTATTACTGGTTATAAGTTTAACCATGATTTCAACTCAAATTGGGCATTTCTTCAGAATTTCCGTTATATGAAAACTGACTTTTATCAAGAAAGTACTAGCAGTGGCAATTTTGATGCTTCAACTGGCTCATTAGCTCGTTCGGCATATAGCACCGATGAAAGTTCTACGGGTATTAGTGTTGATAACCAACTATCGGGCTTAGTGTCGACTGGCTCATTGGATCACTATTTACTTTTTGGTGTGGATTATCGAAACACAGAGGGTGATGTAGCCTACGACGCTTTCGCAGGTGTTGATAGCATCAACCTTTACAATCCAAATAACAATAAGCTGAATCCGAATGATTTTACAAAAACGTATTATCAAAATAACGACATTGAAGTGAGTCAGCTTGGATTCTATTTCCAAGATCAGATGTTGATTGATAATTGGGTGTTCATTGCTGGTGGTCGTTTTGACAAAGTCGAAACAACGACAAAAGTATCAGTATTGGGTGGTGCACCAAGCAAAACGGATACTGATGATACAAACTTCTCATACCGCTTAGGCGCTTTGTACAAATTTGATAATGGTTTATCTCCATTTGCTAACTTTGCTACCAGTTTTGAACCGAGTGTAAAGTTAGATACTAACGGTAATAACTTAGATCCTGAAACCGGTGAACAAGTCGAGTTTGGTCTTAAGTATGACTCATATGAGAATATGATTTCAGGTTCGATGGCTCTGTTCCAAGTGAATAAGAAAAATGTTGGAGTTCGTCCTGATGGCGCTTCACCATGGACTTCAGTTGGCGAGATTCGCTCACAAGGTATTGAGTTGGAAGGACGAGCACAAGTCACTGAAAACTTGGATGTGTTGGCGAACTACACATACACCGATATGGAAATTACGGAAGATAGAAATGCGTCAAATATCGGACAAACACCAGTATTTGTACCAGATCATACTGCAAATGTTTGGGCTAACTACTTTGTACGTAGTGGTACAATGAGTGGCCTTAGAGTCGGCGGTGGCGTGCGTTATGTGGGAGAAACTGTTCTAAACGATACGTCAGACAAAAATAAAGGCCAAGTACCATCATATACTTTAGTTGATTTGTCTCTAGGTTATGACTTAGGAGAGGTTAACAGCTCGCTTAAGAACGCAACAGCTAATGTCGTTGCAAATAACATATTCAATGAAGAGTATTACACTTGTTGGAATGAGAGCTATTGCTGGTACGGTCAAGAGCAAACTGTAGAATTTAATGTTAATTACGAATTCTAACTAAGTTAGGGTTATCAATTTAAAGCAGCCATTACTGGGCTGCTTTTGTCGTTTGAATAAATATAGAATTTAGATTGAGTAGGCAACAATATGAATTTACAACGAATCGCTTCCCATGTTTCTAAAATAAAGAGCTTGCATATAAAGCTGGCGGTATCCGTATTAGCGAGCGCTTTATCGTTTAATGCGATGGCCGATTACCAAGTTGAAGACAGCGAGGGCGTTAAAACCCTTGAAGCTCAGCCTGTTAGAGTGGCGGCGCTGAACTGGGACATAGCCGAACAAGTGATTGAACTCGGTGTAACACCAGTAGCAGTACCTGATATTGCTGGTTATACCGACTGGGTTGTTCAGCCTGCCATTCCAGAAGGCGTGGCGGACATTGGCACTCGAACTGAGCCTAATTTTTCTGCTTTGAAGAAGCTAAACCCTGATGTGATTCTTATCGCTTCGCCTCAGAAAGATCTTCAGGATCGACTCTCGGAAATTGCGCCCGTACTTTACTACCAAACGTACAGTGAACAACACAACAATGCAGCGGCTGCTATAGAGAACTTCAAGAAGATAGGTAAATTGCTTGGCAATGAAGAACAAGCGAACAACAAATTGGCAGTGATGGATGAACGTATCGCTGTTCTAAAAGCTGAGTTAGACAAAGCGTATCCGGGTGACAAGCCAAAAGTTACTTCTTTCCGTTTTGCGAGTACCACATCGGTGTTTATCTACGGCGATAATTCGATTCCGCAATATGCGCTTGAACAGTTAGGTTTTGAAAATGCGATGGATCTTCCTGCGAGTCAGTGGGGCATCAGTCAAAAACGAATGACAGAGCTTAAGAACGTAAAGAAGGGCATTGCGCTTTACTTTGAACCTTTTCCATATCAAGAAAAGTTAGACCGATCCCCGGTTTGGAAGAGCATGCCTTTTGTTCGTAACGGTCAATTTAGTCCAGTAGCGGCAAGTTGGAGTTACGGTGGTGCAATGTCGATTTTGTATAACGCAGAAGCTATGGCGCAATCGCTGTTGACGTTAGCGGAGCAGTAATGAAATCCAGTGGTTTGGTGATGGGGGCAGCGCTGTTTTTCGCTTCCCTTGTTCATTTATGGTTAGGGCAATCTGAATTTGGCCCTATCGGTGAGCTGCTCCAGCAAGTTTCACTGATCAGTGACAGCGTGACATTCAACTCAATGGTTGATGATTCATTCGAGTTGATGGCGTTAATCTATGTCAACTTGCCTCGCTTGGTCATGGCGATTTTGGTTGGTGGAACACTCGGCACCATAGGTAGCCTGTTTCAACAACTGACGCAGAACCGAATGATGTCGCCGCTTACTTTAGGTACGTCGTCAGGGGCGTGGCTTGGTTTGGTTATTCTGAATGTGGTTGCGCCGATGTTGGTCGCTCAGTATTCAGTTTGGTTCGCTCTGATCGGTGCACTGCTGGCGATGGGGCTGATTGTTTCGATTGTCGGAATCAAAAACATGAGCGGCTTGCCAATTGTTTTGTCGGGCATGGCAGTTAACTTACTGTTAGGCGCATTTGCGACTGCGATTATTTTGCTCAATGACCAGTACGCCCAGAACTTGTTTGTATGGGGAGCGGGTGATCTAGGACAGAACGGTTGGGAACAAGTAATTTGGCTGATGCCTAAGCTACTTCCGATCTTTGCCATCTTCTTATTGGCGCCAAGAGTCCTGACTTTGCTTTCGATTGGCACTGAAGGGGCAGCAGCACGCGGGCTCAATATTGGCGCAACATTCTTTGTGCTAATGGCAATTGGCGTTTGGTTGGTCTCAGTGTCGATTACCTCAGTGGGCGTGATCAGCTTTATTGGTTTGATAGCTCCGAACATTGCGAGGCATTTAGGTTTTCTAAAGGCCAAATCTGAACTCGTCGCAAGCTGTGTATTAGGTGCGCTACTGCTTTGTGTGACCGACAGCTTGGCGATTTTCTTGGCGCAATGGTCTTTGGATATGATTCCAACAGGAACGGCAACCGCGGTGATTGGCGCTCCAGCGTTGATCATAATTGCGAGAAAGCAATTATCGGCTCAAGATCAGCTGTTTTTCTCGATGCCTAAAGGCCCAAAGTTTATTTCACCTTTGGCTTACTTCTTGTTAGGCACAATGATTTTTGGGCTGTTGGCGTTGAGTACGCTCTCACAGCCTTCTTCTGATATGGGCTATTTTGTTATCCCAGACGCATTTGAATGGTCGATTCGTTGGCCGAGAATATTAACGGCGATATTCGCTGGTGGCGGTTTGGCGGTGGCGGGCGTGATTTTACAAAGGTTAGTCTACAATCCGCTTGCAAGCCCGGACATTCTTGGTGTGTCGGCGGGCGCTGTTCTGGCGTTGATTTTCAGTAGCCTATTTATGGGTTATTCGATTCACTCATTGAGCCCTTGGATTGCTTTCTTAGGCAGCGCGATTGCACTGTGTTTATTGCTATTCCTTGGCAAGAAGCATCAGTTTGCACCTTCGATCTTGATTCTCACAGGTATCTCATTAACCGCAGTTTTGGAAGCTTTGGTGCAATTCTCTTTAACGCGAGTGGGTGAGGGGAAATACACTTTATTGGCTTGGTTGGCAGGCTCTACCTATCGTGTTGAACCTGAGTCGGCAATGATTATGACCATGGTGATAACGGCTTCTATCGGGGCTGCTTTGCTATTGAGCCGTTGGGTGACCTTAATTGCGACTGGCCGACAGTTCGCGAGTGCCAGAGGGCTGAATATCAGTATCGCCTACGTGGCACTGTTGTGTATTGTTGCGATCTTATGTTCGGTCGTGACAACCACCATGGGACCAGTCGCGTTTGTCGGCTTGTTAGCTCCGCATATCGCAGCAATGGTGGGCGCTCGTTTGGTTCGAGAGCAGATCATCTTGTCGTTTTTGATTGGTGCAGCATTGATGCTATTTGCAGACTGGTTAGGGCAAGTGGTGGTGTTCCCAGCGCAGCTTGCCGCAGGGACGTTAGTTTCAATTATTGGTGGCAGTTATTTCATCTTCTTGTTACTGAAATCTCGAAGAACATAGGTTCTGTCAAAACAGAGAGCCCTTGATTATCAAAGCTACTGGTATTCAAAACTACTGGCAATCAAAGCGATTCGCAATAAAAGCTACGAATGAAAAGCAGTGAATGGAGCGAACCATCACTGCTTTTTTATTGATGTCGTTTGTGTAAGGGGGAGGTGTTAAGCAACACAGGTCTCGCTTCTTAATGTGCAAGTTTGGCATATGTTAATAAAATGTATAACCTAAAGGTCTGACCACTTATAAGGTAGCCACCATGCCAAACCTCGATCGTATCACTTGTTCCATTGATGAAAACCAAATTGCCACCGTTGTGCTGAATAGACCCGATAAGCTCAACGCTATTGATATGGCGATGTTTGAAGGCGTCAATAATATGATCAGAGAACTCAAAAAGAATAACGAGATTCGCGCTGTGATAGTGAAAGGTAATGGTACGGATTTTTGTTCAGGGCTCGATGTTAAATCGTTATTGAACAGTAAAGTTGGAGCGATGAAGCTTTTGTTCAAATGGTTGCCGACGTTGCCAAATGCGGCTCAGTATTTTTCTATTGGTTGGCGAGAGATCCCTTGCCCTGTCATTTTTGCGATTCACGGGCGTTGTTGGGGAGGTGGGCTTCAATTAGCCAGTGGTGGTGATTTTAGAATCGCTAGCCCAGACGCGAACTTCTCGATATTGGAAGCGAAGTGGGGGCTGATTCCTGACATGGGAGGCGCCATCGCATTTCGCGAGCTGATGCGTAAAGATCACACCTTAGAAATGGCAATGACGGCCAAAGTGATCGACTGTGAAACCGCGAAAGAATATGGATTGGTGACTAAAATCGCTGAAGACCCTTACGCTGAAGCCTATGCGTTGGCACTTGAGTGCGCGAATCGGTCGCCAGATGTTGTCGCTGCTAATAAGAAACTCTACAACAAGACTTGGTGGTCCAGTCCTGGGTTCGCCTTATTTTACGAGACTTGGTATCAAATAAAGGTAGGGGTAGGTAAGAACAGAGCAATTGCTGCTCAACGTGAAATTCATCGAGACAAGGCGCGTCCATACGCCGCTAGAAGGTTCAAATAGCGCTTGTAAAGTAATAACGGGTATTCCCATTGTTTATAGGGCTTTGCGGTAACCTTAGATCAATTTAATGTCTAAGGCTAAATGAGCAATCTGATGAACAAAACTTTTACTTACTCGCTAGCTGCCACCGCAATTTTTACAAGTTTAAATGCTTTCGCAAGTGGTCTATTTTTACAAGAAGCTGTCGTCGCCAATGCCGGTACAACTGGCGCAGGTGACGGTGTTTACTCTCGTTCAGCTGCTGCGATGTGGACCAACCCAGCAACCATGTCTCACATGGGCGAAAGCAAAACGACTATCAATACCATGGCGTTTGACCTTGAGATGAAATATCAAGACAACCAAGACTCTAGCGGTGATGGTAAAGGCCATTCAGTGTTGCCTTCATTTGGTGCTTTCCACGCGCATCAAGTAACAGACCAACTGCACCTTGGTATCGCACTTGGCGCTGTTGGTGGCTCAAGCCTTGATTACGGTAGCGATTGGGCAGGTGCTGCCCTTCTAGAAGAAATTACTCTGACCGCAATGCAAGTGAATCCATCACTGAGTTATAAGCTGAATGACCAATGGTCTGTTGGCGCAGGTATTCAATTGAGTTGGGCTGCATTACAACAGTCATCTTCTCTTTTTATAGCCAAGCAAGATACTGACTGGGCTTATGGTTATAACCTTGGTGTTATGTACACTCCAACAGAGAAGTTAAAATTGGGTGCGAGTTACCGCTCGAAACTAGAGCACGAATTTAACAATGATGTGAATGTCTTTACTGGCGGTAAACGTTCATTGAATACTGGTATTGATGTACCTGAACTCGTTGATGTCAGTGCAAGCTATGCATTGAATTCTCAATTAGATTTATTGGCAAGCATCCAGTTTCATCGTTGGAGCCAATGGGACAATACTGTTTTGGATCTAGGTACCAACGAAAATGGGGACTTCCCAATTAGTCAAACTCTACAACGTGACTGGGATGATGTTTGGAAATTTGCTGTTGGTGCTGACTACCAGCTGAACTCTGACTGGCGTTTAAAGGCGGGCTTCTCTTACGAAACCTCTCCACAAGACGATCCTTCAATGCAGTGGGTTGATCTCCCTGTAGGCGAACAGTATCGCTACTCGGTAGGTGCTTCAACGTATTGGGATGATATCTTGATCGATGTGTTCTACGAATACGCGGACTTAGGTTCGGTTGAGATGAATCGTGATGGACCTAAAGGGCGCAACTTGCTCAATGGTTCTTTCGATGGCCGTATCCACTTTGTTGGCCTTAGTGCGACCTTCTAATGACATTACGTACTCTATTATTTGTTGCTGCGGCAACGCTCGGGTCGATGGGGGCTTTTGCTGAAGAGAAGCACCCTGACGACCCGACTAAGATTGTAACCAAAGCTGGCGTTGCTTATAACGAAGAGCTTAAGTTTTCGGGCTCTATTGGGCTGGATGAAGCGCGAATGATCAACGCTCGTGTCAATGCGGACGGCGAAGAGTGGCGATTAGGCGGTTCATGGCTGTTGCCGATGGGTATCGTGAATTTCAACTTTAGCCGTTCTGAATATGATAACGATGCTTATAAGAACAACTACAGTATTGGCACATTTATACCACTGAGCTATTTCGATATTGAGCCGTTCGGTTGGCAAATCTTCCCAATGGCTGGTTACAGCTACAACGATGGTGAAGTAGCCGTATTCGATGGTGAGAATGTGGGTTCTGATTATGTATTGATGCCGAGCTCGACACATGGTGGCTATATCGGAGCGTTTGGCTTAAAAACGATAACCGATGAATGGTCTATCATGGGCTTTGGTGGTGGTTCAATGGGTTCTGACGATTATTCAGGGTATTGGGCAGGTGTCGGTGCTAGCTACAAGTTGAGTGATGCTCAATCATTCAACGTCTTCACTATTTTTGCTGAGGACGATTTTGGTGAAAATAACAGTGTTGGTGCGTCTTACACCTATGAGTTTAAATAGCTGTTAGCAATCCGCAGGTGGACGTCTCTCGTAAGAACCATTCACTTAGTCCGGATTAAATTGAACAAAGTCGCTTGTTAAAACTGAGCGACTTTCTTTTATTCTATTTCCCAATCTTTTTTATCTCTTTCTTCCTTTTTCTAATGTGAGAGTACTGCTCTCTTAATCTAGATTAAGTTTTCCTCGTCTTATTCTCTGTACTATCCGCATAAATCAACGCCCATTCAGTAATGGACAAAAGAGAGTCACTTTGTGAAAAAGAAGTGGTTCTCTTTTGTCTTTTATAATGGCCAAACATCATAAAGATTTAATGAGGATAAGACTTGAGCACTTTGTTTACAGAAACACGCATCTGCAGCATGACATTGAAGAACCGCTTCATGAGAAGTGCAACGTGGGAAAATATGGCCACCGAAGATGGGCATATGACAGATAAACTGTACGCTATCTATGAAGAGTTGGCTCAAGGTGAAGTCGGCCTGATCGTAACGGGTTACGCGAACATCGTTGAAGAAGAAAAGCCAAATGCGGGCATGATTGGTATGTATAACGACTCATTCATTGCAGAGTATCAAAAGCTCACTCAATTGGTTCATGACAACGACTCTAAAATCGTCATGCAATTGGCATACGGTGGCACAAAGACCACGCATGATCTTGGCGAACGAGTGATCTTTGCACCAAGTGAAGTTCCTGAAAAAGGGACTCAAACACTGGGTAAAGCGATGACCAAAGACGAAATTGATTACATTGTTGATGCCTTTGCTCAAGCGTCATTGAGAGCACAAAAATCAGGTTTTGATGGCGTTGAAATTCATGCTGCTCACACTTACCTGATTAATCAGTTCTTAAGCCCTTACTACAACCAACGTGAAGATGAGTACGGCGGTAACTTAGAAAACCGCATGAGATTCTTGTTAGAGATCTATATCGCGACGCGTAAGCTGGTGGGTGATGATTTCCCTATCTTAGTTAAACTCACTGCATCGGAGTTTTTTGAAGGTGGTGTCACCTTTGAGGAAACACGTATTGTCTGTAAAAAGCTTGAACAAGTGGGCGTGGATGGCATTGTCCTGTCAGGTAATATTCATGGTAAAGCAGACACTATGATTGGCGAGTCGCACGATGGCTTTACCATTCAAGCTGAAGGCTACTTCCATGAGTATGGTCACGCGATCAGCCAAGACGTTAATATTCCGGTGATCACTGTGGGTGGATTGACGGATTTTGATGCTATCGAAGCGATTGCAAACAACACAGGTATTGAATACTTCGCTCTTTCAAGACCGCTGCTTTCTGAACCGCATTTAGTTAAGCGTTGGAAGGAAGGGGATAGAAGCCCTGTTGAATGCGAACGATGCTCTAAGTGTCGCACTAAGCGCGGCAACTTCTGCGTGGTGAATAAAGACAGAAAAGTACAGCTTGCTCGCATGTAGTCGCTGAACCTAGCTTCAAGCGAGAACCGAAGTTTATAGCCGAGTCTAAGTTTGAGCCTGTGTAATCGCGCAGGCTCTTGTTTATTCCGTATTCCACGAAACGAAATTTGAAACCTTATTAATCACATCTTCCTGTCAAATTGGCGCGATTAAACAGATACACTGCGCCTGTAAATTATCCAACCAAGTTATCGATAACAAATTGAGCAAACTGTGAAATTACTTCCTCTTCTTAAGCAACCTCGAATCCACTGACGACTCTTTAGTTTTAGCGACATTGCTATGATTTAAGCGTGATACTCACTATTCATCCCAGTGAACCCTGTTTTTTTAGGGCGTTAGTTTGTGCACCTTGGATTTGCATCGTCGAACATTTTGATAGTTAACGAATAAAACTAAATAGATCATTCAGAGGTAAAAATGCAAAAGAAGCATTGGTCCAAATTCGAGTTGCTGCATGAAGTCGTAACCAACCCCAATATTCACGTAAAAGGTCAACACAGTTATTACAGCGATTGCTGGGACAACGGTTTTGAACAATCGGTAGTTCGCTATTTACACGGCGACGAAGTCAGCCGCCAGTGGGAGCCTCGCTGGGAAATCGATGAACTGTACATCGGTGACTATGTTTGTATCGGGGCTGAAGTCGTAATTCTGATGGGCGGTAACCATACCCACCGAGTCGATTGGTTCTGTTTGTATCCATTTATGGATGTGATTGAAGACGCCTACATTGGCAAAGGCGATACTCACATTGAAGATGGGGTGTGGTTAGGCATGCGAGCGATGGTGATGCCCGGTGTGACGATTGGCGAAGGCGCTGTGGTTGCAGCGAACAGTGTTGTGACAAAAGACGTCGCTCCCTACAGCATTGTCGGTGGTTCTCCAGCTAAAGTCGTCAAATACCGCTTTGATGAGTCCGTTATTGACGAACTCATTTCATTCAAAATATACGAGTGGCCAGAAGAGAAGTTTGAAGCGTTGAGGAAGCATTTATGTAACTCAGACTTTTCAAAGTTAAAGCAGGCGATAACGGATTACGACAATTGTTTGTAAGGAGCGCTTGTAACGAGCATTTGTAAGGTGCGTTTTTAAGGTACGGGTATAGCCACAGATTTGTGTAGAAAGATCTGTGTCATATTTATATTGAAAAACACGTTAAATCAGTCCGTTACCTTGCAATACTCAACATGGTGTACCAATCTTATTTCATAAGCATGGATAAGGATTGTGTATGCCCGCAAGTTCAATGAAAAACAAAGGGGTGGTGGGGAAAGTCCTACTGCCTTCTTTACTCATAAATCTTCTCTCTCTCGCCGTTCCGTTAACGGTTTTACAAATTTACGATCGTATTTTACCTAACCAAAGTTACGGTACTGCCACTTTGTTGTTGGCGGGTGCAGCGTTGGCTGTTGCCATGGAAGCATTGATCCGGTTTGTGCGTACTTGGCTTTTGTCAGCCGCGGCCAGCAATACCGAGAAAGCGACCTATCAAACCTTGGTTGAAAGAGTAACAACGGCTTCATCAGGACATCTTCGCCACATTGGTGTTGGCGGCGTGGAAGAGGGGCTGGGCTCAGTATCAAAAGTCAAAGATTGGTATTCCGGTGGTGTGATTGCAGGCTTTATTGATTTGCCTTTTGCCTTGATCTTCTTGGGCTTGGTGGCTTACATCGGCGGTGAGCTGGTGGCGATACCTTTGGCAGTTTGGCTGATTACTCTTGGAATCGTTTGGTTATCTTCTATTCGTGTTAAAAGCTTGAGTGAAGAGGCTTCCCAAGATGAGCAGGAGCGAAAAGCGTTTTTGATTTTGCTAAGCCAAACCATTCAGGGAATCAAACGCCAGGCCGTTGAGTCTCGAATCTTTAATCAGTTTAAATCCCTCAATAATGTTCGCTCTCAGTCTAAAGCGAGAGAAGAAGAACAGAACGCTTTCGCCCAAGAATGTATTCAGCTTGCTGCACTAGCTACGTCAGTTTTACTGGTGATCACGGGCAGCTTATGGGTGTTGGATGGCCAGTTAACCACAGGTGGATTGGCGGCATGTTCTATCTTATCGGGCAGAGCGGTTGCACCTTTAAGTGCTTTAGTGGGAGTTCGAATCAAGCTTAATTCAATACACAGTGCCAATCAGGCAATAGAAAAATTGAGTGACTTGTCACTATCGGAATCTTCAGATTCTGAGCAAGCTGAGAACCACTTATCTGACTTTGAGGTGTTGGAAATCAAGCAAGCGACCGTTGAAAGATACGGTGAACTCGCTCATGCGGATGTCACATTGAATAAAGGTGAATTGGTATTGTTAGAGAGTGAGGATCGCCACACCAACAGTCATTTATTGTCGTCGATTGCAGGTATTGATGATCTAAAAGCGGGGGAGTGCTTCATTAATGGAGCTGCAGTTTCAATCGCATCCGTAACCAATATTGCGGCCTACTGTGGCGTTAAAGGGCAGTTGGTGTCGGGTACTATTCTCGACAACTTGTGTGGCTTTGACCCTGAGAAAACACAAAGCGCCAGTGACTATGCAAAGCGTTTGGGTTTAATCAAGGAAATCACTCGATTACCCGATGGACTAGAGACACAAATTGGCCATACGAGTACGTCTCTGCTGAGTATGGGTAACGTGAAAATGCTCAATATCGCGACTCAACTGGCAAGTGATAAGCCCATTATCATGTTAGAAAGGCCAGATTCCTCGCTTGATTTAGATGCCCTTGGAAACCTAGCGAAGGTGTTGGAAGAAGAAGTGGCGGCAGGACGGACGATACTGATGGTGAGCTACCATTCTAAACTTCGCGAATTGGCCAATCGAATCATTACAGTGGAAAGTCGAGCTATTACGGTCGACAGCGAGAGCAATCAGGAGGCCGTCGTATGAATCGTTTAGATATTGGTAACCCTTCAGGTACGAACAACCGTGCAGATACCAGCGGTCGACAAGAGGTGATGAATCATTTAGAAACCGAGAGCCTTTCCGTTCTTAAGCAATTGGAAGTTAATGCTAATATCCAGTTGTTCGCACATCAATGGGTCGATGAAAATGGCATTGAATCAATCGACGATATGTTTGCCTTGTTCGACAGGCTTGCACTGCCTTATCGCTTGGTTGCCAACCTAGATGAAGTTGGTGAACATAAATTGGTCTTACTGGTACTTGGTGAACATGAGCTGGTCTCTGGTCATTTAGAATCCAAGCAATTTGTTGCCTTTAATGCCAATGACGACATTACCGATGTCCCTCAGTTTTGTATTGTTATCGAAGGTCCACCACTAGAGAAGGCTTCTCCTGATTGGGTTGGCGAACGACTACATGCGTTTCGCCCCATTATTCCTAAATTGCTGCTAGTCAGCTTTATCACTAACTTATTTGCGCTTGCTGTTCCCTTCATCACGATGTCGATTTATGACCATGTGATTGGTGGTGATGCAGGGCATGAGTTGCAAGGTATCGCCATTGGCGCGGCGTTGTTGTTTGTGATGATGGGTTGGTTGAGAACATTACGTAGCCGAGTGTTTGCTTCAGTTTCCAACCGAGTAAGTCGTGAGATTTCTCAATCCCTCGTGCAGCGTCTGCTTCGTAATAGCTATGCTCAAAATCAGCAAACAGCTTCTTCTAGTCAGCAAAACCAAGTGATGTTGTCAGAGCGTATTTCAGGTGTGCTATCGGGGCCATTAGGAAATGCGTTATTTGACCTACCATTCATTCTTATTTTTGTACTTGCGATAGGTGTTTTAGGCGGGTGGTTGGTACTGGTTCCAGTCGTCTCTTTAATCCTTTATTACTTGCTAGCAAAACGCTCGATACGCTCTAGCAGCAAGCGCTCTATGCAATCGACAGTGGCAGGTACGAATCGTCAAAACATGACTAATGAGCTGTCATCCAAGCTTGCCTTTATTCGCAGTGCTGGGTTCTCAGAGCACTGGATTCAACGTTTCAAAAAAGCCAATCTTCTTGCTTCAACAGTGACCTTTAATCAATCGGTTCTCCAGAGCCGGTACACCTCGATTTACTATTTTATTGGTGTGGGATCGACACTCGCCGTGATGGGGTTAGGTATAGGACTTATTTTTGAACAAGTGATGACCCCTGGTGGTTTGATTGCTTCAATGATGTTGATATCTAAGGTGACTGGCCCAGCTCAGGTGTTGGCAAACAGTGCGATGCGTTTTAATAGCTTTAATCAATCCAAGCTGCAAGTGAACCGTATTTTGTCTCAGCCGTCTGAGCGTGAATTCAGTTACCAGCATCACCCGTTACCCGTGGTAGCGCCTAACTTGAAATTAGACCAAGTGACGCTGCGCTATCCCAAACAGAGTCGCCCGGCCTTGAATGGTGTGAGTTTTGATATTGAAGCCGGTGAAATTGTCGCGATTACCGGCCCTTCTGGGAGCGGTAAATCAACATTAATTGAAGTGCTGTCTGGCTTGCAGCCTATCCAAAACGGTATGGTCGAGCTTGAAGGCGTTAACCTCGTTCAATATGATCCGCAGCTTTATCGCCACTGGTGTTTCATTCGAGCCGCATATCCTGATTTGCTTACGCTGAGTATTCGAGAGTGGCTAAACGACGGTCACAAAGTCGAAGATAAGAAAATGATATCTGCAATTGAAATGGTGGGCGGAAAGCGTTGGTTCGAGACATTATCAGGTGGGCTCGATACTTCCATCAGCAGTATTCAGCCGGACAGCCTTTTTGACATGTTGTCTGGCAGCGTCGCGCAGATCCTCATTGATGCAAAAGCGCTGGTTTATGACTACCCAATGTTCTTAATGGATAATCCTGTGCCTGATGCTCACCCAAATGCTAAACGTATATTTGGTGAGTTTGTGCAGTCGAAAAAAGGAAAAGCAACGGTGATTTACACGTCCCACGATCCGGATTTAATCAAGCTTGCCGATAAAGTGGTGGTATTAAATGAAGGTGCAGTGGTTTATGCCGGTCCATTAGAGCCGGAGCAGTCTTTGAAGCAGGAACAGCCTTCAGAGCCTCAAGCTTCTCAAGAACCGCAGTTATCTGAGCAACCGTTATCTCAAGAGCTACAGCCGTCAACTCAAGAGGCGTCTGCTCAACAAAATGCAGCCCAACAAGAACAATCAAAGTCTAAGCAAGGAGTCGCTAATGACTAAACAATCTATCGAGAAGGGCAAGCGCTACGGTGAACTTGTTGAATCACAAAATACGGCTCGTACATTGGCGCTGGCCACATGGTCGGTTGCCTTATGTGTTATTGCTTTTGCCACTTGGTCTGTAGTCACTCAAGTTGATGAAATCGCCAAAGCCAAAGGTGCTGTGATTCCAGAAGGCGAGAAGCAAGTATTACAAAGCGCGATTGGCGGTAAGTTAAAGCAAATTCTCGTTAAAGAAGGGCAGTTGGTTGAGAAAGGCCAGCCGCTTGTTGAGTTTGATGCCACTTTCCAGCGTACCGCCCTTGAAGAGCTAAAGTCCCAACAAGTGACGCTTCTAGCCAGTGTGGAACGTATGAATGCGCTGCTTGAGCAACGTGAGCCTAACCTTGCTGAGTTTGAGGTCGATTACCCAGAGATCGTCAGCCAACAAAAAGCGCAGCTGAACGCGCAAAAAGCCCTCTACTTCCAAAAGCGTGTGGTGCTTGAGAAAGAGAGCGAGCAAATTGCAGAGCAGCTTCGTAGCGTAGAAAAGGCCTTGCCGAGTTATGAGAAAGAGTTAAATGCGACTAAGCAAGAGTTGAACATACTGGAGAAGGGTTATAAAGCGGGTAACATTTCACGTTTACGTGTGCTTGAAATGCGTCAGAAACTGGCCAGTATTGAGCAGAAAATTGAAGAAGCTCGTGGTAAGAAAGCTGTGTTAATCAAGCAAGCAGACAGCACTGAGCAAAAAATTGAACAGCTTTTAGCAGAGGCTAAGGCGAAGGTCAGTGACGATCGTTCTAAAGCCGTATCTGACTTATCGGCATTGAATGCAAGAGTTCGTTCAAGCCAAGCTAAATTGACCAACACCATGTTGGTGTCACCGCTACAAGGCTTGGTGCAAAGCCTGCCAAGCACGCAAAACGGTGGTGTTATTCAGCCTGGTGGTACTGTGGTTGAAATCGTTCCTGTTGGTGGGAAAGCAGACTTTAAAGCTCGTTTGTCGCCAAGAGATATTGGTTTTGTGAGTGTAGGGCAGCCGACTCGTATCAAGATTGATGCGTTTGATTACAGCCGCTTTGGGGCGCTAAAAGGGGCGGTTGAGAGTATTTCTCCGACCACAAGTCAAAGCGAGCGTGGCGAGATCTATTATGAAGTCGTAGTGTCGGTTGATACGCCATACTTCCGCGATAACCCAGAGAGCTTTTCTATTTTGCCAGGTATGACGGGAGAGGTAGATATAACTACTGGTGAGAAATCTGTATTCCAGTATTTATGGAAACCGATTTACACCAATGTGAGTGTCGCATTTGGTGAAAGGTAATCGTTATAAAGAGTCGTTGAGAGTAAACGAATAACAACAGCAAATAATAAAAAGGGAGCACATCATGTGCTCCCTTCTGTTTAGTCTCGTTATCGGTTAACTATTTGGATCTATGTCCGGTAACCCATCGATATCGTTGTGATGATGGTGCTCATCATCTTGGTTATGGTTGATGTTTGCATCATGGTGTTCCAGCGCGTCTGACATATCCAAGTGCGCTTGGTCATGTGTTGCTGCATCTGGTTGGTCGACTTGTGCAAGTACGATATCCATATCCGCAGGTTGATCGTGAACCGTTGTCGATGTCGCATCGGGTTTAATGCCCAATGCATCCAGATAAGCGGCTGCACCATGGTGGCTGGTTTTCTGTTCGGGTTCTTGATGGGTCTGCTGGGTTAAATCCAGATTACTATCATCGCTTAGTGTGACCGTAAAGTCGGCTTGCGAAGCCATGTCTGGCTCGTCATGTTGAACAGGAGGCGGTGGTGGTGGAGCAGGGTGTGATGTATGGACGACAGGAGTGATTGTCATATCAACCACTTCAGTTCCAACTGTCAGCTTTCCACTATTTCCTGGCCCATGACTGAGTATCTGGATATTCACATGGGCGACAACTTCATCTTGATTTGTCCCTTGCAATGCCACTTCAAATTTATCTTCATGTTGACCTATACCAGAAGCGCTGCCATGAGGGCCCGTGTGAACTTGGGCTTGCTCTTGATAATGTAAATGACCGGTCTGAGGATCAATAGTTAATGTCCCGTATTGGCCATGATGACTAGTGACGTACTGTCCGTTAGGTAAATGGATTCGCCAACCGCTTTGTGCTGTTGGTACCGGAGTTAACGATGGTAATAGTGGTGGAACCCCAAGCGTGCCAGATACTTGGTGGCTTCCCGATGGTGGTCTGACAATGATAGGTTCAGGAATAGCGCTTGCAGCGAAACCTTGGCTACCTGCGGTATTACCGTGTTCGTCAGTCATTGTTGCTTGTACATTAGAACCGGGATGAACTTCAATTTGTATTCCGTGCTGTAGAGTATGAGCATCTAATACATGATCCTGACCATTGACGACAAGATGCTCACCGATTTTGGCATCACCAGGAGGCGTAACGGTTGCTGTGATCGTGTTTGCTTGTCCTCGGGCGATTTCAGCTTTGCTGTATAAGTTGTCTGCCCCTGCGTTTTCAAAGGTAATCGTAGGAACGCTAACCTGTGTATCGACTTGGTAAGTAACATCTGCAGTGGCATGAGCGCTATTACCTGCGGTATCTGTTATCGCTACTGATGCCTCTATTTTTTGGTCAGCATCGGCAATGAGTTCACTGCCAGGTACGGCAATTGAATAGTGTCCTTTTGCATCGACCACGCCAGTATGCTGTGTCCCATTTACATCTAAAGTCACAATGTCACCTGCATTAAAATCGCCAGAAACGGATCCGGTGATGTCAATGGAGCTGCTGGATTCTTGAGCATTAATCACATTGTCGGCGGTAATTGGGTCTGTTTGAATACCGACGTGTACTTGTGTATCTATATGGACGGAAAGAAGCGAAGATGTAGCCGGTAGCACTGATGAAGGAGCCAATGCTTTGGCGGATAGATTATGATCGCCATTCGGTAAGCTGCTTACTACAACGTTATATTGGCCAGAAGCATCTGATACCGCGTGTCCAACGGGTGTTGAACCATCGTAAATAGTGACTTTCGAGAATGGAATATCAGTGTGTCCGGTAATCGTTGGCGTAGTGTCGTTGGTAAGGTTGTCAGTGTTCGACGAACCCGAGTCACTCGTTGATGCCAAATTCAATGTCACCGAGTTTGTTGGCGCTACGTTGGTGATCATTAGCAAGGTTGGTAGTGTCGTTGTAACCGTAGGTTGTTGAGGCACTGTGGTTGATATTACTAGGCCACCCGTTGGTGACATGGTGACATGTCCCGAGGCATCAAAGGTGATGAATTTCGAATCTTCAGTATGGCCGTCACTGACTTTTACTTCGAATACATCGACACCATGATAGGAGTTGGTGGCAGAGTTATAACTCATTCCTGTGATAGACGTATTTGGTGTGTAGATGTAGTCACCAGTGTCTGGGTCGACCGACAATGAACCGAATTGACCGTTAGAACTAACGACAGAGAAGGTATGAGTGTCATTAGTGTCTAAATCTGTCTCTGTTAATGTACCTGCTGCTGTTGATGTTTGGTTAACGCCGAGAATCGGTGCGTCATTGGTTCCGGTAATGGTAACCACGATATCATGGTGCGTGCCATCTGCAGATTGAACCGTGATGGTTTCAGTGTCTGTCTGACCTTCGCTAAGCTGTTGAACTATAGGATGGTTGTTGTCAAGGTCGTAAGTCCAGTGACCATTTACATCGATATGAGCGTGCCCATAGCCTTTGCTTCCGGCTATTCCAGCTCCACCCTGTACCGCGGTAAACCCTGCGGTTCCATCAGGGTCACTCGCCGTCAACGTACCTGAAGCTTGAAGTGTTATGTCTTCTTTTGCCACTCCTGTGGAGTCTCCACTGAATGTTGCAGGGTCAGCGACACTCGCTATATTAATGAGTATTGACCCTTCTTTTGAATCAAGATGACCATCGTTTGCGGTAAATTGCACCGCCCCTAATCCGCTGACACCAGAACTAAAGTAGTTGTGAGTTGGGGTGAAGATGAGTGATGAAACGTCGGAGGCGCTGACGTCATCACCAACATTCACTGTGGTGCCATTCAGCGATAACACGCCATGGGCGACATTGGTAATCGTGATGTGGTTTAACGCATCTCCATCAATATCAGAATATTTAAAGTCTGCGGTGGTGAACGCATGAGGCTTATCTTCTAAAGAACTAATAAAACTCGATCCAACGATAGGTGCATCATTGACCGCATTGACATCCACTACCATCGTTGCGCTTGCCGAATTTTTATGGCCATCATTCGCAGTAAATGTAAATTGCGCATAGTTGGCGCCGTTTTCATTATTGCTCGGCGTGAAAGTTAAATGGCCTGCGTCTAAGTCAGCCTTGCTGATTTGCTGGTTGGCGGTTACGACGTTACCGTTTAAAAGTAATAATCCATGACTCGGTAAGCTGCTAATAGTCACGAACTGTAACGCATCGCCATCTTGATCACTGTAACCAAATTCACTGGTGGTAAAGGTTCTGGTGATGTCTTCATTTGTAGAAACAGTTTGCCCTGTCACCGTTGGCGCATGTTGTAGAGGAGGGGTGACTTCAATAGAGAGAGAGTTTTGAGAAGAGTCTCCTATTGGGTTACCCCCATCATCACCGACACGATAAACCATACTTGGCACTTTACCTGTAAAGCCAGCTTCCGGGGTGAAGGTATAATGACCATTCGCTTCGATCGCGAGTGTACCGATACCGGCCATAGTATGTGGTTGCCCAGGCCTTACCGCGACATAACCTGACACGGGGTCCTTTATTTGAATATCTTGCAACACCAGATGTGCGTTGGAATCGGTGTCTGTTGCTGCACCACTCAATCCTTGATCCGTCCCAGAGCCAGTAAGTAGATTCCCTTCAACTGGACCACTATGTTGAACACCAGAATCACTGAGGCTGTGTAGAGTAGGAGCGTCAGTAGTCCCGTTAATAGTGACGGTAATTGAATGCTTGGTACCGTCTTTTGATGTGACTTCAATGCTATCTGTGAGTGTTTGTCCATTGTCTAAGTCTTGAATCTGCGTACTCTTGTTGTCTGCTTTATAAACCCATGTCCCAGTACTAGTGATGTCGAAATGACCATAGGTTCCATCCAGAGATATTTTCGGTTGCCCCTTAAGATCTAATGCAGCTTCGCCATGACCATCAGCGTCAGAAACAATCAGGTGCCCATGGCAATAAAGGGCATCTGGAATAGTTGCTGACCCAGTGATATGCGCGTTATGGTGAATGTTTGTATCTTCTTTTATGCTGCTGGAGTCACCGGCAAATGTGGCGGCATCATTAACTGCTGCAAGGGTTGTGATTGCCCCCGTATGAGTCACTCCGCCATGCGCATCTGTGACGTCATAGCTAAAATGAACTTGGCCGTTATAGTCTTTGGTTGGAGTAAAAGTGTAGGTGCCGTCTTTGTTATCGACAACAGACCCGTGATCGACTAGCAGATTAGCAATGGTGAGTTTGCCTAGGTCGTTGCTATCCACGTCTATAGTGTTTGCTAAGAGTTCGGTGGCCGTGATGGTTTGCGCGAGGTCTTCTTTACCGCTGTTGAGCTGCACTTCTGAAGAGCAGTATGGACGGTCGTTGTCGCCATGAATGGTGATAACAATATCATGACTGGTACCGTCTTTACTTTGTATCGTTATCGTATCAGTGAGTGTCTCATTTGCACCAAGTTGATCAATCGTCGATCCTACCTTTGTTGTTAATCCACCATTTACATCAGCAGTGCCGGTCGCAACACCATAAAACCATTTACCATCTGTATTAAGAATCAAATGGCCATATTTTCCATGATAGGTATAACCAATACCTTTAGAATCAAAACTATTCTCGCCGGTATCTGGATCGATGATTGTTAGTTGCCCCTCAACATGAATCATACTATTAGTTAAATGCGCCATACCTGACTGGGCAAAGTCTGGCGACATATCAGGGTTTCTGTTTTCATAAACATCGCCAGTATCCACACCTGATATAACGGCTTTATCTCCAATCGCATCAATATGAAGAGTGTTAGTAGCCTCTTGTGAGTCAACATGCCCATCGTTAACAGTATATTTAAACTGAACATCGCCATTAAAATCTTGCGCAGGAACGAACTGAAGTTTACTGATGTCAGCTGTAGGGATGTGTTGCCCCGCTGTAACATCGTGTCCATCAAGTACAAACTTACCTTGTGTTGCTGATGGTAGATCTGTGATTGCGATGGAATGTAACGTATCGCCTGTGTCGATATCACTGAATCCAAACTGACTGGCTTGCATTTGGTAATGCGTATCTTCAGTGCCATGTGCAAGTGTCGTCGCAGTAATGCTCGGTTGATCGTTGGTGCCTGTCACCGTTATTGTTATATCGTGGGCAGTGTGGTCTGCAGAGTAAACACGATATACAACTTTTTCTACTTCACCTTCAGCTAATGATTGCAAGCGACTATTGGCTACTTCATATCCCCAAGCGCCACTTGGTGTAATGCGTAAAAAACCACCAAAGGGATCGTGAATCGCCTGTTCTCCTAATAACAGATTGACCTGAAAATGGTCTTGCCCTGCATCAGGATCTGTCACACTCAGCAAACCCGATGCAACGACAGGCTGTAATGAACTGTGACCCACATTATGATCTTCAATAATCGTTCCGGTATCACTACCGCTTATAACCGCTTTATCAGCAACAGCACTTAAACTGCTGGTAGCTCCAGTATGAGTGACACCGCCATGTGCATCTTTGACATCATAGGTGAAATGAACTTTACCGTTATAGTCTTTTTCTGGTGTGAAAGTGTATGTACCATTTTGGTTATCTAAAATCGAGCCGTGATCTGGATGAAGGTTTGCTACTGTAAGCAGTCCAGAGTCATTTTTATCGACATCTATTGAATTTTGTAACAGTTGTGCAGCTGTAATGGTTTGTCTCGTATCTTCAGTACCTGCGTTGAGTTGTACTTCTGAAGAGCAATAAGGCCTGTCGTTACTACCATTGATAGTGATGACTATATTATGTGGTGTTCCATCTTTTGTGTGAACGGTGATAGTGTCTGTGAGTGTTTCACCCTCACCTAACTTATCGATAGCGGAGCCTCTGGTCGTGGGCCTTCCACCAATGTGACTGAGACTTCCAGCATCGGCATAGTAATTCCAATCGCCATTTGGATTTAAAATTAAGTCACCATATGTACCGTGATAGTTATACCCCACATTATTATCAGCAAAGCCAGACTGACCAGAGTCAGGATCAATCACAGATAAATGTCCATTAGCGTTTAGTGTACTAACTCGAAGTGTCGCCATACCCGATTGAGCATGATCTGGTGACATATTATCTCCAGCAGCTTTCTCAGTGACACTTGCAGTATCTATTCCACCTACCACAGCATTATCATTAGTGCCGTTCACTGTAATGGTGACTTGATGAGGTGTGCCATCGGCTGAATGAACGGTAATGGTATCAGTAGCGGTTGCGCCATTACCTAACGCTTGAACGATAGGATTGGTGTTATCAAGATCGTACGTCCAAGCGCCATTATCTGTTAGATGTAATGTACCTAAGGAGCCTTGGATATCAGTATTGGCAAAGTGTGCTTCACCGCTATCGGTATCAGTAATGGTTAATGTGCCAGTAGTTTGTAGTTGTGTCTCTTCTGTTACTGCGCCAGCACTTGTACCGCCAATTACAGCCGTATCATTGGTGCCATTTACTGTGATAGTCACTTGATGTGGCGTGCCATCAGCAGAATGAACAGTGATGGTATCGGTAGCGGTTGCTCCTTTGCCTAGCGCTTGAACTTGTGGATTCGTATTATCTAAATCGTAAGTCCAAGTGCCGTTATCAGTTAAATGTAAAGTGCCTAATGTGCCTGCAATATCAGTGTTGGAGAAGTGTGCTTCACCAGTATCTACGTCAGTGACAGTCAGTGTACCTGACGTCTGAAGTTGAGATTCTTCAGTCACTGCACCAGAGTTTGTCCCGCCAATGATGGCCTTGTCGTTAGTACCATTAACCGTAATAGTAATTTGATGTGGTGTGCCGTCAGCAGAATGAACAGTAATGGTATCGGTAGCGGTTGTTCCTTTACCTAACGCTTGAACGGTTGGGTTGGTGTTATCTAAGTCGTAAGTCCATGTCCCCGAATTAGTGAGGTGTAAGGTGCCTAAAGTCCCAGCAATATCGGTATTGGAGAAGTGCGCTTGACCGGCATCAACATCAGTCACAGTCAGTGAGCCAGAGGTTTGAAGTTGAGATTCTTCGGTGACCGCGCCAGCACTTGTTCCGCTTATCACGGCTTTGTCATTGGTACCATTAATAGTAATTTTGATGGTCGAAGGTGTGCCATCAATAGACGACACCGTGAAGGTCTCTTCGACTTTATCGCCGACATTCAATTGATTAAACGCGCTGTTGGCGATGAACACCCAATGCCCATTAGCATCAATAGTTAGGTCGCCGTTAGATCCAACAATGGAATCTGGCGTGAATGCGTTATCTGGGTTATCGACGTCGATACTGGTTAGGGTGCCTGAGGTTGTCACCGCTTTGTCGGTTTCATCGATGGCAACGGTCGCACTGCTGACAGTAGCTGTGTCGTTAGTACCGTTAATTGTCACCTTGATAGTGGACGGTGTGCCATCAACAGACGACACCGTGAAGGTTTCTTCTACTTTATCGCCGACGTTTAATTGATTAAACGCACTGTTGGCGGTGAATACCCAGTGGCCAGTGGTATCAATGGTGAGATCACCGTTGGTGCCTGAGATAGAATCTGGTGTGAAGGTATTGTCTGGGTTATCAACATCGGTACTGGTGAGGGTGCCTGAGGTGGTTACCGCTTTGTCGGTTTCATAGATGGCAACGGTCGCACTGCTGACAGTAGCTGCGTCATTAGTGCCATTTACTGTGATAGTCACTTGATGCGGCGTGCCATCAGCAGAATGAACGGTGATGGTATCAGTAGCTGTCGAGCCCTTACCTAATGCTTGAACGGTCGGGTTAGTGTTATCAAGATCGTACGTCCAAGCCCCCGAATCGGTTAGATGTAGCATACCAAACGAGCCTGCAATATCGGTACTTCCTGTGGATGAAGTAGCGAAGTGCGCTTCGCCAGTATCTACATCCGTTACCGCAAGTGTGCCCGAGGTCTGAAGTTGGGACTCTTCGGTTACCACGCCGGCACTGGTTCCGCTTATCACGGCTTTATCATTGGTGCCGTTAACGGTAATTGCAATTTGATGAGGAGTGCCGTCGGCGGAGTGGATGGTTATGATGTCTGTTGTCGCAGAGCCTTGACCAAGAGCCTGAACTTGTGGGTTTTTATTATCTAGATCGTAGGTCCAATCGCCATTGTCTTTAAGGTGTAAAGTACCCAGTGTCCCCTTGAGGTCGGAATTAGAAAAATGCGCCTCTTTTGAGTCGATATCGGTGATGTTGAGTTGGCCTGAAACCGTTAGGTCTTTATCTTCAGTAACTTGGCTTGAGCCATTACTTGTCCCGATAGCGAAAAACGAACTTGGTGAATTTGCTGTACTACTCGTGATTACTGCATGGTCGTTGGTGCCATTGATCGTAACCATAACTTGATGCGCTGTACCATCAGCTGAGTGAACAGTGACGATGT
Organism: Vibrio sp. MED222; assembly: GCF_000153005.1. Lineage (NCBI taxonomy): Bacteria > Pseudomonadati > Pseudomonadota > Gammaproteobacteria > Vibrionales > Vibrionaceae > Vibrio > Vibrio sp. MED222. The sequence goes on along the minus strand of NZ_CH902606.1, from coordinate 662,157 downwards.
CTGTCGCAGTTGAACCTTGGCCAAGTCTTTGAACTACTGGGTTATTGTTGTTTAAGCTGTATGTCCACGCACCGTCTTTGGTTATGCTTAGCGTACCGAAATTACTAGTCACTTGTGAGGCTTGAAAGTGGTCCTCTCCAAGATCAGAGTCCGTTACCGAAAGCTGCCCTTGAACTTGTGTCGTTAAATCTTCAGTTAACGTGCCAGCATCCACACCCGTAATTACGGCGTTGTCGTCGTTCCCACCAATCGTCATATCGATGGTTTGCGGTGTGCCGTCTTTGGTGTGAATAGTGAAGCTTTCGTGCAATGAAGTGGCTGCGGTTAAAGCTTGAACATTAGAGAGCGAGTTATCAACTTGATACTGCCAGTGTCCATCAGCATCGATAGTTAATGAACCATATTTACCTGAGATAACTTCCGGCGTAACCGAACTTTCATTTTGATCAGGGTCTATGACATCAATTTTACCGTTCGCATGTAACAAGCCTTGTGAATCAATATTGTGATCTTCTGTTACGACACCTGTTAGGTCTCCAGAAATATTTGGCGTGTCTTGCTTACCTGTTACCGGTACCTGAACAATGATGCTCGAGCCATTAGATAGATGTAACGCAAAATGGTCAGTACCTGATTGGTGCTGATTTAACAGGATGTATTGAGGAGAATTTGGATTCAATACGAATGTGTATTGACCATTGGCATCAACATGAAGCTCTCCGTAGGTACCTTTTATAACTTCTGGCATAAAGGTGACGGGTAAAGCGGGCGTCGTAGGCGCATTCGAATGAGTCGGCTGACCGTTACTCCCTGAGGAGATAGTAGGCATCGATACCGAAGGAATGTAATGGACTTGCGGGTGAGAAAGCGTCGATAAATGATGAGAAGGAACCAGGTGAGAGCTCGAACCATGGGCGGCATGACTTGCACTTAAGGTCGAGTTTACGTCGCTGTCGCTCGTTTGAGCCTCTTGATGAGTAACCGCTGATGAGTCGGTTTTTCCATGGTGGTCGCTGGAATCTTTTGCTGTCACGTTATTTGCGGTTACTTGATCTGCAGCGTCACTGGAATTGTCTATGCTCTCTGCAGCAGCGTGTTTAGCCAATGATGGCAAAATCATCATGAGTGACTGAAAAAGTGGGATATTCACTTTTAGATGTGAATGCAGTCTGCGCTTCTTTTTTTGTGTTGGTTTCTTTTGTTCTAGCTTGTTACTTTTCTTATTTTTGATTTCTGTATTTTTCTTGTTTGCTTCGACGTTTTTTTTGTTAGCCATTTTTATCATCCGTGAATCGTGGTTGCACTATCTTAAGTAAAATACACAGATAGAGGTTTCGCTAGCTAATTGGATAATTTTTAAAGAAAAAACTGCAAAGTCGAAGAATTATCTCATTTTGATGAAAGAGAGGATGAATACTTTTTCAACGGTCAGGCAAATATCGGCACAATGGCATTGACCTTACCCTAAGGGGAACGTTTATAGTTGCGTTGTAAATTCAAAGGTAAGCTATGACAAACACATTCCGAAAAACTTGGATTATTGTTTTCAGCATCATTGCGATGTTGATGTCTAGCTATGCCTCAAGCTCCTCAGCCTTGATGACTGAAGTAATGATGTTGGAAATGAGCTCGGGTAAGTCGGCTTGTTACCACAGCGATACTTCGGTTAATGACTCAAAGGCGGGATGCCATGTGATGAGTGAAGAAGTACACGCTGAAGACTCTAACATGAGTGCCCATGCTTTGATGGCTCAATTCGATATGTCTTCAATGAGCGAAGACGGCAGTCCGATGATGGGTAACCATTGTTCGAGTGCCGATTGCTGTGCCTCAATGTGTTCTGCAAGTCCCTATCCAATCCAGGCTGTTCAAGCCGTTGATCAACTTTCCTTTTCATTAGCTCGTTTTCAATCGGTCACGATTGGCCAGAAAGTCGCACGCGCTCAATCTTTGCTACGCCCACCTTCCGCATAAATCTATATCTAAAAATACAGTTATATCAGTTAGATAAATCTGATAAGCCATTCTTTTTTATGCGCTAATTAGCGCTAGATATGGACATTCATTGTGAATATGAAACCAACAACCTCTGTGTTTGTCATGAACACGAGCTTAGTGGTTGCTGCTGCCTTGCCTATGGCCTTGTTTTCAAGTGCTACGCTCGCGGCTACCACGGCGTCAGCTTCAAATGCTCAACACATTTCAGCACATGACCAAGCAAGCTCGACGCAGCAACTCAATACACTGATTGAGATTGCTTTAAGCGAAGATGGAAATCGCAAACAGTACTTTGCTCAGTCTCAAGCGATGCGAGAAACGGGCATTGCCAGCGCAACCTTGATGGATCCGAAACTAAAAGTCGGATTTGGTGGTCTGCCAGTCGATCGCTTCCAGTTTGATGAAGACCCAATGACCAATATCTCGGTTGGTCTGATGCAGCAATTTGAACGTGGAGATACGCTGGATCTACAGCAGAAAAAAGCGGGGCAGCAAGCGGATGGTTTGGCTTTGCAGGTGCAAGCAAGAGAATTGACGGTTGCGAATAGCATGACGCAGCTTTGGCTTGAGTTAGGTTATCAGCAAAAGGCTGAGTCGGTGATTCGTCAAAATCGTCGTTTGTTGGTTGAGCTTGAAAACTATGTACAAACCAATTACTCGATTGGTAAAAGTGAAGCGCAAGATCTGCTTAATGCTCAGCTCCAAGTGAGCAAGCTTGATGAGAAACTTCAGGCAAACCAGCAGGTTCAGCGTCGTCTAATCTCTCAGCTTTCTGAATGGTTGGGTTCTGATTGGCTAGGCTCTCAGGTTCTTGATTCTCAGGGCACACTGAATGCAACTAACCAAATCGATTGGTCGTTGTTGGAAAGCAAATTAGCGACCAATATCGATTCATCCAAGCACTACCAGCTACTGACTGACCATCCTTTGGTTAAGATCTCCGATGTCAGTATTTCCTCCAATCAAACTCAGGTTGAGTTAGCAGAGCAAGCTTATACGCCACAGTTTGGGGTCGAAGTGATGTATGCACACCGTCAAGCCAACAACATGGCGGGTGAACCTGCTTCTGATCTGGTGAGTGCTTATCTGACAGTCGACATCCCGCTGTTTACAGGGAACCGACAAGATAAAAACTTATCGGCTGCTCAGTATCAAGTTGGTGCGGCTAAATCTCAAAAAGACACCTTACTTTCCCAAATGAACGCACAAGTGAACGCATTGCTGGTGGACAGATCAAATCTGATCCAGCGATTAGAGCGCTATCAAACGTCTTTGCTTCCTCAAACCGCAGCACGAATCAGTGCGGTTGAGAGGGGCTATCAAAACAATACCGCTCAGTTTAACGATGTCATTTTAGCAACGACCGATGAGTTGGCGCTTAAGTTAGAGCAACAACGTTTGATCACCGATCTCAACATCGTTAACAGCAAACTGGCGGCGTTAGTCAGTGGCTTTGAATACCAAGTAAACCAACCACAACTCAACTCAAGCGCAACTAAACACACAGCCAATCAATAAGGGAATAGACAATGAGTACAGTAAAAGTAGCAACAATCGCTTTATTGGTCGGTGGTGCATTGGGTTTTAGTGTGAATCACTTTGTCGTTGGGTCAGCACATAACATGTCAGCAATGGCAACGAGTACAGGCGCCGAAGTAAGTAAACAAACCAAGGATGAACCTCTGTATTGGGTGGCTCCGATGGACCCAAATTATCAGCGAGACAAGCCGGGTCAGTCACCAATGGGGATGGATCTTATCCCTGTATATGCTGACGATGTGAACGGCGGAGCCAAAGATAAGCCCGGAACCGTGTTTATTGATTCTTTTGTGGAAAATAACCTTGGCGTGAAAACCGCACAAGTCACGAGAGAAGCGCTATCACCACGCATTGAAACGGTTGGCTACGTGGCATTTGATGAAAGTGCGCTATGGCAAACCAACGTCCGTGTTTCTGGTTGGGTGGAAAAACTCTCCATCAACGCAGTAGGTGAGAAGGTAAACAAAGGTGATGTGCTTTTCACACTCTATTCTCCAGAGCTTGTTAAAGCACAAGACGAGTTGATCAGTGCTTATAAAACGGGTCGTAAAGGTTTGATCAAAGGTTCGACTGAACGCTTAATTACCTTGGGTGTTGATAAGACTCAAATCCGCTCTATTACGCGCAAAGGCAAAGCTTCGCAAACCATTGAAGTCAAAGCGCCAGCTGATGGTGTCATCGCAAGCCTGAATATCCGAGAAGGTGGTTACCTTTCACCTGCACAAGCGGTGATCAGTGCAGGCCCATTAGGTGAAGTATGGGTTGATGCTGAGGTGTTTGAGCGTCAAGCGCACTGGATCTCGTCAGGCAGCAATGCGGTGATGACTCTAGATGCCATTCCCGGCAAAGAGTGGTTAGGTAATGTCGATTACGTGTACCCAATCCTTGATCCAAAAACTCGAACCTTGCGTGTTCGTTTGAAGTTCTCCAACCCAAATGGCGAGCTTAAGCCAAATATGTTTGCCAATATTGCGCTGAAACCCATCAGTGATGAAGCTGTCCTTACTATCCCAAGATCTTCGGTGATTCACTCCGGTGGTATGACTCGAGTGGTGATGTCAGAAGGTTCTGGCAAGTATCGCTCTGCTCGTATTGAGGTTGGTCGTGAAGCTGGCGAAAAAATAGAAGTGCTTCAAGGGCTGGAGCAAGGTGAAAACATTGTCACTTCTGCGCACTTCATGTTGGATTCTGAATCGAGCCAATCTGCTGATCTGTCACGCATCAATAGTGTTGAGGAAGAAGCTGAAACCGTATGGGCGAACGGTGAAATTTCCGACGTTATGCAAGGCAGTCGTATGGTGATGATTAACCATCAGCCTGTTCCAGAATGGGATTGGCCGGGCATGGTGATGAACTTCACCTTTGCGGAAGGCTTGGACATGAGTGACGTGGAACGTGGTAAGGCAATTGACTTTGAGATGCGAAAGACAGAGTCAGGGCGATACGAGGTTGTTGATTACAAGGTCAACAAACACAAGATCGCCGGCGAAGTTTGGGTAACGGGTGACATTACCATGTTGATGGCAGATTTTGGCATGATCACTGTAAAACATCAGCCAGTCCCTGAGTGGAATTGGAAAGCGGGTGAAATGAATTTCCAAGCCAGTGATGACCTTGATTTATCTGAGTTTGCCGAGGGTCAAACCATTCGGTTTCTAGTGGCGAAGCAAGGTTCTGATTATGTGCTCAAATCTCTCGAACCGACGAATAGCACGGGTGAGGGCGAACTATGATCAATGCAATTATTCGCTGGTCTATTAGCAACCGTTTCTTAGTGCTGGTTGCCACTGTCGCCATCGTATTTGGCGGTTTATACAGCGTTAAAAATACACCTGTCGATGCCATTCCTGATTTGTCAGATGTTCAGGTAATCATCAAAACCAGTTATCCGGGTCAAGCCCCACAGGTGGTCGAGGATCAGGTGACCTATCCATTGACCACCGCCATGTTAGCTGTACCGGGTGCTGAAACAGTTCGTGGCTACTCGTTCTTTGGTGATTCCTATGTCTATATCATCTTCAATGACGATACCGATATGTACTGGGCGCGTTCACGAGTGTTGGAGTACTTAAGCCAAGTTGCACCTAACTTACCATCGAGTGCCAAGCCAACACTAGGACCCGATGCAACCGGTGTGGGCTGGGTTTACAGCTACGTGTTGCAAGATAAAACAGGTCAGCACGACTTAGCGGAACTTCGTAGTTTGCAAGATTGGTTCTTGAAGTATGAATTGCAAACTGTAGAAGGCGTGTCTGAAGTGGCGACCGTTGGCGGCATGGTGAAGCAGTATCAAGTACAGATTGATCCTGCCAAGTTACGTGCATATGACCTGACGCTTCAGCAAGTCAACAAGGCGATCCAAGATGGTAATCAAGAAACAGGAGCGTCTGTTGTTGAGATTGCGGAAGCCGAACATATGGTTCGTACCACCGGTTACCTGACAAGCATCGAAGATATTCAATCTCTGCCGCTAAAAGTGACCGACAAAGGTACTCCGCTGCTATTAGGTGACATTGCTGACATTAATCTTGGCCCGCAAATGCGTCGTGGTATCTCGGAACTCAATGGTGAGGGTGAAGCGGTTGGCGGCGTTATTGTGATGCGCTTTGGTGAAAATGCCAGTGAAGTGATCGACTCGGTGAAATCCAAGCTCGCTGAACTGCAAGCTGGCTTACCTGATGGTGTCGAGATTGTCGCAACTTATGACCGTTCTACTTTGATTGATTCAGCCGTTGAAAACCTTTGGAAGAAGCTGGCTGAAGAGTTCATCGTGGTCGCCGTCGTGTGTGCGCTGTTCTTGTTCCATATCCGATCATCACTGGTTATCGCGCTAAGTCTGCCTGTCGGTATCTTAGGCGCATTCATCGTTATGCATTGGCAGGGTATTAACGCCAACATTATGTCTCTTGGCGGGATCGCGATTGCGATTGGCGCCATGGTGGATGGTGCCATCGTGATGATTGAGAACGTTCATAAACACATTGAACGGACTCCGCTCACTGACAAAAACCGTTGGCAGGTGATTGGTAAGGCAGCAGAAGAAGTTGGCGCACCGCTGTTCTTCTCTCTGATTATCATTACCTTGAGCTTTGTGCCTGTGTTCGCGCTAGAAGGGCAAGAGGGCAAGATGTTCTCGCCACTTGCGTTTACCAAGACGTATGCGATGGCTACAGCAGCCGGTTTGGCAATCACGCTGGTGCCTGTGTTAATGGGTTATTTCATTCGCGGTAACGTGCTACCTGAACATAAAAACCCAGTAAACCGTAGCCTAGTGGCGATGTATAAACCGCTTCTAAACCTCAGCCTAAAATATCCCAAGGTGATGATTGTTATCGCACTTGGCTTAATGGCGTCTGCTTATTACCCAACCAGTAAGCTTGGCAGCGAGTTCATCCCTCCTTTGGACGAAGGGGATTTGATGTACATGCCAACCACGTATCCGGGCATCTCAATAGGTAAGGCTCGTGAGTTGTTGCAACAAACCAACAAGCTCATCAAAACCATTCCAGAAGTCGAAACCACGTGGGGCAAAATTGGTCGAGCAGAGACGGCAACCGATCCTGCGCCACTGACCATGATTGAAACGGTTATTCAGCTTAAACCGCGAGAACAGTGGCGTGACGGTGTCACTACTGAGTCTCTGCGTAAAGAGTTTGATGATCTGATTCAATTCCCCGGTTTGACCAACGCTTGGGTCATGCCAATCAAAACACGTATCGACATGTTGGCGACGGGTATTAAAACGCCAATTGGTATCAAAATCGCAGGCCCAGATCTGAGCGTGATTGAGGATATTGGCTCTCAACTTGAACCCATCCTCAATAGCGTGAGTGGTACTGCTTCTGTCTACGCTGAGCGTGTTGCGGGTGGTCGTTATGTGACGATAGACATCAAGCGCCGCTCTGCTGCTCGTTACGGATTAAGCATCAAAGAGGTTCAGCAGGTTATTTCGACCGCAGTTGGCGGTATGAATGTCGGCGAAACGGTAGAAGGGCTAGAGCGTTATCCAATCAATGTCCGTTATCCGCAAAGCTATCGTGATTCTGTCGTTAAGTTGCAGAACCTGCCGTTAGTGACACCAAACGGAGCGCGAATTGCTTTGTCTGATGTTGCAGATATTCGCTATGAAGATGGACCACCAATGATTAAGACGGAGAACGCGCGTCCTAATGGCTGGGTGTTCGTTGACATCGAAGGTCGCGACCTTGGTTCTTATGTGGCAGAGGCGCAAAAAGTCGTTACAGATAAAATCGTCTTGCCTGCTGGATATTCATTGGCGTGGTCTGGTCAATACGAATACATGGAGCGCGCCAAAGAACGTTTAAGTGTCGTTGTGCCAATCACCATCGCAATCATCATGTTGTTGCTCTACCTCAGCTTCCGCCGCGTTGGTGAGGTGATGATGATCATGCTGACGTTGCCACTCGCAATGGTTGGTGGTTTATGGCTGATGCATGTCCTCAATTACAACTTCTCCATTGCAGTGGGGGTGGGCTTTATCGCCCTTGCCGGGGTAGCTGTTGAGATAGGTGTGATCATGTTGGTCTACCTAAATCAAGCATGGCACTACAAGAAGTTGGATGCGGAGCAGAACCAGAAAGCACTTCAGCGTGAAGACCTAACGGATGCTATTCGTGAGGGCGCAGGACTGCGTGTTCGCCCAGTTATGATGACAGTACTTACGGTGATTATTGGCCTCATTCCAATTATGTATGGCGAGGGTACGGGCTCTGAAGTGATGCAGCGAATTGCTGCGCCGATGATAGGCGGAATGGCGTCTGCACTATTGCTTACCCTACTGGTGTTGCCTGCAATCTTTAAGCTCTGGAAACAGCGTGAGATTACGCATAGCCAAAACGAACCAAACAAATAACGTATTGATTATTAGCCCTTACTGACCAAAAACAGAGTGAGTAAGGGCGTACCACATGAACATGTGAAACTAACAAATAAATAACTGAATTAATCTAAGGAACGATCATGAAAAAGACACTTATTGCGATTGCACTGATGTTAACTACTGCAACGGCTTTTGCTGAAATGGACCATTCGAATATGGACCACTCAAATATGGATCACTCGATGATGAAGAGTGGAGAGATGAATCATTCAAAAATGGATCTCAGCATGATGAAGGATGGAAAGATGGACCATTCGAAGATGATGAATATGGAAGGCATGTCTGAAGTGGGTATGCCTGCGACAGGCGCAAAGCCGGATAAAGTGGTTCATGTTCTGCTAAGTGACGATATGAAAATTACATTTAAGAACAAGGTTGATATTGAGCCGAACGACGTGGTGCAGTTCGTTGTGATGAACACGGGCAAGATTGATCACGAATTCTCGATTGGTTCTGCTTCAGAGCAGTTAGAGCACCGTGAAATGATGAAAAACATGGGTAATCACGCTCATGACTCGGGCAGCACAGTTACAGTTAAGCCGGGCAAAGCGAAACAGATGCTTTGGCATTTCCATGGTGATAATAACGTAGAGTTCGCGTGCAATATTCCTGGTCACGCTGAAGCGGGTATGGCGAAGTCGATAACGCTTTAGGCATTATCTAATAGAGCTAGAAATAGCTGCTGGGAAAGTACTAAAAACAGAAAGCTAAAAGATAAGTCTTAGCTCATCGCGCTAGTTGAGACTTATCTTTCTTGGCCATTACTGTAATAGGATCGATGTTTCCAGTAGGTGGTGTGCTTCGCCGCTCAGGTGCGGTAGCTCTGCCATGATCTTTTTAAACTTGTCGTCGATTGATTCTGCTTCATTCAGCGATCGAAAAGCCAGTACAGCTTGTTCAGGCTCGCTGTTCACATAACCTTTCAATGTATCTAGCTGAATTTTATTGGCATTTTCAACTTTTGCTAAAGCGACATTAATTGCTTCGATGTTAATTGTTAACTCATTGCTTTTAAACATTTTTTATTATTTATGGGTTGTTGCTAATGCGCGCACATTAACACAATGATTTTTGCAGATATTGACCAAGATTATTAAATTGGAACAATTTTGAAAATCGTTAAAAGCTAGACTGCAATATGTAATGGGAAAGGTTTAAGAAATTCGAAGCGATTTAAGGAGTTAATAGCGCTAGCTGCTTAATTAGCGTTGGTTGGTTAGACTTAACAAAATGGGTTTAAGCTATATGGATTAATGCTTATAGGTTTAACGAGCGGAGAAGTTTTTTGAATAGGGTATCGCTGGAAGAAAACACGTAACAAAACATAAGGAGGAATTGGAGCGTGCAGCGGGAATCGAACCCGCATCATCAGCTTGGAAGGCTGAGGTAATAGCCATTATACGATGCACGCACACTGTCTTAAGAGTAAGACTGAAACATCAAGAAGACTGGAGCGTACAGCGGGAATCGAACCCGCATCATCAGCTTGGAAGGCTGAGGTAATAGCCATTATACGATGTACGCACATCGTCTTAACGAGTTTGATAATGCCACATCTAACTGAAAACGAAACCTTTTTCTTTCATTTTTATTCTAAGTGCTCGCATAACCACCACTCCGCTAGTTTTTCCATCATGTTCGGCGCTTTTAGAGTGAATAAAATGTGACTAAACTCTCGTTAAACGTAGGGCGAGAAACAACAAAGAACCCTCCACTCTTTCTAAGACCCACTCAGTTGGATTTATAAACCTATTTTAGTGGTGTTTCCTCATCACAAAATTAACATAAATACAGGCAATTTGACCGTTAACATAAACTGATTTCCATTCGTATTTTGATGCCCATTAATAACAATCTGGATGCATTGTTTTAACTTGCCAGTCTGCCAAAGTATTCATCAAGTGAATCCGAAGCGGGTGGAGTTATAGACTCCTCTAAGCGTTCGAAGGAAAAAGTAACGAATTTAGTTGATAATTCATGCAAAACTCTCGTCATTACGTCTATCGTTTGGTACATTTGCCGCACATTTTGTCTCCCCTAAAATTCCCATGCCTTCTCAGTTCCGAATTAACAAAATTGTTGAAATTGGTGACACTCTTCATCGCAGTGGTTGTGCTCCTTACAAGCTAGAGAAATACACCCAATTCTATGCAAAAAAGCATGGTGTTGATGTGATGATCCAAGCAACGCCAACCGCGATTAATTATCAATTTCCAGACGATAACAACGCCGTTATTCTTAAGCGTCTAAAGCCTGCTTCGATTAACTTGAGTTTGTTGGCCAATACCATCATTCGTATTAACCAACCGAGCAGTGAGCCTGTGCCAGAGCCTGTCGGTTACTCTAAACTTGTGACGGCACTGGCCAATATGGGTATTCCGCCAGCGTATCTGATGCTAATTGGCAGTACGTTAGAAGCGGTTGGCTTTTCTGCATTACTGGGTCTGATGGTTTGGGTATGTCAGCAAGTTCTTCATTCACGTCGCGCTATTGCGGTTGAATTCATCTCGGCACTATTAACGGGTATCTTCGTGGCATTTTTGGCAAGCACAGGGTTGCCGATCCCGGTGTGGGCGTTATGTATCGCTTCGATTGTCTTGTTTGTCCCCGGGTTATCCATAGCCAACGCACTAGAATGTTTGGCGTTTAATGATCTCGTCTCTGGTACCAGTTTGTTAGGGCAGAGCGCATTAACCCTGATAAAGCTGTTTGTCGGGATTATTATGGGGCTCAACATTGGTGAAGCGATATGGGGACAAGCGGTCTCCATTGACTATACGAATGCGGTTCCGACATGGATGCACATATCTGGTTTGGTGTTGATCTCGGTGTCGATTGGTGTGATGTTCAATGCGCGTCCTAAAGACATCTTACTTGGCTTGCCAGTGGCAGTTCTGGGTATGTGGGGGCCGTTCTATCTAGGTTTTGACAGTGGTTGGGTTGTCGGTACTTGGGTTACGACGGTTCTTATTACTTTGTACGGGACTTGGATTGCCAAGAAGATGGAGCTCACGGGCTCTATTTATATCGTGCAGGGGATCATCATCTTGGTTCCGGGTAGTCGAGTATTAGTGAGTGCCAGCCAGTCGGTGTTTGAACAATCGATTTTACCTATTCCGAGTATTGGTTTGTCGGCGTTGTTCATGTTCTCTGCAATTGTGGCAGGGCAAATCACCGCTTACTCGATTTACTCACCAAAAGTCGAACGTTAATCCGTTTCGCCTCCCAAGCCCTTAAACAAACACAGCTTAGCGGCTGTGTTTGTTCGTTTTAGGTACTGCTCTTTTCTAAGTTAAATTACGCTACTGAAAATTGGTTCGATTTGTGCTCGCTAAGCCTAACAAGAGTCATTAAAATGGACGCAAATTTTATTTAAATGAAGTATTAACGTATGTCTTTACCTCCTTGTCCGCAATGCCAATCTGAATATGTCTACCCAGACCAAAACAACCTAATCTGCCCTGAGTGTGCCTATGAGTGGAACCCAGAAGAAGAGCGTTTAGAAAGAGAAGCCGCGCGTGTTAAGGACGTAAATGGCGTTGTATTGGAAAGTGGCGATAAAGTTACCTTCATTAAAGATCTAAAAATTAAAGGCAGTTCTTCTGTACTGAAAATCGGCACTAAAGCGGTAATCAGACGAATAAATGAAGGCAAAGATCATCAGTTAGATTGCAAGCTTGATGGTGGTGGTGAAATGCTCGTTACAGCGAAGTACGTTAAGAAGCAGTAGTCGAGCGTTGGCTATATAGTTCATTGATTATTGTTGGAGATATTTTGAAGTATTCGACAAGACCCGCTCAGTCATCAGATTATGAATTTCTGTTCGAGCTGAAAAAGGCGGCTGAATTTGAGCCAATCAAAGCTGTTTTTGGCTGGGATGAGCAAATTCAACGAGATATACACGCCGAAGAGTGGGCAGAAGAACGACCTGAAATCATTGAATATCAAAGCAAAGCGATTGGCAGTGTGTTGCTGCAAGACAAAGGCGACCACTTCTATTTTTGCCGATTCTTCTTGCTGCCTGAGTATCATGGAAAGGGAATTGGTAGCCAAGTACTGAAAGACTTCTTAACTAAGGCTGATTGCTTAACTAAGGCTGACAGCCTCAATAAACCCGTCGAACTATGCTATTTACAAGGTAATCGAGTTGGAGATTTGTATCTGAGGTTTGGATTTGAAATTACTTCGCAGAATGACCAGTTTGTTTATATGTGGCGGTCACCTGGCCAACATAGCAGATGTTAGATATAGCCTTTTAAAGTTATAGAACAAATAGTTTTATATCAATGTAACTAAGTCTTAATCGCTATGTCTTGTGGCGGCACACCGAAGGTTTTCTTAAAAGCATTGGTGAAATTAGAAGGGTGCTGATAACCCGCTTCATAGGCGGCCTCGGTGATTGAAACCAACCCTCGTTCTAAATGCTGGCGTGCGATCTCTAATCGTCTCAAACGGATGTAACCGTTGATTGTCATGTTGTATGACTGCTTAAAACGCCTTTGAATATTAGATACACTCATCGAAAAATGCTCAGCAAGCATTTTTAGGCTCAGCTCTTGGTCGAGATGAATTTCAATAAAGCAGATTACAGCCTCAATTCGTTCGTCATAACTTTGATGTTCAATGTTAGTTACACGTGTCGCTGGTTTTATTATTTTTGGTTTAGTTTGGTAAGCCAGACAGCAAGTTTGTGGTAGTTGATGCATCGAATTCTCAAGGATCTGTTGAGTTAAGGATTCTATATGCAACTTCTGATGGAAGTTATTGGGTGAAGAGCAAGTTGTCAAGTCTTGTGTAAGCTTCCAGATTTCTTCCGTCACTTCTAATTGGAAGTTGGCATTATGTGTATTGATGAAATTTCGGCATTTACACTCTTCGGTTACTCGAGATTCGAACCATTTTGGTTTGACTAAGATATTAATCTTATTGAGTTTATTGCTTGCTGTCATCACTCGACGGAAATTGGCGGGTTTAGTGAGGTTGACCACCACACCTTGAGGTTGATGAGTGGCATCGAGATCAAATTCGAGATCATCGTAACCAAATGACAGCTTACCTTCCAAAAGAATGGTGATCAGAACTGAAGCGTGAGCGGTAGAGATGATCTTAGTATCGACGAGCTCAATACAGCGGCCACCGTGGATAAATATTAGTTCATTATATTGATAAGAAAGAAATTTCCCCTCAGCCAGTGATGTCTGTGTAGTTTGACCTTGTGTGACAATAATCTGCTTTTCTGTTTGCTCCAACTTTTTAGTCAGAGTGACTTTGCCAATTTTAGCCCGTTTAGACGTTACTTCACTCATTTGACCGTTCCTCATAACAGCTGTGCGTTTTTGCATAAGCAAATCATCTGTGCATTTATAGGTTACAACTCTATCATGATTGATAATTATTATCATTTACATCTAGGATTGAATCTATGGAAAGCCCAGTCAGATCAACAATTAAGCTTTCAGCCCTCTATATCGCAATTGCCAGCACGTTTAGTAGCTCTGTTATGGCCGAAGAAAGTACATCGCACTTCGATGAAGTTGTGGTTTGGGGAACGAAAGTCTCAAGCAACACTGAATCGATCATTGCAGATGACATGTCACTGAAGCAAGCTGACCATATGTCAGATTTGCTGCGCGAAATCCCCGGTGTTGATGTTGGGGGAACGCACTCGATCAACCAGCGAATTACGATTCGCGGCCTAAGCGAAACTGACTTAGACATTCGATTAGATGGCGCTTCTCAGCACGCCAACATGTTCCATCATATTGGTAATTTGACTCTTAACCCTGACATATTGAAATCAGCTGATATCCAAGTAGGTAACAACTCGGTGACGCAAAATGGGTTAGGCGGTTCAGTGCTGTTTGAAACCAAAGATGCCAAAGATCTACTTCGCTACGACGAGACTTTTGGCGCTCGTGTTTATGGCGGGTATGCCACGAATGCAAGCCAGCAAGGTTCACTTACTGTGTATGGTTTGTTGTCAGATAACGTCGATGCCATGCTTTACAGTCATTACATGAGCCGTGACAACTTTGAAGATGGTGATGGCACTGAAACCTTTGGCTCAGAAGGGGATGTATACAATATTCTAGGTAAGATTGGTTTTGAGCCAAGTGACTTACACCGTTTTGAACTCTCTTATGATATGTACCGTGATAACGGTGATTACAGCCCACGCCCTGATATGTCGGGTGGTACGAACGTGGGTTTGTCTAAAAACATCCTCATTCCCACCGATTACAACCGTGACACCATCACGGCCAGCTATGAGCTGCGTGGTGAAAGTCATCAAGGTAACGTGACTCTATACAACACGGAAACTGAGATTCAGCGAGATGAAAGTGTTATGGCACCACGTTGGCCTGCTAATCGCTTATCCAAAAACACGGCTAAAAACCAAAACTTTGGTCTCAACGCAAAGTTCCAATCCGATTATCGCCTGATGTCGTTTGATAACATCGCGACTTATGGCTTTGACTATATGGACAAGTCATCGAGCAGCTATTACGGCAGCAGCAAGTTTATGGACGAGTCAGCAATCTCTACAGCCCTTTTTGTTGAAGATCAGTTCTACTTTACTCAAGCATTCTCGGTCACGGCAGGGCTTCGTTTTGATGATTACCAACGTAAAGCAGAAGTTGGTAGCGAAGATTTTGACGATGTAACTTGGTCGTTGGCCACTCAATGGGATGTTACTCAAGATTGGACGCTGTTCGCGAGTACACGTTCGTTGTTCAAAGGCCCGGAGTTGATGGAGAGCTTTATTGCTTACCAAGATGTCGCTTATTTGGCTAACGATCTGAAGGCTGAGACAGGGCAGAACACGCAAGGTGGTGTCCGTTTCGATAAGCGCTTGGATAATCACTTTATTGGTGCCAACCTGACAGTATTCCAAACTAATATTGATGACTATATTGCCGAAAAGTATCAACGTGCAAGTAAGAGTTATTTGATTTATAACCTAGGTGACGTTGAGATAAAGGGCTTCGAGGCGAGCCTATCTTATGGCTACGAGATGTTTAACAGTAAGCTGTCCTATGCGCTTTTAGAGACTAAAAATAAAGATACAGGCGGTGCAGTCGCAGGTGGCAATGGTCGAAGTATTGATATGGGTGACAGCATTACGCTGACACTCGATTATCAGTCTGAAGCGCTTGAGACTATCTTTGGTTGGAATTCGATGTTTGTTAAAGACGAAGACAACGTATTCGATGGTCAGCCGAAAAAAGAAGGCTATGACGTTCATAACCTGTTTGCTCAGTGGGTGCCATCGAATCTTGATGGATTGTCTGTCACCTTTGGTATCGATAACGTGTTTGATGAGCAATACACCTCACACGCTTCTCGTTCAGGTACGGCAAGAGGCTTTACCTTGGATGACTATGAACCAGGCCGTAACTACAAGCTTTCTGCTGCTTATCAGTTCTAGAGAAGGCTTTAGCGTTTAGGTTTGGTTAGCGCAATAAACTGGCGGTCGTAGAGATCCGGAAGGGGTATTGCTCGAAATTGAAGTTATCCGTTTAAGTCATTCTAGTGAAAAGAAAAGCGCCTCTCGAGCAAGGAGTCGAGAGGCGCTTTCGCCTTATTTGTTATTGTGGGAATCACTCAATAGGCAAAGACAGCACACCACAATTGAGTTCTACTTGGCTCAGCCATTCTGTTGGAATCGCTCCGTCTTCTTCGTAGAAACACGCCGCTAATACCGCGCCAATCACAATCGCACGCCCGCAGCTGTCACCGCCACATAAGATATTGTCTCGAATACCTTGTTTATAGCTCTGAGCACCCGCAATGATGCGAATTAGCAAGGGAAATGCGGCACTCAGTTCACAATGCAATCCAAACTTCTTCGCGGCATCTGTTATTGAAAGCTCAGGTTCAGCCAATGCTTCATCGATTTGATCATGTATAAATCTGCTGCAAGTTTGTCGCACCATTTCTACGGACTGTAATGGTGAGTTGCCTTGAATCGCTGCTTGAATCAACAGGGTGATGGCTTGCGCCCATTCCACGGCTTTGTCGTTGTTGTTGGTCACTCGTACCGCGCTCTCTACCATCGCTGGTAAGGTGTGAGAGGTATAAGTACAGGCTACTAATGGAATGATCTTTGAAACTGCGGGGAGCTGCGTATCGTCTGCGCCACAGGCAGTAATCGGGGCGCCCTCTAGTTCTAATTGATGGATGTTCAGCAAGCTCATGCGCGTCGCTTTATCAATGTAGCCTTGCCAACTACCACCGAAATCAAACCATTTGCGGAAATGTTGAATATAGCTCGCTTCATCGTATTTTTGGTTGTCGACTAAACTATCGACCATCGCCAATAACTGAGCACCGTATTGCGAGTGCTCACCGGACGTTTTTCCTTGGTGCGCAAAGTAGCCTTTGTCTTGATAATCGAACTGATTCGGTGAGCGAAATTCTGGCTCGAAACCAGCCACGTGTAAGATCCTCTCTTGGTCATACAGCCAGTGCAACCCCATGGAAGCGGCGTCTCCAACCAATGCGCCGACAACGGCGTAAAAAGCTCTTTCTTTATGATTGTCCATGCTGAGTGATGTCCTTGAGAAGAATCAACGTAGTTCGATACTTCAAGTATAGTGATTAGACGAGTATTTCGCTGTGTTTCTAAGAAGAAATATGAAGGGATAAATCCCGATTGGTCAATAGCTTAAAACAATCAGGTGAACTTGATAAGGGAAAGGAATGGTCGGGCGAGTCGGTACTATTAATTAATGACGTTACTGATGGTTAAGGTAAACACTAGAACGTTGTTCAATCACTTTGAACAGACGCGAAAGCGCAAAGCATAAAGCAAAATATACGAAGCCTACAATCAGCCAGATCTCGAAGATCAACCCCGATGAGTTTGCCATCTCAGTACCAACAAACGTCATCTCTTGGATCGAAATCAGAGACACAATCGACGTGTCTTTAATCAAGGAGATTGCTTGGCCTGCCAATGGTGGGGTGATGGCCGTTAATACTTGTGGGCCAACCACAAATCGATACTTAGACAATGCAGACAAGCCAAGCGAATCGGCCGCTTCCCATTGGCCTTTAGGAATACCTTCTAAACCCGCTCGAATCACTTCCGCAATGTAAGCCGAAGAGAGCAAACCAATACAGATAACACCAGACGCTAAGTTTTCCCAAAGGTTAGCAGGACCAAACAGAAAGGCTTGAACAGCGTTAATCTCGCCATTGTGTTCACGTAAGATACTTTCTAAACCAAGTAATGGAATCAGTTGGTTAGAAACGAAGAAATAGAATATGAAGATAAACACCAGTGGCGGAATATTTCGAACCAACTGGATAAAAATCAGTGCCGGTGTTTTGAAGAAAGCGATCTTTGAGTGTCTTGCTACACCTAACAATGTGCCAAAAGAGAGTGCTAACACCATACTCCAGACACTCAAGCGCAGTGTAGCGATCAAGCCTTGGAAGAAGTAGGGAATACTGCCTTGAGAAGGTGGAATGAAAATTAGGGTAAACGCATCTTCCCAGCGCCACTGGTAGTTGATACCAACAGCAGAACGATAATAAAGCCAGCCTGCAAACACACAAATGACAGCGAGTAACACGCCATCCAAAAGGTTAAGGCGTTGATACCAAGGCTTCATATAAACGTTGGGCTTAGGTGTTGTTAATGCGCTAGTACTACTCACGTCATTCCTGTTTAAACAATAATAATTAGTAGGCTGTTTTGTTGAGTTTTAGATCATCATTAAAGCGAATCAAGTTGCCGAATCGAGGCAGTGCAGACAACGCACTGCCTCGATTCACTAGCAAAAGTTCAGATTACTGACCTTGAGCAATCCGGTCCTGCCAATCTAGAGTAGAGAACCAGTACTCGTAACGCTCTTTCAACCAACCGTCTTCAGTACGTGCTTTGATCCATTCGTTGAAGAATTCTGCCTTGTCAGTTTCACCTAGGCGAACTGCAAATGCTTCGTTACCTTTTGATAGACGCTCTTCAAATGGAATAAATAGCGTGTCTGCATTTTTGATCGTTTCGTGTTCTGGTTTCGGGCTAGACGCGATAACCGCGTGCGCGTTGCCGTTTAACACTTCTTGGAATGCTTGAGCATCGTCATCGAACTGTAGAACTTTCGCTTTAGGGAAGGTTTCACGAGCGACTTGAACCGTGAATGCTCCACGACGTGCTGCAATTTTTACGCGGCGAGAATCAAAATCAGAGATCTGAGTAAAACCTTCCGCTAGCTCTTTGTTAGCCGCCAGTTGAACGCCAGAGTGCGAGTAAGGTTCAGTGAACAATACGCTTTTAGCTCGCGCTTCAGTGATAGACATACCGCCGATGATTACATCAAATTTTTTCGATAATAGAGAAGGGATAATACCGTCCCATGCCGTAGGTACAAATTCGACTTTCCAACCAGAATCTTCGGCAAGGCGTTTCGCCACGTCGATTTCAAAGCCAACGAGATCGCCTTGTTTGTTACGCATCGCCCAAGGAACAAATGTCGACATCCCAACGCGCAGTGAGCCACGTTCGTTGATTTTATCGAGGTTAGGCGTTTCAGAAGCAAGTGCAGGCAAACTTACGGCAAGCGCAAGTAGGGCTGTAATCGCGGTTTTAAATAGCTTCATGCTGATAAATCCTTATTGTGTTCGCCAGTTAGCCCCGAGCTTATGCTCAAGCCAAGCAGCAACGGCAGAAAGTGAAAGTGTAAGAGCAAGATAAATGATCGCCACAGAGAACCAAATCTCGAATGGCATCGCGGTTTCAGAAACAATGTTTCTGGCTTCAGTCGTCAGGTCAAAAATAGCCATGACACTCACAATTGAAGAGTTTTTAATAAGAGAGATCACTTCATTAGTCAAAGGTGGCAAGGTACGTTGCACCACCTGAGGAAGAATCACATCCCAGTAAGTATAGGTCTTTGATAAGCCCAAGGATTGAGCTGCTTCAAATTGCCCTCTCGCAATACCATTTAAACCGGCACGAAATATCTCGGCGGTGTAAGCGCCTTGGAAAAGTGCCAAGGCTAAAACGGCAGTGCTAAAGCGATCCAGCCCTAACACGGGGCCAAATACAAAATAGAGCAAATAAATTTGTACCAATAACGGCGTGTTACGAATTAACTCAACATAGCTGGTGGCTAAGGTGCGTCCAACCACAGAATTTGAGTTTCTCAATAGTGCTGTCGTTAAACCAATGATCAGCGTAGCAACCAAAGAAATCAAAGAGATATTGATGGTAACCAGTAGCCCTTCAACTAATTCTGCAGGCCACCATTCACCATCTTCATAGAAAGCAATATAGTCCGGCACACGCTCCCATTGCCAGCTGTATCCCATGGTTTGTGCACCAGAGTCGAGAATCCAAACAACAGCAGCCACCAGTACAACAATCTGTACCAAAGCAGATAGGGCGGGTTTAATAATTCGAATCAACATCAATAAGTCAGGATCTGATTTAGGAACGCTTGAGTACGTTCATGTTGAGGGTTTTCAAAGAGCGCTTGTGGCGTATTCGATTCCACAATTTGTCCTTCATCCATGAAGATAACGCGGTCGGCCACTTGTTTCGCAAAGCCCATTTCGTGGGTCACACACACCATGGTGATACCTTCGCTCGCCAGTTCAACCATCACGTCGAGCACTTCGTTGATCATCTCCGGATCAAGCGCTGAAGTCGGTTCATCAAAAAGCAGTAATTCAGGCTTCATGCACAGCGAACGGGCGATAGCTACACGTTGTTGCTGACCGCCAGAAAGTTGTACTGGGTATTTGTTGGCTTGTTCAGCGATGTGTACGCGCTCGAGATAGTGCATTGCAAGCTTCTCGGCTTCTCGTTTGCTTTTTTTCAGCGTACGTATTGGAGACAGAGTCAGGTTTTCAAGCACGGTAAGATGGGGGAATAAATGAAAATGCTGAAACACCATTCCGACTTGGCCAGGTGTGTTGAATTTACTCGGAAGTACTTGTTCTAACACGCAAAGCTCGCCACTTTCGAAAGGTTCTAGCTGATTGATACAACGGATTAAAGTTGATTTACCCGAACCTGATGGCCCGCAAATCACCAGTATCTCTCCTTGTTCAATCTTTAAATCGATATCCTTTAGGGCATGAAAATCACCATACCACTTGTTAAGTGACTTAAACTTAACCATTTCCTTGAGATTGTTCAAATCGTTGTTCATACCTAATAAAGAGACAGGTTTACCTTAACAATATAGAAATATGATTGCACATTAAATTAAGGACTTATGAGAATTTAATAGCATCTTGTAGGGCTAATTAAAAAGCAGCGCCTGATTTGGACGCTGCTTGAGGATATACGCAAAGGCAAAGAATTTGGTTCAGTTTCACGGAATAAATTTTTAGATTATGGTGATTTTCTTTAGAACCTTGTTTTCCTTGCTCTAATTTTGACTGTTATTGAATTGCAGACTCTAGAATCTCGCGTGTTTTCTGAGGCGTGATTGCTTTGTTCTCGCCAAGCTCTAGGTAACCGTGTGATTCAAGTTGAGCAACAACGTTGTCGATTGCTGCCGCTTTCGTTGCTTCGTAACCGTCGAACATAGTTGCAACGTCTAGGCTGTGGTAGAAGGCTTCGATTGCAGCAATAGTGCGCTCGGCTAAATCAGCACCCGCTTCTAGGCCAAATACGTTGCGACCCATTTGCTCTAGCTTGCCACGCTTCGCTTCGATTTGATTACGAAGTAGTGAAGGTTGAACAATCGCAAGAGAACGTGCGTGGTCTACGTGCCATAGTGCTGTGAATTCGTGGCCAATCATGTGTGTTGCCCAATCTTGAGGAACGCCAGTACCAATCAGGCCGTTAAGCGCTTGGTTTGCAGTCCACATTAGGTTTGCACGCCATGCGTCGTTGTCACGCTCGTCGTATTGCTTACCCAGTACAAGTAGGTTCTTAAGCAGTGTTTCTGCGTAACCGTCTTGAACCATCGCGTCTGTTGGCATTGTGATGTATTGCTCACATACGTGAACCCACGCATCAACTAGACCGTTGATCAGTTGGCGCTCTGGCAGAGACTTCATTACGTCTGGGTCCATAACCGCGAACTTAGGTTGTACTGCAGGGTTCATGAACGCCAGTTTCTCTTGAGTCTCTTTACGAGTGATTACAGCACCCATGTTAGATTCAGAACCTGTCGCAGGGAGTGTCAGTACAGCACCAATAGGGGTTGCTTCAGTAACTTGGTGTTTGCCCGCTAGGATATCCCAACCGTCGCCGTCGTATTTAGCTGCCGCAGCAACGTACTTAGAACCGTCGATTACTGAACCACCGCCAACAGCGATAATGAACTCTACGTTTTCTTCTTTAACAAGAGCGACGGCTTTATCTAGCGTCTCTTTGGTTGGGTTAGCTTCAACACCAGCGAACTCAATCCAAGCGTGATCCTTTAGAGAAGCGACAACTTGGTCGTAAACACCGTTGCTTTTGATTGAACCGCCACCGTAGATGACTAGTACTTTCTTCGAAGTATCAACCGCTTGGTTGATAGCGTTGATTTGGCCTTGGCCGAAGTGGATAACTGTAGGGTTAACATAAGTGAATTGCATTAGAGATTCCTTGTGTAAAGCTCAATTTGTTATTTTATTTGATTGCTCAATTTCTATATTTGCATATTAGTACAGTAATCTAGGGTGATGAAGAGCTGATTCTCCAAATAAATTGCCTATTTCTACAAAGTTGATATTCTTTCTCTGCTTTAGCTTACTTACTCTTAGCACTTGGAATGGAAAGTCGCCACTTATGAAAACACTCGCGCAGTTGTTACAGTCTTATGTAGAACACAAAGGTTGGGATGATCTCGAAGGGATCAGAGAAACTGAAATTGGCGGTGTGTGGTTGTATAGAAGCAGTGGCGGGAATCAACGTCAGCCATTCACTTACCAGTCGGGTATTATCATGCTCGGGCAGGGCAAAAAGAACATCTATATTGGCGATAGACCCGTTACTTACGCTGCTGGTGATTATCTTGTGGTAGGCGTGCCAATGCCATTGGAGTGTGAAGCCTTACCTGTAAATGGCGAACCATTGCTTGGTTTGTCGATAAGCATCGATTCTCAGCGCTTGCACAGCTTAGTCAAAAAGCTGGAAGACCAAGGCTTTCTAGAGAGCTACTGCAACAAGCACAAGCAGAATTCGAGCGGCTTAGAATCGACGCCAATGGAAGAGCAAATGCTGGAGAGCTTTACTCGATTGGTCAAAACTCTACATTGTGACATTGAAGCCAATATATTGGGCGATGCCATGGTCAGCGAAATTGTCTACCGCGCCCTAACCGGTTCAGAAGGGCGTGTGTTGTTTGATTTAGCTCATCATGACGGCCATTACGCACGTGTCGCTAAAGCGCTGTCTAAAGTGCATGAAGAGTACGACCAAACCATCACTGTTCAATCGCTTGCCGACGAAGCCAACATGAGCGTGTCTGCCTTCCACAATGCATTCCGTAATGTCACCTTTGAATCTCCTCTTCAATATTTGAAGAAGGTAAGACTCAACAAAGCCAAAGAACTGATTCAACTAGAAGGCTTACGAATCAGCGATGCTGCTCGCCGAGTCGGCTACTCGAGCCCATCCCAATTCAGTCGCGAATTTAAGCGCCACTTCAATACCACTCCAAGAGCGGTTTAGCTCTTCTTTCAACGAAACTATCTGTTGAGAGCTATGGTGTTGAGAGCTATGGTGCCAAAAGCTATGGTGTCGATTGCTCTTCGTTGATGCCATCGTGATTCCTGAAAGCCCATGTCTTGGCTGAACACCATACTTCTCATGTCATCCCCCTGAGTCTCATATTTGTTGAATTATATGAGTAAATGTATCTAATCATAGGCATTGTCAGATTGTAGGTATTTGATTCTCGAATATATTATTAACGTACTTATATAAAATAAGCTCTCGAAAATAATTAATTAAATAGCCTAAGAGTTTATGCACGGGTATAAGGGATAAAGTTACTAACCTAGCTAGTAACGGAGTTTTAGTGTGAACAACCTATCAAATATCATCTAAATTTTGGTAATTATCCTTTCAATTACCTGAGAGAGTATTCAGGATTATTGAATAGACTTAAAATTAAAGAGAATTTAGCAGTTGATAAAGCCTAATGTGACGGATAATTAGTCGCTTGATGACTAATTATCCTGTAACTTGCTGATTTATAGTCAACTGAGAGTCTGATGTATATCACGTTTACCCTAAAATAATTCACTTAACATGGCGCTACTTTAATCATTCTTTCCAATACGATTGTTAAATATAAATACGTATTCCTATATTATTAAAAGGATAATTCCGATGAGTAGCGATATCATTAAAATTTCAAGAAATACTGAAAATGCACCAATTAATTCTGTATCTACACAAACGGTCGCTTTTTCTCATTATAATAACTTTTCTGCTCAACTGCCTGTTGACCCTAAAACAGGTGAAATAGTTATTGGAGATATTAAAGACCAAGCAGCACAATGCTTGAGTAATATTAAATCTATTGTTGAAAGCATTGACCATGTTATGGATGATGTCGTAAAGATCAATATTTTCGTTAAGAATATTTCTGATATCGATGCTATTGATGAGGTTTACGCAAGCTTCTTCAACAACAGCCTGCCGACACGTACAGTCGTGGGTGTAGCTGCGCTACCGAACAGTGACGCTTTAGTTCAAATGGATGCTCTTATTTCGAACGGCGAAGGTACTAAACCACAAGCACCTTGCGCACTAGTTAAGGTCTCAAGAAATACAGATAATGCGCCTCAAAGTGCTGTATCGACGCAGACAGCGGCTTTTTCTCACTACAACAACCTTTCAGCTCAATTGCCTATCGATGTAAATACAGGTGAGTTGGTTTCAGGTGGTATCACAGAGCAAACGACACAATGTTTAGCAAACATTAAAACGATTCTAGAGAGTATCGGTCATGTCATGAATGATGTGGTTAAAACCACTATCTACCTTAAAAATGTTGAAGATGCAGAAAAGGTAAATGAAGTTTGCGCTAAGTTCTTCCCAAGTTATGTACCAGCGCGAACGGTTGTTAATGCTGCTGAACTACCAATGGGCGCTTTAATTCAAATTGATACATCCGTTTCACATGGCGACGGTACACCGCCGCAATTACCAGAAGACACTCGCTTGTTGGTTATTGAAGCTAATAATACTGTCGATGCCCCTTTCATGGCTTATTCGCACACCGTTGCTTTCTCTCACTACAATCATATTTCAGGCCAATTACCTTTAGACCCGAAAACAAATGAAATGGTTGCTGGTGGTGTAAAAGAGCAAGCGGAACAATGTTTACAAAATATTAAGGCGATCATTGAAAGTGTTGATCATAGTATGGACGATACTGTGAAAATTAATATTCAGCTTAAAAATGTTTCAGACATTGATACAGTGAACGAGGTCTACACAACATTCTTTAATGCTGAATTACCGGCAAGAACGGTGGTTGGGGTTTCAGAGATTCCTATGAATGCTCTAATTCAAATTGATGCAGTCGTTTCCAACTGCGAAGGTACACCACCACAAGATGTTATTGCTTAAACATAGTTGTAACCTTTCCTAATAACAGCGATCAGATCTCGGCTTTAGCTCTTAAACATTGAGTCGAAACATAAGCCGGCGGTCTGATCTGCTAACTCACCACAGATACTGCCAATCCCAAGCCTCGCTACATAACTTATTCGAAGCGATACAATTAAGCTTACACTCGACATATGGTGCTTATTGAGTCGAAGTGTCTTAATATGAAAAACAGATGCTTAACGTAAGAAAGAAAACCAGTTTATGCAATTTCGGGCCATTTTACTGCTATACCTTACCCTAGTAGGGTGTTCGTCCAATCAAGAGTTGGTACTCGACCCAACAACTATCACGCTTTTTTATGGTGAGACGTCGATCTCGGCGGGTGTGTTAGAAGATAAAACATTTAATTCGGTTCTAGCCGATAGAAGAGAGAGTGTTACTTTCTCGGGCTCACTATCAAAGCAAAACTCAGGTTACTTAGTTGATATGTTAGTGATCAGAGAAAATAGAGCACCACGTTCAAAGCGCCAATTAAACACCTTACTTCTTATGAAGCCGGGAGAGTTAGTGGATGTTGGCGGTGTGAACAATGATGTGTTCAGAGTCATTTTAGAGTAACAATCCCGAAGTAATCAATTAATGCAAAATTTTTATTTACCTCAACCTAACTTCAAGTCTTAAGCTTCTCTTACCCAATAAGAAGGAGCTTACTATGCAAAATAACTACGTAAAAGAACTCGCCGTTAAAACTTACCAAGAAGACCTTAAGAAAGAGTACGTTAAATCTAAAGCTAGGCCATTCCACGGCCCGAGTTTTATCGGCGGTGTACTGTTGTCAGTCGTGTTGGTTGGGTTGTTTTATTGACTTGAAAGCGTACAGGCCATTGAGATAACTTATTACAGGATACTGATAGCCGAATTGTTGTGAAAGCTAAAATAATCAGAGGTACCGAGATAAACATAGTAACCTTAATTGCGTTATCTTCTACCGATGATTTGGCAAACTCACAGTAATACTGGCCAAATATATCCAGCGACTACCCATTCGACAGTAACTTAGTGTAATTACACTAAACCATTCATTGCAGATTGCCTTGACCAGCCTTTATGTAGCTTTACTACCTCAGTGCTGATTCGTACTGGATGATTCTGCTAATACCTACAACAACGTTAGCTGTTGACGACTTTACGTCGCTACGAACTATGACTCTTCGTTAGTTTCCCCATCATCAATTATTGTTCAGTTAATTATACAGAACGACTCCCTCTTTTATTTAGTTTTATCCATCAAAATGTCCTGTTCTCCTTTCAATTGAGATTTCCCATCTATTCAGATAGTTGAGGTTAGGATTAGGTGTTTGCGTTAGGACTTAACTTACCCTCTAGCGTGCATTTGATTAAATTTATGGTTTGTTTCACTTCCAAACAGATTGGTTTCATCAAGGGTATGTAGTGATGTAACCCAGATAAAGTTGCTGATTTCAATTCCTCCCCATTAAATATCGCGATCACTGTCAGTTTTTTATAGCGTAAATAAATACTAAAAAAAGCGATGCAATCATTACCCCCCTGAAATGGCACTGTGGCGTAATTTGGTGGCTATTATGTGATGAAGTTGTCGGGATATTACGGGATGTACAATATGCGGTTAGTGGTGTTTTCGTGCATGATATTTATAAATTTGCACAATTACACTCAATTCAAGTAGATGACTATTAAGTGGTCAGATTTGTTTTTATTTGTGTGAGTCTCATAAGTAAGAATACAATCATTCTGTTGCATCGCAAAATGCGATGCATATCACTTTATTCGGGGTGCCGTGTTGTCTACTGTTAATTTACTTTGTCTGTTTTTTATTACATTACTAATAATATGCACATCATTTCATCTGAAGTCGTCGGAAGGTAAAAAAAAGCTATCTTTTGTTCAGCAAAGACTTGAACGAGAACAAAATAAACAAAGGCTCAAACGTTTTTTCTGTGAAGAAACAGATTTACCTAACATCAACTATATTCAAGAAAAATTATTAAGAACAAACAGAAGTACCTACAAGATCATGCATGTAATCTGTGTTGGGAGATCTGCAGATTTCTATAAGTTTTTCGATTCAAAAACTAGTCGAATAGTTAAAACAGAATTACATCACTACCTAAGTGAGACACTTTCACCAAGGGTTATCGGTTTGTTTGAAGACAAATACATTGTTCTTGTATTTGAAAGCGATACTCCCTGGGAAGAAAAAAAAATCCTTGAGCAGCAACAAAAAATTCAATTCTCTTTGCCTCATGAAAAGAAAGTAGGCGATAAAACCCTAACTTTTGATTATTCTCTTGCTAGCATGATCCTATCTAATTTTGATAAACCCCAAGATAAAAATCAGTTGTTTAGAAGAATGGCTTACAGTGTTAAAAAGTCACTTCAATCTATTGATGGTGTCTACATATATAACATTAATGACTATGAAAAAAACGTTAGAACCCGTTCGGTAATCCAAGCTTTACATCACGATATAAAAAAGGGAGGGACTCAGTTCGAGCTTTTTTATCAACCCGTCGTTTATAGTATGAATACTTCTAAAGAGTACCTTTGGGAAATATTGCTTAGGTGGAAACGCACAGAGTTCGGAGGTCCTGGTGTATTTATGCCATTATTGGCAACGGAGCCGCACCTACATTACTCATTAACCATTATAATTTTTAAAAAAATAATTGAATACGCAAAAAACACTCAAGATACACTTCCTAATATCAGTGTTAACATTAGTCATGCAGATTTAAGTATCGTTGACTTTTATGATGATGTAATGGAATTAACCAAATTAGTTCCAGAGTTAAGAAGTAAGATAATATTTGAAACAGTTGAATATAGTGAGGGTCTTTTACATAGTTATGCTAAAGAAAATATAATTGCTCTTAAAGGGGCAGGTTTTCGATTTGCTATTGATGATTTTGGATGTGGTTACTCCAATTTTAACCTTTTATCAGAAAAATATTTTGATTTTATTAAGCTAGATAAGTCGTTACTACAAAAATGTCAGGAAGATATTGTGGCCAATGAGACACTTAAGTTTATGGTTAAGCTATCTGAGCGTATTGATGTAACCTTGATTGTCGAAGGCGTTGAAAATCCTCAACATCTACGACTACTTCCAAAAAAATCTAACATCTTATTCCAAGGCTTTCACTTTTCCAAACCAAGAAGGTTAATTAGCAATGTGAAAACAGGTTGATATATGTATGGGCAATAATATGTGAAGGGCTGTAAATGACATTAAACAAAATCGAATTCGTTAACTAATTTAAGAGTATTACTATTTTAATATTTTTAAATCTCAACAAATAATAGAGATCCATTTAAATGAAAATGATGATACCAATTTTGTGCGTTCTGGCTTTATCAGCTTGTGGTGGTGGCGGTGATGGTGGGAGTAATCCGACAATTCACAAAAAAGCTACTGGAAAAGTAATCGATGGTTATATTGTAGGCGCTACCGTTTTTCTAGATATAAATAATGATGGTAAGTATAACGCAAACACTGAACCTAGAGCTTTAACTACAAAAGGTGGTAGTTATGAGCTTGACCTAAATGAAACCCAAGATAAATGCCTTGGTTATGCTCCAACGATAGTAGATGTTCCTGTTGGCGCTATTGATGAAGATTTGGGGCCTGTAAAAAATGCTTATCGTATGGTCTTACCCCCTGAATTTAAAGAACAGGTCGATTTCAAAAACCGTTTTATCACCCCTTTAACTTCATCTTTATGGGCGACAGTAGAAACCAGTAATGGTAAAAGTAACTATACGTGTCAGGATCTAATGAGCGATATAGAAAAACAAACTAAACAGGCTCAAGCGTTAGAGCATGCTCTTACAGAAACAATTCGCACATATAATATTTCTGAGGCTAAAATTTATGGTGACTTTATTGCATCCGAAGATAGTGACCTTGCCTTAAAGGCCCAAAATATCGTAACAGGTCTAAAGAAATCGTTCACAGATACAAAAGATTTACAACAAACCAACCCCAATAGCTATGTGCAAGTTCATTACTACTTCAAAGATGAAAACGGCGCTAGGAATTGGTATAAAAAGGTTTATATTTCTTCTCTAGGTACTAATCAATCAGCAAAGCAAACAACCACAAAAATGAGCGATGATTTGTTAACAGAGGTGGAAGTGTTGTCTGAGTCCACATCGGTTAACCTTTCAACTCAGTGGGGTGTTTACAACAATACTTTTGATATTGCTAGTATTAACAACTTTAATAGCAGCATCCGTCCGGGGTGTACATTCACAGAGAAAATCATTATTAAAGATGATAAATTTGATAATGTACTATCTAACATTGCCTACGATGGTAATATACATAACTTAGTAAATTGTCAATCTCTGGATCTAACAAATAAAATAGTCTCTAGAACTACTTCAACTTGGAAATATAACAA
Source organism: Vibrio sp. MED222 (assembly GCF_000153005.1). Classification (NCBI taxonomy): domain Bacteria; kingdom Pseudomonadati; phylum Pseudomonadota; class Gammaproteobacteria; order Vibrionales; family Vibrionaceae; genus Vibrio; species Vibrio sp. MED222. Next base: position 632,756 of record NZ_CH902606.1, on the reverse strand, counting down.
GAGCATCAAAGAACAATTAAATCGTACTTATGTCGACTGGAATGAGCATACTTTTGGAAAAGGCGATGACTTTGGATTATCGACAGTCGTTAATGTTAAAAGTCATTTAAATAGTTTAGATACTGAAAATATCAAAACAAACATTATGGGTAGATATAAAGATTACTCTAGTAATGAATTAGGTGACGCATCTAAGGTCATACGGTCAAAGATAGTTAATGATCAGAGTAAAGAAATCACCTATTGGAAAACACTCTTTCGTGCATCTCCGACGACATATTCACGAAGAATAACATCGTCAGATCAAACTTCTGTATACGAAAAAAGTACTGACGGAACTAATTGGGTAGTATCGAGTAAACCGTAGTCGTTAAGTATGTATATAATTGATGGGGTGGGTTGCTTAAATGTCACGCCCCATTCACTTCTATTAAAAAATATCTTCCTATGCCCACTAGAACCTCACTTTCAGCTGCTAACTCTGAAATAAGTAGTGACGTACCGTTTACTCAGAGATTTGGGTACTCGAATTTCAATCGTAGGCAAGGCTTTCGAAATAACCATTGGGAGTACTCGTATGGATGTATTTTTGCATTTACTTCAAACAAGTGATGCTAGGGCGCTCTTGGAATTTGAAGTAGACAATAGAGATTGGTTCGAGATGTCTGTACCACCACGGGAAGAAAGTTTTTATTCACTTTCAGGTGTAGAGAAGCAGATTGCTAGTTTTTTAGCGGAATATGAAAGTGATGAGATGATTCCTATGTTGATAAAAGATGAACAAGGGATTATCTGCGGTAGGATTAATGTACGTGACATCGACGAACACGGAGAACGAGGAGAGCTAGGCTATCGAGTGGGTCACTCCTTTAGTTCTAAAGGCATTGCGTCTAACGCGGTGAGGAAGTTACTTATCTATTTGGCGGAGCACTCTTCCCTTAAATATGTGGATGCCTATGCGTTAGGGGGTAATGTTGGTTCCAACAAGATTTTATCCAAGGCCGGTTTTGGCTTAGTTGAGCGTGTAGAGAATTACGCGTTATTCAAAGGGCAAAATCAAGACGCTAATTATTATCGTAAGGTATTAGCTGAGTAGGTGAGTATCAGTGCCTTATTCATTAGAAGCTGGCAGCGTCCTTCTAGCCAGCTTATGGTTTTATGTTACTTAAAATAGATCTTTAGGTTTACGGCCACTTATTAGATTTACATTTACTTCTGAGGCTTGTTACGTTCGATTACGCTAATAGCGATAGCCAAAAACAGAATATCTTTCACTAGGAAGAAGTTAGTGACTAAGATGCCATCCGATACTTTCCAAACGTTTGGCGTGGTGACTAGAAAGCTCAGTGTCACAACAAAGATAGCCGCTGCTGCAATACCTGAATAGAAAGCAATTGTCGGTTTCTTAAATCCAACGAGCAGTCCAATCGCAACAACGATTTCCGCGCCACCCACCATGTTAGAGACAGCTTGTACTGAGAACAGTTTGTAAAGCCAGTTCATTGCTGGGTGGTTTGCAATTAAAGGCTCAATTAGCATCGCTTCAGTTGGCGTAAACTTGTAAATACCAATCCAAGCTAACACTAATGCTACACCAATCACGCCTAGGCTGTATCCGACGTTACTCTGTTTTAAATCATAGGTTTGAACATGCATAAAAGTACTCCATTTAATAAAATCTCTGAATATGACCGCAAGAGTTCAGATTAAATTTCGCGTTGAGAGTAATACTTAATATATTTATCTAGAAACTCAATAGATGGTGATTTATTGTTTTGATATTAATGCGTAGGCTAGTGATGTTGAACACCAAAGTCATAGGTTGGCGATAGTGCTGTTTAGCCGGTACTACGAGCTTTCTAATTTTTGTTTTCAATGTTAGGAATTTGGATTAGATTACGCTGATGTGCACCCTAATTATAAGAAGAGTATAACCAGTGAAAATTCATAGAATTAACCCGACCAAGCGTTGGTCTGATGTGACTGTGTTTAACGGTATTGCAAGCTTTGTTGAAGTACCAGAGACGGATACAACGGCAGGAATTAAGAGTCAGGTTCAGCAAATCTTCGAACAAGCTGAAGAAATGATGAGTTTGGTAGACAGCGATAAATCTCGTGTATTGTCAGTGACTATTTACCTAACGGATTTCGCTAACTTTGATGCACTCAATGAAGTGTGGGAAGAGTGGTTCCCTGAAGGCTGCGCGCCAAGCCGTGCGTGCGTGAAAGCAGAACTCGCTAACCCTGAACTATTGGTTGAGATGTCATTCATGGTTGCTGCTGGTGAAAAGTTTCAATAAGCCGAAATCTCGGTAGATACAAGCGCTAGTAGACATAACTATTAATAAAGTCGACAGCGAACAGATAAAAAAACCACTCAGGTGAATCACTTGAGTGGCTTTTTAGTGTTCTACGCTATCCGAAACTAAATCGGATTAGGTATTAAGCGAGGCCTTGATCTCTTGCCATCTGCTTCGCGATCTTCGGTGCATGCCATAGACATGGCAGCAAGATAAACGAAACAGGAACGGCAGTGATCACAATGAACGACTGCAGAGCTGAGATGCCGCCAGAGCCCATTGAGATAAGCGCGATAGCCACTGCCCCCATAATGACGCCCCAGAATGTTCTAACTGCTGAGTTAGGTTCTGTTGTGCCAGTCATTACTACACTGATGGTGTAGGTCATTGAGTCACCTGTGGTCACGATGAACGTGGTCGTCAGGATAAGGAACAGGATTGCAATCAGAGTCGGGAACGGTAGTTGCGAAGTAATAGCTAGTAGTACAGCTGGAAGGTTGAAACCTTCGAATGCGCTAGATATTACGCCTGGGTTCTCTAATTCAAACGCTAAGCCACTACCACCAACAATGCTGAACCAAAAACAAGTCACAAGCGGTGCAACGATGCTGATAGAAACGATCATTTGGCGAATAGTTCGGCCACGTGAGATACGAGCAATGAAGATCGCCATCATTGGGCCATAACCTAAGAACCAACCCCAGAAGAATACAGTCCAGCCACCTAGCCACGCAGTATCTTGGCGGTATAGCGCCATTGGGATAAAGTTGTCGACCATTTCACCGATGCCTTGTAGGTAACCATCAATGATAAAGCTGGTTGGGCCAACAAGGAGAATGTAAACGATTAGGCACACCGATAAGATGATGTTGTAACGGCTTACCAGTTGGATGCCTTTACTTAGACCACTTAATGCCGACAGCGTATACATTGCAATAGCGAATAGAATAACGACACTTTGGGTAGCAAAGCTATCAGAAATCCCAAACAGCTCGCTCAACGCATAGCTGATCTGTAGGCCAAGGAAGCCGATAGGGCCGATTGTACCTGCGGCTACTGCCACAATGCTGCACGCATCAACGACGTTACCAATCCAACTGTTGATTGCCTTGTCGCCCAGTACTGGGTAAAGCAGGGTGCGTGGCTTAAGAGGAAGGCCTTTTTCGTAGTGCAAGTACATAAGCACAATCGAAGAGAGACCACCTAAGATAGCCCATGCAAGGAAACCCCAGTGCATGAAAGATTGTGATAGTGCATTGAATGCCATCGCTTGAGGGTCTGCATTGCCATACAGCGGTGGAGCTGAAACAAAGTGAGCAATTGGCTCTGCAGCTGCCCAGAACACGCCACCACCCGCAAGGAGTGTACATAGGACGATAGACATCCATTTAAACGTGGTCATTTCTGGTAGGGCAAGCTTCCCTAAACGAACATGGCCTGTGCGACTTAGTGCAAGCACTAAACCGATAATGAAATTGAGTAGTAGTAGGACTTGCCAGAAAGCACCGAACCATTTAGTTGAGTAACTAAAGCCGATGTTGACAAGTTCGGACAATACGGAGGTGTTGGTGAAAGCAAGGATGACAAAGAGGGTCAGGAAACTGCCACTCAGCCAAAAGACTGGGTTTCCGAGTTCCAGTTTTTCACCCAAAGATTGAGCTCTATTGAAATCGATAGAAGTAGATTCTGCGTTGATGTTTTCGTTGGCGACTTGCGTCAAGTTGGACATTATTTCTTCGCTATATTTGGCTCTTTCAAGCCTATGTATTTCTCCCACATTCGGATAAAAATGTGAGGCTCGTCAAAAAAGCCGCTGATACTAACATATTTGTTATCCAAAAGTGGGCAATTTCATAAAATAATCTCAAATCGCCCCTAATTCCCTACTTTTTGGTTAGTTTTGATACGAATTCTCATCGAATCTAAATCATATTTCTAAATTTTGAGACACTATTTTTTTAGCTTTGCGAAATAAATTAATATTAGTTGTTGGTGCAAAATAAGTGTCGAGTCATTGCATGCTATAAACAAATTAATGCGAGTCATTTTATAAATAAGGAATATTTTAGGTGTTTAATTGGCACTGTTACCTACAGTTGTTTTGCGAAGAAATTTAAGTGGCAAAAAAAGTGTCATTTACTTTAAATATCTTAAAACAACAACTTAAGGGACTGCAAACATGCACCTAAATCAAGGAAGAGTGGCCAAAAAGGTTTTTACACTCAGTACTCTCACTGCGTCATGCTTAATGGCTTTCAATAGCTATGCGGCTGTGGATTGCTCAACGTTAGAAGCGTGGGATCCTGCCACGGTTTACACCGGCGGCGATCAAGTTTCACATGACGGTAGTGCTTACAAAGCCAATTATTGGAATCAAAATAACAACCCAAACCAATTCGAAGGTGACCATGCACAATGGAAGAAGGTTGATGTGTGTAGCGGTGGTGGTACGCCCAATGAAGTGCCAACGGCTTCGTTAACGACTCCATCAGCCTCTGACATAATCACTGAAGGCGATAACGTGGTGTTGAGTGCAACGGCGCTAGATTCTGACGGCAGTGTTACCTCGGTTGAATTCTTCATTGATGGAACTTCAGTTGCGGTTGTAACAGCTGCACCTTTCGAAGCGGCTTGGGCTGCAACGTCTGGTAGCCATCAGGTTTCGGTTGTTGCTACAGACAATGAAGGCGCGGCTAGCTTAGCGAGCGCGGTCTCTATTTCTGTCGATTCAGTTACACCTGGAAATGAAGCGCCGACAGTATCGGTTGCGCTTTCTGCATCTTCGGTTGATGTTGGTGGTGTGGTAACGCTTACCGCAACGGCAACAGACAGCGATGGTACGGTTGATAAGGTCGATTTTTATGTGGCAGGTTCTTTAGTCGGAACGGCTGCGACAAGCCCATACACGCTTAACTACACAACCACTCAAGCGGGTTCTTTAGCGGTTTACGCAAAAGCGACTGACAATCAAGGCGCAACGACAGATTCAGCGCTGGCTTCTTTGACGGTGAATGGCGTACCAACGGTGAGCACTTGTCGACCTGATGGCTTGTATCAAACTCAAGGTGTCGATGTTCCTTATTGTACGATTTACGATGATGAAGGCCGTGAGAAAATGGGCGCGGATCACCCACGTCGTGTCATTGGTTACTTCACCAGCTGGCGTGCAGGGGATGACCCACAAGCTGCTTACCTAGTAAATGACATTCCTTGGGAACAACTCACACACATTAACTACGCTTTCGTGAGCATCGGCTCAGATGGCAAAGTAAACGTGGGTGATGTGAACGATCCGAACAACGCAGCGGTTGGTAAAGAGTGGCCGGGCGTGGAAGTTGACCCAGCATTAGGCTTCAAAGGTCACTTCGGTGCATTAGCGACAGCGAAGAAAAAACACGATGTTAAGACTTTAATCTCAATCGGTGGTTGGGCGGAGACCGGTGGCCACTTCGCCACTGATGGTAGCCGAGTGGCTGATGGTGGTTTCTATACCATGACGACCAATGCTGACGGTTCTATTAACCATCAAGGTATCGAAACATTCGCAACTTCAGCGGTTGAAATGCTTCGTAAATACCAGTTCGATGGTCTAGATATCGATTACGAATACCCGACGTCAATGGCGGGCGCAGGTAATCCGTACGATAAAGACTTTATGGAACCACGTCGTCAATACCTATGGGCTTCTTACCAAGTGTTGATGAAAGTGTTGCGTGAGAAGCTTGATGCAGCCTCTTCGCAAGATGGCAATCACTACATGTTAACGATCGCGGCGCCTTCTTCGGGTTACCTACTGCGTGGTATGGAAACATTCGATGTAACCAAATATCTCGATTACGTAAATATCATGTCTTATGACCTTCACGGTGCGTGGAACGATCACGTAGGCCATAACGCTGCGTTGTTTGATACAGGTAAAGATTCAGAGTTAGCACAGTGGAACGTATACGGCACAGCGGCTTACGGCGGTATCGGTTACCTGAATACGGATTGGGCCTACCACTACTTCCGTGGTTCTATGCCAGCAGGTCGTATTAACATCGGTGTGCCTTACTACACACGTGGTTGGCAAGGTGTAACTGGTGGTGAGAATGGTCTTTGGGGCCGAGCAGCACTGCCAAACCAAGCTGAATGTTCAGCAGGTACTGGTGAAGGCGAGAAGAACAACTGTGGCCATGGCGCAATTGGTATCGATAACATGTGGCACGATACTGATCCGAAAGGCAACGAAATGGGTGCAGGTTCAAACCCAATGTGGCATGCGAAGAACTTAGAGAAAGGCATTTGGGGTTCTTATGCAGCAGCTTACAAGCTTGATCCTGTTAACGATCCTTCAGATGTTCTAATGGGGACTTACACGCGTAACTATGACAGCGTGGCTGTTGCTCCTTGGTTGTGGAACGCAGAGAAGGGCGTATTCCTTTCAACGGAAGATAAAGATTCTATCGATGTGAAAGCCGATTACGTTATCGACAAAGAAATCGGTGGCATCATGTTCTGGGAACTAGCAGGGGATTACAACTGTTACGTACTCGATGCGAACGGTAACCGAACTTCAATCGATACAACCGAACAGGCGTGTAATAGCGGAAACGGTGAGTTCCATATGGGTAACACTATGACGAAAGCTATCTACGATAAGTTTAAGTCAGCTACTCCATATGGAAACAAGGTTGCAACGGGTGCTATCCCAACGGAAGCATTAGATATTACTGTTTCTGTAGGTGGCTTCAAAGTCGGTGATCAAAACTATCCAATTAACCCTAAGATCACGTTTACAAACAATACAGGTCAAGCGCTTCCTGGTGGTACTGAGTTCCAGTTCGATATCCCAGTGTCTGCACCTGATAACGCAAAAGATCAATCGGGCGGTGGTTTGTCTGTGATTGCTTCTGGTCACACTCGTGCCAATAATATTGGTGGTCTAGATGGTCCGATGCACAGAGTAGCGTTTACATTACCTGCATGGAAAGAGCTTCCTGCTGGTGGTGTGTATGAACTCGATATGGTTTATTACTTGCCAATTTCTGGCCCTGCAAACTATACAGTGAATGTGAATAGTGTCGATTATGCATTTAGCTTTGAGCAGCCGGATCTACCACTGGGTGATATCAGTACTGGTGGCGGTAATCCTGGTGATGGCGGTACCAACCCAGGTACATGCGATACTGCGGGTTTAGCTGTATATCCCGACTTACCTCAGAAAGATTGGGCGGGTAACCCAAGCCACGCAAACACGGGCGACCAAGTGGTTCATAACGGTAGTGTTTACCAAGCAAACTGGTGGACAAGTGCCGAGCCGGGTAGTGACGGCAGTTGGACCAAAGTGTGCTCTTAATTTAAGGCTAAGCAATGTATTTATAGACAATAGAGCGTAGTAATAGGTAATAAATGCGAATGCTTTTAAGTCGATTTATCAGGGCTTTAGTATAAATTAAGTTATCAATTTAAACGTAAAATCAAAACGCCGAACTGAATCCAGTTCGGCGTTTTTGCTATAAGTCACAGATTGCACATGAAGGGCGCTATTAATATCGACTATCGTTCAGTAAAATAGATAAATGTGATATAAAACAGTCTGCTTATAAGAACATTAGCGTTACCTAAAATTTAAAAGCTATGAGGTAATTTTGAAAGTAAGACGTAAGTATATCCTCAACTTTTCCATCGTGTTGGCCCTAGTATCTCTGGTCCTCTCCGCTATTCAATTTAACCGAACCAAAGAATCACTTTTAGAGTCTAATCAATTCTTCTTCCGTACTATTGTAAACGCAAGCTACGACATCGTAGATACTACCGTTAACGAAGCTATTAAAACCTATCTCAAAGGTGTGACTGATACTGTCGCTTCTCACACACTAGGTGTCACTCCAGAACAAGAAGTTAAAGAAGTCATCCGAATTGCTAACGAATTGGTGATTGGAGAGTCAGGTTATATCTATTTGATGTCACCACAAGGTGTCCACCTGTATCATCCGTTTTTACAAGGGCAAAATCGCGCGCATTTAACCCATATTCAAACGCAACTGACCTCAAAGTCTGGAATGACTCAGTATTCTCATGCTAATCCACATGAAGTCGGCAAGCGTGCGAAGGTCGCGTATTCAGTGAGGCTACCGAGTGGTAATACATTGGTGGCGACCACTTATAAAGATGAACTCATGTACTTGGTCGATCTCGAAGCGCTTAAAGATAAACTAAGAAAGTATTCATATGGCGATAGTGGTTATGTATATATTGTTGATTTGCAAGGCGAGCTAGTCCTCCGACCCAATTTTGAACACGAACACTTGAAAGCCTTAATTGGTTATTCATCAGAGTTGCTCATCGATAAGGTCGTTGCTGAGCCTGAAGGGCATTTTAGTTACTCAATTTCAGATGACAACGGTACGACAAACAAAAACATTTTCTATAAGTTCTACCCATATCTGAATTGGATCATTTCTGCTGGAGTTTTGGAGCAAGAGCTCAATAAGAACCACAGTTTATTGCTAGTTAGTTTGATGACCTTGGTTATAAGTTTGCTTAGCATCATCGCCGTTTTGGTGCTTTACCTGCGGCACCGTCATTTAAAGATCTTAGATGTAGCTAGCTTAGATTATCTTACGGGGTTGAGTAATCGGCGGGACTTTATTTCTCAGGTTAAGATGAGAATTTTAGAGTGTTCGCCTTATCCGTTAAAAGGTGTTGGTATCATTCTTCTAGATATTGACCATTTTAAATCGGTAAACGATCTACACGGGCATAATGAAGGCGATAGAGTGATCTGTGCCGTTGCAAAAGTATTGAAGCAATTTGCAAATGAAAATCGTCTAATTGCTCGCTATGGCGGTGAGGAATTTATCTTTGTGACTTTTGATTGCAATGAATATCAATTGTACGAGTTGTCGGAAGAGCTTAGGCGTAGCGTCGAAAAAATTGAGGGGTTAGTGTTACCTGTAACGGTCAGTGTTGGGTGTCGCTATGCAAATGCACTGTTCCACATAGAAGGCACGATAGACCAAGCTGACAAAGCACTTTATCAAGCGAAAAAGAATGGACGCAATAACACACAGGTATACAGAGAGAGTCAATATCGTATTGTCTGGCATTGAAGTTTTCTAAAATTGATAAGCATGAAAAAGCCCAAATAGAACGTTCTATTTGGGCTTTTTTAGAATTGTTTGAAAGTGCTAGCCGTTAATCTAAGCTTTTGCTGCTTTCATCGCTTCATTTTTTTTTTCCTTTTGCATTTTTGCAAGGAAGTAGATGTTCACACAAGCGATGAAACCGTTGGTTGCAACCACTGGCCATGCATCAATCATAACGCCGTATGCTGTGAATAGAGTACAGCCAACAAAGTTAAGGACACGCAGACGCACGATATCTTTCATTGTTAATGAAATTGCGACCATAATAGATGCCGCGTAACCTAAAATTTCAACCATATTGAATTCCATTGTGTGACCCTCTTAAATTTGCCGATGCTTTATCGGTACCAATTCTTCTCTTCATGAGATGATTGAGGAAGCTCCGTGCCCCGAATGGTTTGGTTATGTTTAACTAAGTTTACTATACCGAGTCTATTTCTGTGGTTAAACCCCCAAAATGAGTAGAAGTGAAGGTTAGCGATTACGCAAACGTTTAATGATCTTTCTATTAATATAATTACTGTTTATGTTGAAGGTCAAATTGATAATTATTCTTGTATAGGAAAGGAAGCCGCGAATGATAAAACGATTCATATGTGCAACAAAAGGCGTAAATAAAGTCGCGTTGTTGGCTTTGATAGCGATTGGACTGACAGCGTGTACAACCAATGAAACGACTCCAACTCACAATTATGGCGTGGTGACCAGTGGTGACTTTGATTTCATGAAGCATGGGGTAGTCACGTACTCATGGCATCCCGAATCAGAGCAAGTGTACCTTTCTGAAAAATATGACAAGACGGTCGTCACTGATCTTGTACGCGAAGCGATTAAAGAACAACTTTCATTGAAAGGTTATCAGTTGAAATCCGGGGCTGGTGATGTCGTAGTGGGTTTTGGATTAGCTGAAGAATCTGAACTGAACGATGAATCGATCTTTGATGCGATTCAGCTATCTACAGGTGTGCCATTTTATAGTGATGATGGAAAGGTAAGCGAGAAAGGATCTTTGTATATTGCTTTTTTTGTTCCTAATTCGGAAGTTATACAGTGGCAAGCACTGGCGCAGTCTGGTATCCAACCTGATTTAGAGCCGAGCGAAAGCAAACAGCGGGTTATGGGCTTTGTTGAAATGTTATTTAGACGTATGCCCGAGAGGTAAAGCGAAGTGTTGAATGCATTCATTGAGTCAATCGTTTTTGTGCAAAAAACGGACAGGTCGCAGATTATACTTTTTTATTTGTAACGAACCGTACAAATACGTAAAGCAACGTAAAGTTCGCGCTTCTTTTGCTAGCATTTGTCTATACTGAACAAAACGTTAACTTAGGTTTAATTCAATGAAACGGTTCTCAAAATACTCTCTCCCTCTATTAAGTATGTTCATTGTAAGTAACGCAGCGATCGTAGCAAATACTGCTGTCGCGGCACCTTCTATAGTACCAAGCCCACCTAGCCTAGGCGCAAAAGGGTATGTGTTAATTGATTTTAACTCTGGTGATGTGCTGGTAGAAAAAAACGCACACACTAAGTTGAACCCAGCGAGTTTAACCAAGCTTATGACCAGTTATGTGGCTGGACAAGAGATGAAACGAGGTAACATCTCTGCGGATGATCAGGTGCGAATTAGCGAAAACGCATGGGCGAAAAACTTCCCTGATTCTTCAAAAATGTTCATCGAAGTGAACACTGATGTCGCGATGATGGATCTTTACCGTGGCTTGATTATTCAATCAGGGAACGATGCGAGTGTTGCGATTGCAGAACATGTTGCTGGCTCACAAGATGCATTTGTTGACTTGATGAACTCTTGGGCAGCTTCGCTAAAACTGGAAAATACCCATTTTGCGAATGCACATGGTTTAGATGCGGACGATCTCTATTCAACGCCTTATGATATCGCTCTATTAGGCCGTGCGATTATTCGCGATTTACCGGATGTGTATGGTTTATACAGCGAACGCTCGTTTAGCTACAACAAGATTACACAACACAACCGCAATGGCTTATTACGTGATAGAAGCTTGACGGTCGATGGCATGAAAACAGGCTACACCTCTGGTGCCGGCTACAGTTTAGCGAGTTCGGCGACACAAGGTGAGATGAGACTTATTGCGGTTGTGATGGGCGCATCAAGCGTTAAGAGTCGTGAGTCAGACAGCAAACAATTGTTGAGCTATGGTTTTCGTTTCTTCGATACGCTAAACCCTCATCAAGGCGGTGACCAAGTCGCTGAAGAGAAGGTGTGGTTTGGTGCTCAAGATACGTTGAAGCTAGGCGTTGCAGAAGATACGTTTATTACGCTGCCTAAGTCAGACAGCAAAAAGTTAACGGCATCGATTGAACTAATATCTGAACTGAAAGCCCCGATTTCAGAAGGCCAAACCTTAGGCGTTGTTCATTACACCGTTGATGGTGAAGATGTTCAAACTCAACCTTTGATCGCGTTGGAAGCGGTAGAGCAGGCTGGCTTGTTCAAACGCTTGATGGACTACGTAAAGCTATTTTTCGCTAGTCTGTTCTAAATCGAGGCTAGTCTGTTGTAAAGCGAGATAGTGGCGACAAGTCGCGATGGAAAACCATAAATAGTATGGGTGTTGTGAGTAAATCACAGCGCCTATTTTTATTTCTACATCAATCAAAACACTGCGCCGCACTATCTTTATTAGCCGTAGCGGTCGGTTTCGATTACTATACGCAAAATTTAGCAGCGTAGTCACTTATGACGATTGAGATAAAGAACGTAACCGAACCCGAAGTAACATGTGCTAATTGTCAGGCATGCTGTTGTCGTTTAGAGGTTATGATCATCACAGATACAGGCGTACCTGAAGAGCATATCGCTTATGATGAATGGGGCGGCGAAACGATGTTGCGACTCGACGACGGTTGGTGTTCTGCTGTAGATAGAGAAACACTGATGTGTACTATTTACGAAAACCGACCTTGGATCTGTCGTGAATTCGAAATGGCCTCTTTTGAATGTGTTGATCAGCGCAAGGATGTAATGGGTTAAGACTTTATCTTAGCTATCGATGTTAGTTGAGCTCTAACTGTTCTTAGAGCTTTAACTATTCCTTGCGCTCAAATACTTCGCAAGAAAATCGATAAACACTCGGATTCTTTGGGGCAAATAATCGCTCGCATGATACACCACGTACATTGGTAGCTGGTTATTACTCCAATCTTCCAATAACCTTTTTAGTTCTCCTTTCTCAACATACTCTTTGCCCATCCAATCCGGTAAAGCAACAATACCTAAACCTTGTCGAGCCATTTTAAGTAGCATATCTGGGCTATCTGAAGTGAATATTTGATTTACTTTAATGGTATTAGTTTTGTCGCTCTTGTCGGTAAAACGCCATTCATTCGCAGGGCTCATCAGGGAGTAGGTTAAGCATTGGTGTTCGCTCAAATCTTGTGGATACAGAGGAATCCCTTGTTTTTCTAGATAATCTGGTGATGCGAAGTAGTGAACTTTGTTGTTAAACAAGAAGCGTGCTTTTAGCCCTGAGTCTTTGAGTTGTGACGCGCGGATGGCAACATCAATATTGTGTTCATTAAGGTTGACGATGCGGTCATCGATGCTGAGGTTAATGCGGATACCTGGGTGCTGTTCAATGAAAGCTTGAAGTGGCTCACTGAGTAACATCGATGAAAAAGCACTTGGCGCAGATATCTTAAGCTCACCTTCCACGGATTCTGTTTCACGCTTGAGCCTACTTTCTATGGTAGACATCTCTTCGAGTAAACGGGAGCAATAAGTCAGGTAGTCTTTGCCTGCATGGGTTAGGGATATTTTGCGACTGTTTCGCTGAAACAGCGTCATTCCTAAATCACTTTCTAACCACGCAATCTTTTTACTTACGGCACTTTGTGTCACGTCGAGTTTATTGGCAGTAGCAGTAAAACTGTTCAGCTGCGCAGTTTCCACGAAGATACGAATACACTCAATTTTATCCATTCTAGTTGTCCTATATCTTGTACCTAAACCCAATCATTCCAAATTGGAATCCTAACTATCATAAAACTAGCATTTATCGTTCTATTTATGAATGGTTAAATGATTCCACTACGTTAATGATTCTTAAGAAAGGTGGCAACATGAGTACAGTAGTGAGTGTATTACTAGTGGTGTTCTTTTTATTGGCGAGTTCAATCAAGACAATTGCTTGGCAAAAGAAAGTGTTTGAAATCCAGCTTGGCTTTTTTAAAAGCTATGGATTAAATCGCGTCATCATGTTTCTAGTTGGCATGGTTGAGTTTACTGGAGCTGTATTGTTGCTCTGTGCTTTGGTTGGTTTAGCACCTGAACATACGCAACTGATGGGAGGTTTGATATTAGCGAGTACTTCACTAGGGGCGATTTACTTTCATTTGAGATTCGATACGTGGAAGGATGGTATTCCCGCGATGGTTACTCTGTTGGGTTCTGGCTTCTTGGTCATTGCATCGTACTAAGTTTATTCGACATGTAGCGATAGCTATGAGAGGCAAAGGAAATAAGAGTAGGGCACGAAGCCCTACCAAATGGAAACGGTTTAGAACTCAGAAGGCACTTCAAACTCGAGCCATTCACCGGTTGTTGGGTGAATCAGTTTTAAGTAGCCAGCGTGAAGGTGTAAACGCTCACGTTTGTATCCGTATAAGTCGTCACCACGAATCGGTACACCAAGGCCTGACGGGTGAGCACAGTGTACGCGCAGCTGGTGGGTTCGTCCTGTTTTAGGGTACAAGTGAACCTTGGTTTTGCCATTGTTGGTGCTGACCGCTTCCCAATGAGTTTCAGCATTACGTCCATGTTCATGGCAAACCAATTGTCTTGGTCTGTCTGTTATGTCGCCGCGCAAGGGCAAGCTGATATCGCCAGATTTGCCGTCGATTTCACCATCTAACAGAGCTATATATCGTTTCTCTACGGTTCTATCAATGAACTGCTTCTGGATGTGTTTATTGGACTCTGCGGTCAGCGCCAAGATCAATAAGCCTGACGTCGACATGTCCAATCGATGGATAATCAAAGGGCCTGTTGCATCGGGATAACGCGCTTTAATACGGGTATAAACAGAGTCTTCGATAAACTTACCAGGAACCGACAAGAACTCCTCGGGTTTATTCACCACCACGATCTCGTCATCTTCATAGACAATATCAAACGACTTACCAACCGCAGGGTTCACGATAAGCGGGTTCTCTTCTAATTCGATGCCGTTTAGCTGGTGGTCGAGGATCTCGAAGCTTTTACTTTGGCAAACCGGGTACAGGTTTGCGTGCTGGCGAATGACAGCCGTTGGAGGCAATCCCCACCAAAACTCAGACAATGCTAATGGCTGAAAGCCGTGTTCAAAAGCAAAATTAAGCAGCTTAGGTAGGCAGCAGTCGCCAGAGCCTTCAAGAGCGTCTTTGCCATCTAACAATTCAAGCAGGTTCTTTGATTCGAGAGCTTGGTTGTTAAAGCGATAATGAGACAACCGTTGCGCTTCTAATTCGGCTGAGATCGCTTGGTACTCTTGCTTGCGGCTCGTGAGTTCGCTTTCGATAGCATCAACTTGCGACTGGCGTTCTGCGATCTTTTGTTTCCACTCGATTCTAAGTGCTTTTAAGTCGCGTTTCTCTTGGCTGCTTTGATTGCCCAGTTGTTTGAGCAAATTCGCTGCTGACTCTAGATTCCCCAATGCCTTTTCTTGATTGGCTTGTTCTCTGAGTTCGTTACGCTGAGATTTGTTTGCTGCCAAGGCTAATTGAAAGGCTTCGATAGCTTGTGCTGATTCGATTTTTAACTCTTCAAATTCAGCCAATAATGCGTCTAGGTTGTGCGACTGTTGTAGTTTTTCAATGTCATCCGCTAGTTGCGATTGGCGAGCAAGGTTTGCACTGTTGTGAGATTGAAACTGTTCTGAATCGAAGGCTGATGGAACAAAGTTAATGTTGTTTAACTGAGAGGCCAAAGACGGATATAACTGCAAACCTGAAAACGCAGAAAGGTAACCTAGCTCTTGTGTAGTTGGGTTCTGAACAAGAAGCACGGCGTAGAGGTTGCCTTGCGATGTTTCATTCACACCGCAGTCGAGTAACGACTGCTGAAGTTGCTGCATGGCAAACTCACACGTTGGATGTGGTGTGTAGTAGTACGGAAACGTAAAACGAGTCGGTAGCGGTAAGTCTACATTCGTATTGTCGTTTTTTAGGTGCAGTGGTGTGTATTGAGCAAGGTTTGCTGACATGAAGATCAAACTCTATGGCTGTTCAGTTAGAGTTCGGTATTGTTGTCGAAATGAAGGCAAATGAGAAGCCAAAGCGAAAGATAAATCGGCTTTGGCTTCATTTAGTTGCTTTTGCTTATCCGAAGCGCGTCCGAGCTTGATTGAAACTCGATCAGTTCGAGTGTTCTAGCTCTAGTTGCTCGGCTTTTTGGTAAGCAGGGTGGCTCGTTAAAAGATCACCGTATTTAGCAATGTTAGGGTAGAGCGCAGTGGCACCGAAGTTACCCACGATTTCTACGATGAACGACATCATGAAATCGGCACCCGTCAGAGTATCAGCAACAAGGTAAGTTTTACCTTCAAGCGCTTCGTTGACAAAGGTTAGGATCTTTTGGTTTTCATCATCAGCGTAGCCGCCAAGGAAATTAGTCTCGCAACCGTCTTTCATCACAAAGATTTTAAGTAGCATTGGCAGAATACCAGAGCTTTCAGCGAAGTGAAGCCACTGTGAGTATTCCACGTAGTCAGCGGTGCCGCGCACTGGTGCGAACTTACCTTGACCGTATTTGTCGATTAGGTACTCGGTGATAGCACCAGATTCGCTGATCACGACGCCATCGTCTTCAATAACCGGAGATTTACCAAGAGGATGAACGGCCTTCAATTCTGGTGGCGCTAGAAACGTTACACTGTCTCGTTGGTATGGTTTGATTTGGTAATCTACTCCAAGCTCTTCCAATAGCCAGATGATGCGTTTTGAGCGAGATTTGTTTAGGTGATGCAAAGTAATCATGATTTTACCTAGTTAACTGGTTCAGTTTTTGAATTTATTTAGCTTCGTTTGTTTTGATAACAAGCTTACCGAAGTTTTGGCCTTCCAATAGACCCATGAATGCTTGTGGCGCCTCGTCTAGGCCTTCAACTAGGTGCTCACGGTAATGCATCTTGCCTTGAGACAACCATTCTGTCATTTGAACAGCAAACTCATTGTAACGGTGTGCGTAATCATCAAAGATAATGAAACCTTGCATCTTAATACGCTTGACCAAAAGAGTGCCCATAAGGCTAGACATGCGATCTGGGCCTTCAGGAAGTGATGTCGCATTGTATTGTGAAATAAGGCCACAAACAGGAATGCGAGCACCAGTGTTAAGCAACGGCATTACCGCATCGAACACCTTGCCGCCAACGTTTTCAAAATAAACGTCGATGCCGTTGCTACATGCTTTAGCCAGTTGCTCCGCGAAGTCGTCGGCTTTGTGGTCGATACATTCATCAAAACCAAGCACTTCTTTCGCGTACTGACATTTCTCTTGACCACCAGCAACGCCAATGACACGACAGCCTTTTAATTTTCCGATTTGGCCAACGGTTGCGCCTACTGCACCTGTTGCAGCCGCAACGACTAGAGTGTCGCCTTCTTTAGGTTGGCCGATATCAAGTAAGCCCATGTACGCAGTAAAGCCTGGCATACCCATGATGCCTAGTGCGTAAGAAGGGTGTGTAGGCTCTTTACCTAGTTTGATTAGGCCTTCACCATCAGACACACCAAGATCTTGCCAACCGGTGTAAGCCAGTACCCATTCGCCAACTTCAAAATCGCTATTGTTTGACTCTTCAACCTGACACACGGTTGCACCGACCATCACTTCATCAATCGCAACAGGGTCTGCGTAAGATTTAGCATCGCTCATTCGGCCACGCATGTACGGGTCTAGAGAAAGGTAAACTGAGCGAAGTAACATCTCGCCGTCTTTAATTGTTGGTGCGGCTACTGCCTCCAAACGGAAGTTATCTTGAGTCGGTGCGCCTACTGGGCGAGAAGCCAATACGATGCGGCGGTTGTCTTGTTGAGTCATTGGGTATCCTTAATTTTATATTATGTTTATTTAGAATTAGACCAGTCGTCTAGTCTTGTTGTCTAAAAATCCCGCCGTCATCAAATGATAAGAGGGCGGGTTATCTGTCGTTAGTAAAGACTAAACACAGTACGTGGTTAGTTTTTACCTTTTAAAATCTGTTGGGTTAGGTTTAAAGCTGATTCTAAGCTACGTGAACTCTGGCTTAGTTTGCTTAATAAGCTTGCGCCTAACCACATAGAATATAGATTTTGAGCGGTTTCTTGGCTCTCTTCAACCTTTATCGAGCCATCATCAATACCACCGACAATGCACTGCTCGATGGTATGCGTCACTTTCTCAGCACCTTTCAATAGCGCTTGGCGCATAGGATCAGAAAGATCAGAAACTTCGGCGCTGAGCTTAACGACTAAGCATTTATGAGCGTTACAAGTACCGTTTTCAATCTGTGACCATCGAGTGAAATAACTGATAATTCTCTGGTAATGGTTGCCTTCACCATGAACCAAAATAGTTTCAACTCTGCTGATGTAGGTCTCAAAATAGTGCTGGATCAGAGCCTCGCCAAATTGCTCTTTAGATTTAAAGTAGTGGTAAAACGATCCTTTTGGAACATCCGCTTCTTTAAGCAATTGCGATAAGCCAACGCCGTTAAAGCCGTTGTTCACTATTAATTGGTAGCCAACATCTAAAACATGCAGGCGTGTGTCGTTCGTTTTATCGTTCATGGGCTTACCATAAGTTAAATTAGACCAGTCGTCTAGTCTTCGGCTTTTTGAGGTATATTCCGTCGTTACAAAAGTGGCTTCAAATATTCAAACGTTCACATATAAAAAAGCCCCAACATAGCTCGTATGTTAGGGCTTAAATCAGTCTCTTCAATTATTTGATAGAGATTAACTCAACATCAAAAATCAAAGTTGCTGATGGTGGGATAGGGCCTGAACCACCTTTACCGTAAGCCAATTGGCTTGGGATAAACAGGCGAACTTTTTGGCCTTCGACCATGTAAGTCAAACCTTCTTGCCAGCCTTTGATCACTTGTTTAAGAGCAAATGAGATTGGCTCACCACGATCAACAGAGCTGTCGAAAACAGTGCCGTCGATAAGTGTACCGTGGTAATGAACCGTTACTTTGCTGTTCTTAGTTGGGTGCTCTGTACCAGTACCTTCTTCAAGAACTAGGTATTGAAGACCACTTTCAGTCGTAACAACCCCTTCTTTAGCGCCGTTTTCGATAAGGAATTGTTGGCCTTGTTCAATATTTTCTTCGCCAGATTTATGGTTCATCCAAGTGCGGTAGATCATGAAGCCAGCCAAAATAAAGACAA
>NZ_CH902606.1:498068-613833 GCF_000153005.1 Vibrio sp. MED222 | reverse complement strand
TTTCTTTACGTAGTCAAATAGAGCGACTTGCTGTTCTTTGTTCAGTTGGTATGGGCTAACCAGACCACGAGAAGTGAACGCAGTCTCTAGAGCTTGTTGACGTTGTTCAGGAGTCGCATCTGCACCCATTTGAACCGCACCAAATAGGTCGTCCATGAACGCGTGGTCAGGGGTCGCATCAAGTTGCATTACTGCTGTGTAGTAGATCATTGCGCTGATTTGAGCACTTTCATTGAACGTAACGTGCATCTTGCCAATAGTTTGGTCTGTTAGAGATTCGATCTCTGGAATTGCACTTTCCATTTGACGGCAGTGACCACAATTTAGAGAGAAGATTTCAGTGATCGGAGACAGGTTAAATTCAGTTAGAGCAGTAGGCAGCGCTTCGTATTGAACGCCTTTCTGTGGCTCGTCTGTTTCACTACAACCCGCGATAATCAGTACGGCAGCAAGTGCTGTGATGAATTTAGTAAATGGTTTAAACATAATGTTTGCTCTAGCGTTGAGAAGTCGTGAGATTCTAACTATTTAGTACGAATTGGAAAACAATTATAAGGTAAATAAATGCAAACAGTTGGAACGGGCGGGCGATGACAGGCGAGTTGACGATTAACTGTGATCAAAAACACTTTTTTTGGACGTGCTTTCTTTTCGTATAAAGTTTTTGTCTAAAGTTTTTCTCTCAGTGCCGATATAGACATTAGTGAATGGTTTATCTGCATAAGTGGTTGGTGAAGTAATGAGATATTTAGCGATAATGTTAAGCATAGCTTTGGCTGGGTGCGAAACTACGTTACCAACAGGGTTATTCGGTGAGGATATGTTACAAACTGCACCGAAAACTGATTATGACATTATGTACCCTGAATGGGGTGTGGTTCAAACCACTCATCAGCAAGGAACTATTACCACTAACTACGGACGTGGTGTTTCGACCAATGATCCACTGGAAGTCTTTTTAAGACAAAACCGTATCGATTTTGAAGTTTTACCTGGCAACCATGTGATGGTAAAGCTTGTACAGCATGTGAACTTTAAAACAGGTTCGACATCTCCTGAACCCGCTTACAACAATTGGTTGGACACGTTAGGCAGCTATCTTTCTCGACGCCAAGACATTGATGTCGTCATTGAAGGACACACGGATAATACAGGCAGTGATCGTGTTAATGATCCGCTCTCTGAACAGCGCGCAAAAGAAGTGAAAGCTCGCTTAGAAAGTAACTATGTTTCGAGTCGTGCTATTTACACCCGCGGTTTCGGTGAGTACGTTCCCGCGTGTAACAACGCTTCAGCACAAGGTAAAGCCTGTAACCGCCGTGTAGAGTTGATGCTGATTGTGGCGAAATAGATGCGAGAAGCTTGATTCTTTGAATCGAAAGAGCGTATCGATTACAGACATAAAAAAATCCCTCATGAAGAGGGATTTTTTGTATTTAGCTTGTGTTGCTTTTTCCGCTTATGCGAACTGTTTTTCTAAGTAAGATACGATATCCGAAGATTCGTACATCCACTCAGTTTTACCGTCTTTCTCGATACGTAGACAAGGCACTTTCACACGACCGCCGCCAGCTTCAAGCTCTGTACGGTGTTGTTCGTTGTTTTTTGCATCACGAAGTTCAAACTGAACAGACTGACGTTTCATCGAGCGTCGTACTTTTACACAAAATGGACATGCTTCGAATTGGTACAACGTGTGCGTTTTTGCCTGTTCGTTCACTTTGCTTTGTTCTTCTTGAGAACGCTTCACACCGCGTGGGCTGAAAACAAAATTCAACAGCAAGATGACGCGACCTAAAAACCAACGGATAAACTTCATAACTCTCTCTACATATTTAAAATTAGCGTTACAATTTGCAGCATTATATACACAAGTTTTGTCAGATGCTCGCAACAAACCGCTAATATCTATTTTGTCCGTTCGATCGTGTGAGACTTCGCCACATTTAGCCCTAAACGTTTGGACAGGCGAGTCAGGTTTGCTCGGTCTGTTTTCAGAACTCGCCCTGCTTGCGCCCAGTTAAAGTTGGCATCTTCCAACACCTCAGTGATGATGCTGCGTTGAAAATCATCGGTAGCGCCACGTAAACCTGCAGATAGGTCGATCGTTGGTGTTGATAAAGGTGTGTTTTTTACCTGTGTCGTCGCTATAGGCTGATCTTGGTCGAGTGGGCCACAATCTTCTTTAGTGATTGTCACGAGGTTTTTGTTGGTGCTACGAGCTAATGCTTTTAGTGCTGAACGGCTAATCACGTGCTCAAGCTCACGTACGTTACCTGGCCAACCGTAACGGTTTAAAAATACCAGTACATCAGAGCGGAATTTAACTTGGTTGATACCAAGTTTACGACGTGCCTGTTCTAGGAAGAAGCCTGCTAGCAAGCTGATGTCGTCACCTCGGTCTTTCAGAGCTGGCACTGCGATAGGGTACACACTCAATCGGTGGTATAAATCGGCTCTGAATCGACCGTCTTCAACTTCTTGCTTTAAGTCTCGGTTGGTTGCAGCTAAAACACGAACATCAATAGTTTGAATGTTGTCTTGGCCTACAGGTTGGATTTCGTTGTTTTGCAGTGCACGCAATAGCTTACTTTGTGCTGCTAAAGGCAATTCACCAATTTCATCTAAGAATAGCGTGCCGCCATCGGCTAGAGCAAACTTACCTAAGCGGTTTTTGTCTGCACCAGTAAACGCGCCACGAACGTGACCAAATAGTTCACTCTCTACCAAGTTCTCAGGAATAGCTGCACAGTTGACATAGACGAGTGGGTTACGTTTACGCTGCGATTGGTGATGCAGGGTTCGAGCAACGAGCTCTTTACCAACACCTGTATCACCATGAATCAGAATATTAAATTCAGAGGGTGCGACAACCGCGATATCGTTTTTAAGCGCGACCATGGTGTCACTATTACCAATCAATTCGCCGCCGTCACGTTCCCACGCTTCAACATTCAGCTCTTCCAGTAATTGCTTTGACTGTTTTGCTTGATGTTCAAGTTGCGAGAAAGTCATCGCCATTTGCATCGTAGAGGCAGCAATAGCAGCGAGAACTTCTAGGTTCCGAGCAGGAATATTCGCGAAGACATCAGGTTTTAGGCTGTCGAGGGTTAGTACCCCTAACAATTTGTCACCAAAAAGAAGAGGCAAACCCATACAGGCATGCATAGGCAAATCGCCGTCGTGGTCGATCAGTAAGCCATCGAAAGGATCAGGCAATGAGCTATCCGCATCAAAACGAACTGGAGAACGCGATGCACAAATCGCATCAAAACGTGGATGTTCTGAAATAATAAAGCGGCGACCGAATGTATCTCGACTGAGCCCTTGCATTGCGATGGGTACTAGCGTGTCGCCTTGAAGGCTTAAAAGTGCGACACAATCACACGTTATGGTTTTGCGAATGGCATCGATTAAGCGATTGAAACGGTCTTGATCGTTCACACCGCTGGCTAAACCAATGGTCATTTCCATGAGAGTGGATGCTGAGATATCTTGCATAAAGGGCTCATACTGTTTGTATTTTTATACATGGTAGAGTCTTTATGACATAAAAAAAAGGTCTTTTTGACTAAAGTTTGAAGAGGGTTTTTGAAGGAATGCTAGGCACAACAAGCTTTCGCATGTTGGCACCGTTTGTGCAGTGTGTCCATTGCGTGTTGTCTATATGACTGAATAACTGACCTATCATTGATTTGAATCAATTAATGCGAATTTATCAGTCCACGTAATTCTCATAAAAATAGTAGCCAAAGAGCTCATTGAGAAAGAATTAATATAAAGTCATCTTTAAATAAAATTAGTCAATTTGACATGAAAGGTCAAAAGACTAAGTGTTCGGAGTAAATCAATGCTAAACAATCTACATATCAACATCATCAAATCGACGATTCCTCTTTTAGAAAGCGCAGGCCCTGCTTTAACTCAACACTTCTATCAACGCATGTTCACGCATAACCCTGAATTGAAAGATATCTTCAATATGACTCATCAAAGAACAGGTCGCCAAGGTGTCGCACTGTTTGAAGCTATCGCAGCTTATGCAAAGAACATCGAAAATCTAGCAGCGTTAACCTCAGCGGTTGAGCGTATTGCACAGAAACACACAAGCTTTAATATTCAACCAGACCATTACCAAATCGTTGGTCTTCACCTAATTGAAACACTGCGTGAATTAGCTGCTGATGCATTCACCCCAGAAGTAGAAGAAGCGTGGACTGCGGCTTACCTATTCTTAGCGCAAGTATTCATCGACCGTGAAGCTGAACTTTACCTACAGCGCAAGCAAGCTGTTGGTGGTTGGGAAGCTGCACGTGCATTCGTAATTGCAGATAAAATTGAAGAATCAGCATTAGTAACAAGCTTCATCCTACAACCAAAAGATGGCGGTGACGTTCTGGATTATACGCCAGGACAATATATTGGTATCGAAGTGAAACCTGAAGGTGCTCAGTACAGCGAGATCCGTCAATACTCACTATCAGACAAGCCAAACGGCAAGCAGTACCGAATTTCTGTGAAACGTGAAGGCCAAGGTCAAGAAACTCAAGGCGTAGTATCTAATCACATGCACGATACTGTTGCTGTCGGTGATGAAGTTAACCTATATGCCCCAGCGGGTGACTTCATGTATCAAGAGCGTAGCAAGCCAGTAACGCTTATCTCTGCAGGTGTGGGTGTAACACCAATGCAATCAATGCTTGAGTTCTTAAACAACCAGCAGAAAAACGAACCTGTACTGTACCTTCACGCTTGTGAAAACGTAGGTCAACACTCTTTCACGACTCGCGTTAAAGATATTGTTGCCGATAAAGGTTGGGAAGCGAAAACGTGGTACATGAACAAAGGCGAGTCTGCGTGTGAGAACACACATGAAGGTCAAATGGATCTAGCGTCTATCTCCGATACTAAAGGCTTTGAAGAGAGTGATTTCTATATCTGTGGCCCTGTTGGTTTCATGAAAAACATCGTAGAGCAGTTAGACGCACTCAAAGTAGATCGTTCTCGCGTACACTACGAAGTCTTTGGCCCTCACGCTAATTTCTAATAGCTATCGCTAGTTCTATTAACACTCGCCTGAACTATTGACACCTTGCCTATTCAAAGGCCTCACATTGTGAGGCCTTTTTTCGTTTGGTTTGTCCAGCGAGAGACAATTGGAGATTGGAGTAGGGGGTGATCAGGGTAAGATCTTCTGGTGTTCGTTTTAAGAACGCTTAACCTTTTTGGACATGTAATCAGAATCAAAAAACTCAGGCCAGTACATTTTCACATAACCGCCTGCCACCCAAATCACTAGGATGGTCGCGATGGTTAATTCAAAGAAGCCGAATTTATGCAGCCAATACCATTGTGGGTATTCAGCACCGAAAAATGTGGTTAAGCGGTGCATCGCAATGGCGCTGATCACGGACGGGAAGGTGACGGCTGCAATCGAAGGTTGGAACTTAAGACGCATTAGACGGATGTAACATAAGTAAATCAATAGAGTCATGGTGATAGCAATGCCAGCCAATGCTCCTGTCAGAATCGGATCTGGGTTGTCGAAGTTCACCAAGTAAGCGGCTAAAGATAAGTTAACCGGAGCCGCCATGATTGCGAGTGTTGGTCTTGCTCGACGTGGCAGGTTTCCTTCGAATACCAAGCGGTACAACACCACTGGCAGCATTAGGAAATAGATACCGATACAAGTGGCCGCCAGTGTCTCTGAAAAAACGGTGTGTCCAAACTGTGTACCTGCTAAGGAACTGCTGATTAACCCCACGGGATACAGGAACCAACTCGGCACAATGTTCGACATTTTGAAATTGAGGATCTGGAAACTAAAGAACAACACCATCATGGTAAAATGCAATAACAACGCGCAGAACCAAACTGGGTAAGCAATGACTGGAGAGATTTCGGCTAAATAGTCGCATAGAATCAATAACGCCATGCTCATTGGTGCCATCAAGCTTCCACTAAGCGGGTGACGAATGTCATTGATAAAAGTATCAAAACTTGTGAGATAACGAAGTAAAACGGGCAGCAATAACAGTGCGCCAAACGCAGCAAGGTAAGGACGAATGATCTCACCAACCCCTGGCAGATATAATGCCCAAGCTTGTCCTAGTCCAATAACGCCAAGTGCCAAAGACGCCTGAGATGGCGGCACATTTTTTACTTGGGTTAACCTTCTCCAGTTCAACGCCTTTCTCCAACTAGTTATTTATAGAATATGAGTTATATAGAATGTGAGCTGTTTATATAATATGAGTCAATTATAGAATTTTTGCTCTAGAGTGAGCGCTCAGCTGTGTCCTCAATAGATGTTAAGGACACTCAAATAATTTTGAGTGGATGATAGCAAGTTTAACGTTTGCTTTTTTGACTTTGATACGAAATCGGGACATTAAGCACGAGGAAAGTGTGCTTTATTTTTTGAGTGATTTATAAATACCGAGCTTGGTTTGCTCATGTATCAGTGGAACTTGACTGTATTAGTGGAACTTAACGAGTTACGTTTAAGTCCCACATTTGAGCTACCGTTCTCAATGTCGTTAACGTACTTCCTCTTGCTGAGGGAGGTCTTGTTGTCTTAGCTTCTCGTTTTTCAGCGTACGGTTAAGCAGCTGACTGTAAATTGGCTGTCCACCTAACATCTGAGCAATGATTACCGCGCCTAAGCAGGTGATGATCAACGGCAAGATGAGGTAGTAGTTATTGGTCATTTCAATAACCAACAGTATGCCTGTGATAGGTGCTCGCACGGTGGCGGCAAATAAGGCGCCCATGCCGGCAATCGCAAACATACCCGGCTCTATGTTCAGTTCAGGGAAGAATGCAGCTGCGATAAGCCCAAACGCGTAACCAAAGAGTGTTCCTAGAGCAAGCATTGGTGCAAAGATACCACCCGGTGCACCAGAGCCGAAACAAAGTAGCGTGGTCAGCACGCGCCCTAAGAAGATTAACAGCAGCACGTTTGCGCTGTAGTTGCCATTAGTGATATTTGGGATGATACCAATACCACCGCCAGTCAACTCTGGTATATAGAGCAGCAATAAGCCAAAGCAACCGCCCAACAGGGAGCCTGTCATTAAGTAGCGTTTACGATCATTCTTGTGTATTGCAACAAACAGGTCTTGCGAAAGTGTAATCAGCTTATTGAAAATTACACCAAACAGGCCGAACAATACGCCTAACAACAAGAATAACCACAGAGCATCGAGTTCAGGCGGTTGGTATTGAGGCATTGTGATAACGGCAGATTGGCCATTGATCGAACGAAATACAATATTGGCTGAAACCGCCGAGATGATGACGGCTTTGATTGAAATGAGTGAGTAGCGAAACTGTGGTCTCATCTCCTCGACTACAAACATGATTCCGGCGAGTGGTGCGTTGAATGCCGCGGCCAAACCACCTGCGGCACCCGAAGCCAATAGTGAATGTCGGGCGTCGTCATCTTTGACTCGAAAGATATCGGTGACCATGCGGCCAATACTGCCGCCCATTTGAACGGTTGGTCCTTCACGGCCTAAAACCATACCAGAACCTAATGCGCCCATACCGCCAAAGAATTTTACTGGCAATACTCTCCACCATCGAACAGGGCGCATACCGTCCATCGCCCCTTCAATTTCAGGGATGCCTGAGCCTGCAGCCTCTGGAGCGAAACGGTGAACAAGGAAGTAACCAATAAAGGCAAATGCAGCACTAATAAGGAAAGCGGCGAGCCAAAGAGGTAAATAGCTACCGATTTCATCTTTAAGCCAATCGGTACGAGTTTCGGTGATGAAATGAACAGCGACTTCGAAATAGGTACCCACCACGCCAGCAAGTACACCTACAATACAAGAAAGAAAGAGAACGGAAGCGGGTGTTTTATCTCTTGAGAGAAATTGATTAATAGCATCCCTTGGCATTTTGGCGAGTAGGGACTGCTTAATTTTCTCTCTTCTGGTCATTGAGATAAGGCTCCTGAATGGGTTGAGGCGGGACTGCAATAAATTATACGCGTCCTCTGCATATCCTATAGCAGCAAAGATGCAAAGTTGAATTTCATTTATGGAATATACGTGTTACATAAATGGAATCTATAGGCAATAGTTGAATCGCCGTCACAATTTT
Source organism: Vibrio sp. MED222 (assembly GCF_000153005.1). Lineage (NCBI taxonomy): Bacteria > Pseudomonadati > Pseudomonadota > Gammaproteobacteria > Vibrionales > Vibrionaceae > Vibrio > Vibrio sp. MED222. Next base: position 605,724 of record NZ_CH902606.1, on the reverse strand, counting down.
GATCGATTCTCCGGTGGCGGCTTGAATATCCCCAAAAATGAACCATAGTTAAATCGTAAAGCAACATAACGAACCGCAAGGAGAAGTGAGGTTTTACACACAATTTGGATGGATTCAGAATAAAGTTTTAGTTCCTCGTTAAATGTTCAGGTCGATATTTAAGGCTTCCTGATTCGCGAACTCACGATTGAGTAACGAGGGTGAGGCGTACTGAGTAAGTACGCCTTTAGTTCGTCTGGAGCATTCCTTTTTCATAGTTCCCCCCTTTCTAGTGACACTCATACAACTTCTGGCTTAAATCATTCTCCGTATAAACAAGCGATTGGGGTCAATTTCTCCGTGATTGTGTATATACTCCTAAAAAAAGGAGAACTGATATGACCAAAAAAGTTCCTACAAACATAATTACGGGTTTCTTGGGTGTTGGCAAAACGACAGCTATTTTGAACCTGCTCAAAAATAAACCTGAGAATGAAAACTGGGCTGTCCTGGTTAATGAGTTTGGCGAAATCGGCATTGATGGCGCATTAATGACAGACCAAGGTGCTTTAATTAAAGAAGTACCGGGTGGCTGCATGTGTTGTACTGCAGGTGTGCCTATGTCGGTAGGTATTAATGCCTTACTGCGCCAAAAACCGGACCGTTTATTGATTGAGCCGACAGGGCTTGGTCACCCTAAACAAGTGATTGCGACACTGACTTCCGATCAGTACACGCCTTATGTTGATTTAAAAGCGACGCTTGGTTTGGTTGACCCTCGAAATCTTTCTAATGAAAAGTACACCTTGAATCAGAATTTTAATGATCAACTAAATAGTGCAGATGTGATTCTTGGTACTAAGGTTGACCTTGTTCATTCTGAAGACATTGATGTGTTTAACGATTGGGTGACGGATCAAACGCCAGCAAAAGTCTTCCATAAGCTAATTCACGATGGTGAAGTGCCATTGGAAGTGTTGGACATTGAAAGAGTATACGGCAGTGCTTCCTCTCATATTGAAGCACATCATCACGATCACGCTGAACAAGAGCCTCAATTCCAACTTCCTCCCGGTGAAGCGTTCATCCGTAAAGAGAATAAAGGACAGGGCTATTTCAGTTGCGGTTGGTTGTTTGGCGCAGAGCATAAGTTCGACTTCGATGCGCTATTCTCTATGTTGTCGGATCTAACCGCTGAACGTGTAAAAGCCGTCGTGAACACCGACCAAGGTTGCTACGCATTAAATGTGGCGAATCAAGTCGTGTCTGTGAACGAAATTACGCTTGATGGCTTTGAATCTCGATTAGAAGTGATCGACTCGCAGCTCATGCCGTGGGGCGATCTCGAGCAGATTCTACTCAAGCTGTGTGGTATCAAATAGCGCTATTTTTACTGTTTGAACTGATGATCTCGGTGTTTACTTCGTTGAAGGTGGGGTAAACACCAGATTAAATGAGAAAGTTTGCGTTATATCACGATAAATGTGAGATAAATCACTCTAATTACTTTATAGTGCTCGGCTGAAATAAGAATGTAGGCTGTCTGCTTAAGGAACCCGTAACAATGTCATTTTCCTCTCAAGGTTTTGCTCCTGAATTAGTCAAAGCGTTGACTGAGTGTGGTTATGAAAAACTCACTCCAATTCAACAAAAGGCGATTCCAATGGCTCGTAAAGGCCATGATATTTTTGCTACTGCTCAAACCGGTACGGGTAAAACAGCGGCATTTTCATTGCCTGTTATTCAGCACCTTTTGAACAGCGGTAAAAAGGCGTCTAGAGGAACGGCTCGCGGCCTTATTCTTGCTCCAACTCGAGAGCTCGCTGCGCAGATCGCTCAAAACATTAAAGACTACGTTAAATACACTGAACTAAGCGTTTCAGCGGTTTACGGTGGTAACAAAATGTCTTCACAAGTTCGTCAATTAGAACTGGGTGTGGATATTTTGGTTGCAACACCTGGCCGTTTGGAAGAACACTTAGAAGCGGGTAACGTGTCTATCGCAAACCTAGAGTTTCTAGTATTCGATGAAGCTGACCGTATCCTTGATATGGGCTTTATCAATGCCGTTCGTAAGATCATGTTGGATGTAGAAACATCGCCGCAAATCATGATGTTCTCGGCAACGACTTCTACTCAGTTAAACCAACTGTCTGTTGATATTCTACGTAAACCAAAACGTATTAGTGTTGAGCGCGAAAACTCAACGGCTTCTACTGTTGGTCACGTGGTTTACCCTGTGGATCAAGAGCGTAAAACAGAACTGCTTTCTGAGCTGATTGGCCGTAAAAACTGGCGCCAAGTGCTTGTGTTCGTGAACTACAAAGAAACAGCGAATGACGTCGTTAAAGAGCTTAAATTAGACGGCATTAAAGCGGTACTTTGTCACGGTGATAAAGCACAAAGCGCTCGTCGTCGCGCATTAGATGACTTCAAAGAAGGCAGAGCACGTGTGATGGTAGCAACCGACGTTGCAGCTCGTGGTCTTGATATCGAAGACTTACCACATGTAATTAACTACGACATGCCTTTCCTAGCGGAAGATTACGTTCACCGTATTGGCCGTACAGGTCGCGCTGGTAAACAAGGTCATGCGATTTCTTTCGTTAACCGCGAAGAAGAGTTGACTGTTGTTCAAGTTGAAACACTGATTCAACAACGTATTCGTCGTGTTGAACAACCGGGTTATGAACCGAAGAAACGTGATGCTTACATCGAGAAGCTGAACACTAAATCGGCGTACAAAAACCGTCAGGGTCGTAAGAACAACGCGAACGAAGAACCTCAAGATCAAGCAAGCGCTGAACGTCGTTTGACTATGATGAAGCGAATTAAAAACCGTCGTAAGTAAAATTACGGTTGGTAATGGAAAAGAGCCACTGTATTGTGGCTCTTTTTCGTTGTGTCGCTAAATATAAGGTAGCTCCTTAGAAAGACAGCTCAACAAGCTAAACACTTAAATAAAAATAAGTCGATAAGGTAATAATATGGATAGCGCACTACTTTGGGCTTTTATTCCCACATTTTTCTTTGTGTCAATTACGCCCGGTATGTGTATGACCTTGGCTTTGACGCTAGGAATGAGTGTTGGATACAAGCGTACATTATGGATGATGATCGGTGAATTGGCTGGTGTTGCGGTGGTTTCTATTGCTGCGGTATTGGGTATTGCATCTATCATGTTGAATTACCCTTGGTTATTTACGGGTTTCAAATTTGTTGGTGCAGCTTATTTGTTCTATTTAGGCGTCCAGATGTGGCGCTCAAGAGGCAAATTGGCGATTAGTACTGACAACCAAACAACAAAAGTCAGTAATGATTGGGATTTGGTGGTGCAAGGCTTCGTGACAGCGATTGCGAATCCGAAAGGTTGGGCATTCATGATTTCGTTACTGCCTCCTTTTATTAACAGTAATAAAGACTTAGCACCGCAGTTGTTGATTTTAGTGTCTATTATTCTGGTGTCTGAGTTTGTCTGCATGACCTTGTATGCGACAGGTGGTAAGAGCCTAAAACATATGCTTGGTAAAGCCGATAACGTTAAGTTGATGAACCGCATTGCAGGTACGTTAATGATGGGCGTTGGTGTGTGGTTGTTCGTTAGCTAATTCTGGTTAGCCTACAACGAGCAGAGATCACCGACTCAGTCGTTCCTCCTTCTCGAGGATGACGGTGCGTGATTTGGTTTGGAGTGAAGAGCAGTTTACAAAGCCGCAGACCATTAGTTGAGTCAAAGAGCGTATAGAATATAAAAAGAGCGATAGGGCGTTTGGCCTTATCGCTCATTTTGATTTTACTTAGCTAGCGAACAGAAACTAGATAACAGTAAGGTTGCTGATCTTTTCTGATCTTAGCTAGATTTGCTTATTAAACCGCGATTTCACCGCCGTCTTCACGGCGAATCACAACGGTAGATGCTCTTGGGCGAACATTGCCTTGAGTTTGTGCCGTTGCATCTTCTGAAGATGGCCAGTTTGCTGGGTGTTGAATGTTCACAAACAGTGATTTGAAATCTGGGCTGATGGTAAAGCCAGTTACTTCACATCCGTTTGGACCAACAAAGAAGCGTTTAAGTTGCGCTTGGTTGTTTGCATCAATTACCGCGCTGTTGCCGTTGTCATCCGTTAACTGAGATGGAACCACTGCCAGCATTTGGTCATTGGTGTAGCCAGTGACTTCGTCTGCGCCGTTATCTGTCTGAATCCACAAGATGCCACGAGCATCAAACGCTAAGCCGTCAGGGCTCGCGAATTGGTTCATGTCTGTTAGACCTGAGCGGTTAATAGTCTTGTCTTCCACTGCTGGAGAGCCAAATACGAAGATATCCCAATCGAAGTCGCCTGCCGTTTTTCCTTCATCCCAACGGATAACATGACCGAACTTGTTGTCTACGCGAGGGTTTGCAGAGTTCGCTTCTTTACGCTTGTTGTTATTAGTCAGCGTTAGGTAAGCCGTGCCTGTCATTGGGTCAACAGAGCACCATTCAGGGCGATCCATTGGCGTTGCACCAACAAGGTCGGCAGCGCCTGCTGTATTGATGATAAGCGCTGCTTGAGAATCAAATGAATCACCAAGTTTGCCGCCATTCGTGGTCTTGCTACTCAGAGTTAGCGGTAGCCAAGTGCCTGAACCATCATCGTTGAACTTAGCCACATACAGTGTGCCTTTGTCCATGTACTTGTCACCCGCACTTAGACGGTTACTTGGCTCAGCGTCACGCGGGTCCCATTTCTCTTCAGAAACGAATTTGTACAGGTATTCAAAACGAGAGTCGTGGCCAGAATAGAACACGATAGGCTCACCTTCAGTAAGTTTGCCAAACGTACAACCTTCATGACGGAAACAACCCAATGCTGAACGCTTCTTAGCGCGAGAGTTCGCTGTGTATGGGTCGATTTCAACGATGTAGCCGTGGCCGTTTGCTTCGTTACGGTAATCGTCCATTGCTGAGTCACCTGTTGGTGTTACGTCAAAGCGTGCAAACTCGTCTAAGCGTTCTTGTTTGTTACCTGAAAGCGTGTCCCAACCGTAACGCGTTTTGTCGGTAGCGATACCAATACGCTCTTGCGCTGGCGTCGTTGCGCTTTTATTAACAAAATAACCCGGCCAGTTCTCTTCACACGTTAGGTAAGTACCCCATGGCGTGTAACCATTACCGCAGTTATTTAATGTGCCGCGCGCTTGGCTGCCGTCTTGTGAGAATTTCGTTTTGGTAAACTCACTGTGAGCAACAGGGCCAGAAAGATCCATTACGGTCGCGCCCGTGTAGCGGCGGTTAAGTGGATCGTTATCCACCATTATCCATTGATTACCTTCAAGCTTAACGCGAACAACACTCACGCCGTGTGCGTTGATCTCTTTGCGTACTTCATCAAGGCTAGGGCGGTTGCCTTCATCGTATGTTGGACCATTAGCGTGCAGTGCTTTTTGGTCGATGTATTCGTGGTTGATCACCAACAAGCCGTCGTTACTGTTGCCATCAAGCGGGAAGAAGTGCATGCCGTCGTGGTGCATGCCCAGTGAGTTCGCTTGATCTTGTGCGTTGTTGGTTCCATCTTTTAACCAAGCCTTGCCTTGCTTATTCAGTGGGGTACCCCAAGGAACCAATACTTGTGCTGTATAGCCTTTTGGTACAACGACACTGTCTGTCAAAGAGCCTTTAACCGATTCGAAGGCAAGTGTTGCGGTGCTTTTGTGCGCGCCCGTTGCTTGCATTGTCGTAGCGTTAGCCGTGCTATGACCCGCTAAACCAAATGCGCCAAAGGCGGTCATTGCACTGATGCCAAGACCGCCTTTCAGAACGTTTCTTCTTGAAAGGTTCGCATCTAGAACTTCTTCGAAGGGCTTGTTGGTACTCTTGTTAAAGCGAGTGCTATCAAATGTTTCCTTGCTCATCGGGACTGCTTCCTGTTGGCTGACTTTATTATTCGTTATTCACGTGTAACCAAGCTATTTCTAATGAGTTAATAGTTGGTTCAATGTGTGAACAATCGTGAAGCAGTTAAGTGACAGATTTTTATAGTTTTGATTAAGGTTTTGTTTCTGCAGCACGATTTTTCCCGTTAAGCCTCTCGTGTAATACAAAACTCTTGGGAATTAACGAGGAACTGTGTATAAATGCTTTATCAAACGAAAAGAGAGACAGTTATGAAATTAGATAAAATCGAAAACAAAAATCGTCGCCTACGCAAGAAATTATACCTAGGTGAATTCGCTATTTTAGGTTTTGAAGTAAGCTGCACGACTTCGATTGCTGATTTTGACCAGTACGATGTGTTCATTGATGAATTCATCGATTTTATCGATAGCATCGGTCTGTGCTTTGGTGGCGGTGGCCTTGAGCTGTTTGAAGGTTTCTTATGTTCTATTGAGCGCTACCGTTCAGTGACAGAAGCAGAGCAACTGCAAGTAGCGCAGTGGCTTGAAGCTCGCGCAGAAGTAAGCAAAGTTGAAGTAAGCGAACTTGTTGACGCAAACTACGCATTCTAATTTGGTGGTGTATGGTTCGCTCAGCTGAAATCGATTGAGCTTTCGTGAGAGAACTTTGACACATCAGATAAAAGGCCCAGTCGGTATGTCGATTGGGCCTTTTGCGTTTGGTCTGCGCTATTCTTGAACCATGATTCCTTGTCTAACTCTCATTTCTAGAACGAGAGTTTCTAACTATATATCAGTCTCTTAGAACTATATTTCTGGATAGTAATAAGTTTGAATAAACTTGTGAGAGTTTTATGAGAATTCAATGAAGTTGCTGATAGATTTGATCGCCATTCTTAGAGTCAACAACACCACAGTTCGTTCTGGCAAAGGTAACGGTATATCGCTGTTATTCGTTTTGTTGGCAACGATAGGACTCGATAAAGGATGGAATCAAAATGAACAAACGTACTCAAATCAGCTTAGTGATTAGCTCGGCTATGTTGGCCTTCGGAGCGGCTCAGGTTCAGGCTGCAGAGCTTGAGGTGACCGTTACCAACGCAACGAAAGGGATCTACTTTACGCCTATCTTGGCAGCCGCTCATGACTCCAGCTTGTTCATGTTTAGAACGGGTGAGAGTGCTTCTGCGGAATTGGAATCGATGGCCGAAGGTGGCGATATTTCAGGTCTATCGAGTTTGATTGCAAACGCGGGTGGTGTGGTGGTTGAAAACCCAGCTACCGGTATTCTTAATCCGGGCGTCGCAACTACGTTTGATATCGACACCGGTGATTTAGCTTACTTGTCATTGGGTGCCATGCTGCTGCCAACCAACGACGGCTTTGTTGGCTTAGACAGTTGGAAAATCCCAACTCAAGCGGGCACCTATAAAGCGACCCTCAATGGCTATGACGCAGGCACAGAAGCCAATGATGAGCTAGCGGGCAGCATGCCAAACCCGCCATTTATTACCTTTGGTGCTGGTGGTACTGGAGTTGAAACTGCAGTCTCAAACGCTAAGGTTCATATTCATCCGGGCAACATTGGTGATAGTGACGCGGCTGGCGGAATCAGCGACCTCGATAGTAGCAGTCATCGTTGGTTAAACCCTGTGGCTACTATCACCATTGTTGTGAAGTAAGGGGGATGTATGAAAGCTAGAATTCTATTTATCGCTGCATCAGTAGCTGTGTTAGCAGGTTGTCCGGACGATGACGACGATTACTATCGCTATGATGTGAGTGTGACTAACCTCACCCCCAATCAACCTATGTCGCCCCTCGCGGTATTGACTCACAATACGAATTTTGACCTGTTTGAAGTTGGGCAAAGTGCCTCTGTCGATCTGGAATACTTAGCGGAAGGAGGCAGTAATGCACAATTGCTTGCGCTCAGTGACAGTGACGCCAATGTTTATCAAGGCATCTCAGGCAATGGGCTGATTCTTTCAGGTGAGAAAGACACGGTGTCTATTCGTGTTGACCCAAATCAAGAAGGGTATATCTCAGTTGCTTCCATGTTGGTGAACACCAATGATGCGTTTGTTGGTGAATCCGGTTTGTCACTCAAGTCATTAGCGGTGGGTGATACCTTTGTTATGAACATGAACGTGTGGGATTCAGGAACGGAGCTGAACGATGAGCTTGCTGCAACTATCCCAGGGCCCGCTGGCGGTGGTGAGGGCTTTAATAGCGTAAGAAATGATAATGATGTGGTGAGCTTCCATTCAGGTGTCATTAGTCAAGATGATGGATTATCGACCTCAGCTCTAAGTGCTAATCATCGCTTCCTTAATCCAGGTGCGAGAATCATCATTACCCGAACTGAATGATTGGGTTAAGCGTGAAATGAAAGGATTCCTGCTCTGTTCCGGTCAATTGAAAGGTGGGTAGACTCCGAATAGAGCAGGGAACATGAATAGTGCTGTGGTAAATTTGATGGTAAACATATTACTGGTTGAAGACGACGATGATTTAGCGGAACTGGTGCAAATGCATCTCAAGTTTCAAGGTCATCACGTCGAAAGAGCCAATACAATTGAAAAAGCGCAGGGCCTATATCTGGATGGTCAGTTTGATTTAGTCGTACTGGATCGTGGCTTACCAGACGGTGATGGACTCGATTTCTGTCGAATGTTGCGTCAGCAAGAGGATTGGACGCCGGTACTCATGTTAACCGCAAGGGATGCTGAGCTAGATAAGGTCTCAGGCTTAGAAGCCGGTGTTGATGACTACATAACGAAACCTTTTAGCGTTCTCGAGTTTCAAGCAAGAGTGAGGAACGTGCTTCGCCGTTTAAGCCATGTGGAATCGGCCACTCAAGAGGCTATGACAACAGAATCAATTATGAATTTTGGCGGGCTCATTATTCAACCTGAACGCCATCAGGTGTCACTCAATAATCAAGACGTACCACTGACTGCTACCGAGTTTACCTTACTTCACTTCTTAGCAACCCGCCCGGGGCGTGTGTATAGCAAAGACGAGCTGCTCGAGCACGTTTGGAATACTCATCACTCTGGCTATCACCATACTGTGTGTAGCACGGTCAACCGTCTAAGAACCAAGCTTGCGATGCCAAATAGTGATGATGATTTCATTAAAACCGTTTGGGGTGTTGGCTATAAGTTTGAGTCGAAAGCTTAGGTCTATGTGTCGCGCCCTAAGTTTACTAACAAGCCAGTAAGACCTACGAGCCATCGAGGAGAGAACATGAGTTTCAAATCGCGTTTAGTGCTGTTCACAAGTTTGTGGTTTTTGTTGGTAAGTGTGGTGATTGCTTACACCTATCATTGGCAAAAGGAGACCATAGAACACAGAACCAAGCAGAGCTTACATAAAGAGCTCGCGGTTCATATGCGCGATGATAATCCTCTCATGATTGGTACAGACTACAATCCCAAAGCACTCAAATCTATATTCCATACCTTGATGTTGATAGGGCCTGATTTTGATATCTATTTTCTGGATAGTCAGGGCAATATCACCACCAATGCAGCACCTGAAGGCACTGTGTTAGCCAATCAGATAGATCTAGCACCCATTCAACAGTTCTTAAATGACGAGCCTTATCCTATTTTGGGCGAAGACCCGATCAACCCAGGCTCTCCTAAAGTATTTTCTGTGGCGGCGATTGAAGAGCTAGGCTCGACGGTGGGTTATTTGTATGTGGTGATAGGAAGTAATCGCCATACTGTGATCACCAACTCTCAGGTTGATACACCATACATCGCACTTGCAGGGCTTGTGCTGGTTTCTATTTTTGGCTTTGCGATTGGAGCTTATCTGCTAGTGAAACGCAGTCTGTTGAACCCAATAGAGGCGGTAACCAATAAATTGCAGCAACAAGCTGAGCAAGATTTTAGATTGGAACCTAACTTTGTTCATCAAGTGCCAGAATTGGTGCCCATTGCACGTTCTTATCAATTGATGGCGAAACACATCCAACAACAGTTTTTGCAGCTTGAGTATCAGTCATCACACCGAAGACAAAGCTTATTACAGCTCAGTCATGATTTGAAAACGCCATTATCGAGTGTTCTTGGCTACCTAGAAACGTGGAAGATTCAAAATCCGAAGTCAGACCCGTTGATTGACGTCGCTTACCGTAATGGCAACAAGTTGTCTGAACAGCTCCATTCATTACTCGATAGCGCCAAGAATGATAATCCTGTGCCTACGTATCAATACGCTTCAATCGATTTTAATGTGCTGATGAACGAATGCTTAGAAACGATACAAAGCCAGTATCGCCACAAGAATGTTGAGTTGAACGTCAATATACCTATTGGAATCAAGGCTGTGGGTGACAGTGATTTACTTGAGAGGCTGATCTTGAATCTGCTAGATAATGCGTTGAGGCATAGCCCGAGTGGAACAATGGTGTCGTTAGATGTAGGTTTAGAATCGGATTCAAAACGGGTGAAGGTCATTATCCATAATGAAGTTGAACGAGAGGCCCCTAATGGTTCGTTAGGTATTGGCACCAAAATCGCTCAGTCGATACTGATGTTGCATCATAGTGTTTTAGAAACAACAAAAGCAGAAAACTCATTTCAACAAAGTTTCTATTTGCCTTCGGTTTAGCCCTGTCTGTCTTCGATTTAGTTCTAATTTCTTTCGATATCGTTCTACTTGCCGCCGTTCTAGGGGATAGGCGAGTTGTTCTTTGAGTAACGAACAACTCGTTGAGCAGCTTTTAAGTTGAGAAGTTAAGAAGTTAAGAAGTTAAGAAGTTTTTAAGTTGAAGGGGCTTTATGCGTCTTTTTTGGCTTCGTTGCCTTCATTGCCTTCATTTAGTTCAGCATAGAAGTGCAGCAACTCTGTGAGCTCTTTTACCCAACCAAATGCTTCTGTCGGTGCTTTCAACAAAATCTTCTCGACTTTGTCACAGTGAGTTTCAAGGCTGATCGCTTGTTCAAGGTTGAACGACATTGCATAGAAGTGCCAAAGCAACAGTCGAGTCATGCGCTCGATGTTTTGCTGTGAGTTATCCGACTCACTAAACGCAAGATTCACTTCACTCAGCGCGATTGCTGTCATTCGCAACATCGCATCAAACTTCGCTGATTGCATACGCTCTTCATTGGTCACTTCTTCCTGTTCGAACGTAAACAGTTCCGTCATTGCATCTTCAGGGACAAGGCGATGAATCATTCTTAAACTAAATTCTTCTAGTTCTTCACGAGGCATGTTGTTTAAGCAAGTTAAAGTGTAATCGCGTTGCATGGTGTTCTCTTGGATCTGCAAAAAGGTCAGACAGTTTAATGGAGAAGCGAGTTCAGAAAAAGCAGATTTTAGATAAGCCTACGTTTGTAGGCTTATCTATGTACTACAAGCCCTAAAATTGATGTTTAGGGAAACTGTATTTAGGTTTGAACGCAGTATCAGGCTTTGCTATGGCTTGGCGGTTGATATTGCATAGACTGGTCGTTTCTCATGAAAATGTTGCTCGCGACCAAGCTGCCGATACAAATTGAACCAAGCGCTAACCAAGTCATCGTATCCGGAATTTCGTTGAACAGTGGGATCGCCAACAAGGTTGCAACAGCAGGTGTTGCACTACCAAAAGCGGCTGAGCGTTCTGCTCCTAGTGTATTAACAGCATATAGATAAGTGAATGCCGCTATTAAGCCTGCACCGACGCCTTGCACCGCTGAATGTACGGCAAGCTCTGTGACTGGCCATTGAGCAATTGGTGTGCTCATTAAATGGCTAGGGAGGGTTCCTGTAAGGATAAGGACCAGCAACAGCAAGGTGGAACAGAATGAGATAAAACCTGCACTCACGAGCGCATTAAGGTTGGCAACACGTGCTGAGATGGTAAACGTCGCCCACATCAAACTGCCAAACAAAAACAACACGTGACCTTTGGTATATTCAAAGTTGAAGCTGCTTAAGCTACTTCCCAGAAACAACAATATCCCAAGCGAAACCAGACCTAAACCAACGACACGGTGTCGGCTAAGCGGCTGCTTAAAAAAGAGTACCGCGATCCCTGTTACGAATAGAGGAAGCGTTCCCGGAACTAAAGCACTCCCGTGTGATACCGGAACGAACTGCATGGCTGTTCCTGCAACGAGTAAATAAGGTAACCCGCACCCCACAAACATACCGGCCAAGTATCGATTCGGGACAGCAGCGATCGTGCTACGTGCTTTCCACACCAAAGGTAATAACGCCAATGCTGGCATGAGGAATCGAGTCAGTGCGATGTCTGCAGGTGTTAAATCTGAATTTGCGCCGCCTTTAAGAGAAAGGAAAAAGCTCGCCCAGATGAGCAGAGTGACAGTAATTGATAAATAGCCAAGCTTCATAATAAACAAGGAAAGTGAATGATGATTAATTATGGGGTACTTGGTGTGCCATAGGTTGGCAAGTTTTGTTCTAACTTGAGTTACCGTTGATGATTTCTGCTAATATCTTGCCAATTGTTAATGAATTTAACCAATAATTGGTATTTGCTATGGATAGGATTGATAGACATCTTCTTGAGTTGCTTCAGAAAGACGGCAGGCTAACCACCGCAGAGTTAGCTGATGAAGTTGGCTTATCGGCTTCACCGTGCGCGAGGCGCATCAAAAGACTGGAAGAAAAAGGGATTATTGATGGTTACCGTGTGAGCCTGTCACGGGAACAGGTCGGCATCGCAATGAGCGTGTTTGTTGAGGTGAGCTTGAACAACCACCAAGAAGTGTCGATTGATAAATTTGAAAGTGCGGTTGTCGAGATGGAAGAGGTCATCAGCTGCCACGTTGTATCTGGGGCTTATGATTACTTGTTAGAAGTTGTCAGCCCTAACTTGATGGCTTACGAAGCATTTACCAGAAAGCTACAGCGACTCTCCAACGTAAAAGACATACATACCCATCTTGCGATTAGGCAAGTGAAAGGCAATGCGCCACTTCCGGTTTATACGGACTGACTGTTTATGCGAGCTAACGGTTTATACGAACAAACGGGCTATACGAACTAACAGTTTATACCGACTAAGCCGTAGGTAGGTGACACGCTGCCCGATGACATGAGCTGAAAACGAAATGATTTTATGACTAATAGGAAGTACGGTCGCTATTAACGGCTATCTGACGAATGCGGATACGCAACAATAAAAAACGGAGCACCTCGTGAAAGGTACTCCGTATATGATAGGTGCAAAACTTAGTGATACTTAAAGTTAGAGATTGAACAATCCCCGGTTTGAGCGTTGATTCTGAATGAAAAAGCATGTGAATGATAATCCACACCGTCATTCCAAATCGTCTCTCCAAATATCTTACATAGCTCTAGCTCACTTACTGAACCGAACTCTTCCATGTGTTTAGCGACAGATAAAAGTTTACCTCTTATCTCTGCAGTCCCTTCCGTGTTACTCAAGCAGTTGAAAGCCATAGTTTTTTGCATATTACCTAGCCAAAATATTTCTTGTTATTAAGTTATATGAATAATCATGATAACAATTTTCTGGCGTTTGTAAATCTATTTTGTGATGAATATCTCACATAGTCGCTTGCATTGGTCGGAAATTGAACGTCATTGTTGATAGTTACCACATTAGTTTTACAACTTATTGATAAAGCTTTGATTGATTGTATTTCTGAATGTGTTGGTTTGTTCGAACTATGATTATTGGGATAATCAAGTTAAGCAAGTGAGTAATCATTTTAGTTTTGTACATCGTTTATCGGTTGGTTTGTGTGGCGAGCTTCGTCAATCATCGTCGCTTCTTTACGGTATTTTGAAGAGAGCTGACGAAATTTTTTACTGAGTGTATGAAGATCTTGCGAGAGTGATTGTGAGCTTTGTACATGCGCCTGCGCACTTTCTGTCTGTCGCGGTAGTTTTGCGTTGGTGCAATGTTTAGCGACGGCTTGCCAAGAATGCGTTAGAGATTCCGCCCCATCTAGCTCGGTAGACACAACGTATGCCTGTTTTAATAGAACCTCAGAGACATCGTAAGCGGTATTCATATGACTATTGAGCTGTACATTAAACCTTTGTTCGTACTTTGCCCAAAGTTCAATGATCTGCTTTTTGGTGAAATGTTTGGATAACAGCGTTTGTGATTCATAGGTTGAGAGAACTTGGTTGAATTCTTTAGTGTATTGGTTGTACCGCCCTTCAAATGAGAGTTGGCGGTCCAACAGTACTTGCCAGTTTTCACGGTCACAATGGTTTGCTAGCGCGAAATTAGCACTCAAAGGTACACTCACAATGATAACCTTCACCCAAAAACTCATGACTTTCCTCTACTTACTGCGTTCTCTATAGAGAGTATAGATGAGCAGCAGCATGAGTTGATGTACACTTGAAAGATACCTAAAACGGAAGAGCTGGTGGATTTGATGAAAAAAGCGCTGATCGCTTTACTTGTGTTGTTAATATTGGGCGGAGGAGCGGCGTATTACTTCTTGGTCATGAATAAAGACCCAATTCCACCAGAGAAAATGGAAGAGCCAGCTGCAGAAGTTGCTCAGCAGTCAGATTCTGACCTCGCACCCATCATGGATCTTCAGCCTGAACCAGAACAGACCGAATTTTACGTTTTGGATAGAAAGCTCGAAGTGGTAGAGCAGCCTGAAATTGATGGTTTGATAACCGACTATCTTTATAAGGGTGAAAAGGTCGAACTACTAGAGAAGCAAGGCGAATGGGCTCGTATCTCTGACTATATTGTTTTAAAGGAAGGCGGACCACAGACGGCGGAATGGATTTCAATGTCTGGGCTATCTAGTGATGAAGTGATTATCTCTGAGCAAGAAAACAGAGAGATACTAGATTCATACTTATCTAGATCCGATGATCTGAAGCTCCATCAAGAGAAGTTCCGCAACACGGTAGCTAAACTTATCTCTGAAGGGGAGTGTGACCCAAGTGATTTTGAAGAGTTAGGCGGTTGGGTTAAATCAGTTAAATACAGCAACCGAGACGTTTATTTTATTTATTGTGGTGGGTTGTCTCTTGAAAACAAAATTTATCTAGATGTAAATACTAATGAAATATTCACGAAGTAGGATCCGATTCCTATTTAATATGAGTATTAGTCACTGACTTTTAATTACTTTATTTCCCAAAATATTAACTAAAGCCTACTCATAGATTGAGTGGGCTTTTTTATGCTATCTATAATGCTGGCTTTTTCTATTTACCCTGTAATTTATATTGAAGCTTATATATAACCATCATTAAATATTTATTAATGGGTAATAAAGTCTTTCCTATTATTCTCATGATCAATTGTTTCGAATTCCCACATTGCATTCTTCTTGAAACAAGCTAGGAAGTGTTGGTTTATCTCGAATTAACAAAGGCTTACCTGCTTGTTGATAAAGTCGAAAGTAAGTAAAGCTTATTTATTTCAGTGCCTTAAGATGATTTACATGTGTGTAACATTTCACTATAACTGTAAGGCAAGTCACGTTTTTAATCATAACCCCAAATTATTTTCGATTTGTAATAATACTTTTTGATTTTGAGTTGTAGGGTTTAATTAAAGCAAAACGTAAAGTTTAATTATCAACTAAGACATTATCTTATTAACATCATTGTTATTTAATTGCTTGTAAGGGATGGAATCATTAATGAAAAAGCTTGCTTTAATTACAGGGTCAAAAGGCGGTATCGGCTCAGCAATTTCCTCTAAGTTAGTTGCAGATGGCTATCGTGTTATCGCGACTTATTTTACTGGGAATTACCAATGCGCATTGGAATGGTTTAATGAGAAACAATTTACTGAAGATCAAGTGAGATTGTTTGAATTAGATGTCACCAATACTGCGGAATGTGCGCTGAGCTTAAGCAAGTTGTTAGAAGAAGAAGGCACGGTGGATGTGTTAGTCAATAACGCAGGTATTACACGTGATAGCGTCTTTAAAAAGATGGATGCCGAAGCGTGGAAAGACGTGATTGAAACAAACTTAAACAGCCTTTTCAACGTGACTCAACCTCTGTTCGCTCCAATGTGTGAAAAGGGTAACTGCCGAGTCATCAACATTTCTTCAGTGAACGGTCTTAAAGGTCAATTCGGACAAACTAATTACTCAGCAGCGAAAGCTGGAATGATTGGTTTTTCAAAAGCCTTGGCAGCAGAGGGGGCTAGAAGCGGAGTGACGGTAAACGTGGTTGCCCCTGGCTACACAGGCACACCTATGGTTGAGCAAATGAAGCCTGAAGTCCTTGATTCGATTAAAAACCAAATCCCAATGAAACGTCTAGCGACGCCTGTAGAAATTGCAGACGCAGTGGGCTTTTTAGCAAGTGAATCTGGCGCGTACATTACAGGCGAAACACTGTCTGTGAATGGCGGCTTGTACATGCACTAATTGGCGAAACTGAAGGGAATGGAATAATGGAAAAAGTATTTGTTGTTGCGGCTAAGCGCACTCCTATTGGTGCATTCACCGGGTCACTAAAAAACGTATCTGCGGGCGAGTTGGCTGGCGTTGCGATCAAAGGCGCGTTGGAGTCTGTCGATCTTTCGTTGGATGCGATTGATGAAGTGATCGTTGGTAATGTGATTTCGGCAGGTCAAGGTATGGGGGTTGCTCGTCAGGCTTCCATCTATGCAGGGTTACCTGAGGAAACACCTGCATACGGTGTGAACATGATTTGCGGCAGCGGCATGAAGTCGGTGATGGACGCAGCGTCGCACATCAAAGCACAAGATGCTGAAGTGGTTATTGCTGCTGGCGTTGAAGTGATGTCCCAAATCCCTTTTGTAGTGCCCGCGAGTGTTCGTAATGGTCACAAAATGGGTGACATCTCGATGAAAGACTTGTTGGTTGGTGATGGCTTAACCGATGCGTTTAATCATTATCACATGGGCATGACGGCTGAAAATATCGCGAACACGTTAAATATCTCGCGCCTAGCTCAAGATAACTATGCCCTAGAAAGCCAACAGAAAGCCGTCGCAGCGATTGAGGCGGGTAAGTTTAGCGGGCAAATAGTGCCTGTAGAAGTCAAGCAGCGCAGACAAACCGTCATTTTTGATACCGATGAGTATCCGAAGTCAGACGCGACATTCGAAGCTTTGCAAACGCTTCGCCCAGCCTTTGACCGTGAAGGTTCGGTTACGGCAGGTAACGCTTCGGGCATCAATGATGGCGCAAGTGCCATTATCTTAGCGTCTGAATCGGCGGTAGCGAAATATGGCCTGACACCTTTAGTGGAACTGACCAGTTACGCACAGTCAGGTTTGGATCCAAAGATCATGGGGTTAGGACCTGTAGAAGCGGTTTCTAAAGCGCTTGATAAAGCGAATCTCACCCTCGAAGAAATCGATTTGTTTGAATTGAATGAAGCGTTTGCAGCACAAGCCCTTGGCGTAATGTACCAATTGTCAGAGCAGCATGATTTACCGCTTGATGCGTTCAAGCCAAAGGTCAATGTGAATGGTGGTGCAATCGCGCTTGGTCACCCTCTAGGTGCGTCTGGCAATCGAATTATTGTTTCACTCATCTATGAAATGCTTGAACAGAAAACGACTTATGGCGTTGCTTCGCTCTGTGTGGGTGGAGGAATGGGAACCGCTGTTTTGCTAAAAGGTATTGAAGGTTAGAGCCTAAGGTATCGGTAGCAAGCTTAAAAACATCGGATCAGCTTTTCAAAGCATCGCGAGCTCATAGATGAATGTTGGCTGAAACGATGATTATACAAATTTATTAAACTATGTATTCATCAGGAGTTACTTATGTACACGGATATTTTCAAAACAATTACTGACCAAACAGAAAAGCAATTTGAACCGTACTTAAAGTTCAACAAGTTGGTTGCTAAGAACATTCAAACGATGACAGAACTGCAAATGAATGCGATGCAGACTTATACGGATATGGGCCTTTCTCAAATGAAGGCAGTCAGCGAAATCAAAGATGTAAACAGCCTGACCGCTTTCAATAGTCAACAACTCACGGCATTAACTCAACTGTCTCAGCAAATGATGAGTGACAGTTCGAAACTGCAAGCGGCTGCCAAAGAATTCAAAGACGATGTTGAAACACTAACAACTGAAAACTTGAAAACAGTCACACCTGCATAAATTTAATCGCCATCGAGTGAGGCAGTTTTACTGTCACATTCGGTGGCGATTTTCCGATTATTGGAGTCATGTTATGTTTCAACACTTCTTTTCGGACTACCTTGTTAAACTTCAACAAACAAACCAGCAATGGTGGGATAACTTTGAACAAAACAAGGAAGCCGCGCAATCTCCCCTAAATCAAGCGATGCAAGAATTGAATTTTGATGATGCATCAAAAATCTTCGAGCAAGCCGCCAACCAACCCGCCGTCCTGCTTCAGCTGCAATCTCAATGGTGGGAACAGCAACTGCAAATCTGGCAAAACGCAGCACTGATGGGCAACACTGAAAGTGTCATCTCAGAAGATCGCAGTGATAAGCGCTTTATCGATGATGCATGGAAGAACGACCCTTTCTATAGCTTCATCAAGCAATCCTATTTGTTATTCAGTAAAAGCTACATCGACACCATCAATTCTATCGAAGGCATCGACGAGAAAACCAAAGAGCGTGTGGCGTTCTTTTCACGTCAGGCAATCAATGCTCTCTCTCCTAGCAATTTCATTGCGACTAACCCAGAGTTGATGAAACTGACGCTTGAGCGAAATGGTGAAAACCTGCTTGATGGGTTAGAGCAGTTACAAGCAGACGTTGAAGCAAGCGCCGATATACTCAAGATCCGCATGACCAACAACAACGCTTTCCGATTGGGTGTAGATGTTGCGAACACGGAAGGTGATGTTGTTTTTCAAAACGAGCTGTTTGAGCTGATTCAGTATCATCCAAAGACACCGCAGGTTAACGCGACGCCTTTGTTGATCGTTCCGCCGTTCATCAATAAGTACTACATTCTTGACCTTCGTGAGAAGAACTCGATGGTGCGCTGGTTACTTGAGCAAGGACATAGCGTATTCATGATGTCTTGGCGCAACCCAGGTGAAGCGCAGAAAGACACTGAGTTTGGTGATTATGTCACGGAAGGCGTGGTTAAAGCCGTTGCTGCGATTGAAGACATTACCGGTAAAGAGCAAATCAATGCGGCGGGTTACTGTATTGGCGGCACGGTGTTGGCTTCGACGGTGGCTTACTACGCTGCAAAACGCATGAAGAAACGTATTAAAACAGCGACCTTCTTTACCACCTTGTTGGATTTCTCGCAGCCGGGTGAGGTGGGCGCGTACATCAATGAGACAATCATCAATGCTATTGAGAAGCAGAACGATGGCAAGGGCTATATGGATGGTCGTTCGTTGAGCGTGACGTTCAGTTTGCTTCGAGAGAACAGCTTATACTGGAACTACTATATTGATAACTACCTCAAAGGCAGTAGCCCGATGGAGTTTGATCTTCTGTACTGGAACAGTGATAGCACTAACGTGGCGGCTAAATGCCATAACTTCTTGCTGCGAGAGCTTTATCTTGAAAACAAACTGGTTCAAGACAAAGGCGTGAAAGTGGGCGGCGTATGGATTGATTTGAATAAAATTAAGATACCAAGCTACTTCATCTCGACCAAAGAAGACCATATCGCGTTGTGGCAGGGGACTTACCGTGGTGCATTGAACACTGGTGGCAACAAGACGTTTGTTCTGGGCGAGTCTGGTCATATCGCAGGCATTGTTAACCATCCAGAGAAAAAGAAATACGGCTACTGGTTGAACGACAACCTAGACGACTCTGCTGACGAATGGCTAAACAACGCAAGTCACAACGAAGGCTCATGGTGGACACATTGGGATCAATGGTTACAAGGCTTTGAAGCTGACGAGAAAATCGAACCTTTCAATCAAGGTTCCGAGCTTCACCCTGTGATTGGCAAGGCACCGGGTAACTATGTAAAACAGGTACTTCCTATCGTCGATAAAGAAGTCGTTGATGTACAGGCTCCGAAAAGCGACGCTTAGATTGTTTAACGTGAGTGGTTGATACCTATTTCTGGCAGGGTATCAGCCACTTATATCAGAGGTGCACTTATCAAACGCATCAATACCCAAACGCCCGATACCACTTGAGGTGTAACAATACAAATTGTCGTAAAAAACGGCTGTATCGAGTTGTTGCATATGCCGTCAGTATATTCCCATAATGAAGTATCTCTATTCACCCCAAATTTACCTTCGAGTTGGCAAACTATTCGCTACTTTCATAAGGAGAAGTAGCGATGAATTACCGCATGTTAATGACTCTAGGGGTTTTGTTTAGTGCAAATGTATTGGCTGAACTTGATGAACCAGGCTGGGGAGGCGAAGTTGGAGTATTGGTCGGCTTTGGTAGTGAAACCGATGACTCAGAGGCTGTAAAAAAAGGCAGCTTGAACAGCAAGGGAGAATCGGATTCGAGTGCGCTTGTTGTACCATTAGGACAGTTGCGCTACACATTTGGTTCAGATAGCGACCAGCAGGTCTTTATGGGGACCTCGCGTGGCGATATCATTGAAGGTGTTTTTGCTTTTGAATTTGGCTACGCACTGGAATATGGCAACGAATCGGTTGTATCTTTCTCTTACCTTCCAACAATCGCAAATGGTGAAGTATGGGAAGACCCGTTCATAGCCAATACTGCGAGGACTAAAACCGACATCTCTGGTGATACCTTTCGTGTACAACTCGACAACTTATTAGATATTGGTTTATCGGGTGATTTCGCTGTCTACAAGCAAGACATTAAAAATGACAAATCGGGCGTTCATCTAGGAGTGCCAACAGGTGTACTCCAACGTGACGCTAAAGGCTATTATGCAAGCCTATCTATGGAGATGCCTGTTAGTGAGAGCTCTTTTATCGAACCATCGTTGTCTTATCAAAAACATCTTGCAGACGGTAAAGCAGTTTCTTTCTCTGATTACTCTGGCTCGTTGACCTACATAATGATGGTGGATGATCATGCATTCTCGGTCAATGCAGATTACAGTCACCGCTCATATGATGCATCCAATCCAGTATTCAAGAAAACACGTGAAGACAATGGATATAGCGCAACGCTTGGCTATGAATATATGGACGTTATGGGTTGGGAAGACTGGGGATTCAACGCATTAGCGGGTTATTCTAGTAACAATTCCAATATCGCATTCTACGATACCAGCGGATATTTGATGAGTGTTGGTGTTAGCTATCACTTTTAAGTAATTGACTACTTAATCACGATGAGTTGGGGCTAGCATATTTGTTAGCCCTTTTTATTGTTTACTTTTTCGGCTAGAGGCTACGACTGAATATGAGTGATGAAGCTTAAATTCAGTCAATGGCGACCAAAACACCCGGTCGGATTGCCCCGAGGCTTGGTCATTCGACTTAAACGAAGTTAAGCATTGGTATTTGATTTTTCTTCGACCGGCAAATGAAGCCGAGCCAACAAGCCTCCCTCTATTTCCTCTGCTTCAAGATGCCATCCTAGCTTCTTACATATTTTCTCGGTTAAATCCTGCCCAAGGCCAAAGCTATCTTGAAATGGCAGATCAAGTTCCTGTGTGTTTATATTCTTGATGACTATGCTGTTTTCTTCGAAATAGATATGGATAGTGCCGCTATGTGTGTATTGGAAAGCGTTACGAATGAGGTTACCAACGACAATTTTGATTGGAGTCTCTGGAAGTTCCACTGTTGGGGCATGAAGGTAATTGCGGATGATGTCGATCTCTTCACCTTGAATTAAGTATTCCAACTCTTCTATTAAGTTATCCAACAAAGCGGCTATAGACACTGAGTTCTGATTCGGTGGGGTTTCACTCTTTCGGACCAACCAGAGCATGGTTTCGGTAATTTGCTGCATGTTGCTGCTCGCGCGGTCGATACGATTGATCGGGCGCTGTAAATCTGAGGGCAGGGAGATGCGCTCTAAGATCTCCATATTTGCTCGTATGATTGCAATAGGCGTTCGCAATTCGTGACTAGCATGAGATAGAAAACGTTGTTCTCTTTCTACCAAGTGCGCATTCTTACTTAGTGCCTTTTCTAGATAAAGCGCAACTCGATTGTATTCACTGAATTTAAAGTTGGGAGCGGGGTTCGCCAATAGGTCGTTGGACGCGCTTTCTGACCATTCGACGAGTTGTTCGGTTTTTTTTCCTACTCGGTAACTGTAGAGCCAAAGCGCTAATACAATAAAAAATATATAGCCAAGAGCAATGTAGATAATAAGGTTGAAGCGATGATCGAACCACACATCTATTGTGTCGCCAATTAGGCGGTAGTCGTACCTAGCGACTCCGAATACCAATCGTCCGTCTTCGAGAGCAAAACGGTAGACACCAAAGACAGCCTCTTTCTTGATGTCGTTGGTAACCGTTTCATCAACGAAGACGACAGTGAACTCATCATTAATAAATGTCACATCCCGAAGTACGTCTTTACCGTCGACCTTTATGTTAGGCAATTGGTCATAATAAAATGACACTACGTAAGATTTAGGTAGTTTGGCCTCTGGATTTATAAGGCGCACTTCGTTAAAGCTCAACCATTCACTGGCGAGTCGCATTTTTACTGAATCTTCTATTCCATATTCAAAGTGACGGATTAAAAGTTCTCCGAATAGTAAGGCTGTCAGAAGTGACAAGCCCAAGAAAAAGGTAGTAAGGTGACCCCGTATTGGGAAGCTCTTTTTCATGCTCATGGTTACTCTTTTATCCTCAGACCTTGGCCAACGACGGTTTCAATCAACTTAGATTCAAAAGGCTTATCGATTTTTTGTCTCAGTTGATAAACCTGTACTTTTATGTTGTTACTTTCTGGTGCGTCATTTGGCCACAAACACTCCTCTATTTCTCTACGAGTAACCACTTGTGGACTTCGGCGCATGAGGAGTTCTAAAAGCATTAGATTGAGTCGATTTAAGTCCAAGACTTGTCCTGATCTTGATACTTGCTGGCTTTCTAGGTCATAGACTAAGTCACCTTGTACTAACCTTTTTTGTTGGCTACTTCTTCGCTTAGAGAGCGCCTTGATACGTAAGGCGAGCTCTTTCATTGCAAATGGCTTGATTAAGTAGTCATCAGTGCCAGCATTGAAGCCAGCTTCTTTGTCTTGCAGCGTATCTTTTGCTGTCAGCATCAAAATAGGCGTATCGTCACCGTCGTCTCGAAGTCTTTCACAGACAGTAAAACCATCTATTTTAGGTAACATTAGGTCAAGAAGAATAACGTCATAGTAGTTTTGTTTTGCGAGTGTAAAACCGCTTAACCCGTTGTAAGCATGATCGCATTTGATGTTTTCAAATTCGAGAAACTCTGCAACAGAAGCGGCGAGCTCCTTGTCATCTTCAACTAATAACACGTTGATAGATAAGTTAGATTTCATTTTTCTTAACCCCAGTTAAAGAAGCGGATCTTTGGGTAATTATGTTGTGATACAGCCGCTTGATATCTTGTTGAACCATTAGCAATACGGGTACCAAAAGAAGTGTTATTACCGTTGCGAATAAGATTCCATACCCCATTGACGTAGCTGCTGGTATTAAAAACTGAGCTTGAGGAGAGGTCTCTGACAGTAAGGGCACTAAGCCAAAATACGTGGTTGCAGAAGTCAGCACAATAGCCCTTAAGCGTCCTGTTCCTGATTCAATTAACGCCTCGTACACGGTATCACCACTCATTATCTTGGTATTAAAGCGTGAGATCAGTAAGAGGCTATCATTCACGACGACCCCGGTTAATGCAAGCATTCCAAACAGAGAAAGTATACTGATGGGTATCCCTTGGATTAAGTGTCCCATCAAGGCACCCACAATACCAAATGGAATTGTGCACATGATCAGCAGTGGCTGGAAATATGAATTGAGTGGTATTGCAAGCAATGCGTAGATGCCGATAAGAGCGATAGCAAACACGCTATACAGTGAATTTGATATTTGTTCCTGCTCTTGTTGCTGTCCAGAAAGGACAATGTTTAGGTCACGATACTTATTCTGTAATCTTTTAAACAGGTCGCTATCTAGCTTATCAATGATCTCTTCTGGAGAAGCGATCGTTTTATCAACATCAGCTGTTATCACGTTGACTCTGTTACGATTCATTCGTTCAATATTTTTGGACACATATCGAGTCGATATATTGGCTACCGCATTGAGTGGTACTAACTTACCATTGCTCAAGCGAATTTGTGCGTATTTGAGATTATCCAGTGTTTGTCTTTTCGCCTGAGGGTACTGAATTTTGACCTTTATTTCATGCGAATCTTCTTGAAATTGCTGCACTTCATAACCTTGATAGGCCATGTTGAGTTGCTGTAAGAGATTCGATGTAGTAAGCCCCATCGTTAACCCCATATCGTTAACTTTAATATCAACTTGGGCTTGTGTATTCGCGAGGCTACTTTTTATTCCATGCACACCTTGTACATTATTGAGATGATCAGTCAGTTCGCGAGTTGCGTTGCTGATCGTTGCTTCATTTTGACTTCTTAATTCTATACTTATTGCTTTATCGCTGATCATATCGGCTAAGAAATTGGCGCTGTCTATGCCTTCAAGTGTTGGGACCATGGATTGCCATTCTTTAGCGATTGCACCCGCGCTGATTGGGCGTTCAGTGTTGCTCGAAAGGCCAACAATGATTTGCGAACTGTTATTGGTGGTTTCTACCAATACACTTTGGATTGGTGGTACAGACAGCGCATATTGCTTCACCAACGAATCATTCAATGATGCCGCCATTTGTTCAACTTTAAGTGTTTCACGTTGTACTAATCCGTAGCCAGTATCATCTTCGAATGCGAGCTCGATCGTGATGAAGTTAGTAGAAATCTCTGGGAAAAATACCGACTTAAGTTTGCCAGTTATTAGCGAACCGCCAACTAGAATACACAGGGAAAAAAAGCCACAAATTACAGCATAACGGTAGCGTATAGCCAGTTGTAAACAGGGTTTGTAGAGATGCCAAGTGATGTATTTGAAACCACGTAGAACACGCTGTTGAATATAGTGCCATACGGCAGGAATACCCCATGCTGAAGTCGGTTCCATTTTGACTCGGGCAAGGTGAGCTGGGAGAATTAATTTGGACTCAATGAGTGAGAAAATCAGGCAGAAAGTTGCAGCCATGGCAAATTGCGCAAAGATCTTACCGAGTTCCCCTTCGATTAAGCTGAGAGACATAAAAGCGACGATGGTCGTCAACACACCAAATGTGGTTGGTGTTGCCACTTTTTGCGCACCAGCGATGGTCGACTCAACGGAAGCTCCGTGTTTCTCTCTTTGTTCGTAAATGCTTTCACCAATGACGACGGCATCATCAACGACAATTCCGAGGGCCATGATGAAGCCAAAGGTGGTTAATTCATTAAGGGTGAGTCCAAAGAAAGAATCTCCCATAAGGACCATTGCACCGGCAAACGTAACAGGTAGGCCAACGGCAACCCAGAAAGCCACACGTATGTTTAAGAGCAGAGCCAGTAAAATAACAACGAGAGCGATACCTTGAGCACTGTTCTTAAGTAGCAAAGATAAACGGTTTTTAATCGGCTCACTTTGATCATTCCATTGGGTCAGGTGGATACCGTTCGGCAGAGTCAATTGGTAAGCATCAACGATGGATTTGGTCTCTTGGGCTAGCTGGTTGATGTTTGATTGACCATACATTTTCACCTTTAATCCTACTGATGGATGGCCGTTATAACGAGTAATGATGCCGTCGTCGTCAAATCCTAATTCAATATGTGCCACGTCGGACAAGAGTATGGTTTGCCCTGTTGCTGTGCGTTTAATTGGCAGCGAAGCGAACTCTTTCGCGCTTCGGTGTTGCTGGTCCGCTTTAAGAACTAACGTCCCTTGAGAACCTTTGAGCTGGCCGGCCGTTTGGGTTAATGATTCTGCTCTAATTTGGCTGACAATTTGCTCCATCGTGAGACTGAAAGCTTGCAATTTTGCCTCGTCAATTTCAATCGAGACCTGCTGAGATTTTCGGCCAATGTAATCAACCTTTTGTATCAAAGGAGAGTTTAGGAGCTTGTGTCGTAACTCGTCTAAATAACGCTGTAATGCACCGATAGGCACGTCACCAAACAGGTTAATTGAAACTACCTCTTCAAGGTCGGCTTGACGCGTGATCACAGGTTTTTTTGCTTCACTAGGTAAATCGCCAATAGCATCAACCACACTTTTTACATCTTGTTGCAGTTTGTCGAGTGAATAGCCACTCGACTTAGTGATGGTTACCGTTGCACCGTCACTATTTGAACTGCTGTGTATCTGTTTGATGCCTTCTACACCTAACAATGAATCTTCTATTTTTATCGCAATGCTTTCTTCAGCCGAGCGGGCTGAGCCACTTTGATATTCGACACTTACCGTAATATTGGTTGGGGGGAGTGAGGGGAAGCTTTCTACCCGTGATTGGATAACCGAAAAACCACCCGCGACTATGATCAAAACCATTAAAAGATTTGCAGCAACAGGATTGTGAACAAACCATGCGATAACGCCATGAGTTTTTAGGTTATTGTCCATCATTCACCTCTTTAAGTGATTTGTCCCCAGAGGCAGGAGCCGGGAGGCTCCGATTTAATGCGAGTTTGTCCGTGTCGTCTGTCTGAGGGCTATCCGAGAGTACTTGCATTCCCTCCACGTAGCTGGACAACGGCTTTACAACCAAAGTGATGTGTTGATTTAGGTTGCCCTGTTTAAAACCAATCGCATCGATATCTTGAAACAGTGATAGAGTCTTGTGACGATGAAGTTGACCTTCTTTGACGTACCAAATATTGCCGTCTGCAGTAATGGAAGAGGATGAAACTACAAAACTATCTGAGTAGCTCTTACCTTGAATGACAACTTTAACAAAGCTCCCGATCAGCAAAGGATCTGGCTGTTGAAGAGGGGAGTCTATTTTTAATATGAGGTTACGCATACGTGTTGATTGTTCCACGAGCAGTGAAAGGTGACTCGCCCGTGCTGCCCATTGTTGCCCTGAATCTAAATCAGATGCTGACTGAATTGTCACCGACAGTGCACTCAAATCGGAGGGGAGCTGTTGCCAGTCGCGTTCTGTGAGCTGAAGATGTACTTCAGCAGTTTCTATGGATTTGATCTGTCCCAACGAGGTTCCGGATGCAACAACACTGCCTGTGGTGACGTTGCTTTGGCTGACAATGGCATCATAAGGAGCATGGATATTCGTGTTATTTAGTTGTTGCTTAGCATCTTCAACTGCTTGTTGTGCGGCGTTTAATCGTGCCTTTGCTGCTTTAAACTGAGGCTCTCGCAAAGCGAGGGGGCTCGGTGCCTCTTCTATACCTGAAGTTTTCCATTCTTTTTGAGCACGTTGATGTTTGCGTTGTTCTTGGAAAAATGAAAGTTGTGCGTTAGCTAGCTCTTTTTCTGCGTTAGCCAGTAGTACTTGGTAACTGGAATCGTCAATGTGAAATAGCAGATCACCTTTAGAGATTTGTTCACCTAGTTGAAATTTTTTTGCTTTTGAAAGAATCACTCCTGAAACCTGGCTCGTGAGCGTTAAAGTTTCTTCTGGAATTACCTGCCCGTAACCTTCAATGGTAGAGCGGTGTTGCCCGGCAGCAATGTCGACTGTGGTGACTTTGATATATTGTCGAGGCTGAGCTTCCAGCGCTAACGTTGTTTCTTCGGGGATTGACTTCATGATGTACATCGCGGTGGCAATGATACTGAGCAAGCCCAAAGCCGTAACAAGTATCTGTTTCATTTTAAACCCCCATTCCTAATGCTAACCCTAAGGTAATTCTGTTTGAGAGCCGAGTACGCTGAGTATTAAGCAACTGGATTTTAGATTGGTAAATAGATTGTTGGGCGATAAGCAGTGCCAAAACGTCACTGGCTCCTTCCTGATAAAGGTTTTGATAGTTTTTCATACTAGCCTTGGAGAATGTAAAAGCATCTCGATAATGCTGTTCTTGTTGTTTGAGGTAGAACTCTTTGTCTAGTGCATTTCCTACCTCATTGATGGCAACCAATAGTTTCTTTTGGTAATCAACAAAGCTCTCTTCTGCTTGAAGCTGAGCTATTTTGGCTTGGGTTTGTAGTGATGATTGGTCAAGAAGAGGTGCGCTGATCCCCCCAACGAGATTCCACAGGGAAGGATTGTCGATAAGCTGGTTTGGTGTTGAGCCGCTACGATAAACAGAGGCAGACAGTGTGAATTTAGGCAGTAGATCTTTGTAAGCAACTGCCGCGCTTTTGTCGGCGGCGAGCACTTGCTGATAAGCGGCAAGGAGGTCAGGACGTGATCCAATCATTTCTCCGGGAAGACGTAATGGCGGAGCTTCAACTTCTGGGATCGTGAAAATCATTCGGTTAAGCTGGGTGTCGCTCTTACCTCGTAAGGTATTAAGGCCTCTGATTGCGATAAGCTGATCTTGTTCTTTAGCCGCTAAACTCGCTCTTACTCTGGATGTTGCAGCACGAGCGGTGTCGAGGTCTGCTTGTTCTTTAAACCCATCGAGCACTTGCTCTAGTACAATATTCTCAGTGTTTGAAAGGCTTTGTAGCCAGCGTTGTTCAACCCCGATCACTCTTGCTCTGTAAGCAACATCAAGCCACGCCTCTATTACGCGAGCCGCGAGAGAGTTTTGTGCGTAAGCATAGTCGAGTTGTGTTGCCTGTTGTTTCGCGTTAGCTGCGCTTGCTGAGTCAGCTAAGCGTCCCCAAACATCAAACTCCCAACTTAAATTCAAAGACAGTTTGTGACTGTTCTGAATTTGACTTGTTTTTTGTCTAGAGGCTTGAAAGTCTGTATTTAAAGAAGGTTGAAGGTATTGATCACTTTGAGCCGCTAATAGTTCAGCTTGCTTCAAGCGAAGTGCAGTTTTATGTAGGTCGTGGTTATTGGTGAGGGCTTCTTGAACCAGATCGGCGAGAGCTTGATTGTTGAACAGCGAGAGCAATTGTGTCGACATCGTAGTGTTTACGTATCGTTGAGAGCTTTCCCATTGCTCGGGAATCTGGGTTGTATTGTTCAAACTGGCTTGCGGCGTTGGTGATAGAGAAGCGCAACCCGTGAGATAGGTCAGACTACCCAGTAGTAATAACGCGGATAGGGGGTGGTGTGTGTTCATGCTGTCTTACTCTAAGGTATTTATCTATAGATATACCTAACAGCGAGTAAATTGGAGGTGAAATGAGTGTTTGGTTATTGATTAAAATTGGATATGGATATGGATATGGATATGGGCTAGTAAAGGGTTTATGAAAGAACTTCTGAAAAAATAAAAGCCACTGAAATCAGTGGCTTTCTAGACTTGTCCGTTTTATCTAATCAGGCCATACATGGAATGTGCTGACCTCATACCCCTCGAATAGCAGGCTCTATTAAAAGAAAGGGGTGACATCAATTTCAGCCTTCGTAGGAGAAATTGCTTTTACAATCGTATGCCAGCTGTGTTTTAAATCCACATACTTGACGTCAATGAAACGTTTATTCTTTCGTGAATAGAAGCACTTAACGACAGGCTCAACAGGAGCATCATCATTCGATGACCATACGATTCCAAGATGGCCATTGCTCAGCTCAACGATGGCCCCAATAGGGAAAATACCAATGCAATTAATAAATTTGTACACCAATTGCCGGTCTAAGTGATTAGGTGTCATACCTAACATTATTTTAAACGCTTCCGCTGGGCTCATTCCACGTTTGTAGCAACGGTCAGCCGTCAATGCGTCATAGATATCGACGATACAAGCCATTCGGCCGTGCTGCGGAATTTGCTCGCCACTCAATCCATTAGGGTAACCTGTACCATCTAACTTTTCATGGTGCATTAAACATACATCACGGCTAATTTGACTTAAGCCTTCGATTTTTTTGATGATAGGTTTAGCAAATACTTGGTGTTGCTTGATGTGAGCGAATTCCTCCTCGGTTAAACGAGAAGGCTTGTGCAAAACATTATCATCGATATGCACTTTACCGACATCATGAATAATCCCACCAATAGCCAATGGCTTTAATCGGTCTTTGCCAAAACCCAAATGCTTGCCAAATGTGACCAAAAGTGTGGCGACATTAACGGAATGTTCAAGCAAATAGGCATCTTTCTTACGTAATGCAGAAACACATTGCAAGGCATCTGAATTGATCAGTGCTGATTCAATCAGCTCATCCGCCCAACCATCCAGTTCATCCGCAACAAACGTATGCGAATCAAATGTTGCCGTAATAATTTTCTGAGCAAGACCGCGCGCTTCTTGGATGATTCGCTCTGCATTTTTTTGTCTTACTTCTCGAGAGACCAATTTACTTGGAGAATTTTTACTGCTCTTTTGTTGTTCCTCACTCGTTTCGTCATCAGGAACGGGGTGAAATTTACAACCTTTAGCAGAGAGCTTCTTGTCAACCCAGACATACTTAATGCCTTTATTAACTAATGTATCAATTCCTTTTTTTGAAGACACGCGTCCAGCGTTAGATAAATAAACACGCTCACTTTTCTGAATTGATGTAACAAACATTCCCACAACCAATGTGTTTATGGAAATTTTTACTGAGTCTTTAAGGTCGAACTGCATTAAATTCAATTAAGTGTTGTCAAAAACAGTGTGATTCTAATCCAATTTCGCGACGAATCTAGTCAAATTGTTGATTTATTTACTCAAAACACCTGAAATTAAAAACAAAAGGCCGAAATGTCACAGAGTTATGCTTCGATCTTAGCGATATTGTTTACAACGGTTAAGTGGCAGTGGTGTAGTAATAAGCGTTCTTTTCTAATCGAAGTGTCTATCTAAAGGGCTCTGTAGAAAAGTACTTTGTATTGTGGATGTGACTTAAGAGGTGAGGTAGGGAGGTTGCCACCTATTAATAAAAAGATAAAACGTTAGATATTAAAAAAGCCACTGAAATCAGTGGCTTTTTAGAGTCAACCCATATCAGAATGGATTAAAATTAGCTGATAAAAGTTGACGTACTCTTCGATTTCTAATCGATTTCTTTGTCTTTAGTCATAGATAAAAGCCAAAGAGATACGGCTGCAACACCTGCAAAGCCACCAAGAATGATAACTGGCATAGCGCTGTAACCTAGGATGTGCCAAATTACGTTCTCTAAAGTACTCATTCAATCGCTCCTTATTGCCAGCCTTCAACGCCGTGCATGTCTGGTAGTTTGTGTGCGATACCTTTGTGACAGTCTACACACGTTTTTTCACCAGAAGCTAGCGCTGTCGAGTGTTGTTTCGCACTACGAGGGCTCTGCTCTGAGAAGTCCATGTAATCGAACTGGTGACAGTTACGACACTCAAGTGAATCATTCTTTTTCAATCGAGCCCATTCGCGTTCTGCTAAGTGAGCACGACGTGCTTTGAACTTTTCTTCAGTATTGATGGTTTTCGCAATAAAGTGTGCGTATAGCTCTTTAGAAGCCTGAACCTTACGAACAATTTTATCTGTCCACTCATGAGGTACGTGACAGTCTGAACAGATAGCACGAACACCAGAACGGTTAGAGTAGTGAATTGTTTCTTGGATTTCAGCAACGATAGGTGCGTGACAACCAGAACAGAACTCTTCCGTATTGGTTGCTTCCATACCTGTGTTGAATGCACCCCAGAACAAAAGACCACCCGAGAAACCCAAGAATAAAACAACGCCTACCGCTGCTTTACTTGGTGTCGCGAGTCTTTTCCAAAACGCTTTAAGTAATTTTATCATATATAGCCTCTCTTACAGTCCGGCTACGATTAACGCAGTGAATCTACAGGTTTGAACTCGTTCTCAACTAGCGGTTTAGCATTAGCTTGAGGTACGTGACACTGTAGACAGAAGTAACGACGAGGTGAAACATCAGCAAGTACCGCATCTTCGCGGTTCATGTAGTGAGTTACACTCACTTTAGTTGCACCCATTTCTTTTGCGTTTTTCCAGCTATGACAAGCAAGACACTTGTTAGCGTTAAGAGACACTTCATAGCTACGAATAGTATGAGGCACTAAAGGTGGTTGGTATACGTAGTCACTCTCAAGTACTTGGTCACGAGGAAACTTTTTGAAGTCATCTGCTGCGCGAGTTGCTTCAAGTTCACTTGCACCACGTAGAGATTCTACGCCACCAATGCCGCCTGGGTTATCCAGCTCAGCTTGAGCTTGAACTGCACCAGCTAGCAAAAGACCAGCTGATAGTAGGGCAGTAATCAGTTTTTTCATGGTTAATTTCTCCGCCTAAAGGCTAATTCTTTGAGTGGACTACTTCCTTCAAAAAGTGATGAAAAAAGTAGTCGCAATATTAAATACGTTAGATCTTGTATCTAGGTTCGAAAAGCGCTTGGCTCTTAAGAAACCTTAGTGATCTTAACTGGACACTTCTTGTAATCCGTCTGCTTAGACAGAGGATCCGTTGCATCCAAGATCAACTTGTTGATCAGAATTCTTGCATCAAAGAATGGTACGAATACCAAGCCTTGTGGTGGACGGTTACGACCACGAGTTTCAACACGAACGCGTACTTCACCACGTTTGTTTTCGATAAGAACTTCATCACCACGGCGAAGGCCACGAGCTTTAGCGTCAGCAGGGTGGATGTAACAAAGTGCATCCGGTACTGCTTTGTAAAGTTCTGGTACACGACGAGTCATAGTACCTGTGTGCCAGTGCTCAAGAACACGACCTGTACATAACCACATGTCGTATTCGTCGCTTGGCACTTCTGGTGGTGCTTCGTAAGGAGCATTGATGATAAGAGCTTTACCATCTGGTTTACCGTAGAAATCCCAACCAGAACCTTTCTTAGCGTATGGATCTGAACCTTCTTTAAAGCGCCACAGTGTTTCTTTACCGTCAACAACAGGCCAACGTAGGCCACGGACTTTGTGGTAAGTGTCGTAAGGTGCTAAATCGTGACCGTGATCGCGACCAAAGGCTGCGTATTCTTCGAATAGACCTTTTTGAACGTAGAAACCTTGAGCTTGAGCATCGTCGTTAAGCTCTTGTGCTTCAGACAGTGGGAATGCATCAACGTTGCCGTTTTTGTACAGCACGTCGTACATGGTTTTACCACGATACTCAGGTGCTTTAGCTAGAAGCTCTTCGCCCCAAACTTCTTCAACAGTGAAGCGTTTAGAGAACTCCATGATTTGCCATAGGTCAGACTTTGCTTCACCTACGGTTTTAACTTGTTGGTACCATGCTTGTGTACGACGCTCAGCGTTACCGTAAGCACCTTCTTTTTCAATCCACATTGCTGTTGGAAGGATAAGGTCAGAAGCTTGAGCTGTTGCTGTTGGGTACGGGTCAGAACATACAATGAAGTTGTCTGGGTTACGGTAACCTGGTAGACGTTCAGTGTTGATATTTGGACCAGCTTGCATGTTGTTGTTACACATTACCCAGTACGCGTTGATCGTACCATCTTTTAACGCACGGTCTTGCGCAACAGCGTGTTTACCCGGTTTAGGTGGGATAGTGCCTTCTGGAAGCTTCCAGATGTCTTCTGCAATCTTACGGTGTTTAGGGTTAGCAACCACCATATCTGCCGGTAGACGGTGAGAGAACGTACCTACTTCACGAGCTGTACCACATGCAGATGGTTGGCCAGTAAGTGAGAATGGGCTGTTACCTGGAGTAGAAATCTTACCTGTAAGAAGGTGGATGTTGTACACAAGGCTGTTCATCCATACACCACGAGTATGTTGGTTCATACCCATAGTCCAAAGTGACATTACTTTGATGTTTGGATCTGCGTATTGCTTAGCCAGCTTGATAAGGTCATCTTGAGATACACCTGACATTTCAGATGCTTTTTCAACGGTGTATTCAGCAACAGAAGCTTTGTAGTCTTCGAAGCTGATATCAGTCATTTTACCTGAGTTAGGGTTCGCAGCGGCTTTCTGTAGTGGGTCATTGTCACGAAGGCCGTAACCGATGTCTGTTGTTGCTTGCTTGAAGTTCGTGTGTTTGTTCACGAATTCCCAGTTCACCGCATCGTTTTGAATGATGTAGTTAGCGATGAAGTTAGCAATCGCTAGATCTGATTGAGGTTCGAAGATGTAACCTGTGTCTGCAAGCTCGAAAGAACGGTGGTAGTAAGTAGACAGTACGTTTACTTTAACGTGTGGGTGGCTTAGACGACGGTCTGTAATACGAGTCCATAGTACTGGGTGCATTTCTGCCATGTTTGAACCCCACAGTACGAATGCATCTGCGTGTTCAAAGTCATCGTAACAACCCATTGGCTCATCGATACCGAAAGTACGCATGAATGCACCTACCGCAGATGCCATACAGTGACGAGCATTTGGATCGATGTTGTTTGAACGGAAGCCCGCTTTCATCAGCTTAACCGCTGCGTAGCCTTCCATTACTGTCCACTGGCCGGAACCGAACATACCAACGCCTGTTGGACCGTTCTTCTTCAGAGCGGCTTTCCATTTCTCAGCCATTACGTCGAAAGCTTTGTCCCAAGATACTGGTGCAAAATCACCATCTTTGTGGAACTCACCATCTTTCATACGAAGAAGAGGCTGTTCAAGACGGTCTTTACCGTACATGATTTTTGAAAGGAAGTAGCCTTTAATACAGTTAAGGCCTTTGTTTACAGGTGCTTCTGGGTCGCCTTGAGTCGCGACCACTTTACCGTTTTGAGTACCAACTAGTACCGAACAGCCCGTACCACAAAAACGACAAGGCGCTTTATCCCACGTGATTTTTGTTTGATCAGAGCTAGCAATCAGGTTGGTTGCTGTTGCTGGTAGAGTTACACCTGCAACGGCTGCCGCTGATGCAGCTGCGTTTGCTTTCACAAACGCGCGTCTTGTCATTTTCATACTTCACCCTCAAGTTGAGAATTGTTGCTTCCAGTTTCTAAATCCGTTT
The DNA here is from genome assembly GCF_000153005.1 of Vibrio sp. MED222. Taxonomy (NCBI): domain Bacteria; kingdom Pseudomonadati; phylum Pseudomonadota; class Gammaproteobacteria; order Vibrionales; family Vibrionaceae; genus Vibrio; species Vibrio sp. MED222. Next base: position 571,042 of record NZ_CH902606.1, on the reverse strand, counting down.
CGTCTAGTCCAGTCTCGATTTGGTGATAAACCAAAGCTGTCCCTAAAACGTTCGTAATATTATTAATTTCTTCGATGGTGTCCGTAACAAAACCTTGGTTCTCGGTTTCTAGGACCACGATGATTTTGCCTTCAGGGCTACTGCCGTAGATTTCCGCATTATCGTATTGCTCGATTTGTGCTTTGATCTCGTCTAGATGCTCTGGGCTCACATGCACGACTAAACTTGATATATGCACTTCATTTAGTGCCATAAATTGCTCTCGTTATTTTTGTTTTATGCATTACTCACAAGAATAGCCGAAGTAGGGCAAACTGCTACGCAGGCTCCACAACCGCTACACTCATCTAACTCGATTTTTGGTAGAGCAACACTGCCTGCTCTAAGTTGAAATTGAATCGCCATAGGTTCACACATGTCACCACAGCTTCGGCATTCAACATTTTGTTGGGCCAAGCATTTATCAGAGATAGTTGCTTTTGCCAGCCAAGGCGTTTCTTCCTCGGGTTTAAAAATTGGCTCTGGACAAACGTCTGCACATTGATAACAGAATGTACATTCGTCTTTTGAGAAGTCGACAGTAGGAAAACCACCGTCGCCGACAATGATGATGTGTGTCTCGCAACTTTCGATGCATTTACCACAACGTGTACAATCATCTGCGAAGCTTTCTAGACTTTTAATCCAAGGCAATCGAATTTGGCTTGAATCTACTTTTCGCCTAGAAAATAGGCGTCGTCTCGATAGGTCTACCACTAAATGCCTACTAATGTTGCTAAGATGTTGTAATTGTAGATCATTGTTTCGTTAATATCTTGTCATTTATCCTCACAAGTAGTGTAGTTTTAGAAATATTTGTATAAATACCCCTTAAGGGCTAAATAGGATCCTATATTGTCTTAGATCAATAAATTATGAAGCGTTTGGTCACATATTGAATGGAGCTCTGTTTTTTGATGTGTGACAATAGGTTCCCGATAGCCATTTTTATACCTTCAGGATATTAACTTTGCTTATTAAACCTGTTTCATCTGTGACGAGTACAATAGCTAAATCATTGCTATTTATATTGCTCCTTTCAGTTGCCACCACCGGTTTTGCTATTTTTACATTGGCGTCCAGCCTTAATGATGCCGAGGCGGTTAATGTGGCTGGCTCGATGCGCATGCAAAGCTACCGTTTAGCGCATGATATTCAAATAGAATCAGTGGATTACGATTCTCATATTCGTGAATTTGAAAGTTCCCTTTATTCCACATCGATGACTAATTTGGTGAGTTGGGAAGTGCCAACTGATATTACAAATGATTATTATTTAATAATTGGCCGTTGGCATGAATTGAAGCAGGTCTTAAATAGCGAAGATAGAAAACACTACCTGGTACTTGTTGAAAATTTTGTTATTGAAATCGACCGCTTTGTTTTTAAGTTACAAGAATTTTCAGAAAATAAATTAATTAAATTGGCATGGGCTGGTGGTATAGGTCTAGGTGGAATACTCGTCATATCTCTTTTTGTTGTTCATTTTGTACGTAAACAAGTTGTTAAGCCTCTACACGCTCTCGTTAGAGCTAGCCAGAGAATAAAAAATAGTGATTTCGAGGTTAAGTTGGAGGTTACCAACAATAATGAACTGGGCATTTTGACCAAAACATTTAACTCGATGGCGAAAGATTTAGGCGTGCTGTATCGAAACCTTGAAGATGTTGTCGATGCCAAGACGGTTGAGTTACAAAATGCCAACCAATCATTGCAAGCACTCTATTATTCTTCTCAAGAACTCACGGTAACGCGTGTTGCACCGGAAAATTTCCGAGCTATTTTGCAGCACTTGGTCAGCCTAGAAGGGATTGAATCGCTAAGGTTAGAAATAGTCGATAATTCGGGACGTTCTTTGATTATGGATGAAGGTTACGACCCGACTTGCGATTATGAAAAGTTTGAAATGAAACTGGATGATAACGAGCTTGTTTTGGGCTATCTGTATTGCTCATATCATCACGGTCATTCAACTAAGACGCTAATTGAGAGTTTTATTCAACTGTTATCGAGAGCTATATACTATAATCGCGCTCAAAAGAAAGCTGAGCAGCTTATTATTATGGAAGAGCGAGCGACGATTGCGCGTGAACTGCATGATTCATTGGCCCAATCGCTGTCGTATTTAAAAATCCAAGTGACATTGTTAAAGCGTGTTATTGGTAAACTTCCGGAACACAAACATCGAGAGCAGTCTGAGCAGATAGCATCTGAGATAGGGAATGGGTTAGCCGGTGCCTATACTCAATTGAGAGAGCTACTCACCACATTTAGGTTATCCATCAAAGAGGGTAGCTTTGGAGATGCTTTGAGCACCATGCTAGAGCAACTTAGTGAAAGAACCGATGCGAAGATTAAATTAACTAATAACCTTTCATCGCTAGAGCTTGATGCGCACAGTCAGGTTCACTTGCTTCAATTGATTCGTGAAGCAACAATAAACGCAATAAAACACGCCAATGCCGACTTGATAGATGTATGCTGTATCGATGAGGACGGACAAGTATTAGTCGTGATTAAAGATAATGGAGAAGGCTTTGACCCAAGTAGTTCGAAGATGAACCACTACGGAATGAGTATTATGCAGGAGCGTGCGGCAAGACTGAATGGTGACTTAACGATTGAAGCGGCTCAAGGTGAGGGCTGTACAGTCATATTGAAATATAAAAGTTTAAAGGAAGTTAAAGTTGACGATTTGTAAAGTAATGTTGGTTGATGATCATCCATTGATGCGCAGAGGTATAAGCCAATTACTGAGCTTTGAAGATGAATTTGAAGTGATTGCAGAAGCAAGTAACGGTACTGAAGCGGTCGCTCTTGCCCATGAAGAAGAACCTGATTTGATCCTGTTGGATCTGAATATGAAAGGCATGTCTGGGCTAGATACTCTGAAAGCACTTCGTACTGATGGTTCAAGCGCTAACATCGTTATTTTAACGGTTTCTGATAGCCCTGCGGATATCGAAGCGATTGTTAAAGCGGGCGCTGATGGTTACTTACTGAAAGATACTGAACCCGATGAGTTGATTGAACTGCTTAAGCAAGCACATAGCGGCGATAAGGCATACAGCAGTGTGGTAGCTCGCTATTTGAATGATGCTGACAGTCGAAATGATATCTTCGACCAACTGACTGAACGTGAAATGCAAATTCTTCAAGAAGTCGCGAAAGGTTACCGTAACAAGCAGATCGCCGATCACCTGTTTATTTCTGAATCGACAGTTAAGGTACATATGAAGAGTTTGTTGAAAAAGCTGCAAGTGCCTTCTCGTACCGCAGCAACCGTTCTTTATTTAGAACGTTATGGTGACATGAAGTAGGGCTTGTTCTTTTTAAGTAATACTATTTAAAGCTGTGCTGTTTCAATCCCTTGTGACATTTTTAGTGTCATGCTCCAATAGATAGAGTTTTGAATTCTCTAATTAATATGACGCAAAAAAGGCGCTGAACTTATTAAGTTCAGCGCCTTTTTGTTAGGGCATTTTATATCGGCATCTCTATCTTAGCTTGTATCAGTCTAGATAGAGTGTTTCTTTAAGTTAAGCTGCCATTGGAACCAATACCAGCGTACCAAAGATAACCGTGATAAGACCACAGATTACTGGAACAGAAGTACGTTTTACAACTTCAAACGGGCTGATTTTACCCATACCCGATGTCGCAACAATTACGCCAGATACTGGAGAAATGGTACGGCCTAGGTTAGATGCTTGAAGCATAGGGATGATTAGGAACGCTGGGTTCAAGCCCATTTTCGCCGCTAGTGATGGAGCCAGTTCTACGAATGCATAGAAAGGCGCGTTACCAGAACCTGTCGCGATAGCTGCAGCAACCGTTAAACCTGTTAGGATAAGCATCAATGCGATACCGCCTGCGCCTGCAGATTCAGCAAGACCGATTAGGTTATCAATCGCACCGATAGACATTAGACCTTGAGCAAATACGCCCGCCGCAACCAACAACATTACCACGCCTTTGAACGCGTCAGCCATGCCTTGGTAGCAAGAATCTAAGTCTTCTAATGTTTTCTCGCCGTCAAACTTCTTAACAACGTAATCGATAACTGCGCCCACGAAGATAGAACCTACAACAATGGTGTAGATATCAAGTGAAAGCCCTGGAATCGTACGACCGTTGAATAGGAAAACGCCGATGATAGGTAGGAATGGCAGTGCAGCGTAGAAAGCCGGTGCTGTTGTTTCGATTTCAGAAACGTCTACTTTTTCCATTGGCGTGTTTTCTTTTTTATCTAGGTATTTGTTCCAGAAGAAAGCCGCGCCAGCCATCACGATGATTGCACAGATAGAAACAGGCAATACTGTTTGAACAGCAAACACATCAAGAGACATGCCTGATTTTTCAGCTGCGATAACCACATCACCAGAGGTTGGTGAAAGAATGATTGCTGCAGGTGATGCACAAACGGCAACCGCTGCTGGGCGTGAAATACCCATCGCCGTCATCATTGGGAATAGGGTCGCCATCAGTAACACACCAAGGCCTGTTGCAGAACTTACTGCTAGAGACATTAGACACGCTACGATGTAAGCCGCAACAAGAAGTACATAGGGAGATTTAATAGCAGCAAGCGGTTTAGAGAACTGTTTCACTACTACGTTGTTAGCACCAATGTGCGTCATGTAAGAAGCAAAACCACAAAGAAGCATGATTTGCATGCCTAGGCCGCCTCCACGGTACTGAAGCATGTACTTAACAAATTCGAGTGAGTCGGTAACCATGTTACCTGTTGAAGCGACCTTAGCTGGTAAGACTGTGTGACCAATAAGGCCAGTAATAAGAAGTAGGGCAAGGCCAGCAGTTAGTAATACGCCTGCCGCTTTATAGCCTTTCACAATAAAGTAACCAACAGCGATGGTAATTACTAATCCGATCAAGAGCTCTAACATAGAAATCTCCACAAAGTTTAAAAAATATAAGAAAGTGTTTCAGAATATGACAATGAATGTACAGAAAACTGCACTGTGGCACGAGGCATAGTTGAGGTTGGTATGATCTAAGACAAACATTTTTTTCGATGTTAATTGTGGTTGTAAATATTGATTAACCACTGTTGTTTGGATGTTAATAAACAAATTTTGTGACTCCCTAGAATATAACTTGGATCACCTTTGCTTGTTTTAGTTTCATATGACAGGAAGGGTTGGATAACTTTAGCCGTTGATGTGCAAATGGTGATAATAGCGAGAAAAATAGAGTTATATGGGGCAAGAGACGAACGGGCGATTTGATGTGGGGAGCACAATCAAAGTGTTACAGCCTTATGATGTTTTAGAGTGGTTTTAATGCTATCGAGCACTACGCGTTGAAGCCTGGAGGGAGATTTAATTCTCGGTGATCAAATCACACAACGCGTATCTGGTGTGTGATTTGGTATTAAAGGCGAAAGAAGCTCTAAGTGTGGAAGAGCTTCTTTGGTGCATTCGTTTAGGTAAACCAAAGCCTATAGTATTGCTTACCTTTGGCGTCTTGCGACCAAAGTAAATCGGTAATCGTTAGACGTGAAGTAGTTACGGCTGTATTCAAACACCGTGTTATTGGCAAGGTAACCGCGAGTACGTTTTTCAATGATAGGCTGAGCTGGGTCAATACCTAGCTGTTTAGCAACATCTTCAGGCGGAAGAATCGGTACCAATTCCTGCTCACTTCTATCAATCACCATGCCTTTGGTGTTCTCAATAAAGTCGTACTTTGATGTCTGCATCACTTGATAGGTGAGATCTGGGAATAGGGCAACAGGTAACCAAGTTTCTTCAACCGTGATTGGATTGTTGTCTATGAAACGAACACGTTTTACGTAGAAAACCAATTCGCCTTCTTTGATATCTAAATGTTCAGACATCGCCAAAGAACACGGCTTCATTTCGAAGGCCAGAACTTCACTGTGTGTAACCACATCCAAATGCGCCCACTTTTCTTGAAAGCTCGACTGTTTGTAGATGTCGTAATTGATCTTGTTCTCTTTGACGTAAGTGCCGCTGCCTTGAACGCTTTCAAGCTCATCGTTTTCGATCAGTAGTTTCAACGCTTGCCTAACCGTCACACGGCTTACCGAGAATACTTCACGCAATTGCGCTTCTGTTGGGAGTGCTTCTCCAACTTTATATTCACCAGAACTGATCTTTTCTCTTATTGCATCGGCGATTTGGCGATACATAGGGAGTCTTGCCATTTTTGCCTCATTTGTGCGCTAGAACAACTAGACTTTGATTAACAACCTGTACCTTAAATACGTAAATTTGCTCTATATAAGCCTTGCTTTAAAGGTTAGTGTGAGCGTCGTATCGGCGTTTTGTAGTACATATAATACAAATTAAACGATACATAACAAGCTTTCTTAAAGGATTTTCCAATACGATTTAAATACAAATTAAATACAAATATGTATTGGTGAGATCGTGATCACGGATTAAATGTCTTGAAGTTGTATTATTCTTCTCGTCGACAGGGACGACTGTCGTACTAATCCGTGACTATGGGACAAAGGTTATGAAACTTACTACTCTAACGAATAAGTCGCTCGTAAATCTGCAAACTACGTTTAGCAGTCGAGAAGAAGCGATTTACGCACTTGCTGACCAACTGGATCAGCAAGGCAAACTGCATAACAAGCAAGAGTATCTTGATGCAGTATTTGCTCGTGAAGAGCAAGGCCCGACAGCGCTTGGCGAAGGCCTAGCAGTACCGCATGGTAAGACTGACGCGGTTAAAGAAGCTGGCTTCGCTGTAGCAACGCTTAAAGAAGACATGAAATGGAAAGGCTTGGATGAAGACGAAGATGTGAATCTTATCTTCCTAATTGCGATTCCAAATGCAGAAGCGGGCTCTACCCACATGCATCTGCTTACCGCACTGACAACTACATTAGTTGACGACGATGTTCGCGAAGCGGTATTAAAAGCGACAACCGCTGAAGAAATCTTTGCGCTTCTTGATGGCGACAATCAACAAGAAGAAAAACAAGACAACTTAGATACAAATGCACCGACAGTTGTATGTGTTACTGCTTGCCCTGCTGGCATTGCTCATACTTATATGGCGGCAGAATATCTTGAAAAGGCGGGCAAAAAGCTTGGCTATAACGTACATGTTGAAAAACAGGGCGCAAACGGTATTGAAGATCGCTTAACGGCTGAGCAATTAAACAATGCTGTGGCGTGTGTTTTTGCTGCTGAAGTGGCGATTAAAGAATCTGAGCGCTTTAACGGCATTCCTCGTATTGAAACACCAGTCGCAGAACCGATTAAACACGGTGAGCGCATTTTAAACGAAGCGATCGAAGAGTCGAAAAAAGGCAACGGTGCAGAGCGTAAAGTAGCTACTGATGATAAACCGAAGAAACTGCCACTGAAAACTGAGCTCAAACAAGCACTGCTTTCTGGTATTTCTTACGCGGTTCCTCTTATCGTTGCTGGTGGTACTGTTCTTGCGGTTGCTGTTCTTATCGCGCAAATTTTTGACCTGCAAGAGCTCTATGCAACAAAAGATTCTTGGCTATGGATGTATCGCAAACTAGGTGGCGGCCTACTGGGTACATTGATGGTGCCAGTACTGGCAGCTTACACAGCTTACTCATTAGCAGATAAACCGGCACTTGGTCCTGGTTTTGCCGCAGGTATTGCAGCAAACATCATTGGCTCTGGTTTCCTAGGCGGTGTTGTTGGTGGTTTGATTGCTGGTTACGTGATGCGTTGGGTAAAAGAGCATGTTCGCTTAGGCCCTGCGTTTAACGGCTTCCTTACTTTCTACCTTTATCCGGTGATCGGTACTTTGGTGGCAGGTAGCTTGATGCTATTTGTTATCGGTAAACCTGTAGCGTTCCTAAACCAAGGTCTAACGGACTGGTTGAACGGTATGTCTGGCACCAATGCGCTGCTATTGGGTGCGATTCTTGGTTTGTTTGTATCATTCGACTTAGGTGGTCCGGTAAACAAAGCCGCTTACGCATTCTGTTTAGGTGCAATGGCGAACGGTGTTTATGGCCCATACGCAATCTTTGGTTCAGTAAAAATGGTATCGGCGTTCACCGTAACGGCTTCAACCATGATTGCTCCACGCCTATTCAAAGACTTTGAGATTGAAACCGGTAAATCTACATGGCTACTTGGCCTAGCGGGTATTACCGAAGGTGCAATCCCAATGGCGATTGAAGATCCAATCCGTGTAATCGGTTCATTCCTACTAGGCTCTGTGGTTACAGGCGCGATGGTTGGTGCGGCAGGTATCGGTCTATCGACTCCGGGTGCAGGTATTTTTTCTATCTTCTTGTTACACGATTCAGGTTTGGGCGCATTCTCTGCTGCTGCAATCTGGTTCGGTGCTGCGCTTGTCGGCACAGTGATTTCAACTGTTACTCTTCTGATGTGGCGTGGTCATGCTGTAAAAAAGGGTAAGTTTGAAGCAAGTACTGCAACACAGAACTAACTAAATTTTGAGCTAACTTCTAACTCGCAATTAAAACACCATATAAAAAATAACGAACAACTTGGCTGTCCTAAATACCTGTGCTCCTAACGGTTTTATTCACACAGATTCTGGGCGTGGTTTTCTGCACCCTAAATTTAGTGGCAGCCAATTTTAACCCCTTGAAAAACTTTAATTTAGTCGTATTTGAGTTCGAATTTTAGATTTACTCGAAGCGACACATTTAGGTAAATGATTATGACTACATCACGCGTACATATTACTCCACACATGCACTGGGATCGTGAATGGTATTTCACAACAGAAGAGTCTCGCATTCTTCTTGTGAACAACATGGAAGAAATCATGAACCGTCTGGAGAGTGATCCAGAATACAAATACTACGTTCTAGATGGTCAAACCGCTGTTCTAGAAGACTACTTTGCGATCAAACCAGAGAACACAGAACGCGTAAAAGCATTGGTTGAAGCGGGCAAGCTTATTATTGGCCCTTGGTATTCTCAAACCGACACAATGCAAGTTTCTGGTGAGTCGATTGTGCGTAACATGATGTATGGCATTCGTGACTGTATGAAATTTGGCGATGCAATGAAGATCGGTTACCTACCAGATTCATTCAGCATGAGCTCACAGCTGCCGATGATCTATAACGGTTTCGACATCACGCGTGCAATGTTTTGGCGTGGTTGTTCAGAGCGTCATGGCACCAACAAAACAGAATTCTTATGGCAGTCTAATGACGGCAGTGAAGTTACGGCACAAGTGCTTCCGCTAGGTTACGCAATTGGCAAATACCTTCCACAAGACGAAGAAGGCTTGCGTGCTCGTTTAGATAAGTACTTCCCAGTGCTAGAAAAGCCATCGGTAACGAAAGACATTTTGCTGCCGAATGGCCATGACCAAATGCCGATTCAAAAAGACATCTTTGAAGTAATGGACAAACTTCGCGAAATCTACCCAGATCGTGAATTCTCAATGAGTCGTTACGAAGAAGTGTTCGAGAAAGTAGAAGCGGCGCGCGACCAACTCGACACAATTAAAGGCGAGTTCAACGACGGTAAATACATGCGTGTTCACCGTACGATCTCTTCTACGCGTATGGATATCAAACTGATCCACGCAGAAATCGAAAACAAGATTGTAAACATCTTAGAACCACTAGCGTCTATCGCTTGGACATTAGGCTTTGAATACCACCATGGTTTGATTGAGAAAATGTGGAAAGAGAGCATGAAGAACCACGCTCATGACTCGATTGGCTGCTGTTGTTCTGACAAGGTTCACGCTGAGATCCTAAACCGTTACATCCTTGCGGACGATATGGCGACCAACCTGATTCATTTCTACAAGCGTAAGATTGTTGACCACATGCCAGATCGCGAAGGTTGCGACAAGTTGGCGATGTTTAACCTTTCTCCATATGAGCGTGAAGAAGTGGTTAACACGACTATCACTATCCGTGCTCAAGAGTTCTCTATTTTTGATGAAAACGAAAACCCTGTTGAATACTTCATCCAAGATAAACGCCAAATTGACCCAGGTAAAGTAGACCGTCAAATCGTTCACTACGGTAACTACGACCCGTTCATGGAGTTTGATATTCAGATCAAACGTACTGTGCCAGCGATGGGCTTCACCACGTTACACATCCAAGGTAACGAGAAGGGCGCAGTAAAAGTTGCAGAACAAAAAGACTACTTGCTAGAGAACGAGTACTACCGAATCAATGTAAACGACAACGGTACTCTGACTATTTTCGATAAAGAGACAGAGCAAGTATTCGACCAAGTACTTCGTTTAGAAGACGGTTCTGATGACGGCGATGAGTACGATTACTCTCCATCTCGTCAAGAATGGTTGCTGTACTCAGATGAGTTCCCGGTAGAAACATCGATTGATCACCAAGGCTTTCAATCGGTAGCGAACATCGCTTTCCGCATGAACGTGCCTGCAAACCTTGCAGAGCGTGAAGAACGTACGGGTCAAAACGGATTCGTTGAAGCGCAATGCCAAGTGGTATTGAAGCAAGGTTCTCGCCGCATTGAAGTTCGTATGGAACTAGACAACCAAGCCGACGACCACCGTGTACGTGTGCTAGTACCAACGCCATTCGTTTCTGAAACTGTGGTTGCAGATAACCAGTTCGGTTGTATTACTCGACCAACCAATGACCCTGCTATGGCGGTTTGGGAAGAAGAGAAGTGGAAAGAAGCGCCAGTTCCTGTGTATCAGTCAATGAACTTCGCAGCGCTAGAAAACGGCAAAGCGGGTATGGCGATTATGTCGAATGGCCTGCGTGAATTTGAAGTGATTGCTTCGCAAGGCGACGATAATAGAGATACGTTCGCACTAACGTTGTTCCGCGGTATCGGTGTATTGGGTAAAGAAGAGTTATTGCTTCGTCCGGGTCGCCCTTCCGGTATCAAGATCCCGACACCGGACTCACAAGTACGCGGCAAGTTAGTGTGTGAATTCACTCTATGCGGTTTCTCTGGTAACCATATTGACGCGAACGTCATGGCGCAAGCACGTGACAATGTCACTCAAATCGAATGCTACAACAAGATCCCTTACAACGCGATGAAGCTGAATGTGGGCGAGCAAAACCTACCGATGAGCTTCAGCTTGTTATCGAAGCAACAAGCAGGTGCGGTACTGAGTGTACTGAAGAAAGCGGAAGATGAAGATGCGTTGATCATGCGTGTCTACAACCCGGCAGAAACAGGTTCTGTGTCAGATTCAATTTCGTTCACTCAAGCAGTTTCAAGCTGGAAAGAGACAAGCATGGATGAGCGCGTACGCGAAGGTGATGTAGCAACTGAAGACTTCGGCCAGCTGGCATCTTGCCAAGCAAAAACATTCCAAGTCAAATTCTAATTTCAATCACCCGCTCATCTTGGTGGGCGGGAATGGTGAACGACAATGAAAATTGTAATTGCCCCCGATTCATTTAAAGAATCACTCGACGCGCATCAAGTTGCGTCTTGTATTGAGCGTGGATTTGCCGACGTTTTCCCTCATGCAGAGTTTGTGAAAATGCCACTCGCTGATGGTGGTGAAGGCACGGTAGACGTGTTGCTAGAGGCGCTCAATGGTAAGAAACAAGGGTTGCAAACGATGGACCCAATCGGACGTGAATGCACAGCTTACTGGGCGTCGTTAGAGCAGACTTTTGATGGAATTAAGGTGAAAACTGCCTTGTTGGAATTTGCTCAAGCATCGGGCTTAGACCGATTAACGGTAGAAGAAAGATCACCTTTAACTGCATCTTCGTTTGGCACAGGGCTATTGATTAAAGATGCTTTAGATCAAGGCGTTGAACAAATCATTATCGGCTTGGGCGGTAGCGCAACCAACGATGCAGGTGCAGGAATTTTACAAGCATTGGGAGGCAAGTTATTAGACAAGCAAGGCAACGAGCTATCTGGTGGCGGCGCCGAGTTAAGCCAGTTAGCAAGCATCGATCTTGATGGACTGCACCCTAGATGCAAAGAAATCACGTTCGTGGTCGCGTGTGATGTGAATAATCCACTGTGTGGCGAAAGCGGAGCCAGTGCCGTGTTTGGTCCACAGAAGGGAGCATCAAAAGCTCAAGTTGAACAACTTGATATTGCGATCGGTCACTTTGCCGATATCGCTCAAGCACATACGGGTACTAATCATCGCGACACAGCTGGTTTTGGTGCGGCTGGTGGTACACCTCTGGGGTTAAGTCTTGCCTTCAATATCCAAATTAAAGCGGGTATTGAGATGGTATTAGATGCTTTGGATGCAGATAAGGTTCTTGAAGGTGCTTCACTGGTCGTGACCGGAGAGGGGCAGATGGACAACCAAACCCTGCAAGGTAAAACACCTTTCGGTATCGCTCAGAGAGCTCAAAAGCTGAGTATTCCAACCATTGGAATAGCGGGCTCTTTGGGGCAAGACGTTGAAAAGCTTTACGGTTCAATGTCTAGCTTATTTGGAACCGTACGTTCACCTCAGTCTTTAGACCAAGTTTTATTAGAAGCGAATCAAAACCTGACTCGTACTGCCCGTAATATCGCCGCCACGCTCAAGCTTGGCAGCCAGATTTTTAATGAGAAGTAATTATGTCTCTATTTAAACTCGACAACGTTATTCAAAACTACGCATGGGGAAGCAAAGACTCCATTAACCAACTGTTTGGTATTGTGAACCCAAACCAAGAACCTCAAGCAGAAATTTGGATGGGTGCTCATCCTAATGGTTGCTCCAAAGTAGGCGATACCGGTGAGCCGCTTTCTCACATGATTGATGAAAATAGGATCGATGTCTTAGGTGGGTACACGGCGGCACGTTTCGGTGAGCTACCTTTCTTATTTAAGGTGTTAGCAGCTGAAACACCGTTGTCGATTCAGGTTCACCCCAACAAGCGCAAATCAGAATTAGGTTTTGAGCGAGAGAATGCACTTGGCATCCCTTTGAATGCGTCTAATCGTAACTACAAAGATCCAAACCATAAGCCTGAGTTGGTTTATGCGTTGACCTTTTACAAAGCGATGAATGGCTTTCGTCCAATCGACGATATTATTGCCTTGTTCGAAGAAGCCGATATTCCTTCGTTAGCGATTGAACTTAATGTGCTTAAAGCCAATGCCGACAGTGATTCTCTGAAGTCTTTCTTTAGCGCCATTATGTCTCTTGAAGGTGACCGTAAAGCGTCTGCGCTTAATGAGCTTTATGCTGCACATGCGCGACCAGCTAAAACGGTCATGGGGCGTGAAGCTCTGCAATACAGCATTGAATTCAAACAGCACTATCCGGGTGATATTGGTTTGTTTGCCCCATTGATGCTCAACACGGTTGAACTGGCGCCCGGTGAAGCGATGTTCCTGTTCGCAGAAACACCTCACGCTTATGTTCAAGGCACAGGTTTGGAGATTATGGCAAACTCAGACAATGTGCTGCGCGCCGGTCTTACACCCAAATACATAGACGTTCCTGAGCTTATCGATAACACGATCTTTGAGCCGATTAAGCCAGAAGATATTCGTCTTAAGCCTGTATTGAAAGAGGGCAAGATGAGCTATCCGATTCCAGTGGATGACTTTGGCTTTGATATCTTGTCTGCGACTGATGAGAGCAAGTCACAGTATTTACGTAGCGCGGAGATCTTGTTCTGTGTGGAAGGAGAGGCGACCGTCACTTCAGAAGGACGGTCAGTTTCTCTTAAACCCGGAGAATCGGTCTTTGTAAGTAGTAATTCAAGTGTTTACCAATATCAAGGGAATGGCATTTTGGCTCGTGCTTTTAACTAGTGCCCCCGTGCTAGCGATCAGCAAAAGAAATGTCAGAGTGCCACTGTAAAGAGGCACTCAATATTGGATTGATGGTTGTTATACCAATCACAGTAAGTAAGTGATCAGAAATAGCGCAGGAAAAAGACTGGAGAACAAGGCAGAATTTTTCGATAAGTAGTTATTCTACAATCAAAAATTCTAACGCAGTTATCAAGTTTTTGAACCAGCTAGGCTGACAGTTATTTACTACGATTGGTATTATCTATCTGTCTTTGACAGTCATGATTATTGACCATACCCGCTACTCTGGCGGGTTTTTTCATTATTAGAATGAGCGGATATAAGCTTGTAGAAACGAAAAACCCTGCGATCAGAGCAGGGTTTTCTATTGAATCAGTACTGAGTGACTGGTTAGGCAATGTGCGTCATTTTATTAAGCACAAAGGTTTCAATACAACCTTCAGTCGCAGCCATGTACTCAGCGATGTGTTGGCTCGCTAAGTGTTTCTCTAGGTGAGCTTCAGACTCCCAGTTCTCATGAAAAACGAAGTGAGCAGGGTTACTGTTATCTTGGTGTAAGTCGTAGTTTATACAACCGTCTTCAACACGGGTTCTATCGATCAATTTAATCATCTCTGATTTAACTAGCTCAGTTTTGTCTTCTTTAGAGACGATCGTTGCAATAATAGTCAGTTTGCTCATTTTCAATTCCTTAGATTTAAACTCAGTAAGTTAAAGTAATATAAGTATAAATTCAGGTTGAAGAAAGAGTTCTGGAATCCAATAACTATGGTTCTTGAAGTCCACAATTTAGACTTGACAGTATTTGGCTAATGGCTAATGGCTAATGGCTAATGGCAAATAGGTTACGCTCATAAAAAAGCCCTCATAGTAATATGAGGGCTTCAAATAAGAGTCAAGCAGTGTCGTTACTGGTACATTAAGCGGACTACTCAGCCTTAAGTATATTGTTCTACCTTAAGCATACTGTTCCACTGTCATTGCCCAATTTTTTTTCTGTTGCTCAAAATTCATTTTGATTTGTTGGTAACGAACTTTAAGTAGAGAGTGTTCGTACTTCTTCACAACATCTTCGCGTTTGCTTTCAAGTAGCTGCTTTTTGACTTCGTAATACTCGTTCATGTTTGATACTAGAGCATCGAATTCTTGTTGAAGTTTGTCCGCGATTTGCTGCTTGTCGGCACGATGCATGATCTTTTGCTGCGTGCGTTTAAGTAACATTGATGCTTCTGCTTTTTCGATACGAGCTTGAGGGGTTTTCTTAAGCTTGCTTGCCAATCCCATCAAAGAAGCACTCTTGATCAACCATTTTGTAGGATCGTATTGCCACCAGTAGATGCCGTTGCGGTAATCGTTCTCAAAGATGTGGTGGAAGTTGTGGTAGCCTTCGCCAAAAGTTAGAACCGCTAACACACCGTTATCACGGGCCGTGTTTTTGTCGGTAAAAGGTTGGCTACCCCAGATGTGAGCAAGAGAGTTAATGAAGAATGTCGTGTGATGGTTAAGCACCAAACGAACAGCACCTACGATTAACAACATGCCAAGTACGTCACCGTAAATAACACCCAATGCGATAGGAACACCGAAGTTCATTAGCAATGCCAACAGAACATAGTGCTTGTGCTGCCACATAACAATTTTGTCTTTCTTTAAATCTCGACAATTTTCATAATTTTCATACATCGAGGTGCTGTAGTTACGAATCATCCACCCGATGTGAGAATACCAAAAACCACGTTTTGCTGAGTATGGGTCTTTGTCGTTGTTATCTACATGTTTGTGGTGCACACGGTGATCAGAAGACCAGTGTAACGCGCTGTTCTGCAGGGCAAATGCGCCACCTAGTGCAAACAGGAATCTTAGGCTTGAATGCGCTTCAAACGCTTTGTGTGACCATAAGCGATGATAACCCGTCGTGATTGAAAGGTTACAGAACGTAAAGCAGATCGCTAGCCATATCCAGTGCTCCATACCATAGCCAAAAAAGTAGCCATAAACGGGAGCTGCAACAACAGCAAGCAGCATACTAAAAGAGAATACAAAAATATTGAGCCAGATTAATGGCGGCTTTTTTGTAGATTGTTTGTCGGCACTATTCATTAGCAAATTTCCATTGAGCTTACATCTGTGCGCTAGAATATCAGCGTACACGTGTAAGTCAATATTGAAAGTGTAAACGTGTATTAGTATGTTTTGCTTAAATATTGTATAAAGGTAGTGTGAAATGTAGTAGCAAGTCATAAATGGAAGTACTAAGGGCTAATAAATGGAAATTAAGGTAGCTGAATATAAAGATTATGAGCGGATTGCCCAATTACACGCGGATAGCTGGAAGCTATATTATCGTGGCATTCTTGCTGATGATTACTTAGAAAATGATGTTTTGGAGGACAGATCTGTTATTTGGCAGACTCGTTTGATTAACCCTCCTTTTAACCAACATGTTTTATTGCTTGAAGAGGGCGGTTTACTGGTTGGTTTCGTCTGCGCGTTTGGTAATCACAACTTTGAGCGTGGCACGTTCATCGATGCGTTACATGTAGATAATGCCTATCGCGGTCGTGGTGTTGGTAAGCGTTTATTGTCTGAATTATCGAAGTGGTTGCAGCAATACTATTCGGATTCAGGTCTGTACCTAGAGGTGATGTCTGAAAATCACCAAGCGATTGCTTTTTATCAAGCGATTGGTGGTAAAGAAGAGCTAGAGCAAGTTTGGAATGCACCATGTGGAAGTCAAGTGAATGAGAAGGTGATTTCTTGGAGCTCTCCCGTTGAACTTGAACAGAAAACAGCAAGCATTGTGTATTCTTAGTCACTTCAAGTTGAATAATGGTTCCTTGCTCAACAGCTGCCTCTTACTGAAGTTGCTTTAAAGCTGAAGAACAAACCAAAAAGCCCCGAGCATTAAATTGTTCGGGGCTTTTTTGATTAGATTAGACACTTCAATTATTTGGCACTTAGTCGCACCATGTGATTTTTTCTTAAAACGAAGAGAGATTAACGCTTGTTCTTCAAGTAACGCTTACGACGCTCTTCTTTTTTCTTAATCTGTTGTTCGGCTTTCAGCGCAGCCGCTTCTTCAACTTCGATCAGTTCTTGTGTGATCATTTCTGGTAGCTCTAACGTTACTTTACCTAAAGTACCATTACGCAGTTCGTGAAGTAGGATTTCCGAACATTTGTGAATGTCGATATGACCACCAGCACGAAGTGCGCCACGCTTACGACCAATCGCTTCCATTAATTCGATGTCAGACTCTGGAAGCTCTTCAATTTGGTAGCGTTCTTGCAAAAGGTTAGGGTATTGCTTTGCAAGGTACTCGACTGTGTAGAATGCCACTTCATCGTATTCCATTGCCGTATCTTTTACAGCGCCTGTTGCAGCCAAGCGGAAGCCACTGTGTGGGTTTTCTACTTTAGGCCATAGGATTCCAGGAGTATCTGAAAGGATCACGCCATTTTGTAGATTGATACGTTGTTGACGACGAGTTACCGCAGGTTGGTTACCAGTAACCGCGATCGTACGTCCCGCTAAACAGTTGATGATGGTCGATTTACCCACGTTCGGGATGCCCATGATCATTGTACGAATGTTCTTACCCATCTGTTCACGGTGCGGTGCTAACTTACGCACGAGCTCCATAACGTGGTTCACTTCTTCTTTAGCGCTAGTAGTAATCGCAATCGCTTTAACGCCTTGCTCTTTCTCGAAGTGCTCAATCCAACGCTCAGTAAGCTCAGGATCCGCAAGATCGCGCTTGTTCAACACTTTTACACAAGGCTTATCGCCGCGCAGTGAAGAGATCATTGGGTTTTCACTACTGAACGGGATACGAGCGTCCAGTACTTCGATGATCACATCAACCTGTGGGATAACTTCTTCGATTTCTTTACGGGCTTTATGCATGTGACCCGGAAACCATTGAATAGACATAGAGATAAACCTTGATAAATATATTTGCTGCACATTGTAAGGGTTGGATGATACGTGTAAAGGTATATCTCTCCCGACCTTCAATGAGCTCAGTGAGTTTGCTTGAAGTATAGGCGACTTAGTGATGTTTATTTAACTTAGACTGATCTAATGAAGGTGAAATCCATTACTGTTGTGAAGCATAAAAAGCCGCAATATCTTTCAAGTCTTGATCATTGAGTTTACTCAGTTGTGTTTGCATCATCTCAGCGTAAGCGCCTTGTCTATCACCGTTCTGGTAAGCTTTCATTGTGTTATAGAGGTAAGTTGAATCTTGGCCAGAAAGTTTTGGGTAAGCAGTGTTACTTGTTTCACCCGTGGGGTTATGACAGAAAATGCAACTTGGTGACTTCATTTTACCCAGTTCAGGATCGCCAAAATTAGAGGCATGAAGGCTAGGGGAAAGAGTGAGTAATAGTAAAGTGAAGGAACGGTAAGTCATGCTTTTGCTCCGGTAAAAACATAACAATAAAGCTTACCCTAAGGGGAAGCTCAAGTCCGAATTGCTTTAGATGCTTAATGCTTTAGATATTTTAGAAGCTAATAGTGTTGACAGTTACAACTGACTTCGTTCTGTTAGGCGAGTAGAGGGCTTAAGAAGTGATGTTTTGTGAGTTCAAAAATTCTATTCGTACCTTAGAGGGCAGAATGTAATTAAGTCACTGGTGATATGATTTAAACTTCGTTGTTCAGTCTAACTGTGATTTTATGACGGAGGGGGATAATAGAAGATCACCTTTTCAAGGGCCTAAATTATAATACGATCTGTTGTAAAAATAACTGCAATCCAGTGTCTCTATATTTGTGACTCAAATATTAACTACATGCCTGGTTGTATAATAGTCTCTAAACTATTGATAAAATTTGCTTTTCTTATTGCTTCTTTTCGGTTGGTTACGTTTATTTTTTTATATATATTATATACATGCGTTTTTACTGTACTTTCTGAAATAAATAGTTCACTTGATATCTCTAAATTTGTATCTCCTCTGATAACTCGTTTAAATATTTGAGCTTCTCTTTTTGTAAGGGTAGATAATATTACCTGTGACTTGAATGTTTGGGAGCGCGCATTGGATAAAATATGCGACATTAACTTCCTCGGTAACCATAGGTCGTCATCACAAACCGTTTTCAAGCAACGTGTAAGGTGTTCTACAGGAGCATCTTGATAGATTATGCCCTTTATATTAAACATGTTGAATAGTTGCATTACGGTAATACTCTGTCCGGTAATATCAGAGGGAACGTCATAGATTACCCATTTGTTGGACTCTACTTTTGATAAGGTGATGTAAACATCTTTGATGTCAGCTAAGAGTAAGTAACTAATGAGAATGACATCAAACGTCTTGCGATGATTCGAACGTTCAATGCCTGAAATACATTCGCGACTAAAACAAAAGTCACTGTATTTCTCTATTTCTCGTTGAATAAACTGGTTATTTATACCGTTATCGCCAATTAGGAGCATGTGCTTTAAATTATTTTTACTGTTATGCATACTTTACTCCGAAACTGACAAATCGTGTTGTGATTATATGATACTGGGTTTTATATAATTGCGTTGCATATCTCAGGATTTATATAATTACATATTTAAGGCTGCTGTGAAAGGAGGGGTTCTATAGAAATTTGTAATGTATCGTCATATATTCCTCCCGGTTTGTTCTCTGTTTCCCCAATTACAAAACTCAAAGGAATAGGTTGACCGATCGTAGCCGAAATACGCTGAATTTTTGCATCAAGTTGACCGAGGTTTACTCTATCGTTATCTAGGGAAAGTTCGTATGGAATATCCCATTTTGTCTCATCAGATTCATGACGTAGCATCCCTTGATGGGATGATTCCAATACGATGGTATACGCTGTATTACTTTGCACCCATAGGTTCGGTGCAGAACGAATAATCTTGTTTGAATATAATGTTCCTAGATCAAGGTCATAATGCTGTTGAGTTAACCCATAAAAGTGAACTTTTGCAGCTGGTGGCACGGTAACAGATACTGGGAGTGAGCTAGGGCTAATCTCTATTTGTTGGTTGTCTGAGGTATAAGAGGGCGACACTTCTAAAAGCCCCCGGTAGGTTCCTGACGCTAGCCACTGTTTGCTTGGGAAACGCATTTGTATGGTTGTCGAAGGTTGACTGTCGGTTAATGATACATGCCACTGATTGGCGATTGGCACACCCACTTGTCCACTCCACTCGAAGTTGAGTTTGTCTTGGTTTACCCCTTTTAACGTCCGACTAGTATCATTAAGTTGTAGAACCAAACTCAATTTACAGTCTTCGCCAATTATATTCGCATCGATCCTGTAAGTATTAATTGTTGCGTAATTACCAGTGTTGAAAACGTCGTATTGAGACTGGGATGAGACGGGTTGAATCGTCAATGCACTAGCTTCACATGCTAATACAGAGGATACAGAATTTATGGCGATGAGGAACCATCCTCCCCACCGAAGTTGTTTAATCCACATACACATCTCCTAGTCTGATCAAGTTGTCACTGCGCTCGCTGAGAGTAATGACGGCTGACTCTTGTCCTTTAGTGTCAAGAATCAGTTGATATTTCCCTGGCTTTAACCCAGATATCGCAAATATGCCACTCCGATTGGTAAAGAAGTCAATCGGTAACTGTTTAGCTTCACCAAGGTAATGTGCTACACCAGCGACAAGTGAAATTGGATTGTTACTTTGACGGTCGTATAGCTTACCAATCACGGTTAAGACAGCATCGGAACCAATTTGTAGTTGGAAGCCCCGCTTGTAATCAGGCTTAACCCAAAAAGCACCATCCCCCAAATCATATCCCGGTGGTAAGTTATCGACCTCATAACCGATGACTTGGCTATTATAAGCAACAAGATCAGGGACCATGGCACTGGCATCTCCGTTAAGGTAAACGCGTGCGTACTCTCCATCTTTTGTTGGGTCTAATGCCACGTCATTCTCTGCGAGGCTTTCATGCTTGCTGACAATAGCGAATGCTTCTCGGACTGGTCTGCCGATCGTTACCGATGAACCTGCAAACGCAAGTGCACTGCTGATGGTCACGTCGGTACTGTGGTTTCTTGTGTCACCATTAATGTCGTCAAGTCGCGAGGCATGGGTGGCACTGAATTCGTAACGGTTTGCTGTATAGTTAATACCAGCGTCCATATCGGCGTCCGTTTCTTCATTCGTAATGACACTCGCAAAGCCTGATATCCCTCCGGTGTTACCTATATTATTCTGATAGCTGTAATCTAAGGCGGCTTCTCTTAGCTCTGTACTGTAACGACCGACGACACGAGTTTGTCGGCTAAGAGGCCAACTTATGGTGAGCGTAGTGCTGATGTCATCGTCTTTACTGGCGTGATCTTGATAGCTAACACGGGCACTCCAAGTCGCGTGAGTATCAAACAGTCCGTCCGATAAACTCGGGCTAATTAGCCAATAGTCGTTCTCTTTGTCTATTCCTGAACGGTAATTGACTGTCATGGCGGCACGTAATGATCGACTTAGATAAATCGAACCGAATGCAGAAGCATAATGAGTGGTTAAGTTGATGTCTTTATCGGAGGCGTCAAACCCAGCAACACCAGTAAAATTGTTGCTCAGATACTCATAACTAACACTCAGTTGTGGAGCCAGTGTATTCTTACTGGAAAATTCCGCATCGAATGCAAATTTGTAAGCATCGCCATTTCCTAATACAGGATGTTCGCTACGTGAAGCATTGAGTTCAGTGACTCCCCATCTAGAAGCGATGAGTGCGGTAGTACCATATTGGTATAAATCTTCACGGGTTTGAAAGTTGGTACCTAACGTTAACCAAGGGTTAATCCCCACATCAATATAACCATGGAAAATACGCTCATCGGTTAGGTATTCTAGTTGTCCATTTTGGAGTTCAGAGGGTGCTCCGTACATAATGCTATATTCAAACTCACCGCTATTGAGCAAGTCGTTACCCGTCGCAATAGAAAACTCGATACGCTCTTCGTTTCCAGAACGATCGGTAATGACGAGTACAATATCGTTACTACCTTGCGCAAGAGGTATATCACTCAGGTTGTAGCTACCAGCGCCTAAAGTTAGTCGTTGGACTGCAATCCCATCTATATAGACATCGACATTCGAGGCTCTTTGAAGTGTGAATGATTGATTGGCTCGTGGTCGTGCATTTCTGGTTGGAATCAGTGTGAAATCTCGAGTTAAGCCAATACCAAGTATATCGGTACTGTCCTGAAAAGATTGGCCACTGTTGTACATATCGCCGAGCACAAGTCGTGTACCTTGCTGTGCAAAGTCAATATTAAGACGAGTTCCTTCTCTCACATATTGTGACTTTTTCGATGAACCATTTTCTAAATAGGATTCATATTCAAAATTGAAAAAACCAATGTTAAGTGCAGAGTCGAATTGACTGCGATAAAGATCTTGCCTTGACGATTTTTGATCGACATATTGGCTCTCATTGGCGGAAAGGGCGACGTTAACGTATCCGCTTAACAGACTTGGCTCAGCATAGTTATAAAAATCATCTGCGCCGTTCATCGAGAGTTGTTGGGTTAAGCTAAATTCTGGCGGAACCGTCACGATACATTCCAACGAAGAAAAGTCGAAATTAAGTCCCAGCCCTACGCTCATAAAGTGGTGCTGCGACAGCATCTCATCGTCTGTCGTGTCATGGAGCTTACCAATACCTTCTTGAGTGACGACAGACGAAAGGAGAGACAGCGTACTTTCCTTTGGCAAAAGAATTTCGTTGTTTGCGGTAATGATAATATCCGCTTCACCAAGAATGGTGTCACTTATCCTTAGTAAAGAGGTAAGTTGAATGTCGCGTCCTGTCGGGTTCAATACCATATCCTGGCCCCAAGTTACAGGGCTTAAGGCGGCACAATAAAACAGTACTAATCCCAAGACATAGAAAACTTGCCACATCTTGTGAGAGGTTTCAGTTTTCATATCCATGATAAGTGCCTACTGGTAAGTAATTTAAAGAAGAAGGCAAAGTAATAGTCGAGCGTGGTGGAATAAACTGTTCACCTAAAGCCTCATGTACCTTTTGGTTCTGAGATTCGAGCCCCTTAAAATGAAGTAACGATGTATAGGTAAATCGCGACCCTGAATTAGTGAGTGTTAGTTTTCCTTGTTCATCTATATGTAAGTTCACGTCAGGCTCTAGCGAGGATGAGTGAATGTGCAACAACGCATTGTAGTGAACTTGCAAATTGATACCGGTTGTTAAACTGGTAGGACTGTCCATTTTTTCGTTGTTTTGACCAATATTTACGGTACTGAAACGAACAAAGTAACTTTGGGAAGTTTCGAGTTGGCGGTTTCCCAACCATTGTATACGGAATACTTGACGTTCACCGGGTGCCAACATAGCGGCAGGTGGAAACACAAACATCACCTCACTCGATAGATCTGATGTTTGGAACGTACCATCAGGTAAGAATTTCAAACGACGAACGTTAGCTTCAAGTGGGAGATCCCGCGTTGAGTTGTTAGTCACAACCAGTTGCGATGTTGCCCTGTGATCGGTATTGAGTTCAATGACGGTTGGAAACAGTGTTATGCCAAGCGCTTGTGCACACAGAAAACAAGAAATGAACCCACCAAAAATATAACGTCTCATTGCTACTGATCCTGCTCGATTTCAATCGATAGCGTCTCTACATTGTAATTTTCAAGTGGCTGCATTTCGAAAAAACGAGTGGAATAGGGAAGAACTAAAGTTCCTGGAATACGTTTGGCGATTTCTACGCCTTTTAAATAGGTTGATTTTTTGCCGTCAGAAATTTTCCATGTCGTATTGGTTAACCGACCATAACTATTACCGCTGTTCAGTACTTCAAGGACCCATTTGTTATTCTTGTTATTTGGTTCGATACTTTTAATTTCTAGTTGAGAGGCAGTGTTCTGAGGTCGCACGTTGATAAGCGTATTAAACTGAAGTAACAGACTCACTTGCCCTTGGTTGCTACTTGCTCTTTGAACTTTCACTTGCTTAACAGCAATACGAAAAGCTTTTGACTCTGTAATGGACGGATCGCCTAAATATCGGACCATAATAGATTGCGAACGTCCAGGCTCTATAATTGCAGTTACTGGAATCACTAATAGCTCGTCATCTGCAGGCGTCGTGGTCTCTTTTCCGTATTCATTCATAGTCATAAATACTGGAGACAGTTCGACTGTGAGTGGTTCGGTAGACGAATTCTCAACCCTCATTGTCATTTGAGCTCTTTTACCAAGTGGCGTCATCTCCATAGACATCGGCTCTACTTTGAACGCATGAGCTGACAAACAAGTGAGTGACAATAATAAGAGAACAGTCCATTTATGCATGATCCATTTATACATCGCGATGAGCTCCAAATTAAACTAGAGTCGTAATACAACTGAGGTTAAGTTTTAATACAACAAAGGCTTAGATGAAGTCGGAGGCCAAATAATAGCCCCCGACTTATTCAACCTCTAATTTGAGGTGATATTTACGGTTAACGTATCTGAATAACCACCTGCCCATGGGGAGGTTTCTGTTGTCACAATATCAATGGACGCGGCAACACCAGTCGCCAATACTCCTGAACCACCATAAGAGTTACTGATTGAAACGTCATTTAGGCCTGGGCCTCCTGGCGCATTAAGCGTGAAAGGAGCTAAGCCTGAAGGGTTAAATGTTGCTTCGTATGTAAGAGCGTAGTCTTCGCTATCATCGGACTCTAGACCACCCTCAGCACTCGTCAGTGTTACAGTTGCACCATCGACGTCATTACACTTCATGTTAAGGCCACTAACAGAAAGGTTTTGAATTTGAGATACATTACCAAAGTCCATCAGTTGTGTTGAAAGACCAGTAACTTCACATACAGGTGAAACAAAACCAACTAGCTGGACATCACCAGGAGCGGCTTGAACTTGAGCACCAAAAATAGCTGTGACTGTTGCTGCGTAGAGTGTTAGCTTTTTCATTAGAAATTCCTTTATCTTAAATGATTGGCTCGAATACTGCTGAGCGTATGTTGTTCTGCAGATACATTGCAGAGCTTTTACTTGGTCACGCTATGAATCGAAGGGTAAACTTCGATCTCAATAACGTCTTGATAATAACCCGCGAAACGCAAGCTATTTTCGAGTGCTACCCTAAGGCTCCCCTGTTGAGAGAAAGGAATAACACCAGAACTGTTTATCATTACTGGTGAAGTAAGTTGGCTGCTGTGCCTACTTTCATCAAGACGAAGCTCGTCTATTTGTAATGACAGATTATAAGTTTCAATAATATCAACCCCTTGGTGTTGATATTTTAAACCTCCATATTTTGAATTAATCGTTATACCCAACGGACGGTTACAATACATATTAAAAGGCAATAGTTGCACATCACGGTGTTCCGTAAACTTCATGACATTGCCAGAAAAGAAATTTATTTCGCATCGATCTTTGATCTGGCCATTAATTCCTAACGTTAAGGTGTTAGCACTGGTGTAGAATGAAAGTGACAGACTAAAAATTAACGTTGAGACGATGAATTTGTGAATAAATACGAATGCTCTAATCATCATTTCACCTCTCATTGATTGAATGTAACCTGTTGCTTAACTTTCAAAACTATAAGTGCTTTAAAAAATGGTGAAGTAGTAAAAAAAGTTTATTATTTAGGCGAAGTATGAGTTTTAGTATGAGTTTAAGGTAAGGTATAAATAGTACATTTTTAGATAATAATTTTGTTTTCAATTAGATAGGCAGTTTTTGACCCACAGTTAAATTTACGAGTGGATTTTTATTAATTGATAAAATTAGAACTATGGTCTACGGCGTTATTTTTGGTGAATTTTTCGATGGATTATTCTTCCAGGAATATCTTATTTTTAGTTTTATTCACTGGTTTATAATTTGAATGTGACAATTTTTAATTGTAATAGTGAAAAGTGGCTATCTATATTAGTCGGTAATTTCTATTTAAATTAGCCTCTTACGATGTTTTTTTAGAATTGGTGTGTTTTATTCTTAAATACCGTACGCGTGGCAAATAAAAATTAAATTATTACGATTAAATTATTTGATTTTATCGTGCATGAAAAATTTAATCTCACAAATGAAAATCGAAATTTAACGATAATTTAATACTTAAACGCAGGTTTAATACATAGAAGGTATTCACATAGGCCAAAACAAGATTGCGTTCTGTTGCAGTTAATTTAGTTGAGTCTATTAGGCAGATTAGTCGGTATAGGTATAGGTATAGGTATAGGTATAGGTGAGGTGGCTATTTTTCGGTGGAAGAGGTGAATGATTTTTTTAAAAGACTAAAGCTTCGTAAGGGAAGCTCTAGTCTTAATTGCTTTAATGCGAATCTTGTTCAGCGTTAAAGCGCACTTTCCAACTTAGTTAGGAAAGTCGCGATGTCTTTTGAACTGATATCTCTATGAGTAACAAAACGTACAGGGTTACCTGGTGACATTGTAATGCCTTGCTCTCCTAACTCACGTGCGATACGGTTAATATCAATCGACTGATCTAACTTCGCAAACACAATATTAGTCTGAATGAAATCAGGGTTAACTGAGAAACCTTCTAACTTGCTTAGACCAATCGCTAGTTTTTTTGCGTTTTCATGGTCTACTTTAAGTTGAGCCACGTTCTCCGTGAGCGCCATTTTACCTGCTGCAGCAAGAATACCAGCCTGACGCATACCACCACCGACCATTTTACGCAATCGACGAGCTTTAGCGATGTACGCTTTGCTACCAAGAAGTAGAGAGCCAATCGGAGCACCCAAACCTTTTGATAAACAAATTGTCATCGAATCGAAGTGTTGTGCGATCTCTTTAATGTGAACATCTAGTGCAGCCGCCGCGTTATAGACACGCGCGCCATCTAAGTGCATTTGCAGGCCGTGTTGGTTTACGAACTCACGCGCTTCCGCTAGGTAAGAGACTGGCAGCACTTTACCATTGATTGTGTTTTCTAAACTAAGAAGCTTAGTACGAGCAAAGTGGCTGTCGTCTGGCTTAATCGCTGCAGCAAGCTTTTTAAAATCTAACGTGCCGTCAGGGTTGTTCTCGATTGGCTGAGGTTGAATCGAGCCTAATACTGCAGCGCCACCAGCTTCGTATTTGTAGTTGTGCGCTTGTTGGCCACAAAGGTATTCGTCACCACGCTCACAGTGCGCCATTAAACCCAGTAGGTTGGCCTGTGTGCCGGAAGAAGTGAACATAGCCGCTTCAAAACCGGTTTCATTTGCAGCCCATTGTTCCAGTTCGTTGACGGTTGGGTCATCGCCATATACATCATCGCCTACTTCTGCATTTGCCATTACATCACGCATAGCTTGCGAAGGTTTAGTTACGGTGTCAGAACGAAAGTCCATGTTTATCTCCTAGAGTACTATTAGGTAGTCATATAATTGGCTATAGATGGCCACATAGTTGGGCTTTGCTTAAACAAGCGATGGTTTTGGTATCGGTAATTTGATCGTTGCGAATTTTATGTTGCAGTTCTTCCAAGCTAAGTTCGATAACCTCTATTACTTCATCTTCATCACATTCAAAGCGGGTAGTAAGGCTTAAGTCTTTTGCGATGAACAAGTGTTGGATCTCATCACAGAAGCCAGCTAAAGGGGTAACTTGTCCCAAGCTCTGGAAATAAGTTGCACTGTAACCCGTTTCTTCTTCGAGTTCGCGTTGTGCACATTGAAGAGGTGTCTCATCAATTTCCATCGTGCCAGCAGGGAGTTCCAAAAGCCATTTTTTAAGAGAAGGACGAAACTGGTTAATGAGGATGATTTTTCCAGACGAAGTGATAGGAAGAATAACGGCCGCGCCGGGGTGGTTTATTGTTGTATGTTTTACCACGACGTTCGTAGGGAGCGTCACGTTCTCTTCTATAAGAGAAATACTTTTCCATTGATGGATAACTTTACTCATGCAATCTGGCCACTTTCCTTGCCAATTTTTCTTATAACTGAAGACGTGTACCACCATAACGTCTATGGTGTCGAAAATAAAAGAAAAATTAGGGTTAACAATAGATTTAGTTTCACACCATTCGTGATGCTACTCTCATAATTGGAATCTATGATTGCGCGAAAATTGCAGCTTAACCATCTGATATAAAGGCAACTCAATAATAAAAGATACTTGTAACAAAGTGCTAACAAATGTATAAAAACGTATCTACACTCTCAACTGTTCAAAGATTTTCGGAGTAACGCATGAACCCTTCTATTTCCTCACATGCTGACAAGGCGCTACTCTCTGAAAGAATCAATAAATTAGCGCATGCTCTCTCTGATGGCGTTTATGAAAGAGAAGACACCATTAAGCTTTGTTTACTGGCGGCTCTGGCTGGCGAAAGTGTGTTCCTATTGGGCCCTCCGGGTATCGCAAAAAGCCTTATCGCTAAACGCCTCATCCAGGCTTTTGACAACAGTAGCTACTTCGAATATTTGATGACACGTTTCTCTACTCCTGAGGAAGTGTTCGGCCCACTAAGCATTCAAGAATTAAAAGACAACGGTCGTTACGTAAGGCTGACCGAAGGCTACCTACCAACCGCGCAAGTTGTATTCCTTGATGAGATCTGGAAAGCAGGCCCTGCCATTCTCAATACGTTACTGACTGTGGTTAACGAAAAGACATTTAAAAACGGCGCAGACATTGAGCGTGTGCCGATGCGCTTGTTGGTTTCAGCGTCTAATGAACTTCCAGACGAAGACAGCGGGCTAGAAGCACTTTATGACCGAATGTTAGTTCGTGTGTTCGTCAACCGTATTCAAAACAAACAAAACTTCAAATCGATGCTGACAACAGGTACTTCTCAAGAAGCCGTCATTCCAAAAGGGTTAGCGATTACAGACATTGAATATCATCAATGGCAGAAAGAACTCGATAATCTGGAGCTGACGGATAACTCGTTTAACAAGTTATTTGAGCTAAAAACCATGCTTGAAGAGACGGTTAAGAAGCAAGGTTCAGCATCCGAGTCGGATTTGTATGTTTCGGACAGACGCTGGAAGAAAGCGGTTAAACTATTGAAAGCGAGCGCATTCTTCAGTGGCCGTGATAGCGTTAACCCGCTCGATATTATGCTTCTTCAAGATTGTTTGTGGCATAGCCCTGAATCTCGCGATGTGGTTCGTAGCGTTGTAAAAGATTTTGCGTTGAACCGAGCGTTTGATCAGCAAGAGTCTAAATCTCAAATCGAAATGTCTCGTGAAGAGCTAGAAGAGATTCAAGATGATGTTGAATCGACTCTGTCGGTGTCGCTCTCTGTGGAGTCAACCAGTGGCTTACGACGAAAAGACGTTTACCAACATGATATCAAGAACGCGAAAATGTACAGCGTCGGTAGCGCATACAATCTTATTAAATTGGTTATGCTGCAAAGCAATATGTCGGTGTCTGAATCTGAGAAAGGCGATAGTCGTTGGGTGTATGTAGCCAAAGATGATTTTGACCGTGTTCTAAAAGAAGGTCATGGCGATATTTATGGTTACGTAAACGAAAACAAAAATCTATGCCGCTTAAAGCTCGACTTGGATGCATCGAATCAATTAGTGATCAAAGATATTGCTAATCGTTCTGTATTGGTGAGTGTGGTGACTACTGACGGTTTAGATCAAGAACTGTATAACAAGTGGTTGAATGGCGCTGAGAAAGCCCTAGAACAGTTAACTGCAGCTGAATTCAAGTTAAAAAGAGTACGCACTGAATTCCATGACGCATTACCGCATAACTATATTGACCCTGATTTACCGAAAGCGATGGAATCAAGCTTACAGGCGGTAACACAAGAGCTTGAAACGACAAAAGTGAAGAGTAGCAAGATCGCACAACGCATTAAGTTTATGAGTCAGTACTTTGAGTAAGAGGGGGAGCATATGTTAGGAGCTGACGGCTTAAACCTCGCTTTGATGGTGGCTGACTCAGGTATCATTGATACCGCGATGAATGATCTTATCGCTCGTTCTCAAGTGATGATGGCTGCTGAGAATAAAGGTGTGAAAACATCAGTCAAAAACCACTTAGTTAAATGGCGCGGTAAAGTAAAAAAACGCGTCACTAAAGTGTGTGAAACCGACCGTTTCCAAGAGGAAATCGCACTTTACCAAGAAGTGATTTACTGGGATGAATCTCAGTTCTTTGACGAGATTGATCGCGTTATCAAGAAGCTGGAGTGGCACTCAGCATTTTATCTACAAGCAAGACGTTTGATGGAAAACAATAAAGGTGTTTATAACGCGATGTTTCCACATTACTTTTGTGATCAATGGTACCAATCGCTGTCAGATGCCATCAAACAAGCTCAAGTCACCGAACTCGAAACAAGCAAAGAAAAAGTCTTAGCTGATCTTTATCAGCGCATGGAAACCATGAAAAACATGGACAAAGTGACAGAGTCGGGCGATGAAGGCAGTGTAGGGCGTTTGTGGGACATGGCATCGGCCAAATTAAGCAAAACAGACCTAACCATCATGAAGCGCCACGCTGAGTTTCTGAATAAGCACAAGGGTTTGCAAGAGATCGCAGAAAAGCTAGGCCGTATGGCTGGTGAGGAAGATGATCCTTCGCTACACAAAGCCCCTGTAGAAGAACTACAGATGGTTGAAGAGAAAAGCGATGAAGCAGTCGATGATATTGTTGGGATTCATGAAAGTGATGATCTCAACAAGATGCTGCCAAACGAAACCATGTTTCTCGCTTACCCTGAACTTGAGGTTATCTTTTATAAGCACTTGGCCGACAAGCGTTTATTGAGCTATCGTTCGCAAGGTAAATCACGGACATTACGTAAAGTGAAAGCGCAAAAGCCTGATAGCAAGAATATCGATATTGAAAAGGGCCCGTTTATCGTCTGTGTCGACGCTTCGGGCTCTATGAGTGGTTTCCCTGAGCAGTCAGCTAAAGCAATGGCTTATGCTTTGATGCAAATCGCTCTTGCGGAAGAGAGAGACTGTTACGTGATTTTGTTCTCTTCTGAGCAGATTACCTATGAATTAACAAGGCAAGATGGCCTACGTGAAGCGAGTGACTTTTTAAGCTACTCATTCCATGGCGGTACAGATTTAGAACCTGTTCTGATGAAGTCGATTGATTTGATGACGGGTGACAAATACAAGAACGCAGATTTGATCGTGCTTTCTGACTTTATTGCTCCTAAGCAGTCTGATGAAATGATTGCTCAGGTTGAAAAATTGAAAGAGCACAAAAACCGTTTTCATGCGGTTAGTCTTTCGAAATATGGCAACCCACAACTTATGACGATGTTTGACCATTGTTGGGCTTACCATCCAAGCCTAGTCGGTCGTTTTATGAAGAAGTGGTAACGTCGAATTCCTTAATTTGCTCCATTTTGCTGCGTGTTTATTGATTGAAGAGATCGAACATGCAGCAATTTGATTTAAATGTCAGCAAACGGAATTGAAATTCATTTTTTTGTTTGACTATCTCCCCGCGATCCGTAAAGTAGGCACCCGAACACAGCGGTGTGGCTTGCTTTAGCCCCTAAAGTGTTGAATTGAAAAGGCGCCTTGGCAGAGTGGCTATGCAGCGGATTGCAAATCCGTGGACCTCGGTTCGACTCCGGGAGGCGCCTCCATTCTCTTTCTCTCTTATTTAGTTAATGAGAAGTTAGACGAATGAAATTGCGATACTAGCTCAGTTGGTAGAGCGCAACCTTGCCAAGGTTGAGGTCATCGGTTCGAACCCGATGTATCGCTCCAAATTTTGTAATGTTGATTCATTTTGACATTAAGATGGTGTTTTACTTTTCAGTAATCGGCATCGCAATAAAAATTGCGTGCCCTGGTGGTGGAATTGGTAGACACAAGGGATTTAAAATCCCTCGGCGTTCGCGCTGTGCCGGTTCAAGTCCGGCCCGGGGCACCATCTATTTGATTGTTACCTTGTTGGGTAGTAATCAACAGAGTCGTTCTCTTAAAACACGACTTGAAGGCGCCTTGGCAGAGTGGCTATGCAGCGGATTGCAAATCCGTGGACCTCGGTTCGACTCCGGGAGGCGCCTCCATCATTCAGAAAAACCCAGTCCTTGTGGCTGGTTTTTTCGTTTCTGGCTTCTTCATAAGCTTCCAACGTACTCATTTCAATGTTTATCAAAGAAATCCTTATTGCGAATATATTTGCTCATTAAGTGGTAAGAGAAAGGTCTGATCAACCAACTTAGAACAGAGCGCCCAAGGCGTATAAACGTCGGTGTGTTTTCGTAGATCCTGCCGTTATAGAGCCAAAGTACTTTCCCTACATGCCAATACAACAGCGGTACGGGCGGCATGAAGGTAACAATATCGATGTCGCAACAGATACGGTAGGTTTTCTTGCTTAAACGGTAGTTTTTTTTGAAACTCCAATCACCGACCGCGGGCTGCCCAAACGTGACGATTCGTTTAATACAACCTGGGTATTTTTGGTCCAAGTAATCAGCGAATACACAGCCAATAGAGCCACCAGAAGAGTGGCCAGTAATCGATATTCTTTTGCCTTGTTCCAATAGAGGAATCAAAGTGGTTTCCAAGCGTTCAATGACAGTTTGTCCCAGTTTATCTTCATTACGGCTTGGTTGGCTTTCCTGAAACATAAGATGGTAGAACCCCGCATGCACTCGATAGTTGAGACCAATTCTTTTGCAGCTTCTTGTCCATAATGCAAAAGTGAGTAGCCAGTCAGAAACACTGTGTGATCCCTTGATAACCACAACCACCTCATCTTTGTCGATGCTCCACAACACTCGAATCATGGTTTTGCCAAACTGGTTCTTGATGATGCGTTGTCCATTAGGGTCAAAACCGTAACGAGTCTGTTTAAAAACTCTCGGGTAGGCGAGGTTACAAAGAACCGCGTAGCGTTCATATTGGTATCGTTTTAGTGACTTCACGTTTTCATTTCGTAATTATAGTTGTGTAAAACTTTAGCCTTTGAATGTGAAAAGCACATGAAAACGAAGGAGTGTTTCATTCATTCAACTGAATCAGCGGTATTTAGTGAATCTTCAAACTGGACTTCGGCTTATGAGTTCCTGTTAAAACTCAAAATCTACGCATAAGAACCGTACAAGCTGCACTAAATTCATTCTGTAGAGTTCGATAATTAATCACTTGAATTAAATGATAAAATTTATTGTTGACGAATTTTTTTCATCCGTTAAAGTACACCTCGTTCTCACGGCTTAGGTCGCGGAGAGATGGTGTTTTACTCTTCAGTAATCAGCATCGCATGATTGCGTTGCCCTGGTGGTGGAATTGGTAGACACAAGGGATTTAAAATCCCTCGGCGTTCGCGCTGTGCCGGTTCAAGTCCGGCCCGGGGCACCATCTATCTAGTTTCTACTTTTAGTAGAGTGTTGAACAAAGAGTGGTTCTCTTTAAACACTTCAATATATTTTATGTTGATAAAGGCGCCTTGGCAGAGTGGCTATGCAGCGGATTGCAAATCCGTGGACCTCGGTTCGACTCCGGGAGGCGCCTCCATTCTTTCTCTTAGTTTGATAAATTAAGAGGCAATAAGAATGAAATTGCGATACTAGCTCAGTTGGTAGAGCGCAACCTTGCCAAGGTTGAGGTCATCGGTTCGAACCCGATGTATCGCTCCAAATTTTGTAATGTTGATTCATTTTGACATTAAGATGGTGTTTTACTTTTCAGTAATCGGCATCGCAATAAAGAATTGCGTGCCCTGGTGGTGGAATTGGTAGACACAAGGGATTTAAAATCCCTCGACGTTCGCGTTGTGCCGGTTCAAGTCCGGCCCGGGGCACCATCTATTCGATTGTTACCTTGTTGGGTAGTAATCAACAGAGTTGTTCTCTTAAAACACTATTGAAGGCGCCTTGGCAGAGTGGCTATGCAGCGGATTGCAAATCCGTGGACCTCGGTTCGACTCCGGGAGGCGCCTCCATCATTTAGAAAGCCCGATCAGAAATGGTCGGGCTTTTTTACGTCTTTAGGAAAGTGATTTGGCTTTTGAGTGTTGCTAGTTAAAAGGTCCAAAGCTGATCAGTGAACTGTACTTTTTCGATACTGGATAGCACGTTCAAGCCGTCACGCGAAACAACGGTATCATTAAGCTGAAATTTACCATTCCCCAGATCATGAATTTGGTATTCACTTTTAGGGCCATGGGCGATCACTGTATTTACCCCCGCGTTTCCGGTTACGCGGTTGTCATGCTGGTTGATCTCAATATTCGCATCATTGTTACCTGATAGCGTTAGTTTAGTAAGGTATTGAGAGTGATGAGTATAGGACGTCACTGGGTCATACCTCATTTTAAATGTTCCGGTGAATGTATCGGCCAGGTATGCATCGTAAGTTAATGTTGGAGAGAAAATCTGTTCTACTATCGCTTGTGCATCGGGGTCTTCTTTTGAGAAATCGTCGCGGGTTTTAACTTGGTATAACCCCCACATACCTTTGCCGTTGTATGCTCCCCAAAGCCCGTAGTAGCTATCAATTACAGCGGCAAAGTACTCTTGATCAACGCTGACTTCTTCTTGCCACTCTTCTAAAATATCACGGGGTGGTGTGTAAGCATTGTGTAATGCTTGTCTCTGTATCGCATTAAATTCTTTTTGAAATTCAGGTAATGCGGTTACTGCATCTTCAGGCGCGTTAAAAACCCCGATGCCATAGTCATGGACTAAATGCAGTATTTCCTCATAAGAGGCGTCACGATGCTCTTCATAATCTTGTTGGACATACCATTCACCGCCTTCAACCTGAATCTCTTCTTCGAACAAGGGCTGCCCGGGCAAGTCATCGTTGTATCGTGGCTCATCGTAATAATTCATTAGCTTTAGTATTGCGCCATTGTCGGCCATCGCGTTTGCAATCTCGCGTTTTGAGTCAGTGCTCCCATACTTAGTGCCATCAACAGGGGTTAGATAGTGGTTGAGAACATTGACGGCTTTGACTATTTGATAATCGCTCAGGCGATCCATAATCAAAATATGGATAGATTTGCCATTCGGGGCATTGACCGCGACATATCGGTTGTAGCCTGCTTGAGAGTATTCAGCGAATTGAGAGGGAACGGCTTCAATCGTGACCCCATGCACAACTGACGGTGCTGCGTTTGCCTGATTGAATAGCGATTTACTTTGATTTGAACCGCATCCAATGAGAAAGATAGCTGTCGCTAAGGTAGCTAAAGATAGAGTTTTCATGACACACCTTATTATTCATACGAAGTATCAATATACGGAACTGAAGTGCGTTGTTTAGTGACAGAAGTTGCTGTTAGACAAACCCATACAATACCTTACAAAGCGAGGCTTAATTCGTTGCTACTAACTTTACCGGCTGCGAGTGAAGTAAAAATGAAAGCCTCAAATCAATGGACATGATTTTGCTACCAGATTTGAGTTCTTTGTTAGGGGTGATTACTTGTCGTTTCAAGATACGTGAGAGTGGCTTGAAGAGTCGTTGAGGATCGGCGATCGAATTCACTTTCAAGTAATTCATAAACCGTATGTGCTTCAAAGTTTGCCAACTGTGGATAAAGTAACGGCTCTTCCAAAAGCAACCCGATCAGTTTCTTATGGGGACAAACACCATTAAGCGCAAGTTGATTGAGTGCTGCGTGCTGAATGCCGATATACGAATGTTTGATCAATTCTAATAATTGTTGCTCGTCATTGATGTGTTTTATTAAGCCGACTCTTAAAGATAGGCAGGGTGATGACATCAGTGACAAACGGTTCTGTTGTATCCAATCATCGCCAAGCCAGTCGAGGATGTCGCCGATATTTTCGGATTGCTCATCTAGCAAGAGTTCTAACGTGAGCTGATTAAAGCGTGATGATTGTACATCGGAAAAGCTTATATTGTGTCTACATAAGGCATGAATCAAGGCGTGAAATGCCGCTTTGGTTAGATGACTTATTTTGTCGTCAGAGCAAAGGCCGCACAGCCATGTTTTGTTTGAGCAAAACTCTAGAGCGATCGCTTGATTTTCTAGAGCCTCTATCTTTGCAGATCTGTTAGAACGCTTCTTAACTGATGTTAAGCTTGAGGGGGCGGTAGATACAGCTGGAGAGTGAGTTTGCATTAGTGAATCAAGTGTTGATGTCACAAGTGCTGACTGTTCATTGGTGCCATTGATTACCGTGTTATTCATTTCATCTATAGGGGCGATGCTCGTTGTTGTTCTAGGTTTTAATGAAGAATCCGCAACTATGATACCTGATGTCCCTAAAGTGAGTTCTTTTAAATAGCTTTGGTGGCTAGTTTTTGGGTTTTTCGAAAGGTGTTCAATTAACAGTCGCTTGATAGAGTTACTACAAGCTTCCTGCTGAAGTTGTTGCCGAATAAAGGCAACGCTAAATTGTTCGGAAGTTTCAGTTAATAGGCTGTTTAGGCTGTCGAGTTGTTCTGACTCTTCCAACTTTGAAAACACTTGATAGAAATGGGGTATAAAACGGGCTAGTTGCAACTGTTTATGCTGAGTTTCCAAATTTGAAATCAGTAAAATAACCGCTGCGGTTGCATTGGCTAGATTCGGTTTATTTTGAAGTTGGTCAATGACATGCAGTTTATCTTTGTTACTCAGTAGCCCTATGAGTGAGTTGAGCAGCATACCAGATAGCAGCAATTCAAAATTAAGGTGCTTTATATCTACTAGGTAATTCCATTTCGTTAATTGATGTACAGAGCTCTCTCTGATGGATGGGTCTGAATGAGACAGGCCGTTTAAAAATACCTGCAGATATTCACGACAATCCATTTCAGATAGACGCTGAAATGCCACTTTTTGGCAGCTAATATCAGGGTGTTGTGTGGCTTTGTATAATACGACTTTGTCTTGAGTGTTTCTCAAAAAAATCCGAGTATCAGCGGTGCTTTTGAGTACGTTGT
Organism: Vibrio sp. MED222; assembly: GCF_000153005.1. Taxonomy (NCBI): domain Bacteria; kingdom Pseudomonadati; phylum Pseudomonadota; class Gammaproteobacteria; order Vibrionales; family Vibrionaceae; genus Vibrio; species Vibrio sp. MED222. The sequence continues at coordinate 534,438 of NZ_CH902606.1, read as the reverse complement.
TTTCATTTAGCAGAGTCGGGGAGTGGCGCGAAAGTAAAGCAATGAGTTTGCCTTTTAGATCTGGCTCGGGGTCATTCTGAAGTCGGTGTAGTAAACGCAGAGACTGTTCGTGATCTAGTTGGTGTTTGTGATTGTCTAAAATCCGCGCAGCTATCAAGCTGATGTCATCTCCGTCATTCCAACCTCCATCCCAGTAGTCATTTTCGTCGCATACTGCTTCTAATAATACAGGAACAACGAGTAGAGAGTGTTGGTTGTTCTCAATAGCCATTAACGATGCCAATTTAATTTCGCTGTCGTCCCAGTATTGATAGCAGTTGAGGATGGGCTCAATAGGCGCTGCATTATCTAAAGCGAGGCATTCAAGACTAGTAATAACAAGGTCAGGATTCTGGGACGCTAACCTTTCTATAATCAGATATTTAGTGTTTTGAAAACGGCTTAATATTTGTGCTGCCAATACCTGTTCGGATAGGTTTCCAGTCAAGTAGATGTCTTTAACTTTGTGAAGTAATTTATCTAGAGACATTTATTTAAGCACCACTGAATTAACAAGTTTGAATAATAACTCTTATCATTTCTAATTGTATGATCCTAATCATATCTTTAATGTTTCATGTGTTAATAATAGAGGTAGATGATAGTAACCCCGAAGGAATGTCGATGAGCATCGCACTAAAAAGCTTGGTAGGAGTGTGTGCCCTTTTCTCTGCAACTCTATACGCCGCTCTGCCCCCTATAAGTATAAATACGGCGAAGGCAGAACTCGGTAAACGACTGTTTTTTGATACGCGCTTGTCTGGGGACGACTCGATATCGTGCTCCAGTTGCCACATTCCGTCTAATGGTTTTTCTTACCCTGAACCGTTGAGCCCGGCCTATACGGGGAGTGATGGATTTCGCAATGCTCCAACACTTATTAATACAGCCTATAAAGAGGTGTGGTTTCACGATGGTCGTATTGGCACCAACCTAAACGATGTGGTGCGGGAAAATATCACTGAAGACTGGCTGATGAATATGGACATGCGTTTGATGCAGGAACGCCTCAAACAAGACCCAATATACGTCGAGATGTTTAAAGCGGCCAATCTTGGAGAACCGTCAAATGGCGGAGTACGCAAAGCTCTGCCTGAATACCTAAAAACATTGACTTCGAAAAACGTCCCTTTTGACAAGGGTGAGCTTAGCGACTTAGCGAGCCAGGGAGAAAAACTGTTCACAGGCAAAGCGGGGTGCAGCCAATGCCACCGTGGCGCACTGTTTTCGGACGGAAAGGCACACAATACCGGAGTGCCAGAAAATCATGAGATATTTTTAGACCCCATGCGACATCAATCTTTTCTTGCCTACAACATGTTTATGGGTGTGCAAGATTACTTAACGTTAAAGCGCGATGTTGGTGCGCATGTTCAAACTCATAAAGCGGATGGTAGCGATCGCGGTAAGTTCATAACGCCAACGCTGCGAGAGCTCACTCAAACTGCGCCATATATGCACAATGGCATGCTTGCCACGCTTGAAGATGTGGTTGAGTTTTATAATCAAGGTGGTGGCGAAGATTCAAACAAAGACTCTCGACTCACCACACTTTCTCTAACGGACTATGAAAAAAAGGCGCTGGTGGCTTTTTTGGAATCGTTATCTGGAGACGCCCTTATAGGCGAAGAATACGAATGGTTAGACTATGACTTCGGCTACGAATACACGGAGGATTGGTCAAATGCTAGTAACTAAACGCTCTGTATTAAAGGCAGCACTCTTTGTTCTTATTGGGATGACGGGGCTTCCCAATGTTGTTAATGCAAAGGTACAGCTTGAGCCTCTAGGGGAGGTGCCTGTACCTGCGGATAATAAACAAACACCAGAAAAAATTGAGTTGGGAAAGGTCTTATTTTATGACGGTCGGCTAAGTGGCGATACGACGAGCCCATGTGCTGGTTGCCATATTCAATCTCAGGGCTGGGGTTTTCCTGATGACTTATCCATGGGATATCCGGGTACGGTACATTGGCGTAATAGCCAAACGATTATTAATGCGGCTTATTATGACAAATTTTTCTGGGCGGGCAGCGCTATGTCATTGGAAGCGCAAGCCAAAGATGCTGCGAAGGGCGCGGTCGCGGGTAATGGTGAAGATGACATCATGGAAGCGCGTTTAGCGTTAGTACCTGAGTATGTTGAACGTTTTAAGCGAGTGTTTGGTGATGATACTCCGAAAATACACAACGCTTGGCGTGCTATAGCCGCGTTTGAACGTACGATGATTCAACGTGACACACCAATAGATAACTATTTACTCGGTGACAAAACCGCTTTGTCTGAGTCCCAATTGAAGGGTAAAGCACTGTTTGAGGGCAAAGCGAATTGCATAGCTTGTCACAACGGGGCTTTGGCTTCTGACCAGAAATTCTACAACATTGGCGTGCCGCCAAGCCCTTGGTGGAATGATGATGGACTGGCACAGATAACGTTTCGATTTGAGCTTTATTCTAAAGGTGTCACCGAAGAGATGTACCGCACTACAAAAGCTGATCCCGGTGCTTACTTTCGTGCAAAACGTAAAGAGATGTTAGGTAAGTTTCGCACGCCAAGCCTACGTTATACAAAATACACTGCGCCCTACATGCACAATGGCACTATTCCAACTTTAGAAGCGGTGATTGATTTCTACGACCGAGGTGGTGTGGCGGATGACGGACGTACTACTGGTTACCCTCAGACAAAATCTGCTTTAATTCAACCTCTCGGTTTAACGGAGCAAGATAAAAAGAACTTACTGAGCTTTATCGAAGCATTTTCAGGTGAACAGATTTTTATTGAAGAGCCGACAATTCCAGAATACCAACCGTTATTTACTAAAGAAGAACTTGCTGGAGCAGAAAAATGATCGCCAACTCAGAGCAAAATTCGAGTAAACGACACAACAAATGCATGATGTCACGACGTGATTTTTTACTCTATTCCGGCGCGGCGACTGCCGTATCAATGGTTCCTCTTACCTTATTTGCAGGAACGGATTCTGAAACTCAGGTTGAAGGTCGTATTGTTGGTTACCCGCGTAAGAAAATCGCAAAGTTAAGTCAACTCAGTAACCACATTCCGGTTCACTTTCAATATCCAGATGAAGGAAAAAACTCGATTGCGATGCTGGTTAAATCCGACATCGAATGTGGCGGTGGGATAGGGTTACAGCGAGATATTGTGGCGTACTCGATGACGTGTACTCATCAAGGCGGGCCTTTAACTGGTGCTTACAAAGCAACAGGGGAGCATCGCATTGTCGGGCAATGTCCATTCCACCTGTCTACATTTGATTTACGACGTCATGGCATTATGGTTTCTGGTCAAGCCTTTGAGAGCTTACCTCAAGTACTGCTGGAGCTAGAAGGTGATGATATCTATGCGGTCGGGGTTATGGGGTTGATCTTTGGTCGAATGGAAAACCTGATCGATGTGGAGATTAGCTAGATGACTCAACTTTCTTTTAACGATAAATTGGCTTTAAACGATCAATCTGCTTTAAACAGCCAGTATCTGCAACCGACTAGTACATTACTGCCACCTGCTAGTGCGGAAGTCATCACAACAGCGTGTGACTATTGTATTGTTGCGTGTGGTTATAAGGTTTATCGTTGGCCCGTAAATAGCCCTTCAGGCGGCGCGGCTGCTAGTGAAAACGCCTTTGGTGTCGATTTCCCGGTTCATGCTCTGCAAACTTGGGTTTCGCCACAGCAACATAATATTGTTTCGCATAATGGCAAACCACACCATGTGGTTGTAGTGGCAGACAAAGACATACAGGTCGTCAATAAAGGCGGTGATTCTTCGGTTCGTGGTGGACTGCTCGCAAGAAAGCTTTATAACCCAGAAACACCAACCAAAGATCGATTGAAGCAACCACTTGTTCGAATTAACGGTCAGTTACAACCGGTAGAATGGGATTTTGCGTTGGATATAGCAGCCCAAGTCGGCCGTCATGTGATTGATACGCACGGTTCGAACAGTTACTGCGTAAAAACCTATTCCTATCAGTATATTGAAAACACCTATGCGATAACAAAGTATGCATTGCGTCATGTCAATACCGCGAATTTTTCGTTTCATGATACGCCGTCAGATGTCACCGCAACCCCAGGATTTCGAGATGCGGGTTTTGATAATTTCGCTCCGAGTTATGATGATTGGGGCGCGGCAGACACCTTAATGATCTGCGGAACAGATCCGTATGAGACAAAAACCATCATCTTTACGCAGTTTATTATGCCAGCGGTGCATCGTGGGATGAAAACCGTGATTTTGAACCCTCGTGAAACCGCTGGAATAGCGTGGCTTAAAGCTCAAGGTGGATTACACCTCGATATTAACCCTGGTAGCGATAATCTTGTGATTGGTGCAATTGCTCGAGTGATCTTAGAGCAAGGTTGGCAAGATAACGAGTGGATTGAAAACTGGGTCAATAATAAATGGGAATCGAGCTCAGGTTTTGGTCAGGGTACGCGTAATACGCCATGGCAGTGGAGAACCACTTGGGGCAAATTCCAAACGAATGGCTTTGATGATTATAAGCAATGGAATTTGGAGCAGAAAGAGTACGCACCTGAGTATGCCGCGTCGATAGCGGGTATCGATGTTGAGAAGATCCATAAAGCCGCTGAGATGTTGGCAATGCCAGTCAACGGTCAACGAGTTAAAGCCTCAATTGGTATAGAGAAGGGCTTTTATTGGTCGAATAATACCGGGAATACCAACGCCATCGCCTCCCTTGCAACGATAATCGGTACTGGTGGCCGAGAAGGGCGTGTGATTGGTCGATTTGGTGGGCATCAACGTGGTGGACTAGCCGGTGGGAAACTACCAAGGAATAAGTCACCTGAAAAAGTCGCAGGTAGGCGCAGGCGCTCAATAGACACCGATAGATATCTCTATTCCGGGCATACCCGTATGGCCCATGTCATTGGTACAACATGGATTCAAGCTATGTGTGGTAGTTATGGGTTGAAAGAGAAATTCACCGACTTAACAACACGTAATCCTCACCAAGCGATGCGACGTGATAAACAGCACATTATAGATACACTCAAAAAGCGTGCAGATTCCGGTGGAATGGTCGTCATCAATCAAGATATTTATTTACGTGATCCTATTGGTAAACAATTCGCTGATATCATCTTTCCGGCCGCGACTTGGGGGGAAGAGGATTTCATGCGCGCTAATGGTGAGCGTCGTCTACGCCTTTACCAAAAGTTCGCTGATGCGCCGGGTCAGGCTAAGCCAGACTGGTGGATTGTTGCTCAAATGGCTTCGCGAATGGGGTACGACGGGTTTGATTGGCAAAACTCAAATGACGTAGCTGAAGAGTCATCACGATTTAGCCGTGGTAGCCGTAAAGATTTCAATATGATTAAAGTTGCAGCACATGCTGAAGGAAAAACGCTTCATCAAAAGCTCACTGAATTTGGTACTGAAGGGATCCAAGGGCCTGTTTTTTATAACTATGACACCAAAAAGCTGATTGGCACTAAGCGCCTACATGACACTGAAATGAGTTGGGATGATCTGGTCGATAAAGGGCTACAAGATGGCCCTCAAGGCGCCAATATTATGCGCAAACAGCTCACTCAATTTAATAGTCAGACGGGGAAGGTCAATCTTCAAAAACATCCTTGGGATCTGTTTAGTGATTTCCATGCTTGGCTTACTCCCCAAAAGGACGAGTTGTGGTTCTCGAATGGTCGTATCAACGAAATTTGGCAGTCAGGGTTTGATGATACCGAGCGCAGGCCTTACATCACTCATCGCTGGCCTGAAAACTGGATTGAAGTTCACCCAGAAGATGCGGACAAACGGGGCATAGAAGCCGGAGATGAAGTGCTTGTGTACTCGGAGCGGGTGGCCAATTTTAAAGATACGATTCTGGGTATCGAGTCAGGTGATTTTCAGTTTAGTAACCTAATGAAAAATGGTCACATTCAACTGGATTACGCGGAGATTAAAGCCGTTGCGATTGTCACCTCAGCCACGAAAAAAGGTGTGTTGTATTGCAATATGATGGACATGAAGAACCCAGCGAATGCTTTAACAACAAGGGTAGTTGACCAAATCAGTGGTAACTACAACTACAAAATGGGCGTCGCCAAAATAAAGAAAATTGGTGAATCAAAATATAAGCGTGAGTTTGAAGGGTTCTCCTTTGCACCACGTAACATTGTGTAAGGGAAGTTTATGTTTGGCGTATTATTGGTTTTGCATGTATTGGCTGCCACCATTTGGACGGGAGGGCACATTATTCTCAGCGTCGTTATCCTTCCTAAAGTCTTGAAACACCGTTCTCCAGAAATGTTATTGGAATTTGAGCAAGGGTACGAAAAGGTGGGAATGCCTGCTTTGGTAGTTCAAGTGGTGACTGGGTTGATGCTCGCTTATCACATGTTGCCGGACGTTAGCTTATGGTTTGATATGTCGATTCCACTGGCTCATGGCATTGCCGCTAAATTGACGTTGCTGTCTCTGACGGTATTGCTAGCCCTAGACGCACGCTTTCGTGTGATTCCAAAACTATCGAAGGACAACTTGGTTGATATGGCGCTGCATATTGTGCCAGTGACCATTATTTCAATTTTGTTTGTGGTTGTCGGAGTTTCATTTAGAACGGGTTGGCTAGTTTGATCTGCTTTTACGTTTAGTGCGGAATATTTGACAATGTCTAAGTTAGATAAGTTAGATAAGTTAGAAGAAACAGCGCCAATTCGGCGGTGTTTCTTCTTGTTACTGACCCCTCAGCCTGTCTTCAGGCTGGCATTCCTATCACACATCAACAGAGAGCTGATGCTTAAAGGAAGGGACAAAGGTTATTGAACCTTTTGCTCTGCTTGATCGAGCAAGCCTTGCATCTTTTTCTGAGCTCTGCGACTCACACGTTTTTTTGCCGCGGTGCGAGCTTCTTCTAAGTTAACACTTGGATCACCAACAACCACAAGTGCCACCATTCCGTGTCGGTGATGTACTTTACATTTTATGCCATAAACTCCGGGCTTATCAAAAGTGACTTCCTGAGCATTTGACCCAGATATCATAAGAGGTTTAGCTCCGTTAGGAAGCATCCCTTGAATGCTATGAGCAGTATGAGAGCCAACGGTTCCTTTAAAAAGCACCTTGTCACCAGGTTCGATCTCTACGTAATCAGGAATGAATTGATACATCTTATCGATGTTTTCAGAATTCATGTCCATCACTTGTTTGATGACCTTTGTTTCAGCAAACGCAGGGGCTGCAATAATAGATAGGATTAGTAAAATTAGGCGCATCGTATTCACTCTGTTAAATAAGAATTATTTTCAACAATGCTAATTTATTCAGGGTTTGGTTGGAAGTTGATTTTTACATCACACATGTGAATCAAAAGGGTTCTTGTGTTAGATCAAGCAAACAAACCGATGACCCAAGCTATAAACTGAATTCATCACGACATTAAAGGGCGAACAGCTTTGTTTACATTCCGAATAGGTAGGAGTGGTTTTCACAATTACACATAGTTTTTCACGCAAACGGTGTTCTACATGTATTTATAGGCTTCTATATATATTTATAAGAAGCTAAATGAAAATGATTGTCATTTACTTACGTTGTTGGTAACCTGTTGTGAAAGTTTACAACCTACTTCTTAATGCGTTGAAGTGTATATAAAACCCCGCTAAACCCTACCAAACCTACGGTTATTCGTTTGCTTTGACTGATAATTAAGCAGTTCTACCTCTTTTGTTCTACCCCTTTTGGGTAGTTCGATTTCGTAATTGATTTACATCATATTTTCATTTTCTTTCATAATTCATTATTCGTGTAGTTAAGAAATATATAACCTTCAGGAATTCTTATGAGCAAGATGAAGCTAGTCGTAATCGGTAACGGGATGGTAGGCCATCGCTATATCGAAGATTTAGTCGAGAAGACAGATGTCGCTAACATGGACATCACGGTGTTCTGTGAAGAGCCTCGCGTAGCCTATGACCGTGTACACCTTTCTTCTTATTTTTCACACCATACTGCGGACGAACTTTCTTTAGTTAAAGAAGGCTTCTACGAGAAACACGGCATCAACATGCTGATCGGCGAACGTGCAATTAACGTTAACCGTGAGAAAAAGACTGTTTACTCAAGCACAGGTCGTGAAATTCAATACGACAAACTTGTTCTTGCAACTGGTTCTTTCCCATTCGTTCCGCCAATCAAAGGTCACGAAGGTAAAGACTGTTTCGTTTACCGTACAATCGAAGATTTGAAAGCGATTGAAGCAACCGCGAAGAACTCAAAGTCTGGTGTTGTTGTCGGTGGTGGCTTACTTGGCCTTGAAGCGGCGGGCGCACTGAAAGCACTTGGCGTAACCACACACGTTGTTGAGTTCGCTCCTAAGCTAATGGCTGAGCAACTTGACCAAGCGGGCGGTAACCAACTTCGTCAAAAAATCGAACGTATGGGCGTAAACGTTCATACAAGTAAGAACACGCTTGAAATTGCTCCTGAAGGCACTGAAGCTCGTAACGTAATGCGTTTTGCAGACGGTACAGAGCTAGAAACTGATTTCATCGTATTCTCTGCTGGTATTCGCCCACAAGACAAACTTGCTCGTCAAATGGGCCTAGGTATTGCGCCTCGCGGTGGTATCGAGATTAACGATCACTGTCAAACGACAGACAAAGATATCTACGCTATCGGTGAGTGTGCATCTTGGAACCAAACGTTCTACGGTCTAGTGGCTCCTGGTTACAAAATGGCGACCGTTGCGGTTGACCACGTTGTTGGTAACGAAAGCACATTTGAAGGTGCAGACATGTCTGCGAAGCTTAAGCTTCTTGGCGTGAAAGTAGGTTCTATCGGTGATGCTAACGGCCGCACTCCAGGTTGTAAGAGCTACGTTTACCAAAACGAAGAACAAGAAATTTACAAGCGACTAATCGTTTCTGAAGACAACAAGAAGCTGCTTGGCGCGGTAATGGTCGGTGATACGTCTGACTATGGTGATCTTCTTCAGTTAATGCTGAATGAAATCGACCTGCCAGAGCATCCAGATGCATTGATTCTTCCTGCTCACGCGGGTGCTGAAAAGCCAACACTTGGCGCGGATTCTCTTCCTGAGTCTGCTGTTATCTGTTCTTGTTTCGATGTAACTAAAGGCAAGATTGCACAAGCCGTTGCTGAAGGTCACCACACCATTGGTGATATCAAAGCAGTAACTGGTGCTGGTACTGGCTGTGGTGGTTGTATTCCACTTGTGACTTCAGTACTGAACGCTGAACTTGCTAAAGCCGGTGTGGAAGTGAAGAACGACGTATGTGAGCACTTTGCTTACTCTCGCCAAGAGCTTTTCCACTTGATTCGTATCGAAGAAATCAAAACATTCGATGAGTTACTAGAGAAATACGGTAAAGGCTACGGCTGTGAAGTATGTAAGCCTCTAGCGGGTTCTATTCTTGCTTCTTGCTGGGGTGAGCACATCCTTAAGCCTGAGCTAGTGAAACTGCATGATACCAACGATAACTTCCTAGGTAACATCCAAAAAGACGGTACTTACTCTGTTATCCCTCGTATGGCAGGTGGTGAAGTAACGCCTCAAGCACTAAGCGTTCTTGCTGATGTAGCGGCTGAATACAACCTTTACACCAAGATCACAGGTGCTCAGCGTATCGGTCTATTCGGTGCTCAAAAAGATGACTTACCAGCAATCTGGAAGAAGTTAGTTGCTGCGGGCTACGAAACAGGTCAAGCGTACGCGAAGGCGCTACGTATGGCTAAGACATGTGTCGGTTCAACTTGGTGTCGTTACGGCGTTCAAGATTCAGTTGGCCTAGGTGTGATGATCGAGAACCGTTACAAAGGCATCCGTACTCCTCATAAGATGAAGTTTGGTGTGTCTGGCTGTACTCGTGAGTGTGCTGAAGCTCAAGGTAAAGACTTAGGTATTATCGCGACTGACGCAGGTTGGAACATGTACGTATGTGGTAACGGTGGTATGAAGCCTCGTCACGCAGACTTACTTGCAAGCGACCTAGACCAAGAAACGCTGATCAAATACATCGACCGTTTCATGATGTTCTACATCCGCACGGCTGCGCCACTACAACGTACTTCGGTATGGATGGACAACCTAGAGGGTGGTGTTGACTACCTACGTGAAGTGATTGTCGACAACAAGCTTGGCATCAATGACCAACTTGAAGCGGACGTAGCTGGCCTTGTGGGTAACTTTGCTTGTGAGTGGACTGACACTATCAACGACGAAGCTCAACTTAAGCGCTTCTCACACTTCATCAATGCTGACGACCGTGATGAAAACGTTGTGTTTGTTGACGATGGCCGTGAACAACACCGCCCAGCAACATTCACAGAAAAACACCCAGAAGCGAAGGGCGATATCCTTCACGTTGAACTGGTTTAATTGGGAGACGACATCATGGCATTTACCAAAGTTTGTAAGATCGAAGACATTATTCCAGGTACCGGTGTTTGTGCGTTGGTTGGTGGTGAGCAAGTGGCTATTTTCCGCCCAACTAAAGCCGAAGAAGTGTTCGCTATTAGTAACACTGACCCGTTTTTTCAATCAAACGTTTTATCTCGCGGTTTAACGGTTGAGCACAAAGGTGAGCTTTGGGTGGCAAGCCCACTTAAGAAGCAACGCTTTAACCTAGCAACAGGTGTGTGCATGGAAGACGAGAGCTTCAGTGTAAAAGCGTATAAAGCTCGCGTTACTAAAGGTGCTGTAGAAGTTTCAGCATAGTTAGTTCGAAACCATAGCTAGTGCGAAATCATAGTTAGTTCGAAATTTCGACACAGTTACTTAGCAAGATTTGATAGATCAAGGGTTCTAGTTATCGACATTGCCTTAATTCGGCAATTAGAACCTTTTCCTATCCGATTTCAACTTTTAATTTTAACTTTTTAAGGACAATCTTATGTCTACTGATTTTAAACCAGCAGAATTCGTTCAAACAATGATCGATGTAGGTGAAGCGAAAACGAAAACAAGTACTCGTGATCTACTGATTCGAAGCACAATGGCAGGCATCATTCTTTCTCTTGCTGTTGTAGTGGCAATCACGACTATCGTGCAAACAGGCATTGGTATTGTTGGCGCTCTTGTGTTCCCTGTGGGCTTCGTCATTCTAAGTGTAATGGGCTATGACCTAGTAACCGGTGTATTTGGCCTTGCTCCTTTAGCGAAATTTGATAACCGTCCAGGTATTACTTGGGGTCGTATTTTACGTTGTTGGGGTCTTGTTGGTCTTGGTAACCTTATCGGTTCTTTAATTGTTGCAGTGTTAGTGGCAATTTCACTTACAGGTAACTTCTCTTTAGAACCAAACGCAGTTGCTCAAAAGTTCATTGCTGTTTCTACAGGTCGTAGCCTAGGGTTTGAAAACATGGGCATGGACGGCTGGATCACATGTTTCGTGCGCGGCATCTTCTGTAACCTAATGGTTTGTCTAGGTGTGATTGGTAACATGACTGCACGTACAGTTGCTGGTCGTGTAGCAATGATGTGGTTCCCAATCTTCATCTTCTTCGCACTTGTATTTGAGCACACAGTTGTAAACATGTTTCTATTCCCACTGGGTATGATTCTTGGCGCTGACTTCGGTATCGCGACATGGTTGAACTTCAACCTTATCCCAACAATCTTAGGTAACATCGTTGGTGGCCTACTGTTAACGTGTGTTCCCCTATACCTGACTCATGTTAAAACAGCTCCTTCTCTAGGCGCGAAGTAATACGGTAAACGTAAGTTAGTATGAGATTGAAAGCCCCAACAACGTGTTTGGGGCTTTTTTAGTTTGAAAGCTGTCAGTGTATTCTCGGGCAGACAACACCTTAGTTATCATAGATGCGTTGTTTGCTATTGAGCAAAACATCCGCAATAGATTGTTTTGTTATAATTATTTCTATCTTCGTTAGTATTTAGACTGAATATTTATTTCAACACCTGATAGTCTAAGAGGTAAGGATTTTGATAAGTCATCATGAATACAGTGACTTATCACATAGATTGAAGCTTGAGATAAAACAAGCAAACCTTCGGAGCGCAGAATGTCAGAAGTATCGTCATCGAATGTTAAAGAAGTAAGCAATGGATTTGTTTCATTGGTAGGTGCAGGTCCGGGCGACCCAGACCTACTTACACTAAAAGCCGCACGAGTGATTCAACAAGCAGACGTTTTGGTTTATGACCGCTTGGTATCAAAAGATATCTTAGCGATGGCTAATCCAGAAGCTGAAATGTTGTATGTGGGTAAGAAGCTCGATCACCACTGCGTACCACAAGATCAGATCAACCAACTATTGGTGACCAAAGCACAAGAAAACAAGCACGTTGTGCGTCTAAAAGGTGGTGATTCGTTTATCTTTGGCCGTGGTGGCGAAGAGTGCGAAACGTTAGCTGAGAATGACGTGAGATTTGAAGTGATTCCTGGCATTACTGCAGCCGCAGGAGCGACCGCATATGCGGGAATTCCATTGACTCACCGTGACCACGCGCAAAGCGTACAGTTTATTACGGGTCATTTGAAGAAAGATGGCGAAGATATTGACTGGCAATCTCTTGCTCAGCACAACCATACCATCGTGTTTTACATGGGCTTGAAAGAGAGTCCGAACATTCAGAAGAACTTACTCGATAATGGTATGCGAGAAGACATGCCTGTTGCGATTATCGAAAATGGCACTCGCCAAGAGCAGAAAGTGTTTAGAGGTGGGCTACGTGATCTAGCTGATCTTGCTGGCGTTGCAAAGAGCCCTGCACTGATTGTGGTTGGAAGTGTTGCTCAGCTTCATGAAAAACTGGCTTGGTTTAACAAGCAAGCTTAAGTGATTGATGATCAAGCTTAGCTGACTAAGAATCAAATACTGCAGCGGCTACTCTGTCGCTGCATTTCTTGTTGGCGCATGGGCATTTCGTCAATAATATTAGTGATTAAACTCCAGTCGGTTTTACCACTCCACCTATGTTTCTCTTTCCCGTCTTTACCAATCAACACGGCAGTGTGTGAACCTTTGGGTATTCCATAACTGTTAGTCACTGCATCCAAATTAAACTCTTCAACTAACCATGCAGGAACGGTGTAGCCGCTTTCTGCGATGACCATGATTACTACATCTCGCTCGTCCAATTGACAATTGTTAATCAAGACTTCATTAAGAAACTCTTTTACGATCGAATCTTCTGTTGGAGCGAAATAAATAACACTGCGGTGTGGCAGAGCTTTGGAATGAGAGTAGGCTGGGTAGGCGTGTAACGAGTTGACTGACAGAATCATAAACATAACCGTGCTTGTTATTAGAGCGTTCAGTGTTTTGGAAATTACGTTTGTTACCGATGCCTTAGTTATCGCAGCCTTAGTTATTGCCGCGCAGCAACGTGTCAATACTGAGTCAATGGTGTCGCTGGCAAGGCATGATCTGATTATTTGTCGGTACTGCATGTTCCACCTTCCTCGATAAACCCAAACAAGCTCTAAGTTAATGGCAACTACGTTAAGCTAGCAATAGCTACGCTAAGCCAATAATAAGTACGTTAAGCATAGCTAATGAGTTCATTTTTATTAAAGAAAGCGACTCGCATTTTAGAAGTGAATAGAATAGGGTATACGGAAAATCTAAAGGTATGAATTTATGGAAAACATAGCAATTTTGGTCGACGTTCAGAACGTTTACTATACAACACGCGATAAATACCGTTCTAACTTCGACTATAACCAGTTTTGGTATGTTGCCACGGAAGGACGTAACGTTGTCGAAGCCAATGCTTACGCAATCTCAAGCCAAGATCCTAAACAGCGCCAATTCCACCATATCCTTCGTGGTGTTGGTTTTAATGTGAAGCTAAAACCGTTTATTCAGCGTCGTGATGGTAGCGCCAAAGGGGATTGGGATGTCGGTATCGCGTTAGATGCGATAGAGCTTGCGGAGACGGTTGATACGATTGTTTTGGTATCGGGTGATGGCGATTTTGAAATCTTGGTAGAACGAATCAAAGAGCGCTTTGGAAAACCTGTTGAAGTGTATGGCGTTCCTGGGTTAACAGCTCAAAATCTTATCGATTCTGCCTCAAAATTTGTACCGATTGAAAAAGATTTTCTTCTATAGAGGAAATCACGCACTTTATAATTGAAATCAATAATAACGATAATTAGAATGCAAACAGTTCTTATTTATCGGTGTGTGAAATGTCTCGTGTTTTAGTTGTTGATGATGATATTCAGTTGTGTGAGTTACTGGGTGAAGTGTTGGAAAATGAAGGGTATCACGTTGATACCGTTCATTGCGGTGAATCAGCTCTAGAGTTTATTCAATCAAATCCTGTTGATTTAGTCTTACTCGATGTGATGCTCCCCAATTTAAGTGGTATTCAAGTCGCAAGACGTATTTGTCAGCGTTTTGCTACTCCTATCCTTATGCTAACTGCGCTTAATGATGATGCCTCCATGCTAGATGGCTATCAAGCCGGGGCAGATCAATACATCGCTAAGCCTTTCAATGTTCCTGAGCTTTTGACCCGGATTAAGGTGATCTTACGCCGAGTTGGGTTTGAGCGACAAAGACAATCAATGGCTTCATCTAATCAAGGTTTGTGCGAGCAACTTACCCGTTTACCTTTAACGGGCACTGAAAAAGAGTTGCTCGATTATCTGATCAAAAATAATGGCATCGTTGTATCAAAATCTGACTTGCAAATACATGTCTTGAAGAAAGAGCTGTGCCCCTTCGACCGTAATCTAGATATGCATATCAGCAACATACGTCGAAAATTGGTGCAGGCTGGCTTATCAAAGCAACATATTAAAACTGTGCGCGGTCAAGGCTACAGCTACCTAGAGTCGGTAGGAGTATGAGTAACTGGTTTTTACGGTGCCCTGATTTCGTTATCAAGCGTAAGGATGGCTTAACGTTTCAGCTGTTCAGTTGCCTGACCGTGATTTTAGTCAGTATCCTCATCCTTCAAGGTGTCGCAGAACGAGCGCTGATGAAAGCCTTGTTGAAGGTACCTGAACCTGTCAAAGCTGAAATGTTGGATTTGGCTTATCAAGCTAATGTACTGATCGAAGAAGGGGACATGGATGAGCTTGCCGACTGGGGCAATGCCCAACGTTATTATTTATTCATTATCGATGAAAACAACCGACCTATTACCCACCGACACATGCATCCGCATTTTGAATTTAAGTTGAAGTACCTGCGTACATTAGACCATCAACTCAGTGATCGTGTGAGTAAGCCTATCTTCGGCTTGCCACTTGATAACGGCAATACACTCGTGATCCAACTGCCAGGCCAGTTTCATCCAGCAAAATCCTTTGCACCGTATTCCTACGCGCTGAAAGCTGTGATTGCTTTGATCGTGTTATCGCTGTTTTCCATTATTATGGCGAAAAGTCTGCAGCAGCCACTCGATCGTTTAAGGGAGGCCAGTCGAAGGCTCGCACAAGGAGATTTTTCAGTGAGTGTTGTGTCTGAGTTGGATTCAACTACACGTGAATTCAATGAGCTTGCCAATGATTTTGACCATATGACCTTTGAGATTAAGTCTCTGGCTGAAAAGCAGCGTCGTTTGATTCGTGATGTATCACATGAGTTGAGGACACCGTTAGCAAGGCAGAATCTCGCATTACATTTACTACGTAGTAAGGTCGATGAAAAAAGTATGGGTTTACTCGAACGGATGGAAAGCGAAACGGAAGAGATGAATAAGCTGGTGGGTGAAATTCTTGAGTTCAGCCGGCTAGAAACCTCTCGTTATGATTCTAAGTTAACTCCAATGCATCTTGAGCAGTATTGCTCAATGCTCATTGTACAGATGCAAAATGACTTGAAACCTAATCAAACTTTGACTGGTGATTTGGAAACTGCAACATCAATGGTTAATGTTGACGAGAGGCTACTTTTGAGGGTGATCAGTAACCTTGTAGGAAATGCGATCAAATACGCAGGGGGCAATGCGGATATTGTCGTCAAGACCTATGGGCAGGTCAATGATAAGCGTTACAGTGTCATTTCTGTGGAGGATGATGGTGAAGGTATCCCAGATAACAAGATTGCAGATATCTTTGACCCGTTTACCCGCATCGAGTCAGCCAGAGATAAACAGTCTGGTGGTTACGGTCTTGGACTCGCGATCGTTAAGGAAGCCATGGGAGTGATGAATGGGCATGTTACCGCTGAGAACAGAGAAGGTGGGGGACTTAGAGTGAACCTTATGTTTCCTATCGTAGATTAAGCGTTAGGCTCGGCACTCAACGCTCAGCCCCTGTAACGAGAAGATAGATGAGAGTTGAATCGTTTCGGCTCAAAGAGAACCCAATAAAAAACGCCACTGCAGATGCAGTGGTGTTTTTGTTTATACGCTTTTCATTGATCAGCTAAGGCATAGCCATTAATTACGCCTTAGCTTGGAGATAAGAGCGACAGAGAAGCTAGATTATGCCTGTTGGCGTGCTAGCTTAACTTCTTCTTCTTTCTCACCAGCTGCCGGGTCATTGAAGCGAGACTCATCAAGAGAACCTTCAGACTTAGCAACGATGATAGTTACGGCACTATCACCTGTGATGTTTACAGCGGTACGAATCATATCAAGAAGGCGGTCAACACCCATGATTAGAGCAATACCTTCAAGCGGTAGACCAACTTGGTTCAATACCATCGCTAGCATAACAAGACCAACACCAGGAACACCTGCGGTACCAACAGACGCCAATGTCGCTGTTAGGATAACCATTAGGTAATCACCCATAGTCAGGTCGATGTTGTAAGCTTGTGCAATAAACGCAGTTGCAACACCTTGCATGATAGCTGTGCCATCCATGTTCACTGTTGCACCTAGTGGTACGGTGAATGAAGCGACTTTGTTGTCTACGCCCATGCGGTTTTTAGCCGTTTCCATTGTTACTGGAATCGTTGCGTTCGAAGAGGCAGTTGAAAACGCAAACATGATTGCATCTTCCATCTTACGTAAGAACGTAATCGGACTTAGGCCTGTGAATCCTTTAAGCATCGCGCTGTAGGTAACCAAACCGTGTAGAAGTAGGGTACCCGCAAGCACTAAGAAGTATTCTGCTAGGTTCCAAATTGCGCTTAAACCAAGGCCAGAGAACAGCTTCGCCATTAAGAAGAATACGCCGTAAGGCGCAAGGTTCATTAGTAGCGCAACTAGCTTCATAATCACTTCGTTTAGATCAGAGAAAACCGCAGCGATACGCTCACCTGGTTTACCCGCTGCACTGATTGCAATACCAAACAACACAGCAAATACGATAACTTGTAGCGTTTTGCCCTCAGCCATCGCCTGAATAGGGTTGGTCGGGAACATGTCGATGATGACTTGGCCCAAAGAAGGAGCATCAGCTGATTTGAAAGAGCTCGCAGCCGTAAGATCCGCACCCGCTCCAGGTTGGAACAAATTACCGATAGTCAGTGCTAGAGTGATAGCTACAGCAGTTGTACCGATATAAAGTGCAAGTGTTTTGCCCCCCATACGGCCAAGAGTTGATAAGTCTTTAAGAGAGCTTGTACCGCACACGAGTGAAACGAAGACGAGTGGTACAACAAGCATTTTTAAACTGGCGACAAAGATCTGTCCGCCTACTTCAAAGAGTCCGTTAACGATGTAGTTGTTAACAAATCCGCTGTCTGCAAAAAGGGATTGAATGGCAAATCCCGTTAATATACCTACGACCATACCGAGGATAACTCGGCCAGTCAGAGACATAGGTTTCTTGGTATTCATTTAGAACACTCCTTATTATTTATAACTTTGATACCTTTCCAAAGTGAGCAGGAGATTAGCAGTCGGTTGATTAAATCGAAAAACAAAAAATGAGTTTGGAATTACAGATGTGATCATAATCACTGATAATTGTTCAAATAAAACAAAATAAAACAAAATAATTCACCAGTCCTTTACATTTATCGAGTGTTTTATACAAAAAATCGTCGTTCTGAAGGTAATAAATAAGATAAGAGGATTTTGTTATAGATGTTTGCTTATTACATTGACTGCGCAAATGGCGGTGTTTCAAAAAGTTTGGCGCAGAGAGCCGATTTTTAATTCAAGTGCTCGTTAAATGACTGTATTGAATTGGTTTCTTTTAACTGCAGGTTAACGACTCGTCAGCTCGTCTTTACAAAACTTTACGAATGCAAAGAATGTAAATTTAATGCAAATAGTAATAGTTATCACTTATATTCACCATCGAAATAATTCAGTGGTACCGGAAACGGTCTAACGGACACATCGAATAAATAACAAAGTGTTCGTCTAAAAGAATAAAAGTGGAGAAAAGGACATGTTTTCAAAAAAGCCATTGGCTTTAGTGATCGGCGCAGTATTAGCTTCACCAGCAGTATTGGCAGAAGCAGTAAAAACTGACGAGCATATGGTTGTTGAAGGTCGTGATTACGGTTATAAAGCCGACACGAATACAACAGCAATGCGCATGGAGGCGACTCAATTAGAGACTCCAGGACAAGTTACGATTATCAGTGAGCAAATCATTGATGAGCAACGCGCAAGCACGCTTGGCGAAGTATTAAAAAATGATGCGTCAATTTCAGCGGGTTCTAAATCAACAAACCGTGAGCGCTTCAACCTACGTGGTTTCTCTCTAGGAAGCAGTTCTGGTTACTTGCGCGATGGCGTTCAACACTGGTCTCATTACCGTCAACCGGTAGAACTACTAGAACGTGTTGAAGTACTAAAAGGTCCTGCAGGTTTGCTCTACGGTAAATCAGCACCTGGTGGCCTTGTTAACATGGTTGCTAAGAAGCCTACGTATGAAACTCAAGTTAGCGTAAGCCAAGACATTGGTTCTGACAGCTACACACGTACTACCGCTGATGTAAGCGGTTCATTGAACGATGATCAAACTCTACGTGCTCGTCTTATTGTTTCACAAGAAAACCAAGACTCTTACCGCACACGTTTTGACGGCACAGATGTAGAGACTGACCGCTTTGTTGGTGGCCTATTTGTTGATTACGATATCAACGAAGATGTGATGCTATCTGCGCATTACGACCGTACTCAAGAGTTAGGTGATCTAGATAACGGCTCAAAGATTGATACGAAAACAGGTAAAGCGATTACCCCAAATACGGTTAATGACCAACGCTTCGCACAAACAGACAACGACGTAGCAAACTACGGTGTGGCTGTTACAGCAAACTTGAGCGATACATGGGCAGTTAAATCGGGTATCAGTCGTCAGTTTTACGAACGTCGCCGTACTGAATCAGATAACGTTATTGATTCAAAGAAAGACAGAAAAACCAAGAAAACACTAGGTTATGGTTACAAAGTATCAGACCGTCATGATGAGTGGACGTTTGATACGGCTTACGTGGATTTTACTGGTGATGTTGATGCATTTGGTGTGAATCACCGTCTGTTGGTGGGTGCAAATGGGTTGCACTACGATTACAAGCGCCTGTACGTATCAGACTACGCTTGTTTTAACGCTTCAGAAGCAGACACAATGAAAGAGTGTGGCAAAGGCTTTGATATGCCTGCAGACATTCACTATAACAACGATGATTCAGTATCACACTCGAAGAGCCAACACTACGGTCTATATCTTCAAGATTTAGTGACGTTCAATGAGCAGTGGCAAGCACTTGCTGGTGTTCGTTTCGCTTACGATGATACGACGAGCAGTTCTGGTAAAGAAGAGAGTTACAATAACATCCTACCTAAGTTCGGTGCGATTTACTCTCCGGCGCCAAACGGTTCTATTTACGCGGTTTACTCTGAAAGTTTTGAACCTGTAAGTGAGATTTCTGATAAAGATGATGTGAACTTCGGCCAGTCTCAAGATGCGAAGAAAGGTACACTTTATGAGCTAGGCTCAAAGTGGGAACTGTTTGATGAGCGTTTATTCGTATCAGGAGCAGTATTCCAGATCACACAAACGAACATGCAAGTTACAGAAGACCTTCCTGCATCTCATGCAAAAGATACTCGTACTACACAGGTGGGTGAGCAAGTTCACACTGGTGTGGAGCTAGCTGCGACGGGCTACGTGACGGATGCGTTCTCTGTAAGTGCATCAACAATGTTCTTAGATGCTGAATATAAGAATGACCCTGCTCTTAATGGTAAAACACCAGCAGACGTTCCTGAATTTACTGCAAGCATCTGGTCTACTTACGCATTCAACAACGGTACTGATGTAAACCTAGGTGTGTATCACGTAGGTGAGCGTTACACTGAAAGTGCTAACACGTTTAAGAAAGACGCTTACACTCGTGTAGATGCTGGTGTTGCACATACGATTAAGTACGATGAAAACTTAGACTTTGTTGCACGCTTTAATGTAGATAACTTATTCGATACAGATTACCTAGAAGGCGGCAGCACTCGCGGCGTTGTTGTTGGCGAAGGTCGTAACTACATGGCTACGTTACAGGTAAAATACTAATTTGTTAGTAGGGTACTATTGGTAGCTTAAATATTAAGGGGAAGGTTTCGACTTTCCCCTTTCTTGATTCTGCTATTTAGTAAAAATACCCCTAGCAATGCGAGTGGTTTTTAATGATAATGAGACTGCTTATCAATAAAACTCATTTGTTCTTCTTCTAAAGTAAATGACTACAATTATGAATCTTTTAAAAACTAGCCTAGCACTTGCCATCAGTTTGGTTGCAACGTCATCGATGGCAAACAGCTTGGATCAAGCTCAATCAATTCAAAACAAGACCAATAACGCGTCGGCTTCGAGCCAAAAGGTTATTGATAAAAGCTCACAAGCAACATTATTGCTGCAAGCTGAGGTTGAGCGTCTGCAAGAAGAAGTGAAAAATTTAGAAATCTATCACGATCATCTTGCCGCATTGGTTAAGAGCCAAGATCAAGAAGCGCTGAGTATTGAAGGGCAGATCGACGAAATCAAACTAACACGTCAAGGTGTTGTGCCTTTAATGTACAAGATGATCGATGGTCTCCAGGAAGTTATTGAAAGCGATCTACCTTTCAAGACAAATAGCCGTCTGCGTCGCGTTGAAAAGCTGAAAGCGATGATGACTCGTGCTGATGTCAGTGATGCTGAAAAATATCGCCGTATTTTAGAGGCGTACCAAATTGAAGTGGATTACGGTATTAAGCTAAGTTCTTATTCAAGCCGTGTCGAGTTAAGTCAAGATAAAGTGCTTGAAGTTGATATTTTGCATCTTGGCCGCATTTCACTGGTCGCTCGTAACTTAAATGGTACCCAATATTGGTCTTGGGACCAAAATAGCGATCAATGGCAAGAGTTGGATTCTTCGATGAAATCTGAGTTGGACAAAGCGTACGATATTGCTAATAAGCAAGCGTCTCCAAGCTTAATTACTTTACCTGTTTCTTTAACTGTTGCGGAGGTTAAGTAATGAACTTAAAGCCATTAGCAGCATTGCTTTGCATTACGTCAATTTCATTTTCTGCTTTCTCTGCATCAGACACGACAGCTCAGCTTGTTAACAAAGCAAAATCAGAGAGTCGCACGCAAGCGTCTCATAACGTAATTCGTGAAGCTGACTTTAAAAAGACAGAACAACAACTCAGAGCGATCAAAGCACAGCTTGAAGCTAAACGTAGCTCTATTCAAGGTGCGACCGATGTTCTGACTCAGACATTCAGTGATAACGAAAACAAGCTTGCTCGTTTAGAAGAGAAACTGCGTTTAGAAACAGGTAGCTTAGGTGAGTTGTTTGGCGTTGTAAGACAAAATGCAAAAGACCTTGAACATGAGCTTACGGATACAGTAACTAACGTAGATCGCGCAGCGTATACAGAAACTGTTTATCAAATCGTGGACGCAAAATCATTACCGTCAATGCCCCAGTTAACAGGTCTTTGGTTGAGCATGATGGAGCAAATTCAAGCAAGTTCAGAGATAAGCAAGTCGACAGTTTCACTAGTTAATAGTGAAGGGGTCACTGAAAAGGCAGAAGCTTATCGACTGGGTTCTATTGGCTTAGTTGCTGAGTCAGGTTACGTATGGTGGGATGCTAGACATCAAGATGCAATAGTTTACTTGAAGCAGCCTTCACAAGGTCCAACACTGGCGTCGCTTTCTACTTTAGCTAATGGCGAAGTGTCTAACGTGGTCGTCGATCCTTCTCGTGGATTCATGCTAGAACAATTAGCTTTGGAACCAAGCCTAGCTGATCGTCTGCAAGCCGGTGGCCTAGTAGGTAAAGTTATTCTTGGCTTGTTGGCAATTGGCTTAATCATCGCATTGGTTCGTGGTATTTCTTTGGCTATCGCTCGTCAGAAGATTCGCGCTCAACTTAAAAAACCTGAACAAGCGGGAGACAACCCTCTGGGTCGTGTTCTTGCGGTTTACAGCAAAGAGAAAAATCAAACAGTAGAAGCATTAGAACTGCGACTTTTAGAAGCGGTAGTGGATGAACAAACTCACCTAGAGAAAGGTTTATCAATGCTGAAGCTTCTAGCTGCTCTAGCACCAATGCTTGGCTTGCTAGGTACCGTAACCGGCATGATAGAAACATTCCAAGTGATCACACAGTTTGGTAATGGTGACCCTAAAGTAATGGCGGGCGGCATTTCGATGGCACTTGTTACAACGGTACTTGGCCTTGTTGCTGCAATGCCACTGCTATTGGCACACAACATTCTGAGTACTCAGTCAGAGAACATTCGTAATATTTTGGAGAAACAGGGCATTGGCCTTGTTGCTGAGCAGGCAGAGAAGTCTATTGAACCAAGCGCTGTTGTTTCACAAGTTGGGACTGCCGCGTAATGGATATTTTGTCGGGTTCTCTATTACCAGCGAGTTGGTTAACGAGTAACTGGCTGCTGTCTTTATCAAACTTTATGGATCAGGGCGGTTTCGTCCTGTGGTGGCTAGCGGCTGTCGTCCTCGTTTTTTGGGTACTTGTGGTAGAACGTGTGCTTTATCTCGCGTTCTATTTTCCAAAGCAACGCCAAGCTTGGATTACAAAGTGGCATGAAAGAGAAGATCACTCTTCTTGGCATGCTAAAGCCATTCGTGAAGGTTGGTTGGGGCAAGCGAGTATCTTGCTTAACCAAAACTTGAACTTTATTAAGCTGTTAGTTGCTATTTGTCCGATGTTGGGTTTGCTCGGTACCGTAACCGGTATGATCTCCGTTTTTGATGTCATGGCGACTCAAGGAAGCAGTGATCCTAAATTGATGGCCTCAGGTATCTCGTTGGCAACTTTACCAACGATGGCGGGTATGGTTGCTGCATTAGCGGGCATGTTTGTTCATGCTCGTTTAGCGAAAGTCTGTAACCGCTTAGAATTGAAATTAGAAAAATCTTTAAGGAGTCAACGATGAGACTCGGTCGACGTCATTCTAAAAACGAAGAGGCTCAAATAGACCTTACTTCGATGCTTGATATCGTATTCATCATGCTTATTTTCTTCATTGTGACGAGTTCATTTGTTCGTGAATCTGGTGTTGAAGTCAATCGCCCGCAAGCTTCAAATGTAGTGAGCCAAAAAGATGCAGGTATCTTTGTCGCGATTACTTCTGCGAATGACATTTTCATAGATAAACGTGTTGTGGATGTTGAACGTGTTCAAGCGACGTTAGAACACTTGTTGCTAGAACAACCTGATGCTTCTTTGGTTATTCAGGCGGACGAGCATGCTTATAACGGTACGGTTGTTAAAGTGATGGACGCTGCCAAAGATGCGGGTGTTAAAAATATTGCGCTTGCAGCTGAAAAGCGATGATCTTGGAGGATCTTAATCAATGATTCGCCTATTTCTTGCATTACCTTTAGCGGGAGCGTTGGGTTTAGCACTATTTTCTTTCATGGCTTGGATGGTCGATAATGGACACCAACGTTCGCCAGACAACAGTGAGACGTTAAGTTTCAACATGGTGATGGTTGAACAAGAACAAGAAGTACAGAGAAGACAACGTGCAGTCCCGGAACAACCCGAAATGCCAGAGCCGCCACCGCAAGCGCAAACGTCTCAGTCGCAAGCTGAAGTAACGCCTCTGAATTCAATGTCTTCACTGTCTTCACTGGATTTGAATACTTCAATTGAAGGCCTAGCGATTAACGCTCCAACATTTTCTGATTTTGGGTCAAATCAACAGGTAATGCCGCTTTATCGAGTTGAACCTCGATATCCAGCAAAAGCGCTAAAGCGTGGCGCAGAAGGGTATGTCATTTTGTCTTTTACAATCGATGAAACAGGACGTTCTGTTGATATTCAAGTTACGGATGCAAATCCACGTCGTATGTTTGAACGTGAAGCGATAAGAGCACTTAAAAAATGGAAGTATCAACCTAAAGTCGTCGATGGAAAAGCGGTAGCGCAGGTTGGTCAAACCGTGAAACTAGAGTTTAAGTTGGCAAAATGATGAAACAGATATGGATATTAGTGGGCTTGTTGATAATGCCCCTTACAGTACCGGCAAAAGAGCTTACCCAATACACCGTTATTCGTGTTCAAAAGGCGAATAAACTTGCTCAAGAGGAGCAGGTTAAACAGGCGATTGAGGTTTTGGCTAGTTTGGAGTTATCTAAAGGCTATGACAAGGCCTATGTCGCTCGCATGCTTG
This sequence comes from Vibrio sp. MED222, assembly GCF_000153005.1. Classification (NCBI taxonomy): domain Bacteria; kingdom Pseudomonadati; phylum Pseudomonadota; class Gammaproteobacteria; order Vibrionales; family Vibrionaceae; genus Vibrio; species Vibrio sp. MED222. The sequence continues at coordinate 509,858 of NZ_CH902606.1, read as the reverse complement.
GTGTGTTTTACTGGCAAGATGGTAAAACAGAGACGGCAATCAAGCAGCTTACTTATGCAGTGGATAGTGGCTTATTGGTCGATGAGCAAGCTTGGGTAACGAAACGTATGTTAGCTGATTTGCTGCTTAGCGAGCAGCATTTTAAAGCGGCATTACCACACTATTATGAGCTCGTTAAAACAGCACCGGAAACTGAAAAGAAAGACACGCTATGGATGCGAATTGCTCAAGCTGAATACCAAATCGAAAACTGGACGAAAGTACTGGCGGCTATAGGTAATCATAACAAGTTTAATTCAAAACCACAGTTGTCGCCTCTCTCGTTAAAGCTGGGTGCTCAACTACAGTTAAAACAATGGAAGCAATCAATTCCTACGTTAGAAAGTTTAGTTGAACTTCAACCCGAAAAAGACAACTGGTGGCGTCAACTGGTCGGGATTCAGTTAAGGCTAGAGCGTAGCCGAGATGCGTTGAATACCTTAGCGCTTGCTGAGCTACAAGGTGTTGAACTGAATAATTCAGACCGTCGGCTACTTGCTCAACTGTACGCGAAACGAGGCATCCCTGAGCGCGCTGCGCAAGAAATTAGCAAGTTAGATGACGCAAACAGCGATGTTCAACTTCTGGCTGAGCAAGCAACCTACTGGCAGTTAGCGAAAGAGTGGGACAATGCTATTGAAGTGTGGACGTTAGCGTCGAATATGAACACTCGATACCATTGGAATGTTGCTCAATTATTGGTTCAGCAAGGTTACTACAAGCGAGCTCTGGTTGTTTTAGACAAAGTGAAAGACAAGAACAAGCAAGCTGACGTTGCATTAGCGAAAGTACGTTCATGGTATAAGTTGAAGAACTTAGATAATGCTCTCGCTCAAGCTAAGCGCGCGAACAACATTGAACCGTCTCCTGAGGCTAAAGGTTGGATTAAATACCTGACTCAGCTTAGAACGGTAAGCGAAAGTGGAAACGCCTAATCACATATAGTTAGAAGCTAGAAAACAGAGTCCCAAATAAGACAGTGAAAGGGTGTCATTTGAATGTTCAAATGACACCCTTTTTTGTACATTGAATAAAATTGAGCCTTAGTGCTTCATTAGGCCTTGCTGTTTGATCGAGGTATGAGCAAAGGCAAAGTTAAGGGCTACACATATCGCCACTGTGTGATCCCGCAATGATCACTCCGCTTTGGTCTACAATCCAGTTAATGGTGCAGTCACGATAGGGGTTTTTGAAAGAATGTTGTATTTCACCATTCTCGAGTGAGGTTTGAGTTTCCACCCAAGCAAATGTGCGTGACTCCCAAAATGTAACGGCTTGAGAGTGGGGCGTTAAATACAACGTTTGAGCATCGGCAATATTGGAACCGATGTAACTCTCGACATGTTCGTCAGTACTAACAATCTGGCTAGTACAAGCCGTTACCAATACAGCCAAAGCTACAATCATACGCATTTCTAAATCCTTTTAAACTTGCATGGTTATGTCTGTTTTATAGTCAATAAGCTTAAACCACTCTTGAGCTAATCGTCATGCCAATGCCCTTGATAGTGATCTCTGTTCTAAATAGCTTCAACTTCCTTTCTTAAATGCACGGAACTCCGACTAAACAGGGCCATTTTATAAGCTCTAGAGCTCAGGATATCTACGTTTCCCACTTATATTGCCGCGATTCTTATACGTATACAGTTCGATTGTTCTTCAGTAGATGTTATGTGAATTTACTTGCGACGCGCGAGAAACGTAAACAATGTAAATTGAATGCCAATACGAATTATTATCAACTAAATTATCGCCATAAAATCTATAGGTACTGGTTTGTATGTCGTTAAAAAGTAGGGCAGTTCAATCATGGGCTCGTCGACTTCATGTTTATATTTCTATGGCGCTGCTGTTTGTTGTTCTTTTCTTTTCAGTGACAGGCATCACCCTTAATCGCCCTGAGCTATTTGAATCCAGCCAACCCAATATCCAACACTCTACGCTAACGCTTCCCACGAGTTTGTTTACGATCCAAGACGGTCGACTGAAAGCCGACGAGTCTGCTTTTGAAACGTTTTTGTTTGAAGAAGCAAACCTATCTGGCGTTCCTTCGGGTTTAGACATCTACGCAGAGATTGAAGACGGTGAGTTGCTCATCGGTGAAGTGTCTATGGACTTCAAAGGACCTGGCTACAACGCTTCTGTGTTCGTCGATGTGACTTCTGAAATGGTGGAAGTCGAAACAACGAATTATGGCGTTATTGCATTGTTGAATGACCTACACAAAGGGCGTAATAGCGGTGAAGTGTGGAAGTGGTTCATCGATATTACTGCGCTATTGATGGTCTTCTTTGTACTGACAGGTGTGTGCTTACTGTTACCTAAGAAAAAAACACTTAATACCTCTATTAAATGGACGGTATTTGGGTCTGCAATTTCACTTGCTATCTATTTTGTCGCCGTACCGTAACCCGCTATCCGTTCCATGAGGCGGTGTGAGGGTGAATTAAAGGCGCAACGGATTTGAAAGGTTGTTAAACATGAAAAATATGAATTGGAGCAAATCGCTCCTTGCTTTGTCTCTTTTACCAAGCTTAGGCATGGCTGAGGTGCTTCCTGACACAGCAAAGCTCGATGTGCATTTCGAGTTACCAAGAATTGAGGCTTCTCCATACAAGCGCCCTTACGTAGCGATATGGGTAGAGAACAGTGAAAGAAAGTCAGTGAAAACGATCGAGCTTTGGGTCGGCCAAGATGAATGGCTTAAAGATTTACGGAGTTGGTGGCGAAAAGTCGGACGTTACGACCGCGAACTCGTTGATGCGGTGACTTCCGCAACACGTCCTGTTGGTCAATATCGTTTTGCTTGGGATGGCAAAAATGATGCCGGTCAATCGTTAGAGCAAGGTGAATACACGGTTTATATTGAAGTTGTACGTGAACATGGTGGCCGAAACTATCTTCGCCAAAAAGTAGCACTCACTGACAAAAATGCTTCTTACCAATTAGAACCAACGGAAGAGACCGGTCAGATTACGCTCAACTATATCGTTAAGTAGTAGATAAAGAAGCGATAAATAATGGTAGCCATCGTAGACGCTCATTGAGTGACACGATTAAAAATTACAAATAATGGAATTGAACATGATGAAACAGACAAAAATAAAGGCGCTTGCTCTTGCGGGTGTAATGGCGTTCGGTCTAGCAGCAACGACGACTGCACAAGCTCACCCTCGTTGGGTTTTGCCTTCTCATTTCACCGTTTCTAAAGAGGGAGGGGATTGGCTAACGTTCGATGTGACGGCATCTCATGGAGCGTTTGTTTATGATAAACCAGCGGGCAGCGAAAATGCATATGTAATTATGCCAGATGGTCGTAACGAGCGTCCTAATTTTGTTGTTCGTAGTAAACGCCGTTCAATCTTTGATTTTTACTTTGAAGAAGAAGGCACACACAAGGTTGCGATTAACAACCAGCCGTCATACTACACGCTATACAAAGCGGGTCGTCGTGACACAGAGAAATGGATTAAAGCAACCAAAGTTGAGCGTGATTCATTGCTACCTGAGAATCCACGTGACGTGATAACACAGCTCAGCTTCACTCGCGCAGAAAGCTACATTACTGTTGGAAAGCCAACGGAAACAGTATTCAAAATTGAAGGTAAGCTTCTTGAGTTGAAGCCCGTGACACACCCTTCCGACATTCTTGAAGGCGAACCGGTGACATTCCAATTCTTCTTCAACGGTGAAATCCAGAAAGACGTGAAAGTAGATATTACTCGTGAAGGTACGCTTTACCGCAACCATCAAGAACAAATTGATTTAGTGAGTAATGAAAATGGTGAAATTACTTTCACTCCGGACGTTGCTGGTCGTTACATAATGAAAGCGAACTATAAAGGTGAGTTGGTTGACAACCCATTGGCAGACAAAGCAAGTGCGAATGTGCACCTAACGTTTGAAGCTCAGATTCAATAGGCGGTTTTTCCGGGGCTGAATCCTTGAATTATTGGACTACCAACTATCTGACTAGAACTTTTTGGTCACCATTATTAGTTGAAAAAGACAAGGGCTCATTTGAGCCCTTTATTGCTCAGTTTACTACTGAGAATTTGCACTGTGGCTAGGGTACGAACCATGACAATAAAAACAAAACTTAACGTATTAATGACTCCTTGCTTAGCTCTGGGACTTGGTTTCGCTGCATTACCTGTGCAAGCACATTTTCCGTTGATGAGCTGTTGGTTTGAAGGCAAAACGGTTGCCTGTGAAGCGGGTTACTCTGATGGTAGTAAAGCGATAGATTACGCAGTCGCGATGTACGACTACGAAGATAACTTGATAGCGAAAGAGATGACGGATAAACGCTCTATTGTCGAATTTCCAAACCCAAATTCTGAGTTTTACCTTGTGTTTGATTCAGGTCACGAGTTTCCTGTTGAAGTCGACGTTGTAGAGATCAAAGAAAAATGATGATTCAAAGTGTACGCGCTGACACAGGCGGAAGAGAGGGCAAGTGGGTTGGCCTAATCATTATATTCATCCTTTGTTTTGCGACGGTTGCTATTCCGTTTAATCAAGCAGAATCTCATATCGAAGTGACCCTTGATCACCAAGTCTTAGTGACTGATGTTGAACAAGCAAACTTGGCGATGCTGTCAGAACTCCGTTTAGCTCATGAAGAGATTCGTGATCTTCGCATGGACTTAGACGGCGAATGGCCAAGTGTTGTGTCACTTAAAGATGAATGGGTTGCGCCATTTGTTGAAGACCAGAGTTGGAAGCGCAAAGGTTCTCATGCTTGGCTATTGGACGAGCGTGGTTACTACTTTTCTACGCCAAGTGAACACGCTACATCAAGTGAATATGCTGCACAAAGCGATCATGGCTTCGCGGACTCCTTTATTTTGAATGCGAATAGTGTTTCTCCGGAAATCTGGATTTTCTTTGGTGGTGTCGCAAGCAAACCTACTCAATTTGATGAAAACACATTGGAATCCGCAGGCTGGAAACTGGTGGTGAACGAGTCAGAAGTATCTGAACAACATGACGCTGCTTCTCATTAAGCAATGTTTCAAACTTTAGGTTCTCATCAGCAATATGTTCAAAAAGAAGATGTTCACAAAATCAAAAAGCTTACGGACTAATCAGCTCATTGACCATAAGTTCACAAATAATAAGAGATTTACTATGCGATTCATGACTCTATTGATGTCGTTAATGGCGGTGCTATCGACACCCAATGCATTGGCAAAAGAATACACAGTCGACAGCGACAAGTTGACGATAGGTATTACCCTACAGCCTTACTATAGCTACGTAAAAGCAGTGGTAGGTGACAAAGTGAACATCCTTCCTTTGGTTGATGCTGGCTTTAACCCGCATAACTACTTGCCACAACCGAATGACTTGAAGCGATTGAGCCAGATGGATGCAATCGTCGTAAACGGTATTGGCCACGATGACTTCGCATTAAAAGTCATTTCAGCTGCGCAACGTGATGATTTAATGGTTATTGAAGCGAACAAAGAAGTACCTCTACTTCCTGCATTAGGCCAGTCTGTTGGCCAAGGCGCGGTGAACCCACATACGTTTGTTGGACTTTCTACAACAATCCAAAAGGTGTACACCATCGCGAGTGAAGTTTCTAAACTCGATCCAAACAATGCAGCTTTTTATCGTAAGAATGCACGTAAGTACGCCAAGCAATTTCGCTTTATGAAGCGTGATGCGATGTTGTCATTAGGTGAACTCGATACATCAGGTATGAAAGTGGCGACCACGCACAATGCTTATGGCTATATCCTTCAAGAGTTTGGTGTGGATGTTGCGGCGGTGATTGAGCCTGCACACGGTGTTGAACCAAGTGCGAGCCAACTGCAAGATACGATCGAGAAAATCCGCGCATCAGGCATTGATGTTCTGTTCTACGAGCTAAACATGCCAAACCGCTTTGTTGACACGATTGAAGCAGAAACAGGCGTTCAGCTTTACCGTTTCTCTCACATGACGCACGGTGAGTATCAAGACGATAAGGTGGAAATCGAAATGAAGAAGAACTTAGAAACGTTAATCGAGGCCATGAAATTTGCTGCGGCTAACCAGACTAAAAGCGGGAAGGCGTAATGCAAGGTCCATCAATTTCAATCAACCAACTCGGTCTGCAATACGACAACAACGTGATTCTTGATGATATCACGCTAGATCTTAAAGCGGGTGAGTGCCATGTGATCATGGGGCCAAACGGCGGTGGCAAAACCTCTTTGCTACGTTCAGTTCTTGGTTTGACGCCTTTCTCTGGTCAAATCAACATTCATTGGCCACAAAAGCCAAGCATTGGTTACGTTCCTCAGAAAGCGACCTTCGAATCGAGCTTACCTCTGACGGTAATGGATTTCGTCCTGCTTAACCAAACTCGAATTCCACTGTTTTGGCGTCGTAAGTCTAAGCAATTGGATCTTGCATTAGCGCAACTCGACCGTGTGGGAATGGCGACTCGTAGCGACCGCCGTATGGGTCAATTGTCGGGTGGCGAGCAGCAACGTGTGTTGTTTGCTCAAGCCTTATTGGATAACCCAAGCCTATTGGTGTTGGATGAACCTACGACTGGCATGGATGAGCAGGGCGTTCGTTATTTAGAATCGCTAGTTCGTGAATGTGTTGATGAAGGCCGTACGATTCTTGCCGTTCACCATGATGTAACCGCAGTGCGTCGCCTTGAAGCGAATGTACATGTTGTGAATCGATTCTTGGTGGATAGTGGTCCACATGAACAAGTACTACACCCTACTAAAATCGAGAGTCTGTTTCAGCACTATAGCAGTGGATCTGCCATCCCCAAATCGAAGGAGGTTGCGTAATGGAGTGGTTACGACAACTTGCCACTAGTGGCGTTGAAGCGGGTTGGTTATCAGACAGCTTCATGTATGCGTTTATGGTGAACGCACTGGTTGCCGCATTGTTACTTGGCCCGTTATTAGGTGGCCTTGGTACTTTGGTCATTGCAAAGCGTCTGGCATTCTTCTCTGAAGCGGTAGGTCACGCAGCATTAACCGGTATTGCCATTGGTGTTTTGCTTGGTGAGCCACCAGAAAACCCAATTATTGGCTTGTTTAGCTTCTGTATGATCTTCGCTTTGCTTCTTCACTTTGTAAGAAACAGAACCAATGTGCCATACGATACCTTAGTCGGTGTTTTTCTTGCGCTAGCATTGGCAGTAGGTGCGGCATTGCTGATGTACGTGGCGCGTAAGATCAATATCCACATGCTTGAGAACGTGTTATTTGGCTCGATTCTCACGGTAACAGACCAAGATTTAGCAATTCTCGCAGGCAGCTGCGCGCTCATCATTTTGCTCTTGATACCGACGTTCAACCGTATTCTTCTCACTTGTATTAGCCCGGATATTGCCAAGGTGCGCGGCTATAACACCAGCTTCTATGACTACCTGTTTGTGATGATGATTACTTTGGTGACGATTGCTGCGGTGAAGATCGTGGGTGCTGTTTTGGTTGGTGCGTTATTATTGATTCCGGGTGCTACGGCGCGATTGTTGACTAAACGCATGGGGAGCTTTGTTTTGCTTTCTGCGTTGCTGGCAACCATTGCATGTTTAGTCGGAACGGTATTACCGATGGAACTTAAACTGCCTGTGCCGTCAGGCGCTTCAATAATCATCGTTTCTGCAACGTTTTTCCTAGCGGCAACGCTATACCGAATTATAAGAAAGGCATAACCATGACTCCTTTGATGAATCGTATTTCAAGCTCAGTAAAAACAGCGGCTCAAGTGGGTGTACTTGGTAGTGTGTTAATGGCTGGATCTGTGGTGTCACTGAACGCTAATGCAGAAGATATCTTAACGAGCACACCTGTGACTTATGCATTGGCAACAGAGCTAACCAAAGGCACTGACATTACCACTGAATACCTACCACCAAAACGTTACGGCATTGATCGCTTACCTAACTGGTTTGGCACTAAGGGTGAAAGCAAGGTGCTTAAGTCAGGAGAGAAGGCGACCGTTGCATTAACACTGTCATCTATTTGGCAAGCGGATCCTACATTTGTATACGCAAGGCAGGGTAACATCCGTTTGGTAGAGGTGGATGCGGCTCAAGCGATTACTCCACGAGCACAAGGTGTCGCTGCGTTGACGTTATCGAGTGGTGATGTGTCTAAGTATGCTTGGTTAAATCCAACCAATCTAACGCGAATGGCCGCTATCGTGGCTGACGACTTTAAGTTATTGTGGCCAGCGCAAGCAGAGACGATTGATCGTAATTTGCAGCGTGTGATGCTTGATGTTCGTGAACTGATTAACAAGCAACAAGCGGTATTATTGGATAACGATGTAGATTCAGTATTGTTGCTTTCAGAAAGCTTGGAAGATTTTGCTTCTGGCAGCCAACTGTTTGTTGAAGAACGTATGTTCAAAGCTGAACTGGAATGGACAGAGCAAGATAAAGCGAAGCTCAAAGCGATGTTTTCAGAAGACGATGCGCTATGGTTAGTGACAGCGAAAAAGCCGACGACTTTGATTAAGTCATTGGTGCCTAATGAGCGAATTCTTGTTGTTGACTCGGTAGACCGCTGGGGAAGAGCAGGGATTAATGCAAAAGCGCCGTTCGCACGTTGGGAAGTTAAACCATTCAAAGGTTAATTGAATAGCTAAGTCGCTAGGTTAATACGGTAGGATCAAAAAAGCAGCCCAAATAGAGGCTGCTTTTTTTGTTCTTGTCTACAGGCTCTGATCTGAGCGCTGAGCAAGAGTATCTCGTGAGTCAAAAGTTTACTCTGCAGCTTTTTTTTCTTTAGTTTCAATACCAGCTTCTTCTGCTTCAACCGTTGTCTCTACTGAACCCTCAGCTTGCTCTAGAGCGGCTTTCGCTTGTTCTTCAGCTTCCATTTTTGCGCGGTCAGCTTTAGAAATATAGCGAGGCTTGTTGCTACCATGCAGTTTAGAATTCGCCTGTTTCTGTCTTTTCTTTAGAATTTGATTGATTTTTTTCTTACGGTTCATTGCTGCATAGCCTTGTATTTAGTTTATGCGGTGGAGGATAATCATTTTAGATCTAGAACTCAACCTGTACGGTCTCTCATTAGGTAATTAATCATGTTCCAACATAACAACATTCTACAAGGCGAACTCGCAACGGAGTACAAAACCGTTATTGCGATGGTGCACATCTACTGCAAAGATCACCACGGTGCGGTTCGTCAGAATAACGCGTTATGTGAAGAGTGTGAGCAACTGTTGCGTTATGCAGCGACACGACTTGATAGATGCCCTTATGGCGAAGCAAAGCCGACCTGTAATAAGTGTCCGATTCATTGTTATAAGCCTGACCCGAAAGAGCAGATGCGTTTAGTGATGCGCTATGCAGGGCCAAGAATGCTACTTAAGCATCCGATTTTAGCAATACGACATTTGATTCATGAGAAACGTAAAGTGCCAGAGAAGCCACTGCCGAATGTGTCTAATCGCCATATCCGAATGAACAAGAAGTAACTAGTGCTTTAAAGTGGTCGCAGAAGAAACGAAAAAGGTCTGATTGCTCAGACCTTTTGTGTTTCTGCTAACTGCATTATCAGAAGGCAGTCTTGTAGAAAGAATACTTTATGTATAAAGCTACACCGCTTGAGGCTCGTCGTAGGTCACTGTGAGATTGTTGATCCAGCGTCGGCTCAAGTAGCGGTGCGAGCATATTGCCAATTTCACCACTTCTTCTACTAACATCAGGCCATAGATGTATTTGAAGTCCCACCCAGCGACAAACGCGCCATAAACACACACTGGAATACCCACCATCCACATCGCGATGAAATCCATGCGAAGGCAGAAAGCGTTATCACCACCAGCACGAATAATACCGTTAATGATCACCATGTTGAGCATACGAATCACCACTGCAAAACACATGATCATCATTGCTGGCGAAGCAAGCGGGTACAATGCATCTGTAGAAAGGTTTAACCATGATAGTACATGCTCTTTACCCATAAACAGTAGCAAGCCAACGAGAGCGCCAAAGCCAACGACGGCTTTAATGAATGTTAGACCCATGCTCATAGCATCATCAAATTCATCACGGCCCAGCGAATGGCCAAGCAATACTGAACACGCTACGGAGATACCAAAGAAGATCGAGTAACACAGCGATTCGAACGGCGCGAGCATCGAGAACACCGCAAGCTCTGTTGTGCCCATGTGACCGAAGATCATTTGGTACGCCATGGTACCCATTGCCCACAACACGGCATTCATCGTTAGCGGCAACGCAATACGACGGTAAGAAAGCCACAGTGATGGACGGTGCGGTGAGCTTGGGGTGGTTAGCAGCCAGTGTTTACGCACACGCATGTAGCTATACATTAAGCCCACTTGAATCAATCGCGCTAAGGTTGTCGCCAATGCAGCACCTGCAACGCCCATTGCTGGAATGCCAAAAGCCCCTTTAATTAGAACGAAGTTAAGCGCAATGTTGAGTGCAATAGTAATACCACCTAACAATAGTGGAGTTACGGTGTCACCTGATGAGCGCATGCTTGCTTCTACCACTACAACAATGTGAGTTAGAAGTAGAACAGGGAACCCATACCATAGGTAAGTCGCTCCAAGCTCAATCACGGTTTGATCGCTAGTTTGCAACATCATTAAAAACTGAGAACCAAGAGTGATGATTGCTGTAACAGGCAGCAGAACTTTTAAACCAAACACCATCGCGATGGATGACACTGTACGTGCACTTTTTCGGTCATTCTTTCCCCAGTATTGAGCAACTAATGTACCGTTTGCTGAGGCCAACCCTGCCATAATCATAATCGCAACGAAGTGCCATTTTGATGCGATTCCCACAGCGGCTGCTGCTTCCATACCAAAATCACTGACCATCAAGACGTCAGCAAGGGCAAGAATAGCAACCAGCGCACTTTGCAAAGCTACAGGTAAACCAAGTTTAACGATACGTGGTAATATGCTCTCTGGCTTGTTATTCATAGATGAGTTAGGGTTGATGTTAGTTGTCATAAGCTCTCCGATTTATGGCAGAACTATAGTGATTTGAGCGAAGTAACAACATGTTTAAAAAACAACAAAACCTGTGCGAATCCGTCATTGATACCATGGAGCCTAAATCAACGTGGCAAGATGATGTTTTTCTCGCGGAACATTGCAAAGAACGTTTTTTGACCGTTGAAGATATCCCAGAGATGAAAAGCTTTGGTGTCTATATGGGCGGTATGGCAAAACTATACGATGGTTATTGGGTTGAGCGAGAATCCGTTAATGTTCATACGTTGATTTTCACTATGGAAGGTGGCGGCATTCTAACAACCACGACATCAGTACAAGCGATTACACCGTATACGCTGGTGGTTCTTCCTGCCGGAACCCCATTTCGTTTTGAACTCGATCCGCAATATAACTATTGGAAAATGGCGTGGATGTTGACCCCCGATACTAAGCAGTGGCAACACATAGCAAGTTTAGGTCAGGGGATTGTGCCTTTTGGAGAGTGTGAGCAGATCTGGTCATTAATGAACTTGGTTTACTTTGAGATAGGGGGCCGAGCCAGTTACCGTAAGTTACTCTTGAGTGAAATAGTCCGAACGTTGACGGGTTTTGAACCTAAATCAACAAGCACCACCGCTCGTGTTCAAGCGCTCTATAATGAAATTGAAAGTAGTCTGCATCAACCATGGACAGTAGCTGGTATGGCTCAAAGGGTGTTTATCAGCGAAGAGCAGCTTAATCGAGTTACCAAGACGCTCTTCGACCTATCACCACGCAGCAAGTTGATCAACTAAG
>NZ_CH902606.1:490379-497057 GCF_000153005.1 Vibrio sp. MED222 | reverse complement strand
CGAGGGAAATTGTTCAGTGTCGGGCAATTGAAGAAGATTGGCTGGGAGAATGGGTCAGTCACTAACTCGTCAGTGATTGTTGCGATATCTGAGATCAGATCACTATTCGGGGATGGCCTAATCATTACCATTACTGGTGAAGGCTACATATTTCAGCCTTAACCTGAAGAACACCTCTATTTTTAGTATTGATGCTTTTGTCGACTTTTGCTCAGAAGTCATCAAACAAAAAGAGCTCTTCGTTAGACGGAAAGTCATAACTAAGAGCTCTAGAGGTAACTATCCTACCTGAGGAGGATAGTTGTCATTCGAACTTACTCGCCTGCAATCTGTAGAGGAGAGCGTTTTAAGCTAGCAATCAACATGTAGATCGTTGTAGCGAGTAGAGACGCGAACAGGTAAGTGAATAATCCCGCTTGTGAATCCATAAAGCTATCTGCAACCAATGGTCCTGCGACTGAACCGATGCTGTAACACAACAACATAACCTGAGTCACTGAGACCAAGTAGCTCGGGTCTAAGTTACGACAACCCAAGTTAATCGCGATTGGGTAAAGTGCAAAAGTCGCCATACCTAACACAAACAAGCTCATACCAAGAACATAAAAATCATGGTTAATCGTTAGTACACCAATGCTTGCAACCCCTAGTAAGCAGAACAGCGCCATCAATAACACTTGTCCTATGTGATGAGATAACCATGTCACCATTGGTTGAACGGCCATACCACCCATAATCACTAACGCCATCAAACCGCCAATATCTTGATGTGCGATGTTGCGTTGAGCAAGCTCAACAGGCATCAGCCCGTAAATAGATCCAAGTGTTAATCCAGATACAATACAGCCAATCAAAGCGCTGTGGCTCAGTTTGCTGATTTGCTTTAATGATAAAGACTGCGCATCGTGAATTTGTGGTGCTGTCGCTTGTCCGTACATCAACACAATGATTGCACCAAACAACAAGGTGAACATTGCAATGAAAGGTACGCCACCTGTAATACCAAGGTAACCGATGCCGAGTTGGCCAACGGCAGAGCCGCCGTATAGCGAACACATGTAAACGCCTAAGCGTTTCGCGCGCTGAGATTCGTCACCGCTCATTAACCAAGACTCTACAATCACGAAGATACCTGCAACCGCTACACCAGCGACAAAGCGGGCTAATAACCATACCGCTTGATGTGGGATGAGTGGTAACACAAGGATCGTTACGATAAAAATAGCCAGAGCGATAACAAACGCATCTCTGTGACCAACACGTGCAATCGCACGTTCAATCAATAACGTACCGGCTAAAAGCCCTGCATAGAATGCACTCGCCAACCAACTCGATAGAGTTTTGTCTAAGCCATACTCAGACAACATTAATGGTAATGAACTCATTAAATAGCCTGAAGCGATCGCGTAAAAAGACAATGCAATAACCGGAACAGTTATGCGAGTTGTTGGTTGGATGTTGTCCAATGCAGGAGCCTCTAAATAGTGAAAGAAACGATGAATTTTCCGCGACTATGGGGGAGAAACTGAATTGGGTAAAACGAATAAAAATAGTCGTTAAGATAAAAGAAATTTATCGAGATCTTGAGCTAAAATACCATAGCGGAATTTACGATTTGGCGAGATTTTATGCGGTCAAAAAGCCATTAGGATTATGTTCATTATGGTTTTGTAAGCGATACAATCATCCGCGTAGGTCATCCGTGATGGTTGTTGATCATCACGATAATTCAAGCGAAGAAAGTTAAGCTCATTGGTGCTTCATGAACATACGTAACGTCGTAGAGCAGGCCAGAGAGGAATGGTGTTGTGTTCAACTTGATGATTACAAATACCTGCGTAAAATGTTCATTCGTATGGTGTTATCAATCACGGCAATAGCGTAAACGAGAGTTACACCCAATGGAGATAGGCAAATGGATAGTTATGATTTTATTGTTGTTGGCGGGGGCTCGGCAGGATGTGTAATGGCTGCAAGGCTGTCTGAAGATCCCAATGTCACGGTTTGCCTATTGGAAGCAGGTGGTAAAGACACAAGCCCATTAATCCATACACCCGTAGGTATAGCCGCGATGATGCCAACTAAGCTAAACAACTGGGCCTTTGAGACCGTTGAACAGCCGGGTTTGAATGGTCGTAAAGGTTATCAACCAAGAGGTAAGACACTTGGTGGGTCTAGCTCTATCAATGCCATGATGTACGCACGTGGACACCGTTCCGACTACGATACATGGGAAAGCTTGGGTAATGCAGGTTGGAACTATGATTCGTGTTTGCCTTACTTTAAGAAAGCGGAAAATAACGAAGTTCACCAAGATGAGTTTCACGGCCAAGGTGGTCCTCTGAACGTGGCTAACCTTCGATCGCCAAGTCCGATGTTGGAACGTTACTTAACGGCGTGTGAGTCGATAGGGGTTCCCCGTAATGAAGACATCAACGGTGCTGCTCAGTTTGGGGCGATGCCGACGCAGGTAACCCAGTTGAATGGCGAACGGTGCAGTGCTGCCAAGGCTTACTTAACGCCAAACCTTTCGAGACCAAATCTTACGGTCGTGACCAAAGCAACCACACATAAAGTTTTGTTCGAAGGTAAGAAAGCGGTCGGAGTCGAATATGGCTTTAACGGACAGCGTTATCAGATCCAATGTAACAAAGAGGTGATTCTATCTGCTGGTGCATTTGGTTCTCCCCAGTTGTTATTACTGTCTGGTGTCGGTGCTAAAGACGATTTGGAGGCGCATGACATCGAGCAGGTTCATGAGTTGCCTGGAGTGGGCAAGAACCTCCAAGACCATATCGACTTGGTGCATTCGTACAAGTGCAGTGAAAAGCGTGAAACTTTTGGTATCTCGCTACAAATGGCCTCTGAAATGACCAAAGCTCTGCCGCTATGGCACAAAGAACGCCGTGGCAAGATGAGCAGTAATTTTGCAGAGGGGATAGGTTTTCTTTGTTCCGAAGATCATATCGCGGTGCCGGATTTAGAGTTTGTATTTGTGGTCGCTGTTGTCGATGACCATGCAAGAAAAATCCATACCAGTCATGGTTTTACGTCTCATGTCACCTTGTTGCGTCCGAAAAGCAACGGCAGCGTAACGCTCAATAGTAATGATCCTTATGATCCGCCTAAGATCGATCCTGCGTTTTTCAGTCATCCTGAAGATATGGAGATAATGATTAAGGGCTGGAAGAAGCAGTATCAAATGTTAGAGAGTTCGGCGTTTGACGACATCCGTGGTAATGCTTTCTACCCAGTAGACGCCAGTGATGACGAGGCTATCGAGCAAGATATTCGCAACCGTGCAGACACTCAGTATCACCCAGTCGGGACCTGTAAAATGGGCCCTAACAGTGATTCATTAGCCGTGGTAGATAACAATCTGAAAGTCTATGGGTTGAATAACTTAAGAGTTATTGATGCTTCTGTGATGCCGACATTGATTGGGGCAAACACAAACGCGCCAACCATTATGATTGCCGAAAAAGTCGCAGATCAAATCAAAAAGGAATACAGACTAGGTAAGCAAGAGTCTAGTATTCGAGCGAAAGGCGAAGCTGTGGTTTAATTCAAGAAGTTGAGTGATAACCATAAATAAAACAGTAGGTTAGATAGTCTTTGTTTGATAAGACTCTCTAACCTATTTTTGTGTGCTTACTTAGAATAAAGCAAAAGTTAATTCAATCGCTTAAACGATAGCTTAAATAATAGTGTTACTTGGTTAGAGCTTGATTAAGCCATTGATCAAATTGACCTTTTGGTAATGCACCGTTAATCGTATCGACACGTTTACCATCTTTAAACACCATCACGGTTGGAATGCTTCTGATTTGGTACATCGCGGCAAGCTGTTGCTGAGCTTCAGTATCAATCTTAACGAATCGAATATCTCCTGAACGCTCTTTAGCAACGTCACTGAACACTGGCGCAAAGCCAACACATGGGTTGCACCATGTTGCCCAGAAATCGACAACCACTGGCTGTGAACTATTCAAAATAGATTGGAAATTAAGTGACGTTCCCTCGATAGGAGCGCCATCGAGCAATGCTGTTTTGCATTTACCGCAGGTTGGGCTTTCTGAAATTTTTTCTGAAGGAACTCGGTTTACGCCATTACAAGAAGGGCAACGTGTGTTGAATGTAGACATAACTTTCTCTTTTTATTGTAACTCCGTGTCTAACGCGATTTACGAATCACGCACGGAGCGCTTATACTGTTTAAAACTAGAATACGATACTTAAATAAAAACAAACAATAAATAGGTAAATGATGACAAAATTTTACGCCGAAATTACTGGCTGGGGAAAGTGTCTACCACCAGCCGTGCTGTCCAATGATGATCTAAGCACTTTCATTGATACGTCTGACGAGTGGATTCGAACTCGAACTGGTATCGAAAACCGTCGTATCAGTCATGTAAATACCTCTGAGTTAGCGACTGTTGCTGCTCAACACGCAATGGCGTGTGCTGGTCTTACTGCCGAAGATATCGACCTCGTGATCATCGCGACGTGCAGCCCAGATTCCCTTATTCCAAATACTGCGTCTAAAGTTCAACAGAACCTAGGCATCAAGAGCGCAGCGGCTTTCGACCTTAACGCAGCGTGTACTGGCTTCATCTATGGCGTTGAAACCGCAACTCGACTGATTCAAGCGGGCAACTACCGCAATGCCATTGTTGTGGGTGCAGAACGTCTTTCATTCTTCATCGACTGGACCAAGCGTGATACTGCGGTTCTATTTGGCGACGGCGCAGGTGCTGTGGTTCTATCTCGCACTGAAGAGCAGGTTGGCTTACAAGAAGCGAAAATCGGTTGTGACGCCGAAGGCCGTGACATTTTAGCGGTACCAAAATTCGGTACTTCTATGGATCGCTTTGCTGCAGATAATGGCTACTGGGACTTTGATTTCGTAGGTAAAGAAATCTTCAAGCGTGCAGTGAAAGGCATGGGCGCTGCGGCACACACAGTATTAAGCCGTACTGGCATCTCAACCGACAATATCGATGTTGTGATTCCGCACCAAGCCAACATCCGAATCATCCAGACCTTGTGTGATATGGCGGGTATTGAGCGCGAGAAAGCGTTTGTTAACATCCAAAACTACGGCAACACATCCGCAGCGACTGTGCCAATTGCACTGTGTGAATCATTAGAGCAAGGTTTTGTTAAACCTAACTCAAACATCCTTGTGGCGGCATTCGGAGCCGGTTTAACTTGGGGCGCTGGTCATATTAAATGGGGTAGCCGAGTTGAACCGTTAGGCCAATCGGACGCTAAGCTGCCAGAAGCGGATAAATCTGCTTTAGAGCTTTTAGAAAGAGCCATTTTACACTGTAAAACGCGGCCTAACTCAGAAAGTGAGTAGCGGAGTATGGTACGAGTTCGCCTTTTAAGTCGGATTCGCCCCATGATATAAATCGACCACCATAGTGCTCGTTTAATTAGGGACTGATCTCGTCCCTTTTGTTATTTCTTAGGAAGTGTTTTGAAGAAAGTTTTAGCAATTGGCTACGTTTGGCCAGAACCGAATTCATCGGCGGCTGGCAGCCATATGATGTCTCTTTTACGCCTGTTCAAGAGACAAGGTTGGTCCGTTGAATTTGCAACGCCAGCTCAAGAAACCGAGCACATGATCGATCTCTCTGAAGAGGGCATCACGAGCCAATCTATACAGTTAAATTGCGATAGCTTTGACCTGTACATCGAAGAGCTGCAACCCGATGTCGTGATGTTTGACCGTTTCATGATGGAAGAGCAGTTTGGTTGGCGTGTCGAGAAAGTATGTCCGAATGCCTTTAAATTACTGGATACCGAAGACTTACAGTTCCTACGTAACGCGCGCCATGAAGCGGTTAAGAAAGAGGCTGAACTGACCAAAGCGCATTTGTACAGTGACTTAGCGAAACGTGAAATTGCCGCAATCTTACGCTGTGATCTTTCGTTGATCATTTCAAGCTACGAGATGGATCTGCTTCAATCTGAGTTCAATATCGATCCAAAACTGCTTCATCATTTGCCGTTCATGGTTGATCTTAATACACTTCCTGAAAGCACGAAAAGCTTTGAAGAACGTAAGCATTTCATGACGATAGGTAACTTTAGACACGCACCGAACTGGGATGCTGTGCTTCAGTTACAGAAGATTTGGCCGAAGATTCGCAAGCAGTTACCTGAATCCGAACTTCATATTTATGGATCTTATCCGCCGCCGAAAGCAACGGCTTTGCACAACCCTAAAACCGGTTTCCATATCAAAGGTTGGGCGAAAGACGCTCAAGAAGTGATGGAGCAAGCTCGTGTGTGTGTTGCACCACTCCGATTTGGCGCGGGCATTAAAGGCAAGTTGCTTGATGCGATGAAGTTACAAACTCCGAACGTGACGAGTGAAATCGGCAGCGAAGGCATGTTACCACAAGGAGAATTGCAATGGCCGGGCGCAGTGGCTGATGATATCGACGAGTTTGTTGAACAAGCTGTCGGTTTATACAAAGATGAAGAGAAGTGGCTTAAAGCACAAAGCCAATGTCATTCAATCCTTGAAGCGCACTACGAGCAGAATCAACTCGGCGACACATTGATTGAGCGATTAACGGCGTTAGAGTCCGATCTTGAATCTCATCGACTGGATAACTTCTTTGGTTCGATGCTTAAGCACCACAGCATGGCGAGCACCAAGTA